>DCIA01000005.1 GCA_002315735.1 Clostridiales bacterium UBA1738
GTGGCAGCGGGAACAGGATTCGAACCCGTACAGAGTGAGTCAGAGTCACTAGTGCTACCTTTACACCATCCCGCTAAATTTTAACTTAACAACTTTGGATTATACCACTTTTTCATATCTTTGTCAATATTTTTCACAATATATGAGGCTTAATATTTCATAACATTGTATATTTTTGTTAAGATTTTGTATATTTTTTCTTTATTGCTTGACAATATATGTATAAATTGGTATAATAATTGCATATTTATTCATATTTTTTGAAAGGATGTAATTTTATGAAAAAAGAAAATATCAAAAAAGTAGTACTTGCATATTCCGGTGGATTAGACACTTCAATAATTATTCCTTGGCTTAAAGAAAACTACAATAACTGTGAAGTTATTGCTGTTTCAGGAAATGTCGGTCAAGCAGACGAACTTGAAGGGTTGGAAGAAAAGGCAATAAAAACAGGTGCTTCTAAACTATATGTTTTAGACCAAACAGAAGAATATGTTGATGAATACATAATTCCTACCATGAAAGCAGGCGCAGTTTATGAAGATTACCTACTTGGTACTTCACACGCTCGCCCATGTATTGCAAAAGGTTTGGTCGAAATTGCGCTAAAAGAAAATGCAGATGCAATTTGCCACGGCTGTACCGGAAAAGGCAATGACCAAGTCCGTTTTGAACTTGCAATAAAGCATTTTGCACCAAATATGCCAATCATCGCTCCTTGGCGTGAATGGGATATAAAATCTCGTGACGAAGAAATTGAATATGCAGAATCACATAACATTCCACTAAAAATCAATCGTGAAACAAACTATTCAAAGGATAAAAACTTATGGCATTTGTCACACGAAGGTCTTGACCTTGAAGATACAGGAAATGAACCAATGTATGAAAAGAAAGGTTTTCTTGAAATGGGCGTGTCCCCTATCGATGCTCCTGATGAACCAACATACATAACCCTTGATTTTGAAAAGGGTGTTCCTGTTGCTCTAAACGGCGAAAAAATGACTGCTAAAAATATTATTTTAGCTCTTAACGATTTTGGTGGCAAAAACGGCATAGGTATCATTGATATTGTCGAAAACCGTCTAATCGGAATGAAATGTCGTGGTGTTTATGAAACTCCGGGTGGAACAATTCTATATAAGGCTCACGAAACACTTGAAAGCATTTGTCTTGATAAGTTAACATTACATGAAAAACAAAAACTTTCAATTACATTTGCAGAACTTGTATATAACGGACAATGGTTTACACCACTTCGTGAAGCGCTATCAGCATTTGTGGACAAGACACAAGAAAAGGTTACAGGAAAAGTTAAATTAAAGCTTTATAAAGGAAATATCATAAAAGCAGGAGTTTGGAGTGACTACTCATTATACAGTGAAGAAATCGCAACATTTGGCGAAAGTGATTACGACCAAAAGGATTCTGCAGGCTTTATTAACCTATACGGACTACCAATAAGCGTTCAAGCAATAGTTGATAAGAAGAACAAATAAAGATTAGTTGGGGTGAATTTATGGCTAAAATGTGGGCAGGTCTTACAAATGGAACAACAGATAAGTTGGCGGACGACTTTAATTCTTCCATTCGTGTAGATTCTCGTATGTATAAACAGGATATAAAAGGAAGTATGGCTCATGCTGCAATGCTTGGAGCAACAGGTATTATCTCTCAAAGCGAGGCTGACACCTTGATTAGTGGGCTTGAATCAATTCTTGCAGATATTGAAAGTGGAACACTCAAAATATCGCAAGATGCCGAAGATATACATATGTTTGTTGAAGAAGTTTTGACTACTCGCCTTGGTGATGTTGGAAAAAAACTTCATACCGCACGCAGCAGAAACGACCAAGTTGCCCTTGATTTTAGGTTATATTTAAGAGATGAAATAGATGTTTTATCCGAAAAAATTACAAATCTTATTTGTGCAATACTTGAAAAAGCAGAAGAGTACAAACTAGCAATAATGCCCGGATACACACATCTTCAAAGGGCACAACCAATCGTATTTTCACATCAACTTTTGGCATATATTATGATGCTTTTGCGTGATAAAGACAGACTTTGTGACACAAAAAAAAGGCTTAACATTTCTCCAATAGGAAGTTGTGCATTAGCAGGTACAACCTACCCTACCGACAGAAAATTTGAAGCAGAAAATTTGGGATTTGATGATATTTGTCAAAATTCAATCGATGGTGTTTCAGACAGAGATTTTGCATTAGAACTTGTAAGCAATCTCTCAATTTTAATGATGCATCTTTCAAGATTTTCAGAAGAGATAATTCTTTGGTCCAGTTGGGAATTTAAGTTTATTGAACTTTCAAATTCTTTTACAACAGGTTCATCAATTATGCCGCAAAAGAAAAATCCTGACATGGCAGAACTAGTGCGTGGCAAAACAGGAAGAGTTTATGGCGATTTAATGGCACTCCTTACCACTTTAAAGGGAATACCACTTGCCTACAACAAGGATATGCAAGAGGACAAAGAAGGCGTTTTTGATGCAGTAGATACTGCAAAAGCTTGTATAGATATTTTCACAGGTATGATTTCTACAATGACAGCAAACACTGAAAATATGAAAAAAGCCGCACAAAAAGGCTTTATAAATGCTACTGACCTTGCAGATTATTTGGTTTTAAAAGGTCTCCCTTTTAGAAGTGCATATAAAATTTCAGGTCAAATTGTTTCCTTCTGCATAAAAGAAGGCTTTGTGTTAGAAACTTTGCCGATTGAAAAGTACAAAGAGTACAGTGAACTGTTTGATGAAACTGTCTATAACGCAGTTGATTTAAAGGTATGTGTCGAAAAGCGAATCAGTGAAGGTGGCACAGGTTATAAATCGGTAGAAAATCAAATTGAATTTGTTAAAAGCAAATTAAATATATAAAACTTTATACTAAAAAAGCAGTAGTTTTAAACTACTGCTTTTTAATTATTTTATGCTCGAATTTTTATCCTTTTGGATAACATCATGTGCTCCGCCTTCAACAATACTTGTAGCAGAAACCAGCGTTAGTTTTGCTTTTTCTTGAAGTTCAGGAATTGTTAATGCCCCACAGTTACACATAGTAGAGCGAACTTTGCTAAGCGACAATGCAACATTGTCCTTTAATGAGCCTGCATATGGAACATAAGAATCAACACCTTCTTCAAAGGATAATTTCTTATCTCCGCCAAGGTCATATCTTTGCCAGTTTCTCGCTCTTGCTGAGCCTTCTCCCCAATACTCTTTATAATATGTACCATTTATTGAAACTTTATTAGATGGGCTTTCATCAAATCTTGCAAAGTATCTTCCAAGCATAATAAAGTCAGCACCCATAGCAAGTGCAAGAGTCATATGATGGTCATAAACTATGCCACCATCGGAACAAATCGGAATATATACACCTGTTTCTTTAAAGTATTCATCACGAGCAGCACAAACTTCAATTAGAGCAGTTGCTTGTCCACGACCGATACCTTTTGTTTCTCTTGTAATACAGATAGAGCCACCACCGATACCAACCTTTATGAAGTCAGCACCCGCATCTGCTAAAAATCTAAATCCATCAGCATCAACAACATTTCCGGCTCCGACCTTTACAGCGTCACCGTAAGTTTCACGAATCCAATCAATAGTAAGTTTTTGCCATTCTGAAAATCCTTCTGATGAATCAATACATAAAACATCAGCACCTGCTTCGAGCAGTGCAGGGACTCTTTCTTTATAATCTCTTGTGTTAATTCCGGCGCCTACAACATATCTTTTTGATGCGTCCAAAAGTTCATTTGGATTTTGCTTATGTGAATCATAGTCCTTTCTAAAAACCATATAACAAAGTTTTCCATCTTCACTAACTATTGGAAGTGAGTTTAGCTTGTTATCCCAAATAATATCGTTTGCCACTTTTAAAGTTGTGCCTTCTTTTGCGTAAATAAGTTTATCAAACGGAGTCATAAAACTTGAAACAACCTCATCAAGACTCATACGACTTACTCTGTAATCCCTGCCTGTAACAATTCCCAAAAGTTTTCCATCTGATGTTCCGTCCTCTGTAACTGCAATCGTTGAGTGACCTGTTCTTTCTGTAAGTTCAATAACATCCTTTAAAGTTGCAGTTGGTTTAATGTTAGAATCGCTTTTAACAAAACCTGCTTTATAAGTTTTTGCACGCTTTACCATAGCCGCTTCATCTTCAATGGTTTGCGAGCCGTAAATAAAGGATACTCCACCTTGTGTTGCTAGCGCTACTGCCAATTTGTCGCCTGAAACAGACTGCATAATTGCAGATACTAGTGGAATATTCATAGTTATTGCCGACTCTTCGCCTTTCTTAAATTTTACAAGCGGTGTTTTAAGACTTACCGCAGTCGGTACGCACTCTTTGGATGAATATCCCGGAATTAAAAGATATTCATTAAAGGTGTGTGCCGGTTCATTAATAAAAGTTGCCATAAATTTATCCTCCGAATTTTTTTGTATAAAAACCCGGCTCTTTGATATTGTTTTAACATCTTGGAAGCCGGATTCAATTACCCTATTTGCAAAAAGTCGCTTACTACCTGTTGCATCTGTTCCTTCTCACAAACTGTATTAAATAATTTTGATTTGTTTTGAAGTTCTGATAAAGACTTTGGAATATCCATCCCACTAATTTCAGAAAGTTCTGACAAAAGTGTAAATTCATCTTTACCTGCCACAAATCCGTGACCTTTTAGTGCTATTAAAACGCTTTGATTAAACTTAAACGGGCTTGCAGTTGATGCGATAACCGTTTTTGTCATATCGCCTGTTGCCTCTGTATATTTTTCATACACCTTTTGTGCAACTGCTGTATGAGTATCCATAGTATAATCGTATTTATCGTTACACTCTTTTATGGTTTCAGCAGTCTCGGTGTCATCTGCACAGTCTGCAAAGAAAAGTTCATCAATCTTACTCTTTACGCTATCGCTTACAGAATACTTTCCGTTTTCTTGAAGAGATTTCATCCATTCCTCAATTTGTTTATCATCTTTATCTGATAAGTCATATAAAAATCTTTCCAAATTGCTTGAAATCAATATATCCATTGACGGCGAAACCGTTGTAAAAAACTCTCTGTTTTTATTGTAAGTTCCTGTTTTTATAAAATCAGTAAGTACATTATTTTTATTTGAAGCACAAATAAACTTATTTACAGGAAGTCCCATTTTATAAGCATAATAGGCAGCCAAAATATTGCCAAAATTGCCTGTTGGAACAACCACATTTATTTTATCGCCAAGTTTTATTTCTTCTGATTTTAAAAGGTCAGAATATGCAGAGAAATAATATACAATTTGCGGAACAAGTCTGCCCCAGTTAATAGAATTTGCACTGGAAAGTTTAAAATTGTTACCTTTTAAAATTTCTTTATAATTATTATCGGTAAAAATCTTTTTGACACCATTTTGTGCATCATCGAAGTTCCCTGAAACAGCAGAAACACCAACATTATCCCCTGTTTGTGTTATCATTTGTAATTTTTGAATTTCTGACACACCATTATCAGGATAGAATACAATAATCCTTGTTCCCTCAACATTTGCAAAACCTTCTAAGGCTGCTTTCCCTGTATCTCCCGATGTTGCCACCAAGATTACCACTTCATCTTTTTCATTTGTCTTTTTCATAGATGTTGTAAGAAGATGTGGCAAGATTTGAAGAGCCATATCCTTAAAAGCGCAGGTCGGGCCGTGCCATAACTCCAAAAAGTATTCATTATCATTTAGCTTATATAAAGGTGCAATGTTATCTGTTTCAAACTTTTCCTTTGTATATGCCTTTTCAATACAGTTTGTAAGTTCCTCTTTTGTAAAATCTGTCAAATATTTTGAAAGAATTTCAAACGCTCTTTCTCTATATGACAAGCCTGCAAGCTTCCCTATCTCTTCTAATGTTAACGTTGGGATAGTTTCCGGAACGAACAAACCACCCTCCACCGAAAGACCTTGTTTTATTGCCTCGGCAGAAGTAAATGAAATTTTATTATTTCTCGTGCTATTATATTGCATCAAATTTTCCTCTAATTATTTTACGTATTTTTTAATATATGCAGGTGCTTCGTCAGCATCTACTGAAACTGATAATTCAAAATTAATATCAAACTTTTTGCTTAGTTCTTCAAGTTTGCCTAAAAATTCTTCAAATCCATCAAGTGAATTTTTAACAATTTTAAGAGTTCCATCAACAAAAATATTTGTAATATCGAAATTTCCACTGATTATTCCACAGATAAATCCAAGGAATTCATTCCAAGAAGTTATATCAAATTCAGCCACATTGGTCATTCTAACCTTAGATGTAATGTCATACATATTTGCGGAATTGTTGCTAATAAAAACAACATTTCCATCAGCATTTTTAGATGCCTCATTAACATTTTCAATTAACACCTTAGTTTTTCCTGTTCCTTTTTTTCCAATTAGAAGTTGTATCATAATAACTTCCTCCTTTTATAATAATTTTGACATCCGTCAATTATTAGCTAAGTCTTTTAAGGATTTCTTCCTGTTCCTTTTCATATCCCGGTTTTCCAAGTAATGCAAACATATTCTTTTTGTATGCTTCAACACCAGGCTGATTAAATGGATTAACTCCCAGAATGTAACCTGAAATGCCGCAAGCCTTTTCAAAGAAGTAAACAAGCGCTCCAAAGTTATAAGCATCAAGCTTTGATACTGTTACAGAAAGGTTTGGAACTCCTCCGTCAACGTGTGCTAAGCATACAGCCTTTGAAGCTTGTTTATTTACATAGTCCATTGTCTTGCCTTTTAAGAAATTAAGACCATCAATATTTTCTTTGTCTTCTAAAATTTCAACATCAGATTTTGGTGCATCAACTAAAATTGCAGTTTCAAAAAGCATTCTTTGACCTTCTTGGATATATTGTCCCATTGAGTGTAGGTCTGTTGAAAAATCAGCAGCTGCAGGGAAAATACCTTTTCCGTCTTTGCCTTCTGATTCTCCGTATAATTGCTTCCACCATTCTGAGAAGAAGTGAAGTGCAGGTTCATAATTTACCATCATTTCGATATTTTTACCCTTTTTAAGTAGTATGTTACGAACTGCTGCATATTGATAACATTCGTTTGTTTCTAAATTATCGTTATTATAAAGTTCTTGTGCATCCTTTGCACCCTTCATCATTTGGTCAATGTCGATTCCTGCTGCTGCGATTGGCAAAAGTCCAACGGCTGTAAGAACGCTGTATCTTCCGCCGACATCGTCACTGATTACAAAACTTTCATATCCTTCGCTGTCTGCTAAGCTCTTTAAAGCACCTCTTTTAGCATCAGTTGTAGCATAAATTCTCTTTCTTGCTTCTTCCTTTCCGTACTTCTTTTCCAAAAGGTCACGGAAAATTCTAAATGCGATAGCAGGCTCTGTTGTTGTGCCGGATTTGGAAATTACATTTACTGAAAAATCTTTGCCGTCAATATACTTTATCAAATCACTTAAATATGATGAACTAATACTGTTACCTGCATAAACAATCTCTGTCGGATTTTCCTTTGTATTAAATGGGCTTGTTAGCATTTCAATAGCTGCTCTTGCGCCCAAGTATGAACCACCGATACCGATTACTACAAGCACTTCGCTATCTTTTCTGATTTTAGCTGCCGCCTTTTTAATTCTTTCAAATTCCTCTTTATCGTAATCTGTAGGAAGGTTTACCCAACCTAAAAAGTCATTACCTTCACCTGTTTTATTTGTAAGTGTATTATGTGCCTCTCTTACTACTTCTTTCATACCCAAAATTTCATCTTCTGAAACAAAATTCAGCACATTTTTGTAGTTAAATGTCAAATTCTTCAATTTATACTTCCCCCATAATATTTTTCATAATTATATTATTTCTATTTTAATACAATTCTTACTATAAATCAAGATATTTTTTATTATTTTTTACAAATACTATTTTAATTAGGAAAATTTTGTGATATACTATATTCAATAACTTGGAGGTGCATATAATTTGGAACAAGTAAAAATTCTTGCAAAAAACAAAAAAGCCTCACACGACTATTTTATTTTAAGGAAAATAGAATGTGGTGTTGAACTTTTTGGTACAGAAGTAAAATCTATAAGACTTGGAAAAGTTAATATTTCTGACGCATATGCATCGGTTGATAATGGCGAAGTTTTTGTAAAAAGTATGAACATAACACCATACGAGCAGGGTAATATTTTTAATCGTGACCCGCTAAGACACAAAAAGTTACTGCTCCATAAAAGTGAAATCAGAACCCTAATCGGTGAAACAACACAAGACGGTCTAACGCTTATTCCACTTTCAATTTATTTAAAAGGTTCAAAGGTTAAATTAGAACTTGGTGTTTGCAGAGGTAAAAAACTTTACGACAAACGAAATGATTTAAAAGAAAAGGTTGCAAAGCGTGATATAGACAGAGCTTTTAAAGACACAAATAAATCATATTAAAAAACTGTCCCTTGTGGGACAGTTTTTTTATTGTTCTTGCGGAACTTTATCTTTAAACAGAATTCCTATTGTCCAAAGTCCGGCAAGTGCAACAAGAGTAAAAATAATTCTTGAAATTACCGCACCCTGACCACCAAATATAGCCGCAACTATATCAAATTTAAAAATTCCGATACTTCCCCAGTTTATTGCACCAATAATTACAAGGGTTAATGCTATATTATCAATAGTACTCAAAATATCATCTCCTTTACATTTTCTATCATTATTATGCCCGTCCTGTTCATATTATATTATTGATAATATTAATAAGAATGGGTGAATTATGAAAAAGATGTATTTTTTAACCGTGCTCTTGATAATTATAATAGCAGTAGGATTTTTAGTTTTTTCAAGTGACCAAGACTATTATATTCAAAAACAACTTTTAAGTTTAAACATTATAATACCAAAAGAGCCTTATTCTGTAGAACAGATAATTGTGCCAAAAGAATTTGACGATATCTTTGAAAACTATAATCTTATACAAATAGAGTCAGGATTTGATTTGTCAACTTATAGGGGCAAACTTTTGACAAAATATACCTATGAAATCTTAAATACCGAAAATTTTGATAATGCAAAAGTTTACACAAATATTTTACTTTACAAAAATAAAATTGTCGGTGGTGATATCACCTGTCCCAGACTTAACGGCTTTATAAAACCACTTAATTATATGATAGTTGTTTCTTCAAAATAGCCAATAAAAAATTCCCACAATAAAAGATGCGCCAATTCCGAATACAATAACAGGGCCTGCTATTGTGAAAATTTTTGCCGAAACACCAAGAACAAAACCTTCTGTTTTTGCTTCAATCGCAGGAGATGCAACAGAATTTGCAAATCCCGTAATCGGAACAATCGTTCCCGCACCTGCATATTTTGCAAGTTTTGGATAGATATCAAATCCGGTCAAAAGAACACCAATTAAAATAAGTGTGATTGAAACTGCACTTCCTGTTAGTTCTTCCCCCAGATTAAGTGGTTTATATAGAGCAAATAAAAGTTGCCCAAAAACGCAAATTCCACCACCAAACAAATATGCAAGGCAACAATTTTTTAAACTTTTAGTCGGCATTGCCTTTCTGTCTGCAAATTTTTTATACTCTTTTTGATTCATATTATCAAGCCTTTCTATATTAATTCATTTTTAATATTTCCTTTTTTAATCTTTTTATTATTCTTTTTTCCAATCTTGATATATATGACTGTGAAATTCCAAGTAAATCTGCCACTTCTTTTTGTGTCAGTTCCTTATTCCCCATAAGACCAAATCTTAACCGCATAATTTCCTGTTCTCTTGCCGACAAATGTTTCATTGCTATTGACAATAAATTTATGTCAACTTCCCTTTCAATATTTTGATATGTAACATCATTATCAGTTCCCAAAATATCTGATAACAGCAGTTCATTTCCGTCCCAATCAACATTTAGCGGTTCATCTATCGAAACTTCTGTTTTTAAATTTTGATTTTTTCTCAAATACATCAAAATTTCATTTTCTATACATCTTGACGCATATGTAGCAAGTTTTATGTTTTTTTCAGGGTTAAAGGTATTAATCGCCTTAATAAGTCCTATTGTACCGATAGAAATTAAATCTTCAACATTTATACCTGTATTTTCAAATTTTCTTGCAATGTAAACGACAAGTCTTAAATTATGTTCTATTAGCATAGATTTTGATGTTTCTTCCGAAATGGTAGCTAAATATTCCTCCTCCTCTTCCTTTGAAAGTGGCGCAGGCAAAATATCCTGTCCTCCAATATAAAAAATTTCATCACTTCCTACATACAGTTTAATTAACTTTTCTTTTAGTCCTTCAATCAATGTAACCATAATACTATTCCTTTCTACGCCATTATCCCATTTAAGATGACTTCTTCCTCCAAATCAGCGTCAAAAATTGCTATTATAACATTGTCATACTTTTTTTTATTTACTAAAACCTCTTTAAGTTTTACCCCATAACAAACTCCACTTCCCCTTACTGTCTTATACGGAACAACACAAAAATCTTCATCATGAATTTTTGATTTTTCTATTTTTTCGTTACCAAAAAGTTTTATACAAATTTCTTTATTACCGAAAATAACAGGTTTATCCAAATAAAACACCTTATTCCCACTATCATAAAGACCTAAAACTTTTACATTTTTCTCACCATATGTAAGTTCTGTTTCATATCTTATTATTTTTGCCTTTTTTTTCAATAAATCTAATAATAAATAGACAGGAATTATAAAAAATATCCCATATTTTGCTTTAATGCTAAAAAATAGTAATAGTCCTGAAAAAATAAAGGCTATCGACAAAAATACAAAATATCCTTTAAAAAGTTCCCTTAATTTAATCGGATATAATGCTATCCATATCAGTAATAACGGAAAAAATAATCCTATGGGGAAAACAGAGAAAATTCTGAAATAAGGGATAAAAAAGAAAATTCCCTGAATTCCTCCCATAAGCGATGAAAAAATAAGTCTTAAAGGCTTAACCCTTCTCGAATATATTTTGCACAAAAGGCAAAGAATTTCTGCATCATATATAAAATTTAATAAAAAGAGAATGTCAACATAAACAGTCAATATCATCACTCCCTATTATTTATGATAAAATTATAGCAAAAGAGAAACTTTTATATTGTCAAAAATCGGTGTAGTATTTTGACAAAAGTTCGACAAAATATATTTTTGTTTCCCACTTGAAATTTTTTCGATTTGGCTATATAATATAGCGTAGAGGTGAAATTAATGGCAACAGAAAAACACATAACTTCAATCGGCGGTCAAGCCGTAATTGAAGGAGTTATGATGCGTGGCCCTCATAAGACGGCAACAGCAGTAAGAACTCCAAGCAAGGAAATAGAATGTAAAATTGATGAAAACGGCACAAAAAAGCGTAGTCGCTTTTGCCGATTGCCTATAATTAGAGGATGTATAAGTTTTGTAGACAGTTTAGTTATTGGTATGAAATCACTTATGTATTCTGCAGAATTTATGGATGTAGAATCTGACGAACCTACAGAATCAAAATTCGACAAGTGGCTTGAAGATAAATTAGGGGATAAAATTAAAGATGTGGTGATTGTATTTTCCGTAATTCTTTCTTTGGTGCTTAGTATTGGATTATTCATTTTACTTCCTACCATAATCACACAAGGGATACAATGGATTTTTACAAAACTTGGTCTTAGAGCATTTGCAGAATCCGGTGCATTTAGAAGTATTTGCGAAGGACTTATAAAAATGCTCATATTCCTAACATATATGTTCTTAATTTCTCAAATGAACGACATTAAAAGAGTTTTTGAGTATCATGGCGCAGAGCATAAAACAATAGCTTGCTATGAAGCGGGTGAAGAATTAACACCTGAAAATGTCAAAAAGCACACTCGTTTTCATCCAAGATGCGGAACAAGTTTTCTTCTTTTTGTAATGGTTATCAGCATTATTTTATATGCTCTTTTGCCCGGTTTTAACGGAGAATCTTACTCTGCAATACAAAGATTACTTCTTAGAATGGCAACAAGACTTGCACTCCTACCGGTAGTTGCAGGCATTTCGTACGAAATAATAAAAATCGCAGGAAAAAGTCAAAAAGGTTGTATTAAAGCACTTACAAAGCCGGGACTTTGGTTACAACGCCTTACTACTCGTGAGCCTGACGAATCACAAATTGAAGTCGCAATTACATCAATAAAAGCAGTTATCCCCGAAAATAAGGAAGAAGATAAATGGTAATACGAGAAATAATAAAAGACGCAGTTTCAAAACTGCGTCTTTCAAATAATGATAATCCTGTTTTTGAAGCACATCAGATTATTAAATATGCTTTAAATATTACAGAAACAGACTTAATGTTAAATCAGGACAAAATAGTTTGTGAAAGTGATAAAAACAAAATTTATGACCTTATTTCAAGACGAATAAAATGTGAACCGCTACAATACATATTAGGTACTCAAGAGTTTATGTCACTTGAATTTTTTGTTTCAAAATCTGTACTAATTCCAAGAGCAGACACCGAAACACTTGTGGAATATGTGATTGAACATTCTCCAAAAACCGATTTTTCGCTACTGGATATCGGCACGGGAACAGGCTGTATTCCCCTTTCAGTCGCCCATTTTAAAAAAAACGCCTATATTACAGGCATTGATATAAGTAGTGATGCACTAAATATTGCTATTAAAAATTGTAAAAAACTATCTCTTGAAAAAAGAGCAACATTTGAAAAATTAGATATTCTAAAACAAATGCCGAAAGGAAAATTCGATGTTATCACATCAAATCCACCATATATAAAAAGCAGTATTATTCCAACTCTTCAAAAAGAGGTTAAAGAGTTTGAGCCTCATTTGGCACTTGATGGTGGAGAAAACGGTCTTATTTTCTACGAAAAAATTTGTGAGATTGCGCCTAGCATACTAAATCAAGGTGGTATGCTTGCTTTTGAAATTGGATATGACCAAGCCGAAGAAGTATCCGGATTGATGAGCGAAAACTTTGAAAACATAAAAGTAATAAAAGACTTATGTGAAAATGACCGTGTTGTTGTGGGAACTTTAAAGTAATATAAATACCCCTATTTGCTAGGGGTATTTTTTAGTTTCCAACATTATATATGTGAATTGGTCTAATACCATAATACACATATGTCGAAAGCGGTCTGCAATCAACATCTCTTGAATGTGCTGCAAGCAAAATTGTATCAGGTGTTCCTATCCCTTTATCAACTACAACAGGCGAGTGGTCAAAATTTTTTCCCTCTCTGAATTTCAACTGAATTATATCACCATTGTCTATTTTGTCAAGGTCTATAAGTACTCCTTGTGGGCCTGCTCCTCTATTATTAATTAAAAACCTATAAAGTTCATTAACTCCCGTCCACGCAGGTGCTCTATCATTTAGGCTGATATAATACCAACCAAATGTTTTTGTATAATTCATAACTCCGCTTCCGGCATATAAAACTTGAGATGCAAAATTTGTGCAGTCTCCTCCTAAATCTTCGAAATCATAATATTTCGGATTTCTTCTATATGCCCATTTTTTAGCATACTCTACCGCCGCTATTCTATTATATTCCATATACCTATATCACCTCTACTATTTATAGTATGATGGAAATAAAAAAAAAGTAACTTTCATTCAATTTGAAAGTTACCTATATAATTATTTAAGACGGCCTACAAGGAAAGGTATTGCCTCTTCAAATTTGACGCCGTACCAATGTTTTTCCTTATCAGGAATTGTTATTTTAATACATTCAACAGTATAGTCTGCTGCAAGTTTTAACGCATCTTTAAGGTCTAAGCCTCTCATAATACCACCGACTGTAACAGATGCAAAAATATCGCCTGTTCCGTGGAATTTTGCATCAATTTTTTCATTGAAATAATAGAAAAACTCATCTTTTTCGCTGTCATACATTGCAACACCCAACTTATCAGGTTCAAAACTTACACCTGTCAATACTGCTTTTTTAACACCACGTTTTGCAAATTCTTTTAAAATATCTTCGACATATTTTTTGTCGTAGCCTTCTTCAATGTAAGGAATACCAAGCATAAAAGATGCCTCTGTAATATTTGGAACTATAATATCTGCCTTTTCACAAAGAGTAAGCATATGCTTTGCAAATTCAGGTGTAAATCCTGTATAAAGTTTTCCGTTATCTGCCATAGCAGGATCTACAAATGCAACTGTATTTTTTGATTTCTTATCGATAAAATCTTTCATAAGGTCAATCTGTTCAAATGAGCCCAAGTATCCTGTGTATATAGCATCAAAATCAATGTTTTCACTTTTCCAATGGTCAAATATTTTTGTTATGTCATCTGATAAATCGTGGAATGTAAAGTTCTTAAATCCGCCTGTATGAGTTGACAAAATTGCAGTTGGCAAAATTGCAGCCTCAACTCCCATAGCAGAAATAATAGGAAGCGCCACAGTCAGTGAGCATTTTCCAAAACACGATACATCTTGAATTGTAACAATTCTTTTCATATACAGATTCCTCTTTTCTTAGAAAACCAAATAATTTTTAAAATCAAAAAGGTCGCTATTGCGACCTTTTCTTATGCGTTGATTTTTGCAAGTTTCAAAGCAAGTTGTGACTTCTTTCTTGCAGCTGTATTCTTATGAAGAATACCTTGTTTTACACCTTGGTCAAGTTTCTTAACAGCATCGTTAAATAGAACTTTTGCTTCGTCAAGATTTTTGTTATCAGCAGCAACTTCAAACTTCTTTACAGCTGTTTTAAGTGCTGTTTTGTGCATTTGGTTAATAAGAGTTTTCTTTTTGATAACCAAAACACGCTTCTTAGCTGATTTAATGTTAGGCATAATGTTCACCTCCGAATAATTTAATACATAATACCTAACTATTTTATCATATTAATACTAAAAAATCAAGCATTTTTTTCTATTTTTTTTTATTTTTTTTTAGTACCCTTTTGTTCCGTCCAAACTCTCGTCGTTATCAATCCAATTTTGAACAGGAATTTCTCTAAACTCGTCCTTGGTATCACGGATTATTACCGTTTTAATACCCGCATTAATAACCATTCTTTTGCACATAGAGCAGCAGCAACTTCCCTCTACAATAGTTCCGTCTGTTGCTTCTAATCCAACCAGATATAAAGTAGAGTCGATAAGTTCATGTCTTGATGCCGAAATAATAGCATTTGCTTCTGCATGAACGCTTCTGCACATCTCATATCTTTCGCCTCTTGGAATTTGAAGTTTTTGTCTTATGCACACTCCCATATCGCTGCAATTCTTTCTGCCCCTCGGTGCTCCGACATAGCCGGTTGAAATAATTTCATCATTTTTTACGACTATTGCTCCGTAATTTCGTCTAAGGCAAGTTCCCCTTTCTGCAACCGTTTGTGCAATGTCTAGGTAATAGTTATGTTTGTCTCGTCTTTGCATATGTACATCTCCTTATATCATTTTTCTATAGTAGTCTAAAGATTTATATTTTTTTTCGCTTTTCCCGAGCAGATATCCTTCGGTAATAAGCGAAATTGTTTTCTCTACACTTTCCGAAACAGAAAACGAAAAAATTTTCTTTATTTCAGAATTTAAAATATAATCCATTGCATTTTTCACATCTTTTGAAATATTTATCATACCCGAATTCTTACATTTCTCGCATACCATGCCGCCTGAAAAATCAAATGCTACCGTATCGTTATCACCGCAATGAATACAGCCTGATAAATTAGGTTCATAGCCTGAAAGCTGCATAAGTTTAAGTTCAAAAACCGCCTTTACAATTTTAATATTTATATCTTTATATGCTAAAAAATACAAACTTGTAAGAAGCAGTCTTAAACTTTCTCCATCATTTTCATCAAAATTATCACGCAAAATATCTAAAAAGTAGTTTGCAAGAGATAATTTTACGATATCTTCCGAAATAGGATAAAAGGCTTCAATAATATCAGCCGACTCTACACGAAACATATTCCCCTTAGCTTTTACCAAAACAAATTCGGAATAACACAAAATTTGCGATGCGCTTTTTAATTGACTTTTTTTGCTTTTAACGCCATAACATATAGCCGAAACAGTCCCAAAATCTTCTGTGAAAATTGTTAATATACAGTTTGCTTCGCCGTATTCTGCTTTTCTTGCGACAATCCCTCTTGTTTTGACTGTTTCCATTCTTTTATCCTCTTGTTTTCAAGTTCCTTATGCAAAAGAAATGCATCGATATCACCTGTTTTTTTAAATGCGTTCCAAGATATATCCTCAAAATTCATTTTTTACTCCCCCTTTTTAGTTAGGGTGAGTCTTTTTTTGCTAATTATACTGTCACTTTTTGGTTATTCCTCAAATCCGAAATTTTTTAACATTCTTTCGGAATTTCGCCAATCATCTTTTACCCTTACCCAAAGTTCCAGATAAACTTTTTGGTCTAACATTTTTTCTATATCCACTCTTGCTTTTTGACCGATTTTTTTAAGCATCTCGCCATTTTTGCCTATAACAATGCCTTTATGACTTCCCTTTTCACAATAGATTACAGCATAAATCTTTGTAATATCGGGAAGTTCTTGCATTTTTTCAATTTCTATCGCAATACCGTGCGGAACTTCTTTATCGAGATACCACAAAAGTTTTTCACGAATAATTTCTGCTGCAATTTGTTTTTCCGGTTGGTCTGTTACCATATCTTCATCATAGAATTGTGGCCCTTCCGGAATCATATTTTTCATATCTTCAAGTAAAATTTCTACGCCGTTTCTTGTTTTTGCGCTTATCGGGACAATAGAATCAAAATTATTAATTGCTGAATAATCTGCAATCATAGGAAGTAAATCCTCTTTATTTATCGCATCAACCTTATTTAAAACAAGGATAGATTTTGAGCCTGTTTTATTTATGGATTTTGCAATTTCACGTTCCTGCTCCGATATTTTCTTAGTGGCATCAACGACAAAAAGAATGATATCCATTTCTGACATAGACTCATTTGCAACTTTAACCATATATTCGCCGAGTTTATTATGTGGTCTATGAATGCCCGGTGTATCGGTAAATACAATTTGATGCTCGCTATCTGTGTAAATTGCAAGAATTTTATTTCTTGTAGTTTGTGGTTTGTCAGAAATAATCGCAATTTTTTGACCTGCCAACGCATTCAAAAGTGTTGACTTTCCAACATTTGGCATACCAATAATTGAAACAAAACCTGATTTAAATTTATCTGTCATTTGTACCTCCGAATATTACAAACACTAAAAGCAAAACTCCCAAAATAATGCACGGAATTAATATTTTTAGGCTTGTAAAAATTAAAGTTAATGTATTTATTATTCTATCCACATTTCCAAATAGGCAAAAACCCACAACTATTGCAGTTATTGAAAGCACCAATACCGCACCTGCACCTGCATCTTTTGCACGTTTTGCAAGCGGCAAAATCTCGTTGGTTGCAGTGTCTACCGTTCTTTCTATGGCGGTGTTTATTATTTCAGATGAAATAACCGCTCCAATGGTCAAGAAAAGAATTGCCCACTCGGATTTTGTTATTCCGTAAAAATACGCAAATATCGTAATCAAAATCGCAAGCGAAATATGAAATCTCAAATGCGATTCCTCTTTTATTGTGTTCCAAATTCCCTCAAAGGCATGATAAAAACTCATATTATCCTCTTGTAATTCCAAGCAAATTTAGTATTTCTTCTTGCTTTCCAAACATTATTTTTTCGCCTTCTATATCATCAACATGGTCATAACCTAAAAGGTGTAGCATAGAATGGACTGTCAAAAACGCCATTTCTCTTTTAAAACTATGATTAAATTCTTCTGCTTGCTCTTTTGCACGCTTTGCGTTTATTACGATATCTCCAAGCAAAATATTCTCACCGTCTAAATCATAATCACTATCTATTATATCGCCATTTTCATCAAAGTACAACATAGGAAAAGACAAGACATCTGTAACTCTGTCAATATCCCTTTGCTCTTTATTAATTTCCTGTATCTCTTCATCTCCGACAATTGTGACACTTACTTCTGCCGAAAAATCACAATTTTCATATTCAAGAGTTTTCAAAATAACGATTTTAATAGTTTCCTCTATTTCTTTATCTATCAAAATTTCGTCTTGATTGTTTTCCAGTATTATTTCTGTCATTCTTTCTCTTTTTCTCCTGCTGTTCGGTATCGTATTTTTCATATGCTTTAATTATCTTTTGAACAAGTGGGTGTCTTACAACATCTTTCTCCGTAAAGATAGAGAAAGAAATTCCTTCAATATTAGATAACACTCTTTGGGCAACTTTAAGCCCTGATTTTTTTCCGTCAGGTAGGTCAATTTGTGTTATATCACCTGTAATTATTGCTCTTGACCCAAAACCAATACGAGTTAAAAACATCTTCATTTGTTCGGGAGTTGTGTTTTGTGCTTCATCAAGGATAATATAGGCATTATCAAGTGTTCTTCCACGCATATATGCAAGGGGTGCAACTTCAATCATACCACGCTCTTGATATCTTGCAAAACCTTCACCACCGAGCATTTCATACATACCGTCATACAAAGGTCTTAGGTATGGGTCAACCTTATTTTGTAAATCTCCCGGCAAAAATCCTAATTTCTCACCAGCTTCAACCGCAGGTCTTGTTAATATAATTCGGCTAACTTCTTTACTTTTTAAGGCTGTAACTGCCTTTGCAACTGCAAGATAAGTTTTTCCTGTTCCGGCAGGGCCTATTCCGAAAACAATAGTATTTTTATCGATTGCTTCAATGTATTTTTGCTGACCGAGCGTTTTTGTTTTTATCGGTGCACCTTTATGATTTATCGCCACACAGTCATCACCTAAAAGCGACAAATCTGCTCCGCCATTTTCTTGAACCATTGTAATTGCATAAAGAATTTTCTGTTCATCTAAATCTTCTCCTCGAAGAATTATTTGAATTAATGTATTTAAAACTTCTCCCGCTTTGTCGATATTATCCTCTTCGCCGGCAATTTTTACAACACCGTCTCTTGATGTAATTCCTACATCAAAACCCTTTTCTAAAAGTTTAATATTAGAATCAAAACTACCAAACAGGCTGGGCAAATCAATCTCCTGCGGCAGATTCACTATTCTTTGGTTCAATCAATGTCACCTCTTCAATTTGTTTTTCTGTTGCTATATTTTCTATAAAATTCATTATCAATGTAACTTTAATGGTATTTTCGTCAATTTTCTCGGTTTTATACTCCTTTGAGAGCATTGTAGCACCCTCTGAAAGCTCACTTGAAATTTCTTTTTCCAATTCGTTTTTTGCAAGTTCAATCGTCGTTTCTTCCGAAATTGGTTCTTTTACTTCTTTATATTCCAATAAAATTCGATGATTTAAGGAAATCCCTATTGTACTATCATAGGTGTTTTCTTCTTCATCATAGTTATCGTAATTAATTCTCTTCTTTAAATATAGTGGGATTTTCCACTTATACACATTCAGTGTAAAAAGATGCCTTTTTCTTCCCGTATAAAATTTGTATATGTAATTTTGCTTGAATTTTTTTGTTAAGATATGTTTTGTGTATGCCTCAACCGTTCCTAATGAATGAGTTTGATATCCTGCTTCATTTTCAAAATCGAAAGTTCCTGAAATGAGCGTATCTCCTACCGAAACCGCATCATTTGTCGACACAAGTTTTCTTCCTTTTTTTGCAATTACCCTTTTTATAACTCCGTCACGAGTTGCAATAAGGTCACAAGGCTCTTTTATAGATACCACTTGCTTGGGGATAACATTTTTTCTAACCTTAACCACTGCTTTTGTACCTTTAATATATACAAAGCACCAACAAATATCCTTTGTATTATTCAAAATTGTATTTTTCATATCAAGTGGCTTATCAAGAAACATCTTTGCTTTTCCAATTTCAAGTCCTGAAATTTTTACTGCATTTTCCAAATCCACCATATTACAATCTGTATCGCCGTCATATTCGATTGTCCAAATGAACTGCGAACCGATAATAATCAATAAAATACAAATTGAAAATCCAAAAATCAGACCTTTTCTCTTTTTTAGTTTTTCTAAAAAAAACGGAAATCCTGCTTTCTTAATGACTTCAAGGTCTTTTGTTATTTTTTTTAGTTTTAAGTAATCGGAAAAGGATACTTCTAAAATATATTTTCCGTCACTTTCTGCCAGGTCTTGAATACTAATATTAGTATTAATCGCATCGGTAATAAACTTTTCTTTACTATCCCCCATTATAGACAGTATAACATATCCAAATAAAAAATGGAAGATTTTTATTAAAAACAATTTCAAAATCCTCCCTTTTATATCAAATTCACTCTATCAATTCTGCCAAGAACGCTGATTATTCCTTCATTTATTGCCTTTATCTCAAAATTACTGCCTATAATCTCAATCAAACAGTTTTTACATTTTAGTTTGATGTTTTCCTTCTTGTACTCGGCTAATGCAGCAAAATTTTCAACCATAAACTGTTCTTTTCCTAAAAGCGTAACTTTTGGGATATCTGCTATATTTTCGATGCTCACATCAAGGCAATCACTTAGTATTTTTGCTCCGTTCATATTTTCCCCTCCCCCAAAAAATTATATGCTATATTTTTCCTCTAAATGTCATATTGTTAGTATGGGGGTTATTATATGAAAAACTTTTTTTTAAAACTTTTTACTGTTATTATTACGATACTGATTATTGTCTATCCTGAAAACACCATACTATATTCAAAAAAAGCATTAGATTCTTGCTATGAAGTGATTATTCCATCGCTTTTTCCATTTTTTGTTTGCTCAGGGCTTTTAATATATTCAGGCTTTGCAAAAACACTCTCAAAGCTTTTGAAACCGATTATGAAACCACTTTTCAACATCAACGAAAATGGTTCGTGTGCTTTTGTTTTAGGAATAATAAGCGGTTATCCGTTAGGAAGCGTGACGGCGTGTCAGCTTTATGAATCAGGATATCTTTCCAAAAGCGAAACAGAAAGACTCTTGGCCTTTTGCAATAACTCAGGGCCGTTATTTATCCTAGGGGCAATAGGTTCATCTATATATTTTGACAAAAAAATCGGTGTAATTTTGTATTTTGCGCATATTTTGTCTGCAATAACAGTCGGCATACTTTTTAGGTTTTACAATAAAAACTCATATTCTGCACCATACTCTAATATTGGCACAAGCACTAAAAGCATTTCAGAAATATTTTCTACTGTATTATCAAATTCGATAAACAGCATACTGACAGTTTGTGGTTCTATTATCTTCTTTTTTACTGTGACAAACATTATTACTACTCTTATTTCAAATGATATGCTTGACGCAATGCTAACTTCACTTCTTGAAATGACAGGTGGTACGCAAAAAATAAGTGAGCTTAATATTCCTCTCACATCAAAACTTTTGCTATCTTCCTTTGCAGTTGGTTTTTCGGGATTTTGTGTGCATCTTCAAGTAATGTCGGTCACCTCAAAATACAGTTTAAAACTAACACCATATTTTTTAGGAAAAGTGTTACAGAGTTTGATTTCTACACTTTATACTTTGGGATTTATCTACCTGCTTCCACACGCAAAAACTGTATTTAATAATAGCGAAATTAGACTTTCTCGCAGTTTTTTTCTTGGCAGTTCTTTTTCTGTATGTAGTGTCACAATACTGGTTTTTTTACTCATTTTTAAAAAAATGTCAAAATTTGTTGACACAAGAAGCAAAGTTTGATATACTATATTGGTATTTAATATTATTTCCAACGAAATCATCTGGTAAACAGGTGATGGAGGACTCTCTGGAGAATTCATTAAGTTGAATGCCGAAGGTGCAAGGATTTTTCCGAATCTCTCAGGCAAAAGGACAGAGCAATTTAGTTTGTTTTTTTCAGAGTTTCCGTATGGACTCTGATTTTTTTATGAAAGGAATAAATACACTATGGAAAACATCTTACAATCATTTCAAGACACTTTGCTACCAATCGTAGCAAACATCAACACTTACCTATCTAACTACATTTTGATTATTCTTCTTGTAGGTATGGGTGTTTTATTCTCAATCAAAACAAAGTTCGTTCAAGTTCGTTGTTTTGGAGAAGGTATGAAGTTAGTTTTCGGTAACTTCACTCTTAATGGTGGAAAACAAAAAAGCGGCATGAGTTCATTCCAAGCATTAGCAACTGCGATTGCCGCACAAGTTGGTACAGGTAATATCGTCGGTGCTTGCGGCGCTATCCTAATCGGTGGCCCTGGCGCTATCTTTTGGATGTGGATTATCGCATTTTTAGGTATGGCAACAATCTATGCCGAGGCAGTTTTAGCACAAGAAACGAGAATTAAATATCCTGACGGCTCGGTAACAGGTGGTCCTGTTTACTACATAAGAAATGCCTTTAAGGGTGGTTTTGGTAAATTTTTGGCAGGTTTCTTCTCTGTTGCTGCAATTCTTGCTCTTGGTTTTATGGGTGCAATGGTTCAATCAAATTCAATCGGTGAATCTTGTCAAAATGCATTCGGTATTCCAACATGGGTTATGGGGCTTGTCTTAGTTGTAATTGCTGCCTTTATTTTACTTGGTGGCGTTCAAAGAATTGCATCTGTTACAGAAAAACTTGTTCCTATTATGGCAGGTCTTTACTTAATCGGTGGTTTAGTTGTAATCATAGCAAGAATTCAATATATTCCTGAAACATTTGCTTTTATTTTCAAATATGCGTTTAAACCTGATGCAATTTTAGGTGGCAGTATTGGGGCTGCGATTATGGCAGCAGTCAGCCAAGGTGCTAAGCGTGGCTTGTTCTCAAATGAAGCCGGTATGGGTTCAACTCCACACGCACACGCTCTTGCAAATGTAAGTTCACCTCACGAACAAGGTATTTCAGCAATGATTGGTGTATTTATTGATACATTTGTAGTTTTAACTATGACAGCAATAGTTGTTATCTCAACACTTTATGCAGGCAATGGCCCACTTTCAACTCCGGAACTACTTAAACAAAACGCAGAAATCGGTACTCTTGTTAAAACAAATATGGCGCAAGTTGCCTTCTCCACCATTATGGGTGATAGCATTGGTAACAAGTTCATTGCAATTTGCTTATTATTCTTTGCTTTCTCAACTATATTAGGTTGGAACTTGTTTGGTAAAATTAACTTTGAATATTTATTTGGTAAAAAATCAACACCTATTTATTCTGTAATAGCGTTGGTATTCATTTTTGCAGGTTCTTGTCTATCAAACGATTTAGTTTGGGAACTTACAGATATGTTCAACAACTTTATGGTATTACCTAACGCAATCGCACTATTTGCACTCTGTGGAATTGTTGCAAAGAGTGCAAAAGACCATATAAAAAAATAATTCATAATAAATCCTAAAAAGAAAGAGTGCTTAATATAAGCACTCTTTCTTTTTGCCTATAAAAAAATCACCTGCATTTTGCAAGTGATTTTTTATTATATTAGAACATTGGAACTACTGAGCCTTCATACTTTTCTTCAATGAACTTCTTAACTTCTTCGCTTTGAAGAGCCTTTACAAGTGCTTGAACGCCTTCGTTTTGTTCATCGCCTTCTTTAACAACTAATATGTTTGCATATGTTGTAGCGGCTTCTGAATCCTTATCTTCGATAGCAACTGCATCTTTATCAACTTTAAGTCCTGCTTGAATTGCATAGTTACCGTTAATTACCGCCATATCTACATCTTCAAGAGCTCTTGCAAGTTGTGCAGGATCAATTTCTTTAATATCGATATTCTTTGGATTTTCAACTATATCAATCTTTGTAGCAGTAAGTCCGATATCGTCTTTTAACTTAATAAGACCTTGTGCTTGTAATAGAAGTAATGCTCTTGCTTCGTTTGTGCCATCGTTTGGAATAGCGATTGAAGCACCATCAGCAATTTCTTCGATTGTCTTTGTTTTTCCCGGATATAAACCAAATGGTTCATAGTGAATAGGAGCAACTGCAACAAGATGTGTACCTTGTTCTGCATTAAAATCTGTTAAATATGGTTGATGTTGGAAATAGTTCGCAACAAGTTCGCCACTTTCAACAGCTGTGTTTGGTTGCACATAATCGTTGAACTCTGTGATTTGAAGGTCATAACCCTCTTTTGCAAGAATTTCCTTTGCAACCTCAAGAATTTCTGCATGCGGTGTAACGCTTGCACCGACTTTGATTACCTTGCTGTCCTCTGCTTTTTTGCCACATGATGTAACTGCCAAAGTCATTGACGCAGCAAGAAGTAGTGATAAGATTTTTTTCATACTCTTACTCTCCTTTATTTAATTCTTTTATCTATATGCTTTGCAATTCTCATTCCGATTTCTTGGAAAATCTGAACGATTACCACAAGCAATAAGACCGTGATTAACATAACATCTTCTTGGTATCTGTAATATCCATAGTTAATAGCAATCGTTCCAAGACCGCCACCGCCTACAAATCCTGCCATAGCAGAATAGCCAAGAATTGTTGTGATTGCAATAGCTGCGCCAATAATAAGCGACGGCATTGCTTCAGGAATTAAAACCTTTGTTATGATTTTTATAGTGGGCGTACCCATCGATTGAGCAGCCTCAATAACACCTTTATCAACTTCTTTAATAGATGATTCAACCATTCTTGCGATAAATGGTGCAGCAGCTAGTAATAGCGGCACTATCGTAGCGGTTGAGCCAAGTGATGTTCCAACTATCGCTCTTGTAAATGGAATTAATGCAACAAGAAGGATAATAAAAGGAACTGACCTTGTGAAGTTTACTATAAATCCTAAAATGGCATTAAGCCATTTTACAGGGCAAATACCATCTTTATCGGTCACGCACAGAATGAGTCCTAACGGAAGTCCTATTATGTATGCAAGTAATGTAGATGCGATAACCATATAAAGTGTTTCTAAAATACCTTGACCCATCAAAGCCCATAAATTAGCATCATTCAGCATAGTCTTCCTCCCTATAGAAAATATTTGCACTTTCTAAGTAGTCCAAAATCCTAGTTGCAGCGGCTTCTTCCGGCGGAAGTTGTATAACCATCTCTCCAAAAGCTTTGCCATCAATATTCTTAGTGTTTGCAAACATAATATTAACGGCAGCCCTTGATTCAAGTGTCATATTTGAGATAATAGGTTCATATGATGAGTTGCCATCAAAAACAATCCTAATACATCTTTTTCCTTCAAAGTTTTTAATTGCCTCACCCTTAGGTAAAATTAAGTTTCTAGCAATAGTGGATTGTGGTCTTAAAAATACATCTTTAACAAAACCTTCTTCAACGATATTGCTATGGTCAATTACCGCAACTCTGTTGCAAATTTGTTCGATTACTCTCATTTCGTGAGTAATTACGATTATCGTAACGCCCATTATGTGATTAATCTCTTTTAAAAGTTCTAAAATTTGATTAGTTGTATTCGGGTCAAGCGCACTTGTTGCCTCATCGCATAATAATACTTGTGGATTTGTCGCCAATGCCCTTGCGATTGCAATTCTTTGCATTTGACCACCTGATAATTGTGCAGGATAGGAATTCGCCTTATCCGGAAGCCCCACTACCTCCAAAAGTTCAAGGGCTCTTTTCTTCGCCGCAGCCTTTGATATTCCTGCAATCTCCATAGGATAACAAATATTTTTTAGTGCTGTTCTTTGCGCTAAAAGATTAAAACGTTGAAAAATCATTCCCATAGAACGTCTTGCAAGAAGTAAATCCTTTTTTGAAAGTGTTTGCAAATCCTTTCCCTCAAAAATGACTTGACCACTTGTAGGCACTTCAAGAAAATTTATACAACGCACCAATGTACTTTTACCTGCTCCTGAAAGTCCGATAATACCATAAATATCACCCTTTTGAATGTTTAGGTTGATATTATCTAGGGCAACAACCTTTTTATCACCCGAAACGAACTCTTTTCGCAAATTTTTTATTTCAATTATAGGATTCAATTTTCTTCCCCCAACAAAATAAATATTAACATTTATTTTATCACAAATTTCATACAAATTCAACTTGTTTTAGCATTTTTTTTGGTATTATTTACAAATGCTTGACAGCTTTTAATATTTAATATATTATTATTTTATAATAATGTTTGAAAGGGCAAGAAAATGACAGTTAACGAAACTATTTTAAAAAGACAAAGCATACGAAAATATATTAAAGATTTTGAAATTCCAAAAGACGATATAAAAAAAATGTTAGAGGCAGGAATGCACGCACCAAGTGCTTGTAACACTAGGCCATGGGAATTCTATGTTTTAAAAAGCATGGAATCAAAAGAAAAAGCAAGACAAATTCACCCACACGCAAGGCACTTAGATACTGCATCTATTGCGATTTTGGTTTGTGCAAAGCCTGAACGCCAAGGCCCTGTTGCAGAAGGTTTCTTCCCACAAGACTGCGGTGCTGTAACCCAAAATATTATGCTGTCTGCATATGAACTTGGCTATGGTTCTTGCTGGTGTGGAATTTTTCCAAGAGAAAACCTAATAACAAGTTTTAAAGAAACTTTTGATATTTTGTCTATTCCTTTTGCTCTAATCACAATAGGTAAACCCGATGAATCCCCATCAAAAAAAGGCTATTATGACGAAAGCATAATAACTATCTTATAAAAAAAATTTTTATACCTCCTATTTTTTTCGAATTTTCAATATTTTTACAAAAAAAGATTGACATTTAGGTGTGTTTTGGCTTTATCTTTTTCGAGGGTAAGGCTGTTGTTCGTCGGTGAGGTCTAATAAAAAATCTACGCTTGTATTATAAAACTTTGCAAGTATTACCAAATTTTCGGCTGACGGCAACAAAATTCCCGATTCATATTTTGACAATATGCTTTGATTTATCCCCGTATTCATTTGTACTTTTAATTGAGTATAATCCTTTGTAACACGAATAAGTTTCAAATTCTTCACACACTCACCCCTTGTTTATTATCTCATAAAAACACTTGACAATTATAAAATATTTGCATATAATATGAAATATAAGAATATTTAATTGTAATTTTGTAATATTTTATGAAAAGAAAGGAAATAATTAGTTATGAAAAAGAAAAAACTGACTTTATTTTTAGCTACAATTATGGTAATTGTAATGGCTAATTTGCCAACATATGCAAGCTCCGGCCCATTCGCAGGTGGTGACGGCACTGTGGAAAATCCATATCAAATCGAAACACAAGAACAGTTTCAAGAAATTGACAATTACCCTAATAAGAATTATAGTTTGATTTCAGATATTGTTTTAGATAATGAATATCAAACGATATGCAATGACGAAAACAATTTTACAGGTTCAATAAATGGCAATAATCATAAAATAACTAATACTTATCGAACGCTAATAAGAAATAATTATGGAAATATTTATGACTTATCGGTAGAAACTGATAATTATGTTAATGGTGCAGTTTTGGCAACTTACAATTTTGGAACAATTAAAAAGTGTAATATTAGAGGACGACTATGCCTTTCGAATAAGGAAGATTGTTGTTGCACGTGCTATAATTATCTAGGTTCTACGCGGTATTATTACATTTTTATTGGTGGAATTGTATCTTTTAATAATGGATTACTCACTCAATGTTATTCTGATGTTTACATAAAAGAAGACGTACCTAAATACAGCACATACAGCGATTGCTATAAACCATTATTTGGTGCTATCTCAGGGGGGAACGGTGGTACGATTTCAGAATGTTATGCAAATCTGAATTATACAAACATAGCTTCAAGTCCTATTAGCGGTTATAATAGTGGAATAGTAAAAAACTGTTATGCAAAAAATGTATTTAGAACTCTATTGGGCGAGCGTGCCAATGGTGGAAAAGTAGAGAATTGTTATGTGATAACAACACGTACTGACCCATATGATGGTTTTCAAGTATCCAATAGTGATGTCGACAACTATAACATAGTTTCCTGCTATTTTTCCAACACTACCACAAATACAGTCTATGACAAAAATGGCGCTATATTAAGGGGGCTCAGAACATTAGAACAATTGAAATTACAAAGTACCTATTCTCTTTGGGACTTTGACAATGTTTGGGCAATTTCAGAAGGTATTAACGAAGGTTATCCTTATTTAAGAGCCTTTTATAACACAACCCCTGAATTATCAGAGCCGACCTCGCTTGCGATTACAGACAGCAAATGCACCGATGATTCGATAAAGTTCATTTCTCATGTAAATATAAACAGCAACGATACTGTTGACACCTTCGGAACGGTATTCATTCCGTTACATCTTTTTAATACATCTGCAAGCATGGCAAAGGTGGAATATTCCGCTGTGGAAAATCCAATCAAATCGGGCGACACCTTCGGCGCAACGCTAAACAACATTCCCGATGGATACAGCGATGTTTTCTTTGTGGGAAAATCTTACATAAAATTAGACGATAACACAGTTATTTGGTCAAAGGCTAAAAAGGTCAGCATTGATGAGCCGACATTAAGAAAGGTTGCTGAATAATATGAAAAAATACAGAAAACCGAGTATTGAAATAACGGAAATTTTTGATGTGATTACTGTAAGCGCCCCGACAATTGACGGCGGTAGCACAGGCTTTACACCAACACAAGACGAGATTCCGACACCAAGTGTAGATGGAAAAAATACAAGCTTTAATTGGTAACAACACCACACAAAAAACCACGCATCTGCGTGGTTTTTATTATTTATTCTTGATTATTTCTTTTGCCTTATTTGCTATGTTTTCCGCTGTTAGACCATATATTTCTAAAAGTTCTGACGGAGCGCCTGACATACCAAATTTTTCTGTACCAATCATCTTAACCTTACATGGTGCATTTTCTGATACAACTTCTGAAACGGCACTTCCCAAGCCACCATAAATTGAATGTTCTTCAACAGTTACAATAGCGCCTGTTTCCTTACTTGCCTTAATTAATATATCTTTATCAATAGGCTTAATTGTGTGAATATTAATAACTCTTGCTGAGATGTTTTCTTTTGCAAGCATATCGGAAGCTTCGATTGCCTTTTCAACCATAAGACCTGTTGCAACTATTGTTACATCTGTTCCCGGTTTAAGTTCTACACCCTTTCCGATTTCAAACTTATAATCAGCAGGATTAATATCGTTAACTGCAAGTCTTCCAAATCGCATATAAACAGGGCCCTCATATTCATAAGCCGCCTTTACTGCAAGTTGTGCTTCCAAATCGTCAGCAGGATTTAAAATTACCATATCAGGAATTGTTCTCATTAGTGCAATATCTTCCAGACATTGATGAGATGCACCGTCTTCGCCTACCGATATACCTGCATGAGTTGCACCAATTTTAACATTAAGTTTTGTGTATCCTATTGAGTTTCTGATTTGTTCAAATGCTCTACCTGCCGCAAACATTGCAAAGCTTGATGCAAATGCAATTTTGCCTGTTGATGCAAGACCTGCTGCAACACACATCATATTTGATTCTGCAATACCCATATTGATAAATCTTTCAGGATATGCTTTTTTGAACATTTCTGTTTTTGTTGATTTTGATAGGTCGGCATCTAAAACGACAACTCTTTCGTCTTTGCCTATTTCAGCAAGTGCCAATCCGTATGATTCTCTTGTTGCTCTTTTAGCCATTATAATGTCGCCTCCAAATTCTTAATAATTTCATCAAGTTCTGCTATCGCAGTATTGTACTGTTCTTCATTAGGCGCTGCACCGTGCCAACCTGCTTGATTTTCCATAAAGGAAACATTTTTACCCTTAATAGATTTCATAATAACTGCTGTTGGCTTATCTTTTGTCGATTTTGCAATATTAACTGCATTTTCCAATGAATCAAAATCGTGTGCATCGGCTACAACAACATTCCAGCCAAAACTTTCAAATTTTTTATCAATTGGATTCGGATTCATAACCTTTTCGATGTCACCATCAATTTGAAGTCCATTATTATCAACGAAGATTGTTAGGTTATCAAGTTTATAGTGAGCTGCAAACATTGCTTGTTCCCAAACTTGTCCTTCTTCTAATTCTCCGTCTCCAAGTACAGAATAAACTCTGTAATCTTTCTTGTCAAGTTTTGCTGCAAGTGCCATTCCGCCGGCAGCTGAAACACCTTGACCAAGTGAGCCTGTTGACATATCAATCCCCGGAATCTTTTTCATATCAGGGTGACCTTGAAGATAACTATTTGTCTTTCTCAAAGTCTTCATATCTTCTTCCGGAAAGAACCCCTTAATTGCAAGCATTCCGTATAGTGCAGGGCAAGTATGTCCCTTTGACAAAACAAATCTATCACGGTTGTCCATTTTAGGATTTTTAGGGTCAACATTCATCACATCTGTGTAAAGATATGCAAGCAAATCTGCGATTGAAAGTGAGCCACCCGGGTGTCCTGCCTTTGCACTGTAAATACCTGTTAAGGCAAGTTTTCTTACCTTATTTGCAATTATTGCAAGTTCGGTAGCATGTTTTTTTTCCATTTATATTCTCCTCCAAATTTATTTACTCTGTAAATGCGTTTGAAAACGCAATTTCCATTATTTCACCAAGTCTTTTTTCGTCACCTTTTAAATGAATATACCCTATAAGTGCCTCAAATCCTGTTGCTCTCCTATAATCAATAAGATTTGCATTTTTAGGTGTTGTAGGTGATTTTGCATTTCTGCCTCTTTTAAAAACTGCCATTTCTTCTTCTGTCAAAATAGGTTCGATAAAAGAAACACTGTTGCTTTGTGAGTGTGCTTTTACATATTTCACATTCTCAATATGTAGCTTGTGTGCCGGCATATCGGGATTTAGTGATAAAAGTTTCTCACGCGTAAATTTTTCATAAACGGCATCACCGATATATGCAAGCACAAGCGGCGAATATGCCGATGGTTTTTTCATTTGTGTCATTTTATATAAGACCACTTTACACCATTTGGTGTATCCTTTAATTCAATATTTCTGGCTTTTAATTCATCTCTTATTCTGTCTGCCTCTTGCCAGTTCTTTTCTTTTCTTGCATTATTTCTCGCTTCAATTAATGCTTCAATTTCAGCGTCTATTGTTTTTTCTTCCTTTTCAAATAAACCAAGAACATTTCCAAGTTCATGAATTGCTGCAAGTGTTTCTTCAATAACGGCCTTTGAATTGTCGCCCTCTAATGACAAATTTTTATTTGCGGATGATACTATGTCAAATATTGCTGAAATTGCATCTGCCGTATTTAAGTCATCGTCCATTGCATCCATAAAGCGTTTTTTTGCATTTTTAACATCTTCTTGCAACTTCTTTTCGTTATCATTTGCATCTTTTTCGTTAGCTGATGACAGCAAAAATTCCAAATTCTCAATACAAGTATTAACTCTTTCCATCGAAGATTTTGCTTGTTGCATTAATAAGTCACTGAAATTAACAGGGCTTCTATAATGTGCAGATAACATAAAAAATCTTATAACTTGTGGTTCATATTTTTCGGTAATATCACGAATAGTAAAGAAATTTCCCAGTGATTTACTCATTTTTCTGTTATCAATATTAATATATCCGTTATGCATCCAATAATTTGCAAATTCGCAGCCATTAGCACACTCTGATTGTGCCACTTCATTTTCATGGTGTGGGAAAATCAAATCCTTACCACCTGAGTGAATATCAATAGTAGGGCCTAAGAATTTATTTACCATAGCAGAACATTCGATATGCCAACCGGGTCTTCCCATACCCCAAGGGCTTTCCCAAGCAGGCTCATTCGGTTTTTGCGCTTTCCAAAGTGCAAAATCCATTGGGTCTTCCTTGTCGTCTGTTATGTCAATTCTTGCACCGGCTTCAAGTTCTTCTAGTGGCTGATGTGAAAGTTTTCCATAATTATCAAACTTCTTTGTTCTAAAATAAACATTTCCGTTTACATTGTAAGCATAACCCTTTTCTTCAAGAGTCTTTACAACATTAATTATCGCATCGATGTTTTCGGTAGCCTTTGGATGAATTGTTGCTTTCTTTATTCCAAGTGCTTCTGCGTCTTTAAAGTATTCAGCAATAAATCTTTCACCAAGTTCTTTTACAGTAATACCTTCTTTATTAGCACGATTTATCATCTTATCGTCGATATCTGTAAAGTTTTGAACAAAAGTTACCTTATATCCTAAATATTCCAAATATCTGCGCATTGTATCAAAGATGATAAACGGTCTGGCATTTCCAATATGAAAATAATCATAGACAGTAGGTCCACAAGAATACATCTTAACTTCACCCGGAGTGATAGGTACAAACTCTTGTTTTTCTCTTGTCATTGTATTATAAATCCTCATTTTTCCACCCCTTCTGTATTTTTTGAAAGTTCGTTAATTTTCTTTTCAAGATTTGCAATATGTACGCTTAATGTGCAAATCTGTGATGTAACCGGATCCGGAATAGTAACTTGGTCCAAATCCTGTTCGATTTTTATACCTTTTCGTTTTGTAATTCTGGCAGGAACGCCAACGCAGGTTGAGTTCGGAGGAACTTCCGACAAAACGACTGCTCCTGCGGCAATTTTAGAATTATCTCCGACAGTAAAAGGGCCTAAAATTTTTGCACCACATCCAATCATAACATTGTCCCCTATGGTCGGATGACGTTTTCCCTTTTCTTTTCCCGTACCACCTAAAGTTGCACCCTGATATATAGTACAATTATCACCAATCACAGTGGTTTCGCCGATTACAACGCCCATACCGTGATCGATAAAAAGTCCTTTACCAATTGTTGCACCCGGGTGAATTTCTATACCCGTCCAAAATCGTGTAGTTTGGGAAATCCAACGCGCCAAAAATTTCAGATTGTGTTTGTAACAAAAATGGGCCACTCTATGCCATAATACAGCATAAACACCGGGATACAAAAAGAAAACCTCTGCCCAAGATCTTGCGGCAGGATCTCGTTCTAATACCGATTGTACATCGTAATTAATGTTTTTAAATATCATTTCATCACCCAACTCCACCCATTTTATTATATTATACTATACAAAAGCGAAAAAAACAATATAAAAACCACTAATTCTTTACAAAAAAATGAACAGAATATCAAATTCTGTTCACATTATTTTTGTTTATGATATCGGAATTATTAATTTTTCGCCTTTTGTTAAGTTTACTTCTCCCTCAATTTCATTTGCAAAGAGAATATCCTCTTGTCTTACATTATAATTTTTTCCTATATCCCAAATACTCTCATCACCCCTAATAAAGTAAATTGTTATTCCACTATCCTTTCTTTCGAGTGCTTCTGTTTCTACATCAGAAATCACCTTTTCGTCAAATATTTTTATCACCTTTCCTGATATTTGAAGTCCACATCTTACCTCAACCGATTCTTTTGAACTAATGGTATAACTAATATGTTCACAAAAAACGTCCAAAATAACCTTGTCGTCGCTGCTTGCCTTTTCGCTGCACTCTACCGAATAGTTAAACGGAACTTCTTCCTTAATCACACAGACGGGCATATCCGTGCTATCCGCTATGTATAAAACATACATTAAAACCTTTCCCGATACCATTATCTTGCCATTTTGGATTGTTGCATCACTTATCCAAGGTTTTGCTTGAACTTTGTAGACCCCCAAAATATCCGGTGACTTTTCTTCTTTTTGTAAAAGTTGTTTTAAAACTGTTGAGAAATTCGGTCTACATAAAACTTCTTGCATCTTAATTGTTTCATATGTCAAATTACACTTATCATTCAAAAAATAGCAATCACACAGAACCTCTTTTTCCTCCGAATTTGAAACCTTCACTTGTGGCATAACGTTAGCAGAAACACAAATACTGTTTTCTCCTGTAATTTTTGATGTTGTTTCCCCTATTTCATAGTTAATTTCAATTTCACTGTCATCATTTAAGTTCTTAATCTCAAAAACCTCTGTAAACGGAATATCATAGTCAAGATGTGATACCTTATTATTTTCATCAAGATACAAAATACCGGCAATCAGTTTTCCTTTTAAAACTAATTTTTCAGGTAGTGCTTTGTACTCCTTATCGCTGATTGAAATATCTGTTTTTAGTATCTCACATACTTTCATACCTTGTGGCAATTCTATGTCTTCTGTAATATTAAATTTAAAATCACCAAAGCTTTCTGAAATGGTAAATGGAATAGTTTTCTTTAATTTTTCTGCATCTTCCAGGGCATCATTAGATACCATAAGTATTTTTTCTGACGAAAGCACAGAAACATCAATTATAATGTTTGCTTCAATACCGATTTTTCTTGAATTTAATAGATTGTACGAAACTTTTTCAACATCACAAACTGCACAAAGTGTCATATCTTCTCTAAAATCAGCATTTTTTATTGTTTCGCAAAAGTCAAAAACTGTATCAAGACACATAACATTGCAAATTTCTCCCTCCGGCAGATAAAGTACATTAATTTTTGTCTTGCCATTTAGTGTGACCTTGCCGTCCTCAATCACTTTTTCGCATAAATATGGCTCTGCAAAGACTTGCAAAACTTTTAAAATGTCGGGTTTTACATCAGGTACTATCAGTTTACCGTCTGCACTTGTTTTGATTTCTCCTTCAAAAATAGTTTTTCCTATATTAATTTCTTGTTTTTCTACCTGCATAGCATTTCCTCCAATAAAAAAAATCTCACAGTAAATACTATGAGATTTCCTTTTTGGATATGCCTATTATAGTGTACAAATTTCTTTCCATTTTTCATATGCTTTATCCCAAGCATCTGAATTCTCCGGTAAATATGTATCGCAAGGGAAGGAATTTTTAACAATTTTTCGTCCTTCGTTCAAATCTTTGATTGCGCCCATTGCCATTCCTTGAACTATAATATTTCCGATACTTGTGGCTTCAACAGGGCCTGCTGACACCTTTCTCTTTGTTGCATTTGCAGTAAATGAGCAAATCATCTTATCTTTTATTCCGCCACCCACAATATTAATTACATTATACTTTTTGCCTGTCACCTCTTCCATACCTTCAACTGTGCTACGGTATTTAAACGCCAAACTTTCAGCAATACAACGAATAACCTCGCCCTTTGTTTCAGGAACGTGTTGACCTGTTTTTCTGCAATATTCCATAATTCTCTTTGGCATATCGCCCGGTGTTTGAAATTCGTGATAGTCAGGGTCAATTAGACTTGCAAAAGGAGTCGCTTCTCTTGCTTGTTTTTCAAGTTCATCAAAGGATAATAGTGTTCCTTCTCTGTCCCATTGCCTACGGGATTCTTGGATAAGCCATAAGCCCATAATATTTTTTAAGAAACGAATTGTTTTATTAACTCCACCCTCATTTGTAAAGTTATGTAAAAGTGCCTCATCAGTTACCATTGGTTCATCAAGTTCCACGCCCATAAGTGACCATGTTCCGCTTGAAATATAGATAAAGTCTTCCCCGTCTGTTACAGGAACAGACGCAACAGCAGAACCTGTATCATGAGATGCAACAGAAACAACCGGTATTCTTCCGACACCGAGTTCGTTTGCAAGTTCCTCTTTTAAAACTCCGACTTTTTCGGCAGGATAAATCATATCAGCATAAATATCTGTCGGAATATCCAATTTTTTCAAAAGTTCCGTTGCCCATGTTCTGTTTTTAGAATCAAGCATTTGTGCAGTTGATGCAATTGTATATTCTGTTCTTTTTTCGCCTGTTAGAAAATAGTTAAACAAATCCGGCATAAACAAAAGTGTTTTTGCATTTTCTAGTGTAACATCGCCTGACATCTTTTCAGAAAGAAGTTGAAATAAAGTATTAAACCAGTTAAATGCTATACCTGTACTTTTAAATATTTCTTCCTTTGATACCTTTTTAAAGGCTTCTTCATACATTCCTTCTGTTCTTTCATCACGATAGTGGTGAGGATTTCCCAAAAGTTTGCCGTTTTTATCAAGTAGACCATAGTCGACACCCCATGTGTCAATACCAATACAGTCAATATCTTTATCTCCTGAATTGGCACATTTTAGTATCCCTTGTTTTATTTCATGAAAAAGTCTTAAAACATCCCAATACATACCGCCATTTACGGTTACAGGGTCGTTCGAAAAACGATGTTTTTCCTCTAAGACAATCTTTTCTCCGTCAAATTTTGCAAGAATTGCTCTCCCGCTTGATGCCCCAAAATCAAATGCTAAAAATTTATACATTTTACTCATAATACCTTGCTTCCTCTTCTTCATATTAATTATAAATATTATACAGAATGTATATTAAAATGTCAACAAAACTTCAATTATTTATACAAAATACTAGACTTTTTTATCCATTTGTGTTATAATTTTTTTGATTATATTATTTTAAAGGAGATAATAATATGAAAAAATTTAATATTATGGCAGTGGCACTTGCTACATCAATGGTGTTAGCTTCTACTACAGTTTTTGCCGATGCAACTGTTTCTTTTACCGATATGCCGGCTGACGAAACAACTAAAACTGCTATTACAAATGCTGTAAAAAACGGTATTCTATCAGGATACGAGGATAACACAGTTAGACCTTCTGAAAACATAACTCGTGCACAAATGGCATCAATCATCACACGTGCTTGTGTAGTTTCAAAAGAAGGTGACATTTCAGAATATACAGATGTTTCGAGCGATAAATGGTATTATTCTGCAATGGCAAAAGCTTTTGAAATGGGTGCGTTTAACGGCGATGACCAAAAGCATATGAACCCTGAAAACAATATCACATTCCAAGAATGTTTCACAGTTCTATCGCAAGTTTTTGACCTACTTCCTGCATACCAAATCCATGTAGAAGAAGCTGACGTTGTTCCATCTAATGACACATATTTTGATGCTTCAAAAAACCGTTTATATGATATTAGTTGTCTTGGAAAATTTAAAGATGCTAATAATATTGCAACTTGGGCAAAGGTATATTACGCCGGTGTTGTTTCAAACAATGGTTGGAACGGAATTGATGGTAATCTAACACCTGCAAATTATATCACAAGAGGTCAATTTGCAGTTGTAATGAATAATCTTATTCAAAACTATATTGACACTCCGGGAATATATAATGTTCTGCCTGAGGGCAATACAATGATAAGATGTAACGATGTTACAATTGATGGGGCTTCCGGAAATATTGGAATATATATTGCTGACTGTGTAGAATCAGGAAAAGTTACACTAAATAATCTTAATATTGACCGATTAGTTGTGCGTGGTTGTACCTTAAAAGCTGACGAAGATTCAACTATTGCTCCAATAGGAATATACAAAAAAATAAGAATCATAAGACCAAACATAATCTTAGACCTACAACAAGTTGAAAATGCTGATGTGTCAACATACTCAGTTCCAAAATCACAAGTATTTTTTGGAAGTATTAATTTTTAATAAAAAAACGAGATTTAAATCTCGTTTTTTTTATATAAATTTTTGTATAATTTCGACTAATAAAACCATACCACACGAAAGAGCTGCAACTTTCATAAGGTCTTTTCCTAAATATGCAAATACTAATGCTGCTAAAAATCCTAAGATTGCAGAAACAATACTCTTAGTTGCATAAAATATTCCGGGGATTGTCATAACGCTGAGTACAGTAGGCGGAAGATAATAAAGGAATGAATTTAAAAATCTATTTGTTATTTTTTCCCTAACTGATAAAATTGGAATTGCCCTTATTAAATATGTAACACCCGCCATAATAAAAAGATAAACATAAAAGTTATACTTCATTTTTTTCTACCTCCGTATTCTCGATAGGTGCAAATATCGCAAATATCGTACTTGCCAAAACAGAGCAAATTATAATAACAAATCCGTTCGGCACCGGTTTTAAGGCAGGAAGATAGCAAAAGGTACAACTTAATCCTATTCCAAACAGTACACAGTATAATATTTTTTTATTAGCTTTCATCTGTGGCATCACAATCGCAACAAACATAGCATATATTGCAATTCCAAGAGCAGACACCACTATTTCAGGTAAGATATTACCCATAGTTGCACCAAGAAGTGTTCCTATTGTCCAACCCAAAAATGGCGTTATTGCTAATCCATACATATATTTTCTTCCAACGTCATTTTTATTTGATGTTGCCACAGCAAAAATTTCATCAGTATTTGCAAAGGAAATTAATAGCCTATCGAAAAATCTGACGCTTTTTCCTAATTTCTGTGATAACGAAACTGACATAAACATATATCTTAAATTAATAATCAACTGTCCAATGCCGAGTTCAAGCAGTGTTCCACCACCGGCTATTACGGGCACTGCCGCAAATTGTCCGGCAGATGTTAGGTTTGTCATAGAAATAATAACTGCTTGCCATATAGTAAGGCCACTCGAAACCGCAAATATTCCAAATGCAAAGGATACTCCAAAATAGCCAAAACAAATTGCCAATCCATCTTTTATGCCTTTAATAAAACTTGTTTCTTCCATACTACTTTTTGTTAACCCTTTCTTTGAGCGAATTTGATGCTTTAAAAACAGGAGATTTATATCCATCAATCATAATATCTTCTCCCGTCCTCGGATTTTTTGCTCTATGCCCTACTCTGTCACGCACCTCAAAAGTCCCAAAGCCTGAAAGATACACTTTTTCCCCATTTGATATTCTGTCAGAAATAATGGAAAAAGTAGTATTTAAAAATTCTTCTGTATCAAATCTGTCTTTTTTAGTTTTTTGCATTATAGCTTGTATTAACTCGCTTTTTTTCATACATTTCTCCATATTAGATAAAATATACCGGCTCTAATATTAAACCATATCGGCTCAACAATAACAGTCGGTATATTGCCATTTAGATTTTCTGTCCTTTTTAATATTATTTTGCTTTACTATTAATCTCGTTTACAACATTCAAATCAAGAATAACCACAGGTCTTATACATGTATCTTTTAATGCAATATTTCGTCCTGTTTCGTGAATTTGTCCATTTTGCATAACACAAGCACCCAGATATCTTTCTGTCCCGATAGCTGCAAGCCACCAATAGCAGTTTCCGTTTTCATCAACTGCAGCGCCTCTTTGTTTTGCTTGTTCAGTTGCTTTACATTGTCTTTTTATGTCTGTATTAAAATAGTGCTTTGCCTCACCCGGTGATAATATATATATCCTGTTTTTGTCTCCATATATAGCATTTTGTTCTTCATCTGTAAAGATGTAATCTTCAATGCCATTATCAAGCCATTTTTTTAGAGATGATGACCCCCACCAAACAGGGTATGATGATTCATTAAATTCTTTAGTAAATAGTCCATACTTACTTATTGCAAGTGCAACATTATCTTTTCTTTCCAGCACAATCCATTCTATCGGTTCTTTTCCATTTTTGACTGTACCATCTTGTTCAAAACTTCCAAAGAATAGTGTTTCTTCTTCTATTAGTGTAATTGTTATCTTCTTTTCTGTGCCATTCCAAGCAACATCAGCACCTAAACTTTCACAAATAATACGAGCCGGTGTATATGTTCGTTCATTTTCAATTATTGCAGGACTATCAATTGTAACATCTGCTCCATTTACCTTTGCAATATTTGAATCTATTGTAAGTAGAATTTCTGTTCCGTCTTTTGTTATTTTAACTTCTCTTTTTTCTGCATTCCATTCAACATTTGCACCCAAAGAATCTGCTACAAATCTTGATGGTACCATCGTTCTGCTATTTTTAATAATAGGAGGTACATCGTTTTCAACTGTTTCTCCAAATACAGTTGAAATTTTGTTATCAATTGTAAGAATTATTTGTTTTTTACTCTGTTCCTCCTGTTTTACAAGATTACTGATTGTTACAGCTTGCGCTTGAGTTAAATTAAAAACTGATGTCGCAAGAAGTGCTACTGCTAAAAATTTTTTCATACCTTTTTCCTTTCTAGTTATCTTTTCTCCAAACCATTTTATTTACAACGCCTGTATAGCTTTGAATAAGTTTTACAACCTTTGTAGATACATTTTCATCTATATAATCATTTACAGGTATTCCGTATTGCTGATTTTTATTTAGTTCGACGGCAGTGTCAACAGCTTGCAAAAGACTCTTCTCGTCTATTCCTGCAAGAACGAAACAGGCTTTGTCAAGCGCTTCCGGTCTTTCGGTTGATGTTCTTATACATACAGCAGGGAAAGGATTTTTTACACTTGTAAAGAAACTGCTCTCCTCAGGAAGCGTTCCGCTATCCGAAACAACACAAAACGCATTCATTTGCAAACAGTTATAGTCATGAAATCCTAACGGTTCGTGTCTTATTACCCTTTTATCAAGTTTAAATCCACTTTCTTCCAATCTTTTTCTGCTTCTTGGGTGACAAGAATAAAGTATTGGCATATCATATTTTTCTGCCATCTTATTTATTGCAGAAAATAGACTCGTAAAGTTTTTTTCTGTATCGATATTTTCTTCTCTATGTGCAGACAAAAGAATATACTTTCCTTTTTCAAGTCCTAGCCTTTTGTGAATATCACTCGCTTTTATATTTTCCAAATTATTATGCAAAACTTCTGCCATAGGAGAGCCTGTAACATATGTTCTCTCTTTTGGAAGTCCACAATCTGCAAGATATCTTCTTGCGTGCTCTGAATATGCCATATTAACATCAGAAATGATATCAACAATTCTTCTGTTTGTTTCTTCCGGCAAACATTCATCTTTGCATCTGTTTCCTGCTTCCATATGGAAAATCGGAATATGTAGTCTTTTTGCGCCAATTACTGATAAGCACGAATTAGTGTCTCCCAAAACCAATACTGCATCGGGCTTTATTTCTGCCATAAGCTGATAAGATTTTGCAATAATATTGCCCATTGTTTCTCCAAGGTCATTTCCTACTGCTTCCATATATACATCAGGGTCAGCAAGTCCTAAATCCTTAAAAAACACACCATTTAGGTTATAGTCATAGTTTTGACCGGTGTGTGCAAGTACCGTGTCAAAATATTGTCTGCATTTATTAATTACAGCAGCCAGTCTAATAATTTCAGGTCTTGTCCCTACAATTATTAAAAGTTTTAATTTTCCATTATTTTTAAACATTATTTTACCACCTCAATTATATTTTTTTCTAAACACTTTATAAATTCCATTAAAAATTGGTGCAAAAATATTCGCCAATATAAATGTACATATCAAAACCAGAATTATGTATAACAAATTATTTTCAATATTTATAATTTCACTGTGAAATATATTTACAAACAATCCGTGAACTACATATATTTCCAAAGATATTTTGCCAATAAAACATGATAGTTTATTTGCAATTATTCTATTTTCTATTTTAGATATTAAAAATACTGTAATTATTACTAATGTTGCAAATAAAACTGCTGCTATCATCTTGATTATTAAGAATTTTGTTAATATAAAAAGATAAAAACATCCAAAAAACAATACTGCCGAAAAAAGCAATGCAATATAGAGGTGTTTTTCCAAAACATTATCAATTTTGTCTTTATATTTGCTCCAAAACATACCTAATACAAAAGCAAAAATGCTTTGATAATGTAATGATGACTTGTGAAAAATACAGAATAACACTGTAAATAACATAAAGACAAGTAGTTTATTCTTTTTAACATATTTATATATTAAAAAGAATGCTACATAAAAATAAATTATTATAGGTAAATACCAGCCTTTACTAATTACATTTTCCATAAAGCAAAAAGATTTGAGTAGTAAAACAAAGTCAAGTTTTTTTGTTATTAATATGTTTACAATAAAGTAGAAAATCGAAAGTAATACATATATACAGTAAAAAGGTACTATTTTTGTAACAAAAAACGATTCAATATATTTATCTCCCTTTTTCTCATATGAGGTTTGTAATCCATAACCGGAAAAAAAGAAGAACATTGCAACCGATAGAAATCCAAGATATTGCATAATGCATCCAAATGTTGTCACATTACCATCAAATGTATGCTGATACAGATGATGAAATAGTATGCATATAGCAAAATAGCCTTTTAGAGCTTTTGTTGAATTTACAGAAAGATACTCATTTTTCGTTATAACATTATTCCTTGTAAGTTCTTTCATTATTTTACCACCTCAAAAAAAGTATCAGGTTTATTTTGGTCAAACTGTTCATTTGCCCACATCACAGTCACAAGATTTTCAGTATCTGACAAGTTTATAATATTGTGAGTAAATCCCGGAAGCATATGTACTGCCTCTATTTTATCACCGCTTACTTCAAATGTTAAAACTTCATCTGTTCCGATTTTTCTTTGTTCAATAAGCCCATGACCGGAAACAACAATGAAAAATTCCCACTTTGTGTTATGCCAATGCTGTCCCTTTGTAATGCCGGGTTTTGAAATATTCACAGAAAATTGTCCGCACTTTTCTGTTTTTAATAGTTCGGTAAAACTTCCCCTATCATCAACATTCATTTTAAGTGGAAAAGATACCTTTTCCTTTGGTAAGTATGAAAGGTATGTAGAGTATAACTTTTTCTCAAAACTATCATATGGTATTTCCGGCATAATAAGTGTATTTGATTGATTTTTAAATTTTTCTAAAAGTTCTACAATTTCACCTAATGTAACACTGTGCGTTCTTGGCACTGCGCAGAATTTTCCGTTCTCTTTTAAAACAGTATTAATTCCATCAAATTCGCAGTGGTGTTCTTTGCCTAAAAGTGCCAAAATCATTTCATCAACTAAATCGTCAATGTATAAAAGTTCAAGTTCTACCGATGGGTCATTTACTTGAATTGGCAAATCATTTGCGATATTATTGCAAAAAGTTGCAACTGCGCTATTATAATTAGGTCTGCACCACTTACCAAAAAGATTTGGAAATCTATATACTAAAACTTTTGCACCTGTGTCTTTTGCATATTCAAAGAATAAATCTTCACCTGCTTTTTTGCTTCTTCCGTACTCTCCATCATATCTTCCAATTAAGGTTGCTTGAAGAGAACTTGAAAGCATAATAGGGCAATAATTACTATTCTTTTTGAGTAGGTCAAGAAGTTCTGATGCAAAACCAAAATTCCCACTCATAAACTCTTCTTCTGTTTTTGGACGGTTAACCCCTGCTAAATTAAAAACAAAGTCTGCCTTTTTTGTAAACTCAGTAAGTTCCGCGGGCGTTGAGTCAATATCATATTCAAATATTTCATCAATCACAAGTCCCGGATAGGTTTTGTTTTTTCCATCTTTAATATTTTTAAGATTTTCTACAAGATTTTTTCCAACAAACCCTTTTGCTCCTGTTATCAAAATATTCATTTTGCTAACTCCTCTTGTATATATTTAAGACTTGCTATTTTCTCTTTTGTTTGTTCTACCGTAAGAAGTTCTGTGTTATTTGAATTAAACTCAGTAAGTTTATTTCTGTCTTTATCACCTTCGGTAAAGTATTTATCGTAGTTTAGACCTCTCTTATCACACGGAACACGGTAGAAATTACCCATATCTATTGCGTTTGCACATTCCTCATTTGTAAGAAGTGTTTCGTACATTTTTTCCCCATGTCTAATTCCGATAGTTTTGATATTTTTCTTGTCACCACCAAATAATTCACAAACGGCTTCTGCCTGTGTTTGAATTGTGCATGCAGGTGCTTTTTGTACCAAAATATCTCCGCTTTCGCCATGTTCAAATGCAAATAGTACAAGGTCAACTGCTTCATCAAGCGACATAATAAACCTTGTCATATTTCCGTCAGTTAATGTGATTGGTTGCTTTTCTCTGATTTGTTCTATCCAAAGTGGTATTACAGAACCACGAGAACACATAACATTACCATATCTTGTACAACATATCTTTGTTTTCTTTGTTGTTCTGGATTTTGCAACAATAACTTTTTCCATCATTGCTTTTGAAGTTCCCATTGCATTAACAGGATATGCTGCTTTGTCGGTCGAAAGACAAATTACAGTTTCAACTCCTTCTTCAATGGCAGCAGTTAATACATTCTCTGTTCCTATTACATTTGTTTTTACTGCTTCAATAGGAAAAAATTCACAAGAAGGAACTTGCTTTAATGCTGCTGCATGGAAAATATAATCAACGCCGTGCATCGCATTTTTAACGCTTTGCAAATCTCTAACATCGCCGATATAAAAAGTGACTTTTTCTGAAACTTCAGGATATTTTGCCTGAAATTCATGACGCATATCATCTTGTTTTTTTTCGTCACGAGAAAAAATTCTGATTTCTCCAATATCAGTTTTTAAAAATCTGTTTAGTACAGCGTTACCAAATGAGCCTGTACCACCTGTAATTAGTAGTGTTTTGTTTTTGAATAAAGACATATTTTTTCCTCCATTATATTTTTATAATGTATGTTTAAGACCCATATTTTTGCAATGCTTAGCAAATTCTTTTACTTCGTCAGTGGAAACACCGACATTATTGATTTCCCCTGCGATTTTGCTATGTTTATTAATTAATACTCCAAATATCCTATGTATAGCCACAAACGGATATAGTATCTTATATTTTTTTATAATCGGGTATTTTAAAACCATATACTTATAAGGCAAAAATACTTTTTTGGTTAGTTGAAGGATTTTGCTAAAACCGCCTACATTACTTCCCGATTCTCGATATAATGTTGTAATTTCTTCAATTTTTTCTTTGCCTTTAATTGTATCCCCTATTATACAATTTTCCATTTCCCTTGTAATATCGGTATATTCTGCATTTTCAAACCAACACAAAGATAGGCTCAAAAGATTTTTTGCAAATTCCGTAAGTCCTATTTTTTGAAGCTGAGATTCTATATATTCGTTATCACAGCCCTGCCTTTGTTTTTCCTTGTTTATCAAATAAATATCAAGAACATCTTTAATGTCGCAATCTGCAATAAGATAGTGTTTGGCAATGTGTGAAATATTATAGATATAAAAATCTTCATACTTCATTTCACGCTCAAACTTTCCATCTATTTTTCTTGCAAAATTCCAACCGTCTCCAAAGAATTTATATAAATCCTTATTATAGTTAGGCACTAAACTTTTATGGAGTTCTATGTCCATTGCCGGCTTTTTTGTGTAGATTAGTTCATGTTGACTTTCCGTATTAAAACTATATCCTAGTTTTTGCATTATTTTATCAATATCTTGATATTGCTTTTCTTTTATCAAAATATCAACATCACACATATTTCGCATAGCAGGAATTGGATATAGATTTTTTGAAAAAACACCTTTTAGTGGCATAAAATCAATACCGTTTCTTTCAAACTCATCAAAAAGTATTTTTGCTTCTGCCTCTTGCGTACAATACTTAAAAAGGGCAACAGACCACTTTTTTGAGAATGTTTCCAAAACACTTTTTGGAACATTTTTATTCTGAGAAATCACATAAGCAATAACAGAATCAACCTTATGAATTTTGGAAACATCATATATTTCTTGCCATTTTGTATTTTCGTCCCACTCATATATTCTATTTTGTAAAATAAGTTTTATTGCAGTTATAACCTGCATAGTTGAGTTTGTCATTAATTCGTTCCTTATATTAAATCGATATAAAATTATATATCATATTTTTCAATAAATTTATCAATATCAAAGAATTCATCATATCTGTCTGCAATAGTTTTATCGTCCCAATCCCACCATTTTATGCGATTTAAAGCTTCAATTTGTTCAGGGCTGAATCTATACCTAATTATTCTTGCCGGAACACCACCAACAATTGCATAATCCGGAACATCTTTTGTCACTACTGCACCACTACCTATTATTGCACCATTTCCAATATTAACCCCTGCAATAATGCTTGCGTTTCTTCCGACCCAAACATCGTTGCCAATCGTTGTTTTTTTAGATGCAATATGCTCATCAAAAACCTGTTTTTGCTTTTTGTGTGGCAACAACTTGTCAAATTCCGGATATCTCCACGATGCAAATAAAAATTGATGTGTTGTAACTCCCATATAATGAGTTTGTACCACTGCCGAATTGTGACCGAAACTACAAAAAGCACCAATCTTTTCAATGAAATTCATATCATATTCGCCCGGATTTGCCAATGGGCCATAACAATGCTTTCCGATGCGATCTCCATAATCTATGGTATTGTTTGCCTTTTCAAGAATCATGCCAATCTTTCTGTTAATTATCTGAAATTTCGAAATAATTTTGCTTTTTGCACACATACTACTACCCCTTTTTTATTCTATCAAGAAACCACTTTATATCCATATTTTTTTCATACCATTTTGATGGTTTATAATCTTTGTCTTCTAATATATAGTCAAGCAAGGTGCCTGCCGGCACAAACCAACCGTTTTTTGACGCAATATAGTCTATTGCTTTTTTAAAGTCTTCATTTAGATCTCCGTTTTCATCAACAAACTCATACCCAAAATGAGTGTAGGCAATACAAGCGCCATTTTCTTTTATAAGTTTATCTACATTTTCCTTTTTTAATAGGCTGAGCATACTAGAAAGTCGCATTCCATCAGATGAACTAAACCAATAGTTTGAAAATTCTTCCTTTCCCGTTTCTCTATAAACAAATTTCGGGTCTATTTTTAATGTGTTGATTCCGTTAAAAGTTCTGTTTCTTATATATTTTACATTTTCTTTAACAAAATCTCCCCAAAAATATTCACTATTTTTTTTAGTACCCAAGGACGCAATTTCACTTCTTCTTAGATTATAAATAAATTTAACTATTTTAGATGAAAATCTTCTGCCGCCCCAGTAGATATTTTCAGTATTATTACTATGATTTATATGTAAACTCGGATATTCGCCTAATTCATTTTTGAATTTTTCCAACGCCTCTAATGTTTCTTCACGATTAAAAGTTCCTGAGCCGGCATTATGAAAACCTATTTCAAACCCACGCTTCTTTAAAAGTTTTAAATAGTCTAGATATTCTTTTCTTTCAAAACTATCACCTTTATAAACATCATCACGAGGTGGGAAAACCCAACAGGTTTTTGTAGTAATAATACCTTTTTCATATAAATAATCATAGACGGGCTTAATATTTTCTAGTGTTGCCCCATCGGTATCATCAACAATAGTAAATGCAAAATCATACCCATTTGGCCATTTAATATCTCTTTTCATAGTTAAAACAAGTTATGTCCTTTCCTATATTGTAGTATTCTATGATAATCTTCAATAATGTCCACTTCTGACCAAAACATACCTTTTACATCATGCAGATATATGTTTTTTTCCGGTATCATATCATACATAACACTTTCCCACCAAACACCATGCTTTTGAGAATTTATCATCTCTATCATATGCTCTTTATATGTCTTTACAAAGTCAACATCAAGAACTCCAATACCTACACATTCGCCTGTTGTTTCATCCTGTGTTAAGTCCTTACCATATTTTCTTAGTATTTTATCTTCACCAAAGTTAAAGCGAAAATCTGCCTCTAAAATTCTTGATGAATCGGTTAATAAAACAGGGCTTTTCTGTACTTTTAATAATTCATCTATGATTTCCGGTACAACATATACATCACCACTCATAATAAGCAGTTTTTCATTTTCGTCTATGTATTCTTTTGCAAACCACATTGATACAATACCATTTGTTATATCAAAAAATGGGTTGTAGACTATATTAATATCCTTATCCTTGATATTCTTTTTTATATAGTCTGCCTTATATCCTAAAACAAGAGTTATTTCTTTTATACCTTTTTCTTTAAGTAGGCTTATTGTATAGTCAATAAGCGTTGTTCCACCTATATCTACCATACATTTCGGTTTTTCATTTATGTGCTTACTGATTCTTGAGCCAACACCTGCAGCTAAAATAATTGCTTTCATAAAATTTCTCCTCAAATTCTACATTCTACAATATTATGAATTGGTTGCTGTTTTTCTAATGGTGGCAGTTTCATATAATCTCCATAACATTTTTTTAATATTTCGTCATAATTTTTTGGAACCGGATACATCTTCCCGCAAAACTCAACATCAATCAAATCTTCCACATCAGATTCTGTAAATTTTGGCCAATATCTTCCTCTATGCGAAAGTTGATTCTTATATTTTGTATCAAACAAATTGAAATATTGCATTGTAAATTCAGTTACCCATCTGCACAATTTAAGAGGAAACATTGAGTAGGTTACTCTTTTTAGTACATTGTTTGTCAATTTTCCATCTTTTCTTAGTTTAAAATCTCTAACTGACTGCATTTTTATTAAAATGGCAGTTTGCAAATTATAAAATGGCAAACAAATGTTATCAAGTGGAAAAATATCAATATAAATTCCACTTGTCATATTTATATTAGAGAAAATATCTTCTACATATCTTGTGCCAACTTTTTCAATCTTCATAATAGATAACGGATAGTGAATATCCTCATAATAGTCCATACTGCAAAACTCTTTTGGCAATTCTGTTTTTATGGCTTTTTTGAATTTATTATAATTTTCTCGTGTCATCCATAAATCAATATCATCATCCCACGGAATAAAACCCTTATGTCTTATTGCGCCTAAAAGTGTTCCACCTGACAAAAAATATTTAATATTATTTTTCTTGCATATTTCATCAACTGCATCTAATATTTGTAATTGAACATTATGAATATCATCAAGTGATACTCCGCAAATCTCATAATTAGTGCTCATTTTAATTCTCCTATATTATTGATTTTAATATAATATCAAGTCTTTTTGCCGAGTCTGTCCACAAATAATTTTTTATTGCTGTTTCATATCCATTTTGCGCTATCCGGTTATGTTTTTGAGGATTGTTCATTGCAAAAATAATAGCATCTGCGATTTCATCAGCAGATTTTGGATTTACTAAATATCCATTTTCTCTGTCCACTATTATTTCATCAATGCCACAGCCTATAACTCCAAGACAGGCGACTTTCGAAGCCATTGCTTCCAGATACACACACCCTAATGCTTCAAAATATGACGGCATAATAAGGAAATTACTTTCTCTTATCTTTTCTGCTACTTTTTCATAATTAAGTTCACCAAAAAACTCTGTTTCTTTTTCTATATTAAGTATCTTAACATATTCTTTGTATTCATTCAATAGTGGGCCACTGCCTACTATATCCAAACTAAATTTTTGATTTGGTCTTGCTTTTTTCACCTTGGATAAAGCCTCAAACAAATACCTGTGTCCTTTTATTTCAATTAAATTTGCTACAATAATAATTTTGAATATGTCTGTAGCTTCCGTATCTTTATGGTGGAAAATTTCGTTATCAACACCATTATATACAGTAAATACCTTTTTCGCTTTTGTGTTTTTTCTTACAATGTCACAAACCTTATCACTTACACCAATGACACAATCCATTTTGCCAATAAGTCTTCTTTTACTCACTTTTTGAATATTAGTTAGCCATTTATGCTTATCATAATAATAATTACTGAAAACATTAAGCCCATGATAATGTATATATATCGGTATTTTAGATTTATTTGCATATTTTGTTATTGTATTTACTAATGGAAGTGTACACATATTCATTGCAATAACATCCGGCAAAAATCCATCACATTCTACTGCTAATCTTTTAATAAATTCGGGATAAACATAGTTTGTAATTATAGAAAACTTGTTTGTCTTATATCCTATATGTTTTATTTCAAATTCTTTAAATCTGCTCTTTTTTATTTCTCCATCTGATAACTTATTATCAGGATATACCAAAAGTATATCGTATCCCAATTTTTTAAGTTCTGAAATCTGCTGATATAAATAAATACAATAGTATGGTTTTTCATTGCTCGGAAACAATGTTGTAATATATACCATTTTAGTCATATTTGCTTTCTCCTTATATGATTATACATATCTTTTTGACAAATTGGTTCTGCCTTGCTGCATGGCCCATCTAAAAACAAATTAGTGTCGCCATTTTTAATAATACAATTACATAGTTCCATCAATCTTGTTGCAGCAACCTTTGCATTCCATAATTCTTTTATGGTGTTATATGCTGTTTTTCCCACTTCTTCTTGGAGTAATGTATTATCGAGCAAATTTTTAACATTTTTATATAGCTCTTCAAAATTGCCATTTTCATATATATAAGCATTTTTATTATCATTAATCAAAAACGGTGCTGAACCTATGGCATGACTTGCAACAACCGCACAACCACAATTCATAGATTCGTTTAATACAGCTCCCCAACCCTCACCAAAATCACTGGTAAAGATATGGATTCCCGCCTTGCACATATATTCATTTACCTCAGAAGGAGTAACAAATCCTATTAAATTTACATAATTTTCTAAATTATATTCTTTTATTTTATTTTCCAGATACTCTTTCATATCCCCTTCGCCAATAATATTCATCTTAAAAGAATACCCATCATTTTTTAATTGTTTTGCTACAAGAACTGCAAGTTCAGGATGCTTCCAATCTATCAATCTTGCTACCCATACGATTTCATTTTTATTTTTATTTCTTATTAATTCATCAATATCATATGTATAGTCCTCGGGAAAATATCCCCATTTATAGCACTTATTATTGTAATTACCAAAAATAGCAGCGTCACCTGCCGTATAGGCACTGGCACACAACATATAAAGAGGATAGTTTTTATATCTATAATGATGTATTAGGCTACCTGCAAAAGCTTTTAAAAAATTTTTTAAATTAACTCCATTTTTATAAAATCTTTCTGAATACCTAAATGTTATTTTTCTGTTTTTTAATCTGTTTTTTATTAGTTTATCTGATGCTGAGCCTATAATAACACAATCTGCACAATCTATCAAGTTTTGAACTTCTTTCATATTATTGTTTTCTAATAGTTTAAAATATTTATAATCATTGCCATTAGGGTACTTATCTTCTTTGCCAATCGGAATTGTTTTCTCAGCAACAAAAGTATAGTCATCTCCCAATAGTTTATAAAATTCATCTGATATCGGCACTTGATGCCATGTTAATCTATTAGTAACAAATACAAGTTTCATTATATGCTCCTTAAATCCAAACTAATTTTCAAACGATGATTTTTCCGGATATAAATCATTAAATGTTTTTAATAACATTTGCTTTTTATTTTCAAAATCAATATTCTCTACAGTATCGTTAATACATATAGTTTTATGTATATTTTTTTTCAAATCTTCTATCAGTGCGTTTTCATTTATACCTATTGTGTACATTTTATGAACGTTAGTCCTTCTTGGTACAAAATCACCTTTTGCTAAGTGCCAATATCTAAAAACATATTGATTTACATCACTTCTGTCCCTAAATTTGTGGCTTGCAGTATTATTTAATAAATCACCATACTCTTTCCACACTTCATCATATGTTTGCTTTCTGTATGGCTGTGGGCCATGAAAATTATAAAATGCTGAAAACAACTTATTATTGCATAGCAAGATATTTTTTATACTCATCTTTCCATACTTTAAAGAAAACCATTTGTTTAAGTTACTAATCATACAGTTTTTTCTGTCAAACTTATTATTAATGACTGCTATATCATTTACTAAGTAATGCACAAACGGATCTCCCGGCATAAATGGCGATAGATTAGATAGTATCAAAGAATCTTTGGGGCTTCCTTTTTCAAAAAAGTCACTCGGGGATAGATAATCGTTTATAAAAAAATCATCATTAAAATAAACAAAACTATCACTTATTCCATCGATTTTATTAAAAAACAATTCAATAACATGGGAACTAAAAGTCGGTAAGTATTCACTTGGAATATAGTCTTTGTGGTCAACTAAGTTTAGTTTTGGATTCTTTGTATTAAGCCAAGATGGTACTTGTCCACAGGTTACAAAATGAATTTTATTAACCCAAGGTGCATATTTTTCAACCATTCTGAACCAATAAACTAAAATATCCCAATCTCTATAATGTTGTGCCTCATTTCGTGAATTACGTTCTCCGCTATATTTACTTTTTTCTTCCAACCATTTTTCATCGCTTCCATCTACCCAAGTTAATACAAAATCTATTTTTTCCAAGAATTTCACCCCGCTTATTATATGATATTTACATAGTTTCTTTTATTATTTCTAATAACTGCTCACAGTTTTTTTCATAGTTAAAATTTTCATTAACCCATTTAATACAGTTTTCGGAATAATACTCTTTTCCATTCTTTTTTACTTCTTTTATATAATTATAAACTTCTTCAACATTTTTAGCATCTGCAACATACCCTGTAATTTTGTCATTAACAATTTCTTTACAAGCCGTTGACCTATACACGATTGCAGGTGTTCCTGTTGCCTGAGCTTCTGCTATAACTTTCCCAAAAGTGTCTTCCAATGAAAAATGCACATATACATCGGCTGATGAATATAAGTTGGCAAGTTCTTTTGTATCCGATATAAACGGAATATGAATAACATTCTCGCCTTGAAAAGCGTTTTTCTCTCCACCAATTAAAACAATTTGCATATCGGGATCTATCATTTTTGATAATTTTACAAAATCCTTATATCTTTGGCTGTTCTTCGCCCATGATGCAGATACACCGATTATTGTAAATTTATCATTTGGAATATTATACTTTCCAAAATTAGATGACTCATATTTTTTAAATATATCTCTATTAATCCAATTATATACTCTGTATGCCTTATTTTTTCCTAAAAATGATTTTGCAGCTTCATTAGTTATCCAGTCGCTTACTCCAACTGCGTGTAAATTGTAAAGGTTTCCAAACCATTCTTTTTTCTTTTTAAGCATAAATTTTGTGTTATCAAAAATATATGATTGCGGATATTCCCTAAGTTTTGGGCAGTTCCCACATTCTTTTGTCCATTTATCGCAACCGCTTATTGTATAATGTCCGCATTTTCCGGTAAAACACCAGCAATCGTGAACAATATTTAATATAGGAATTTTCAATGTTTTCAAAAAGCCAAAGAAAATCGGAAAGTTCAAAAAATGCCCGTGAATATTTTGAAGAATAATACAATCCGGCTTATATTTTTTTATTTTTCTTATAAGCTTTATTGTAGGTATTAAAGAAAAATATCCTTCAAGCCCTGTAATACGAGACATAATATTATGAAAATAATACTCAAAATAGTTGTTTATTCTATAAGCGTTTTCATATTTTGGTCCCCAGCCATATGCCGTAATTGACTCTATTCCTTTTTTTCTAAAATAATGGTCTATCTCCATTGAGCTTCTGCCGGTACTCTTGTCCTTGTATATCATATTTATCTGAAGAATTCTCATCATTTTCCTCCAATACTTTATCTTCGTCCCAATTATATCTTGCTAAAATCAAATACGAGCACGCCATAACATACATTCCCATACTTCCATAGAATAAGGCAGCCTCACCCATTCCCATAATAATTGTTCCAAAAAAACCTATCAAACATATAGCTTGTTTGTAGCTTTTTGATTTTTCATTAACCGTACACATTATGTAGTACATGAAATATACAATAAACAGCATTCCTATAATTCCATAAGAGCCCATCAGCGTCATATGAGTATTATGCATATTACCTCTTAATCTAAAATAGTCACCTACAAGCCAATGAATGCCTTCTAAATTTCCAATAACAGTCATCCATATTCCTTGCCTACTATGTAAAGATTTTCCTTCTGATACCAAAAATGAAAACCAATTTCTTTTTTCAATAAGATTTATTAAATATAGATATACCATCGCAAAAACAAATGGAAAAATAGATATAAAATAAATAAGTGGTTTAGAATATTGTTTTCTATTCCTTATAAATGCCAATATTGAAACCACTATAGCAAAGAGAACGACAAATATCGCATTTCTAGCCTCGGTTTTCTGAAGCAATTGATAATTTTGCACGAACAAAATCACAAGTATTGCCTTATATCGTATTTTCTTAATTACAAAAAATCCAATTAACAAATATAGCATTGATTGTGCTATATACATTCCCGTCAAATTTGGGTTTGAAAATCCAAGAGTTAAATATCCAGTCGTATCTAATTTCAAAATATAATATCCAAATGGATATAAAAATGCCGACATAATACCGCCTATCAAAACAAAATGTGCTGTTTTTTTCTTTACCTCACATTCAGAAGCGATTGCAAAGTATAATATAGTTGACATAAAAGTACCGAACGAAACCCACATAGTTGGGTCCATTGTACGGCCGAAATCATACCAAGAATACAGTATTGATAAAATGCCATATAATGTTATATATAAAGTTAGCCTAAGTATATAGTATTTATTATAGCATGATTTTGCAAACATGAGCAAAGATAGTACCGTTATAGTAGTGAATATTTTACTTACAATAGCTCCATTTCCAAGCATTGTGAAATATATTACGCCATTACATAAAAACATTTCAATGACTGACAGTATTAGTGTAAAGTCTTTCCGTTTTTTTACATTTTGTTCCAATTCCATAATAAGCTCCAATAATTATCCCTTAACTAATATTTCTGCAAATAACTCTGCATTAACTTCAGGATTATGATATTTTTTTGCTTGATTTAAAGCATTTTCTATATACGATTCTCTTAAACTTTTATTTTCAATAACTTCCTTTATTTTTGAATAAAGATCGCACTCATTCTCAATAACCAAACCTGTATTTGTATCTTTAAAATATTTTATGCTCGCTATTCTTTCAGACCCAAATATGATTGGGCAACAACCACTTGCAAGCATATCTGCAATTTTAGTAGAAAACGCATACTGTAAATCAATTATATTTTCTTCATTTTGATTTTCCATATGAAGAACGAAATCACTTTCTTTAATTTTTTGCTGTAACAAATCATAGGAAACAGCACTATGCATCTTGATTCCGTTTTCAATCGTAAGTTCTTTTAAATGTTCACCCTCACTTGCTGAAAAAACATCTATGTGATAGCCAAGTTCTTTTATTGCAATACCCATTTTCAAAAGAGGCTCTGCTCTTCCTACTTTTTCACCCAAGTTTCCGGCATAAATAAATTTATATGTATCCGAGGTTTCTTTATCATTTTTTTTCTTAGGTTCAATTTGTGTCGATTTCATAATCGTATATGACTTGCAACTAAAATATTTGTCATAATCTCTTTTTAAGGCATCACAAAGATATATTACGGCTTTCGTATTTTTCATTAGTTTTTCATAAGCCCTCTTAAAATCACGCCTGTATATACGATAAAATAGATTATTACTTTCATATGCTTTTAAATAGTATGATTCCGATTGATGAACAAAAAGCGGTACATTTAGTTTTTTTGATAATAATACTGCCATATCAAGTAGGTACGCAAAATCTCCGGGTTGCACTAATATCAATTCAGGTTTTATTTCATCTATCCAATTTTTTAATTTTTGGTTATACCATATTTTTGTAGACCACACAAGGTTTCTAATCAACAGATTTCTATGTCTATTACAGTATTTTGCATAACTATCAACTTCTGCAAATGTTTTCTTTTCCTTATTATCATCTAAATCAAATATTGTAAATGCTCTACCGATAGGTTTTCTCCACGGTTTTATTAAACCATGTAGTACATCTTTATCTGTAACACAAAAGAAGTTTTTGCAGAAAGGGACATTAGGCTGCATATCTTTAATATAAAATTGTGCAACTTTTTCTATTGGATACTCCGAAAAATATGACGCCAAAGTACTACCCATTGAATCAGTATCAGAAAAGCAAGTATGGCTTATTATCAATACACTTTTGTAGTTCATTTTTTCACCTTTTTTTGTTTAAATTCATCATACGAAAGCTTATATTTTCCATAACCTTTAATTCCATTATTTAACCATTTTATTTGATTTAGTATTGAGATTTCAGCCACATCCTTCAATCTATATAAGTAATAATATTTAAAAATATTCTTCACTTTTGGCATAGAAACTGCCAAAAATGCACCTCTATCATAAAAATAACTTTCGTTATATCCTGTAAACCATGTTGATTCACCCTGTTCAACTCTTACCATTGTAAAATTACAATGATAAAACTTTGCACCATTCTTTTTTAGCAAATGTTGCCAAACCGACTCTTCACCAGACGAAATTTTGTTTGTTCCGGGTCCAAAATCAGTATTAAAGACAGCATTCATATTTAAAATATTTTCTCTTTTAAAAGTCAAACTCCATGTACCATAAGTTCTATAAAATGGTACTTTCGATAACACTCTATCGTCTTTTCTCACCACTTTTGTCATTCCTCTTGTATTAGTAACGTTTACATCAAAAGCAATTACATCTGCATCCTCTTGCTTTGAATATGCATCTAATACAACTTCTTTATATCCATCAATAAAGCACTCATCATCGTCACTTAAAATACATATATCGCCGATAGCATTTTTAATAGCCATATTTCTGCTATTAGATGTTCCCCTCTCAGTTGTTGAAATCATTCTTATTCTATGACCATTATACATTTCTTCATAGTATTCATTTTTATCACACTGATTAATAATTAATACATCAGCATCTGCATTGCATTTTTTTGCCAATGAAATATCTTCTTGGTGCATTGCTGAAATTAGTACTTCTATTGTTTTCATAAGCTTTGTCCACTCTTTCTTATCAAATCATATTATGTTGTTCTATCTCTTTTCTATTAATCAAAAATAGTGGTTTTTTTCCATTTAAATAATTATTTAAGTTTTCCAACATCATTACAGGACTATCACAATATGAATTAATTGTGTCCCCTCCTCTATGATTAGTTATCGTTAAATTATCATACTTTCTTAACGATTTAGGAATATTAGGTTCTGAACAAAATACATCCACTGCTGCCCCCATAATCCATTTGTTTTCCAATGCCATTTCTAATGCATCATAATCAACTAATGCAGAACGAGCCGTGTTTATTAGGTATGCTGTCTTTTTCATTTTTTTTAATTGTTCTTCGCCCAAAATAACTTCACTACCCCTTGCATGAACAGATATTACATCTGCTTGCTCAAGCAATTCATCAAATTCAACAAATTTAATATGCATCATATCATATGCCGAAATATCTATATATGGGTCATACACAAGTATCTTACATTTGAATCCTTGAAGGCATTCCGCCACCAATCTACCAACTGATCCAAACCCTATAAGTCCAATAACTAAATCATGCATTTCATGTATTTTTGTTGCTGTGTTTGGAAATATTTCACGCCACTCACCATTTTTCAAAGAAAAATTTGCTCTTCCAATATTCCTTGTTTCACACAAAATCAATCCAACTGTATACTCAGCAACCGCATTAGCATTATGTGCAGGATTATGAAAAACACAAATATTATGATCTGTTGCACTTTCTACATCTATGTTTTCAATTCCACCTCGATTGCATAAAATATATTTTAAGTTCTTAGCCTTCTCAATAATTTTTTTTGTTACGGGGCATAAATGTACCATTATAATATCTGCATCCTCAATAGATTTTTCATATCCATCTGGTAAAACAATATACTCAATATCTCCACGCTCAATTTTTCTTACAATATCCCTCATTTGTCCGCGATTTTTATTACCAAAGAAAAAATATTCTATTTGAGAATCTCTAAAACTACTTTTTTCTATGGCATTCATCATCATTTCTTCGGTAATATACGCATCAGATACGACAACAATTTTCATTTTATATATCCCTCCGAAATTAAAAACTCTCCAAACTTAATGTCGAAAACAGTTGTCATCTTGAAATTCAATCTTTCGCCTTCAACTATTCCTACTTCATATCCATTTTCTAAATACATCCTACCGGCTTCCATATATTGTGCTTTTATTTCCTCCGGCAAATTATCTGCAATGTCAACAAATTCAGAAGAATAAAATGCCTGTGGACCTTGATCTAGAAAAACATTTTTACGTTCTGGAACAGAAGTACTGTGTATTCCGTCTTCGGATAATATTACAGTATCAATTGTTGGCACTGATGTTGTTGTACATCTGAATTTTTTTATCATTTTTATATTATTATCAATTATCCTATCTGAAACAAATACCCTCGCACAATCATGGGATATAACGACGGAATCATTATCAATTTTTTTTGCTTCTTGCGCAATATTATAAAGTGAATCAAACCTCGTCTTTCCACCTTTTATTACAACAATTTTTTTTCTACTGATTTTCCATTTTGATAGTAACTCAAAGAAATAATCGTCCCATTCATCGTTCATAGCAATAATAATTTTTTCAATATTCTCATTATTTACAAAACGATTAATCACTCTAATGATAATTGGTATTCCTCCTATTTCAAGAAACTGCTTTGGTATACTACTACTCATTCTACTTCCTATACCGCCTGCAAGTATTCCAGCTATATTCATAGTCTTTTCCCTCCTAATCACTCTAGCAATATTATGATAATTGTATTGTGTAACTTTTTAATACTGTAAATAAATTATACTTGTTTTGTTATAATAAATACGCCTTAAAATCATGATGACTTATTTGTTTTTCCTTAGGTGGTAATTTCATATAATCTCCATAAAGGTTTGAAAGATATTTTTCATAGTTTTTGAATCCCTTAAACATATATCCTTCAAATTCCAAGTCTACTAGTTGACACAACACCTTTGTTTCCATAATTTCTCTTGTCCTATATGAACCAAGCAGAGCACCTGCATATAACATATCATCAAACTTCTTATGATAATACCTTTTTTCTATCTTAGAAATTAACTTATATGGATTGACAATCCTACTTAGTATAAAAAATGCTAATCTTACTGGTTCAATTACAATTGAATGGGTTTTACTTCTTGTATATTTTGACCAGTTACATGCAATTAACAGTTCTCTATCAAATCTTGACTTTGAAAAATTTTTCACGGCTTCATCATAATTATTTCCCAATCCATCCAAAGGAAAAACATCAATCCAAACCCCTATGTTCCTTTCTTTATCTGTTGACTCTTCTTTTACCACTGTATTTTTTGCATAGATTTTAGAAAACAGCATCTTAATAGTTCTGTTTCCGCTAGTAGCAATCCCAAAAGGTGTTTTGTTTTCCAAGCAAAAATCAATAAACCTATTATAATCATCTCTTGGCATAGCAACATCGATGTCATCGTCCCAAGGAATAAAACCTTTATGTCTTACTGCTCCTAACAATGTGCCACCCGCAAGTGAATATCTATATCCGTTTTGTGTACATATTTCATGGAATTGTTTTAAAACATCCAATTCTATAGATTTTATCTCATCTAATGTCAATTCTCTCATGATTTTTTTCCTTTCTCCATCAACTTCTTGCAAATTTTTGGAATATGTATCCCCTTAATTTATTTGGCATTAAAACTTGCAGAATAAGTCTTTCTATTACATTTATTAAATAAGTATCAAATCTTATTATTTTATTACTTAGCATAAACCTTTGAAGTTTTGCTTCGCTTAAAAAATATCTAATTCCGCCTCTTCTGTTATACATTTCTTTTCCGACTCTTACATTTACCAAAATATCTGAAACATTTGAAAATTTCATATTATTAAGTGCCATTCTAAGCCACAAATAATAGTCTTCTTCGCAAAACCAATCAATATATCCGCCAACATCTTGAACCGATTCTTTCTTAAACATTACCGTTACTTGATTCATAGGGCAGCGTTTTTTCATATATTCTTTAATTTCAGAATCGGTTTCGGGAACAATTCTTTTGCCGACAATATTGCTTTCATCATCAACAAATTCTGTAATGTTTCCGCCAACAATATCAAGTTCTCCATCTTCTTTAAATCTTGCTATTTGCTTTTCAAATCTATCACTAACGCTAATATCATCGGCGTCCATTAGAGCCACTAACTCATTTGAACAATTTTCAAGTCCAACTCTTCTTGCCACGCCATGACCACTGTTTCTACCGAGTCTTATTATTTTGAAAATATCATCTTTTTCATATTCTTTTATAATTCTATCAAGTTTTTCCGGTACAGGCCCATCAACTACAATAACTATTTCATTAGGCAACAGTGACTGATTTTTCACACTTTCTACGGCACACCTAAACCAAGAAGGATCATCTCCGCCATAAACACACATTGACACTGAAAATTTAAAATCGGTCATTTATTATTCCTTTCCTGCAAGCAAAAGTTTTGCTGCTTCGTTTTTTTCTTCAAAAGTTTTGTTATCGATTTTCCCAATATTTAATAGCCATTCTCCCAAATCTTCAGCAGTATCCATTCCCTCTTGGGTTATACCTTCTGTTTTTACAAAAGACTTCCAAACTGTAAGTACTATGATTTTTACATCATTAAAAAATGTAATTTTTTTTATGTACTCCAAATCAAATTCTATTTTTTCTTCCCAAGTTATGCCGTTTCTGCCGCTTATTTGCGCAAGTCCTGATAGTCCCGGTCTTACTGAGTGTCTTTTTCTTTGCTCGTCTGTCATAAAGACCATATCCCGAACCAGTTGCGGTCTTGGGCCTACAACACTCATATCACCGACTAAAATATTAAACGCCTCAGGAAGTTCATCAAGAGATGTTTTTCTTAAAAATCTTCCGTATTTATTAAGTCTTACATCATCAGGCAATAGATTTCCATCTTTATCTTTCCTGTTATCCATTGTCCTAAATTTTATAAGCTTAAATATTTTTTCATTTTTCCCGGGCCTAAGCTGTGTAAAAAACGGATTTCCCTTCATTGCAACAGCACCTATAATAATCAAAATTAAATATAGCCATGAAAAAACTGTTATAGCCGCTACTGCACATATGATATCAAAAAATCGTTTGGTATAATTTCTATAAATCATCATTCAAAACAAGCCTTTATTATTTCGATAATTTTATTTTGTTCATCAACTGTCATCTTGTTATCACTCGGAAGGCATAAACCTCTTTCAAAGATATCCATTCCAACATCTATGATCTCACTCTTGATATATGCATCAGTTTGACCTCTACCATCACCTTTTGCTGTTACAAACAGATTGTTTCTGTAAATTGGTTGTGCATGCATCGGTTTCCAAATCGGTCGTCCCTCGGCATTATATTTTGCAAGTGTCTCTAAAATCTCAGTCGGACACGTTTTGCCTTTTTCCTTAACATAATAAGCGTCATTTTCTGAGCGAACTTGTTTACACATTGCTGTCTTATCAATTAGCATACATGAAAGCCAAAAATTAGGTTCACAAATATTTTCATCATAAGGATTCATTGTTACAGGTAAGTCTTTAAATCCCTCTTTATAACGCATATAAATTGCTTTTTTCTGTGCAATATGTTCTTCTAAGTGTGGGAATTGTCCCCTTACAACACCTGCTATAACATTGCTCATTCGATAGTTATATCCAAGTTCTTCGTGTTGGTACCATGGTGCATCTTCACGGCTTTGTGTTGACCATTTACGAGCCTTATTTGCAGCTTCTAAACTATCTGTAAGCAGCATTCCACCAGATGAACCTGTGATAATTTTATTTCCGTTAAAACTAATCGCATTATATGTGCCAAATGTACCTGTTTGAACACCTTTATATGTTGCGCCCAATGATTCTGCTGCATCTTCAATCAAAATCGCATTGTGTTCTTTGCAAATTTGCGATATTTCTTCCATCTTTCCGGGTGTTCCATAAAGATTAGCACAAACAACAACCTTAGTATTAGGATACATCTCAAATGCTTTTTTGAGTGCTACTGGATCCATATTCCATGTATCACGCTCAGTATCTATAAATATCGGTATTCCGCCTTCATAAACAATAGGGTTTACAGTAGCGTCAAATGTCATATCACTTGCAAATACATAATCACCATTTTTTATACCTGCAAGTTTCATACAAAGATGAAGTGCCGCTGTTCCACAAGAAAGCGCAACAGCATATTTACAGCCGACTTTTTTTGTCGCCATCATTTCAACTTCGTTAATATTCTTTCCGACTGTTGACATCCAATTTGTTTTGAACGCATCTGTCATATATTCTAATTCTTCCCCATGCATAGTAGGAGATGACAGAAAAATCTTCTTTTCAAACGGTGTGAAATTCATTATACTTACCTTCTTAAAATCAATATTTTTTGTTTATTTGATACTTTACATCTTGAACAAGCCAAAAAAATGTATACAATACACCATATTTATTATAACTCCATCACCCTTTATAGTCAAGTTTTTTAATGATTTTTTTATCCATACTTTTCATACAAATTTTTCTTTATTTTTGGAAAAATATTATAGTTATATTTTCTGCATTAAAACACAAAATATGACTGTAACCAATTTAAATGGTTGCTTTATATATATAACAAAAAATATTAAAATGGAGGAAATCAAAATGAGTAAGTCAAAAATTTCTGTTCCGGAAGCTAAGAAGGCTATGGAAAACTTCAAGATGGAAGCTGCAAACGAAGTTGGTGTAACATTAAAGCAAGGTTACAATGGTGACCTAACATCAAGACAAGCAGGTTCAATCGGCGGTCAAATGGTTAAAAAGATGATCGAAGATTACGAAAATAAGATTAAATAACAATGCTTAGAGTAGTCAGTTTGTTTTCAATAATAAATAATGACGAAAAAATCAAAAATGGCAGAATTTTTATGAGCTACGGATTCATTCAAAATTCCTTTATGGATAATAATATTCCGTTTTTCATAATACTATCTGATGATTAAATATTATTATTTATAAAACAAACAAAAAAATTGCAAGAACTTTTAGTCAATCTTTAAGTTCTTGCTTTTTTATTATTTTGCTGGATTTATCTGACATTTTATGTTAAAATATTAGATATTAGGAGTGATTTTATGTTTAAAAGATTTTTAGAGTATTATAAACCTCATAGAAAAATTTTTATTCTTGATATGTTAGCATCTTTTTTTGTGTCGGTGATTGGGGTTTTGTATCCAATCGTAACAAGATATATGTTAAATGACTATATTCCGAATAAAATGTACAAAATGATAATATATTCAGGGCTATTTTTAGTTCTTCTATATATCATTAGAATGCTACTTAGATTTTTTATACAATATGAGGGACATATAATGGGTGTAAAAATGCAAGCCCATATGAGAAAAGACCTTTTTTCTCACCTTGAGAAACTTCCGTTTTCCTTTTTTGACAATCACGAAACAGGAAAGATAATGTCCACTCTTACCGTTCATCTTATGGATGTTAGTGAACTTGCCCATCACGGCCCTGAAAATATAATAATTTCCACCATTACAATAATCGCTTCCTACATATATTTATCGACAATAAATGCAACCCTAACCCTAATAATTTTTCTATGTGTTCCTTTTTTGGTTTGGATTGCTATGCATATGAGAAATCAAATGCATGACGCCTTTGCCGAAAGCAGAAAGACAATTTCCGAAATTAATGCAACTATCGAAGGTAGCATTTCAGGAATTCGAGTAACAAAAGCATTTAATAATTCCCAAAAAGAAGAAGAAAAGTTTGATGAAATCAACTCACGCTTTGTTTTAGCAAGAAAAAAAGCCTACAAAGCGATGGGAATTTTCCATTCATCAACATCATTTATCACCGATATTTTTAATGTAATTGTTCTGATAGCCGGTGGTTTTTTCTTGTATGACGGAAAAATATCATTCGGTGACTACTCAGCATTTATTGTTTCAATAAGCTTATTTTTAACACCTGTTACAACCCTTATTAATTTTATGGAGCAATTCCAAGATGGTGTCAGTGGTTTTGAAAAATTCCTTGAAATTATGGATGTTGAGCCTGAAAAGGACTCTGAAAATGCAATTTCACTAAAAACTTGCAAAGGCGATATTTCCATCAAAAATGTTTCCTATAAGTATAATGAAAATGGTGAAGTTTTAAACAATTTGACACTTGACATTCCTGCCGGCAAAAAATTTGCCTTAGTAGGTCCAAGTGGTGGCGGAAAATCAACAATTTGCCACCTTATCCCCCATTTTTATGATATCGAAAATGGCGAGATTTTTATTGACGGTTTAGAGATACACTCAATTACTATGAAGTCGCTAAGAGATTTAATCGGAATTGTTCAGCAAGATGTATATCTTTTTAATTCAACTATTCGAGATAATATTTTATACGGAAAATTAGACGCAACAGAGGAAGAAATTATATCGGCAGCAAAAAAAGCAAATATTCACGAGTATATTTTATCACTTCCAAATGGATATGACACACAAATTGGCGAGCGTGGTGTAAAACTATCAGGCGGTCAAAAGCAAAGGCTGTCAATCGCTCGTATATTCCTAAAAAATCCACCTATTTTGATTTTAGATGAAGCCACAAGTGCCCTTGATAATACTACGGAAATCCTTATTCAATCAGAACTTGATGAACTTGCAAAGGGCAGAACAACAATAGTTGTTGCTCACAGACTTTCTACAATAAAAAATGCAGATGAAATAGCCGTTATTTCTCATGGAAGAATATTAGAGCAAGGCAGTCACGAAGAACTTATAAAAAAAGACGGTGAGTATAAAATACTTTATGACCTACAATTTAATGAGGATGAACTCCAAAAATTGCAGGATAATTAAATTACTATTGATTTTTATTACCAAATTTGCTATAATGAGATAATTCATTTTGAAAGGAAGCGTCACTTAAATATGAATATAATAATTGTCGGTTGCGGCAAAGTTGGTCAAAAACTTGCAGAAATGCTAAGCCAGGAAAAAGAGCATAGCATAACTGTTGTTGACCACAATTATAACATTGTACAAGATTTAACAAATCAATATGACATTATGGGTGTGTGCGGAAGTTGCTCAAACCTTGATACACTTTTAGAAGCCGGAGTGGAAACTGCAAATCTACTCATTACGGTTACAAACTCTGATGAGCTTAATCTGCTTACCTGTCTTATGGCAAAAAAAGCAGGTGGTTGCCAAACTATCGCAAGAGTGAGAAATCCTGAATATCGAAAAGAACTTCATCTTTTCAAAGAGGATTTAGGTCTTGCAATGATAATAAACCCAGAGGATACTGCTGCAAGAGAAATTGCAAGAGTCCTTCGTTTCCCGTCTGCCATTCAAATTGACACCTTTGCAAAAGGCAGAATTGAAATCCTTAAATTTAAAGTTGTGGAAAATTCTCCTCTTGCAGACCTTAGAATGTCAAACATGAATGCCCGTATCAAGTCAGATGTTTTAGTATGCGGAGTTGAACGTGGCGATAAAGTTTTTATCCCAAGCGGAGATTTTATTATTAAACCGGGTGACCTTGTTAGTATTGTTGCATCTCCTGCAAAGAGTGTCGAATTCTTTAAAGAAATCGGTGTACACACAAACAGCGTTAAAGATACCATAATTGTAGGTGGTGGCGAAACCTCATACTACCTTGCAAATCATCTAATCCAAGCAGGTGTGAGAGTCAAAATTATAGAAAAGAATAGCGAAAGATGCAATAAGCTTTGTGAGCTTCTTCCAAAAGCATCAATTATTAATGCAGATGGTACTGATAATATGGTTCTCTTAGAAGAAGGCATTGAGCACGCAGGCTCTTTTGTTGCTCTTACAAATATCGACGAGGAAAATATTCTTCTTTCTCTTTTTGCAAAATCAAAAACGGGGGGAAAATTAGTTACAAAGGTTAACAAAATCGACTATGACGAAGTTATTTCAGGTCTTGACCTCGATACAATAATTTACCCAAAAAGCATCGCAGCTGAATATATTGTTCGTTTTGTCAGAGCAAAAAGCAACTCATTAGACAGCAATATAGAAACAATGCACTTAATTTTGGGCGGAAAAGCAGAAGCTTTGGAATTTAGAATGGATGAACATTCTCCGATAGTGAACACTCCGCTTGAAACTCTAAAATTAAAGGCAAATACCTTGATTGCTTGTATAAACAGAAACGGAAAAATCATTATTCCAAATGGAAAAGATACAATTTATGCAGGCGATACTGTAATAATTGTTACAACCCAAACTGCAACAAAAGAAATTAAAGATATATTGGCATAAGGAAGCGAAATTATGAATCATAAAATTATTGTTCATACTCTTGGTTGGGTGCTTATATTAGAAGCCGCAGCTCTTACTTTGCCACTTATTTGCGCAATGGTTTTTAATGAGCCGTATGTTTTAATGTTTTTATCATTAATTATACTATCTTTAATATTAGGTCTTATCTGTACCTTACCAACAACAAAAAATAAAACAATGTTTTCCAAGGAAGGATTTGTTACGGTTGCTTTATCTTGGATATTGATGAGTGTTTTTGGTGCATTGCCGTTTATTTTTTCCGGCACAATACCGAATTTTGCAGATGCTCTTTTTGAAACCGTTTCAGGTTTTACGACAACAGGTGCATCAATCCTAAGCGATGTTGAGGCTCTCCCTAAATGTATCCTATTTTGGAGAAGTTTCACTCATTGGATTGGCGGTATGGGAGTTTTAGTTTTTTTAGTTGCAATACTTCCCTTAGCCGGCGGAAATAATTTATTTTTAATAAAAGCCGAAAGCCCCGGCCCATCAGTCGGAAAACTTGTACCTAAAATAAAATCAACAGCAAAAATACTTTATATTATGTATCTTGTGCTAACATTAATCGAAGTAGCATTTTTATACTTTGGCGGACTTTCAATGTTTGAGGCATTAACACTTTCTTTCGGTACTGCCGGCACAGGTGGATTTGCTATTAAAAACTCAGGTCTTGCCGACTACTCACCATTCATTCAAAACACCATAACAGTATTTATGGTAATGTTCGGCGTAGATTTTTCACTTTATTATATGCTACTTCTAAGGAAATTCCGAACTGTCCTTCATTCAGAAGAGTTACGAGTTTATTTAGGGCTTTTCGCAATTTCTACAATTATTATTACATTTAACTGTGCACCATTATATAGTACAATAAGCGAAACTCTTCGCCATGCAACTTTCCAAGTTGCAACAGTGATGACAACGACCGGGTATTCTACAACCGACTTTGATTTGTGGCCCGAATTTTCAAAAACAATTTTGGTTACTCTTATGTTTATCGGCGCATCTGCCGGAAGCACAGGTGGTGGTATAAAGGTTTCAAGAATTGTAATATTTATAAAGAGCATTTATAAAGAACTTAAAATTATGGCACACCCAAAAAGCACTCATAAAGTAACCTTTAACGGTCGTCCTGTTGAACATGGTGTGCTTCGTGCAATCAATGTTTATATGGCAGCATATATTGTAATATTTGTTATTTCTATATTGATTGTAAGCATTGATAATATGGACTATACAACAAATTTTACATCTGTTGTAGCAACAATTAATAATATAGGTCCAGGTCTTGCAAAGGTCGGCCCTACACAGAATTTTGGTAGTTTTTCAATTATTTCAAAACTTGTTTTGACTTTGGATATGCTAATCGGAAGACTGGAAATTTTCCCAATTCTGGTTCTTTTCGCTCCTAGCACTTGGCGAAAATAATAACTTTATATTAATTAAGCATTCATAGAATATGAATGCTTTTTTTATGCTAAAAAAGTATATAACTTTCAATTTTTGAAAATAATAATATTAAACACAAATTTTGAAAGGAAGAAAATAAAATGAGCAAAAAAAACAGTGAAAGCGCAGCTTTTGGCGTTCTGCAAAGAGTCGGCAGAAGTTTTATGTTCCCCATTGCACTTTTACCTATTGCAGGACTTTTGCTTGGTATAGGCTCGTCCTTTTCTAACCAGACAACAGTTGCAAAATATGGTCTTGAATGGCTTCTTGGCGAAGGAACTTTTTTATTTGGACTACTTACAATTTTTTCTGATGTCGGCAATGTAATTTTTGCAAATCTACCACTTATTTTTGCTATGGGCGTTGCTCTTGGAATGGCAAAAAAGGAAAAGGAAATTGCAACACTTTCAGCTGCAATAGCCTTTTTGGTTATGATTACAACAATTTCTGCACTTTTAACAATAACAGATAGTATTAATTCCTTGGCAGAAGGCGCAGTTGCCGATGTTTTAGGTATTCCGACACTTCAAATGGGCGTTTTTGGTGGAATTATCGTAGGCCTTGGAGTTGCGGCTCTTCACAATAGATATTATAAGATAGAATTACCGCAAATGCTATCCTTTTTTGGCGGCACTAGGTTTATTCCTATTATTTCTACCCTTGTTTTTACTTTGGTAGGAATAATAATGTACTATCTATGGCCGATAATTCAAAGCGGAATATATGCACTCGGAAACCTTGTTACAAATTCAGGATATTTCGGCACACTAATTTACGGATATATTGAAAGAGCCTTAATTCCGTTTGGGTTACACCATGTATTTTATCTACCATTTTGGCAAACAGGGCTTGGCGGCACTCAAATTATTGACGGTGTATCCATATCCGGTGCACAAAATATTTTCTTTGCAGAACTTGCATCTCCAAATACAACAAAATTCACGGTAGATGCAGCAAGATTTATGTCCGGCAAATTTCCGTTTATGATGTTTGGCCTACCCGGTGCTGCCCTTGCTATCTATAAATGTGCAAAACCAAATAAGAAAAAAGTTGTCGGCTCACTATTATTTTCAGCAGCAATAACAAGTTTTCTAACAGGCATCACAGAGCCTCTTGAATTTACATTCCTTTTTGTTGCGCCCGTTCTTTACTATGGTATTCACTGCGTTTTGGCAGGTCTATCCTTTATGCTTATGCATATTTTCGGAGTTTCTATAGGAATGACATTTTCAGGTGGTTTTATCGACTTTTTACTTTTTGGGATTATGCAAGGTCAATCAAAAACAAATTGGGTTACTGCCCTTATCGTTGGTGTAATATACTTCTTTGTTTATTATTTTGCGTTTAGGTTTGTTATTACAAAATTCAATCTGACCACACCGGGAAGAGAGAATGACACCGAAGAGAGCAAACTATATACAAAAAGTGATTACAAAGCAAAGCAAGAAAACAGTGCTAATTCTAATCAAGCAGAAATGATTTTAGAAGGGCTTGGCGGAAAAGACAATATAAGAGATCTTGATTGCTGTGCAACAAGGCTTAGAATAACAGTCCACAACATCGAAAAAGTTTCTGATGCAACACTAAAAAGAAGTGGCGCATCGGGAGTTATTAAGCGTGGCAACGGCGTTCAAGTAATTTACGGCCCAAAAGTTACTGTTATCAAATCTCAAATTGAAGATATCCTATAATTTTATTTGCCATTTTAAATAGAAATGGCAAATAAAATTTCCCATTACATAATAAACTGCAAAGGGGATATCAATTATGAATAAAGTTGAAATATGTGGTGTTAATACTTCAAAGCTTCCTACACTAACACGTGCACAAAAGGATTCTCTTTTTATTAAAATAAAGGAAGGTGACATACTATCTCGTGAAATATTTATACAAGGAAATCTAAGACTTGTTTTAAGTGTAATTCAAAGATTTTCACACAGAAACGAAAATGCAGACGACCTATTTCAAGTAGGCTGCGTAGGATTAATTAAAGCAATCGATAATTTTGATTTATCTTTAAATGTCCAATTTTCAACATATGCAGTCCCAATGATTATTGGCGAAATAAGACGATATCTTCGTGACAATAATGCACTAAGAGTAAGTCGTTCACTAAAAGACATTGCATATAAAGCCTTATATGCAAAAGAACTTCTTATGAATAGCAACTCGAAAGAGCCTACCATACAAGAAATTGCAGATAAGTTAGATGTTCCAAAAGAAGATGTTGTCTTTGCACTTGATGCCATTTCTGACCCTGTAAGCCTTTCAGAGCCTGTTTATCACGACGGTGGCGAAGCTGTATATGTTATGGACCAAGTAAAAGATTCCAAAAACACTGATGATAATTGGCTTCAAAACATTGCACTATCCGAAGCAATGAAACATCTTTGCAATAGAGAAAAACACATTTTAGACTTAAGATTTTTTGAAGGCAAAACTCAAATGGAAGTAGCCGATGAAATAGGCATTTCGCAAGCGCAAGTTTCAAGGCTTGAAAAGAGTGCTTTAAAGCATATGCGAAAATATATGTAAAAAAAATAGATACAAAATGTATCTATTTTTTATTATTCAAAATTATTATAAAACGCCTTATAAGCTTTGTATGCCATATAGATGTCACCTTTTGCAGTCACTTCAAATGGTGAATGCATTGATAAAACAGGAACTCCGCAATCAATAACATCCATATTTAAATTTGCGACATATTTTGCAATAGTTCCTCCGCCACCGCCATCGACTTTGCCAAGTTCACAGCTTTGCCAAGCAACATTGTCATTATTCAAAACAGTCAAAATCTTGTGTAAAAATTCGCAAGATGCATCAGATGAGCCTGCTTTTCCACGAGCACCCGTGTATTTCATAACTGCTATACCATGACCTGCAAAAGCCGAGTTTTGCTTTTCAAAAGCACCCGCATAGTTAGGGTCAAATGCAGCACTTACATCACTTGACATACACGCAGAATTTCTAATAACTTTATTATATGTTATCATATCGCATGAGCCTTTGATTTTTGCAATAATTTCTGCAACCGCCATATCAAAAAACTTTGACATCATTCCTGTGTTACCCTCTGAGCCTATTTCTTCCTTATCTACCAATATGCAAACGGCAGTTTTCTTTGGAACTTCAACTTCTAAAATACTTTTAAGTGATGTAAATGCACAAACTCTGTCGTCTTGACCGTACGCACCAACAAAACTATTATCAAAGCCGACGTTTTTAGCCTTAAAAGCAGGTACAATTTCAAGTTCTGCCGACAAGAAAGTTTCTTCATCAATTCCATATGAAATGTTCAGAATATTTAAGACATTATACTTAACGCTATTGTCAATTTCAATATCGTTTAGCCCTATTCCGCCGATTAAGATATTTAACGCTTCACCTTCTATTGCTTCTGAAAGTTTTTTAGACATTTGATCTTGTGCCAAATGTGGTAAAAGGTCGGTCACACAAAATACAGGGTCATTCTCATTTTCACCAATAGAAATTTCAATCTTTTCCCCATCGGTAGTATAACAAACACCGTGAATAGCAAGAGGAACTGCTGTCCATTGATATTTCTTTATTCCACCGTAATAATGAGTTTTTAAAAGTGCCATTTCTTCTGCTTCATAAAGTGGATTTTGCTTTAAGTCAAGACGAGGTGAGTCAATATGAGAGCCAACAATATTTATTCCCTTTTCAATATCGTCACTACCTATTACTGCAAGCAAGATATTCTTATTTCTGTTTACGCAATAAATTTTATCTCCTGCCACTAATTTTTCCTTTGTGTCAAAAGGCATAAATCCATTTTTTAATGCCATTTTTATTGTTTCGTTTACACATTCACGCTCTGTTTTTCCGTTATCTAAAAAGATACGATAATCGTCGCACATATCCATCATTATTTTTCTCTCCTCAGGAGTCATTATGGTATATGCATTTTTTGTTTTATATGCTAGTTTCTCTAAGTTTTCCTTATTTGTCATTTTAATCTCTCCTTTATACTATTATTATAATTTTATTTAATATTATTGTCAATTATTTTTAACATTTATTTCTAAAATTATTGATAAATCTCAATAATTGTGATATAATTAACATATTATGAGAATTTTTGAAGAAAATAATAATATTATTCTTGAAAATGTTGAATCTTTCAATATTATTGATATTTTTGAGTGTGGTCAATGTTTTAGATGGAACAAGGTTGAAGACGGATATTTTGGCGTTGCAAAGGGGCATTCTCTATATATTACCCAAACCGGCGACAAAGTTGTATTCCATAATACTAGCCTTGATACCTTTAACTCAGTTTGGAAAGAATATTTTGACCTTAACACAGATTATGAAAAAATCAAAGCAGAACTATCCAAAGATAGCGTATTGAAGGAAGCCATCTCCTTTGGAGAAGGCATTAGAATTTTGCGTCAAGACGCTTTTGAATGTGTTATTTCTTTTATTATTTCTGCGAGCAATAACATTCCGAGAATAAAAAAGATTATTGAACTATTATGTGAAAATTTCGGTGAAAAAAGGATAGAAAACGGTAAAACTTTTTATCTTTTTCCAACAGCCGAAAAACTCTCTTCTCTTACCCTTTCCGACCTTTCGGTAATAAAAGCAGGTTTTCGTGATAAATATATTTTAGCCGCATCAAAGGCAGTTTATTCGGGGCAACCAGATTTGGATTCTATAAAAAAATCTTCATTTGAATATGCCAAAACAGAACTATTAAAACTTTCAGGAGTTGGAGAAAAGGTTGCATCTTGCATCTTACTTTTTGGGCTTTCAAAATATGAGGGTTTTCCGATTGATGTTTGGATTAAACGAATAGTAGAGTATTGTTGGTTTGAAAGCGAGCAAACAAAAGAGACTTTATCCCAATTTGCCAAAGAAAAGTTTGGAATCCTTTGCGGATTTGCTCAGCAATATCTTTTTTATTGGGCAAGAGAAAATAAGATAGGAATTTAGTATGATTAAAGAATTTAAAAAATCTATAGGTTACATATGTCCATTTTGTTCCACAATCGTAACAAAGGACGTAAATTTATTTGATTTTTCGGGGCAAAACGCTTCTCCGTTTTTATGTTCAAAAGATGATTGTAGAGCACTGTCTGTTAGTATTACACCAAAAAAAGACAAGTACTCAATCACTGTAAACTGTCCTATTTGTGGCGAACCACATATTTTTAATATAAAAAAAGTTACATTTTGGAAAAGTGACTTTTTTGTTCTACACTGCCCCGAAACAGGCTTTGGGATACTATTTATCGGTAGCAGTGAAAGAATTCGAAGCGAGATTAATCGTCAAGAAGAACTTATTGCTGAGTTTGAAAGTGAGGATGTTACAATAGGTGATGAACTTTCAAATATATTTGACACAGTTGAACACATAAACGAGTTATCAAAAAAAGATGCCATCTACTGTTCTTGCGGCAGCAGAAATATCGCCATAGAAATTGATAATGACGGAATCACTCTTTCGTGTAAAGATTGCGGCAAATCAAAGTGTGTTAAAACCGATATGGAATCATTACAAACATTGTTAAATGCGAGTACAATAGTACTTGATTAAATATTTTAAGGAGGCTTTTGATATGTTAGTATCAGCAACAGAAATGTTAAAGAAAGCGGTTGAAGGAAAGTATGCCGTTGGACAATTTAACATCAACAATTTGGAGTGGACAAAATCTATACTTCAAACTGCACAAGAAAACAATTCACCGGTTATTTTGGGTGTTTCAGAAGGTGCAGGAAAATATATGACAGGTTTTAAGACCGTTACAGCTATGGTTAGCGCTATGGTTGAAGAAATGGGAATAACAGTTCCTGTTGCACTTCACTTAGACCACGGCACATATGAAGGTGCATATAAATGTATCGATGCAGGTTTTTCATCAATTATGTTTGATGGTTCACACTATCCAATCGATGAAAATATCGCAAAGACAAAGGAATTAGTTGACGTTTGTCATAAGAAAGGTATCTCAATCGAAGCAGAAGTTGGTTCAATCGGTGGCGAAGAAGATGGTGTTATCGGTGGTGGCGAAGTTGCTGACCCTAACGAATGTAAAATGATTGCTGACCTTGGTATCGATTTCTTGGCAGCAGGTATTGGTAATATTCACGGTAAATATCCTGAAAACTGGGCAGGTTTAAACTTTGACGCCCTTGCTCAAATTAAGGATAAGGTTGGTAACCTTCCACTTGTTCTACACGGTGGTACAGGAATCCCTGCTGATATGATTAAAAAGGCAATTTCATTAGGCGTTGCAAAAATCAACGTTAACACAGAATGTCAATTATACTTCCAAGAAGCTACAAGAAAGTATATTGAAGAAGGCAAGGACTTACAAGGTAAGGGATTTGACCCAAGAAAACTTTTGGCTCCTGGTTGTGAAGCAATTAAAACTATTGTTAAAGAAAAGATGGAACTTTTCGGTTCAATCAACAAGGCATAATTTTTAAAAGGACAGGCTATAACCTGTCCTTTTTTTGTATCTTTTTTTATATGTGGCATAGTACATTTTTCTTTTCATATCTTAATAATGGGTGATAATATGAAATATAAAAAATACTTGCCACTTCTTGTTCTGCTAACCTTTATCAGTTCTTTTTTTATTACAAATAGAACAATATCGGTATTTGAAAATTCCGACTATGTCCCACTTCCTGTAATTATGTATCACGGGGTTAACAAAAATCCTTCAAGGTCTTGTAAATATGTTATTACTCCCGAAAAATTAGAGGAGGATTTAAAATATTTGCAAGATAAAGGTTATACCGGTGTTTCTGTTAAAGATATTATAAAATATGTAAATCTCTCAGAGCCTCTTCCCGATAAGCCTGTTTTAATTACATTTGATGACGGAATGTATAATAATATGTCAGTGGCTCTGCCTGTTCTTGAAAAATATAATTTTAATGCCGTATTTTCCGTTGTCGGAAGCTATACCGATGAATATACAAAAAGTGATATTACAAATAATAATTACGGCTATTTAAGATGGTGTGATATCAAAGAACTTTCCGATAATCCGCTTATCGAATTTGGAAGTCACTCATATAACTTTCATAATATTTCCAAAGAAAGATACGGTACAAAGAAAAAGTCTTATGAAAAATCACTCGATTACATAAATACATTTTATCAAGACACACAAAAATTGCAGTCAGAATTTCTTCTAAACTGCAACTATAAGCCAATTATTTATACTTATCCTTTTGGAAGTTTCAGTAGCGAAAGCTACAAAGTTCTAAAAAAGATGGGATTTTTAGTTAGTTTTTCTTGTACCCAAGGGATTAATAAGTTAACCCACGACAGCGACTGCCTTTATATGCTAAAACGCTATAATCGTGACGGTACAATTTCCACATGGGAGTTTTTTTCAAAACTCAAACTTTAAATTTTTCCTGTGCAATTTTATAAAAATCGTTACCAAAACTATCACAAAGCACGGTACACGGGAAATCTTCAACGATAAGTTCTATTATTGCTTCTGTACCCAAATCGTCATATGCCAAGATTTTTGCACTTTTTATACAATCTGCAATAAGCGCACCGCACCCACCAACAGCACCTAAATATAAGCAACCATTTCTTTTAATTGCCTCTATAACATTGCTGTTTCTAGCACCTTTTCCTATCATTATTTTAAGTCCGTTATCTAATAAAAGTGGTGCATATTTATCCATTCTGCCTGATGTTGTAGGGCCGCATGAGCCAATCACATCACCGGGCTTTGTAGGGCAAGGCCCTGCGTAATATATAGCCTTTCCCCTAATATCAAAAGGAAAATCTATCCCTTTTTCAAAATCTTCACACATTCTTTTGTGTGCCGCATCACGAGCAGTATATATAACGCCTGAAAGCAGGAGATTATCCCCTGCTTTTAGTGTTTTTATCTTTTCATTTGTTAATTCATCTAATGATATTTTGATAGTATTCATTATTTAAAAATATCCTTCATTGTATCAAAAAAACCTTTGCGTTTTTTGTAGTTTTTATCTTCAATCGTTCCGTCAAATTCTCTCAAAAGTTCTTTTTGTCTTTGAGATAAGTTCTTTGGTGTTTCAACCTCAACCTTTACATATTGGTCGCCTCTACCCTTTCCTCTAATAAAAGGAATACCCTTTCCTCGAAGTCTAAATACACTTCCTGACTGAGTTTCGCTCGGAACATCATATTCAACAACGCCACTAATTGTAGGCACTTTTATTGTTGCACCAAGAGCCGCTTGTGCAAAGGTAATAGGTATAGAAATATATACATCAAATTCGTCACGAGTGAAAATCTCATGCTTTTTAATACGAATTGTAAGAAGCAAATCTCCGTTTGGGCCGCCCTTTGTTCCCGGTTCACCGCTTCCTGTGATTTGCATTGTTTGACCATCATTTATACCTTGTGGAATATCAACTTCAATAGTCTTTTGTGCTCTTACCTTGCCTGCTCCGTGACATATAGTACAAGGGTCTTTTATAATCTTACCTTCTCCACGACATTCAGGACAAGTGCTTACATTTCTCATATAACCGATTGGTGTTCTTGTTTGCGTTGTAACTTGACCGGTACCACCACATCTTTGACAAGTTGTTGCACTAGTTCCGGGTTTCGCACCTGTACCATGACAGGTTGCACAATCCTCCATTTTATTTAAAACAACCTTTTTCTTACAACCAAAGGCAGCCTCTTCAAAGGTTAGTTCAACGATTTGTCTAATATCAGCACCACGCTTTGGGCCATTTCGTCTATTTCCGCCGCCACCAAATCCAAATCCGCTAAAAATATCCGAGAAAATATCACCAAAGTCACCAAAACCTCCACCATATGAGCCGCCCGCTCCACCTGCACCAAAATTCGGGTCAACACCTGCATGGCCAAATTGGTCATAGCGTGACTTTTTATCTGAATCGGAAAGGACTTCATAGGCTTCGTTTACTTCTTTAAACTTTGCTTCACATTCTTTGTCACCGGGATGCAAGTCAGGATGATACTTTTTTGCCTCTTTTCTGTATGCCTTTTTTATTTCATCGGCTGAGGCACTTTTATTTACTCCTAATACCTCATAAAAATCTCTTTTATCAGCCACTTAAATTTCACCTCATAAAATACAGATAAAAGGGCGGAGAAATCTTTTCCGCCCAAGTTATCAATTACTTATTTTCGTCATCGTTTACTTCACGATAGTCTGCCTCGTAAACATTTTCACCTTGTGGTCCGCTTTGTGCGCCACCTTGCGCTTCATCAGGATTAAATCCTGCGCCGCCTTGTGCAGCATTTGGATTTGCTTGACCATAAAGTTTTTCAGAAATTTTATAGAATTTTTGTTGAAGTGCTTCTTGAGCATTCTTTATAGCTTCTGTATCTGTTCCCTTTAATGCTTCTTTAACCTTTTCTATTTCTGATTCGATTTCTGTCTTATCATTTGCATCAATCTTATCTCCTAGTTCGCCCAAAGTCTTTTCGCATTGATATACCATGCTTTCAGCATTATTTCTTGTTTCAACTTCTTCTTTTCTCTTCTTATCTTCTTCAGCGTACTTTTCTGCTTCTTTTACTGCTTTATCGATATCTTCTTCAGATAGATTTGAAGATGCTGTAATTGTAATCTTTTGTTCATTGCCTGTGCCCATATCCTTTGCAGAAACCTTAACGATACCATTAGCATCAATATCGAATGTAACTTCGATTTGAGGTACTCCACGAGGAGCAGGAGCAATACCTGTTAGGCTAAAACGTCCCAAAGTTTTGTTGTATTGAGCCATATCTCTTTCACCTTGCAAAACGTGCACTTCAACAGAAGTTTGACCGTCTGCAGCAGTTGAGAATATTTGTGACTTCTTTGTAGGGATTGTTGTATTTCTTTCGATAAGTCTTGTAAATACACCACCCATTGTTTCGATACCAAGTGATAGTGGAGTTACATCAAGCAACAATAAATCTTTTACATCACCTGCTAATACACCTGCTTGAACTGCTGCACCAACTGCAACACATTCGTCAGGGTTAATTCCCTTTGTAGGTTCTTGACCCATTTCGTTTTTAACTGCTTCTTGAACGGCCGGAATTCTAGATGAGCCACCAACCAAAAGTACCTTATTGATATCGCCTTTTGAAAGACCTGCATCATTCATAGCATTTCTAATACAAGTAATTGTCTTTTGTACTAAATCAGCAGTTAATTCATCAAATTTTGCTTTTGTAAGTGTAATATCAAGATGCTTAGGGCCTGTTGCATCTGCTGTTATAAATGGCAAGTTAATATTTGATGTTGTCATACCTGAAAGTTCAATTTTTGATTTTTCAGCAGCTTCTTTAAGTCTTTGCATTGCCATTTTGTCGCTTGTTAGGTCAACGCCTGTTTCCTTCTTAAATTCTGCAACAAGATAGTCGATAATTTTTTGGTCAAAATCGTCACCACCAAGTCTTGTATCACCATTTGTTGAAAGAACTTCAAATACACCATCACCAATTTCAAGGATAGATACATCAAATGTACCACCACCTAGGTCATATACCATAACCTTTTGGTCTGTATCATTCATGCCGTACGCCAAAGCTGCGGCTGTTGGTTCGTTAATAATACGAAGAACTTCAAGACCTGCAATCTTACCTGCGTCCTTTGTTGCTTGACGTTGCGAATCGCTAAAATATGCAGGAACGGTGATAACTGCTTGAGAAACAGTTTCTCCCAAATAACTTTCTGCATCTTGTTTTAACTTTGTTAAAATCATTGCTGAGATTTCTTGTGGGGTATATGCCTTATCATCTATTGTAACTGTGTGAGATGTACCCATTTCACGCTTAATAGACATAATTGTACGGTCTGCATTTGTAACTGCTTGACGTTTTGCAACTTGACCTACAATTCTTTCTCCACTTTTTTGGAAAGCAACAACAGATGGTGTAGTTCTTGCACCTTCTGAGTTTGCAATAACAGTAGGATTTCCGCCTTCAATAACTGCAACACATGAGTTTGTTGTTCCTAAGTCAATTCCGATAATTTTTCCCATAATTAATTTCCTCCTATATTTTGACTTTCGTCTTAATTTGCTACTTTAACCATCGAGTGACGAACCACTCTATCGTTATCATAAATATAACCTTTTATAAATTCTTCAACAACGGTATTTTCCGTTACTGTTTCATTTTCTTCATGCATTACTGCATTGTGAAGATTGGGGTCAAATTCTTCTCCAACGGCTTTAATTTCTGTGATTTTAAGTTTTGTAAGCACATCTGCCATTTGCTTTTTAATCATCTCAACGCCGTCTTTTATCGCTTTCGCATCATCTGATACTGCCTCTGTATCCATTGCCCTTTCCAAGTTATCTAAAACCGGTAAAAACTCGCCTGCTGTATCAATTAATGCATCTGCATATCTTGCATCTTTTTCCTTTGCAGTGCGTTTTTTAAAGTTGTCAAACTCTGCAAAAAGTCTTAAATACTTTTCTTCGCTTTCTTTTAGTTGCTCTTTCGTTTTTGAAAGTTCATCAACTTCTTTTACTTCTTCTTCCGCCTCTTTAGTCTCAGTTTCTTCTAAAACTTCTTCGGCTTCATTGGTTAATTTTTCCTCTTTTTCCAATTTTATTCCTCACCTTCTGTGCTGTATAATTGTCCCATAATATTATCTATTTGGTTTGAAATGCAATCAAGGCTTGCTATAACCTTTGCATAATTCATACGTTTAGGGCCGATTACGCCAATTCGACCGACCACCTTATCGCCAACACGATAATTTACTGTTACCAAACTTGAATTCTCAAGTTCCGTAAACTGATTTTCTGTTCCGATTTTTATGTCAACTCCGTCGTTTGGAGTTCCTATCATTTTAACCAGATTATCTTTATTTTCCAAAAATTCAAGCATTTCTCTTGCTTTTCCAACATCGGAAAATTCAGGATAAGATAGAATTGATTTTGCATTATTTACATAAATCTCTGTTTCGTCAAGCGCATCTATTGTTTCATACACAAAATTCAAAATATTAATAAGAACTTTTGGTGAAATGTCAAGTGACTTTGATGCCTCTTTTTCGATTTCGTTTATCAAATCAAAAGTTATCTCTTCTGCCGTAAGCCCTGAAATATGTGAGCCTATAATATCCGATAACTCTTGCACCTGTTTATCTGTAAGTTCAATAGCAACCGATTGATTTTTAACAATGCCTGTGCCTGTAATTATGACTGCCATCACATTGCCGTAACCTAGGTTTACAAGTTCAAGTTTTTTTATAACCGAACTATTAAGTTTTGGTGATGTGACAACCGTTGTGTATTCTGTAAGCGACGACGCAATAAGACTTGCCTTTTTAATTATCATTTCGAGCTTATTGACTTTTTCGGTCATAACCATTTGAAGATTTTCAAGTGCTTCAACACTCATTTGATAACGCTCGATTAATGAGTTTACATAGAACCTATATCCCACATCCGTAGGAATTCTTCCCGCTGATGTGTGTGGCTGAGTCAGATATCCCATTTCCTCTAAATCTGCCATCTCATTACGGATTGTAGCACTCGACAATCCAAGTTCATTAATTTTAGCAATAGCACGAGAACCGACAGGCTCTGCTGTGCCTACATATTCATCAATTACTGCTTTTAGAATTTGTTGTTTTCTTTGACTTAAATCCATGGTTTTTACCTCAATTAGTGTAACCTATGATAAATCTGTAAAAATAAATACTGTTAGCACTCACGCATATTGAGTGCTAACAGTATGATAATACCTCTTTTTCATAAATTTGTCAAGAGTTTTTTTACAATTTAATAAATTATTTACAAATTAAATTATAAATTCGCACATTATTTGATTCGATACACTAATTGCGTCATGAGAAAGCCTTATTTTGTCGCCATCTTCTATCAAAAAACCAAGTTTTTTAAACTTATTTATAGGTTTATCAAAAACATCAAACATAGACTTTCCAAACATCTTTAAAAAGTCTGTTTTTGAAACCCCATCTATCGTTCTAAGTCCCAAAAACATAAATTCTGACATTTTATCATTTTCCGACAAAACTTGTATTTCCGGATTTCTGTATTTTCGTGCAAGATACTTTTCAATATCGTCTGTGTTTGAAAATCTTGTGCCATTTACATACGAATGCGCCGAAAGTCCTAGTCCTATATATTCTTCCATTCTCCAATACTTCATATTATGCTCGGAAAAAAAGCCATCCTTTGCATAATTTGATATTTCATACTGCTCATATCCATTTTCTTTTAGCACTTTATTTGCAAGTTCATATAAATCACGCTCTGTATCTTCTTTTGGGAGAGTTATTTTTCCCGAATTTACTTCATCATATAAAACTGTGTCTTCCTCTAAAATAAGGCTATAACAAGAAATGTGTGTTGGATTTTGGGAAATTGCAGTTTCTATCGTTTTTGTAAGACTTTCTTTTGTTTGGTTTGGGATTGCCGTCATAATATCAATATTAATATTATCAAAACCTGTTTTTTTTGCAAGTTCAATGGTGTTTATGGCATCTTGTGAGGTGTGAATTCTTCCTATCAACAAGAGTTCTTCGTCAATAAACGACTGAACACCTATTGAAAGCCTATTTACACCACCCTTTTTCATAACCAAAAGTTTTTCTTCGTCAACAGTTTTAGGGTTTGCCTCAACCGTAAATTCTGTATTTGCTGACATTTTAAAGGTATCATTTATTTTGGAAAGCAATCTTTCTATTTGATTAGAAGTCAAAACTGTAGGAGTTCCGCCACCTATAAATATGGTATCAACTTTTTCGCCTTTATATTCTTCCATCTCATCAAAGAGTGCTTTTAGGTATTCTTCCTTAATTTCATCGCACGCTGAAAAGGAATTAAAATCACAATATTTGCACTTTTTTATACAAAATGGAATGTGGATATATACGCCTTTCATAAATTACCTCTTATAAGTAAAAAAGAGTGGGAAAACCCACTCTTTAAAATTATTCATCGTGAGAATGACAGTCGCAATCGTCATCACAGCAATCGCAATCGAATTCAAATTCAATTTCTTGATTGCAATTAGGACAAACGATACCATTTTCTTCGTCTAATGCATCAAAATCAACCATTACATCTTCGTGACAGTTAGGACATTCAATTTCAAAGAAATCCATATCGTCTTCTAATTCATCATCAAAGTCATCATAGTCCTCGTCATCATCGTCATCACCATAAGCGATTTCTTCGATATCTGCAAGGTCTTGGTCAATTTCATCAACCTTTTCTTCAAGTTCTTCATGAGCATCAAGCACATCGTCAACAGCAGCTGCAATATCGGAAAGTGCATCAATTATACCAACTAATAACTTACCTTCCGGCTTGTTTTCATCAATTGCAAGACCTTCTGCAAGGCCCTTTAAATAAGAAACTTTTGCGACTAAGTTTTCCATATCAATTCTCCTTATACACGTTCCATATATTCGCCGGTTCTTGTATCAATTCTGATTGTTTCACCTTCATTAACGAAAAGCGGAACTTGGATTATAGCACCTGTTTCCATTGTAGCAGGCTTTGTAGCACCTGTTGCAGTATTTCCTGCAAAGCCGGGTTCTGTTTCTGCTACAACTAGTTCAACGAATGTTGGTGGTTCGATACCAAATACGTTGCCTTTATATGAAAGAATCATACAAACCATATTTTCTTTAACAAACTTTAATGCATCACCGATTTGATCCTTACCGATTGGTAGCATATCAAATGTTTCTTGATCCATAAAGTAGTAAAGGTCACCATCGTTATATGAATATTCCATATTCTTTCTTTCAATGTGAGCTTCCTCAACCTTTTCAGTTGGTCTAAATGTTTTTTCAACCACGCCGCCTGTAATAACATTTTTTAATTTTGTTCTTACGAAAGCTGCGCCTTTACCAGGTTTTACATGTTGGAATTCAACAACCTGAAATACATTACCTTCAAATTCGAAAGTTCTTCCGTTTCTAAAATCTCCAGCAGTAATCATAAAAATTTCCTCCGTTGTTAATTTATATCTTTACACCATATATTGTAATATATTTTTGGCAAAATTTCAAGTGTTTTTTTAAATAATAATCAATTCTTTGGTAAAAGGTGTCAAATTTTTCACCTTATCGTCTATTGCAACTATATCTTCTATTCTAACCCCACCGAAGTTTTCTATGTATATTCCGGGTTCAACTGTTATAACATTTCCCTTTTCTATAAAATCCTCGCTTTTGGGCGAAAAGTTAGGCGACTCGTGGATTTCAATCCCAACGCTATGTCCTAAACTATGCCCAAAATTTTCGCCATATCCCGCTTCTTCTATTATATTTCTTGCGATTTTGTCAATATCTGCACATTTTTTGCCGATTTCTATTTTGGAAAGTGCTTCCTCTTGTGCTTTTAAAACAGTATCATACACTTTTTTTTGCACAGGAGAACATTTTGTCATAACAAAAGTTCTTGTCATATCGGAGCAATATCCGTCTAATACACAGCCAAAATCTATTGTGACAAAATCGCCGTCTTCTAAGAGTTTTTCTGTTGCAACTCCGTGTGGCATACTAGACCTTACCCCACTTGCAACAATAGTTTCAAAAGAAGTTTTTTCTGCGCCGTTTTTGCGCATATAATATTCAAGCTCAATTGCCACTTCCTTTTCTGTCATACCCGTGTGCATCTTTTTTATGACATTTTCAAGGGCACTACACGATAGTTCTTCTGCCTTTGAAATCTTTAAGATTTCATCCTTACTTTTAAACCTTCTCGGATAAGAGAGTTTTTGTGACATAGGCACTAATTTTTTCTCATATTTTTGAAGTCTTGCAAATTCTGAGATGGTCACGATATTTTCTTCAAATCCAAGTGTATCAATCGGCAAATCTTTTATAATTTTAGCCGTATCTGTTGCAACATCAAAAACTTCAAAGTCTTTTGCCTGCAATCTTGCTTGAACGATATATCTTGAATCGGTCAAAAGAATTTGTCTGTTTTTAGTTATTACAAGTGTTGCATCTTCCGAAGTAAACCCGGAATAATAAAATATATTCGCAAATCCGGAAATTATAACTCCCTCATTGTCATTTAAAAATTCACGTATTTTATCTGTCCTTGCCATAATAAACTCCGCTTATAATTTTTCAATTTCTTCCATAAGTGCCGATATAATTTGATTTTCTGGAACTTTTCTTAAGATTTCGCCCTTTTTAAAAATAAGTCCTTCTCCGACACCGCCTGCAACTCCAATATCTGCTTCTCTTGCTTCTCCCGGGCCGTTTACTGCACAGCCCATAACTGCAACTTTGATATCTTTGTCAACGCTTTTTAGCAGTTTTTCCATTTCATTTGCAATAGGAATCATATTAATTCTTGTTCTTCCGCAAGTCGGGCAAGAAATTAATTCTGCACCTTGTTTTCTAATACCTAAAATCTTTAAAATTTCCTTTGCCGCATATATTTCTTCAACAGGGTCAGCGGTTAGCGATACTCTCATCGTATTTCCTATGCCCATAGAAAGAAGAGTGCCAATTCCTATTGCAGATTTTATTGAGCCTGAATTTTTAGTTCCTGCCTCAGTAACACCGATATGTACCGGAATATCCGACATTTTATCGAATTTTTTATATGCTTCAATCATTGTCGGAACATCGGAAACTTTCATTGAAACGATAATATCATTAAAGTTTAGTTCGTCTAAAATTTCAATATGCTTAAATGCACTTTCAACCAACGCATCTTCTGTCGGTTTTCCGTACTTTGCAAGTATTTCCTTATCTAACGAGCCACCATTTACACCGATTCTGATAGGAATTTGCCTTGCTTTGCAGGCATCAACGACTTCTTTTATTCTTTCCTTGCTGCCGATATTTCCGGGATTTATCCTGACTTTATCCACCCCGCCCTTAATACATTCAAGTGCTAATCTATAATCAAAATGTATGTCTGCAACAAGCGGCAATCTTATTTGTTTTTTTATTTCTGCAACTGCTTTTGCCGCATCCATATCCAAAACCGCCACACGAACAATTTGACAGCCTGCTGTGTCAAGGCGTTTTATTTGCTCCACCGTTGCTTTAACATCTCTTGTGTCTGTATTTGTCATCGACTGAATAGAAATCGGGGCATCTCCGCCAATTAAAACTCCGCCAACATTTACTTGTCTTTTCATATCCCTACCTCATTAGTTTTAAAATATCACTATAACAGACTACTACTGCAAAAAGTAATAGTAGCATAAGACCTATTGTGTGAACAAGTGCTTCCTTTTCTGTCGGCACCGGTTTTCCTCTTACCAGTTCAATAAGCATAAAGAATAGCCTTCCGCCATCTAATGCAGGAAGTGGTAAAAGATTAAATATGCCGAGATTTACTGTAAGCATCGCAACAATGAATAATAAATTAAGCAGACTGTTTTTGCCGGAATTTACCGCATCGCCAATTACTTCCGCAACTCCAACAGGGCCTGAAACTTGTTCTAATCCTGTTTTACCCGTCACCATTTCCCACAAAGATTTATAGATGCTCTTTGTTATGAAAACCATATAATGCCACGCCTCAGGAAATACATTTTTTATCGTCACATCTTCCATTTTAGCCGTAAAGCCTATAATATATCTCTTTTCTGAAAATGTCTTACCTATATATTCTTTTGGTACATCTTCTTTTTCATAGTTATATTGGAAGTTTTCAGTTTCTCCGTTAATAGTATCTTCTCTTTTTACCGAATTTTCTCCGTAAGTGACTTTTATCTCATTTAGCGATGGTTTTACTTTAAATTTAAGTTTTTCGCCATTTCGCTTAACTGTAATTTCGGTTTCTTTTGTTTCTTCATTAAACTCATCGGTATATAGCCCGATATCACTGTAAAGTGCTATTTTATGTCCATTAATTTCTACTATTCTATCGCCTGCCAAAACGCCGATATCAGAAAGGTATGCCCTTTCATCAACCTTATCAATAACATTTGTTGCAATAGGACTCATCATTTTTACAACTACTGCAAAAAGTGCAAATCCCAATACCAAATTGAGAAATGCACCCGCTATAACAACAATAATTCTTTTCCATAGTTTTTGGTTTGAAAATGCTTCCGGATCAGAGCTTTTTTCGTCTTCTCCTTCTAATTTGCAATATCCACCGATGGGAAAAATGCGCAGTGAGTATAATGTTTTTTTACCTTGATGCTTTACGATAGCAGGGCCCATTCCCACTGCAAATTCAATAACTTTTACTCCCAAAAGTTTTGCCGCAGCAAAATGTCCAAATTCGTGAAGCGTAATAAGTATTAAAAAAACTAAAATTGTTACAACCGTTGTAACCAATATATCAACCCCTTAAAAGAATTCTCTCTTTTACTTCTTTATCGGTCAGTAAAATATCTTCCAGTGTTGGATTTTGAATGTTTTTCACATTTTCCATTGCCTCTAAAATTATATCTGTGATTTCAAGATAACTGATTTTTCCGTCTAAAAATAGTTTTACCGCCGCCTCGTCACTGCTATTAAAAACAGTAGGCAAAATTCCATCTTCTCTGCCCGCTTTTTTTGCAAGTTCAAGTGCAAAAAAGGTGTCGGTATCAGGTTTATCGAAAGTCAATTTTGAATACTCAAATAAATCAAGTTCATTTCCCGTCATAGGAAGCCTGTCAGGATATGTCAGTGCATATTGAATCGGAAGCCTCATATCAGGCGCACCAAGTTGTGCAATCACCCCATTGTCTTCATACATAACCGCAGAATGTAAAACACTTTGTCTATGAATTAAAACTTCAATTTGTGAAACATCTACATCAAAAAGCCACTTTGCCTCGATTACTTCAAGACCTTTATTTACAAGAGTTGATGAATCAATCGTGACCTTTGCGCCCATATTCCAGTTTGGGTGTTTTAATGCGTCCATTGGTGTTATTTTTGTAAGTTCTTCCCTCTTTTTACCAAAAAACGGGCCACCGGAAGCAGTCAAAAGAATTTTTTTTATCTTTTTAGGATTTCCTTGTAGGGACTGAAAAATTGCCGAATGTTCACTGTCAACAGGCAAAATTTTAACGCCATATTCCTTTGCAAGTTTGGTTACGATATGTCCACCTGTTACTAATGTTTCTTTGTTTGCAAGTGCTATATTTTTCTTTGCTTTTATCGCACAAATGGTAGGCAAAAGCCCTGAAATACCAACAACTGCCGTCACAACTGTTTGAGATTTTTCATAACTTGCGACTTCATTTAAGCCTTCTTTGCCTGACACAACTTTTACATCAAGGTCACTTATATTAATTTTAAATTGTTTTGCCTTTTCCTCATCAACAACACATACAATGTCCGGCAAAAACTCACGTGTTTGCCTTTCTAGAAGTTCAATATTTCCGTATGCCGACATAGCACAAACTTTTATACCTTTATAGACTCTTGCAATATCAAGGGTTTGGGTACCAATTGAACCGGTAGAACCAAGTATTGTTATCTTATGTTCAAAATCCATCATTATACCTCAAATTATGTAATAAACTAACATATAAAACACAAATGGAATTGTTACTAAAACAGAATCAAATCTGTCCATAAGTCCGCCATGTCCCGGAAGAATACTTCCATAGTCTTTTTTTCCGTATTCGCGTTTAATGCAAGATGCGGCTAAATCTCCAATTTGAGAAATTATACCGGCTGTCACTCCCAAAACTGCAAATCTTGTTGCCACCAATAGAGATGGCATACCTTCTGCAAAGACTTTTACAAGAACAATAATATAAAGCACTGATCCTAACGCAGAAAAAAGCACTCCACCGATTGAGCCTTCGATTGTCTTCATCGGGCTTATTTTTTCTGCCAACTTGTGTTTTCCAAAAAGTGAACCGGTCAAATATGCACCTGTATCTGACATCCAAGCGCATATGAAAGGAATCATAACAGAATATTGGTCACAATACTTTCTTATCAAGTATAACACGGAAATAAATAATGAAATGGTTAGCGTTACAACTGCGGATGAAAAAAGATCTGTAAGTTTTACTTTTCCATAAAAGAACACTATTGATAAAATATAAATTGAAGTAGATAAAACGGCTGCAAACATCGGTTTATTTATTGCAATTCCAAAGCAAATCATAACGGAAATAATATACCCTAAAATTCTAGCCTTTTTGTCAATATCCATCACATGAAAAACTTCAAATAACAGCATAACTGCAAGAATTGCACCTGCTATGTACAACACATAATGATGTGCAAATATAACAGCAAAAAACACAACTAATCCAATGGCTGATGTAAGTAATCTCTTTCCCATATTAAACTCCTCCATACCTTCTGTTTCTATTTTGATATTCCAAAATAGCGTTATGTAAATCTTTAATTGAAAAGTCCGGCCATAATGTTTTTGTAAAATAAAACTCCGAATATGATGCTTGCCACATCATAAAGTTTGATAATCTAAGTTCGTTACTGGTTCTTATAATTAAGTCGGGATCCGGCTGCCCACCGGTATAAAGATTTTCCGAAATCATATCGCTTGTAATGTCCGATGTTGTTATTTTCCCGGCTTTAACATCTTCTGCAATCTTTTTTGTTGCCATAACAAGTTCTTCTCTCGCTCCATAATTAAGAGCAATATTCATAACAATTCCGGTATTATTTTTTGTAAACTCTTCTGTTTTCTTTATTTGCTCTCTTATTTCTTCGGTTAATTCTTCTCTTCCGCCGATTGCTCTTATTCTAACATTTTCCTTTGCAAGCGTTTTTTCAGAATCTCTTAGATAACTCAAAAGCAAATTCATAAGAAAATCAACTTCGTCCTTTGGTCTTTTCCAATTTTCTGTTGAAAAAGCATAGACTGTAATATATTTAACTCCCATATTATTACATTCAGTAACAATCTTTTTAAGCGCATCAGCGCCTGCTTGATGCCCTGCACTTCTTGGAAGTCCTCTTTTTTTTGCCCATCTACCATTTCCGTCCATGATAACGCCTATATGAGTCGGCAAATTATTATAGTCAATAATGGCAGATTTTTGACTTTTTTTAAAAAACATTCTTTTATACCTCAATACATTTTACCCCCGCAAAAATTTGCAGGGGCATACAAAATCAAACTTCAAGGATTTCCTTTTCCTTGGCAGCTGTAATATCGTCAATTTCTTTAATATACTTATCTGTAAGAGCCTGAACATCTTTTTCGATGCCCTTATAGTCATCTTCTGTGATTTCTGATGCTTTTTGTTTCTTTTTAAAATCATCAAGAGCATCACGACGCACATTTCTCACTTGAACTTTTCCTTCTTCGGAATACTTTTTAACTGTTTTAACAAGTTCTTTTCTTCTTTCTTCTGTAAGTGGCGGGAAGTTAAGTCTTATAACCTTTCCGTCATTTTGAGGAGCAATCCCTATTTCTGACTTATTAATCGCCTTTTCGATTTCGTTTAGGATAGATTGATCCCATGGCTGAATAACAAGCATCCTTGGTTCCGGGGTTGAAATAGAGCCAATTTGTGCAATCGGAGTCATTGCTCCATAATATTCAACCGCAACTTTGTCAAGAACAGCCGCATTTGCTCTGCCTGCTCTTATAGTTTTGAATTGCTCATGCAAATCATCAACTCTTTTGTTCATTTTTTCTTCATATTCCGGATAGTTTCCCATAGTATTATTTCCTTTCTATTATTAAATATAAATTATCTATTTCCATCTTTTGTAACAAGTGTTCCTATCTTTTCGCCGCTAACTGCTTTAATAATATTTTCAGGCTTATCAAGACCGAATACTAAAATCGGCATATTATTGTCACGACACATTGACGCAGCAGTTGAGTCCATAACACCAAGTTCTTTTGATAAGATATCGCTAAATGATAGTGCATCAAACTTTTTAGCATTTGGATTTATGTTAGGGTCGCTGTCATAAACGGCATCAACTTTTTTTGCTAAAAGAATTACTTCACTATCAGTTTCGATTGCACGAAGTGCAGCTGCTGTATCTGTTGACATAAACGGATTTCCTGTTCCGCCACCAAAAATTACAACTCTGCCCTTTTCCAAATGGCGAATTGCACGAAGTCTTATATAAGGTTCTGCAATTTGTCGCATTTCAATAGCAGTTTCAACTCTTGTTATTACTCCGCAATTTTCAAGTTCGGAGCAAAGTCCCAATGCATTTATGCAAGTAGCAAGCATTCCCATATGGTCAGCCCTTGTTCTGTCCATACTTCCACCACTTCTGCCACGCCAAATATTTCCACCGCCAACAACGATTGAAACTTGAACACCAAGGTCTGTAACCTTTTTGATATTTTCACAAATTTCATGCATCGTGTCCGGATTTAGTCCAAAACCTTTGTCGCCTGCCAGGGCTTCTCCACTGATTTTAAGTAGTACTCTTTTATATTTAGTATTCATTTTTATCCCCCGTAGATTATTTTATCTTATTATAACATTATTTTCCATTACTTGCAATATTTTTATGTACTATATTTCTATTTTTAGACCACCGAAAGGTCTTACCGATAATATATGGCACATTCCTTTTCCAAAAGTGTTTTCAATTCTATTTTTAAATTCATCTAACAAGTCAAATGGCACAAATGCTTGAATAGTCCCTGCAAATCCGCCGCCGTGAACTCTAAATGCTCCTCTTCTTCCCAAAACATCATCGCAAATACAAAGGGCTAAACTAACCGCTTGCATTGTGGGTTCTGATGAAGCATAAACATTTTGTAAATACATATATGATGACCTTCCCGATTCATTTACAAGTGCTAAAAATTCTTCAAAATCATCATTTCTTAAAGCTTCTGCTTCTTTTTTTGCTCTTTCAGTTTCGTTAAAATAATGCATTGCACGAAGTATTGCTCTGTCATTTTTTACTTCTTTTCTAACATTTTTGATTTCCTTTATAAACTCATCTTTTGAAACATCGTTCAAAAATTCTTTTCCAAAATAGTTTGCAACTTTTTTCATTTCAACAGTAATTGCAGCATATTCGTGTGTTAAGTTTGCGTGGTCTGCACCCGTATCAATGATACAAAGTGCATGATTTGTTTTTGAAAAATCAAATTCCACCTTATTTACAATAGGTTTTTCGTTATCTGCAAAATCTATTGAAACCATTGCTCCAACACTGCACGCAGTTTGGTCTAATAGTCCACAAGGCTTTCCGAAATATACATTTTCAGCATATTGCCCTATTTGTGCAAGTTTAACTGCCGAGATTTCATTATTTGCAAATAGTGCATTTAAAATAGTTCCAACTAATATTTCAAATGCCGCAGACGAACTCATACCCGAGCCTTTTAAAACATTTGATGTAGTGTAAGCATCAAAGCCCTTAACTTCATATCCCATTTCTACAAACTTCGCAATTACGCCTCTTATAAGTCCGCTTGCTCTGCCGTATTCTGTTTCTGACGCTTCAAGTTCGTTTAGTTTTATTTGGTCCATCGGATATCCTTCCGATTTTATACAAACTTCATTTGTTCCGTTTAGTCTTACAGCACCTATAACGTCAAGATTTAAACTACCTGCAAGGACTGCTCCGTGTTGGTGGTCTGTATGATTTCCACCTATTTCGGTTCTTCCCGGAGCCGAAAATAAATGAATATTATCATCCTTTTTAAATGTTTCATAAAATCCGTCTAAAAGTTTTGAAAACCTTTCCTCATAAATTTTCTTCTCATTATCATCTATACAATATAGTGATCTATAATCAATTTTGTTTAGATTTTCTTTAATTTCTTTAATATTCATCTATTTACTCCTTTTTTTGCATTTATTTCAGCTGCTTTTAATGTATTTTTCATAAGCATTGCAATAGTCATAGGACCAACGCCACCCGGAACAGGGGTTATTGCACCTGCCACCTTTTCTGCCGTTTCAAATTCAACATCGCCGACTAGTTTTTTATCCGGCATTCTGTTTATCCCGACATCAATTACAACAGCACCGGGTTTTATCATATCACCCGTTACAAAATTTGGTATGCCGACTGCCACCACCAAAATATCTGCTTTTTTTGTAACCTCTTTAAGTTCTTTTGTTTTCGAGTGACAAATTGTAACTGTACCATTTTGATGTAGCAAAAGCATTGCCATAGGTTTTCCTACTATATTGCTTCTTCCCACAACAACACAGTTTGCTCCTGTAATGTCAATGTCACTTTCTTTAATCAGTTCCATTATTCCGGCAGGAGTACACGGCACAAAGTCATAGTTTCCCGTCATAATTTTGCCTACATTTACAGGATGGAATGCATCAACGTCCTTTTTAGGATTGATACTGTTTATAATCTTTTTTTCGTCAATATGCTTTGGAAGAGGAAGTTGAACTAAAATTCCTGAAATTGAGTCTTTTTTGTTTAATTCATCTATCAAATCAAGGATTTCGTCTTCGGTTACATCACTTGAGAAAGTATATTCTTCCGAATAGATACCGATTTCTTCGCAAGCCTTTTTCTTGTTATTAACATAAACTCGGCTGGCAGGGTCATCTCCCGCCAAAATAACTGCAAGACCGGGGAAAATATTATTCTTTTTTAGAATTTCTGTCTGCTCTTTTAGTTCAGATTTAATTCTACCGGACACTTCTTTTCCGCTTAATATCTTTGACATAATTATTCCTCAATTTCCTCAACTTCCTCAATCTCTGCTTGTTCATATTCATCATAGTCTTCTTCGCCTTCTACATTGTCTTGCATAAGACCTTTAATTCTGTTAAGATAGACATCTCTTGGCTTTGAGCCGTTTGGACCACTAATCAAACCTCGTGTTTCCATTTGGTCTATAATTCTTCCTGCCCTTGCATAGCCAACCTTCATTTTTCTTTGTATCATAGCAGTTGAGATTTGTCCGAGTTCTGCAGCAAGTTCTATTGCTTGCGGCAAAAGTTCATCTGCATCTTCCGACTCATCTTCGTCGGTAACACCGTTTTCACCGCTTGCCATTCTTTCGATATGCTCTGCAAGGTCATTTGCGTAATTCGTTTCTTCTGTATTTTCCTTAACAAATGCTACCACATTTTCAATTTCTTCATCTGAAATAAATGCGCCTTGTACACGAACAGGAGTAGCCATTCCGGTTGGGTGATACAGCATATCGCCTTTTCCTAAAAGTTTTTCCGCCCCCACTTTGTCAAGAATTGTTCTGGAATCAGTACCACTTGAAACTGCAAACGCAATTCTACTTGGCACATTTGCTTTAATAAGACCCGTTATAACATCAACTGACGGACGCTGTGTTGCAATAATCAGATAAATACCCGCTGCTCTTGCAAGTTGGGCAAGTCTGCAAATATAGTCTTCAACTTCCTTTGCAGCGACCATCATCAAGTCTGCAAGTTCGTCTATAATAATTACAATTTGCGGCATTTTTTCGCCATTTTCTTTTTCGATATGGTCATTATAGCCTTTTATATTTCTCGTTCCCGTATCGGCAAAGAGTTGATATCGTCTCATCATTTCTCCAACTGCCCAATTTAGCGCTCCTGCCGCTTTTTTAGGGTCAGTCACAACAGGAATTAAAAGATGCGGAATACCATTATATACACCAAGTTCCACAACTTTAGGGTCAACCATAATAAGTTTTACTTCATCAGGTTTTGCGTTATATAAAATACTTGCGATAATAGTGTTAAGACACACGGATTTACCTGAGCCTGTTGCACCTGCTATCAAAACGTGTGGGAATTTTGAAATATCTCCGATAACAACATTACCGCCAATATCTTTACCAAACGCTACTGCAAGTTTTGATTTTGCGTTTTTAAAGTTATCACTTTCAATGAGTTCTCTTACCGATACGGTACCGATTGTATTATTTGGAATTTCAATACCAACTGCCGCTTTTCCCGGAACTGCCGCAACCAAAACTGTCGGAACTGCAAGATTAAGCGCAATATCTTCCGAAAGATTTGTTATCTTTGAAAGTTTGATTCCGGTTGACGGCTGAATTTCATATCTTGTAACCGTTGGGCCTTGTGTTACCTGTAAAAGTTTTGCTTCCACTCCGAAATCTTTTAAAACCTGCATAAGTTTGCTTGCAGTTTCATACATTTCTCTTCGTTTGTCCTGTGATGTTGCCGTTACTTCCTTTAACAAAGAAACCGGTGGAAATTTATAGTTTTCAAATGGTTTTTCTATTCCCTTTTCTATCTCTGTCTTAACTTCTGCTTTTTCTTCGTCTGTTGTCGTTTCTGCCTTTTTAGGTTTTTCTTTTGTCTTCTTCTTTTGTTCTTCTATTAATTCCTTCACACCCTCTGTTTGTGGAAGTTGTGATGCAATTTTTTCAAGATAGTCTAAATCGATTTCTTCTTTTTCTTCCTTTTGTGGCTTTGTAACTACATTTTCTGCATCAATTTCCTTTTCTGCTTTTTGTGGCACAATTTTGGAAATTATCGGCTTTTTAACTTTAACAGAAGTATCGCCTTGCGGCACTTCTTCCCCTTCCTCATCTTCTTCCTCTTCATCTCTTGCAAAGATTTCTTTTAAATCTGCAAAGGAAATATTAAATATCCTGCAAAGAATAAACACAAATGTCATTAGTACAATGACAAGTGCGGCTGTTTTGCCGATAAGTTTTGAAAGGGCTATTGCAATAAGTCCACCTAAAAGTCCGCCACCTTGTCCATCTATGCCATATTGCCATAGGTCTAAAATTGCCGGGTAATCCCACCTATAAAACAGCATAATAAGACTTCCGATCAGTATAAGTTCTATGATTGAAAATACTATCTTTTTTGTTAAATGATTAGTCCTTTTTACGCTAAATGTATATGCTCCTATGCAAGCTATTATAATTGGTAATATGTACGCACTTTTTGAAAACAGTCCTAAAAAACAGTGTTTTAAAGGTGCTCCGACAATACCTATTTTATCTTCTGCTGAATATAATAAAATTCCAAGCAGAATTGCAGCGCACATAACAAATACGCCCGCCCAAACATATGATATAGGCTTTCTCTCCTTTATCATTTCTTCTTGTGCTGTTTTTTTTGGTTTACTTGTTAGTTTCTTTTTTGAAACAGTAGTTTTTTTCGAAGTCGATTTTGAACTTTTAGTTGTTGTCGGCTTCTTTTTCGTAGGTTGTACGGTTTTTGCCATTTATATCGTCCTTTCGGTATTTTTTATATAAATAATAGTTATAATTATCCATTATACTTCTATTATATTATAGCATAAACACCATTAAAAAGTCTATATTTTTCACATAAAAAAATAATATTTTTTTACCAATTATTTTTCAAAATACTATTGAAGATTTACAAAAAATCTGTTAAAATAGTAAGGACTATTATTATATTCATATAATACTTTACCGAAAGGATAAACTATCATGGATGAAAGATGTGTATTAATTGTTGAAGACGAACAAGCAATAATTGACATTTTAAAATTTAATTTCACAAAAGAAGGCTACAAAGTATTAACTGCCATGGACGGAGAATCAGGCTTAAATCTTGCACTTTCGGAAAATCCTGACCTTATTCTTCTTGATGTTATGCTTCCTAAAATGGACGGTTTTGAAGTCTGCAAAAAGGTTCGTGAAAAATCTTCTGTTCCGATTATTATGTTAACTGCTCGTGAGGAAGAAGTTGACAAGGTTTTAGGGCTTGAACTTGGTGCTGACGATTATATGACAAAGCCTTTTTCCATTCGTGAGTTAACCGCAAGAGTTAAAGCAAATCTTCGTCGTATGTCAATAGACAAAGAACAGTCAGCCGGTGGAAATCAAGAAACAATCACATCGGGTGATTTGGTTATTAATCTTGAACGCTATGAAGTTCAAAAAAGAGGTACGGTCATTGATATTACTCTCCGTGAATTTGAACTTTTAAAATTCTTGGCAAAGCAACCTGAAAAGATTTTTTCAAGAGAAAATCTTTTGGAAAATGTTTGGGGCTATGAATATTACGGAGATGTTAGAACTGTTGATGTTACAGTAAGAAGGCTTCGTGAAAAAATCGAAGATGACCCCGGTATGCCAAGATATATCATTACAAAGCGTGGCGTGGGCTATTATTTTAATAAGGCGTGAGATTGATGTTTAAGAACATTCAAACAAAAATCGTTGCAATATTTGTACTTGTTATTTTATCGGTAGTTTCTGTTATCGGTACATTTCTAACCACAAATATTGTAAAACTATATAATGATGAGTTTTCCACAATGATGGAACAAGTTTTCACTTCCGACCTAATTGCTGAGCTTGAAAAATCTGCATCTTCTGTCGGTTCAAACGGTCTTTGGGATATTGTAAGCTCTTACATAGGCCCTTTGGGAATTGACACTTACAGATTTTACAGCATCTTAGATGCCAAAACCGGAAAAGTATTAAAAACCTCCGATGAAAACAAAAGTGCAAATTTAGAAAAGAGTAATAATATTATTCTTGCTATGTCCGGAAAACAAGGAAATATCATTAATACCGAAAAAAGTTATATGGACTATGCTGTCCCGATAAATAAAGACGGTAGTCTTTCCTATATTGTCTATGTAAAAGACACAAAAAACGAAATAAACTCAATCACAAGAAATGTACTGTTTATTATGATTGAAGCTTTGTTATTTTCTATTTTAATTGCGATTATTTTGGGTCTGTTTTTAAGCAGAACAATAACAAAACCTATAACCGATCTTACAAAAAGTGCTGAACATATAGCATCAGGAGAATTTGAAGTCGTTGATAATGTAAAATCCGATGACGAAATCGGTATTCTTTCAAATACCTTTAACTATATGTCCTCCACCCTTAAAGATACAATAGGCGAAGTTAAATCAGAAAAAAATAAGGTCGAAACTATTCTTCAAAATATGACAGATGGTGTCCTAGCCTTTAATTTATCCGGTGATTTAATTCACATAAATCCCGAAGCAAAAAAACTAATAGGCAGGAATTTTTATGATGACCTAAAATTTGATGCCTTTTTTAAAGAAATTGATGCGGATATTTCTATCGGGAATATCATATATATGCATCATGAAGATAAAATTGAGAGAGAAACGACCATTGGTGGCAGAATTATAAAATTCACTTTTGCCTCTTTTAATATGGAAAACAAAATCGGCGGTATTTTAGTCGTTGTTCACGATATTACAAGCCAACAAAAACTTGAAAATTCACGAAGAGAATTTGTTGCAAATGTATCTCACGAGCTTCGCACTCCTCTTACAACTGTAAAATCCTACGCCGAAACACTTATGGATATGCCGATTGACGATAAGGATATGCAAAATAAATTCCTTGGCACAATAGCAAACGAGGCTGACAGAATGACAAGAATTGTTAAGGATTTGCTTACTCTATCAAGTCTTGACGAAGGTCAATATCAGATAAAACCATTTGAAAGAATCAATCTTTCCGAATTTATCACAGATATTGTAGAAAGAATGTTTTTCACTGCAAAACAAAAGCACCAAAGTCTAACTTGCAGTGCATCGAATAAACCTGTATTTGTTATGACTGACAAAGACAAATTAGAACAAGTCGTAATAAATATTATTTCTAATGCTATAAAATACACTCATGAAAACGGTAAAATCGAGGTCAGCATTGATGTTGTTTACAAAGACGCTTATATAAAAGTTCGTGATAACGGTATCGGTATCCCTGCTGAAAATTTGCCTCGTATATTCGAAAGATTTTACAGAGTTGATAAGGCTCGTTCAAGGGATACAGGCGGTACAGGACTTGGTCTTGCCATCGCAAAACAAATTATGACAGAACTTGGCGGCAACATTATAATAAACAGTGTTTATGGCGAGGGGACAGAAGTTATTTTGTCCGTACCACTATAATTGTTATCCCATTTTAAAGTTAGTGTAATTGTTTTGTAATATATTTATGTTATACTATTAGAACAAAGTAAAGTTTATCGTGTGGGTTTGTCACTATTTGGCATAAAAAATCCACAAATTTTTGAAAGGATGTTTATAATGAAGAAAAAACTATTATCCCTACTTTTAGCATTAACTGTTGTTTTTTCAATAAGCACAGTATCATTTGCAGCTTATGAAACTTCAATTCCGTTATCGGCTCAGGGAAATTCTTCAAATTTAATATACATAAAAAGACCGCAGTCACTTTCCGGTTCAACTTCGGATAAGACTTATACAATCTCTGCAATCGGAACACAAAACACAAAAATAAGAGTGTATAAACAAACCAATGGTGATTCTTGCAGCCTTGTAAAATCTGAAAAACAGATTGGTGCAAGTGGGCTTTTCAGCACTGTTGTTGATTTATCTTCAAGCAATAACACTTTTGTTATTTATGCTGAAAACGGCACAAATAACCAAGTTGTTAAGATTCAAATTTCAAAGGTTAAGAAAAGTACAGTAGATAAATTAAAAAGTGTAACTGTAAATGTTTTAAACTTCCTAAAATAGAGGTTAGCCATGAAAAAAGAGAGTTTTAAGAGCATTGTTCTTACTCTTCTTGTTGTTACAAACCTTGTGTTAGCTGAAAGAATATTGGTAAACGAAAAATTATGGCTTTCAAGCTATAATTTTTTTGTTAGCACAAGAATTAATAAGAAGAAAAACTTTGTTTCTGTAACCAAGAGGTTAGCATTACCTCAAAACATTGTTGTTAATACAGGTTATCAATCAAGCCGTTTTGTGTATAGACGAAACAGCGAATATTTTGATGCAATTAATGAAGCGGCAACTAAGATATTAAAGTCCGCTTTTTCTTCTGCTGCAAAAGATATTTCCGAAGTGTCATCTGACGATTGGTATAATGCTCTAACATCTAAATCAATCTATCTTTATTACCCATGTAGTTACACAAGTGATGTGTTTTCTGTTTTTTTAGGAAATTCCGAAACAAACCTATCATTTTCCGACTTTTCAAACATTCTCATAAACGAAAGCGGAAACGTCTTTATTGAATCTTCCGAAAAATACTATAAAATTATGTCAACCTCTTCAGAAATCGCTCCTATAATACAAAAAGTTACCGAAGAAAACGCAAATGAGGAATCTGTTCTCAATTATTCCTTTGACCTTAATTTTGACAAAAACTTTGGTAGCCAAAAAACAACTCTGTCTCCTATGACACTAATATACTCCGAGCCAATTTCTGCAAATGTTATCAAATCTATAAATCCTATTGAAAATGGTATAGAAATATATGACAAGACTATTCAAGATGTTCTGGATGCATTTTCGATAAATAAAAATTCTGCAAGACGCTATACAGAAGCTGACGGAACATTGGTTTATATTGAAAATAACGGAAGCCTTAAAATTTCGCCATCCGGCATTTTAACCTTTACTGCAAGAGAAAATGGGCTTAATTTAAAAGGTACTTCTACAACATCAAAAATCGCAACTTTTATTGACACAATAAATTCTGCTATGAACATTGATTCGGATATTTGTATGACTTCATTATTGCTTGGAGATAACAAACAAGAGTTTAAATTTGATTATATGAAGGACGGATATTCAATAAAATACAAAGACAACACTTCTGCAATTTCGGTAACTGTTGAGAATGGATATCTAACATCATATACCCAAGTTTTGCGCCATTATATAGCTTCCGAAGAGACCACTTTTTCTTCTGACTATATTTCTGCACTTGATAATGTTATTTCAAGGTACACAGATTCTATGCCTGAAATACGAATTAATAAGATGTTCCCTGCATACATCGATAATTTTTCCGGCAATGATTTAAACATCGATTGGTTTATAGATGTCAACAATATTATTGCAGAATAAAAGGGAGTGATTTTTTATGAATTGGAGTAAAGCAAAAACAATATTAATAGTCGTCTTCCTTTTTACCGATATTTTTCTCGCAACAACAATATATAAATCGAATAGAAAGGCAAGTTATATACCAGCTGATATAATAGATTCGACAATCTCGATTTTAAAGGATAATAATATTACCATAAATCGTGAACTAATTTCTTCCGAAATTGAAATGCTTTCTACTATTCAAGGCGACAATGTCGTAACATCTTATGAAGAGTTTGCCGAAAAAATATTAGGCAACGGCTTCATTCTCCTTGATGAAACCACCTTTAAATCAGATAGCGGAAAATTATATTTTAACGGTGACAGTTTTAGATTCGAATCAACCGGAAAACTTAGTGGAAATAATTCATTATCCCCTATGGAATGCGAAAAAAAGATAAAATCTACTCTCCAAGGATATGGATTTGTTTTTACTAATGTTTCTACAAAAGTGTCCGAAAAACCCGAAAACGGCTACACAATTATTTTCCAAGACTATTATAATTCCAGCCCCATATATGCTTCAAATGTCATAGTTATGGCAGACGATAGTGGTAATATAACACAGTTGTCAGGTACTTGGTATAATATTAAAGACGACTTTCAAACAGATGACAATGAACTTAAAAGCGTAACAAGCATTTTAATTGATTTTATTTCTGAATACGGCATAAATGCCCCTTGCGAAATTGTCGGTTTAGACCTGGGCTTTAATGTTTTTGAAAGCGAAATCTATCACAAAAGTGCGTCGCTAATCCCTGTTCAAAAGATTACCTTAAAAGGTGGAAAAGAATACTACATTGATTCAAGAAATTCCAACTAAAAAAAACAGCCGGTCGGCTGTTTTTTTAATTTTTATCTTCCCATCCCGGATAGGTTGCACAAACTCTATATATCGGCATACCCATTTCAGAAAATTTCGTTTCATACTCTGTCATCACATTATCTAAAATACCTGAATTATGAAGGTCTAGTGATATTTCTGACATTTTGAAATTTTCTTCTGCAAAAGAATTTAAAGAGAATTCAAATAATGCTTTATTGTCTGTTTTGAAGCAAATATAGTTTCCGTTTTCTAAAACCTTTTTATAAATATCAAGAAAATTTTTATGAGTTAATCTGCGTTTTGCTTGTTTTTTCTTTTTCCAAGGGTCTGAGAAATTTAAATAAATTCTCTCAACTTCACCCTTTTCAAAATACTCGTTAAGCAAAGCAGCGTCAGCGATGATAAATCTAAGGTTAGAAAGTCCCAAAGGCTCTGCCTTTTCCATTGCTACCACCATTACATCCTTTACAACCTCTATTGCAATAAAATTAATATTAGGATACTTTGCCGCCATTTCACAAATAAATTTACCTTTGCCACAGCCTATTTCAATATGTATTGGGTTTTCATTTTTAAATTCACTGTGCCATTTTCCCTTTAATTCCTCGGGACAGCGTATCCACAAACTACCGCTTTTTTCAAGTCTTATATCACAATTTTTCTTTTTGCGAACTCTCATTAATAATAAACCTCCAAATAAAACGGCGAACCGAAACGGTTCGTCGTAACTTATTATAGTGTGCCGAATATTCTATCGCCTGCATCTCCAAGACCCGGAACAATGTACATATGATCATTTAGTTTTTCATCAATACCTGCAACATAAATATCAACATCAGGATGAGCCTTTGTAACAGCTTCAATACCTTCCGGCGCTGCAATTAAGTTCATCAATTTGATATTGTTTCCGCCTCTATCCTTAATAAATTGAATAGCAGCATTTGCGCTACCACCTGTTGCAAGCATAGGGTCAACTATGATTACAGGACGATTTTCAATCTTATTTGGAACTTTGCAATAATATTCAACAGGTTCAAATGTTTTAGGGTCACGATATAAACCAATGTGTCCAATCTTTGCAGAAGGAATAATCTTTAACATTCCTTCAACCATTCCAAGACCGGCACGCAAAACAGGGATAATACTAACCTTTTTACCTGCTATCATCTTTTGAACTGATTTGCAAATAGGTGTTTCAATTTCAACATCTTTAAGTGGGAACTCTCTTGTAATTTCATAAGTCATAAGCATTGAAATTTCGTTTAACAGTTCACGAAAATCCTTTGTGCTTGTATTTTTATCACGCATAAGTGTCAATTTGTGTTGAATCATTGGATGGTCAATTAAATGTACTTTACTCATTATATCTTTCCTCATTTCAATTATTTATTATTTTTTTCCTAAATTCTATTTTACCATAAATTTTTATGCATTTCAACAATTATTTGCAAAATTATTTAAAATGAACTAAGTTTTTCTAAAATTGGTGCATCGTAAGTTAAAAGACTTTTTGCCTCAACAAATTTGCACCATCTATATTCTGCAATTTCAGAGTATTGAAGTTTTATATTAGTGTTGTTTTTTGGAGTTGCAAGAAAATATACAGCATCTTTTGTTATACCTTCTCTTGGACTATATGTTGTAGTTGCTTTGGTGTTTCCGCAAAACACAACAGAAATTCCAATTTCCTCAAAAACTTCTCTTGCTGCCGTTTCATATTCGTTTTCTGTGCCTTCCCTGTGACCTTTCGGAAACCCCCAGTGACCGTTTGCACCTGCTTTTTTATTGAAAACCAAAAGGTACTCGTTTTCCGCACCATTTCTACGATAAATCACTGCTCCGCAAGATTTTTCATACTTCATAGCAAACACTCCTTAATTATCCCATCACTATTTTGATATCGCTTGTATTGACGATATATCTGACAACTTATAATTTTTAAGACATGTATTTTCAAAAGTGATGTGTTCCCCGTTTGGAACGCCGGGATCATTAAAATATATATTCTCATCATCATAAGAAACTGCAACCATAGAGTGTGGATAGCCGTCATATCTTACAATTACGCCCTTTGGAAAATTGTCAAGAGCCTCTTTTATTGCAAGCATTGCACTTTCATCATCTTCTGCTTTAATTACCGTTTCTTTTCTATTCCCTAAGTTAAATCCGCCATAATATTGTGATTCTTCCGAAAGCGCAGGAACTAGTTTTAATCCATACTTTTTAACAAGCATATCGTGTCCTGCAATATAATTTCCATTATATCCATTTTCTTCATTAAATAAAGCAACCTCAATCGGAGTTACTTTTTTCCCTAAAACATCTGTAATAAGCATTGCATATGAGCAAACCCAACAATAACCCTTTCCTTTATTCTCCAAAAGCATTTCTTCTTGAGATTGATAATAATATGTATTAGGATACTTTCCGCTACCTGTACGAATAGTATCAGGGTCAACATCTTTTTTTGTCTTTTGTTCTTCTAAGATTTCATCTGTTTTTTCATTTGAACTATTGGCATTTCCATTAGTGTTCTCTTTATTTTCACTAGGTCTTTTTATCTCCTTTTTAGGAAGATTTACCAATATTGTTTTGCTCGTAGCATTATAGGAAATTTCATAACCAAATGGTTCAACAAGCGCTCTTATCGGAACAAAAGTGTAATTATCTTTCATAAGCATCGGTGATTCCATCTCACTATCAACGCCATTTACAGTTACAACATTTGAATTAACGGAAAATCTCACTTCTGTTTTATTGTCTGCTAAAATAACTTGAGAGGTTACCACTTCAAATTCTATTTCAAGTCCCATTGCCTCAGCTATCGGTCTTAGCTGAACGAGCGTTCTATCATTTACAATTATCGGCGAAGAATTAAATGTAAGTTTTTCATTTTTAAAACTCACCGACAAATCATCTTCTGCATAAACTGCACACGTCAAAAAAGCCATAACAAGAAGCATTATTGGGAGAAAGATATATTTCTTCATCGATTCTGTCTGCCTTTCAACAAAATATATAAATATATTTTATCACATTTTTCGAAAAAAATCTACATTTTTTTCGAAAAGAACAATATTATTTAAAAAGTTATCAAAAAAGACTTGTAATATTTTTATATAAATGTTATAATAGATGCGATATACAATTAAAATAGGAGGTTTGTGCTGATGAATACAACATTTATGGTATTACATGTAATAGTTACTGTTGCTTTGATAGTAGTTGTATTACTTCAAGAAGGTAAGGATCCGGGTCTTAAAGGTATTGCCGGTTCATCACCTGATGCAGGTAATTCATTCTTTAACAAAAACTCAGGAAGAACAAAAGCTTCATTATTTTCAAAAATGACAACAGTTCTTGCAGTTCTATTCCTAATAACAACAATTGTACTTTGCGTACTTAATGCGTAGTAATTTTAAAGGCGACTGAAAAATCAGTCGCCTTTATTAGTTGTACCCCAAAAGTCCTCTCACCGACACTTCTCCGGAATTTAAAATTTCTATTTTATCATCTATTTTTGCAATCAATTCCCCATTTTCTGTTATATCAATTACATTTCCGAGTTTCTTTTCATTATCTTTTATTATTAACACTTCTCTGCCTAATGTAGCAGATTTTTCTACATACTCTTTTTTTATCGCAGGAAAACCATCTTTCAAAAAAACTTCATATAATCCAAAAAATTCTTTTAAGACTTTTCCTATTATCTCTTCCTTGTTCTGCTTTTTGCCCTTTATAATAAACAGCGATGTTGCTTTATCTTTCAATTCGTTTGAAAAGGATTTATCGTTTACATTAATCCCAATTCCAACAGCAATTCGTGTTAAATCGCCACCATTAAAAGTTCCTTCAACTAAAATACCACTTACCTTTTTTCCGTTAACTACAATATCGTTAGGCCATTTGATTAAAGAATCTTCAATAACTCTTGCAACAGCAATGCCTGTAAGAAGTGTAAGACAGGAAAAGTGTTCATTAAATTCCTTAGGCTTTAATAGAATTGTTATATATATGCCATCACCACCGGAATTCCATATGCGTCCAAGTCTTCCCCTGCCACTTGTTTGCGTTTTTGCAATTATAACGCTTTTATCCGGTGCATCAATCGTAAGCGCAACTTTATTTGTAGAATCCACTTCATTAAAATAAAGCACTTCTCCCTCTATTTGATTTTTAATTTTCACAGCAATCACCACCCAAATAATAGCAATAATATTACAATATTATAAATGTGTGTTTTAAGGGTATAACAGTGGCATTACATCATTGTTACAATCCCCTTTATCTACACAGTTATCCATCATAAATTGCTGAATAACTTAATTTAAAAATCTCTTGTTACATTTTTTAGCCATTTATAACTTTTGTATCTTTTTATTGTAAACGGAAATTTAACTATTTCATCACAAGCAAGTAACAGATAGACTGCTATCGGCGGAAGTTTTAGCCAAAAAGCAGCAATCATCCCAAGCGGAATTGCAACGCACCATAACCCAAGCACATCTAGCATAAGACCTACCTTTGTATCCCCGCCTGCTCTAAATACTCCAACAATTAAAGTCGTATTAACACCTGTTTCAATAACCAATATTGCAAGAATAATCAGCATATAATTAAGATACATTTGCGTTTCACTGTTAAAAGTCATAAAATGTCGCACAATAGGTGAAATGGAAATAATCAAAATAGCACTAATAATTCCAAGTATCCATGTTAGTTTGACCAATTTTTGTGCATAGATTTTCGCTAAATTCTCTTTGTTCTCGCCAATAACCTTTCCAATCATAATAGCCGTTGCATTTGCTATGCCAAAAACAACTACCATAGCAAGTTGTCTTACCACATTAGTAACGGAATTTGCCGCCACCATTTCCTTTCCTAAATGGCCGATAATTGCATTAACTGATGAAATACCAAGCCCCCATAAAAGTTCATTTGCCGTTACAGGGACAGCATATTTTATGTAATCTGAAAGCAAAATTTTATCAATATTAACTATATATTTGAGTCTTACTTTGATTAGTTTGTTCTTTTTCAAAGCATAAAAACACACGATAAGAAGTTCGACAAATCTTGCAATTGTTGTTGCGATTGCCGCACCTCTAACGCCCATTTTAGGAATACCAAAAAGTCCAAAAATAAATATTGCATTTAAAATCACATTCACAACAAGCGAAACCAAATACACCATTGTAGAAATTGTAACTTTTTCTACACTTCTCATAACATTTAAATATACCATCGTAATGGCAGACGGGATATATGAAATCGCAACAATTCTCATATACGCCGCACCGTAATATCTCACTTCTTTTTCATTTGAAAAGATTTTCATAATTGATTCTGAAAATCCCATTGCTGCAACAAGAAAAATAAATGATGTAAGCACTGCCAACAAAATCGTTATGCCTAGTACTTTTTCAATAGTTTTTATGTCACGTTTTCCCCAATATTGTGCTGTCAAAACTGCTGCTCCTGATGTTAGCCCAAAAAGAAACAAGGTAAGAATAAAGTTTACCTGTCCTGCAAGAGAAGATGCCGAAACTGCCGTTTCACCAAGTCTTCCAAGCATCACAACATCGGCTGCCATAACGCCTACATTAATCAAATTTTGAATAGCCATAGGCACAACAAGTGCCCATAATGATTTTGCAAAAACTTTTCTGTCGTAATCTAAACTGCTCATATTTCCTCCAAATTTCAAATAATAAAAAAAGCAAAAACCCTAGTCACATTCTTTTGATATATGGCTTGGATTTTTACTGCTTTGGTGCGAGGGACGAGACTTGAACTCGCAAGGTAGTCTACCACACGCCCCTCAAACGTGCGCGTCTGCCGATTCCGCCACCCTCGCATACTAAACTACGATATTTTACCAAATAATTATACATTTGTCAAGGTGTTATTTTTATTCTTGACGAAAGAATCTATTTGTGATAAAATTCAAAAAAGGTGATATTATGAATGTTGACAGTATAATTTATCAAAATTTAGAGCATCTAATCGAAACCACCGGTGTTACAGAACATCAGTGCATACTTTCGTGCGGTCTCAATTCAAATTTCTTTTCAAATTACAGAAACGGAAAGACAAAGCATTTTAAAATACACGATATTATTGAACTTGCACATCTATTTGAAGTCGATTTAAACTACTTATGCGACTTTAAAAATACACGAAATGAATTCTTTGTACCAAAGTATAAACTTCAAAAAAGAGATGAGAAAACCCTCCTTGCAGCATTCAAACGTTTAGACCCTGTTGGGAGAATAAATGTAGCAGATGCTATCTCTCGTGAAATAAATAATTCAAAAGAAAGATTAAAACAACAAAAATCATAATTTTTGTTGCTTTTTTTTTGTATATATGGTATAATTATTCTATATTTTTTGGAATCATAAAAGGGAGGGTTTGCTATGGACATTACAGATGCAATCATTAAAAACGGTCAAGACAAAATGCGAATAATTCAAGAACTTGTACCGGGAAAGCAAATCACAATTGCACACATTATAGCAAGTCCTGATGAAATCTTATATACAAAACTCGGTTTAAATCCTGAAATTGATTATAACCATTCATCAATAGGAATTATGACAATGTCCCCTGCCGAAACTGCTGTTATCGCAGCTGATATTGCTATGAAATCATCTAATGTTGAACTTGGATTTGTAGACCGTTTTAGTGGAACACTAATAATCACAGGCAGTGTTTCCAATACAGAAACTGCTGTAAATTCAGTTTGCGAATATGCAAAAAACAAACTCGGATTTGCTGTATGTGATATTACAAAAACCTGATGAAAAAGATAATTTTAGTTGGGCGTTCAGAATGTGGAAAAACAACATTAATCCAAGCATTACGCCAAGAAAAAATAGAATACAAAAAAACGCAATATGTGAATAATTTTGATGTTTTAGTAGATACCCCGGGTGAGTACTGCGAAACTAAAAACTTGGGTGCAGCACTTGCGATGTACACTTTTGAAGCACAAGTTGTGGGGCTTGTATTAAGTGCCACAGAGCCATTTTCACTCTTCCCACCGTGTTGTGCTGTTATGGTAAATAGACCTGTAATTGGCATAGTGACAAAAACCGATTCAAAATACGCAAATAAAAACAGAGCAAAAAATTGGTTGGAACTTGCCGGCTGCCAAAAAGTGTTTTTTACATCATCATACATTGGGGACGGAATTTTTGAAATATTAGAATATCTCAAAGAAGACGGCGACATTCTTCCTTGGGAAATAAGTAAAAAGGATGTGTAAATATGGATTTTAATAACGATACAATGAAAATTAACATAGACTCTGAAAAATCCAGTGAAGTTCACGATATAGTTGCTACTGTTTATGATGCACTTCAAATTAAAGGCTATGACCCAATAAGCCAAATTGTCGGATATATTCTATCAGACGATCCTACCTACATCACAAGTTATAATGGTGCAAGAAGTATGATTGTTCGTGTGGAACGTGACGAATTGTTAGAGGAACTTGTTAAAAACTATATAAAACATCTTTAATTTATGCGAGGTGACCTATGGTAGATTTTCATTCTCATATTTTGCCCTCACTTGATGACGGAGCAAAGGATATTGAAACAAGCCTTGAAATGTTAAAGCTTTCAAAGGAGCTTGGCATCAACACTATTGTTTCAACTTCTCATTGTCACACTTTTAACGGCAATAATGATATTTTGAAATTTCTTGATGCTCGCAACGAGTCCTATAACACCTTAGTAAAAGAAATTTCAAAAAACCCTTCTTTGTATCCTAAGATAGTGCTTGGCGCAGAAGTTTATTTATCAAATAATTTGAGTAAATGCGACGATCTTAAAAAACTCACGATAGGTGATACCGATTATATTTTACTTGAAATGCCATCAACCGATTGGAACGATGAGCTATTTGAAGAAATTTATAAGATAAGTTGCCTGGGATTAAAGCCAATTATCGCTCATCTTGACAGGTATTTGGATTTGGAAGATAGATTTTCTGAACTTTTTAGTCTCGATGTATTGTTCCAAATAAATTCTGATGCTTTTTTCAAAAGACCAATAAGACGAAAAATATCAGAGTTTTTCTATCAAGATGCAATTCATGTAATCGGAAGCGATATGCATAACTTAGATTCAAGGTCTCAAACTCTAAAAAAAGCATATGCCGTTATAGACAAGAAATTTGGAAAAGACTATTCAAGGTATTTAAGGCATTCGGCTGTACATATTTTAAATAATGAAACTGTTTCCCACGCAAGATTAAAAAAACTAAGTTTTAAACAAAAATTATTCCTATAAAAACAAAACAGTATTTGATTAATTAAAATCAAATACTGTTTTTCCGTTTTCTAACTTTAATTTTGCAGAAAATTTATTTCCCGTTCTTTTTGAAACAAACCCGTCTATTTTATAACTCTCCCCTGTTTCCAGTAGTTTCCTTACATTTGAAACAGAAATAATCCTTCCCAAAATCTGATTATTCATACTAAATTTACATCCGTTTTTATATCCTGCACAGCCATAACCAAATCTTGTTCTAATGACATCTTCGTGGCACAGTGGGCATTTCCCTACGATGTCGCCTACAAATCCATCATCAGTATCAAACTCGGGGCTTGTTTCTCTTTTTTTAAACACTTCGCTTATTTCTCTTTCGGCAAGGCTTATACTATCTTCAATTTTTATCTCGCCACGATAAACCTTTTTAAGTGCTTTTCCAAGTTCTGATGTCTTATATTTATCCATACTAATATTCATTCTGGAAAGTGACTCAATTAGAAATTCTCCGCCCGGCAAAAGACTGTAAACATCTTTTTTTAGTTCGATATAACCGCTACTAATCGCATTATCTATAATTCCTGTCCTTGTAGCCTCAGTCCCTAGTTCAAGCCCTTCAAAAATTGCTCTGTACTCTTCCGCATCATCGTCCGTTTCGATATTTTGTTTTTCCTCACGGAAGGGATTTTTCAGATAATTATTAAGAGTTTCTATTGTGTAATGTTTCGGTGGATTTGTTTCCTTTTCAGTCGGTTTAAAATCAATATTAACAATATCACCCTTATTTAACTGAGGCAATATTTTATCCTTTTTTGTGTAATCATCATACTTTGTCCAGCCCTTATTTAATATAACCGTTCCCTTTAATGAAAACTCCTCTATATCACCCACTCTGATTTTGATTTCCTGCTTTTCCGCAATGCATTCTTCACTGCAAAATACAGCAACAAATCTTCTCATGATAGTGCCATAGACTTTTTTTTCATCTTCCGATAATGCTTCTTTTTGCGGCAATTTATAAGTTGGCGTAAGTGCTGAGTGCGCCTCGATTTTTGAATCGTCAAATATTTGTTTATTAAACTTAAACTCCACAGGATAACCTAGTTTTTTAACGCCATCTAAAATCATTTTTATTTTATCCTGCTCATTTACTGCAAGATATTCCGAGTTTGTTCTTGGATATGTAACATAGCCTTTTTCATATAATCCTTGCAATATTTTAAGGCTCTCATCCATAGGCATTTTATATTTTTTACCAAGAACATTTTGAAGTTTTGTAAGCGAAAATAGTTTCCCTGCTTTTAAACTGTCTTTTTTTGTTTTCTTGCTTGTAACTATCGCCTTTTGGCTGTTATATTTGTCGCATAATTCCTGTGCTTTTTTAAGGCTGTTTTTATCAAACTTTTCTTTGCTCAAAAGTTCAATCTCTTCTCCGTTTGTTTCCGCCTTGCTGCAAATCGCATAATAAATATCCGGAGTAAAATGCCGAATTGCCATATCCCTATCATAAATCGCCTTAACTATTGGCACAATAACTCGTCCAACCCTTAAAAGTGTTCCGGTCTTTAAGGTTGCAAATCTTGTTAAATTTACGCCATAAAGCCAGTCCATATAGGTTCTTGCATACCCTTCGTTTGCAAGATTTTGATACTCCGTTTCATCCTTCATAGAAGCCAGTGCCGCTTTTATTGTTTGTGGGGTTTGGTCAGGAAGCCATAATCTTTTAAAACTCTTTTCGCCAATCCCTGCCTTTTCTGCACAAATCCTTATGATAATTTCGCCCTCACGGTCAGAGTCACCTGCATTTACAACGGTATCCACATCACTTCTGTTAATAAGCGTCTTTATCGTTTCAAACTGTTTTCTTACTCCCCTATCCTCCTGTTTGTTCTTGTCCTTTTTTATTTGAAACTCGAACTTTTTAGGAAAACACGGGATATTATCCATAGTCCATCTTCCACTCGGGTTTGGTGAATAATCTTCAATGTCAGATAGGGAAAAAAGATGCCCAAACGCCCAAGTAATTATATAATTTTGGTCATACAAAAAGCCGTCGGCTCTTTGCATTTTTCCAATACCGGCGGCTATATTTCGGGCCAGACTCGGTTTTTCTGCTATAATAAGTATCATAAAAAAACCGTCCTTTCCCTATATATTATTCTGTTTCAATCTCAACATCTTCTGTTTCTTCATTTGCTTTTGGTCTTTTTATTGTGTTTGTTTCTTTTTCTGTCTTATTGCTATCATTTTCTTCCACGATAGTGTTTGAAGTCGTAGGTTTAACCTCTTCTCCTACTGCAACTTTTGTCGGTACCATTTTATATGAACTTGCTTTCATCGTTTCCGATTTAATTTCTTTTCCGTCTTCATATACCTTTCTTACAGTAGTCACATTATAACCTGTTTTACCATTTGAGATGGTTTTTCTCTCGCCGGCTTTCATACCGGCTGTAACAACCTCCTCAGTTGTGGAATTTTTAGTTGATGTTACAGTATTAATAATCTTAACGGTTTTATTCTTTTCAGGCTTTGCTCCAAGAATTGATACATTAACCTTTTTGCCACCTGTTGTAACCGAAATTTTAATAGGATTTTTCGTATTATTTTTAAACCGAAAATCAATAGAGCCATAAGACACTGTTGCATCTTGACCTTTCGGCACATAAGACACCGTCATAGAGTGGCTTTTTCTTTCTAAAACTTGTAAATCTGCATACAAAACGGCAGAATAAAGCGTACTGCTAACCTGACAAACGCCGCCACCAAGACCTTGAACTGTGTCTCCGTTTGCAAACACCGGTGCTTCTTTGAAACCATTTTCTGTCGTTCTTCTCCCTACAACTTTATTGTAGGAGAATTCTTCGCCCGGCATTAGAATATACCCATTAATCTTTCTTGCTGCAAGTTCCACATTATCGGCACGATTTTTTGTAGATGTAGCATAAGAAGATGAATATTGTCCCAAGCTATATCCAAACAAACTTTCATTTATTGATTTTTCGGTAATTTCCGGCATTGTTGTTTGCACTTTTAAAGTGATTGCACCGCCACTTGTTATTTTATCAATTTGGGATTTGATTTCCTCTTTGTCTATATTTCTTCCTACTATTTCCGGAGTTATTATCAATTTCCCATCTTTAATCTCATATGATGCATCTTTTGGTTCTGAAAAAATCTCGTTATAAATGCTATCTACACCGGGTGTTGGGGCTTCTTCACTCTTTAATGTAAGCAGGATTTCGTATTCATAATTTTCAAATGATTTTTCAACTTGTTCTACAAGATTTGTTACATCCCTACTCTGTCCCTCTTGACCTTTTTTAATTGTCACAGTATCAGTACCAAACTCAATATCATAGTTTTTTTGCTCGCCTATAACAGAAACACCAAAATCATATACAATTCCGGCAAGTTCTTCTTTATCATAGGAAACAACATACTTTAAATCTTCTTTATAAAAGAAAGCATTTATAAGTTCTTTTATGTCTTTCAAAAATCCTTTATTTCTTCCAACTTCAAATGCTTTTTGGCAAGAAGCCTCTGTATCTTTTTTTAGGTCAATGTCACGTCCTAAAAATTCTACTTTGTTTCCGTTTTCATCTTTTAAGATGATTTTTTGTTCCATTAAACTTTCAGTTTTTAGTGATTTTTCTGCTTCATTAATGGTCATTTTTTCCAAACTTATTCCGTCAACGCTTACGCCCTTTGCAATTGTCTCACCGGGATATATAAGTAGCGCAAATGCTCCTAGAATAAGAATAATTACAAGTAATATAATTAAAACTATCTTTAAACCTAACTTATTATTTCTTTGTCTTCTCATACCAAACCCCTAAATTAATCCTCATAAAAATTTCTATATTCGTCTATGTATTTAGAATATTCTTTTAAAAACACTTTTATTTCTTTATTTTTTGAAAGAAGATTAAATGCTTTTTTAACATTTTTTGAAAACTTATAATCAAATTCATCTTTTTTAAGTTCTTTTGCAAGTGGGCATAACGATTTCGCCCTTGGGTCTATTATAATTTCTGTATTTCCGTCACTATTTATGTATGGTGTTAACGGAAAAATACGGCAAGCAAGTGGTCTTTGATACCTATCGCACTTGCCATCACAAAATAGAATCGGCACATTCTTCTTTTTGTCCAAATATTCATATGTAAATTCAGATTTTTCCAAAGTAGCCCAAGGAGGATTTAAAAGTTCTATTACCTTTTCTTCCCCCGGAAAAAGATACATACCGGAGTCATCACCCTTGCAACATCTTGCTCCGCAAAGCCTTCCGCAGTCAGCTTTAATGGGAGTTATTTTATCAAATAATCTGTATATCTGTAAATAAATATATGCAATATTCATTCTATCTTGCCCTTTCAAAAACATTTTACCAGTCCATTTTATCACACTTTTTTTTTAATTACAATAGTGATAATATAATTTGACAATTTTCACTAAATATAGTATAATAAAACAGTATATAATCTACTGAAAAATCAAGATATTGATATAGAAAGGGAACTATTATGCCTAAAAAAAAGGAAGAATACGGAAACCAAAGCATAACAAGTTTAAAAGGTGCTGACAGAGTAAGAAAGCGTCCTGCTGTTATTTTTGGTTCTGATGGTCTTGAAGGTTGTGAACATTCCTTCTTTGAAATCTTGTCAAACTCCATTGACGAAGCTCGTGAAGGTTATGGAGATATAATTGAGGTCACTCGTTTTAATGATGGTAGCATTGAAGTCCGTGACCACGGCAGAGGAATACCACTTGACTATAACGAAAAGGAAGATAGGTTTAACTGGGAACTTGTATTTTGTGAACTTTATGCCGGTGGAAAATATGACAACAATAACGGTGGTATGTACGAATACAGTTTAGGTCTTAATGGTCTTGGTGCTTGTGCAACTCAGTATTCTGCCGAATATATGGATGTGGAAGTTATCCGTGATAAAACAAGATATTCGCTTCATTTTGAAAAGGGTGAAAATATCGGTGGGCTCACAAAAGTTCCGGTTACATCTACCAAAACAGGCTCTGTAACAAAGTGGCGTCCCGATAGAGATGTTTTTACCGACATAAATATTCCGGTAGAATTTTATAAAGATGTTCTTCAAAAGCAAGCTATGACAAATGCCGGCATACGCTTTGTTTTCTATAACGAAACAGAAACGGGAACAGAACTTTTCGAATACTATTTTGAAAATGGTATCGTTGATTACCTAAACGACACAGTAGGCGAAAAAGGTTTTACAACAGCAGAAGTGTGGGAGGCTGAAAGAGTAGGTCGTGACCGTGAAGACAAGCCCGAATATAAGGTGAAAATGCAAATTGCATTTTGTTTTTCTTCCGCTGTTAATCTTTTGGAATATTATCACAATTCAAGTTGGTTAGAGCATGGTGGCGCTCCCGATAAGGCAGTTAAAAACGCATTTGTATATGCGATAGACCAATATTTAAAACAATCGGGAAAATACAACAAAAACGAGGCAAAAATAACTTTTAACGACATTTCCGACTGTTTGGCGCTTGTGATTAACTCTTTTTCTACTAACACGAGTTATGAAAACCAAACAAAAAAGGCAATCAATAATAAGTTTATTCAAGATGCAATGACCGAGTTTTTGCGTCATCAACTTGAAGTCTATTTTATCGAGAATAAAACCGATGCCGAAAAAATTGCAAATCAAGTTTTGGTCAATAAAAGAAGTCGTGAAAATGCCGAAAAAGTTAGGATTGATACCAAAAAGAAACTTACCGGCACAATGGATATCACAAATCGTGTGGACAAGTTTGTCGATTGCAGAAGCAAAGATATCTCAAAAAGAGAAGTCTATATAGTCGAAGGTGATTCGGCTCTTGGTTCGTGTAAACTTGCAAGAGACCCTTCTTTCCAAGCGATTATGCCAATTCGTGGTAAAATCCTAAACTGCCTAAAAGCAGATTACGGCAAAATTTTTAAAAGTGATGTAATTCTTGACCTTGTAAAAGTTTTAGGTTGCGGAATTGAAACAAAATCTAAGCATATTAAAGGCATTGAAGAATTTAATATTGACAATCTAAGATGGGACAAGGTAATTATCTGTACCGATGCCGATGTTGACGGCTTCCAAATAAGAACACTTGTTCTTACAATGATTTACAGGCTAATGCCATCTCTAATTGATATGGGCAGGGTTTATATTGCAGAATCACCGCTTTATGAACTAACCATAGAAAAAGGAAAGCAAAAAGGCGAAAAGCATTTTGCATACTCCGATGGTGAAAAGGAATCTATATTAAACAAACTTTCAGAAAACGGCATAAATCGTGATGATATCGACATCAAGCGTAGTAAAGGTCTTGGCGAAAACCAACCTGAAATGATGAGTTTAACCACAATGCACCCTGCAACAAGAAGACTTATAAGGGTAACCGCTGAAAACATCGAAAAAACTGCTGAAGTATTTGATGTACTACTTGGTGATAAATTACAAGAACGAAAAGAACATATAGCGCAAAACGGGCATTTATATATGGAAATGCTTGATATTAGTTAAGGAGGCAGAAAGATGGCTAAAAAGAAAAAAGAAATTGAAGAAAACTACATTCCTGCTCCCATTAATGAACAACTAATAACCGAAACACTTGAAACGAACTATATGCCATATGCTATGAGTGTTATTGTTTCTCGTGCTATTCCTGAAATTGACGGGTTAAAACCTGCCCACAGAAAACTTCTTTTTACAATGTATAAAATGGGGCTTCTAGGCGGAAAACTTACAAAATCTGCAAATGTCGTAGGTCAAACAATGAAACTAAATCCTCACGGAGATAGTGCAATTTACGAAACAATGGTAAGACTAACACGAGGAAATGAAGCACTTTTGCACCCCCTTATCGAATCGCAAGGAAATTTCGGTAAGCAATATTCTCGTGATATGGCATATGCTGCATCTCGTTATACAGAAGTAAGGCTTGACCCAATTTGTCAAGAATTTTTTGGCGACATTAATAAAAACACCGTGAGATTTGTGGATAACTATGACGGGGAAATGAAAGAGCCAACTCTTCTTCCCGTTTCCTTCCCAAACATTTTGGTAAATCCAAATCAAGGTATTGCTGTCGGTATGGCAAGTAATATTTGTTCCTTTAATCTTCGCGAGGTCTGTCTTGCAACAATAGAACATCTAAAACACCCAAAAGCAGACATATTAGAACTTATGCCTGCCCCCGATTTCCCTTTGGGCGCGGAACTTTTGTATGATGAAGCGCAAATGCGTGAAATTTACGAAACAGGCAGAGGCAGTTTCAAAATGCGTGCAGTTTATGAATATGACAAGACCAATAACTGTATAGAAATAAAGGAAATCCCATACACAACAACAATCGAAGCGATTTTGTCTAAGGTTATGGACCTTGTAAAAGCAAATAAGTTAAAAGAGATTTCCGATGCTCGTGACGAAACAGGGCTTAACGGATTTAAACTAACATTTGACTTAAAGCGTGGCGTTGACCCTGACGCATTAATGCTAAAACTTTACAAACTGACACCACTTGAAGATAGTTTTGCTTGTAATTTTAACCTACTAATAGACAATGTGCCAATGGTACTCGGTGTAAAACAAATTTTAGACGAGTGGATAAAATTCAGAACAGGAGCAATCAAAAATTCACTAAAATTTGATATAGACAGAAAATCCGAAAAACTACATCTATTAACAGGTCTTAAAAAGATTTTGCTTGACATTGATAAAGCAATCTCCATAATTCGTCATACCGAAAAAGAGGCAGATGTTATTCCAAACCTTATGTCAGGATTCTCTCTTGACAAATTGCAGGCAGAATACATCGCAGAAATCAAACTTCGCAATCTAAATAAAGAGTACATTTTAAACAGAACTTCTGAAATCGAACGTTTGATAGAAGAAATTGATGAACTTAACAGAATTTTATCAAGCGAAACTGAACTTAAAAAACTTATTGCAAAGCAATTAAAAGTTATCGCTGACAAATATGGCAAAGAAAGACGCACAAAGTTAATTAAAAGCGAAGAAATTGAAGAATACTTTGAGGAAAAATTTGTGGACGACTATCCTCTTACCCTTTTTATTTCAAAAGACGGATACTTAAAAAAAGTTTCTGCTGTTTCTCTTCGTTCAACAACTTCTGAACATAAGTTAAAAGAAAATGACCAAATTGTCCAAACGATTGAGGCATCTAATAAAGACGAAATTATCGTATTTACCGATAAATGCTCAGCATATAAGGCACGGCTTTGCGATATTCCGGATTCTAAGGTATCTGCACTAGGCGAATACTTACCGAGTATTTTAGGCTTTGAACAAGGCGAAAAAGCACTATACACAGTCGTTCCAAAAGACTATAAGGGATATATGCTTTTTGCCTTCCAAAACGGCAAAATGGCAAAAGTCGAACTTAAAAACTACGAAACAAAATCAAACAGAAAACGCCTTATAAACGCTTATTCTGACAAATCAGAAATTTGCAGTATGATGTGGATTTTAGAAGATACCGAAATCGTAGCCTTTACGGATAATAACAAAGTGTTATGCGTTGATACCGATAAAATACCGCTAAAATCAACAAAATCAACACAAGGCGTACAAGTTATGAAAATAACAAAAAAAGGTGCAATTTTAACATCTGTTGTGCTTTCAAAGGATAGTGGAATAACAGATACAAAGCACTATAAAACCAAAAACATTCCGGCTGCCGGCTCATTTCTTCGTGCAGACGATACACAACTTTCTCTATTTTAACGGAGGCTTAATATGAATAAAGTTAATATCCTTGGAGTAAAAATTGATAAAGTCACCATTCCCGAAGCAACCGATATGATTTGTGAAATGCTGAAATCTGAGGGAAATCACACAGTTTTTACACCAAACTCGGAAATACTATATATGGCATACAAAGACGATAAATTTAAAGTCCTGTTAAATTCAGCAGACATTCTAACCGCTGACGGAATTGGCGTTGTTTATGCCTCAAAAATACTAAAAAATCCAATTTCGGAGCGTGCCGGAGGTTTTGATATTGCTTGCAAAGTAATTGAAAGAATTTCCAATACCGGCGAAAAACTTTTCCTATTTGGTGGAAAGCCGGGTGTTGCAGAACTTGCAAAAGAAAATCTAATAAACAAATACCCATTTTTAAATATTGTGGGTACCAGAAACGGATATTTTAAGCCCGAGGAAACAGATGAGATTGTAGCAGAAATCAATAAAACAGGAGCAGACCTCGTATTCGTTTGCCTCGGTGCTCCTGCACAAGAAAAATGGATTTATAATAACAAAGATAGACTAAACTGTCATGTAATGATGGGAATTGGCGGAAGTCTTGATGTATTTGCCGGAGTAGTTGAAAGAGCCCCTGAAAAGTGGCAAAAACTTGGTCTTGAATGGCTTTATCGCTTGAAAAAAGAACCAAAACGCTTTTTTAGAATGATGGCACTTCCAAAGTTCGGATTTACTGTCCTTTTTAAAGGCAGAAAATTCACAAAGGAGGATAAGTAAATGGCAAAACTAATCGCCATAGACGGTGTTGATGCTAGTGGAAAACAAACTCACACCGAGCTTTTAGAAAAGTATTTTTTGTCAAAGGGCAAAAAGGTTCGCCGTTTATCCTTCCCTATGTATGATAAGGAAAGTTCAACTCTTGTAAAACTGTATCTGGGCGGAAAAATGGGCGAAAACGCAACCGATGTTGATGCATATGCCGCATCTACCTTCTTCGCCGCAGACAGATATGCTACATATAAAATGGATTGGCACAAGGATTTTGAAGATGCTGACACAATAATAATTGCTGACCGTTATGTGTCGTCAAATATGATTCATCAAGCTAGTAAAATTTCTGACATAGAAGAGAAAAATAAGTTTTTAGATTGGCTTTTTGATTTTGAATTTAATCTTTATAAAATCCCACAACCTGATATGACAATTTTTCTTGATATGCCGCCAAAATACGGAAAAATCCTAATGCAAGGCAGAGATAATAAAATCTCAGGCGAAAAGGCTCTTGACATTCACGAAAGAGATTATTCCTATCTCGAAAAAAGCTACGAAAACGCTAAATACGTATCAGAAAAGTTTGCTTGGAAGCACATCTTATGTGTAGAAAATGATACTATTCGCACAATTGATGATATCCAAAAAGAAATTATTAAATTAATTGAAAACATTTAAAAAATGCTGTAATTTTTGATTACAGCATTTTCTTTTTTAGAATTCAGGTTCGAAAAACGGCATAACTTTTAATTTAAACTCATTTAATTTATTTAATCTATCAATTTTTTCTTTTATTTCTAAGTCTTCAATTTCGCCTGTTCTGATGTATTTGTCAAGCATAGCATAAGTAAAGCCCAGGTTTTCTTCATCAGTTTTACCGCAAAGTCCATCTATCGGAACTTTGTCGACCAAAACATCAGGTAGCCCCAAAACTCTTCCGATTTCCTTTACTTCCCTTACTGTAAGCCTTGCACACGGGCTAAAATCCCCCGCCGCATCTCCGTATCTTGTAGAGTAGCCAACCCAATCCTCTGACAGATTGCAAGTGTTTGCAACTCTTCCGTTATTGCTTTGTGAAACTGCATAAAGAGTAGACATTCTAATTCTCGGTGGCAAATTCACTCGGCTTTGGCTGTTTAGTTCAAAAGGAATTGCCTTTGTAAGTCCCTCTACTGCGTCCTTAATATTTACAACAAAATGCTTAATTCCAAGATGACTTACCAAAAGCTCTGCCTTATCAATATCGTGTTGTTCCCCACAAGGCATCAAAACGCCAATCACCCTATCTTTTCCTAATGCTTCAGTGCAAAGTGCTGCAACTACTGAACTATCCTTACCGCCGGAAATTCCCACAACTGCATTACAGCCTTTTCCGTTTTCCTCAAAAAACTTTCTTATCCAATCTACACATTGATTTTTAATCTTTAACGCATCAAACACCTTTTCCACCCCAATACTAATTCTATTCATAAATTGGGAATCTCTCACATAACTCCATAACTTCTCTTGTTACTCTTTCCTTGTTTCCGTCAAAGTCGTCAATTATATCTGCAATAAATCCCGCAATAAGTTTCATTTCAGGTTCTTTAAATCCTCTTGTGGTAACAGCAGGAGTTCCGATACGAAGTCCGCTTGTTACAAATGGCGACTCCGGATCATTTGGAATTGTATTTTTGTTCGCTGTTATATGCACTTCATCGAGCCTATGTTCCAGTTCTTTCCCCGAAACATTGTGATTTAACAATTTTATCATCATCAAATGATTGTCCGTTCCGCCTGAAACTATGTCAAGACCTCTTTCTTGCAATGCACTGCATAAAACAGATGCATTTTTTACTACCTGTTTGCCATAATCTTTAAATTCATCGGTCATTGCTTCGCCAAGAGCAACGGCTTTTGCCGCAATAATGTGCATTAAAGGGCCACCTTGTGTACCCGGGAAGATTGCCTTATCAATAGCTTGTGCAAGTTCTTTTTTGCACAATATCATACCCCCTCGTGGGCCTCTTAAAGTTTTGTGAGTAGTTGTCGTAACAACATCAGCATAAGGCACAGGTGATGGATGAACGCCAGCTGCTACAAGTCCTGCAATATGTGCCATATCCACCATCAAGTATGCACCGACTGCGTCTGCAATTTCTCTGCATCTTTTAAAATCGATTATTCTTGAATATGCACTTGCACCTGCAATAATCATCTTTGGTTTACATTCTTTTGCAATTTTTAGCATTTCGTCATAGTCAATAAGTTCCGTTTCAGGATTAACTCCGTATGGGACAACATTGAAATAATTTCCCGAAATATTAACAGGTGAGCCGTGCGATAAGTGTCCGCCCTGTTGTAAGTTCATTCCTAAAACAGTATCGCCCGGCTTTAAAAGTGCGTAAAATACCGCAAGATTTGCAGAAGCACCAGAATGCGGCTGAACATTTGCGTGTTCAGCACCAAACAAATTCTTTGCTCTTTCTCTTGCAATATCTTCAAGAACATCAACACATTGGCAGCCGCCATAATATCTTTTGTTAGGATAACCTTCTGCATATTTATTTGTTAAAACTCCGCCTGCTGCAAGAAGCACAGCTTTTGAAACAATATTCTCACTTGCAATAAGTTCAATATTTTTTCTTTGTCTTAGTAATTCATTGTTGCAAGCATCTGCAACACTTTTATCATACTTTTCTAATTCCTCAAAAAAGTTCATTTTTTCACCTCGTATTGTGTTTTTTACTTGGATAGATAGTTAAATAGTATTATTGCAAAATCCCCTCTTGTAAGAGTTTTTTGTGGATTAAAATTGCCCATTCCGTCTCCGTTTATTATCTTTAATCCGCTTAAAATCGTAATTTGTCCCACATTATTTGTTACATCTTTAAATGGACAATTAAATATATTTTCAATATTTGCTATTTCATCAAATCCCATTGCTCTTGCAAGTATTAGTGATGCAAATTCTCTTGTAATTGCAACATCCGGGGTTGATTCACCATCTTTAACAAGACCGAACCTTACTGCTTGTCTTAAATCATATTCGTAATCATAGTTTTCATCAATTAATATATTAGACGATTCTTTTATCACATTGACAACAAATGCCAAAAATTCTTTTTGTGTTATTTCTTGTGACGGCTTAAATTCTGATTCATAGTATCCGATTGTATAATTTTTTAGCGTCTTTATCGCATTTTCTGCATAATGACCTTCAATATCTGTATATTCCTTATCGTTGTTAAAGTCCCAAGCCGCCTCACCTGTTATAGCGTTAAACTCTGTTAATACTGTTTCATTATTAAACTTATAAACAAGTGTCGCTTTATCATGTTTTTGCATATGTTCCTTTGAACAATTTAGGACATAGTATGGCTTTAATTCATTTCTTTCAAATAAAATTTGAAGTGCCTCTTCTTTTGTGATTATGTTGTCAAGTTCAGGAAAATCGGCGTCTTCAAATTCTCCATAACCATAATTATTATACCCAACAATGTCACCATTAGTTTTATCAATAGTTACATAGATAGTATCCCCCGAAAAGTAAATTCCATTTACTTTTCTTATGAAATTATATGTTTCTTTATCATAGTCATCTTCAAATAACTCATATTCTTTTTGGGTATCTGCCTCTAATACTTTTACTGCATTTTCTGCAATAGTTTTTGCCTTATCATCTGAGATTTTGCCTTTGCTGCCTCGTTTTTCTTTATTAAAAGAAAGGATTTTTCCTGACTTAGTATCTAATCTAACGATTATATAGTCATTTCTTGTTTTAGTGGTAAAATTAAATACATATTCGCATTTATCATCAAAACTGTTTAGTGAAACCTTTTTTACTTTGTAGTTTGATGGAACTAATAAAATCTTATTTTCTCTTATTAGTTTTTCCGCATCTTCTTTTGAAATGGTGCCTTCTATCGCTTCTATTTCACTGATTTCAGCATCAGTAAAGTCTTCTTCTGCTTCTTTCATATCATTTACTGCCATTGATTCTTCGCCCATCCCATACATCATATCGTAATCAATGTCTTTTAGAGTAACTAATTTTCCTGTTTTTGCATCTATGTAATTTAAATATTTTTCATTTGCTATATATGCAGGGAAAATAACCTTTTCATCACCTTTATATCTATAATCATATATAAGGTCCATACCTATATTTTCTGCATATGCCTTTTGTGCTTCTTCTTTTGTGATTATTTTATCACTACTATCAAACTTTATACCATTTGAAAAGTTCATAGTATAACTATTTAGCTGTGTACCATCATTTGATACTGAAATATATCCGTTATCGCCCTCTACTTCTATTCCGTTTTCAAATCTTCTAAGGTCAAAAGAAACAGAATTCTCATTTAAACTTTCGATATTCTTCTTAGGCATAACCTTAATTTTTCCGTCGTAAGAAGGGTTTATTTGCTTTGCAAACTTGCACGCACTTTCATAAAGTTTATTAATATCAAGATTATTTATTGATGGTTTTCCGTCAACATATTTGTCTTCGTAATGGTCATAGTATGAAACAAATCCATCTTTGTTAATTGAAACATTTAATGATTCGTAGTTCTCCCCATTTTTGTACCAATAAAAATTATAAACTGTTTCTCCATTCTCATTTGTCCAATTACTCGAATCAAACTCATCGTATTTTTCAGTTGAACCAATACGAGATTTTGCAGTTGCCAAAATATTTTCCGTTTCGCTTGCAGCCATAGCAGGCACACACGAAATCAAAATGGCAGCAGTTACGATTAATGCTAATATTTTTTTCATAAAAATATCCCCTTTCAAATAACTAAATTAAGATACTTTTATTTTATCATATATGTCCATCAATTTCAATATATAGTTATAAATAACTTAATAATTGTAATAATTTACATATAATAGGGTTAAATTTCCCGTTTTCTATTGACAAAAAGTGAGATTTTAAGTAAACTAATAGTATTATGAAAGAAAAAGGTGAGTAACTGTGAAAAATTCTGAAAAAACAATGGACAAAATCGTTGCTCTTTGTAAAGGCAGAGGCTTTATCTATCCGGGCAGCGAAATTTATGGCGGACTTGCGAACTCATGGGATTTTGGCCCTTTGGGTGTTGAATTCAAAAACAACGTAAAAAAAGCTTGGTGGAAGAAATTTATCCAAGAATCAAAATATAATGTTGGTGTTGACTGTGCCATTTTGATGAACCCTGAAACATGGGTGGCATCAGGACACTTAGGTGGATTTTCCGATCCTCTTATGGACTGTAAAGAATGTCACGCTCGTCACAGAGCCGATAAATTAATCGAAGATTTTGCTCATGAAAAAGGTGAAGATGTTACTGTTGATGGTTGGAGCAACGAAAAAATGCTTTCTTACATATCAGAAAACAATATTGTCTGTCCTGAATGTGGAAAGCAAAACTTCACAGATATAAGACAATTTAATCTTATGTTCAAGACTTTCCAAGGTGTTACAGAAGATTCAACTTCTACTATCTACCTTCGTCCTGAAACAGCACAAGGTATCTTTGTAAACTTCAAAAATGTTCAAAGAACATCAAGAAAGAAACTTCCATTTGGTATTGGTCAAGTGGGAAAATCATTTAGAAACGAAATCACTCCGGGTAACTTCATTTTCAGAACTCGTGAATTTGAACAAATGGAACTTGAATTCTTCTGTAAGCCCGGCGAAGATATGGAATGGTTCTATTTCTGGAAAGATTTCTGCTTTAATTGGCTAAAAACTTTGGGTATCAGAGAAGAAAACTTGCGTTTCCGTGACCACTCACCTGAAGAACTTGCATTCTATTCAAAAGGCACATCGGATATCGAATTCGTATTCCCATTTGGTTGGGGCGAACTTTGGGGCATTGCTGACAGAACAGATTACGACCTAATGCAACACCAAAATCATTCAGGCGAATCAATGGAATACATTGACCAAGTTACAAACGAAAGATATGTTCCTTACTGCATAGAACCATCTTTGGGTGCTGACCGTGTAACTCTTGCATTCTTAGTCGAAGCATATGACGAAGAAGAATTAGAGGGTGGAGATTCGAGAGTAGTTCTTCACTTCCATCCGGCACTTGCTCCTGTAAAGGCTGCCGTATTACCTTTGTCAAAGAAACTAAACGAAGGTGCTGAAAAGGTATTCCAAACACTTAGCAATAAATTCAACATCGAATATGACGATGCAGGCTCAATCGGTAAGAGATATCGTCGTCAAGACGAAATCGGAACACCATTCTGTATCACATATGACTTTGATTCAGAAACTGACGGCTGTGTAACTGTTCGTGACCGTGATACAATGGCTCAAGAACGCATTAAAATTGAAGACCTTGAAGCATTCTTAGAAGAAAAAATGGCTTTCTAATTACAAATGAAAGGATATTATGAAAATGAAAATTTATGATGAATTCAAAAAGTTTATTTCAAGAGGAAATGTAGTTGACCTTGCTGTCGGCGTTGTTATTGGTACTGCTTTTACAAATATTGTAAATTCATTAGTCGCAAATATTATAACACCACTTCTTAGTGTTATTTTAGGAAAAATTAACATCGCAGACCTTTCTTTAAAAGTTACAGAAGAACTTAAAATCCCTTATGGTCAGTTTTTACAATCTATAATTGACTTTTTACTAATCTCAATTTCAATATTTATTATGGTAAAGGCGATAAATACTGTAAAAGATAAGTTTGAAAAGAAGGAAGAAGCAGAAAAGCCTGCTCCTACCCCTTCAAAAGAAGAAGTTCTTCTTACCGAAATTCGTGATATTTTAAAGAATAAATAAAAAAACGGAGCATCTGCTCCGCTTTTTTTATGCCTTAAAAATTTTGACACTATCTTTTGGCATATTAATATAGAATACGCCGTCCTCTTTGTTATAAACATTTCCGGTTTCGTCTGTCATTTCAAATACGCCATATCTTGCCATATCGAGCCTTATTTCATACTCATCACCAAAATTTGATAGGGCAATAATTTTTTCGTTATCATTATATCTTATAAATCCGTAACTGTTCTTAAATTTATAAACGGTTTCAAATTCGCCGTTTTTCAACGCTTCGCTTGTATTTCTTAATTTTATTACACGCTTATAGTGTTCTAACAGGTTATTATCTTCTTTCCCCCAAGGGAAACAGCACCTGCAAAATGGGTCTTGGTAGCCCTCTACACCAACTTCATCAGCATAAAAAATTGTAGGCACTCCGGGGAATAAAAACTGCATTGTAACAAGGCATTTTAGTTTATTCTTTGCATTTGCAAGGTCGTCAGAGGATAATTTTGCACTTGCTTTTTCGTCTTTATTATCAATATTTTTCCCACCTAAAACGGTTAGAATCCTCTCGGTGTCGTGTGTTGACAAGAAATTCAAAGTTGCGTAATAGCAAGGCTTTGGATAGTTTTCCTTTATGCTCATAATACGTCTATCAAACTCTAATGCATCAATTTTTAAAAGTGCGAAATCAACAAGTGCATTTTTCAAAGGATAATTCATTACCGAGTCAAGTTCCTTCCCTAAAAAATACTCCCGTAGTTTATCGTATGCAACCTTGTTTGAAGCATCTTCCCAAACTTCTCCGATTATCACTGCATCTTTATTCTCATTTTTTACTTCACTTCTTAATATTCTAACAAAATCGTCAGGAATTTCATCAACAACATCAAGTCGCCAGCCCATAGCACCACTTTTTAGCCATTTTTTTACTACCGCATCTTTGTCAGTTAAAATGTATTTTCTAAGTTCCTCGCTATTTTCATTTACCTGTGGAAGAGTGTCAATTCCCCACCAGCTTTCATATTCATTAGGGTAATTTGTAAAATTAAACCATTCATAATATGGTGACTCTTTTGACTGATACGCACCTATTGATTGATAGTTTCCAAACTTATTAAAATATAAACTATCGCTTCCCGTGTGGTTAAAAACGCCGTCTAATATTATTTTTATCCCTATATTATCTGCCTTTTTACATAGCCTTTCAAAGTCTTTTTCTGTGCCTAACACTTCGTCAATCTCTTTATAATTTCCGGTGTCATATCGGTGATTAGAATAAGCCTTAAAAATCGGATTTAGGTATATGCAGGATATTCCAAGTTCCTTTAAATAGGGCAGTTTTTTTTCGATACCAATTAGGTTTCCACCAAAAAAATCGTTGGCAAGATATTTTCCGCCGAACTGTTCAGGCTTATAAAACGGGGTATCTCCCCACTCCCGCTTTATAATATCGGTTCTGTTTCCCAAAAACTCTTTCGTTTCATTGCCGTTATAAAATCTATCAGGAAAAATTTGATAACAGACACCCTCTCTCCACCACTTTGGAGTTTCAAAATTTTCATCATATACCGTTATTTGATATTTGTTTGGACAAGATTCAGATAAAATTCCGACTCCGCCAAGATTTTCTTCATTATTGCCGTAATAATATGTGTTTTTATTTATGCCAAATTGAAACCAATAACGCAAAAGTCCTGTATCTTTGGGGGCGGTAATTGTCGATTCATAAAAACAAACATCTGCCGCATCGAAAATAAAATTCATATTTTTTACGATTTTCTCTTCTCCCCACTCATAAACAAGGTTCACAAAGTCAGGGATTCCGGCATCGGCTAATGAAAATCTTATTCGTATTTCACTTTTACTTGTAACTGCACCAAAAGGCATACGATAAATTAATGAATGTGAATTATGCCAAGCTTTCATTTTTCCTCCTAATATAAAGGAGCCAATCAAGGCTCCCTTATGTTATTTTATGGGTGTCAAGTGCCAAATTTTTTCGTTATAATCGTTAATTGTTCTATCTGATGAGAAGAATCCTGCCGATGCAGTATTCATAATCGCCATATGCCACCATTTTGCCTTGTTATTATAATCTTTTGAAATTTGGTCTTGAGTATGACAATATGCAGGGAAATCACGCAGTACCATATATACATCAGGATATCCGTAATCACCAAATAAAAGTGTTTGATAAAGGTCACGGAAAATTTGTGTATTTTCAGGCTCAATTTCCCCTGAAATTAGTTGTTCCAGTGCCTTTCTCAAAACTGTGTTTGTAGAATATAGTGTTTGTACTTCTTCCGAGTTGTTAAATTTTAGTCTTGCAGCAACTTCGTCTGCTTTTAAGCCGAATATATAGATATTATCTTTTCCGACTTGTTCTAACATTTCAACATTAGCACCATCCAGCGTTCCGCAAGTAACCGCACCATTTAGCATAAATTTCATATTGCCTGTGCCTGATGCTTCCTTTCCTGCTGTTGAAATTTGTTCTGAAACATCTGCTGCCGTAACCAGCATTTCTGCGATTGAAACGCCGTAATTTTCTAAAAATACCACCTTGATTTTGCCCGCTATTCTTTCATCATTATTAATCATTTCAGCAACTGAATTGATAAGTTTAATAATGAGTTTTGCTCTTTTATAACCGGGAGCTGCTTTTGCACCAAAAATATATGTTTTTGGTGTGTATTCTATATTTGGATTTTCAACTAGTCTATTATATTCCGATAGAATATGAAGCACATTTAGTAGTTGTCTTTTATATTCGTGAAGTCTTTTCGCCTGCACATCAAAAATCGAATCAGGATTTATCTCTATGCCGTTATGCTTTTTGATATACTCAGAAAGTCTTACCTTATTATTATACTTAATTTTTGCAAATTCCTCTTGGAAAGCAGGGTCATCTGCAAACTTTTTAAGTTTTTCCAGTTCGTTATAATCCTTTATCCACTTATCACCGATTTTTGAAGAAATAAGTTCTGTAAGTTCCGGATTACAGTTTGCAATCCAACGCCTAAATGTGATACCATTTGTAATTGCGTGAAATCTCTTTTTATCAAGTCTATAATAATCTGCAAAAATATCGCTTGTAAGTATTTTTGTATGAAGCGTTGAAACACCGTTTACAGCAAAGCAAGTTGCTAAGCACAAATTTGCCATAAATACTTGATTATCAGAAATTATTGACATCCATTTCTGTTTTCCCCAATCGTCAGGGTAGACCATTTGGAGATTTTCCATAAGACGCCTGTTTATTTCTTCTACTATCATTGAAATTCTCGGAAGAATTCTCTTAAACATATCAAGTGGCCATTTTTCAAGTGCTTCACTTAGGACTGTATGGTTAGTATATGCAAATGTTCTTCTTGTGATATCCCAAGCCTCGTCCCAACCAAGACCTTTTTCGTCTATTAAAAGTCGCATAAGTTCAGGAATTGCAAGAGTTGGGTGAGTGTCATTAATATGAATTACAGCCTTTTTTGGAAGATTTTTCCAATCATAGCCATACCTTGTTTCATACTCGTGAAGTATCCATTGAAGTGTTGCAGAAACTAAGAAATATTGTTGTTTTAGTCTTAATTCCTTTCCCTCTGTGTGATTATCTTCAGGATATAAAACCTTTGAAATAAGTTCTGCAAGCTGTCTTTCTTCTGTTGAACGAATATAGTCACCACTGTTAAAGGCTTGCATATCCATAACATCAGGTGCCTTTGCAGACCACAATCTTAACTTATTGACAATCTTTGCATCATATCCAACAAGTGGTACATCATACGGAACGGCAGTTATTGTATGGGCATTTTCGTAACGGAAAGAAAAATGTCCATCGCTCCAATCTGTATAAACTTGACCGCCAAATTTTACAGTAACAGCCTCCTCCGGTCTTGCAATTTCCCATGCATTTCCGTTTTCAAGCCAAGTATCAGGAAGTTCTGTTTGGTATCCGTCAACAATTCTTTGTCTAAAAAGACCATACTCATATCTTATCGTGCAGCCATATGCAGGTAAATCCATAGTTGTAAGCGAATCCATAAAACACGCCGCAAGTCTTCCAAGACCACCGTTGCCAAGCCCTGCATCATTTTCAAGTTCTGCAATATCCGAAACCTCATATCCAAGAGATTTTAATGCATTTGTATAAGTCTTTGTTTGCATAAGATTTAGAATGTTTGAAGTTAAAAGTCTTCCCATTAAAAACTCAAATGATAAATAATAAAGTTTTTTTGAGCCTTCCTTTTTAACCTCTTTATGCGAGATTGCCCACTTTGCCATAATTTGGTCTCTTGCAGTTAAAGCGCAAGCAGTATATATCATTTTCGGTGTTGCGTCTTCTAATGTCTTTCCAAAATGTCTTGCAATTTTCCCCTCAATTTCGTTTCTTAATTCTGTTTCCTTTGCAGAAAGTTTTATTTTTGCCATTATTTTTTCTCCTTTTTAGAGTTTGCAGTCGAAGTTACCGCTTTTTTTGTGGTTTTTTTAGGTTTTTCTTTTACGGTATTGATTTCTTTTTCTTCCTTTGTGGTTTCTTCAATACCTGTAATTTCGCTATACATTTTTATATATTTATCAGCCGAAACTTGCCATGAAAAATCCTTTGCCATTGCATTTTTTACAAGTTTTTTCCACGCATCTTTGTTGTCGTAGAAAGTACGCATTGCGTATTCTATAACATACATCATATCATCTGCATTATATGCAGCAAAGGAAAATCCTGTGCCTTCGCCTGTAAATTCATTGTACGGAGAAACAGTGTCTTTAAGTCCTCCCGTTTCCCTTACAATCGGAAGTGTTCCGTAACGCATAGATATAATTTGTGAAAGTCCACATGGCTCAAAGTTTGACGGCATCAAAAATGCATCACTTGCAGCATAGATTTTATGCGAAAGTTCATTAGAGAAAAATATATTTGCCGATACTCTATCAGGATATTTTCCTGCAAAATATCTAAACATATTCTCGTAATTTTCGTCACCCGTACCAAGTACGACAATTTGGCAGCCACCTGCACAAAGCCTTTCCATAACATACGCTATAAGGTCAAAACCTTTTTGGTCTGTTAGTCTTGAAACAATACCAATCATAAATTTATCAGGGTTTACTTCAAGATTAAGTTCTTTTTGAAGTTCAGTTTTGTTAATCGCTTTATTAGCAAGCGACCTTGATGTATAATTTTTATAGATTAATTCGTCTGTTTTGGGATTCCAATCTTCCGAAATCCCGTTTACAATACCCGAAAGGTCATTTCTTCTTGCTGATAAAAGACCATCTAACCCTTCGCCATACTCCATGGTTGTAATCTCGTTTGCATAGGTATCCGAAACTGTGGAAATCCTATTTGCGTACACAAGTCCGCCCTTTAAAAGATTGGCATCGTTATAATACTCTAACTTATCGCCTGTAAAATATGAGTCGCTTATACCCATTGCATCTTTAATCTTTTCCATATCCCATCTACCTTGGAATCTAAGATTGTGAATAGTCATAACCGTCTTAATCCCGCAATAGAACGGATTATCATAGAATGTATCCAAGAATACCGGAATAGGTGCTGTCTGCCAATCATTACAGTTAATAACATCAGGTCTAAAATCCAAAACCGGCAAAACAGAAAGTACTGCTTTTGAGAAAAATATAAACTTTTCACAGTCTAAATGTATAAAATCATATGGTTTATCACCCGAAAAATAATATTCATTATCGATAAAATAATATGTTACACCTTTAAGTTCAAGAGAAAAAATACCGCAATATTGCCTTCTCCATGCAATATCAATATAGATATTTGTAATATATGTCATCATATCTTTGTATTTTTTATCTATACATTTATATAAAGGCAATATTACCCTTATATCCTGTCCTTTTTCCTTTAATGTCATAGGAAGAGAACCTGCAACATCGCCAAGACCTCCCGTTTTAACAAAAGGCGCCGCTTCTGACGCAACATATAAAATTTTCATCAAAATCACCTCATCTATATTATAATACAATAAATTTATCATTTTGTCAATCTTAGTTAGCATTGCTCAAAGCGGCATAAAATAACCTTATTTTTCTTGACAAAATAATTAGAAAAATGATAAAATTAATATTGGAAAGGTGGGCAAAAAATGATTTTATCAAAAGCCGAAAAAAACAAGGAATATATAATCGAGCATATCGACCTCGATATTAAAATAAAAAGACGCTTACAGATGCTAGGTCTTACTCATGGTACAAAAATCAGTGTGCTAAACAAGAAGAAAGCAGGGCCTATGATTATAAAGGTACGAGGAACTCGTTTTGCTATCGGAAAAGGTTTTTTAGATGGAATTTATGTGGAGGACTAGTTTATGTCAGATTTAAATATAGCATTCATCGGTAATCCAAATTGTGGTAAAACAACACTATTTAATGCATATACCGGTGCAAATTTAAAGGTTGCGAATTGGCCCGGCGTTACCGTAGAAAAAATTGAGGGCAAAATGAAATATCACGGCAAAACCTTTAATTTGGTTGACTTACCCGGTACATATTCCCTTACTTCCTATACTATGGAGGAAAAGGTTTCTCGTGAATATATTATGAGCGATGATGTTGATGTCATAATCGATGTTGCAGATGCTTCAAGTTTTGAAAGAAACTTATATCTAACGCTTCAGCTTATAGAACTTGGAAAGCCGGTTGTTTTGGCTCTTAATATGATGGATATTGTAGAAGAGCGTGGTATGGAAATCGATATGCACAGGCTCCCTGAAATGCTCGGTATTCCCGTTGTCCCGGTCAGTGCAAGAAAGAGGACAGGACTTGATATTTTAATGCACGCAGCAGAGCATCATGCAGGAAAGCCACATGATATCACAGAGCATCATCACCACGAATCTCCAACCATAGAGCCGATTTGTGATGATGATTATAAGGCGAATATAAAACTTCATTCTAAACATCACCATTATGTTGTTGTTTATTCCGATGAAATTGAAGAAAAAATTGATATTATCGTTGCAATGCTAAGAAAAAATTACCCAACACTTAAAAACTATCGTTGGCACGCAATAAAAATTTTAGAAGAGGATAGCCATATATTAAAAAAATATCCACTAGACCTTCGTGGCATTGTTGACAAGAACTACGAATCCCAAATCATAAACCAAAAGTATGATTTCATACAGGAAGTTATTGATGAAGTATTGGTAAACAAGGACTCAAAAAGTGCCACGACCGATACCGCAGATAAAATATTAACACACAGAATTTGGGGTGTTCCGATATTTTTAGCAATTATGGCAGTTGTGTTCTTTTTAACCTTTACCGTTGGAGATTTTTTAAAGGGGTTCTTTGAAAATTGGCTTGAAAGTTTTTCAAGTTTTGTTTCAAGTTCCCTTATATCTCTTAACGCAAACGAAACGCTGATTTCCTTAATAGTTGACGGCATAATAGCAGGTGTTGGCGGAATACTTACATTCCTACCAAACATTTTCATACTATTTTTAGCACTCGCATTTTTAGAAGATAGCGGATATATGTCACGAGTTGCGTATGTTATGGACGGCATTATGGGAAAACTAGGTCTTTCAGGAAGAGCATTTATCCCTATGCTTTTGGGGTTTGGTTGCACAGTTCCTGCAATTATGGCGTCACGCTCTTTGGAAAACAAGCACGATAAGGCAAGAACAATTTTAATTACACCGTTTATGTCTTGTAGTGCAAGGCTTCCAATATATGTGATGTTCTCGCACATTTTCTTTGGAAAATACGCAATGCTTGCTGCTTACTCTATGTATGTAATCGGCTTTGCCGTAGCACTTTTACTTGCGCTTATCATATCAAAAATTGATAAAAAACATAATGTAAATGACCTATTAATAGAACTTCCCGAATACAAAACACCAAATGCAAGAACTATTGCGATTTATGTTTGGGACAAGATAAAGGATTATCTTTCAAAAGCGGGAACTACAATATTTATAGCCTCGATTATTCTTTGGTTTATCCTAAACTTTGGGCTTCACGGAAAAGTAATCAATATGTCTGATAGTTTTGGTGCACAAATCGGTAAATGGCTAGTTCCGATTATGGCAACTTGTGGTCTTGGTTATTGGCAAATTGTGGTTGCTCTTATTTCAGGTGTTGCTGCAAAGGAAGTTGTAGTTTCCAGTATGGCTGTACTTTACGGCATTACAAATATTTCATCAGCAGACGGAATGACAACCCTTTCAAATATATTATCGCAAAGTGGATTTACCGCTTTAAATGCATATTCTATGATGCTGTTTTGCCTATTATATGTGCCATGCATAGCAACAATAGCAACAATAAAGCATGAAACAAATTCACATAAACACGCAATTTTAGCAGTAGTTTTACAGCTTGGAGTTGCATGGCTTATTTCAACACTATTCTATCAAGTCGGAAGGATGATATTTTGATTAACAAACTATATTTAGCACCTATGGCAGGTGTTACAGACAGAACTTTCCGTCTTATATGCAAAAATTTTGGGGTCGATTACCTGACTACCGAAATGGTAAGTGCTAAGGGGCTTTACTATAAGAGCAAAAAGACAGCCTCCCTTATGACACTCTCAAAAGAAGAGCATCCTATTTCAATACAGTTTTTCGGTTCTGACCCCGAAATAATGGCAGAAGTTGCGCCGATTTTGGTCAATTATGGTGCTGATGCTATTGATATAAATATGGGCTGTCCTATGCCGAAAATTGTTAATAATGGTGACGGCTCGGCACTTATGAAAAATCCGGACCTTGCAGGAAAGATTGTAAAAGCGATAAAATATGCCGTTAATATCCCTGTAACTGTAAAAATAAGAAAAGGCTATGAAGAAAACAATGCCGCAGAATTTGCAAAAGTTTTAGAGGCAAATGGTGCAGATTTAATAGCAGTACACGGAAGAACAAAAGACCAACTATATTCAGGGCTTGCCGATTTATCCGTAATAAAAGAAGTAAAATCTTCCGTTAAAATCCCCGTTATCGGAAACGGTGATATATTTTCAGCAGAAGATGCAAAACATATGCTTGACGCAACAGGTTGCGACGGAGTTATGGTGGGCCGTGGAGCGCTTGGTAATCCTTTTATTTTTAAACAAATTAAAGAATACTTAAAAACAGGAAATGTAACCTACTTTCCAACAAATCGTGAGCGAATAGAAACAGCAATAATGCACGCAAAAATGCTCTGTGAGGACAAAAGTGAGCATACAGGAATATTAGAAGCAAGAAAACATATTGCGTGGTATATTAAAGGTCTTCCTCACGCAAATGAACTTAAAAATAAAGTTTTCCTTTCAAACAGTTTTGAAGAAATGAAAACCTTATTAGAAGCATACTTAAACTAAAAGGCAGTTCAAAATGAACTGCCTTAAAAAATATCTTTTTTCTTTTTAATATACCTTTTTATTAGAATTGCTATTGACAGAAGTATGCAAAAGAGCATAAATATCGGTACAAGCAACTTATTTTTTGTATTTTCTTGTGTCGATTTCATATCTGTCCACAAATCTTGCATTAGTTTATTTGCTTCATCGGACAGATTTACATAAACGGTAGTATGATTATTGATATAATCATCGCTCAAATATGAAATCCCATCATTTTTTACTTCATCGTCAAGCATTTCATATGCTTTTTCATTTGGTGTTGAATATCCGATATAGGAAGTTGTTGCATATGCCACATCAGGCTCGCACATAAAATTAATGTACATTTCTGCTGCTTCTTTTTGTTTTGCAGAAATCGGTATACACATTGAATCCAAGAAAAGATTTGTGCCACTTTTCGGAATTGCAAAGCTCAAATGGTCATATTCGTCCATAAGTGTTATCGCATCTCCTGCGTAATATGGTGCTAAAACTGCTTCCCCTGCTCCCATTTTATCAAATATTTCGTCCATTACATAGGATTGAACAATTTTCTTTTGTTCTTTTAGTTTGCTTGCAGACTCTTTAATTTCCTTAGGATTTTCGGTATTTATTGAATATCCCGATAAAAGTTCTGCTATACCAAACGCATCTCTTGGGTTATCAAACATAAGTATTTGGTCTTGATACTTTTCGTCCCAAAGTATATCCCAATCCATATCATCATTTTCGTTGTCAATAGCGGTATTATCATAAATAATACCAACTACGCCCCAAGTATAAGGCACAGAATATTGATTTTTCGGGTCATAATCAAGGTCGGTAAACTTAGGCATAATATTTGAAAAATTAGGAATATTATCAATGTCTATCTTTGCAAGCATTCCTTCTTTAATCATTCTTGCAATCATATATTCTGACGGAATTATAATATCATAATTTGTTCCGCCACCTTTTAACTTTGCGTATAGTTCTTCATTTGTAGCATAGGTCGAATAGTTTACTTCAATACCTGTAAGGTTTGTAAATTCGGTGTTTATATCAAGAAGTCCATCACTTCCGTCCGAAATATATTCCCCCCAGTTATATACATTGATAGAAATGCCTGCATCTTTAAATTTTTGATAATATTGAGGATTTTCAATAGCAAGAGTTTGCACTTCTTCCTCTTCTTCGCCCTCATTTATGTGTTGAAGTTTGCAGGAAGATAATGCAAAAACTATATAAATTGCAAGCAAAAGGGATAATAATTTCTTCATACTCTATCCTCCCTTTCACTCTTTTTATCAATTACATTTTTTAGAATAAGCACAACCACAACAACCACAAAAATAATTGTTGATAGTGCATTGATTTCAGGGCTTACCTTACGCCTTGTCATAGAATAAATTGTAATTGGAAGAGTTTGTGATGTTGCTCCCGATGTAAAATAACTAATAACAAAATCATCAAGAGAAAATGTAAAACTCATTAAAAATCCCGATACAATACCCGGCATAATTTCAGGCAAAACCACCTTCATAAATGCCTTAAACGAATTACAGCCAAGGTCTTGCGCTGCCTCATAAATATTTGGGTTCATTTGTCTGAATTTTGGCATTACATTTAGTATTACATATGGAACATCAAAGGTAATATGAGCGATTAACAGTGTTCCGAAGCCAAAATTTAGGTTCATTCTTGCCGCAAAAAATACGAATAACAGCATCAGCGATACACCTGTTACAATTTCAGGATTTACGATAGGTATATTATTTATATTCATAACGACCGTTTTTGATAATTTTCTCATATTGTTAATTCCGATTGCCGCCGCAGTTCCCAAAATTGTAGACAAAATAGCAGCAGAAACAGAAATTATTATTGTATTTCTAAAAGATGTCAAAATAAGTTCATTTTGGAATAATTTGATGTACCAATCAAATGTAAATCCTTCAAAAACACTTCTGCTTTTTGTTGTATTAAAGGAGAATACAATCAAAACAACAATCGGCATATATAAGAACAATAATAGGAGTGACATATAAATCTTAGATACTTTTTTCATATTTATCCCTCCTATATCAAAACTCTGTCTTCATCAGAATCAAACTGATTCATTATTGTCATAATAAGGAGAATAATAACCATAAGCACAAGCGATATTCCCGCTCCTAAGTTAGGGTTATATGAATTTCCTAAAAATTGCATTTCGATAAGGTCACCGATTAGAAGATTACTTCCTCCACCTAACATTCTTGAAATAATAAATGTGCTGATAGCAGGGACAAATACCATCGTTATTCCTGACATAACACCAGGCAAACTAAGTGGAAAAACAACCTTAAACAGCACCTTATTACTGTTACAGCCAAGGTCCTCTGCCGCTTCAAAAAGCATTTTATCAATCTTAACAATTACCGAATAAAGTGGTAAAATCATATACGGCAAATAATTATATACCATTCCCAAAACCACTGCACCTTGCGTATTTAGCATCTTATACGGGCCAAGACCGATAAGTCCAAGCGCTCTATTAATTATCCCGTTATTTCCAAGCAGTGTCATCCAAGCATATGTGCGAAGCAAAAAGTTCATCCACATAGGAAGCATAACAATCATAAGCATTGTACTTTGATGCCTTTTGTCCATAGTTGCAAGAATAAATGCAACAGGGTATGCAATCACAAGACAAATCAGGGTTGCAATAGCGGCAAGCCAAATTGAACGCACAAAAATATTAGTATATTGTGCAACATTTGCCACATAATCAAGCGTAAATTTTCCGTTTCCGTCTGTGAAAGCAAAATATGCAACCATAGCAAGCGGTACAAGAATAAAGACAAGCATCCATACTAAATATGGAGCAGAGATAAGTTTTTTCTTCATTTCTTATCCCTCATCTTTCTCATAATATGTATATCATATGGGTCAAAAGATATTCCGACAGCAGAGCCAAGTTCCGCCGCCTTTGTAGAATGTACAAGCCATGAAAAATCATACGCTTCAATTACCATTTCATAGTGAACACCTTTAAATGTAACAGACTCAACAACGCCTGTAATTTTTGCATCATTTACATCTATAAGTTTAATATCTTCAGGTCTTATTACAACATCAACCGGTGTGTCTTCTCCAAAGCCCTCATCAACACATCTAAATTCACGACCGCAAATTTCAACAAGTCTATCTCTTCTCATGATACCATCTAAAATGTTGCTTTCGCCGATAAAATCAGCAACAAATGCATTTATCGGCTCGTTATATATATCAACAGGACTTCCGATTTGTTGGATATCCCCTTTATTCATTACAACAACTGTGTCACTCATTGTAAGTGCTTCTTCTTGGTCGTGTGTTACATAAATAAATGTGATTTCAAGGCGTTGCTGGATTGCTTTTAATTCAGTTTGCATCTCTTTTCGAAGCTTTAAGTCAAGCGCACCCAAAGGCTCGTCTAAAAGTAGCACCTTTGGTCTATTAACCAAAGCTCTTGCTATTGCAACTCTTTGTTGTTGACCTCCTGACAGACTGTTTACGCTTCTCTTCTCATACCCTTTTAGGTTTACAAGTTCAAGCATTTCAGCTACACGATTTCTAACTTCCTTTTCGTCCATTTTTTTAACTCTAAGACCAAAAGCAATGTTATCATATACATTAAGATGTGGAAAAAGCGCATACCTTTGAAAAACCGTATTTACATTTCTTTTATACGGCGGAACATTGTTTATTCTTTTTCCCTCAAAAGTTACACTTCCGCTATCAGGCGACAAAAATCCACCAATAATTCTAAGTGTAGTGGTCTTTCCGCAACCTGATGGGCCAAGTAAAGTAACAAACTCCTTATCCTTTATATCAAGATTGATATTGTTTAGAATAACCTCTCCATCAAAAGACACTTGAATATCCTTTAAACTTATCAAATTTTGCATCTATCTACCCCCAATAAATAAAATTCTCCATTCTATGCTATATTGTAAAATAAAAGTCAAAAAAAATCAAGAGCTTATCGAAAAATGTCAAATTTTTTTTCAATATAAAACCGACATCAAAAGATGTCGGTTTTTATGTAGCAAATACTGCCACATCACATTTTAATCATATAGCCCTCCATATGCTAAAAATTATCAAGCCCAAAACTTATGGTAAGTGCATTATTAACATTATCCATAAGCCCTTTATCTATATGTGAAACCTTTTCTCTTAATCGTTTTTTGTCTATCGTTCTGATTTGTTCGAGTAATATCACAGAATCCTTATAAAGTCCGTACTCGGTAGCAGATAATTCAATATGTGTCGGCATTTTTGCTTTATTAATTTGTGACGTTATAGCCGCCGCAATAACAGTAGGACTATACTTGTTTCCAACATCATTCTGGATTATCAAAACAGGCCTAATACCGCCTTGCTCACTACCAACAACAGGACTTAAATCGGCGTAATAAATATCTCCTCGTTTTACAACCACACTATTCACACTCCGTTAGTTTTTCCTCACAAACGGACAATGCCTCGTTATCCGTTTCTAAACACATTTCGGCATACAAAAGATTAAAAGAAGCCATTTTCCTATAACCTTTGGCAAGTAAATTATCCTTTTTGTCTGTGCAAATTTCTTTGGATTTATCATTACCTTCTGCAAATTTGAAATCGGATATGACCTTTTTAATATGTGACAAAGTAATCAGGCCCCCTGTTTTTATTATTTGGAAAAAATTTAAATTTCCGACAAATAATTCTGAATTTTCTTTTCCCTCCCTTTCTCCTTGTAGAGTCTTGGCACTCGTTTGGATATAAGGCATAAAACTTCATAATTTATGCTATCCATCCATTTTGCCACATCATCGCAAGTTATTTTGTCATCACCAAATATTGTTACTTCGTCACTAATATTATTGACATTTGTAACATCAATCATACATTGGTCCATACAAATTCTTCCAATGACATCACAAACTGTGTCTGAAACTACCATTTTTGCCTTTTGACAAAGGCACCTTAGATATCCGTCTGCATAACCGATAGGCACTGTTGCAATCTTTATTCTTCTGTCGGTTATGTAAGTTTTTCCATAACTCACGCCGGTTCCCTCGTTAACTTCTTTAACCAGCGTAATATGTGATTTTACGGTCATCACAGGTTTTAGAGAAAGTTTTGTTTTATCTACTTCGTCCGATGGGTAACAGCCGTATAAAATTATTCCTGCTCTTACCATATCAAGATGCATTTCGGGATACATCATTATAGCAGCACTGTTAGCTATATGTTTACATGGGATTTCAACACCCATTTGGCTAAGGTCATTTGCAATTTTCATAAATCTTTCAAATTGCAATTTTGTATATCTTTGGTCTTCCTCATCAGCACAAGCAAAATGAGAAAACATACCTTCAATTTCAATATTCGAAAGTTTTGAAATTTTTAAAATTTCTTCCAAAACCGTTTCGTCATTATTCCCTACAACAAATCCAAGCCTTGACATTCCTGTATCTATTTTGATATGAATTTTAACTATTTTACCTTTTCTTTTTGCACATTCGGAGATTTTTTTTGCCATTTCAAAACTATATATATTAGGCATAACATCAAAATCTATAAGACTTTCTATCTCGTCTTCTTCGACAGCACCTAAAATTAAAATCGGTGTATTAAATCCTTTATTCCTTATCTGCACGGCTTCTGAAATTGTAGCAACCGCAAAAGCATCTGTTCCGCACTCTAATAGAGTTTTGCAACATTCTAAATATCCATGTCCGTAAGCATCTGCTTTCACAACAGACATAATTTTAGTTTCCTTTTTAACCAGTTTCCTGATATTCGAAAAATTGTATTTAAGTGCATCTAAATCAATTTCTGCCCAAGTTCTGTCCATCTTTTTCTCCTTTATTTTAACACAAATAACATTAAATTTCCACCGGTAATATTTGGGATATAGCATTTATAATATCGGTCGCAACAAGGGGGCTTTCCCCTAAACTTTCTGCGCCTTTATCTCCCGCTAAGCCGTGCAAATACACGCCAAGTTTTGAAGATATTTTAGAGTCTTTTGTTTGTGCAAAAAATCCTGCTATCATTCCCGCTAAAACATCTCCGCTTCCGGCAGTTGCCATACCGCTGTTTCCTGTCATATTAATTGATTGTTTGCCGTCTTGTGTTGTTATTATAGTATGATTTCCTTTAAGAACAAGTGTCAGTTTATTCTCTAAAACATATTTCTGGGATATGCTGAGCCTATTTTTTTCCACATATTCAACAGTATTATTAATAAGTCTTGCCATCTCCATAGAATGTGGAGTTATAATTATCTCACTGTCACATTCTTTTAGCATTTCAGGTCTTTTTGAAAGTGCAAAAAGTCCGTCTGCATCTAAGACTATCGGTTTTTTTGCGTACTTTAACACTTTTTCTAATAAATCTATAACAAAACTTTCACGCCCTATACCATTTCCAAATAAAATAACATCAAAGTCATTCATTTTTGCTATTATTTTTTCTTGTTCAGTTTCAAAATTTGCAGGATATGTCATCGCTTCAAGATTTAATTTCCCTACAATATCGTTAATCTCATACGGTACGCACGCCGTCACAATTCCTGTACCGACTTTAAATGCTGCTCTAACCGCCATAGACACGGCTCCTGCCATACCGACACTTCCACCTATAACAAAAACCTTGCCATAATCACCCTTTTGTGAGTTTTTCTTTCGTTTTGGCAAAATTTGTTCTATCTCTTTTTTTTCCAAAACTTCAATTTTTATATCTTCCAAAAGTTTCTTTGGAAGTGTAATGTTGGATACCACAATTTCTCCCACATAATCTGCTCCGGGATACATCAAAAGCCCTATTTTGTATGCACCAAATGTGACTGTTTTATGGGCTTTTATCGCAATATCCGGTACATCTCCGCTATCTGCCATAACACCTGATGGTATGTCAACAGACAGCGTGTATTTTGAAAATTCATTAGTTATTTTAATGATTTCCTTGATATTTTTATCAATTTCGCCTTTAAAACCTGTTCCGAAAATTGCGTCAATAGTGCAATCAGAAAGCAAAATATCTTTTTTTATACTGTCAAAATCAGGTTCATAAAAAGGAATAGACATACCTCTTAGTATGTCATAATTTATCTTAGTGTCCCCTGAAAATTCATTTCCATAAAGAGAATAAATTTTCACAGTCTTACCTTTTGAGATAAGATTTCTTGCAATAGAAAGCCCATCACCGCCGTTGTTACCTTTACCGCATAGGATAACAAAACTATCAAAATGTTCAATTTCTAAAGCACACGCAAAAGCGGCATTCTCCATAAGTAGAATACTTGGAATATTAAATTTTTCCGTAGCATTTTTATCTGCCTCTCGCATCTTTGCCGCAGTGCAAACTTTCATTTTTTTACTCCTCAATATCACAAGGTCTTATTGTTACAAGCCTTGGGCTTGCCTTTTTTAAGTTTGTTATAACCTTTTTATTAGGTTTAAATAAAAGTGTTCTTCTCTCCCCATCTTTTGAGTATGTGACTTCATATACTCCGTCTTCAATTCCTCTTGGCGAAGCATCTAAAACTTTTACGCCTGCATTTTTAATATTTTCGGCAGGTTTACATCCTTCAATTTCTTTAAAATCAACGCTTTCAAGTCTTTTTCTTGACCTTTTTGCAGAAATTTTATCAATATCTAAAATAGAATTGGTAACAATATATTCATATTCAATATTCATTGCTGTTATTAGTCTAAACGCACCCCAAAAAGCCGCACAAATAAGCAGTAATCCAAAAGAATATAAAGGCCCTTGTAACAGTGCCAATAATACTACCGAAACCACAAAAAGTGCAACGATTATTCCTATAGTTTTAAGTATATCCTTACCTGTTTTTTCTTTTTTTACTATGTACTCGCAAAAAATATCCATTATTTTATACCTCTATTCTTTAATTTTTCATATAGTGCATTTAATGCTCTACCCCGATGACTTACCGAGTCTTTTTCTTCCGGTGTTGCTTTTCCAAAGCTTTTTCCTATCTCATCACAGAAAAAAATAGAATCATATCCAAAACCATTATCTCCTATTTCCTCATCTGTAATTCTGCCAAAAACTTTTCCCTCTGCTTGTATTTTTTCTCCATCAGGAAACAATAAAGTGATGCTCGAAATAAAATATGCACTTCTGTCCTTTTCATTTTCCATTGTTTTTAGAAGCAGAATTCTCTTATCCTTATCCGATAATCCTTCTCCGCCAAATCTCGCAGAATAAAGTCCCGGTGCACCGTCTAACGCATCAATGCAAAGTCCCGAATCATCAGATATTACAGGAAGGTCACACAATTTTGACACTGCTACTGCTTTTATCATAGAGTTTTCAGAAAAAGTCGTGCCGGTTTCAGGGATATCAATTTCAATGCCGATATCCTGCATAGGAATTACGGAAAATCCCAGTTTACCTAAAATCTCATCAAATTCTCTCACCTTGTTTTTATTATTTGTTGCCGCTACAACTTTCATATAATTCTCCCTAAAATAAAATTGGATTTCCAAGTTTTTTTATAAATTCATTAGTCTGAATCACTTTTTTTATGTTATAATCGCCAATCCAATGTGTGTCAGAGCCAACACTCACTGAAATTCCGCTATTTCTTACCATTTCTTGTTTTTCTTTATTTGAAATTATGTCAAAATAATAATCATAATTTCCGGAACAGTTTATTTCCCAAAAGATATTTTCCCTTTTCATAACAGCAAGAAAATTCACATCATATCTTTTTGACAACGCAAAAATATCTGTGTGTGCAAGACCTGTCGGGCAAAGAAATAATCTTCTCCATTCTAAAAACTCATAAAGGTCAACTGCACGGCTACTATCCAACGATTCGAAAAGGCAAAAATCTAATTCTTTTGAAAGTATCGGCATAAAATCGTCAGGTTTTGGTCTTGTTCCGATTTCCAAGCCACACAAGACAGTTATTCTATCAGAAAATTCCTTTTTTAGTCCCTTTATTTCGGCAATATATCTTGTGATATTTTCTTGTATGCTAAATTGATGGTCAGTAATTCCAAGAATGTCAACACCATTTTTTATGGCATTTTCAATAACCTCTCTTGTGGAATTTTGCCCATCATAACTGTATTTTGTATGATTGTGAAGGTCAATAATTTTCATATTATTTCTTACCTTTCTATTCCTCATATTATATCACTTAAAACACTTGCCGTCAATAATAAAATATGTTATACTTTTGGTAGAATTTATATCTTGAAAGGCAAAATAATGGAAGATAAAGTCACCATTTCAGGTGTTGTGTACGAAATAATTTATCAAAATGATTCTAACGGCTATACTGTTTGCGAAATTGACTCCTCTCTTTATGGATTATTTACCGCAACCGGATATATGCCTTATTTGAGTGAGGGGGAAAATATTTCGGTTACAGGAAGTTGGACTATGCATCAAGATTATGGTGAGCAGTTTCATGTTACGATGTATGAAACCATTTTGCCAACTGACGAGCAGTCTATTTTTGAATATCTATCATCAGGAATAATTTACGGAATAAAAGAGGCAACCGCAAAAAAAATAGTTGACCATTTCGGTTGCGACAGTTTAAATATTTTATTAACTTCCCCCGAAGAACTTTCCGAAATTAAAGGAATTTCCAAAACCCGAGCAAAGCAAATCGGTGAGTCCTTTTTAGAAGTACAATCTATGCAAAGCATTATTATGTTTTGCCAACAGTATAATCTTTCAACTAATTTTGCAGTTAAAATCCATAAGGAATTAGGTAGTAGTGCCATTAATGCTATAAATGAAAATCCATATATTTTATCCGAAACAGTTGACGGCATTAGTTTTAAAACTTCGGATACTATTGCACTTACAAAAGGCATACCAAAAAATTCACCAATTCGTATTCGTTCCGGAATAAAATCAGTTTTATTATCCGCCGCATATGACCAAGGTCACACATACTTACCCCTATCAATTCTCATCACAGAAACTGCAAAAAAAACTCGGTGTAGAAGAAACGGAAATTTGTCCCCTTCTTGATTCTCTAAATCTTTTAGGCGATATATATCTTGACGAAGTTTTTGATGAAAAAGTTTGCTATCTTACAAGATTTTTCAATTCGGAGCGATATATTGCAAGCAGAATTGCTTCACTTAGCGTTCACTCTACAAGTGAAACACTATCCGACGCCAAAATAGAAGACATAATTTCATCGGCAGAAAAAAGAAGCAATATCGAGCTTGATGTATCGCAAAAAAAAGCGGTTATTTCGGCAACAAAAAACGGAGCAATTGTAATAACAGGTGGCCCCGGAACAGGAAAAACGACAACAATAAACACAATAATTGAAGTTTTATCGGCTATGAATCTTTCAATAGCACTTGCCGCTCCTACCGGAAGAGCCGCAAAAAGAATGAGCCAAATTACAGGTCTTGAAGCAAAAACAATTCATAGACTCCTTTGCGTCGAGCCGACGGAAGATGAATTTTCTGTAAGATTTTCACATAATGAAACTAATCCTCTTCCTTTTGATGTTATTATTTTAGACGAAGTAAGTATGGTTGATATTCAACTTATGAATAGTTTTCTTTTGGCAGTAAAAAAGGGTGCAAAGGTGATTTTTTCAGGTGATAGCGACCAACTTCCATCTGTAGGGCCCGGAAATGTTTTACGCGACATCTGTGAAAGTGGCATTATACCCGTAATTCGCCTTACAAAGATTTTTAGGCAAGCAAGAGAAAGCCTTATCGTTATGAATGCACATGAAATAAATGCCGGAAATATGCCCGATATTTCAAGCCACGATAATGATTTTTTCTTTTTAAATCGTCCTGACAACGAATCGGTCGTCGCAACCATCTGCGACCTTTACAAAAACAGAATACCAAACAGTTATAATCTAAACCCAATTTCATCAATACAAGTTCTTTGCCCATCAAAAAAGGGCGTTGCAGGTTCTATTAGCCTTAATATTATGCTGCAAGATTATCTAAACCCACACGACAGCACAAAGCAAGAATTTGCATACGGCAAAACGACCTATCGTGTTGGAGATAAGGTTATGCAAATCAAAAACAATTATGATATTCCGTGGTATAAAGATAATGGTGAAAAGGGCTGTGGCATCTTTAATGGCGATATGGGAATTATCGAAAGCATTTCTGTAAAAGACCGTCAAATGCTGATAGTATTTGATGATGACAAAAAAACCGATTATGCATTTGGCGACCTTGAATATCTAGACCTTGCATATGCTATAACCGTTCACAAAAGTCAAGGCAGCGAATTTCCTGTTGTAATAATGCCGATGTGCCGTTTTGCGCCAATGCTTATGTGTCGAAATCTTCTTTATACCGCTGTAACACGAGCAAAAAGCCTTGTTATTATGGTAGGCTCTCAAGGTGCTATTTCTCAAATGGTAAGTAACAACGACGAGAAAAAAAGATTTTCAGGTCTATTATCAAAATTAAAAGAAATTCAAAAATTTGAGTTTTAAAAAAATGGTGGATAATTCCACCATTTTCTTATTTTGTAAGAACTTCTATTGCTTTTTGCAGTTGATTATCTTCTCCATGATTTATTTCGGAAACCGATTTAGTAAAGGACGGCTCTAACACGATGTCAGGTTCAATTCCTATTCCGTGGATACAAACTCCGCTTGGCACATAGTATTTTGCAGTCGTAATCGACATACCGGAACCATCAGCAAACGGATAAACTGTTTGAACTATACCTTTTCCGTATGTTTTTGTTCCTATTACCGTTGCTTTTTTATTATCACGAAGAGCACCCGTCAGAACTTCTGATGCCGATGCGCTACCGCCATTTACAATTACAGCAATAGGCACATCTAAAAATTCCTTATCTGACTTTCTTTCCTCTCTGTTTCCGTTTTTATCTTCTGTGTATGTTATAAGTCCCTCAGGTAAAAGTTTGTCGGCAATCTTGCAAACAACATTCAAATCTCCACCCGGATTATCCCTAAGGTCAATTACAAGTGACTTCATACCGGCTGTTTTTAATGCATCTAAATTCTCACAAAAATCATCGTATGTGTTCTTATCGCCGTTTCCCATATCCGATTCAAATCCTGTGATACGAATATATCCCACATTTTCTTTTAGCATTTCAGATTGCACACTTATTTTATTTACAACTTCACGAGTTATTTTGATTTCGTGAATTTTTCCTTCTCTTTCGACTTTCATCAAAACGGAGGTTCCTTCTTTCCCCTTTTTTAAATAAGTTGCCGCCTCTGAAAGTTGGCTCGATTTATAGTTATTGCCGTCAATTGATAAAAGTATATCTCCTGCTTTAAGACCTGCCTTTTCTGCCGGACTTGCAACCATCGGAGAAATTATCACAAGTCTGTCATTTTCAACATCTGCCCCTAAATATGCGCCAATTCCCACATAACTTGAAACTATATTATCCTTATAGGAATCAAATTCTTCCTTTGGATAATATGCAGTATATGGGTCCCCCACTGCCGCAGTCATTCCCATTAGTGCATAATCTCGCATAGTGTCATCATCTATATCAAATAGCGAATATTTTTTGAGAAGCGTGTAAACCGCCGTGATTTTTGTAACGTCCATTCCTGTTTTTCCCACAAAAAACATAACATCTTTTACCATACTTGTAATTATTGAACTTACAACTGCCGTGATTATTATTGTCAGAATAAATTTATTTTTAGTTTTCACCTATAATACCCCCAAATCCAATATATTCTATTTTATGCAATTTTTCACATAATATTATAAGGGTGACAAAGTCACCCTTTATATTATAGGTATCCCGCAGGATTTGTTGTTTTTCCACCTACTCGTACTTCAAAATGAAGGTGATTACCTGTTGAATTACCTGTTGAACCAACTTTTGCTATTGTTTGCCCTCTTTTTACTTTTTGACCGGCACTAACAGATAAACTGCTGCAATGTCCATAAAGTGTGACATATCCGTCACCGTGGTTAATTGTAACGCAGTATCCATATCCACTGTTCCAACCCGCCGTAAGCACTACGCCATCTTCTGATGCCAAAATCGGTGTCCCAAAAGGTGCTGCATAGTCAATACCTGTATGCATTTTTTTTGTTCCTGTTATCGGGTGAATACGATATCCATATCCACTTGAAACTCTTGTATAACTAGTTAGCGGAAAACCAAATTTCCCGTTTCCTGTATATTTAATTGTCTGCTGCGAAGATGCTTTTAGAGCCGAATTAATCTGTGCTTGAAGTTCATTATATGCCTTTTCCTGTGCTGCTTCCTGCTTTTTTAATTCATTAATATCTTTGTTTAATGCATCAATGATTTTTTGCTTTTCATTCTGTTTTGCTTTTATCTCGTTCTGCTTTTTTTCCAAGATATCTTGTGCTTCCACTTGTTCTTTCTTTTCATTTTCAACAATCGCTTTTGCATCAGATACCACTTGAATTTGTTCTTTATAATCGTCCATAATGCTGTTATCATGTTTTAAAATCGACTCTACAACAGCAATACGAGTGAATAAATCTGCAATTCCGTCCGCCTTTAAAATCAATGTTAAATAAGATTCTGTGCCGCTTTCATATATAACTTTCATTCTCTTTTTTAGGCGTTTATCCGTTGCCTGAAGCTTTGCATCAAGAGCCGCAATTTCTTGATTTTTTGCTCCAATTTCAGCATTTTTTTCATCAATCACTTCTTGAACGGCATCAATATCCTTTTGAAGCCCCGAAATTTCCACATCAAGTGCATCTCTTTGCGCTTTTTGAGCATTCTTTTCAGTTTGCTTGCTTTGGATTTGTTTTTTTGTTTCCTGTGTCTTTTTCTTGTTTTCAGCAAGGTCGCTCTTTAATTGATTAACGCTTTTTGCCGCATATGTAGGCAATATATATGTGCAAGATAACGACATAGCAAGAAGCAATGATACGATTTTTTTATTCATACTATCGCTCCTTATACTTGCAAGTACTTTTTCATAGATATTGAACTTCCAACAATACCTATAAGCATACCAAACACTGCAAAAATCCCCGCAAGAATTGGTGTTATCTCCCAAATACCAATTAGTTTGAACGCACCGATGCTTAAGTTTTCTGCATATTTTAAAAGTGCAAAATATCCCCAAAATACCACGATTAATGCAAGGACTGCACCTAAAAATCCTATTATCATACCCTCTAAAACAAAAGGAACTCTAATAAATCTATTGGTTGCACCTATGTACTTCATAATACTGATTTCTTTTCGCCTGTTAAATACCGTAAGTCTTACAGTATTGGAAATAATAACGATAGCAATTATCAAAAGTACTATCATAATCGCAATAGTTACCTTTTTCAAGATATTTGAAAAGCTAAGTACCATATCAACGATATCTTGCTTATTAACTATCTTATCAACATCTTTAATTTTCATTAGTTCTTCAACAGTTTGGCTTGTGTTTTTAATATCTTTTAAAACTATCTTATATGAATCGCTAAACGGATTATCATCTTCAAAACCCGATAAAAGTTCTGCATCTTCACCAAACATATCATTTTTTGCATATGCGAGCATCTCTTCTTTTGTAAATAGACTTGATTCCTTTACATTCTGGATTTTTAAAATCTGCTCGCCTATCTCTTTAATTCTCTCATCTGACGTATCATTTTTAACATAAAGTTGGATTTCGCATTGGTCTTTAATACTTTCAGTAATAGAATTAACATTTACAGAAAGTATTGCAAAAACGCCTAAAATGATAAGGCAGCATGCAATGGTAAAAAGTGAAGCAATACTCATAAGTCCATTTCTTACAACATTCTTTTTTGCTTGCGAAAATGAATACTCAAATTTCGATATTTTCATGATATTCACCTCCAACTTGGTCACGAACGATTTGACCATCTTGTACTTCTATAACTCGCTTTTTCATTGTGTCAACAATATCTTTTGCGTGTGTTGCCATAATTATTGTAGTACCCATCTTATTAATTTCGTCAAACACTTCCATAATTTCCATTGCAGTTTTTGGATTTAGGTTACCTGTCGGCTCGTCTGCAATCAAAATAAGTGGTCTGTTTGCAAGAGCACGAGCAAGGGCTACCCTTTGCTGCTCACCACCTGAAAGTTGACGAGGAAGCATTTTTGCTTTATAGTTAAGTCCCACTTCATTTAATACTTCCGGAACTCGTTTCCTGATTTCTTTTTTTGATGCGCCGACAATTCGCATTGCAAACTCAACATTTTCATAAACTGTTCTATCTTCCAACAAGCGAAAATCTTGAAAAACAACTCCCATCTTTCTTCTCAAATAAGGAATTTCCTTGGTAGGAACTTTTGTAACATCAATTCCATCAAGAAAAATTTCGCCCGATGTGACATTTGTTTCACGCATAATTAGTTTTGTAATAGTTGTTTTTCCTGCGCCGCTGGAACCTACCAAAAACACAAATTCACCATTTTCAATTTTAAAATTAGCATTTTCCAGTGCAACAACGCCTACATCTTCGAATTCTTTGCGTACATTTACAAATTCTATCATTTTGTTACTCCTAAAAACAGAAAGTGCGATTTTTTAGAAACCGCACAATCATAATTTTTTTATATCTTTGTAGGATTTGATACAAGATACTTATGAACCATCATGGCAACCTTAAATACGATTGCTTGGTCAAATTTTCTAAGGTCAAGTCCTGTTAGTTTATATATTTTTTCAAGACGATATACCAATGTATTTCTGTGTACAAAAAGTTGTCTTGAAGTTTCAGATACATTCAGGTCATTTTCAAAAAATTTATTGATTGTTAGAATTGTTTCAGAATCCAAAAGTGACAAATCACCTTTTTTGAACACTTCGTGTAAGAACAATTCACAAAGTTTTGTCGGAAGTTGATAAATTAATCTTCCTATACCCAAATTATCATAATTCAAAATTAATTTTTCCTCGTCAAACACCTTCCCCACTTCAAGTGCTATCTGAGCCTCTTTATATGCTGTATTAAGTTGATTGATATTTTCACAAATTGAACTTACGCCAACCAGCGCACTCATTAATGTTTCAGAATGAACATTATCAAGAATTTGATTTGCAATTGTGTTAACTTCTTGTATGGTTGATTCCTTTAATTCTTTGATAAGAACAATATTATTGCTATCAATATTTATAACGAAATCCTTTTCTTTATCAGGGAACATATTACGCACAACTTCGTAAATTCCGACTTCACCCTTTTTAACGACCTTGATATAGAATACCGTACGCGGAACATCAATATCCACATGAAGTTCCAATGCCTTTTGGTGCAAATCGAATGCTAGGATATTATCGAAAATGATGTTTTGCATAAAAATAGTTTTATCATATTTTTCATCATAATATCTTCTTACATTGTTTGCCGCAACGCAAACTGCATTACAACAATATTTAGAAACTTCATCCGTCCCCTCAACATAAACTATGTATTCTGTTGCCGGATTTCCCTCAATAACTCTTACTGTATATCCCTCATATACAAATGTTTTGTCATCGTTCTCATATGATGCTTCAATAAGTTCTTGAAGTAATTCTTCCGACGCTTCCTGTCCGTTTGATGCCAAAATAAGTCCTGTTGCATCAGCGATTCCGAATTTCTTTGAAAACACCTCTGACATTTGTGATACAATATCTTGAAATGCTTTACTAATCATAACATTTCCTCCGTAAAAATATCGTCATTTAGTCAATTATACCATATTATTTCAAAAAAGTATAGCATTTTTGCATATTTTTTTGTTTTTTTCTTAAATATATCAAATATTTTTTAATTTGCTGATTTCAAACGATGTCAAATGTCGCCATCTTCCAAGCGGCAAGTTTCCAAGTTCTATCGTGCTTATACTTATTCTTCTTAGCTCCTTTACCTTTGAACCTACCGCATCAAACATTTTTCTGACTTGCCGATTTTTTCCTTCGTGAATTACGATTTTAACCGTTGTAAGCCCTGCCTTACTTTCCAAAATTTCAACTTTGGCAGGGGATGTCTTGAATCCGTCAGGAAGAGTTATTCCCTCCCTTAATTTTTGGAGTCCTTTTATTGAAATTCCTCCACCAAGTACCGCTATATATGTTTTTTCTATATTATGTTTCGGGTGTGTGATTTTATAGGCAAAGTCGCCGTCATTAGTCATAAGAAGAAGTCCTTCTGTGTCATAATCAAGCCGTCCGACAGGGTAAACTCTTGCTTTTATTTCCTCACCAAGCAAATCAATTACAGTCGGTCTTTCAAACTGGTCTTTTACAGTTGACACATATCCAACAGGCTTATTTAACATAATATAATAAAGTTTTTCTGTCGGTTTTATTAGTTTTCCCGAATATGCAACCTTATCTTTCCCGATTTCAACTTTAACGCCTTGTTCTATAATTTTTTGACCGTTTACAGATATTTTGCCCTCTGCAATTAGATTTTCTGCATTTCTTCTTGATGCCACACCACACATTGCAATATATTTTTGCAACCTTACAATTTCACCCATTCTATTCTCCTCAATTTAATTTATCAAGTTCTTCTAAAAGTGCCTTGCTATTTATTAATATACCCTTTTCTTGAACCTTTTTTAGTTTATTTATTTCGTCTTCTTCAAAAATACAATCTTCACCGATTATTATATCTTTAAAAGTCATAAGTTTTCTAATTGACATTGCTTTTAAAGACTTTTCGTCTATACGATAACAATTATATCCCAATTTGTCAATATTTTCTCTATAATATCTTTCTTCCAAAACCGATAGGTTAAGCTTCGATTCCGGTTTTGACATTTTGCTGCCCCACCTGTAATTTTGCATTATAAAGCGAGTCGGTGCAATATAAAGAATCGTTTCCCTATCAGTTTTGTTATTAATCTCAATCCTGTCTTTTTCTTCACAAGAACATAAAATTTTGTTTTCATTAAAAAGTTCTCTATCTATATATTTCCTCAAATAATCAATCTCTAAGTCAATCTTACTATGACTAAAAATAATCTTCTTTTTGCTATCCTTAACCATTTTAAAAGTTGGCAAAATATATTTTTCAAAACTGTATTTTAAGACTCTTTCATAATACCAAATTCTAAGGGTTTCATCACCTTTACTGAAAATATCAAGAATTTTCTCTTTTAGTCCTCCGTTAAATTCATTTTCATATTCCTTTTCAAAACTATCGTCCCAAATCAGTCCGGAATAACACGGCATAGGGATAATAAATCCGCAAAATTTACCTATTTGAGATAGTTTTTCATTTTTAGTTTTAATTTCTTCCAAAGAAATATAATATATATAACCCGTTATTATGCCGTCCTCTGTAAGATATTTACACTCTGTTTTGTTCTCCAAATTAGGAGCTATCCACAAGGACAGTTTTGCTTTTTTTACAGCATTTATATTTTCTTTTGTAAACCTTTTTTCACTTACTATAACTCCGCAAGCCTCGTTCTTTATAGACATCAAAAAGTCATTATCAAAGTTCTCGATATATTTTAATGTCTTATTCACCTTTTACACTCCTCTATAACGCTGCCATTTTCCCTGCCACAGCACCTGACGACCAAGCCCATTGCAGATTAAATCCGCCACATATTCCGTCAATATCAAGTAGTTCACCCGTAACAAAAAGCCCTTTTACAATTTTAGATTCCATCGTTTTGGAATCGATTTCTTCTAAGGCTATTCCACCTTTTGTAACCTGTGCATTCTCCCAAGACATTTTGCCCGTTACCGTAAAATCCCAATTTTTTAGTTTATAGGATATTACTGCAATTTCCTCATCTTTTAAAGTGTCCGTTTTTCTTGATAATTTACCGATATTACAGTCCTTTAAAAGAAGTTGTCCTAACTGTTTATTGACTATTCCAACCAAAAATGTTTCAAGTTTTTGTATAGGTTTTGTTTTTAAAAATCCATACAATTCACTTTCGTCCATTTGAGGAACTAAATCAATATAAACCTTATCATCATTTTCAGCATATCCTGATAAATTGAAAATCGGAATTCCCGAAAGACCGTATGATGTAAATTGAACTTCCCCAAATTCTTGTCTATCTTTAATTTTTACATTTGCATTTGCACGAACACCTTGTATGCTTCTATCGGTTTTAAGTTGAACAAGAGCCGGCGAGATGTCGGTAATCTTATGTCCTAATTTTTCTAAGATTTTGTACCCGTCACCATTTGAGCCTGTTTTTGGAGCTGCCATTCCACCTGTTGCTACAATTACTCTATCTGCATAAATGCTTTTTTTATCCTTTGACTCCACCCAAAAACCATTACCTTTTTTTGTTATTTTGGTAGCATCAAATTCTGTTTTTACATCTATTTTTAGTCTTTCGACCTCCATAAGAAGAACATCCAAAACAGCCGATGCTTGCTCGCTCATAGGATAACTTCTCCCTCTATCCTCCATAACAGATAGAAGTCCCAACTCTTTAAAAAAGTCAATTACATTTTGCGGTGAAAAACACCCGATTGCATCTAAAACAAAATCAGAATTATAGTCATTATTAGAAACATTAATATTGGTAAAATTACATCTTCCGTTACCGGTCATCAGTATTTTTTTACCAATTCTTTGGTTTTTTTCAAGTAGTGTAACCTTTCCGCCATTTCGGCAAGCCATAATAGCCGCCATAATACCCGAAGCACCGCCACCAATAACTGTAACTTTATTCATTGTCATTATCCCCAAGTTTAGAAATTTCGTTCATTTCTGCTTCTTTATTCTTAATTGCTTCCGATGCAATCATTTTTATAACCATCAAAAGCGGAACAGAAATTATCATACCTCCAACTCCAAAAAGTCCACCACCAAGTGTTACGGCAAAAATTATCCAAAGCGGCGAAACATTAAGCATTTGTCCCATTATTTTAGGGCCTACAAAATTTCCGTCAATTTGTTGTAAAAGTCCCAATCCGATAGCTGCCCAAATTGCCTTTAAAATTCCGCCTGTTAATAGAGTAATAAGAACCGATGATACACCGGAAATAATTGCACCGAAATACGGTATTAAATTGCAAATACCTATCATAAGACCTAAGATAAGTGCATACTTTACCTTTATAAGTGATAGCACAATTGTTGACACAACCGCCATAAAGAGTGCATCTAACAACAAACAAAAGATATATTTTGAAAAAATCTCATTAACTTTTGCAACTACTTTTATTATCTTTTCGCTTGTTTCTTTTTTTAACAGTATTCTTGTTAAATGTTTTGAAGTTTCAATAATTCTTTCTTTGTCGATTAGCATATAAACCGAAACAATAATTCCAATAAATAAATTAATAACGCTTGATGTAATATTTATAACACCCTTTGCATATTTTGAAAACTCTGTAATATCAATCTTGCTTAGAATATTGTTAAATGTATTTGTTGCAGTCATTTCATCGACTTCAAATATCGTAATATTGTTTTCTGACTGCCATTTTACGACTGCAGATATTGCCTCATCGAAATATCTTGGAATATTATAATATAGGTCAACAATATTCTTATAAAGCGCCGGAACAATAGAACGGATAATGACAAACAGTGCTAATAACGAAATTAAATATACCAAAATAATAGAAATTGCTTTACTGTTTTTACTAATAAATTTCTTTTTACTACCACTAAGTTTTGTGTTTATCTTACGGCACGGCATATTAAGTATATATGCAATTACAAAGCCAACAACAAATGGTGATAAAGACTTCCATACAAGACCTATGAATCCCATAATTTTACTAAAATTATCAAAGGTCTTATAAACAACTATCAAAATCACCGAAAAAATTAGTGCCAATATCCATTTTTTGTATTTGCCGATTTTTTCCATACCTGTCACCTCAAAATATTATAAAAGCAAAAGTTGCTTTGCCGTAAGTTTTTGGCAAAGCAACTTTGTTAATCATTAAATTACTTACTTGCCGGAGTCACCGTAATACCTGTACTTACGAAAATTCCGTTTTTGTATGTTCCGTATGCTGTAAGAACATCACCGACTTTAATCTTTTTGAGTTCATAACTATCAAATGTCGGAATAAGAACAATCTTTACGCCCTTTGCACAAGTGAAGTTAACCGAAACACCGTTATCATTTACTATTGTGATATTACTTTCATAAATTCCTGTAACTTCTCCACTTAGGCTACCGCTTGTAAGTGATGATGTAGCAGCTGCTGCTGTAATTTTCTTCACGACATCACTTTCAACTGTAAGTGTAAGATTAGCTCCGATAGCAAAATCAGAAATCTTTGCAGTTTCCCCGTTAATAACAACTTCTGCGCTTGCAGGAATATCATATGTTAATTCTTCGCCATCTTTGTTAATTGTAATTGTAGGTGTACCTGCAATTGTGTATGAAAGAAGTGTGCCTGTAACAGTCTTCTTTGCTGAAGTTGTTGTAATTTTTGAGATTAAGCCATATTCAAGAGTGATTTTTGCTTTATCGCCTCTACAAAGTGATGCAAAATCTGATGTGTCGCCATTTTTGTAGAATTTTGCCTTATCAGCAAAAGATAATGTCACACCGTCAAACTCTTCATCATCAGATGAAATTGTGATTGTTCCCATATTACTTACTTTCTCAATAGTTGCATCAAGCGTTGTGCTCTTTTGCATTGCTTCGATTTCAACAATGGTGTCTTCAGAAAGACCTATTGTGATATAATCGCCTGCATTAATTTTGTTTATGTTTGATTCTTTTCCGTCTATTGTAACCTTTACATCACCTGCACAAGGATAACTTTCCGAATCGTCACTCTTCACATCAACACAAGTAAGAAGTACAACATCTCCCTTTGTTTGATACTTTTTGAAAATTACAGCCTTTGTTTCATCAACTTCTTTAGAAACGGTTTCTTCTGCAATTACATCCGCAAATGCAAGGACAGTATCATCGCCTTCTTGAACATATGTTAAAACTATGCTGTTTCCTGCTTTTATTTTTGATGCATCTGTAACTTCACCATTCACATAAAAGCGTGTTTCATCTGTGTAGCCGATTGTGAAAGCACTGCCGTCAGCATCTTTAATTTTGATATTCTTTACAGCTGTGCTAATGCTTGAAACTGTGCCTTTGTCAAATGTATAACCCATTGCATCACAAGTTTTTGAAAGCATTACAGCAATTTGGCTTCTCAAAACAGCAGTAGTTGGTGAGAATTTTCCACCATCCATACCTGTCATTATACCTTTTTGTGTTACATAATAAACATATTGTTTAGCTGCATTTGGAATAGATGCAACATCAGAATAGCTCATATCAATTAGAACTTCATCTTTTGCTTCTTGTTCTTTTAGCATTGCTTTTGTGATTAGAATTGCGGCTTCATATCTAGGCATAGCCTGATTCTTGTTTCCACCCTTAAAATAAGTGTCAAGTTCGCTCTTATCTAAAACTCCACGAGCTAAAAGATATGCAATATCGCCCTCTGCATAGGAAAGACCATATGTTTCTAAAGTATCCCTATACAGTTCTTTTGCACTTTCTAAAAATGCTTTGTTTTCTTCACTATTTGAGCCCATAAGTCTTGCAAACAATGCAAAAGCTTCCATTCTGGTCACTTCTTTATTAGGCTTAAAAGTACCGTCTTCATACCCTTTTATAAGTCCACGATCAGACATTGTTTCAATCGCATCATATGCCCAATCCAAATTCTTTTTAGTAACATCTTTAAACTTGTCCGCTGCAAATGCCGGAACGGCTGATGCTGTTAGCATTGCAGATGTTAAGACAACGGAAATAATTTTTTTCATACTATTTTCCTCCTTGTATAATATCTAATGATATAATGATATCATACTAATATATTTTTATCAATATTTCTTTTGAATTTGTATAATATTTGTAATAATAGCACAATTATCATACAATATATTGTGGTTTTTGTATATTTAATCAAGTTTTAACACCGACATAAATGCTTCTTGCGGAATTTCAACATTTCCAACCTGTCTCATACGCTTTTTACCCTCTTTTTGTTTTTCCAAAAGCTTCTTTTTACGGGTAATATCTCCGCCGTAACATTTTGCCAAAACATCTTTTCTCATCGCTTTTACCGTTTCACGAGCGATTATTTTTGACCCGATTGCTGCTTGAATCGGTACTTCAAAAAGTTGTCTTGGGATTGATTCTTTAAGTTTTTCTGCCATTTTTCTGCCACGGCTATATGCACTGTCTTTATGCACTATAAAGGATAGCGCATCAACCATTTCACCATTAATCAGCATATCCAACTTCACCAAATCAGAGCGCATATACTCCTTCATTTCATAGTCAAAGGACGCATATCCCTTTGTTCTTGATTTTAGAGCATCAAAAAAATCGTAAATAATCTCATTTAGTGGAAGTTCATAATGTATCTGAACTCTTGTAGTTTCAATATATGTCATATTTTTAAATACGCCACGTCTTTCTTGGCAAAGTTCCATAACATTGCCAACAAAATCAATCGGAACCATAATATCTGCCTTAACCATTGGTTCTTCCATATATTCAAGTTCAGAACCTGACGGAAGATTTGCCGGATTTGACACCATAACCAGTTCACCGTCTGTTTTATGTGCCTTATAGATAACGCTTGGTGCAGTTGTAACCAGGTCTAGATTATATTCTCTTTCCAGTCTTTCTTGGATAATTTCCATATGCAAAAGACCTAAAAATCCGCATCTAAAACCAAATCCCAGTGCTATTGATGTTTCGGGCTCAAACATCAAGGACGCATCATTTAATTGAAGTTTTGCAAGAGCTTCTTTTAAATCTTCATATTGTGCACCATCAGCAGGATAAATTCCACAGTACACCATAGGATTAACCTTTTTATATCCCGGAAGTGGCTCACTTGCAGGATTATCGCATTTTGTAACTGTATCACCAACTCTTGTATCTCTAATCGACTTAATACTTGCCGCAATATATCCAACATCCCCGGCTGACAAAATTCCCGTTGGCTTTAATCCACTAGGATGCATAGAGCCAACTTCAACAACGTCAAATTCTGCTCCTGTTGCCATCATTTTTATTCTATCGCCCGTTTTTAGCGTTCCGTCTTTTACTCTTACATATACTATAACACCCTTATAACTGTCATAATAAGAATCAAATATTAGGCATTTTAGCGGTGCGTCTTTGTCACCTTCGGGTGCCGGAATTTTCTCAACAATCGCCTCTAAAACTTCCTCAACATTAACACCTGTTTTTGCAGAAACTCTCGGTGCATCCTCTGCCGGAATTCCAATAACATCTTCTATCTCTCGAATTGCGTTTTCCGGATTTGCACTTGGTAAATCAATTTTATTGATTACAGGCACAACCTCTAAATTATGCTCAACTGCAAGATAGGTATTGGCAAGGGTTTGTGCTTCTATACCTTGAGACGCATCTACTATAAGAATTGCACCCTCACAGGCTGCCAAACTTCTTGATACTTCATAATTAAAGTCCACATGTCCCGGTGTATCAATCAAGTTTAAAATATATTCTTTTTTATCCTTTGCAATATATTTAAGTTTTACTGCATGTGCCTTTATAGTTATTCCACGTTCACGCTCCAAGTCCATATCGTCTAAAAGTTGATCTTCCATTTCACGTTCTTCAACTTCGCCTGTAAGTTCTAAAAGTCTGTCTGCCAAAGTTGATTTTCCATGGTCGATATGGGCTATTATACAAAAATTTCTTATTTCCTTCTGCATAGATTATCTCCGATTATAAATTTTATATTATTATATCATATAATTAAATAATTGTAAATCATAAAATAAAAAAGGGCACTTTTAGCCCTTTTATAGTGGTAAGTTTGGTACTGCGTTTAAGTCTAGTTCTGCCACATCTCCGTTTTTATATGCGTAATAGCCCGCACAAGCAATCATTGCAGCATTATCCGTGCAAAGCACCGGTGGCGGATAAATTACTGAAATCCCTCTTTTTTTGCACAAATCTGTCATTTTTTCACGCAAGTTGGAATTTGCCGCAACACCGCCTGCAATGGCAATAGTTTTTACTTTCTTTTTGATTGCCGCCTCTATTGTATGTTCGCAAAGAACATCTGTTACAGCATCTTGAAAACTTGCTGCAACATCGGCTTTGTTTATTTCCTCGCCTTTTTGTTCTGCTTTGTGAATGTAATTGATAACGGCAGTTTTAACGCCTGAAAAACTAAAATCAAGCGAGTTTTTATCCATTCTGACTCTCGGAAAACTAATTGCTTTTGGGTCGCCGTCCTTTGCTAATTTATCAACCAAAGGTCCACCCGGATATCCAAGACCTAAAACACGAGCAATTTTATCAAATGCTTCTCCTGCCGCATCATCACGAGTTCTTCCTAAGACTTCAAATTCGGTATAGTCTTTTACATACACTATATGGCTATGTCCACCTGACGCAACAAGGCATACGAAAGGTGGCTCTAAATCAGTGTGTGCTGCAAAATTTGCACTTATATGACCTCTAATGTGATTTACAGGCACAAGCGGTTTATTAAGTGCAAAAGACAACGCCTTTGCAGATGACACTCCAATCAAAAGTGCGCCTACAAGCCCAGGCCCGTAAGTTACTGCTATTGCGTCAATGTCATCAAATGTCATATTTGCTTCTAAAAGCGCCTCATCAATCACAGAATCTATATTTTCAATATGCTTTCTTGATGCTATCTCCGGTACAACCCCACCATATTTTTTATGAAAATCAATTTGTGTATTAATAACATTAGACAAAATTTCTCTTCCGTTTTTTACGACACTTGCAGCCGTTTCATCGCAAGAACTTTCTATTCCCAAAATATATGTATCCATTTAATTTTTTCTCCGTACCATTACTATTCCGTCCTCAACAGGATCGTGATAAAAATTTTTTCTTTTCCCAACACTTTGAAAGCCGTATTTTTCATAAAGCGAAATTGCGCTTATATTACTTTCTCTAACTTCCAAAAAAATCTCTTCCGTTTCCTTTAATTCTGTCAGCATCGAATCAATCAATAAAGATGCTATGCCACATCTTCTGTATTCCGGAAGCACCGCAATATTTGTAACCTGTCCTTCATTTGAAACCTGCCAAAATCCGCAATATCCAACTATTTTCCCATTATCCTTCGCCAAAAAATAGGTTGCAAGTTTATTGTCACATTCCTCCAAAAAGGACTGTTCACTCCACGGAACATTAAAGCAGATTTTGTCAAGCATAGATAATTCTAATGCATCACTTTTAGTCATTTTAGTTATTTCCAAGTTTTTCTGCCACCTTCAAAAGTGCATCATAAAGTTCCTTTGCACATTCTTCATATTCACTAACATCTCCACCGTAAGGATCATCAATATCCTTATCAATTCCGGCATATTCACATAAAGTGAATGTTTTTCCTTGTTTTGATGGTTCTAACACCATTTTGTGAGCCGCCGTCATCGTCAAAATCAAGTCACTTTTTTCTATAAGTTCTGTATTAATGCTTTGTGAATGATGTCCCAATAGGTCAATATCGTATTTTTTCATCACGATAATTGCTTCATTTGACGCAGGCTGTCCGTCATTTGCAAAAAGTCCGGCCGACTCAATTCTCACATCAAGGTTTTTCTCTATCGCTATTTTGTTAAATAGTGCCGCCGCCATCGCAGAGCGGCAAGTATTTCCTGTACAAACAAAAAGTATATTCATTATGCTTTTTCTCCTACATAAATTATCTTATTTCCGGCTGATTTATAAACCCTGTTTTTTACTGCAAGTTCCAAAGAATCGTCCATAGATAGTTCAACATACGCAACATCTATATTGTTTTTATCAAATTCACGAAGAGCATCAAAAAGTATGTTTGCAAAGTCACGGTTATTTTTCCCTTCCGAAATAAACAAATCTGCTCCAAAGTCATCTTCCGATGCTGCCAAAACCCCCACTCTTTTGCCGTTATTGTTAGCCAATTTTACAAGTTCTAAAATCTTTTCTTTTGTGGCTTTTTTGTCGCCCTCAATAACAGTAACATCAGCATCGGGCGCATAGTGTTTATATTTCATACCGGGGCATTTTGGTCTTTCGTTTTTAGATACACCTTTTAAAACATTTTTGTCAACCTCGGCGTTTCCGCAAACTCTTTTTACATCTTCAAGCGTTATACCACCCGGTCTTAATATTACCGGAATTTCCCCTGTTACATCAATTATTGTAGATTCAACGCCAACTTCGGCATTTTTGCCACAAATTATAGCATCAGCTCGTCCGTCCATATCCAAAATTACATGTTCTGATTTTGTCGGGCTTGGTTTCCCCGAAATGTTTGCACTAGGCGCTGCAATAGGAACTCCTGCCGCTTTAATAAATTCTCTTGCAATTTCATCTGCGGGGATTCTAACCCCAACAGTGTCAAGCCCTGCCGTTACTGTGTTCGGAATACTTGGTTGCTTTTTTAAAATCAGTGTAAATGGCCCCGGTGCAAAAGCATCTAACAGTTTTTTTGCATTTTCAGGGATTTCTCTTGCCACTTTTCCCACATCATCAACGCTTGAAATATGCACGATTAGTGGATTGTCCGAAGGTCTGCCCTTTGCCTTATAAATTTTATTAACTGCAGCTTCGTCGTAAGCACTAGCGCCCAGTCCATACACAGTTTCTGTCGGGAACGCAACAATTCCGCCGTCTTTAATAACTTTACCTGCAAGAAACATTGTTTCGTCATTTATTTCCCTAATTATTGTTGTTTTCATTTTTGAAATTTCTCCAAAAGTTCATATTTCATATTCCAAAGTGGTTTTGACAAATCAACATAATATGTGTGCGGATTTTCAAATCTCTTAACTTCGTCCCAGAGTTTGTCAACTTCAAGTTCGCAGTATTCTTTTAAAGCTTCCAAATTAGGATTTTCATACACACATTCGCCATTTTTGAAAATTTGTTTCAAAAGTGGTCTTGCATAAAAATCTGTTACAACTTTTTTCTTCCAAACGTGTTCGGGATCAAAAATTTCGTAAGGTTTTTCATTGTCAATTACTTCGTCAAACAGCGTTACAACATCTGCAATCGCAGCTCCTGTTTCCTTTGAATAGAGTCTATATACCTGTTTAAATCCCGGTGTTGTGATTTTTGCCACATTTTCAGAAATTTTGATTTTAGGGATAATTTGTCCGTCTTCATTTTCTACCGCTGCAAGTTTATAAACACCACCAAAAATAGGCGATTCTTTTGATGTTATAAGTCTTTCACCGACACCAAAAGATGTGATCTCGGCACCTTGCATAAGTGTATCACGAATAATGTATTCGTCAAGTGAATTAGACGCACAAATTCCGCAATCGCTATATCCTGCATCGTCCAAAATTTTTCTGCATTTCTTCGAAAGATAAGTTATATCTCCCGAGTCAATTCTAACACCTTTTGGGCGCTTTCCCATAGGCTTTAACACTTCATCAAAGACTTTAATCGCATTTGGTAGTCCTGATTTTAGTACATTATATGTGTCAATTAATAGTGTGCAACTATCAGGATATTGCCTAGCATATGCTTTAAATGCTTCATATTCCGTGTCAAACATTTGTATCCAGCTGTGAGCCATAGTGCCAAGTGCCGGCACATTATATTCACGGTCAGAAATCGCACAAGCAGTTCCGCAGCAACCACCGATATAAGCGGCTCTTGCGCCCAAAATCGCAGCATCAGCACCTTGTGCTCTTCTTGAACCAAATTCCATAACCGGTCTTCCCTCTGCCGCACGCACAATTCTATTCGCCTTTGTTGCAATCAAACTTTGATGATTTACTGTAAGTAAAATCATCGTTTCTAAAAATTGTGCTTCAATAACAGGGCCTCGTACTGTGACAATAGGCTCTTGCGGGAAGATTGGCGTTCCCTCCGGAATTGCCCAAACATCGCAAGAGAATTTGAAGTTTGCAAGATAATTAAGATATTTTTCATTAAAGATTTTTTTGCTTCGCAAGTATTCAATATCTTCATTGGTAAACTTTAAGTTTTTAAAATAGTCAATGAGTTGCTCAACACCTGCCATAATAGCAAATCCGCCGTCAGATGGCACAGTTCTAAAAAACATATCAAAATATGCGATTTTATCCCCCATTCCCTCAGAAAAAAATCCATTCGCCATAGTAAACTCATAAAAATCTGTTAAAAGCGTTAAATTAAGCTTGTCTGCCATTGTAATTTTTCCTTTCTAATAACAAAAAGGGGCTTTACGCCCCTAAAATATCAATATGTATTTCCGCCTCTATGATAGCCTCCCGAGCGTTTTGATTCATTTGAGCGTTTTAGTGCAAGCATCTTCTCGTCTGAATCCTTTTTAAATTTGGAAAGTTTATCTTCAAAGGACAAATCAGAATCGGATTTAGCGCCCCAGTCAATATCTGCAGGTCTTATAGGCCCTGATGTTTTTTTAGGTGCTTTCTTTTCTTCCTTTTTCGCTTTCTTGATTGAAAGACTTATCTTTCCTTCTTTTTCCCCTGAAATAACCTTGACATTAACCGTATCTCCAACTTTTATGTAGTCATCAATATTTTCAATGTATTCGTTTGTAATCTCAGAAATATGTACCAAGCCCGATTTATTATCAGGTAAAGCTACAAATGCTCCAAAAGGCATCACACTTGACACCTTGCCTTCGACAATGCTTCCAATTTCAAGCGCCATATACCAAAAAATCCCCCTGTTATTATTGTCCCGATATGTCAACAAAAACAATCTCGTCTGCCTTAATCATACCTAGTTTTTCTCTGGCAATTTTCTCGACGTATTCGTCAGTTCCTGTTTGTTTCATCGTATTATCTATATCTTCAATGTTTTTCTTTTCTGTTTCAATTTCAGCAGCAATTTTTTTTGCCTTTTCATTATTAGCAGAAATAATAGGTTGCACCATAATTCCCCTTGCAATCATACTAACTCCTGCAATCAAAGTAACTGCTATTATTATTTTTGTCAAATCAAGTTTAATGTTAGTTTTTTTCTTCATTTTCTTCAAACTCTTTCTTAACAAATTCCCCTAATATATACACTCTAATTTTAACCAAAAAATCATAAGATGTCAAGAGAATTTTATAAATTCTGTTAAAAATTAAGGAAAATATTCTTATAACAAAAAAAAGAGTTTTTCTTACAAATTTATGAAACAAAAAAGCATATAAAATACTGCCTAAAACAAATCCTAAAACGGTATATATTCTAAACTCTCCAAAAAATAGTTTATCCCAAAAAATCCAAAATATTATGCCCTCACAAAACCAACTAAAAAAATCAAAAAAAGCGTATCTTTTTACATTTATTCCAAGAAGCAAATCGAAAATCAGCGAACAAACAAGTCCAATTAAGCAGGACAAAAGAAAATTTTGCAGTTCCACTGTTGTTGAAACAAACATTATCTAAACATATCCTTAAAAAAACTTCGTTTTTCTTTGATGTCTTCAAAGTTTATTCCATCAATTTTTCCACTTACAAAAATTTCGCCATTTTCCTTTGATAAATCTTCAAGTTTAAAATTGTCACCGCTGATTCTTAGTCCGCCTGTTACCGTCTTTAAAAGAACTTCGTTTTGTGTAAAACGCTCAACATTCATAACGCCGTCAACCGTAAAATCCGTTCTTGAATCAAGTTTTAATTTTTGTTCTTTTAAAATTTCTTTACTATCCAAAAATACCACTCCCTCATACAACAAAATATGAAAAAGTGGCACTATTTATTACAACAGTTTGTACATAAGCGCAGCATCTTCTTTTAGAGCGTGTTCTTTAACCTCCAAAACTTCTGCCTTTATTATTTTTTCGCCCATTCTAATAGCGATAACATCACCAACCTTAACATCATATGATGCTTTTACAACTCGGCCGTTTACTTCAATTCTTTGTGCATCACAAGCCTCGTTTGCAATCGTTCTTCTTTTAATTAGTCGTGATACTTTAAGATATTTATCAAGTCTCATAAATCCTCCAAATGAAAAAAAGAAGCTTCTTACAAAAGAAGCTTCTAAAATATTTGTAAATTACTTATTTACAATGTCCTTTAAAGCCTTACCAGCCTTAAATGCAGGAACCTTTGAAGCAGCAATCTTGATTGCAGCGCCTGTTCTTGGGTTCTTACCTGTTCTTGCGCCTCTTTTTCTAACTTCGAATGTACCAAAGCCAACAAGTTGAACTTTGTCTCCACCCTTTAATGCATCAGTAACTGTTGCGATAACAGCGTTAATAGCCTTTTCTGCATCCTTCTTTGTTAAAGCTGCATTTTCTGCAACAGCAGCAACTAATTCTGTCTTGTTCATAATTTTATTCCTCCTAAAAGTTTGTAGGGAAATATCCCCCTATGGAAGTTATTTTAGTATAAACATGATACATTGTCAATAGGTTTCAGTAAAATTTTAGCATTTTTCTTGAATTTTTATATATTTTATTGGTTATTTTGACATATAAAACCCCAAAAAAAGCAGTTTTGTAATAAATGCTATATCTTTTTTTTCCTTGCAAGCGCTCTTCTTATAAGATAATCTCTGTTATTTAGTTTAGGATCAATCAAAACTTCATCGAGCAAAAACTTTAATGTGTCACCGATTTCCCTACCTGCTCTATAACCTAATTTAATTAAATCTCGTCCGTTAATTTGAAGTTGTGAAACAGTGTATGGCTGACCTTCTGCAATAATTTGTTGTGCCTTATCTAACACCGCCCTTATTTTTGATAGTTTATCTTCAATATATTGCATATTTTTAGCAGAATTATCTGCTTCTTGAAGCGTAAGCAATTTAAAAAATAAGTTTTCTCCTGTTCTTGCAAGCATTTTTTTTACTGCCATCGGAGAAGAATCAATATGCACATCATGATTTTCTATTAACACCAAAATATCGTGCATCAAGTCCCTATCCATTCGAAGTTTGTGTAGTACATCATCGGCAATTTTCACACTTTCTTTATGATGCCCATAAAAATGATATATTCCGTTAGAATCCTTGCTTTTACATCTTGGTTTCCCCACATCGTGCAAAAGTGCCGACCACCTTAAAGCCAAGTCTTTCGGCGTATTTTCAACTGCCTTTAATATATGTTCGCCAACATTGTATATGTGGTATCTATTATTCTGCTCCGTATTAAAACAATCACAAAATTCAGGAATAATGTATTTTATAAGCCCTGAATCATACAAAAGCCTTATTTTTTCAGGGTAGTCCGTTAAAAGAATTTTATTAAATTCTGCTAAAATTCTTTCGCTGCTGACATTTTTAATCAGCACCCCATACTTTTTTATAGCCGAAAAAGTATCGTCATCAATTTCAAAATCAAGGCAAGCCGCAAATCTGATGCATCTTAACATTCTAAGAGCATCTTCTTTAAATCTTTTTTCACTCTCACCAACACAGCGAACTATTCTTTTTTCAATATCTCGCTCACCATCAAACAAGTCGACAAACCCGTCATTTAAGCTGTATGCCATAGCATTAATTGTAAAATCTCTACGCTTTAAATCTTCCTTAATGTCATCAACATACTCTACCAAATCAGGATGCCTCTTATCGGAATATCCTGTTTCTTTTCTAAAAGTGGTGACTTCAAAGCCCATTTTGTTTTCTATTACAGTTATAGTTCCATGCTTAATACCTGTATCGACAGTGTGTGGGAATATGCTCTTTATATCTTTTGGTTCGGCATTTGTGGCAATATCATAATCAGACGGAAGAATGCCCATAAAAGTATCTCTAACCGCTCCACCCACAATATAGGCAGAAAATCCCGCTTTTTCAATCTTTGTAAGCACATCTTTTGCTGTACTATTTAAAGCCATTTCCATCACTATCACCACCTTATCTGTATCATTATATCACATATATCAAAATTACACAAGTGTAATCACAAACTAACCTTTTTTGAATAGTATATATTATTAGCAGTCAATTCCGTTACATATCAAGGAGGTGAATTGTATGTGTCGCAAATGGAATAGAAATTGCCATATATGCTGCTGCATAAATAATGCGGTAGATAGTTGGGAAGATAATTGCAATAACGGTTGTAACAACGGTTGTAACAATGGCTGTAACAACGGTTGCACAAATTCTGCAAACTGCAACTGCCAATGTTGTTGCCGCAGAAAGTGTTGCTGCAATAACTGTACTTGTTGTAGAGGAAACTGCTAATAAAAATATTTTAATAAAATAACTGTAATCTGCCTCAAAAAAATGGTGTTATCAAACTGATAACACCATTTTCATTATTCAAGTTCAAATGCTCCTGTGTATAATTGATAGTATTTTCCCTTTTCTTCTAAAAGTTTCTCGTGAGTGCCACGCTCAATTATTCTTCCCTTTTCCAAAACCATAATAACATCAGAGTTTTTAACCGTTGACAATCTATGAGCAATAACAAAAACTGTTCTTCCCTTCATCAGATTGTCCATACCCCTTTGCACTATTGCCTCGGTTCTTGTGTCAATACTGGATGTTGCTTCATCTAAAATCATAACAGGTGGGTCAGCGACTGCAGCTCTTGCAATAGCAATCATCTGTCTTTGACCTTGTGATAAATTAGCACCGTTATTTGTTATTTCTGTTTCGTATCCTTTCGGAAGTCTTGATATAAAGTCATCTGCTCCGACAAGAGTTGCCGCCTTAATACACTCCTCATCGGTTGCATCAAGATTTCCGTAACGAATATTATCCATAACTGTTCCTGTAAACAGATTAGTATCTTGAAGTACGATAGCAAGAGAACGTCTCAAATCCGACTTTTTAATCTTATTTATATTAATTCCGTCATATCTGATTTTTCCATCTGCAATATCATAAAATCTATTGATAAGATTTGTAATTGTGGTTTTTCCTGCACCTGTTGCTCCGACAAATGCGACCTTTTGACCCGGATTTGCAAATACCGTAACATTATGCAAAATAGGGTGATTATCACGATATTCAAAATCGACATCATCAAGGGTAACATCACCTGCAAGTCTTGTATAAGTTATTGTTCCGTCGCCATGAGGGTGTTTCCAAGCCCAAACCCCTGTTCTTTTTTTGCTTTCTGTAATGTTACCTTCATCATCAATTTTTGCGTTTACAAGTGTTACATATCCATCATCAACCTCAGGTGCTTCGTCCATAATTTCAAAAATACGCTCTGCTCCTGCCATCGCCATAACAATTGCATTGATTTGTTGTGAACACTGATTTACATTTCCTGTAAACTGCTTTGTCATATTAAGAAATGTTACAGCAGTAGCAATAGAAAATACAGGATTTAATGAAAGGCTTATGTTTCTTATTCCCGATAGATAGAAAAGTCCTCCCGCAACAGCCATAATTACATACAAAACATTACCAATGTTCATAATTACAGGGCCTAATGAGTTTGCATAAGCATGGGCCTTATAACCATCTTTATAAAGTACTTCGTTTACCTCGTCAAAGCCTTTTTGTATCTCATTTTCACGGCAAAAAACCTTTATGATTTTTTGTCCGTTCATCATTTCTTGAATATACCCTTCTGTTTCGCCCAGTGACTTTTGTTGACGAATAAAGTATTTTGCCGAGCCACCACCCATTTTTTTCGAAACATACATCATCGCAATAACACCTAATACCAAAATAAGTGTCATCCAAATACTGTAATAAAGCATAACTCCGAACACACAAACAACAACCGAACCGGCACGAAGAAGTGACGGGATTGCTTGTGAAACAAGTTGTCTTAAAGTGTCGATATCGTTTGTGTAAACACTCATAATATCGCCTGTCTTGTGCGTATCAAAAAATCTAATAGGCAAATTTTGCATACCGTCAAACAGTTTGCTGCGAAGTTTTGCCAAAAATCCTTGCGTAATGAACGCCATAAGCTGTGTGTATATATATACTGCTGCAAGGGACAATACATAGATTACAACAAGCACAATAAGCCCCGGTACAAGTTCTTTTGTAGCCCCTGCCCAATCACTTGTAGGCTCCCATTTTTCAATAATTGTAATAACTTTTTGAATAAAAACATCAGGAACAGCAGCTGCTGCTGATGAAAACAAAATACAAAAAATAGTAACAGGAAGCATAACAGGATAACATTCAAACAAAAGTTTTATTACCCTTTTCATTGTTTGAGGTTTGACCATTTTTTTAGGTTTATTCATTGTCCTTACCTCCGTTTGTTTGTTGTTCAAATATTTCACGATAGATTTCGCTTGATTTTAAAAGTTCATTATGAGTACCAATATTAGAAATACGACCTCCGTCTAAAACCACAATCACATCTGCATCTTGAACCGAAGAAATTCTTTGGGCAATAATAATCTTTGTGGTTTCAGGAATAAACTCTTTAAATCCTTTTCTGATACTTGCATCGGTTTTTGTGTCAACAGCACTTGTCGAATCGTCCAAAATAAGAATTTTCGGTTTTTTAAGAAGTGCCCTTGCGATACAAAGTCTTTGCCTTTGACCGCCCGAAACATTAGTTCCGCCTTGTTCAATCTTGGTGTCATATTTATCAGGGAATTGCTCAACAAATTCATCTGCACACGCAAGTTTACAAGCGTGTATTACTTCTTCATCCGTTGCATCATCATTTCCCCACTTTAAGTTTTCCTTTATTGTACCTGAGAATAAAAGATTCTTTTGAAGCACCATTGATACCGCATCACGAAGAGCCTCAATTTCATATTCTCTAACATCTTTTCCACCAACTAAAACTTCGCCTTCTGTGACATCATAAAGTCTTGGTATAAGTTGAACCAATGTGGATTTACTAGAACCCGTACCTCCAATAATTCCAACAGTTTTTCCCGATTCTATTTTTAAATCAACATTCGATAAGGCAAGTTTTTGGGCATTTTTTGAATACTTAAAGCCTACATTTTTAAACTCAATAGAGCCGTCTTTAACTTCTTTTATAGGATTTTCCTTTTCTTTTAGTGTTGGTTCTTCATCTAAAACCTCGCAAATTCTTTTTGCAGATTCTGCCGACATTGTAAGCATTACATATATAAAGGAAATCATCATAAGCGACATAAGAATTTGCACGCCATATGTGAGCATAGCAGAAATCTGTCCTATACCGACATTTCCCATATGATTAATAACAAGTTTTGAGCCTACAAACAAAATAAATATAGAGTTAAAGTTCATACAAAGCTGCATAAGTGGAGTGTTGAGTGCAACAATTCTTTCTGCTTTTGTAAAATCAACACAAATATTTTCCGACGCTTTTTTGAACTTTTCCTTTTCGTATTCTTCACGAGAAAATCCTTTGACAACACGCATTGCACGTACATTTTCTTCTATTGATTCGTTTAATTTATCATATTTTTTGAAAACTCTGCGAAATGCAGGCATTGCGTGTTTTGCTATCAATATAAGACCAACCGCCAAAACCGGTATTACAACAACAAACGATGCCGACAAAGGTCCGCCCATAAAATATGCCATCACAACAGAAAAAATAAGCATAAGTGGGCTTCTTAATGCAATTCTGATTATCATCATAAATGACATCTGCACATTTCCTACATCTGTCGTCATACGCGTAACAAGTGAGGAACTTGAAAACTTATCAATATTTTCAAAATTGAACTCCTGAATTTTTGCAAACAAATCATGACGCAAATTCTTCGCAAAACCGGACGATGCCTTAGAGCATGTCATAGCAGCGATTGAGCCACTACATAGTGAAAATACTGCAAGCAAAATAAGCACAAGTCCTGTTTTTAAGACTACTGTTATCTGTGCTTCATCTCTGATTTGATTTACTAAATTTGCAGTAATAAATGGTATTAAAGTTTCAATTATCGCTTCCAAAATAATAAAAAGAAAAGTATAATATGTGGGTTTTTTATACTCCCTTAGCGATTTTAAGAGTCTTTTTAGCATATCTTTTTCCTCCATAAAATGCATTCTAAAACATAAATTAAGCCCTCAAATAAGAGGGCTTATTCTAAACAAATTAACTTTTATTACATTTTCTTCCTATATTATACTATCTAATCACTATCATGTCAATATCTAAAAATCATAACAATACCCTCTTTACATTTAAGCCATTTTTTTATTATAATCTTAACTTATGCCTTGGAAAAAATATCACAGGCAAAAACCCAAGCAAAATTGCTAAGTAAAAACTACTTTAATGTAACTCTAAATTCTGTACCCACTCCCTCTTTACTTTTTACAAAAATTTCGCCATTATGATGTTCAATTATACTCTTTACCATAGCAAGACCTAATCCGCTACTGCCATACTCATCATTTCTGACATCATCAACACGGTAAAATCTATCCCAAATTTTATCAAGATTTTCTTTTGAAATTCCGATACCATTGTCCTTTACAATGATATTGATTTTTCCATCTTGCTTATATGCAGAAACATTTACATAACCTGACTCTTTTCCATACTTAATGCCATTACTGATTAAATTTGTAATAACGCTTAATAGCAACGATTCATCTGCCTCAACCATAATCCCGTCTTCAACATTTGATAAAAGCGAAATATCTTTTTGTTTTGCAAATTCTTTCATACTGTCAACTGCAATGTCAACCAAAAGAGAAATATCCACCTTTTCCTTATTGATTTTTTGTCGGTTTTGGTCCATTCTCGCTAATAGCAATAGCCTTGAAATAAGCGTTGACACCTGATTTGCCTTTGAAACAATATTTTCTGCAAGTTCCTTTTCCTTTTCATCTTGTGCTACTTCAAGCAAATACTCACCTTGTGCCAAAATAACACTTATCGGTGTTCTAAGTTCGTGTGATGCATCCGATGTGAACTGTTTTTCTTGAAGAATCAAGTTCTCAATTTTGTCAAGCATATCGTTTAGTGTTACAGATAGGTGCATAAGTTCATCATCTTTTGCCGATGGACTAATATAAATTCTTTTTGAAATATCATTTTGCATTGAAATTTCATTTGCAGTTTTTATAATATTGTTTATTGGTATAAATGCCTTTTTAGTGACATAATATCCACCAATAACGGCAAGCAATAACATAATAGGAATAATAATCAAAACTATTAAAAAGGCAGTTTTTCCAAGTAAAATTGTAGAATTTAGCGATTCTGTCCCTCGAATCCATAGCGAACCCCTGCCATCAGGCCCGCCACGCCTGTAAATATCATATATGACATATTCTTTTCCGTCAACTTTCTCTCTTCTCGGTTTGCCTTCTTTTAGTGCCACATTTGAAATATCATAAATATATTGTCCGACTATATATTCACCATTTGGGCTATATATTGAAACATTTTTAAATTCTTTATTATTTTCAACATTATTAAAAATGTCCCATTCCCTTTTTACTATTCTGTCCGAAACCTCAGTTACTTGCAACATTACGTCCTTTTCAATATTGTCAATAGCCAAACTATACGAAAGCACTCCGACTATTGATAAAATAACCGCAATTATTACTACCATTATTGAAGTGTACCATATTGTTATTCTTGTTTTAATTGATGTTGCTCTTTTCATACTACTCTTCCCTTATCACATACCCCATATTTTTGATTGTATGAAGTAATTTTTTATCATAATTGTCGTCAATCTTTTTTCGCAAATGATGTATGTACACCTTTATGACATCACTTGTTCCGTCATAATCATAATTCCAAATATTCTCCTCAATTTGCTCTTTTGAAAGAATAATTCCCTTATTTCTCATAAGATATTCCAGCACAGAATATTCCTTTGATGATAAATCAATAACCACTTCGCCTCGTTTTACTGTTTTGGTTGTAATATTTAGACTCAAATCGGCAATTTCTAAAATACTATCTGTCACATTTTCCTTAACACGAAGCATCGCCCTTATTCTTGCACATAATATCCCAAAGGAAAATGGTTTTGTTAAGTAGTCGTTTGCACCGATATCCAACCCTTTTATTATATCCTCGTCCGAATCTTTTGCCGTTAGCATTAAAACAGGTGTTAAAATTTTCTTTTCACGCATTTTTTTTAAGACTTCAAATCCGTTTAATTTCGGCATCATTACATCAAGAATCACACCATCATATTTTGTGTTTTCAATATAATATAACGCATCTTCTCCGTCAAAGCAGTTATCAATCGTATATCCCTGCTTTGTAAGTCTTTCCGTAATAGTTTTATTCAAATGCACTTCATCTTCAACCACTAATAATCGCATAATTTCACCTCTATCCCCATAATATCACATTTTTTATAAAAAGTAAATTGACGGTTTTACAATTTGCAAAACCGCCTATATTTACTATTGCTTATTTCTTTCCCTTCCAAATCCCATACTGTTAGATGTCTTTGTTCCGATAACGGTTTTTTGTTCTGAAAGAGTTACTTCATATGCCTCATCACCAATTTTAATAGTGTATGTTTCGCCTAAACTAGTTTATCACCTCTTTTAAGGATAATATACTATGGCAATGTTAAATTTAAGTTAATAAAATTAAATTATTGAAAAATTTTTATTTCTGTTCCGTTTGAGCAAATTTTTATATCACCGTTTTTTGTGCAGTACACATTACTTCTTAGTGTTTTTAGTATCTTTAACGTTTCATCTTCGGACGGATTTTTTTCACTATCGGTAATTACCGCATATTTTGGTTTTACGATACTTAAAAACTTTTTCGTATTTTTGTTTGAATTCCCGTGATGTGGCACTTTTAAAAAATCATACGACTCATTAAACTCTATCATCACCTCATTTAGTCGTTCTTCTTCGCTATCTCCTGCAAGCAAAAATTTATTGTCCCCATGAGTGATTGACATAACTAATGAATAATCATTATCTCCCTCTTTATAAAAACTTTTCTTTGGCACTGAAACATTAAATAATACATCATCAAAGGTAAATGTCGAGTCTTTTGTCAATGTAACAGTATCAAGGTTTTTACTTATGTTTAGATATTTTTCATATTCCTTATTATTTCCGATATAATTGGGGACATATATTTTGTTTATTGGAATACTTTTTGCAAGTTTTGGAAATCCGCCGACATGGTCTTTGTCAAAATGTGTGATAAAAAGACAATCTATATTTGTAATATCATTGTTTTGCAAAAACTCTACGATTTCGTCACCATCATTTTTTTCACCACAGTCAACCATAATATTATGATTTTCAGTTCTCATAATAATGGCATCTGCTTGACCTATTTCAAGTATTGACATTTCAAAATCTCCTTTAACTGCCAAAAGTTGTGCTTCTGCTGAAAGTTCTGCGTCTTCTTCACTCAAAATTATATTTGAGCAGCCTGATATGGACAAAGTTACTATTAAAAGTATAGCCAAAATAATTTTGTTTGTCATAAGATTCCCCCTTTCATTTTAAAATAATAAATCTAATATAGACATTTTTATCATTAATATTCTAATATGTCAATGTTAAAACAAAGTTAAAAACAAAATCCATTATGCAATATTTCTCCATAAAAATAAAGTTGACATCTTCCTTTTTACAGAAATGTCAACTTTAATATGCTTACAAAAGCCGACCAATAAAGATATCCAACAAATTTATAGTTTTCTCCAGCTTGACATAATGAAACGGTCAAAAAAATTGACCGTTTCATTATATAAATAATATTATTTTATAATTATAACTTCCTGATTTTTGTCAACCCACTCAACTGTTGCACCAAGTGTTTCTGCAATAAATCTTTGAGGTGTGAAGGTTCTGTCATTTTTTACATATGCCGGGCTATCAAGTTTAACCTCTTTTCCGTTAACATAGGCGATATCCGAATCAACATAAATTATTATTTCTGTTTTTTTATCTTCGGATAAAATAGTTACTTTTTGCTCTTTTTCATTCCACTCAACCTTTGCTCCTAAATTTTCCGCAACAAAACGTGCAGGTAACATTGTTCTGTCATTTTGAATTACAGGTGCAACGTCATTTGTCTTATCTTCGCCGAATACTTTTGCTTCAAGTTTGCCGATGTAAAGATTCATTGTGTATTTAGGATTCCAAACAAAACCTGCATATAGTTTTGTTTCCTTGTTAATAACGTTATCTTCTGAAATAAGAACAGTTAATTCTTCATTCTCAAACCAACCTGTAAATATTTTCTTTTCAATTTCCGGCTTAGCTATTGAAGATATTTTCTTTCCAATAACTATATTTTGGCTACTTGATGTTTCACCATTAATAGTAGTAACTTTAACTGTAGATACCCTTGAGCCACCACCTGAAGATTTATTGCTTGATGCTGATATCGTTCCTATTACATATACTGAAACTGCATTGTTTTCTTTTATTGCTGTTTTTAATTCACTAATAGTTTTTGTTGTGTTAAGGCTTGTCCATTCTGCACCATCAAATATCAAACAACTGTACTTTTTTCCGCTTAAGCTATAAGCAACAATTGAATTTTCTGTAGGAGTTTTAATAGCATCAGTTACAATTTTAATTGCTCTTTTACTTGTCATATTATTATCTTCAAGTGAAATGTTTGATGTTTCTTCCAACAGAGTTACAGGTATTTTAACAACCTCCAAATGAGCAGCAGTTGGTGTCTCACCCGTAGTTGCTTCAACATATATTATCTTATAGATTTCATTATCCGATGTAAATGCCAATGCGTTGTCAGCACTACTACATATTGAAAAGTTGCCGATGGTTGTTCCGTTCTTTTCCTCATTAAGTATAGTGATACCGATCTGCATACATTCTGCCGGAGCGTTGTCTCCGGTAGCAATGCCGACAGTTTTTCCGTAAGGAATAATCAAATTAGACTCAAGCGATGCAGCGTGCTTATTGCCTGATATTTTTGCCGTACCACCGACAGTAACTGTAGCATCACCTTCGTCAAACACACCGCCAATATTATTATCTGCCGTATTACCTGTAATTTCTCCGCCTATCATAGTAAATGTGCCGTTATCGTTGTATACACCACCTATAAGGCCTTCGCGTGCTGCAACAGCTGCAACATATCCGGCAGGAATTTTTGCAGATGCTTGTTTTGTAACAATATTTGCCTTATTATTTTTAACGCTACCATCTAAAATATTCAGTGCACCCGCTGTGTAGATACCGCCACCCAATACAGCTTCGTTTCCTGATATTTCACTTGTACTTCCAACGATTGAAAATGTGCCATTATTTGCAACACCGCCTCCGTTACCGCCGGATGCAGTTCCTTTTACCAAATCGTATTCACGTATTATTGCCTTATTACCGCTGATTTTGCCGCCATTCATAGTAAATACAGCCTGTCCCGAAGCGTTGTGGGTATAGTTGGATACGCCACCACCATTGTGAACAGACTCGTTGTCTGTGATAACTCCTCCGTTCATAGTTACGGTTGCACTACCGGTTTTATCAATAGCGTTAGAGATACCGCCGCCCTTATATGCACTCTTATTATTTCTGATATTGGCATGATTTATGGTAAGTGTTGCCGCCGTTTCTGTTGTTGTGTCCTCACTAAACGTACTGGTTCTGGTAGCAAGTATGTTGTAGATACCGCCGCCGCCATCTCCGAATTGACCATTACTTGTTGTTGTATTATAGGCAATCAACACATCGCTGTCGTTTCCGCTGATAGTACCAACTGTTGCTGTACCGTTATAATTCTTGATACCGGCACCTGAATATGCCGTGTTACCGACAATATTTGCTTTGTTTACAGTAAGATTGGCGTGTACATTGTAAATTGCGCTGTGCTGAACCTTAAATCCCACTATATTTACACCATCGTTGACTGTTAATGTGCTACATGATTCGTTGTAAATGCCGGCAAACTGTGTCTTTGTATCATTTCTGTATGTTCCGGTGATAACACCACCATTTACCTTTACTGCTGTATTATCTGCAGTTTTTGCAGTGATATCGGAAATTTCAATTCCGCTTGTTGCCGCTGTATTTAGTGTCCATGCACCATTTTTAATATAATTAAAGTAATGGGCTTCGGTAGGTGCACTGTCTTTAATTGTTAGTTTTCCACAATTATATATAGGGCTCACATCGTTATTGCTCGTAAGTACATAACCATTTAAGTCAAGAGTGATATTGCGGTCATTTGCGATAGTAACATTCTCAGTTGCATCACCAATCAATGTTATAACGGTTGGATTATTTTCATCCTCGTTTTCATATTCTGCCGCAAGAGCATCACCTACAGTTGCGTATGTGTCAGAGCCGATTTTTGCAACTTTGGCAGGCTTGATTTCAACAAATTGCTTTTTAAGTTCTGCTTCATTACTGATATCTGTTGTACTTGTTCTCTTTTTGCACACCTTTGTAGTTGGATCTTCGGTATCACCTGCAAAAATATCCATACAAGTATTTACAAACAGATTATTATTAGCGTAAATACCATTCTCTGTGTATGGATTTTCACCTTGATACGCTGACAGACCACCTATAAATGCCAAATCTCCGCCATTTACTATTACATCTGCATCTGTCCATTTTGCTAACCCAGAACCACCACAAGTATCGTGGCAATCTCCGCCTACTGCTGTTACCGTACCGCCGTTAAATATTGTTGCTTCTGCAGCTCCTTCGATGCATATTCCGTCACCTTCATAATCAACGCCGAATGCATCAATAATACCTCCGTTTATGGTTAAGGTGCCATGGCTCATAATACCACATGGGTTTCCATCACCACAAGTAGCTTTTGCCATGATTCTACCGGTGTTTTCTTCCTCTCCATATATTGTAAGACTGCTACCACTATCTATAAAAATAGCATATGAAGAACCATTGGTTTTGTCGGCATTAACCGAAAGGGTTACACCATCTTTTAATACAAGATGAACATCACCCAATATAGTGAGCGTTTGCTCGATTAAGGCATCCGAATTAACCTGATACCATGTTGTTTGACCCGTCTCGCCAAGAACAGTCGGTTGGACTAACAAATGAAATAGTTCATATTCACCACTATCTTTTGTGCCGGTCTGCCATTCTTTAATACCTTTTGTTACATCATCATCAATATATACGGGATAAAGATATCTGCATACGTCATTTAATGGTTTAGCTGATGAAGTAATTGTAAATCCTGATAATATTCCAATTACCATTGCAAGTGTTAATAAAACACTCAAAATTCTTTTTGTTTTCATATAAAAACCTCCCTAACAACTTTATATAATCTATGTTAAACCTTTTGGCACTTTTTTCAAATTCTCATCACAGATTAAGTTTTTTAGTTAATTGCTTATTCTTGCAAGCAAAGGATATAAACAAATTATTGTTTGGCGCAATTATTCATTATATACTTTTTTATCATTATAACCCCACTTTGACAGCCTCACGACAGCCTGAGAGGCTGTTTTTGTTTTTTTCGCATTTTTTCAAAAAAATATGCACCTCCAAAAATGTCTAACTTTTGGGGTGCATATCAATGTCCTATTGCTCTTTTACATTATGTTTATATAACATTACTTAAAAATGTCGCTTCCGGTTGTACTTCCTACACCTACGCCTATATGTCCGTCACCCTTGCCGTAGTTTAAGCTCATTGGTTTTGCTCCGCTTGTCGTTATAATATCTTCTGCTGAAATTTTGATTACTTCAATTTGTGCTTTTTCATATTTTTTCATAATATCAAAATTCTCCTTTGATTATTCTTCTGATGGTGCATTTGAAATAGTTCC
>DCIA01000013.1:0-151364 GCA_002315735.1 Clostridiales bacterium UBA1738
AACCGTACATAAAGACATTACCGAGCGACTTATGATTCTTGACCCAACACTAGCAGTAAAAGTCCATAAAGTTCTTGAAAAAAACAAACAAGAACGTCATATTCGTGGTGGAATGGCAACAAAGGAAAAATATTTAAAACTATCTCAAAATATGCTTTGAGCAAATTTATTTTGTACTTGATTTTAAAATCAAGTACAATTTTTTTGTTAATATCTTTATTATTTTTTTGTTTTGTGATATAATATATGTTAAGGGGAATTTTACGAAAAGAGGTTACATACAATGAACAACAAAATTTTAGTTGTCGATGACGAGCGAAACATTGTAGAACTTGTTAAACTCTATCTTGAAAAAGAGGGTTTTGTGGCGATTTCTGCTTATAATGGTGAGGAAGCATTAAACCTTTACAAATCAGAATCTCCTGATCTCATTATTTTAGATGTTATGATGCCTGTTATGGATGGATGGCAGGTATGCAAAGAGATAAGGAAAACATCTAAGACGCCGATAATTATGTTAACAGCAAAATCTGATGTTTTTGATAAAGTTTTGGGGCTGGAGTTAGGCTCTGATGATTATGTCACAAAGCCATTTGAACCAAAAGAATTGGTTGCAAGAGTAAAAGCCGTTTTAAGAAGAAGTGAAAATGTTCCAACTTCTAAAACAAAAGAGGTTATCTTCCCTAACCTTTCAATCAACTTAGAAACTTACGAATTAAAAATTAATGACGAACTAATAGATGCACCACCAAAGGAAATTGAACTTTTATACTTTTTGGCATCAAACCCAAATCGAGTTTATACACGAGAACAACTTTTGGAAGAGGTTTGGGGTTTTGATTATTTTGGTGATTCAAGAACAGTAGATGTTCACATAAAAAGACTCCGTGAAAAGTTGGAAGAAGCTTCAGAAAAGTGGCAGCTAAAAACCGTTTGGGGTGTTGGTTATAAATTTGAAGTCAGAAAATAGAGGTAAGTTATGTTTAAAACAATTTTTCAAAGATTTTTTTGGACAAGTGCTGCAATAATTATTCTGGTAGTAACGCTCGCTTCCGCTTCAATGTTTGGTCTTTTGAACAGATACATTTTATCTGAAAGACTATCCTCTGCCACAAAAGCATCTCACAGCATAGAATACATTACAACCGAAATTGACACATACGGATTCGACTCACAATTAAGACTTATTTATAATTCAACCCTTGCATCTTGGTCAATGATGATTGATGCTGATATTACTGTGGTAGGAACTAACGGCTCAATATTTGCAGAAACAAAACATAAATCAATCCCTGCAAATCTTGTTGAAAGAGTATTATCCGGCGAAACAATAAAAACAAATCAGCACTCTAACAACCATAAGCCACTTGGTTACATAATCGGAATTCCTATAAAAAACAATGATGATATTGTAGGTGCTACCTTTTACTCCTACCCACCGGGCATTCGTCCCAGCACAATAAAAGAATTTTCGCATATGATTTTTCTTTCGCTTTTACTTGCAATGATTATTGCGCTTTGTCTTGTATATATCGAATCCTTGCAACTATCAAAGCCATTAAAAAAACTTAACACAGCCGTCCTTGAAATTGCATCAGGAAAATTTGATAAGCGAGTTGAAGTAACAGGTGCCGACGAAATCGCACAACTTGCTTCAAGTTTTAATTATATGGCAGATTCACTGTCACACCTCGAAAAAATGCGTTCTGATTTTGTGTCCGATATTTCTCATGAACTTAGAACACCTATGACCTCTATTTCAGGCTTTGTGGCAGGCATATTAGACGGAACAATACCAAAGGAAAAACAAAACGATTATCTTGAATTGGTTTTAGATGAAGCGACACGTCTTTCAAAACTCACAAACGAAATGTTTGAAATGACCAAAATGACCTCAAAAGGCTATAAATTGTCAATAAAGCAATTTGATTTTGCAGAGATTACAAGGCTTTGTATCATAGGCGCAGAACAACAGATTGACAAAAAGCATCTTGACTTAGATGTTAATTTTGAAAGCGAAGCAATAAAAGTTCTTGCAGACCCCGATGCAATAAAAAGAGTAGTATTAAATCTATTGGACAATGCAATAAAATTTGCAAAAGAAGGTTCTACAATAGAAATATCTTTATTCACAAGTGAAAAAAGTGTTATCTTCGAGATTTCAAATATCGGTTTGGGAATCAGCAAAGAAGATCTTCCACATATTTTCGATAGATTCTATAAATCTGATAAATCAAGAAACAGAGAGCAAAAAGGTGCAGGGCTTGGACTATCATTTGTTAAAAACATTCTAGACCTACACTCGCAAAAAATTACAGTGACAAGTAAAGATTACGAAAAAAACACTAAAAAAACTACATTTACTTTCACTTTGGAAAAAGCATAAAAGGAGAAAACTATGGATTATGATGTTATTATTATAGGAGCAGGACCTAGCGGATTAAATGCTGCACTTTACTGTGGCAGAGCAAACCTAAAAACGCTTGTTTTAGAATCTCAAGGTCCCGGTGGGCAACTAAATTACACTTCCGATATTGATAACTATATTGGTTTTTCAGGAAGTGGAGCTTCTTTAACCGGTGCTATGTATAATCAAGCGCAAAAGTTTGGTGCAGATTTTAAAACCGAAAAAGTCTTGGAAGTTTCTTTGGGAAGAAACGGCGAAAAAATCGTAACAACAAGACGAAATAACTATTCGGCAAAAGCAATTATAATTTCAACCGGTGCAAGTCCAAGACTATTAAACACAGACGGTGAAGAACGACTAAAAGGTGCAGGCGTATCTTATTGTGCAACTTGCGATGGTGCATTTTACAAAGATAAAATTGTATCTGTAATAGGTGGTGGAAACACTGCATTTGAAGAGGCTGAATATCTTTCAAGATTTTGTGAGCACGTCTATTTAATTCATAGAAGAGATACCTTTCGTGCAAGTGCATCCTTAATCCAAAGAGTAAAACAAAACAAAAAAATCACAATCTTAACAAACGAATCAGTCGAAAAGATACAAGGTGAAACATCGGTCAAATCTCTTGTGCTAAAACATACACTATCATCCAGAATAAGCGTTTTGGAAACATCAGGGGTATTCATAGCAGCAGGAAGACTTCCGAACAATCAGCTTGTAAAAGATTTCGTAAAACTTGATAAAAACGGCTATATTGTGACCGACCAAAATATGAGAACAAGCGTAAACGGAATTTATGCCGTTGGCGATGTTAGAAATACACCGCTAAGACAAATAATTACCGCCTGTGCCGATGGTGCAATAGCGGCAAATGACATTTCAACTTTAATTTAAAAAATCAGGGACTATTCCCTGATTTTTTTATTTTATTATACTCATAAATATCAAAAGCATCGCTAAAAAACCAAAATTAAATGCTGAAAACATACCTATATAATATCCTGTTTTTTTGGGGTTATGTTTAACATATTCCCTAAATGTAATAAGACTTGCCAAGGACGCAATAAGTGTTCCTACACCACCGATATTCACCCCAACCAATAATTCTTTATAGTTCTCTGTAAACTGCGACAACAAAATTGCAGACGGAACATTACTTATCACCTGACAAGATAAGGTACTAAACACTAATGTGCTTTTATCAAGAAGATACGAAAAAAAGTCCCTTACACTCTCAATCCTTGACATATTGCCCGAAAACACAAAAAAGAAAACAAATGTTAAAAGTAGTGGATAATCGACCATTTTAAGTGCTTTTCTGTCCATAAAAAATATTGTTATCGGAATCACAATAAGCCCTATTATGTACGGAATAGTTCTAAAAACAATCGCTATTGCAAGCGAAAATAACATAAGATATATTGTTGTTTTTATAGTATTTAATTCAATCTTTTCATCATCAATTAAAAGTTCCTCTTTTTTTACAAATATAACACAACAAATAGTTATTAGTATTACCGACAAAATAAACGGCGGAGCCATTATTTTTATGAATTCTATATTCGGAATATTAAATTTAGTATAAAGATATAGGTTTTGCGGATTTCCAAAAGGTGTCAACATTCCGCCTAAATTTGCCGCAATATTTTGCATAATAAATGTAAACGCCATATACTTTTCTTTTTTTGTAGTTGTCAGCACCAAATAGCCAAGCGGCAAAAATGTCAAAAGTGCCATATCGTTTGCAATAAGCATTGAGCCTATAAATGTTATATAAACGAGTGCCAAAATGCACAGTCTTGCATTTTTAAAAATTCTTACAACTTTTTTTGCTAACAAATAGAAAAAGTCGATATTTTTCAGCGCACAAACGACTGCCAAAACACAGAATAAACAAGTTAAAGTTTTAAAATCAAAATAGTTTATATATTTTTTGTCAATCGGTACAATTATGCTTGTAATTATTGCAGCTATTAATGCAATTAGCATTACAGCATTTTTCTTTATAAATGCTAAAATTTTATTTTCTTTTTTTACGAGTAAACTTTCCAAAACATTCTTCCTCTTTTACAAATTTTCACACTTTTTCATTTTACCACCATTTTACCTTTTTGTAAAGCAAAAAAAACAAGCCTTTTTAGGCTTGTTTTAATGAATAGATTCAATATCATAAGGAGTTGTTTGATATACGAAATAGTTAAGCCAATTTGAATATAAAAGGTTAGCACTGCTTCTCCAAGAATTAATCGGCTCATTATTTTCGTCATTGTCCTTAAAATAATTCTTTGGCATTTTTATAGAAAGTCCTGCATTTTTATCACGAAGATACTCATTTTGAATAGTTTTTGTGTCATATTCAGGGTGTCCCGTAACAAAAATTTGTCTGCCTTTATCGGTTGTAACTATATAAACGCCCGTTTCATCTGAGGATGCCAAAATTTTAAGTTCATCTATCTTTTCTATGTCTTCTCTTAAAACTGTAGTATGTCTTGATTGAGGAACCATAAAATTATCGTCAAATCCTCTTAGGAGCATTGAGTTTTTATACTCAACCTTATGTGGAAATATTCCAAACAGCTTCTCTTTAAGTTTTATTTTTTTTATGCCGTAATGATAATAAAGTGCCGCTTGCGCTGCCCAACAAATATGAACGGTACTTGTCACATGAGTTTTACTCCACTCCATAACTTCACAAAGTTCATCCCAGTAATTGACCTCTTCAAATTCCATAAGTTCAACCGGTGCACCTGTTATTACCATTCCATCATATTTATTGTTTTTTATTTCATCAAATGTTTTATAAAAATCTATCATATGCTGCTCGTCAATATGCGTAGATTTATGCGTTGCCATTTGCAAAAATTCAAGTTTTACTTGAAGTGGTGTATTTCCTAAAAGTCTTGCAAATTGTGTTTCTGTTGTTATTTTTGTCGGCATTAAATTTAGCAATAGAATTTTAAGTGGTCTAATATCCTGTGTTAAAGCCCTTGTTTCCGTAATAACAAATATATTTTCATTGTTTAAGACTTCTGTTGCAGGTAAATCGTTTGGAATTTTAATAGGCATTATTTCACCTCATTTAAAGCTTGTTTTATATCATCTATTATATCATTAACATTTTCAATACCAACTGACATTCTGATAAGGTCTGCGCCGATACCTGCGTCGACTAATTGTTCATCTGTTAATTGTCTATGTGTAGTTGATGCCGGATGCAAAACGCAAGTTCTTGCATCTGCAACATGGACAACAATTGCTGCAAGTTTTAAACTATCCATAAACTTAACAGCAGCATCTCTTCCTCCCTTTATGCCAAAAGATATTACTCCGCAAACACCATCAGGAAGATATTTTTTTGCAAGTTCATAATCTTTGTTTGATTTTAGCAAAGGATAATTTACCCATGCAATTTTATCATTATTTTCCAAAAATTCTGCAACTTTTTCAGCATTTCTGCAATGGCGCTCCATTCTCAAATGCAAGGTTTCAAGACCAAGATTTAATAAAAACGCATTCATCGCACTTGGGGCAACACCCATATCACGAACTAATTGAACACGAAGTTTTGTAATATATGCTTGATTTCCAAACTGTTTTGTATAAACAACGCCGTGATAAGACTCATCCGGTTTCGTAAGTTCAGGAAATTTTCCGTTATCCCAATTAAACTTGCCGCTATCAACGACACATCCACCAACTACCGTTGCGTGACCGTCCATATACTTTGTCGTAGAATGAATTACAATATCTGCACCAAACTCAAATGGTCTACACAAAATCGGTGTTGCAAAGGTATTATCAACCAAAAGCGGAACTCCGTGTTTATGTGCGATATTTGCATATCTTTCGATATCCAAAACATTAAGTGCCGGATTTGCGACAGTTTCTCCGAAAACCAATCTTGTATTTTCATCAAAGAGTGCATCAACTTCGCTATCTGTCATTTCAGGAGTTGCAAATCTTACTTCAATCCCGATTTTTTTAAGGGTTACGGCAAAAAGATTGACTGTTCCACCATAAATTGATGAAAGACTGACAAAATTTTGACCACTTGATGTAATATTTAAAATTGCAAGTAAGTTAGCCGCTTGACCTGATGTTGTAAGCACTGCCCCTACTCCGCCTTCCATATCGCTGATTTTGCTTTCAACATGCTCTAAGGTAGGATTTGAAATTCTTGAATACATATGCCCCGGAGCCTTTAAGTCAAATAAGTCACCCAAATGTTCTGCTGAATCATACTTATAAGTCGTACTTTGATAAATCGGCAAAACTCTTGGCTCACCATTTTTTGGCTTATAACCACTTTGCACACACTTAGTTTCAATTTTGTAATCTCCCATTTAATACACCTCTTTCTTTTAATTAAAAAACTCTCGCCCTTAAAACCTAAGGACGAGAGCATAATTTGCTTCGTGATACCACCTTAATTCACATATACCTCACGATATATGCCTCATAGAGTACGGAAAATCAATCGATACTCCCACGCTATAATGGGCGTTCCCATCGTAGCCTATGCAAAATATGCAGTCGGTACGCAGCTCCGAGGCCATCTTCAACTAACTCTTATGTACCTCATCACAGCTACCGAGGCTCTCTTTACACAGTTTTTTAGTCTACTCTTCTCTTCATCGCCTTTAATTTAGAAAGATGATACCATATATATCAAGAAATGTCAAGTATTTTATAAAAAAAAGCGATATAAATTTTATATCGCTTTTAAAATTTAATTTATTTAGTTTTCTTTGCTTCAAGTTCTGATGTTTTCCATGAAGCCCAGAAAGGACTTGCAACAAAGATTGATGTATAAGCACCAATGATAACACCAACGATTAGTGGGAATGCAAATTCCTTAATTGAGTTAACGCCTAGGAAGTAAAGAAGTAATATTGTGATAAGTGTTGTAATTGTGGTATTAAGTGTTCTACCAATAGATTCTTTAATACTTCTGTCAACTACTTCAGAAACAATCTGACCTTTCTTAGCGTTAAAGCCTCTCATATTTTCACGAATTCTGTCAAATACAACGATAGTGTTATTGATTGAATAACCTACAACTGTAAGCATAGCTGCAATAAATGTTGTATTAAGAGGTGTGTATGTGATTGTGTAAACAGCCATCATAACTACTACATTGATTGCAAGAGCGATAACTGCCATAACAGCACTTTTAACTTCAAATCTAATTGCAATGTATGCAAGGATACATAAAATTGCTATTAAAGTATAAACTAATGCTTTTCTTTGAACTTGTGTACCAAAACTTGCTGATGCACTGTTTAGTGACATAACAGCGTCTTCACCGTATTTTGCTTTGATTGCATCTGTTAGTTTAGTTTTTGTAGCATCATCAAGTTCAGACATCTTGATTGTAGCTTGTGTTCCGTCACCAATCTTTTGAACAACCGGTGATGCAACTTCGCCGGCATTTTCGATTACAAGATTTGCAAGGTCTTGGTTTTCAAATGTAGAACCAACATTTACTTGCATTCTAATACCACCAACAAATTCTGTGTCATAGTTAAAACCACGAACAAAGAACATAACGATTCCCACTGCAATAATTAATAGTGGAAGTAATAAAAATTTAACTCTGTTTTCTGTATATTTCATATTTTTCATCCTCCCCTCAATTATGCACAAAACATCTTGCGATTCTTAAATTTAAAGTTAACAAGTTGTTTTAAAAGGAACTTTGTAATAACAATAGCAGTGAACATACTTACAAGTACGCCAAGACCAAGTGTAACTGCAAAACCTCTGATTGTGCCAATACCTGAAAGGTAAAGAACAACGCATGAAATAATTGTTGTAATGTTTGAATCCAAAATAGCCGAGAAAGCCTTATCAAATCCTGAATCAACGCTTGCCTTAATTGACTTACCATTGTTTAATTCTTCCTTCATTCTTTCGAAGATAATTACATTAGCATCAACCGCCATACCAAGTGATGTGATGATACCTGCAATACCCGAAAGGCTTAGGTTAACTCTTAATAGTCCTAAGATTAATGAGATAAGTCCAACATAGATAGCCATAGCAATTGAAGCAAGTAAGCCTGACATTCTGTAAATTATAATCATAAATAGCATAATTAGAATTATACCGATACCGGCAGCCATCATAGATGTTGGAAGTGCGTCTGCACCAAGTTCAGCACCGATTGTTTCTTTTGAAATTGTTGTAAGTTCAAAAGGAAGTTGACCTGACTTGATTTGGTTTGCAAGTTCTTGTGCTGTTTCAGGTGTGAAGTTACCTTCAATGATACATGTTTCTGAATTAATTTCTTTGCTTACCGATGGGCTTGAAATAATTGCATCATCCATTACGATTGAGATGAAGTTTTTGCTTTCAGAAGCCTTTGCAGCAGCGTTTCTTGTAGCTTCTGCAAACTTTGAAACAGCCTCAGGTGTCAAAGTAAGTTCAACATAGGCTTGTGATGCACCTGTGTTTGAAGTTTGTCCATATTGATACTTAGCATCTTTAATGTCTGTTGCACCGTCTAATACAACATTGCCGTCAGCATCTGTAAATGTAAGTTTTGCTGTTGAACCTAATAGGTTTGCAGCTTCATCTGTGTTTGTTACAGAAGGAATTTCAACAGTGATTTGACCGTTGTTTCTTGAAATTCTTGCTTCTGTGTAACCTGCGTTATTAAGACGCGCATTGAAAATTGCTTCTACGATATCCATTTCGGCTTCTGTTGGGTTTGCTTTATTTGCTTCAAAAGTAATAACAGAACCTCCTGCCAAATCGATACCCTTTTTGATACCTCTTTCTTCGTCAAATACGCCACCATACTTAAAGCCTGACACGTCAAAACCAACGAATGCCACACAGTTTAGTACAACTGCAATAATGACCATTAAGATAAGAAGTAAAACACTCTTCTTTTTCATAGTTTTTCATCCTTTCATATTGAAAATAAAATACTGAAATATTATAACTCTTTTTACAAAAATAGTCAATAGTTTTTGTTTTTTTTAGGCACTATTTTTAGTTTTTCCCAAAATCTATTGCGAAATTACAGAAAATATTATAAAATATTTTCATAAGAAAGAAGGTTATTATGGACAAATTTGAAATTATTATTCCTTGCCTATTTGGTTTTGAGGCTATTGTTGCAAAGGAACTAAAATGGCTCGGCTATGAAACTACACATATTGAAGACGGAAAAGTCACATTTTTAGGCGATTATGAGGCAATTACAAGAGCTAACATTTGGATTCGCTCGGGCGAAAGGGTTCTAATTAAAATAGGTGAATTTACTGCCTTAACTTTTGACGAGCTTTTTGAAAAGACAAAGGCTCTTGATTGGAGTTTATGGCTAAACCCGGATTCTGCCTTTCCTGTAAAAGGCTTTTGTTTAAAGTCAACTCTTGCAAGTATGAGAGATTGTCAAGCAATTATAAAAAAGGCAGTTGCGACATCTTTAACAAACAAGTATGGAATTTCTTGGTTTGAAGAAACAGGTTCTACATATCAAATACAGTTTTCCGTTATGAAAGACCGAGTAACTTTAATGATTGATACATCAGGCGACGGTCTTCACAAAAGAGGATACAGAAGAATTTCAAACGCCGCACCGCTTAAAGAAACAATCGCAGCATCAATGGTTATGCTAAGTTTTTGGAAATTTGAATATCCCCTACTTGACCCGTTCTGTGGCAGTGGAACTATACCGATAGAAGCTGCAATGTTTAAAAGAAATATTGCCCCGGGGATTTCAAGGCATTTTCTAAGCGAAAACTTCTCTCAAATCCCGAACAGTTTATGGGCAAAAGCACGAGAAGAAGCAGAAGATAAGATAAGAAATACGCCTCTTGAAATCTTAGCATCTGACATAGATAAAGATGTACTGGAAGTTGCACACGAAAATGCTAAAATTGCAAAAGTTTCAGACTGCATCACATTTTCTCATCAAGACGCAACTAAGATTACCTCAAACAAGGAATACGGCAGCATAATCTGTAACCCACCATACGGAGAGAGATTAAGTGATGCAGAGTCTTGCTATGAGTTATACAAAAACATCGGCAAATCCTTTGCTTCTCTTCCCGATTGGTCATATTACATTTTGGCATCAGACGAAAATTTTGAAGAGCATTTTGGAAAGAAAGCTGATAAGAGAAGAAAGATATATAACGGAATGATTAAATGTAATATTTTCCAATATTACGGAAAACGCCCACCCAAAAAATAAGCATAAAAAAATCTCTTGCAATTAGCAAGAGATTTTTTTGTCTTATAGATTATTAAAAACTCCGAAAGAAGAAACCAGGATAAGTGCAAGTAATATAGGAGCAACCCATTTTACCATTACTTTGTAAATGCCTTCTCTTCCAAACTTTTCACCATTTAATTTGACTTCATCAGTAACATACTTTGGACCAACAACCCAACCGATAAGGACACATGTTAGAAGTGCAACAATCGGCATTAATAGGTTATTTGTGAAGTAGTCAAGAATATCAAGAATTTGACCAACAGAACCATTTGGAAGTTTATAATCAAAATACCAAATGTTATAACCAAGGCATACAGCAAGTCCAATTAATAATGCAATAACAACAGAAATCACACTTGCAACTTTTCTTTCAATCTTAAAGTTATCCATAATTACAGAAACATTCGCTTCCATAAGTGAAATTGAAGATGTTAATGCTGCAAATAATACAAGAACGAAAAACAATGCACCAACGACATTACCAATTACACCCATCTTAACAAATATTTGAGGTAACGAGATGAACAATAGCCCCGGGCCTGCACTTTCAAGACCTTCTGCTCCTTGGAATGTAAATACAGTAGGGATAATGATAAGACCTGCTAAAATTGCGATTGCTGTATCAAAAATTTCAATTTGGTTAACCGATGAAACAAGGTCTGTATCTCTCTTTGAATACGAACCGTAAGTAATCATAATACCCATAGCCAAACTCATTGAATAGAACATTTGTGTCATAGCATCAAGAACTATACGGCAAATTTTTCCGAAAGTCATTCCGTCAAAATTTGGAATTAAATAAATTTTAAGACCGTCCATTGCTGTTCTTCCGCTTGCATCATCTTTTAATGTAAGTGAGAATATCGCAATTGCAACAATAATTACACATAATGCCGGCATCAAAACTTTTGAAAGTTTTTCAATACCCTTTTCAACACCGCAGAATACGATAATCGCACTAATACCCATAAATACTAAGAACCAAATAATTGGTGATTGAAATGATGTTATAAATCCTGTGAAATATCCGTCTGCAACAGCTTCTGTTCCTTTTCCTATTATATATGTTGCCATATATTTTGTTACCCAACCACCGATTACGCAGTAATATGGGAAGATAAGAATAGGAATGATTGAAGCGATTGGGCCTAAAAATCCAAACTTCTTATTAACATCACCATATGATTTAATACAACTATGACGAGTTCTTCTTCCGATTGCAATTTCAGTTGTCATAAGAGTAAAACCAAATGTAAGTGCTAAAATAATATAGACGAGTAAGAATAATCCTCCGCCATCCTTTGCAGCAAGATATGGGAATCTCCATAAGTTGCCAAGTCCTACAGCAGAACCCGCAGCAGCCAAGACAAACCCTATCTTTCCTGTGAAACTACTTCTTTGTTTTTCCATTGTAAATAAAAACCCCCTAATAAAAAAATAATACGCATATTATCTCACATTTTTAAAGTTATTGCAAGTATTTTCGTGCATTTTAATATATTTGACATATTTTTTCAAAAAAAAAGAGAAATTTATTAAAATTTCTCTTTTAAAAAATCAACTATTACAAAATAATCCATGCTTATTGCAACAATAATAAATCTTTCCACCATGAATTTTAGGAAATCTAACTGCTGCCTCCTGCTCCGGATAAAGTCTTACTGTCAAGACCTTATCATATGTCACATACGAAACAAACTCGATAAAATGTTCCTTTGTCATCTCGTGATTTATTGTGATGTAATAATCATTTTCAATTTCTTCAACTTTAATTTTATGCCTTTCATCAGACTTATTAAGTTCCAAAGCCTTTAACTCTTTTCCGCAACAAGTAACCCCAAAATTTCCTGTTCCTTGCACGATAGAACCACAATTATTGCACACATAGTATTTTGTTCTTTTCATATTTCCTGAATCCTCCGTATTAGTTTTTAGTTCCCCCGACAAAATGGTATCAGAACTTACTCCTAATATTTCAGCAATAGATGAAATGGTAGACACATCAGGAAAGCCATGACCTGTCTCCCACTTTGATACGGTTTTAGGCAACACTCCAATCTTATCTGCAATTTCTTTTTGCGTCATATTTTTACTTTTTCTTAAACTTTTCAAAAGTTCACCTGTTTTATTTAGGTTCATAATACCACCTCACGGAAATATTATATTAAAAAAACCAATATTTTTCAATCCACTAACCGTTCACAAAAAACTATTCCTCAGGCACAATGATAGCCGCTAAGATGTACGCTAAAACACCCGTTCCAAAAGCACATATAAGCAGTGCCCACGCAAGTCTGATTAGCGTTGAATCGCAATCAAAATATTCTGCAATCCCTCCACATACCCCTGTAATTTTTCTGTCTTTTCTGCTCCTATAAAGTTTTTTACTCATTTTTTCTTCCTCCTAAATTTATTTTAAATTAATAAATGTAAGTCCCAAAAGGCAAATAATTACCCCAACAATTTTATTCCATGAAAGTGGTTCTTTATATAATATAAGTCCTGCAAAAATCAGTGCAACTGCCAAAAATGCACTTTGTACGATTGATGCTGTGCTAACTTGCCAGCCTGCCTTATATGCATACAAAAATCCAACTTCAAGACCTACAATAGAAATACCAAGTGCAAAAGGAGTCCAATTAGTTTTAGCATACTCCTTTATTAAGTTTGCGTCCTTGTTTAACACAAAATACATTATCCCCGAAAATACTGCCGCAACTACATATGTAATTGTGAGCGACGCAAAAGGGTTCATATTCTCGGGTGATGATTTTGCTGTAATTTGGTATAAAATATTTGAAAACACAACAAGTGCAATCGGCCAAATGTACGAAAACATATCTCTTTCTCCTTTTATACTCCGACAAAGATGTTAAGATTACGGATATAACTATCCTCCACCATATCATTTACTGAATGAGCGTGTTTTTCCAAATCCATGCAAATTGCCTTTGTAATTTCTTCATTTTGTAGTTCTTCTATTATCATTCTTATGACATCGTCTATTATCTCTAATTTTACCATACTGTTTTTTTCTTCATTATCGGAAGATATTAAATATTCCAACGAGTCATAAAGATTTGATAGTTTTTCTAAATTAGAGAGGGCTTTAAAACTCCATTTATAATACGGCATATAATGTCTGTTTATAAGAAATATTACGTGTAATGCTGCATTTACAAATTCAAAGATAGAAAGTTGAGCAGCTGCAGTATCTCCTCTTTTTATAAGTCTTTCATAATTATACTGACCTGATTGATTCATTTTAAGAAGATATCCTGCAAGTTTTTTTAATCTAATATCCTCGGGATAGTATAGTAAATTATCACGAATTTTTGAAAACTCACCCAAATTATCTAAAAAAACTTCTCCGTTTACCGCCTCTAAAAGTTCAAATTCAGGAATTGTAAGCCATTCTCTTATAGTAAGTTCCCCATCTTTATTTCCACACTTAGACAGATAAAATTCACTTGTTTTTATTACTCCGTGACGATTTCCGCCAACAGGGCCTATAAGTGATTTTTTATATCCCATAAACTCCTTTGGAAGTTTCGCATATGCTCTTTCCAACTTAAATTCTGTTTTACTGTCTATTCTTTCATTTTCAGGTATAAAAATGCAAAATGCAGGCTCAAAATCATGGTCTTTTGAGAATTCGTCATCATATCCGAAACATTCCGAGCCACTTCCGACAAGACCTACGGCAAGCAAGTCTTCAATATCCGAAAATTCTTCGTGTATCATATCTTTTCCGTATTCTTCATAATATGCACGTGATAATTCCAGTCCGGTCATACCTTTTCACCACCTCTAATTTTATTTGCAATATCATTGAGTTCATTTGCAAATGCAAAATATCCATAATAGTCAAATGATGATGCACATTTTTCAGCAACAAAAGCATAATAGCCATTTCTTGGTATTGTTTCTGTTTTCAAAAGTTTTTCGGCTTTTTTAAGGCACTCATCAATCTTTTCATCGGCTTCTTGTAATCCATCTCGTTTTTCCATAAGTTCTGCAATATTTAAATAGGTTATTGCCTGTTCTAATTCTCCGTTTTTGGAATATCCCATTATTATAAGCGCTTTATTATAAAGATTTTCGGCATCAATATACTTTTCGACATCAACTAAGGCAAGTGCCATATTATTGTATAGTCCGCCAAGCCTACTATCCTTTTCGTCCAGTTCTTTCTCATAGATTATCTTTGCCTTTTCGTAGAGCAAAAGTGCCTCATCTATCTTTCCAAAACATTTGTATGCCGTTGCAATGTTCAAAAAAGCCGTTGCTCCCGATACCTCATTTTTGATATCCATTTTATCCACAACTAAAAGAAGTTTATCACTTGCCCAAAATGCCTTTTCCTCTTCCCCGCATTTTCTAAAAAGACCTATCATTTCATTTAGAATAGTAAATTCACTTCGCTCATCTTTTTCTATCTCGGCTTCCGAAAGCCAATATTTTAAATGCCTTTCTGCCCCTAAATAATCATTTAATCCTAAATATTCATCAAGTTTGTCTAAAACTCTATCAATAGAAATTCTCGCCATAAAATTACCTACTATTTATATTATTTTTGTAGTCCAGCTTTCAAGATTCCAAACTTCATCTGCCACATCGTTATAAAATTCAGGTTCGTGGCTTACAAGTAATACCGTTCCCCTAAACTTTTTGATTGCATTTTTAAGTTCTTCCTTTGCATCAACATCAAGGTGATTGGTCGGCTCGTCCAAAACCAATAGATTTATTGGTTTATGCATAAGTTTACAAAGTCTGACCTTTGCATTTTCCCCGCCCGACAAAACCTTCATTTGTGATGTAATATGCTCATTTGTAAGTCCGCATTTTGCAAGTGCTGCTCTTGCTTCTGCATTGGACATTGCAGGAAACTCGTTCCAAAGTTCTTCGAGTGCCGTGTTTGAAGATGCTATTTCTTCTTGTGCAAAATAGCCTATACTTATAAATTGGTCATGCTCAACCGTTCCTTCAAACGGCGGAAGTATAGAAAGCAGTGTTTTCAACAGTGTTGATTTTCCAAGACCATTTACACCTTTTATTGCTATTTTTTTATTTCTTTCAATTTCTATATTAACCTTTTTGGTAAGTGGAGAATCATAGCCTATCACAAGGTTATCTGCCTTAATAACAACCTTTCCGGGTGCTCTATCTTCCTTAAAGTCAAATTCAGGCTTAATTTTTTTTGGTGCAAGAGAAATTCTGTCCATCTTGTCAAGTTGCTTTTGTCTTGACCTTGCAAGAGATGCCGTTGCTGCTCTTGCCTTATTTCTGGCAACAAAATCTTCAAGTGCCGCAATTTCCTTTTGTTGCTTTTTATATGCCGCTTCTGTTTGTTTTTGTTTTAGTTCGTGGCTTTGCAAAAAGAAATTATAATCTCCGCTATATCTTGTAAGCACTGCATTTTCCAAATGATACACAACATTTATTACACTATTTAAAAACGGAATATCGTGCGACACCAAAATAAATGCATTATCATAATTTTGCAAAAATTCAGTCAGCCATTTTATATGGTTTTCGTCAAGAAAGTTGGTAGGCTCGTCCAAAATCAAAATCATCGGATTTTCAAGTAATACCTTTGCTAAAAGTACCTTCGCTCTTTGACCACCCGAGAGTTCTGATACATCTCTGTCAAGACCGATTTCGTTAAGTCCCAAGCCGTTGGCACACTCTGCTATTTTGCTGTTTATCATATAATAGCCGGAAGAATCAAGCATTTCTTGAATTTCTCCCACTTCTTCCATCATCTTTTCGATTTCTTCACTTGTAGAATCTGCCATCTGCTCATATAACGACATCATTTCCTTTTCCAAATCTGTAAGATACGAAAAGGCACTTTTTAAATACTCAAATATCGTTTTTCCCTTTGTCAGAGTTGAGTATTGGTCTAAATACCCTGTTGTTATATGTTTGCACCATTCAACCTTGCCGCTATCAGCCATAAGTTTTCCTGTTATAATATTCAAAAAGGTGGATTTTCCTTCTCCGTTTGCACCGATAAGCCCTATATGTTCACCTTTTAACAATCTAAAATTTGCATCTTCCAAAATCTGTCTGCCACCAAATCCGTGTGTGACGTGTTCTACATTTAATATACTCATTAACATTCTCCATATCTTTTTAATCACTTTATTATATCATAGATTTTCAAAGAAAAAAAGACAAATATTAGAATATTTGTCTTTTTTTCTTATTTTATGCTTTATAACACAATTTTACTTTTAAAAAGTTTTACAAGCGGGACTACCAAAACGCCGCTGCAAACATTTCCGATACAATGCACAATATCCCATGGTATTCCTGCTATTATCCAAGCAATCATTTCTTTGAAACTAAGTCCAAACAAAATTGCTTGCATAGGTGCATATAAAGTTCCAAAAAAGATTCCGTGCAACCCACAAACTATCATATATACAGGGTATGCGATTTTTTCCGGCATATTTTGAGGCAGCAGCATTGTCACTCCCCACAAAATTGTCCAAAGGTAAAGATACGGAACCCACCACAAAGCAAATCCTGCAAAAAGTCCGTTTATCAAAACATATGTATAAATAGGATATAGCGCCTTTTTCCTATATACTACTGTAAGAGCAATCGTGAATACTCCTAAAAGGTGAATGTTTGGGAATGCTTCCATAAGAATTTTTGACGCATACATAACAGCACCCAGCATTCCGAAAACAGTTATTTCTTTTGTAGTTAATCTCATATATCACCCATTTTACAAGAATATAAAAACTCTATCTTATCGCCCTTTTTCAAAATATAGTTGGACGATGCCACATTTGGCATTTCACCGTTTACTTTATATAGCCAACCGGAAGTTTGTCCGCAATCAAACTCGCCAATACCACCTATGCTTTCAATATAATATCCGCCTGAAAACTGAGTGTTTTTATATTCTAAACTTATCTTTTTCTTTTTAAGTTCACGTTCTAAAATTTCAAACGCCGTTTCGCCGTCTTCAAATTCCGCTTTATCTATGTGAAGAATAATTCCATCTTTGGGGACAAGATTTTCCTTGCCCTGTTTTAAGTTTTCAATATTATCAAGGATAGTTTTGCAACTAACATATACTGTGCAAGAATTTTTCTCTTCTTTTTCGGAAGATGTGAAAACATCATTTTCCCTTGGTGCTTCTCCTTCCTCTACTACCTCTTTTTCTTCTTTGTTTGTAGCAGTTTCTTTAATTTCTTCGGTTTTTTCTTCCGACTTTTCCGTTACTGTTTCTTGAAATTCATCAAAGGCAACTTCCTTTTTCGGTAGCCCAAAATGATAAATACACGCAAATACCATTATGCAAACAAATATTATTACCGAAATAGTTTCAGTTTTGTATTTTTTCAAAAATTCTCTCATTTTGTTTCTCCTTGCATATTGCAAAATCTCATCAAAATAGCCGCAATTTGTGCTCTGGTTGTTTGATTTTTTGGATTTAAGGTCGATTCTGTTTCACCTTTTATAAGTCCGCTGCCAACTGCCCACTTTTGTGCCGAGATAGCATAATTTGAAACATCACTAACATCATTATAACCCATTATATCACAATTTTCAAATGTTTCTGTATCAAATTCCTTAAATTTTACATATCTATAAAGAATTACTGCAAGTTGTTCACGAGTAATATTATCGTTAGGGCAAAATTCATCGTATGTTTTTCCCATAACAATTCCATTTTGTGCCGCCCAATTTACAGCATCAAAATACCAAGAATTTGTTTCAATATCTTTAAATACTTTTTCAGTTTTGTTATTTTCTGCCTTTTCCATACGGAACAGAATTGATACAAGCATCGCTCTTGTGACAGGGATTTCCGGCTCAAATCCATTATCTGTACCGCTCATAAGCCCTTTATTTTCCACAAAATTTACACTTTCAAAATACCAAGCATCTTCCTTCACATCAGAAAATTTCGATGCTCTCTTTGAAACTTCTTGACTTTTTACAATCTCTTCATTTTCAGTCTTTTTCGGAGCAATAAAAATTCCGCCACCGTTCCCACTACTACTGTTTGTTTTTTCTACTGTTGCAAAAGCCATATTTTTTTCATAACCCGAAAAATCATATATAGTCTTGCCTTTCTCAAACAGTTTTAGTGCAATAAGACCTCTAAAACCTTGCTCAGTTGAAAATGAATTCTCGTCAGGAAGAAAGCCGTCCAGTTCCTTATTCACTTTCCTCATAAGCCCATTAACCAAGTTTTTGTTGCCATTTATAATGTTTTTAGGGTCAATAGAAAGTGCAGAAAAACCTGCTATTGCAAGACCTGTCGATGCCGCAGCACCCATCGAATCAATAAGTCCTGTCTCTTTTTGCATTGTTTTCACAAGTGGAACGGCTTCATCAATAGCGGCTTTGACAGTTTCATTTGTTTTGTAATATGGGGAAAGTGCTACAAACATAGATGTTGCTCCGTCAGGACCATATGTAGTATCCTTCCACTCCTCCTTTTTATTAATTGCACTATCTATCAAATACTCTATTTGTTCTTCATTTGCATATTCTCTCAATGCAATAATCACATACGGCAGTGTATATGAATTTATAACATTTTCGTCTTTGTCATCAACCTGAGTTAGTAATTTTCCCACAATATCAATTTTCTCAGAATATTTATTATATACATTTTGTGGGTCATATTCCATACTTCTTAATGCTATAATGATTTTTGCCAAGTCTGACGGCTTGTTAGTTTCTTCCGAAAATGCAATAAGTTTGTCAAGGCAAGTTTGCTTTGTTTTAGTTGACAACACATTTTTGCTCTTTGGATAAAGTTTTTTATACATTCCCATATCAGCTAAAAACCAAGGCATATTAGCATCTGTGCAAATTTCATTTCCCGAATATCTTTTTGCAATATTATTAATTACCATCTCGGCGGTATCCTTAACCTTTACAACGCAAATTGGTGCAGTTATTGCTGTTGCTGTTTTCTCTTTAATTTCTTTTGTTTTAATTGCAGAAATATTATATTCTCCGGCTTCATCAAATACGATTTCGACATCTCCGTTTTCATCGGTTTTTATACCGCTTTTCTTTCCGTTTATAGTGATTTCGGCATCAGCACAAGGCGAAAATACCATATTCCAAAATTCATCATAATCCGCTACACCAAGTGATAGTTTTGTTTCAACATCTGTTCTTGTTTCGAGTTTATAGTTATCAAACTTTGTATAATTCTCAGTATTTGGATATTGATTTTCATAAATCACAAAATCAATATTATCTCCGTTTTTTATTTTGTGGTCAGGACCCATTACAGTATCTTCGCCACCATTTACCTGATAGCCAAAGTTACCACTATCGTCGCCCCAAAACTTAGAAACATATGTGCCATATATTCCATCACTTGTTGAAAATCCCGATGCTCCGTCTTGATAAAACATTTCGTGTGCTTTCAAAAACGCATCACAAATCGTGTATGTATCTTCTTCGTTTAATAGTTCAAGTTTTGATAATGCAATTTCGTTGTCATCTTTGTCCAAGACAATTCTTCCATCTTTGCTGATTGTGATATATACAGCAATACCATTTTGGGCAAATGTCACCCCTTCCAAAACTCCTATGAGCATAATTATGCTCAATAAAACAGATGTGATTTTCTTTAGTTTCATAAAACTTCCTCCTATTTTGCCACAAAAAAACTGTGGCAATTATTTTAAATTACCACAGCAGATATTTCTGTGAAAATCACATTTTGAGAACACCAAAAAAACATCAAATCAAAGTTTGATTTGGCATATCAAAACTATCATTCCTATGCTAAATCGCACTTACGGAATAACATCAAAGCAGGTCTTTTGACTCATACCCTATAAGAGAATTTCTTTCGATTATTATTCTGCCTTCTCAGTTTCCCAATGACCGACTTTCATCGTCGAACAATAACCATTCGGGTACATACAGCGGCTGTTACCGTTGAGGATTCTAACCTCATTCCCTTTTCACCAAATATTCCTTTTTTGCGGAACACTTGACACTTCGTGTGAATATTTAATTTATCTTAGTATTTTATCATATAAGATTAAAATGTCAAGCAATTTTGAAAGATGGCTAGGATAATTTTTATTATTTTTACAAAATCCTACAGAAATTTTCATTTTTCACTATATATTGACAAAAACCAATATTTGTGATAGAATTTATATGTTTAGGATGGTGATTTTATGAAGAATAAAGACCTTGGCGAAATCAACAAAAAGAACATTGCAAAGGTTGCAATGCAAGTGATGTATGAGCACGGTATAGATAACACCACAAAAGATATGATTGCAAACAATACCGAATTTGCAAAAATTACAATAGAAAGACATTTTAGAACAAAAAGTGACCTGGTTTTCGCAGCTGTTATGGAATGTATCGAAGAACAAAACTCTTTATTTTTTGATAAATTCGATGTTCTTTTTAAGGGTTTAACCGGCAAAGAAATGTTAATCAAGTTCTTTGACGAAATGTATGAGCATATTATCAAATACCCAAAATCTTTTGTTTTGCAAGCAGAAGCACTATGTTATTTTTATCGCACTAATGATTTTGAAAGAAAGGACACTCTTGCTAAATCTGCTCCTTTCAGAATAATGCTTGACAAAATTTTAGAAACAGGCAAAGAGGACGGAACAATTAAACTTGAATGGTCAATCAGAAATGAAGGTATCTATACTTGCGATAGAATTTTCGGATTTCTTACTATCTTTTTCTATCAAGCTATGGGTATTGAAGGTTTTGAACCTGAGGCAAGAATAATTTTCCGAAAACTACTTGACGATTCTTTATCAAGATATATAAAATAGAACCGCATAACTATGCGGTTCTATTGCTATTTGGTGGAGATGACGAGAGTTGAACTCGTGTCCGAAAACATATTCACCATGGCATCTACGAGTGTAGACTATGAATTTTGATTCCCCTCACATACAGCCCATAGTCAGGCGGTATGCTACGGTAGTTTTTAAGTCGTGACCTACCCCAAAACAAAAGTAGGTTCATGTTCACCACTGGTAGTCGCCTTGTCCTTTGCCGTGGTACTCAAAGGTAAGACGGTTGCCTAATTAGGCAGCTAAAGCTAATTTATTGTTAGCGTTTATATTTATAGTTGGGCCTATTAAAGTGTTACCCGGCACTACTCGCTTCCACAGCTTCAACATCCCCGTCGAAGCCGTTGCATCCCCATATTTATGTCTATAATTTTATCATAATTTTATAAAAAAATCAAATGTTTTTTCTTGGTTTTGATTTCTTCTTTTTTTTGCACGCCTCTACATATCCCGGATACATTTTTCCGCTTGAAACTTCAAACTTTTCTTCTATATCCTGTATAGAGTTTATCCCAAAATCCTTAATGATATTCAAAAGCACCATAGCACACGCATATGCATCATCACAAGCATCATGATGTGAGAAGTCTATTCCAAGTTCCTCCCCCAACATATTAAGTTTATGACTTTGAAGGTTTGGATATGCCTTTTGTGAAAGTTTTACCGTGCAAAGATAATCAAAAGTCGGAAGTTCTATTTGAAATAAATCGAGAGTTTTTCTAAGTGCCCCCACATCAAAAGAAGCATTATGTGCGATTACAAGTTGATTCTCAATATATGGTTTTATCTCTTCCCACAAGTCGCAAAAATTCGGTTTATTCCACACCATTTGTGGTGTTATTCCATGAATGGCAATATTATAATCGTTAAATTCAAATGGAGTTGGCTTTATTAATAGTTCTTTTGTTTCCACCACTTTATTGTTTTTCACAACGCATATCCCCATACTGCATATGCTTGTCCATGCTGATGTTGCTGTTTCAAAGTCTATTGCCACAAAATCCATTTTTCTTTCGTTCCTTACTAATTATATTTGCATTTTTTATCATTTTATGATATACTTGTACCAAATTATTGGGAGGTGCAAAATGGCTAAATTTTCTTTTACTCCTCACGGGGTGTGTTCAGTACAAATCAATTTTGAAATAGATGATAACATTGTTCATAACGTAGTTTTTACCGGTGGTTGTAATGGCAACACACAGGGTATCGCAAAACTTTGTGAGGGAATGAACATTGACGATATCATTTCAAGAATCAAAGGTCTTGATTGTGGCGGCAGAGGCACAAGTTGTCCCGACCAATTAGCAATCGCCCTTGAACTTGCAAAAGAACAGTTATAATCATTTTAAAATCAAACACTGCATATTTCGGTCAGTTTCAAATCATCTGACAATGTGTAGTGTTTTATTTTTTGCTTATTTTCCTTTATTGCATCTATTATATTGCAAATACTTTCTGCTTCTTTTTCCGTTTCCACAGCCGCTATTCTTTCTAATTTCCCAAAATGATTATCACTACCGGCAGTTATTTTTAGTCCGTAATTTTGGGCATACAAATTCGCCATATTATTTTCGAAATCATTATTGCAAGAATTGATAATCTCAACCGCATCAACTTTCCTTGGCAAAAGTTTAATCATAGAAATATATTCTCTTTCCCTAAAAGGATGTGCATGAATCACAAAACCACCGCTTTTATGAACTAAATCGCAGAACTCATCAGGTCTTAGTTTGTCGCAATCTTCATTTTCCAAAAGCCATTCTTTTGAAATTCCAAAAGCGATTAAATCGTTGCCGCCATATGAACATTCTATTCCAAAAAACACTTTAATGCCTATCTTGTCGCCGTGTTCCTTTGCATTTTCATAGCCTTTGCAATATAGTTCTACCCTTTCTTGCCACGGCAAATCCTTTGGAACTGCGCAATTTCCATTAAAAAAATGGTCTGTTATCGCAATACCGGAAAAACCGATACTTTTATAAAATTCTACCATGTCTTTTGCTTCTGTCTTTCCGCAAGCACTTACTTCGCTTGTATGGCAGTGAAGTTCATATTTATACATAAAAAACTAACCTCTTTAATAAATAACTTTAAAAAAACTGCCTATTAAGACAGTTTTCATTATCAATCTTTTGGATTTACGATATCACGCCAATCCAAATCTCCTCTTTCAAGACCATGCACCAAAACTTCTGCCGTTGCCAAATTTGTAGCAATCGGAATATTGTGCATATCACATAATTTCAAAAGATTAAATGTATCCGGTTCATATGTGCCCGGTGTTATCGGGTCTCTAAAAAACAAAACTAAGTCAATTTCATTATACGCAACTCTTGCACCGATTTGTTGGTCTCCGCCTTGTGCACCCGATAAAAATCTATAAACATCCATTCCGGTTGTTTCTGCAATAAGTTTACCTGTGTTATCGGTAGCAAAAAGCGAATGTTTTTGCAAAATACCTTTATACGCAATACAAAATTGAACCATAAGTTCCTTTTTTTTGTCGTGCGCTATACATGCTATATTCATTGCTACTCCTCCCGATTGTGTTTTATCTAATGCCTTTCATATATTATAACAAAAAAATTATCATTTGTAAATAAGAAAAATAAATTTTATGGCAAAAGTGCACCAAAAATGTCATTAGTTGTCTTAATTTGAGGTGTTTCTTCTTGAATCTTGTTAAGACCAAAGTATTGGTCATAAATATCTCTTGCAACATATGCAGCATTTGCACCCCTAAATCCATGCTCTATAACAACACAAACTGCGATTTCCGGCTTATCAAATGGTGCAAAGGACACAAAAAGTGCATTGTTTGAAGAATTTTTGCTAATCTGCGCAGTTCCTGTTTTTCCGCCAACTTCAATTGGATATCCTTCAAAAATTTTTTTAGCAGAGCCTTCGTCTGTAACGCCTTTCATACCATTTTTTACTGCATCAAAGATATTCTTTTCTACTCTAACTTCTTTTAACAGTTCCGGTTTATTTTCGCTTATCATAGTCCCGTCGGTAGTTGAGCGAATACTTTTTATAAGGTGAGGTTTATATCTTTTTCCGCCATTGGCAATAGTTGCCACATAATTCACAATTCCTATAGGGGTAAAATTTGAATATGACTGACCAATTGCCGTCTGAATTGTATCACCTGCAACCCACTTTTTGTCATCGTCATCTTTATAAAGTGTCTTTTTATATTGTGGGCTTGCAACATTTCCTGCAACTTCTCCTGAAAGTTCAATTCCGGTCTTTTCTCCAAGTCCGAATTTTTTTGCATATTCATCAATGGCATCAATGCCCGTTCTTCTTCCCACTTCATAAAAAAAATAGTTGCAAGAATCTACAATAGCCCTTGAAACATTTATACTTCCGTGAGTCATATGTTGTTCTGACCAAATCCAACATTTTGGTTGGTAATCCTTATAAAACTTATACACCCCTTCACAAGTAATCTGTTCATTTTCCGAAATTGAGCCTGTGGAAAGTGCCGCAATCGCTGTAAGTGGCTTAAAGGTAGAACCCGGTGTGTATGTTCCGCTTATAACTCTATTCCATAAAGGCTTTGCCTTGTCATTTGATAGTACTTCATAGTTTTGTGAAAAGGTATCAAGATTAAAAGTAGGATAACTCGCCATTGCAAGAATTTCGCCTGTGTTAACATCTATAACTATTGCTGCTCCCGCGTTTGCATCTCCGCCGCCTTTAATAGTGCCGCTACCACGACTTGCAATCTCTTTAATATTTCTTTCAAGAGATTCTTCTGCCACTTTTTGAAGGTTGGCATCTATTGTAAGCGCAACAGAATTCCCGGGTATTGCAGAAATTTCCGTGTTATCGCCAAGAAGTTCTTTATCTTTTCCATAGTACGCACTTTCTGTTCCGTCTGTACCCCGAAGTTCTTTTTCACAAATTTTTTCAATGCCTTCTTTTCCTACTAAGTCATTCATACCGTATCCACTATTTTTAAGTTCGTCGTATTCCTCTTTATAAATTTTTCCGACTCTACCCAAAATATGTGCCGCATTTGCAACATTTGTATATTCTCGAAAATAATCTTCAGACACTTCGACATTTTCAAACTCATCGGAGCACTCTTTAATTTTTGTAATAGTAGCGACTGAAACATCTGATGCAACTGTATATGCATTGTTAATCGAAAACCCCATTTTTCGCATATCGTATCTTGCACCTATTACATTTCTTGCCGCTGTTTCAGAAAGTCCGTCCGTCTCAAATTTTTCTTTATAATAATCCACCACATCTTTTGCGCTCATTTTATTATCAAGTGCTTTATTTTCTAAAAACCAATCATTTTTTTCCTTTTCATTTTCAAAAGTAAATTTATATGGTTTTTCTTTTGATATGGGAAGTGAATCAGGAAGAAACTTTTCTTCTTTTTCCAATACCTTTGAAATGGAAATAAGAAGATTATTAATATCCTTGTCACTTTGTTTTACTTTTCTTATTTTTAGTGTATAACCTTTTCTGTTAGTAACAAGGGCGACACCGTTTCTGTCAGTTATCTCGCCCCTTGGCGCTTTTTTTGTGATATTTGCAGAAATTCTTTGGTCAGACAAATTCTTATACCCCTCACCATTTATAATCTGCATATTATAAAGTCTTGCAATAATTAAAATCATCATAACCAAAACAATGATTTTGATTATAAGAAATCTAAACCGTGACAAGTTTTCTTTCCTCCTTTATCTTTTGATTATTCTTTTGTGAATTTTATAAAACACTAGTGTAATTACGGTATCATAAATTGCCATAGGCAAAATCACCGAAATAAACCCGTGCCAAAATCCACACGCATTCATATCGTAAATGTGTGTTATTCTATATATTACTTGAACTATTATCGTCATAAAAAATGCATCAATAATCAGAAATAATAGTTTTGATGTAAAAACTGCATCTTTTAGTTTATATGTAACAAATGAAGCAAATGTATAGGAAAATAGATATGTCCCAAATCCGTGACCACCAAGCAAATCCGATACTGCTCCAAGTATTACCGAAACAATCATAATATATGAAATCTCAGTCTCACAAGCTGACGCTGCAACACAAAAACACAGTGTAATCATCGGCACTGCTCCAAAAAGTTCTATATATTTCCCAAAAGTCATTTCGCAAATTAGTATTATTATAGATAAGACCGTATATTTAATGTCTTTTTCCAGTTTCAATCGGTATTCTCTCCCTTATTCATGGTATGTAATTACCAAAACTTCATAAAGCGACGAAAAATCAACTGATGTTGTGACGCTTGCGTATTCTAAATTTCCTGTACTGTCAGAATTAATCTCTTTAACTTTGCCCACTAACAAATCAGGCGGATAAATTCCTCCAAGACCTGATGTTAAAAGGATATCTCCTTTTATAAGTCCTTTATCATTTGACAAATATTCAAGTTTACATTCTTTATTTTCGGCAAGATTGGCGTCACCGCTGACAACCCCAACATCACCTGTTCTTGAAAGTTTCACTCCAACCGAATTTGAAATATTAAGAATTGTTGATACCTTTGCCCAATTACTCCCCAAGTCTGTTACTTTTCCAACAAGTCCCAAGGTTGTAACTACAACATCACCTTTTTTTATACCCGAAGTTTCACCTTTGTTCAGCATAACTGTATTATACCAACTGTTTGGCTCATATGAAACAACCTTTGCAGTAACCGTTTTCGTACTTGCCATTCCTTCCTTTAAATCCAGAAGTTCTTTTAATCGGTTGTTTTCCTCTATATATTCCTTGCTCCCTCTATTTGCAAGTTTGAGTTCGTTGTTCTCTTTTTTTAAGGCTTCAATCTCTTTTTCGTATTTATTAGCATTTTTTACATGAGAAAAAAACTTTCTTGTGGGCGAAATAACCTTATCCATTCCCGAATATATTGGCGATACAACACCGTATGCAATTCTTCCTATTGGGTTATCCCTAACCTTAGAAAGCAGCATAACTCCTATAAATAAAGCCATAACAATCGCTATTATTCTAACTATTTTATTTTTGAAAAACGACATAAACTATCACCTTTTTAACCTTGTCTTGCGATAGAGGAACGCATCATTATCTCCTGATTTTCGTTTGCCATTTCCGTTCCCAAAACAACACAGTCAAGCGGAGACTCTGCAATCTTTACCGGAACGCCTATTTCCTTCTTCAAAACAGTGTCTAATTTTTTAATAAGTGCACCGCCGCCTGTAATAATAATACCATTTTTTAGAACATCTGCCGTAAGCTCGGGCGGTGTAATTTCCAAAGTTTCTTTAACTTCATCGATAATCGCATTTATGTTATTGATGATTGCTTCACGAACTTCTTTTGCGGTAATTGTTAAGTTTTTAGGAAGCCCTGACATAACATCTCTTCCTCTTACTTCATACACACCTTCATTTTCAAAATCGTCCGCCGATGCAAGTTCAAACTTGATTTCTTCTGCTGTTTTGTCGCCAATATTTATTCCATATTTTTTCTTTACATAATTTGCAATGTTATGATTTAGCGTATCGCCTGCAATTTTCATTGATTTTGACACCACAACACCTCCAAGTGCTACAACTGCAACCTCGGTAGTTCCGCCGCCGATATCTAAAATCATAATTCCTTCCGGTTTCATAACATCAACGCCTGCTCCAAGCGCTGCTGCCATCGGCTCTTCAATCATAGAAACAGACTTTGCTCCGGCTAGCATTAATGCCTTTATTACTGCTCTTTTTTCTACATTGGTGACACCTGCCGGCACACAAACAGTCGCCTTTGGTTTAAAAATCATACCTCTTTTTCCAAGTGCCAAATGCATAAGCCTTTTCATCATTGCTTCTGTTATATCAAGGTCTGCTATAACTCCGTCTTGTATCGGTCTTATTGCAACAATGTTTTCAGGCGTTCTGCCCAGCATTTCATCGGCGTCATTTCCGACGGCAACTACTTTTTGAGTATATTTATCTATGGCAACAACTGACGGCTCGCGTATTACAATACCTTTATCTTTTATACAAACCAAAGTATTTGCAGTACCCAAATCAATCGAAATATTGCTACCCAAATCGAACACCTTAAACTTCATATATTTTTCTCCCTAATCACATCATAATCAAATTCTTTTTCTAATACTTCACAAAGTTTACCTATCGGCAAACCTACAACATTAAAATAGTCTCCGTCTATTTTTTCAACCAAAAGCGAGCCAAGAGCCTGAATTCCATATCCGCCTGCCTTATCAAAAGGCTCTTTCGTTTTTATATAGTCGTCAATTCTCTTATCTGAAAGTTCTTTAAAATACACATCTGTTTTTTCCTTTGTGCATACACTGAACATCGTTTTCACATTCATAACGCAAATTCCTGTATATACGCTGTGTTTTTTCCCTGACAGGCTTTTTAGCATATCTCTTGCCTCGTCTTCGTTTTTTGGTTTTCCAAGAATTTCCCCGTCATTATAAACAATGGTATCGGCAGAAATAATAAGTGCATTTTTATTTTTTAATTCGTTTGCTACCGCTGTCGCTTTTAAAAGTGCTAATTCCTGAACATACATATCTGCCGGTACCGTATCTTTATTTATTTTTTCTTCATCTGCATCGGAAACAACCACTTCAAAATCAATATTAAGACCTTCTAAAAGTTCTTTTCTTCTTGGTGATTTCGATGCTAATATTATTTTTCTCATATTTCTACCCTTTATTATGTTCCTATTCCAAAATTTTACTCTACTGTGCGATAAAAATGTCCTCTTGTAAATGTATTTATTTTTGGCGAATCGATTTTTCCGCCATTTAGCGAAAATTTATACTCATCAATAATTTTTTGACATTCAGCTTCTTTTTCTATCGTGAAGATAAGTCTAATTGATGCTACACCAAGTTTCCTTAGATCGTTTATTTTGTCTGCCATATAGATTGGTTTTGAGTTTAATAATTCTAAAACGCAGCCCCCTTGGCACCGCAACGGAAAGTTTTCTCCCATTCTGTCTTTAAATGAATGTATCATCTCTTTATTTTGACATTTTCCATTTGCTCTTAATGGGCAATTTTCCATCAGCATAAGACCAATTCTGCCATATCCTATAACTTCTGTTCCTTTTGCAATACTTCTAAGTTCGCCCAAATTAAGTTCAGGTGACAATGTAACCTCACAAAGTTCTTTATAAAAACTCAAACTCTCAGAATTTGTGATGTTTAGTCTATAATCGCCATAACACACCTTTTTGCTATCAAATTGACCTATATTTGAAATCAAAATTCTACTATTTTGCGTTTTTTCATATTCTCTGTCATCTCGCATTATAGGTGGCAGTTTTGAAACAATTTCTAAGTCTTGATGCTTTTCTAACAGCAAATTCGAAAGCAAAACGGGAGCATAAATTCTCTTAATGCCATTTTTTATGGCACACTCGGCTTGTTCAAAATTTGTAACTTCGGCAGTTAAAACAAGTTCCTTTTCTTCCCTTTGAAAATCACTTTCAATGTAATTAAATTTTCTTTTTTCTTGACATATTAAAATTTCTTTTTCTAAAAGTTCTGTTGCCATTCTTCTTACCTCATTTATTTCTGAGATAGGAATTGTTATATTTTCTTCTAAATCAATTTCAATAGTTTGTGGCGAAAATGAGGTATTGCCAAACTTTGAAAGTTGACTTTTTAATCTTTCTTTTGTTATAGGATTATTTATTGCTTCTTCTGAAATTTTTGTTCCAACGCTTGATACAAAGTGTCCAAAATCGTCCCAAGCAGAAATGTTTAAAGGCTCACCTTTACGCATTTTAGCAGATAAATAAATATCGGTTTTTCTAAAATTCGCATTTTTTTCTGCTCTTTTCTTCGCACTCTCCGAAAAAATGTTTTCCGAAACATTAGACGGGTTATCAATACTCATCATATTAATTCCGAGTTTGTCGTCAAAATAACCGCTCGTAAAACCATTTCGATTAAAAGCATTTAAAAGTTCATAGTAATCATCTGCCGAAACTTTTTTTGTGTCATCTAAGTATTTTCTGTAAATCCCACAAACTGCCGAAACATACTCTTTTCTTTTAAGACGGCCTTCAATTTTTAGTGAGGTTACGCCAATTTCTGATAGGTCTTTTAGCCTGTCCACAAGCGACATATCCTTAGGACTTAGATAATATTTCTTATCCTCGTCCAGTTCATACGGAAGTCTGCATGGCTGAGCGCACATTCCCCTATTTCCGCTTCTTCCGCCAATTATACTGCTTAAAAGGCATTGCCCTGAATAGCACATACATATTGCACCGTGGCAAAAAACTTCAACTTCAATATCGACTGATTTTATGATTTTCTCTATTGCAGCTTTTGATAGTTCTCTTGCCAAAACAACTCGTGAAAATCCCATTTGCTTCATTTTTTTTGCACCATTTACATTCGTAATTGTCATTTGGGTGCTGGCGTGCAGGGTAAGGTCAGGATATATTTTATGAAGAACATTCGCCATACCGATATCTTGAATAATAACGGCGTCTACTCCAATTTCATTAAGTTTTCCTATATATTCAATAAATGCATCTTTTTCCTTATTTTTTATAAGAATATTAGCAGCAATATGTAGTTTGACACCTCTTAAATGGCAGTATTTAAGCGCCTCTTTTATTTCATCTATTGAGAAATTTCCCGCACTTTTTCTTGCAGAAAACTCTGTACCGCCAATGTAAACGGCATCTGCTCCACTTTGAACAGCTGCTATTAAGTTTTCCATATTTCCTGCAGGTGCTAAAAGTTCCATGCGAAAATTTCTCCTTTCAAAATAATTCAGGCATTGGTACATCCGGCCGGAGTCGAACCGGCGGCACACAGCGTCGGAGGCTGTCGCTCTATCCAACTGAGCTACGGATGCGTATTTTAGTCTAACCTATATTATAACAAATAAGAAATATTATGTCAAACAGATATTGATTTTTATGAATTTTTGTATATAATAAATATGATTATACTTTTTAGGAGTGTGTTTATTTGAAAAACAGTGAAAAACTAAAAACTTTACGACTTCTATTTCTCACATTTTTAAAAATCGGTGCATTCACCTTTGGTGGTGGTTATGCAATGATACCGGTTATTCAGCACGAAATGGTGGAAAACAGAAAATGGCTAACAGACGACGATATTTTAGAAATAATCGCAATAGCAGAATCAACTCCCGGCCCTATCGCAATCAATTCTGCCACCTTTGTGGGATATAAGGTATGCGGATTTTGGGGTTCTTTCTTCTCGACCTTTGCAGTGGTTCTACCGTCCTTTATAATAATCAGCATAATATCTTTTATCTTGCAAAAATTCCAATCGCTAAAAGCCGTTCAATATGCTTTTTTCGGAATTAGAGCAGGCGTTTTGGCACTTGTTTTAAAGGCATTTTGGCTTATGTACAAAAAATGTCCAAAAAATAAAATATCCTATTTTCTGGCAGCACTATCCTTTGTTTTGGCTGTTTTTATGAAATTAAATGTTCTTTATATCATTATTTTATGTGCCGTAATAGGACTTACCTCCTCACTTTTTGAAAATAGGAGGCTAGAAAAATGATTTATTTAGAACTATTTTTAACCTTCTTTAAAATAGGTGCATTTACTTTTGGTGGAGGATATGCAATGCTTCCTCTTATCGAATCGGAAGTTCTGAGTCACAAATGGCTAAGCATTGATGCACTTGTAAACTTTATTGCCGTAAGCGAAAGCACCCCCGGACCTTTTGCAATTAATATTGCAACTTATATAGGTATTACCCGTGCAGGAATTGTCGGTGCGGTATTTTCAACACTTGGTGTTGTTATGCCATCATTTATTATTATTCTAATTGTTGCAAATTGTTTTGAAAAGTTCAAGGAGAGCAATTTTGTTAAAGGCATTATGATAGGACTAAAACCCGCTGTAATCGGTCTTATTGCATCTGCGTTAATTTCAATAGGCAAGACCGTGCTTTTCCCAAATTCTTTCACAATAGACTTATCATTTTTTATAACACTTGGAATATTTATTATCAGTGCAGTTTTAGCATTTACAAAAAAACACCCTATTTTGATAATACTCTTATCAGCCGTTTTTGGAATAGCACTTGGTTATATATTAAATTTATGATAAAAAAAGACAAACCTTTTTTTACGGTTTGTCTTTTTTTATTTTGCAATATCAATCACTGTGTTTAGGTCTTTAAACCATGTATTTCCGTTTGTTCTTAAAGTGTCAAGTGAATTTACAAGTACACTTCTTACCCTCTTTTTGCCATCAATTTCCTTAATTGAACTAACCGAATTTATTGTATAATACTTTCCGTCAACCTTTCCCAAATAGATCATTTCGTGTCCCTTAAACTGAATGATAGCACCTGTATTTACATTATCCAAGATTGCCGACTTTTCTTCGTCTGTGACACCATCAAATTTTGTAACACCATAAGGTACCTGTGCTTGCCATGTTGTATTTCTCGGCAAATTTATTCCCATACATTCATAAACACAAAGAGCAAATTCAGAACAGTCCATAGATTCTAACATACCACCCCAACCATAGTGGTCACCCAAGCAGTTAAATGCAAGTTTTATTATATTTGCTCTTGTAAAGTCGAGATATCCGACATTGACTCCTCTATTCTTTGGAACAGGAACAAGTGTTGTATAATATTCTCCACGTTCGCTGCGCATTGGGAATTTTACTATGTAGTTACTGTATGGAATTCTGTTCATAATCATTTCTGAGCCATCATAATCGGTTACAAGTTCAAGTTTTGTTCCAATATTTACTGTTTTTTTAGATATTTCTGTGTTTACTGCATTTGGTTCTAATGTCAATCTGTCGCAAGTCACAATCAAGAACTGTTCAGGATTTAGTGCCTTTTTCCATTCTTCTTTATCCTTACAAGTTGCAATACAGTCACTCTTTACCCAACCTTCTGAAACTCTGCCCTTTACATAGGTAAACTTGTTATCTTTTGTTGTGATATATGTTAGTACAGGTTCATTTATATTTAAACCGGTTATTGCGCAATCGTCCCATTCCGGATCAGCCGGATCATCAGAAATCATTTCTTCAAAAGGAAATTGTTTCATCAAAGTATGTGTTGTGATTATACCATACTTCACTTTTGTATTCGCACCATTTTTTGAACCCTTAATATTTGCCCTTATATTGTTCCAAAACCTTTCGTCCGGCTCTTTTCCTTGATAATACATACCTGTTGGTGTTTTAAAGTTTGCTAATTCTTCTTTTATTTTCTTCCCATCGATAGTTTCGGGAAAATTATCAAGATGATACATATACGTTTCCTTTGTATTTGATATCCCTTTATTTATCTCTGTTATTTTTTCTTTTGACAACAAAACCTCATTTGCATTTGGAATTCTCGAAGTCCAAAAATCTGCATTTTGCATTTTTGGATTAACATCGGTTGGCATAAACACAAATTTCGAATTATCTTCCTCTGTATCTTTTAATACATTATTAATTCTTGCTAAAATTACAGATGCTCGTGTCACTCCTAAAACTTCATTTGGCCTCACAGTTCCGTCATCATAACCAAATAGACATTTTAGAGAAACAAGTCTTAAAATATCTTCGTCAACGCTTTCTTCAACAAAGGCATTTTCGCACGGTTCAACATACCCTAATCCAAGATATTTAACTGCCGCATTTGAAAATTCTTGCAAGGTCATTTCATTTAGATTTGGATATGCGTTATAAATGTTTAATACATTTTCCTTTTGTGCAATGGCTATGCTTTGTAAAATCATTGAAAAAGCAAAAATTGTTATTAGAATTTTTTTTATTTTCTTCATCATTTACCCCTTTATATTGTATTCCATTATTGTTTTTAGTGGTGTCATACCAAGCCTTTTATAAAAATTCATAGCAGGCTCGTTAAAGTTCCAAACATTTAGTGTTATGCCGTCATACTGCGACTCTTTCACAATTTCCGCCACAAACTCAAACAACTTTGTACCTATGCCTCTTCCACGGCAATTTGAATCAACGCACAAATCATCAATATAAATAGTCGTCCTATCCTTTAAGGAATTACTGTTTGACGTTACCGTTATTATGCAAAACACATAACCTAAAATTTTATTATTTTCTTCAAAAACAAATACCGGAGTTTTTTCATCTAAAATAATGTTTTTCAATTCCTCATCGGTATATTTTCTTGCGCCACCGACAAAAATGTCAGGTCGTCCTTCATAATGAACCTTTTGTACCTGTTTTAATAAATTTACAATCTGCTCAATATCCTTCAAAATTGCTCGTCTAATCATTTTATCAAATCCTTTTTTTCTTATTATTTCGATTCTATCACAAACAAATTCCGTTTGTCAACTAAATTTACAGCACATTATGAATAAAGTAACATCTTTTAAAAAAGAAACAGCAGGTTGCTTTACATCGCCTATTTGGTGTGCTATTATACTTTTGGAGGTGGAAACTATGGAATCAAACAATATTTTTTTGAAACTGAGGAAAAAGAAAGGTCTATCTCAGGACGAGCTGGCTGAAAAGATGATGGTGACAAGGCAAGCAGTATCCCGTTGGGAAAACGGAGAAACCATCCCTAATACAGAAACATTGAAACTATTATCAAAAGAGTTTAATGTGACAATTAACACTCTTTTGGGCGAACCAAAAAAACTGATTTGTCAGTGTTGTGGTATGCCTATGGAAGACGAAATCGTTGGATATAATAAAGATGGCTCTTTTAATGAGGAGTTTTGCAAGTGGTGTTATGCTGATGGGACTTATACCTACAAAAATATGGATGACTTGATTGATGTGTGTGTGAAGCAGCTAGTCAAAAAAGGCTTTACGGAGGAGCAAGCTCGTGTTCATATGAATACCACACTTCCCACTCTGAATTACTGGAAAAAGTATGAAGAACTCAGCGACAATGGACAGTTTGAGATGTTCAAAGAACAACTTATGGAAGAAATCAATGCTCTTCATATCCCGGGATTACCAAAGGTAGAAAAGTTGAATGCCTTAGTTGGCTCCTATGTGAATTTGGCTTATCGACTTCCCAGTGGAATAACCGTAAAATTTCTCAACGATCAGTCAACCTACCTTGGTAATCAGTTGGAATCGGAATTTGGTGGAGACAGGTGCTTTGGCATTTTAGCCAATATGGATTTTATAATGGTTTCAACATATGAAACAGAAGGCAAAAACCCTGAATTGCTTCTGTATAAAAAGAGATAAACCCATTCCGAATCAAAAAGGCTTTATATATCAACGCTTTTTAGACACAAAAAACACTTCTAAAAAGAAGTGTTTTTTTGTATTTTTGATTAAGCAGTTCAAGTCGGCAACGTATGAAATTTATCTTTTTCTTTTTTATATTCTAATTTCAAAAAAACATTATTGTGTAGTTACAACATTTATATACTCACCGTCAGTCTCCACCAAAATATCTCCACTAATATCGGTTCTATAAGTTTTAATTCCTAAAAGTCTATCTAAAACCTCCCCTGCCGGAAAATTATATTTATTATTTTCTCCGACAGAAATGATTGCAATTTCCGGTGTAACCTTGTTAAGCAAATCTTGTGAAGATGCAGTTTTAGAGCCATGATGTCCAATCTTTATCACATCAGAGTCAATATTATCTACTATTTCACTTTCAGATTGTTTCTCTGCATCTCCCATAAAAATAAACGATTTATTTTTATAAATAATCTTAATCACGGCACTATAATCATTTAATTTGCTATATTTTTCCGAATTAGGAGCAACAAAGATAATATCTAAATTATCCGTATCTAGTATATAATCTCCTGAATGAGCAGATATTACTTCCAAACTTTTTTCATCAATTAGATTTAAAAGATTTTTATACATTTTAGAACTATAATTCACTTTGGGCATATATATTTTTTCAACATTGTAATCACTAATTACTTCATCCATCCCACCGATGTGATCTGCATGAGGATGGGTTGCAACTAAATAATCAATCTTCTTTATATTTTCTTTATTTAAGAAACTCTCAATATGTTCCACATCGTCATTCTCACCTGCATCAATCATTAAGATTTCTCCATTAGGTAATTTGATGACGGAGCAATCAGCTGTTCCTACATCTAAGAAAAAAGCTTTAAGCGTACTGTTAGAATCAACAATTTGCTGACTTTCTAATTGTTCATTCTTGAACTCAAAATTTTGTGTGTTATTATTCTTACAGTACCCACCAAGCAACAATGCAAATGATGTAAGAAGCGAAGCAACTTGTTTAAAATACACAGACATGATATTTCACCTCAATATAACACTTGACATATTTTGTATATTTGGGACATTATATATCATATTCCACTCCATGTCAACATACTATACTAAATTTCGTATATTTTTATTGACTTTTTAAATAATATTTGTTAAAATATTCCAAAGAGGTGAATATTTTGGACAAATTAACATCACTAATAAACGATAAAATTCATGAACAATATAAAAGCATCCGAGCATTCTCTGATAAAACAGGCATTCCCCAATCAACACTGTCCAGTGCATTAAAAAGCGGGATTGGAAATACAAATTTTGCTACCGTATGCCTAATTTGCAAGCATCTGAATATTGAACTTGATAATAGTTTAACATCATTTTCTCCCACCCCAAATCTTATCGAAAAAATTGATATGTATGAATCTCTTGACGAAGATGGTCGAAATAAAGTTGATTCGACAATTAAACACATAAAATAGTTTATCTTGACATTTTTTTTATAATGTGATAAATTATTATTGGGTGAGTTTTATGAATGATTTAACTACATTAATAAAAAATGAGATAAAAAGACAGTATAAAAGTGCGAGACAGTTTGCACTTTCTATTGGCATTCCTCCGACTACATTAGCAAGCACCTTAAAAAATGGTGTCGAAGGTACTTCTTATGATACAATAATAAAAATATGTAAGGCTCTTGATATTAGATTCCTTGAAAATTCTATTCCAATAAAGATGTCGGAAGATTCAATTTCTTTCATAAAAAAATACAATAGTCTTGATACTATCGGTAAGCACACGATTGATACCGTTTTACTGGCAGAGTATAACAGATGCAACGAACAAGATTATGGTGTTGGTTTAGCTGCTGCCTTTGGTGGAAAGCAAAACAAAACTAAGTTGTCCCTTGAAGACACAACTGCTGCTCACAAAGCTCTAAAAAAACATATTAAAGGTGATAATAATTGAATACAATAAACAAAAAAGCACATAGTTTTATTTCAAAGTATGACTGTAATTCTATATCTTGCAAAAAACTCCTTGATATACTTCATTCTCAAGGATTTTCTGTTATAGAATTCAGTCATTTTTATAATGATGAAGAAACTGAGGATTTATTAAAATCTTTGCACCTATTAGAATTTTCAAAAACAGTCAATGCTTTTACATATGTAGACAGCACTATGAGATTGGTTTTTATTTTGGAAGGACTTTCAGAAGACGAAAAACTAATTTTGCTTTCACATGAAGAGGGACATATTTTCCTTGGACATATGGTAAATAAAAACAGAATTTTTGGAGAAGACATCTTTCAAGAAGATGAAGCCAACTCCTTTTCTTATATTATTAGAACTCAATCAAGACTTTCAAAGTTTTTTTCAAATATAATCCGAAAAAAGTCAGTTCTAATTTCAGCAATCGTATTAATATTATTACTTGGTACTATCTTTACTACATATTCAATTAATAATCTTAATACTTCCTATTTTGTAACAAAGTCCGGAAGCAAATATCATACTAAAAACTGTGAATACATTGTAGGACATAAGACAACAAAAATAACAAAAGATGATGCAAAAAAACTCGGCTATGAGCCATGTTTAAAATGCATTGATTAGGTCTGTTTTATATGTTTTCCCTAAGGATATATACATAATTGGGATTATAGAAGCAGACAAATTATGCAGTTGCACAAAACGATGAATGGATTAAAAGTATTAGACAGAAATGCACTAAAGATTATTGCAATAATAGCTATGGTGATGGACCATATCGCTCCGATAGTTTTTGAAAGTAATTCATTATGGTGGAATATTTTTAGAATAATAGGAAGATTAACATTTACAATAATGATTTATTTTTTAGCAGAAGGATTTCGTTATACTCGAAATTTATTTAATTTCTATGAACTGCGATTGCAGTACCTACCTATGTGCCGGGCAACATCCTTTGAATTAAGTTTACATACTTATCGGATACAAAAAAAGAACGACTACATTGGTATCAATGCAATCGTTCAATTTATGGCTTTCACGTACGATATAGATGCAAGTAAATTTTTATTAAAACAACCTGAACCCTCAACACAACAAAAGTCATAAAATATTTCTAATTAAAATTTGTTATAGAAAATCAAATCTTCGGTTGATCTGAATTCTTTATGTCTTGGATTTGGTTCGGATTCAGTAAAACTTCTAACCGAATATCTCTTTTCGGCAAGTTCTGCAAAAGTCATCCTATTTCCTCCGAATTTTTCTTACTACACCTATATGCTAACACAAAAATTCATCAAACACAATACTTTTAGGAAATATTTTTCAATTATTTTTTTAAATTTGCACTTTAAGATAAATTAATATAATTCTCTTAAAATATTCTACTGCAAATATTCTTTTAAAATTATCATCAAAATCTGTATATATTCTTGGTTTTTCTTCCCTATACAGAACAACATCATAAAAATTTTTTTGAAACAAAATCCTTGTGTCCGCTTCATCTGTTCTTGTTTGCGGTATGTAACGATTCATTTCTTTACGAATATAATCTTCTCCTATTTTCTTTCTTAAAACATCATATAGTATTGAACCAATTTCCTCAGCTATAAATTTTTTTGTGTCAATATTGATGTCTATTCTTGGAAGAAAATCACAAATATATTTTCCCTTAATTCTCATAGAAAATTCTCTCAAACTATTTTTTAATTCAGTTTCTGCGATAACCATTTCATAATCATTTTCTATGCATGACTTCAGTCCGCACTTTTCCTCACACTCATCCAAAATTTCTTCAAATTCTTCTTTAGTTACCTGCTTTGTATCATTTCCCTCTGTTTCGGCAAAGCCTCTGCAATTGTTCATAAACTCGTACAGTGACTCTATGATTTCATCACCTGTTTCACAAACAGACAAGTAAGAAGAAAGAATCCTATGCATATCGCTGTCTTCTCTATTCTCCATTTTTGTTTTTAATTCGAAACATTCGGTATCATCTTCACGCAAATATGATTGTCTGCAAAATTCATTAATTTCGTCAATCATTTCCATTAAGCTTTCTGCTTTTATAATCTTTTCCGTACACATAATCTTTCTCCTTTCAAATAAGAAAGTGTTTTAATTAAACACTTCAACTCCCCCTGCCCCCTCAATCTTGAGGGGGATTTAGATGTACACTTTCTTGTTGCAAGCAATTGCTTACGCAATTTCATATGCAAAAAAAACAGCCCTTTGGCTGTTGCTTTTATTCATTTTTATCTATTTCTTACTATACTCTTATGTCTAAAGTAATTGTACCAAGGAGTGTCACCTCAATCATTTCTTTTGATACAATTTTTACTCTCGTTACAATTTTTCTCACAAGCTCGTCATCATATTCTGTAAATTTATTCGGTATTTTATCTACCGCATTAAGCATTTCCCTAATCTGACTTGTTTGTGCATTTTCTATTTGATTTCTTGTATTGACGGAATTGAGTTTTTCCTGTAATTTGCTGATTTCTTCATGTTTTTTCTTGCATTTTTCTTCTATTGTATCACGACCTTCCCTGTTATTTACCCCATTTTGCACTATCTCAAATATTTCGTTATTAAGTATTCTTATATCGCTTTCTATTTTATGAATCTGCATTGTTGTATCGGGACATGTCAGTAATTGCGATACCACAACTTCCGCAAAACTCTGAATTTCTACTCATTTGTTTACCACAATTAGGACAAAATACTTTATCTGCCTCCGGCATTGACATGACATTATTCACGGGACTTGATTGAAAAGTCTGTTTGAATGCCCAATATGCTACCATGCCATACACAATGATACGAACAATGCCGTTAAATGATACACCCCATCTAATTAAACTATAAACAGGAGATAAAGTAAAATACAAAAACAATATAAATATTGGCATCATATCATTTTTTGCAAAACACATCACTAAATAAACAAGATACGCAAAATACAATATTGCAGAAAAGTAGCTTAAAATACTTGAAATCGGTGTTGGTAAGGGTAACATTCCTATTATTTCATACGCAACATACACATATAAAACTATTGCCGCTTTTGGAACACGCCGGAGTTTTCAAGCGTAATAAAAAGGTTATCATTATCGTTTATCAATCCTTGTTTTCCTAAATATTTTTCAAAAACTGTTTAAGCAGATATGCAATCCTTTTATGTCCCATATCATTAGGATGCAGTCCATCAGCAAAATACAATTTATTCTGTACCTCAACATTTGGTTGCATACCACTTTTTGCATACAAATCCAAAACCGGTATTGAATATTTTTCGGCTTTTTGTCTTATTATATCAACATAGTCTTTTAATGCTTTTCTTGGTAATCCAATTTCATTAACTAAATGTTCTTCCGTCAATCTATGTAACGGTGTCATAAATATAATTGGTTTTGACGGATATTTTTCTATTAAAATTTTCATCAAATAATCACAGGCACCGCAAAATGTTGACAGGTTTTCATCTGTTATTTCTCCAAACGGTGCATCTCCGTGTCCGAAATCATTTGTCCCACCAAAAACAACAACTGCGTCAATATCTTTTTCCATCATCGGTACACGTAGAATAAAATCCTGATCATAAGAAGGTACTTCCGACGGTCTTATTTGTTTTGCAAACCTTGTTCCGCTTATGCCATAATTAAAAACCTTAGCACCGGTCATGTCAGCAAATACATTTACATACATATTATCTTCGTTTGATGCCCCTATACCTTTTGTTATACTATCTCCCAAAAATGCTATTGTTTTATTTTTCAAATCCATATATTTCCCCTTCTTATGTGTGACATAGTTGTCCATCTTTGTCGTAATCAAATTAAGATGTATAAAAGTCTTGTTTGTAAAGTATATCAACGATTATAAATTTATCTCTAATATTTTTTTAACACATTTTTTTGCTGTTTGAATATCCTCAACTTCAATTTTCTCGTCTGTATCAATAAATGATACATTGGAGGTGTCATTACCGGTAAGATACCCATACCATAACAGTCCTAACGCATATCTGCCTATGCCAAATGAGGCATGAAACGTATCGCGATGAACCCTCTTGATACCTTCTCTAAGCAACAAATCAAGTAATTCCCCCGAACGAATTATATCCTTACTCCCTATTATCCGGCTTGCATTATCAGATGAAATAATAATATCATTCAACATTTCCTTATGATTTTTGTAGCCTAATTCCATAATCAATCTATCACTGCCATCTTCATACGCCCATGTTTGATGAAGAATTAGTTTAGTATTTGGACATACATTTTTGATATATTCAGATACTCCAGATAAATATGGCTCATATGTATCAATATTTACTGCCTCATGACTTACTTGCTGCAATGTAATATAGTCCCATTCTCTGCTTTTTAACGCTTCCGATATTGTGGTAAAAAATCCTGTTTTTTCACCATTACATTGTATTTCATAGTTTCTGTTATTCTCTGCTAAATTGTTATAGTGTTGCTTTAATGAGCAACCTCCTATATACAAATTCACAGTATCCAAGCTACAGTTCTCACTTCTTGCTATTCTGTGAAGATACCTTTGAGCATCTTCAGAAAAACTGTTTCCGATTGATAAAACATTCATAATTTTGCTCCTTACTGTTTTACACAAATATAGTATTTCAATATCATTGCATCAAATAAACATCTTCTAAATCTGTAAGCCATCTATCCACCATTGCAATATGCAAGCCTTTTATTTTCGTTACTTAAATGCACTACAAATTTGACCATCAAACGAGGTGTGTCTTTTTATCATTTTTAACCAGTAATGAAAATAAGCTGTTTTTACCATATACTAATTTGCTCCTGCATCAGAGTCCAATAGTTATATCTCAATATAAATCCAATTTATTTGTCCTCCTTTTATGTTAATTCAACCTTTTCAAAAACTAAAATTCCGCTTTCAAAATCGGTATGATTTTTAGTTACTATTCCGACTTTTTGCAGAAAATCTCCGCTATATGTTTTGTTGGTAGTCAGTTCTTTATAATGCTTATCAAGGTTTAACCCCTTTAATTTGAGCTTTTTAATCGCAGGGTTTGGTTTTCCCAAAATTGTTGCATAGATTACGATTACGGTGTTATCCTTTATAAATTCAACTGCAAAATCGTTTGTTTCAAACGGTGATTTCAGTCTATACATTCTCTTTTCCTACTTCAAAAAAGTCGTTTTTTAATATTTCATTCATATTCTTTCCTCATTTTTTATCAATTATGCCAAGACAAAATTCCTCGTTATCGTCTACCATATACTTATATTACATAAATTTTGATATACCAATAACAGCCAGATAATATCCTTCATTACTTTGAAAATTCAGTACTGCTATGTCACTACTATAAAGAGTTTTTAGGTAGTTGTGTAGAAATATTCCATTCTGGGTAATCATACACCCAACAAAGTTAAAACTGAATATGCCGATAAACACCGCTACTTTATCTACTCCTCTTTTGGTATCCCCGCCGTAAATTGACGAAATACTGTAAATCCTAAAAATGTTATGTTTTTATTTACTTATTTGAACATCTCATTTATATCTGTAATCGTTTCTCTGACTAACTGTTCACCGCCTTGATGACCTACTCTTCCGCTTGAAATATATGCGCTGTAATGTCCGTGCTTTTCGGCTTTTTCGGTTGGAAGGTATCCATAGCAATCACAAGTTAATTGCATAATAAATGTTTGCTTTGCATAGCTTCTTGCTTTTATTTGATTACCGAAATCCAAGAAAAGCTCAAACGGATTTGTTGCAATCGCAACATCACCGAAACGCATGATATGTACTTCTGTCGGAACTACTTCCTTAAACTGCTGTTCTCTGTATCTTTTAATAGTTCCAGCATAAACATACATTGCAGCTTTGTCCTTGAAGTCAAAGCTATCTTTATCCTTGTTTTTGTTGAAATAATATTCAATTTCACGAACTGCATTATTATATTCGCTCATTGTAGCACGGCGAAGTGGCAAATCTAAAATATTCACCTTATGTTCAAACTCGATATCATCTTTTATTTCTTCAATTTCTTCATAAACAGAAATAATTTCATTTGAAAGACGCTTTGCAACTAATTTACAGCCCTTTATGTCAAACATTGACGGGTCTGCTTTTCTCTCAATCACATTCGGTCTTTCGATATTTGGGTCATCAATAGGAGTTTCGGGCTCAACCCATCGTACCAAATCTCTTGGACATTGGTCACCGCCTGCTCCACACATTGCAAGAAGATAAATTTCATCACCAAACTTTTTACGCAAATTTTCCTTTGCATATCCCCAATAGTCTGCCGAAATAAAGCTTCTATGCTCTAACACCTGTGAAGGACAAGCCACATTTGCAACAATACCTGTTAATTTGTTATCCTTATCGAATATGTACAAAAGTTCAATGCCGGAATCATTTCCGCCCTCCATCGCAAGGAAGTTTGCCGTATTGGTGTCACCCCACATTTTAGCAGTTTTATCATCATATTGAACACGCCTGTTAAAGCCAATAGCAGCACGCCCAAATTCGTTTGCATATTTTGCCTCGCTACGTCTTTCCCAAGCATTTTTCGCAGCAATTGCTATTTTATCTGCAACAAATTCAATCGCTTCTTTTGTTGATATTACAGAGTCATCTTGTTCTACCAATTCTACATATTCCCTTTTATTGGGCATAAACTCTTCCATTACATCTTTATTAAAATTGCTCTCTTCATATATTGTCAACGATGTATGGGTATGTGTTACACCTATAATCAACTTTTTTAATGGAAATGTAGGCAGCAATTTGCCGAGTTTATCTTTTGCAAGTTCTACTACATTGTTATACATTCCAACTAAATCACAGGATACAATAATTGCTTCATCATTGTTTGACTCAATTGCCATTGCAGTTACTGTTATATCTGTTTCAACATAATCAGAAATTCTTTCAAAAAACTGACCATCTAATTTTACTTTTTTATTAGGAACAATGCTTTGTTCGTCCCATCCTACTTGAAATTTGCTCATTTGAATACTCTCCTTATAAAATAATCTTAAATACTGTGTATAACTTGGGCTGCTACCTACTTAATGACTACCACTTTTCACCAGAATTATGAAATTCTGTACCGACAAATGCAGTTTGTTTAAAATCTTCCATATTATGTCTTATAATATAGTCTATATATGATTCCACCATATGAGCAGTTAAAAGATAGCCGGCTGCATTTAGGTGACCGCCCAAATAAAATTTTTTCTTAAACTCTTCATCATATTTCGGGGCATACTTATAAAAATCCAAAACATATGTATTATCGAACAATTCAGACATTTTGTACAGTAATTCCCTATGTTTTAATATATTTTCCTCTTTTTCCTTTTCGCCCTCATCACACATTGTCATAAGGAAAAACTTAGCTTTTGGCTGAATTTCTTTATATCTTTGAATAATTTGTCCATAATAGCCTGCAAATGTTTTTTTATTCTTGTGCCAATCTTCTATATCAATATCATCTATCTCTCCCATTTCTTTCGAAATATTTCATTTACCCCAAGAGCAATTATATATGCTTGACACTCATATTTTGGCGACCAAAAATTGTTGATTTTTGCAAAGCCCTCACAATACTCTTCTGCTGTCATTCCGCCTCTTGAAAAATTATATGCCTTTGAGCCAATATTTCTTGCGATATATTGTCCCCAAGAGTATTCAAAATAATCGTGATAGCCTTTTTCAGCCTTATCATTTAGAGATTCCATCTCTCCTGATGATAAGCTATCGCCTATACAACCAATAGTCCTAAATATTCCGCAAAATCCACCGTCCGTAATATATCTATCAAGCGGTTTTTCATCTTCCTTAAAAAACAAGTCTTTAATATTCAAATTTCTACTCCTTTTCTACTTATTCCTTGATATATTAGTTTTCATTTGCAAAGTTGTTCCAATTCTTATTTGCAAAAAATGTTAATACTATACCACTAAAAAGCAATATGGAAAAGATTATAAAAATTACTGTCCAGTTAAAATTATCTGATAAAAGTCCTACTCCGTAGCTTGAAATCAAAATTCCAAATGATGCAACAGAATTTAATATTCCGGCTACCTGAACATCTAGATTTTGAAAAGCAAATTTTCTTGGAATAATTACATTTACAAACTGTGTTATTGAGGTTAGCGGAATAAGCGCAATAACAGTAATGAGCATAAATATAGTCCAATTTATTTTTTGTGCAAAAATCAACACAAGACACATAGCCAAAGCAATTTCAAACATAATCGAAATTGTAACAGTAGACGATTTTATTCGTTTCGGATAAAAAATGTTTAAAAAAAGTATTCCAAGTGCCGTTGAAATGGAAATAATTCCCCCTAAAATATTTGATACCGAAACAGACAAGCTCGGAAACAGCTCCATAAGCATAACAGGTGCATAGACTTTTATTCCGTTACTTACAAATAATTGAATTGCAAATGCAGGGATAAGTATTATAACTCCACTTTTCACAAGTTGGTTAATAAGCTCAGAATTATTCGCCTTTTTCTTTTCCTCTGTTATGCTTTCTTCCTCAGTAAATGCTCCTTTATTTTCAATCAGCTTATAGGTCACAATAAACAAGACCGCTCCTATTATCAGCAGAACTGCCGAAACCAAAAAATTATCCTGCCATCTTTTTACTACTGCTGCAATTAAATAGCTAATACCGAGTCCCAAAATAAATGTCATAGGTATATAATATGACGCAACATCTCTGTGATTTTTGTGTAGCTGCCTTGATAAAATTTTAAAGGTTGAAGGCCACACACCAAATTGAATTACTGCATTCAATGACCAAATTATCATCATTGCATAGTAATTATGAAAAAAATATAACGACAAATTCACAACCGCTGAGCCTGCCACTCCTATAAAAACAAGCAATTCTGGTTTAAATTTGTTTGAAATAATGCCACCGGGTACTTGAAATATTGCGTAAAAAAACCAAAACATTGCAATTATAAGCCCTGTTTGAGATTTTGTCATAAACCCTTCATTTACTATTGCTGCAATCGCTGCCGCAAAGCAGTTTTTTGACATATATACCATTGAATACATGGCAAAAACTATAACACACAAAATCAAACTGCTTCGTTCTTCTGTTATATATTTATTTTTTACCTTAACCTTTTGCATAATATTCCTCTTCTCATCTGTTCAATTCTTTAAAATCAACTACGTATTCCCTTGATTCAAATTCTATTATATATTTTTCTTCTTCATTTGTGATTTTAGGTAGCTCTTCTCCTTTTTTTATTGGGAAAATGAGTGTTTTAAACTTATATTCTTTTTTATTTTCTATGCATCTTGCAATAGTAGTTGCCGGATGAACATCCTTGTCATTTCTGCCCACATACCAACCATAATATCTTGGTTCCTTTTGGGAAGTAAATAATTTTATTTTTTCTTCTTCATTTTCCAATGTGATTATACAAATATCATATGTCTTTCCCAAATCAGCATAGACAATTTTATTATCAATCATCCTTGTATTTATGGTTTCGGTATGAAAAAGTGCTTCATATTTATGTGCTTTGCCATCAACCGAGGTCAAAGTATCTAAAATCACAAAAAAAACCAGGTTTGCAAAATCGCACTTCCCTTTTATGTATTGCGGGTCTTTCCTTTTTTTTCCCCAAATGTATCATCATATACACCAAAGGCATAGTCAAATTTGTCATTTGTTATCCAACCGCAATCCACAGGCTTATCTAAAATTTTGGGTTCTTCCCTATTTTGTCCCTTTTCATCAACAATTACAACATTGTGGTTAAATGATGAAATAGCATAATTTCGCATATCGGAAATTTCATAATTTCCACCACCATCGTCAAAAATCAGTTCTTCTGAACCCTTAAAAATATTTATATTTAACTTATCCATATGGATATGGGCATTTCCCGTAGGGCCTACATCAAAGCACATATACAAAGAATCCTCGCCCCAATCATTCCTCATAACACAAAATCCTGCATATGGAAGAAGATAGGATGCAGTGTAATCATTAAGAGGTGTTCCTTCTGCTCTTTTTGAATTAGAGTACTTAAATGCTTCAATTTCCGGAAAAATTTCCTCTGCCTTTTTTAATATCCAATCCGTTTTAATAGTAAAACAATCATTAGTACATGGTTGAGTAAATGCAGGCGTTGACATTTTTAGTATTGCCATTGCCGCATTTTTCATAATATCATAAAACTCCAAATCTATTTCTTTTTCAAAACCATAAGCTTTTGCTAATGCAAACACATTATAAAAGCACGAATAAAAAACACTGTGATAATCCGGTGATAACTCATATTGAAATCCATCCGGAAGGATTTGTAATTTTAGTTCCTTCATTAAAATTTTTATTGCTTTTTTTCTAATCTTCGCAGAATTTTTAAATTCAGGAAATACAACAGCAAAAGTATATGCACCTGTGCACTCCATTAGAAGCCAGTTCCCACCTGTTGTATGGTCAAGCAAGAATTCTGCCTGTTCATACATACTGCTTATCTGTGCCAAATGAATGCAGGCGGAGTATCGTTATTTACATTTTTTTCAAGTGAAACATGTTCTTCCAAAGTCAAGTCGCCTTGCGAAATATTCTCTATTGAACCTCTGTGTGCTTTTTCTCCCGAAGTAATCACAGGATATGACAAAATCATTCCATTAGGCTTATTTTTCTTATCTTCTCGTTTTATTCCCGACTCTGAATTCCAAAATACACCAAGGCTTCCTGCAAGATGTCCACCTGCTGAAAAACCGCAAACAACAACCTTATTCTCATCAACATTCCATTTCTCCGCATTTTCCCTGACAACGCAAACGGCATCAGACAAGTCTTTTAATGCCGTTGGGAATTTTGATTTTAAATGATATGTAACAACAGCAGCATTTATTCCTGCTGTATTAAAAGCCGTCGCTATTGGCTCGCCTTCGCGTGCAGAAACAAATTCATATCCACCACCGGGGCAAATTACAACAAACGGTCTCTTTTTGGGTACCTTACTATTATCATCCATTGAAATCGGGTCGTCCATTATATATGTTGTCATATATGCTCCATCGTTTAATTCAATTCTTTCTTAAATCATAATTATCTCCTTAAAAAATTATAATAAGTTAAGATTATTTGCATTCTCCGTTCACAATCACATTTTGTATATTGAATTTGTCATCTACAATTACCAAATCGGCTCTTTTTCCGTCTTTGATGCTACCTGTGATGTGGTCTATGTCTGCGGCTCTGGCAGGGTTTAGGGTTGCCATTTTGATTGCATCTTCTTTTGGCAAACCAAATTCGATTGCTTTTTTTACACAGTCCATAAGCTTCGCGGTACTTCCTGCAATTGTTCCGTCAGAAAGTCTTGCCTGTCCATTTATGACAGCAAACTTTTGTCCGCCAAGCTCATACTCCCCGTCTGCCATTCCCGTTGCCCTTAGAGAATCGGAAATCAGGACAAGTCTATCACTTCCAACCGTCCTATACAGCATATTTATTGCTGTTTTAGAAAGATGAAATCCGTCGCATATGCACTCACAAAATACATTGGTATCCATTGCAGCCCCTACAACATTCGGTTCTCTATGATGAAATCCACGCATTGCGTTAAAGATATGGGTTATATCGGTCACGCCGTGCTTAATTGCATTTATTGCAGTTTCATAATCACTATCGGTATGACCGATTGCAATTTTGACATTATCCTTTTCCCTATCAATAAAGTCAATCGCTCCGCTAAGCTCGGGTGCAAGTGATATGATCTTGATTAGATTACCGCTAATTTCATTTATCTTATCAAATTCCTCTGTATCGGGATTTTTAAGATACTTTTCATTTTGAGCACCCTTATATTTTTTTGAAAAATACGGACCTTCCATATATATTCCGCCGATATTTGCACCGTTTACGCCTTTTTCCCTTGCCTTTTTTATGTTGTCCGCAGCCCTTGACATTTTATCAATGCTATTGGTTATGATTGTGGGCAAAAAGGTTGTAACACCGTGCCTTGCCATATAGTGTGCGATTGTATTTATCGCAGTAAAAGAGCAGTCCATATTATCAAAGCCTGCCACGCCGTGAGTATGTATGTCAACAAGTCCCGGTATGATAAATTTGCCTGTGCAGTCTATAACCTCGCCTGTGGCTTCCTGTGATATTATGCCGTTTTCTATGAACAAATCCTTCTTTTCAAATATAAAATTGTCATTTAATACTGTTCCGTTTTTTAATATCATTTTATATACTTCTTTACTATTTCCTGCATCATTGGTATTTTTTCTTCTATTTCATGAACGAGCTTAAACTGTGTTCTTGCTCTGTCAAGGTTATGGTTTTCTCTATGGATTTTGAAATAGGTATCGCCCTCCAAATAATCCGTTAAAAATCTTATACCGCATTCGTAAGTGAGCACTTTAACAGAGAAAGGTAATAGTTCTGTTTCTTTTTGGGTTATTGTGTCCCCTATTTCCTCCAAAAAGCCTTTTGTAAAGGCTTCAAAATATTCAAGGTCAAAATGCACTTTTGAAAGGTCGGTTTCGTCCTCAGCGGCGGTTGATGCACCAAAACGAAGTGCATCGCCGAAGTCATACAAAAGTGAGCCGGGCATTACGGTATCTAAATCAATTACGCATACTCCCTCACCTGTCTTACTGTCAAGCATAACATTATTAAGTTTTGTATCGTTATGGGTTACCCTATACGGAATTGAGCCGTCTTTTAGTGCGTTTAATATTACTTTTGTATCCTCTTCATATTTTAGTGCAAATTCTATTTCTTCCTTTACGCTGTTTTTCCTGCCCTTTATATCCTTTTCTATTGCGGTTTTAAGGTTTTCAAAACGGCTAAAAGTATCGTGAAATTTTGGTATTGTTTCGTGTAGCTTTTCTGCATCAAAATCCGAGAGCATTCTCTGGAATTTTCCGAAAGCTCTTGCTGCTTCATAAAGCTGATTTGGATTTTCGGCATTATCGTAAGACACGGTATCTTCGATAAAGTCATACATTCTGTAATAGTTTCCGTTTTGGGATTTGTAAAAGTTTTCGCCGTCTGTTGTCTTAATAACAGAGAGGGTTTCTCTTTTGAGATTACCACCCTCATCAGCTATTTTTCTTTTTAAGTGTTCTGTTACATTGAAAATGTTTTCCATAACCTCTTTCGGATTTTTAAAAACATTTGTGTTTATTCTTTGAAGAATATATCCCGGTGCTTTTTTCACAATATATGTATCGTTAATATGCCCGTTTCCATATTCTTTAGGTATTGAGTCCACCTTAAAATGACTTAATATTTCCATTAGTTCAGGATTCATTGGTACCTTCTCCTTTTATTTTTCTATATTAAATACACCAAAATACTCCGGTCTATGAAAATCGGGAGTTTTTGTTTTAATATCAAAGTAAGACAAATAGTGTTCTACTTTGGTTTTGTCGCCACATTTATACAGATTTCCTTTAACATATTCCGCTTTTGCTATATCAAAATCGGGATAATATTTCTTAATAAAATCAAACGGTATTTTATATTTCGCTTGCCACTTATCATCAAAAAGTTTTGTTTTAATATTAAGGCTTTCAATATCTGATAAAGCAAGGTTGGTTCCGCAAAAACGGTCTTTTCGGAAAGCTACGTTCATAGCACCGTTTGCGTTTACCTCAAAATTTATATACCTATCCGATTTTTCAGGGGTAAAGTTTACAAAAAACTCAACGCAACTATCCTCATTGACAGGCTCAAAATGTTTTGTTTTTTCACGAAGAGGGTTTTTCTCAAAAACCGTGAAATTTACATTAAACCCCGTATCATCATAGGTGATTTTTGCATAAGCCTTACCGTCATATCCCATATAGTTCCAAGGATTTTTGTCTATCAATACAGAATTGTCGGCATTTACAGGCTCTTTCTTAATAAAATGCATAATAGTACTCCTTTTTTACAGCATTGCCGCACCCAATGCCCCTGCATCATTTTGCAAGGTCGATATTTCTATACGGACATTGGTGTTTAGTTTTTCTTTAAGCGGTTTCAAAAGATTATCCCCCTGTGCCGTTATTCCGCCTGCCAAAATTATGGCATCGGTACCGAACACATTTACTATGCTGTTAATACCTGCCGCAAAGTAGTTTAAATATCTGTCAAAAACAGCCTTTGCAACGGGACAATTTTTATCTATCGCTTCAAATATCTTTTCGCCGTCTAATTGATTACCGTTTTCAGTGTATATTTCATATAAAAGGCTGTCTTTATTTTCCCGGGCTTTTTCTTCTGCATACTGCATCAAGGCTCTTGCCGAAACATACTGTTCCCAGCAACCATTTTGACCGCAAGGGCAAGGAATACCGTTTGTTGCCTCAATTATGATATGACCTATTTCGCCCATACTGTATTTACCGCGGCAGATTTGGCGGTTCATAATAACCCCGCCGCCTATTCCCGTACCGATAACAATTAATACTATATTATCGCAGTCGGTTGCAGTTCCGTATTCCACCTCGCCGAGTGCCGCACAGTTTGCATCGTTATCAATTACTATGGGAAGATTTATTCTCTTTTTCAGAAGCTTTTTAAGAGGTGTTTTCTTAAATGGCAAATTAACCGCCGTAACCTCACCGTTTTTGATAATTCCCGGTGTTCCGATACCCAAGGTTTTTACATCAAATTTTGCCTTCATATTATCGTATATATTAACTAATGTGTCAATTATTTCCGATTCGGTTTTTGGAGTTTCTATTTTGTTTTTGTAAATTACCTTATCCTTATCGACAACGGCATATTTAATATTCATTCCGCCTATATCAATACCGAGCCTTGCACCCGTGTATGCATCGTGGTCGCAAATTAGAACAACATCGGGGTGAGTTTTAAGCATTGATGCAGGAATAGATGTGTTTATTTCATCATTTAGAAGTTCCGTTACAACTCTGTTTTTATTTGCTCCGCTTGCCAAAAGGATTATCTTTTTAGCATTCAAAATTGTAGAAATACCCATTGTAAGAGCTTTTGTCGGTATTTTCTCATCTTCTCCGAAAAACCTTGAATTGGCGGAAATGGTGCTTTCGGTAAGGCTTGCAAGATGGGTGAAACTATCAAGACAAGCGTCCGGCTCATTAAAGCCGATATGACCGTTTTCGCCGATACCCAAAATCTGCAAATCAACTCCGCCGGCTTCCTTTATTGCACGCTCGTAAGCATCGCATTCTGCATCGGGATTTTCGGTTTCACCGTTTGGAACGTGAGTATTTGACATATCAATATTGATATGATTAAACAAGTTCTCATTCATAAAATAACGATAGCTTTGTTTATTGTCCCTTTTGATTGGGTAATACTCGTCTAAGTTAAAGGATTTAACCTCTGAAAAGTCAATTTCGCCTGATTTATTCATTTCTATTAGGTTCTTATATGTCCCCAGAGGTGTTGAGCCTGTTGCAAAACCCAAAACACAGTCCGGCTTCAAATTTATCTGCCCCGCAACAATCCTTGCTGCCTTTTTTGACATTTGTTCATAAGTGTCACATACTATTACTCGCATTGTTTTCTCCTGAATAATTTTTCTTTAAATGCACATACAATATATTTTAATCTATATTTTCTATTCTGCCAAATACCTTTATAGCATCTTTGACATTTTCTTTCATAGCAAAAATTGCATCATTTACGACATCATGGAATTGGGCGTATTCTTTATTTGATACTGCCTCTCCGCCTGCCTTTGCCATATAGGTATAATAATTGATTTTTCTGACACCGCAGTCAATTACCTTTTTGTAATCATCTGTGCTGACACCCGAGCCGCCGTGCATTACAATCGGAACATCTATCATACCATATATTTTTTCAACTCTGTCAAAGTCAAGCTGTGGCTTTTTAAGATAAATTCCATGTGCCGTACCAAATGCACAAGCCAAAGCATCAATGCCTGTTTCTTCTACAAATTCCTTTGCCAAATCGGGGTCTGTATAGATACTTTCCGCTGCACCTTCGCCGCCTTCGCGTGAACCCATACTGCCAACCTCTGCTTCAACCGATGCACCGTATCTTCCGGCACATTCCACGATTACGGATGTATTTGCACGGTTTATATCAAGTGTTTCGCCTGAGCCGTCATACATAACAGAGGTAAATCCTAAATCAAGACCTTTTTTAACATAACCGATATCTGTGCCATGGTCTAAATGCACACAAACGGGAACGCTTGCTCGGTCTGCCATAAATAGCATTAGCGGTGTAATCTCGTCCATTTTGCAAAGTCCCATTTCCTCGTGCACCTGTGCGTGCATTATGATTACAGGCTGATTTAGTTCCTCTGCCGCACCGATTACGGCTTGCAAACTCTCAAAATTCGGCGTATTAAATGAGCCGATGGCACATTTTTTTGCTTCCGCTATTTTTAGTATTTGTGATAATGTTACTAACATTTTTATCCCTCCGTAAATTCAAACTTTATGTGATTGATAATTGTTTCATCAGGTTTTAGTATTTTAAGCATACCCTTTTCACGCATTACATCTCTTCCGTCAGGGTAGCAATTTCCCGGCTCCAAGCCCAAAACATACTCATATTCACCCATCATTTTCCACTCTGTAAAGCAAGGAAGCTCCTCTGCATCATAGGAAATTGTAAGTCCTTTTTTAATATCGGGATTTGTGATTGAAACACTTGTTTTTCCTGTCATTTTATGATAATAGCATTTTTCCTCATATCCCTTTTGCGGTTTTTCCATTACAAGACAGTTTTCTATGCCTTCTTTTGCGTGGTCATTTCTCGGAAGAACCTCTTGTGACGGCACGCTTACCTTTGTATTTTCCGACAAAAGCGGATAACCCATATTACAATGATAAAGTATTTCAAGCGGAATATCATTTGAGCCGATATTTTTTATAGTATCGCAAAGCCTTATTTCATTTTTATTGACAGGGCAAATATACTCCCTTTCAAGCAGATACTTATCCCCGAAAAGCGACGCATCACGAACAGTTAATTTAATATGTATTTCATCATTTTCTATATAGTGCGAATAGTTTTCACAGGGTGTATTTGAAATTGTACCGTGCAGCGGCAGTTCTTCTCCGTTATCGGTGCAAGGCGTTCCTACTGCATTAAGTCCGCAGGTTGTGAAAAAGCCTGCCGTAAAGGATTTAAGAAAGCCTGCACCTTTATTATCATAATACTTTGGAGAAACATATCCGCAAGGTGCAAAATATCCCATATTGGTACCTTTTAGCAACAATCTTGATATATCGCCGCATCTGTCAAGGGACACACAAAATTCAAGTCCCGATGCGTTTCGCACCTGCAAAATCCGCATACCGTCTCCCTTGCCGCCTGTAAGACGCATTTCTTCGACGCCATAGATTTGAAGTTCGTTTCCGACATACTTATTCATTTACTATCTCCTTTGTAAGAGCATATATTTTTTTATATTTATTATACTGTTTTTGATAGATTTTCGCATTATCCTCTTTCGGCATACAGGTTTTGTTTTCCTTAACAAAAACCTTGCCGGCATCTTTTAGATTTTCAAAGAGTTCCGACGCAACGGCTGTCAGCATACAAGTTCCTGCTGTTCCCGCTTCCTTTGCTGTAATTGTTGTTATCGGTCTGTTAAGAATATCTGCCTTAATTTGAAGCCAAACGCTCGACAATGCTCCGCCGCCTGTTGCAACAAGCTTATCAATTTCAATGCCAAAGGATTTCAGGTGTTCAATATTTGTCATCATCTCATAGGTAACGCCCTCCATCAAGGCTTTATATATGTCATACTTTGTATGCTCCAAGGTAAGACCCAATATTGCGGCTTTTGATGAGGTATCCATATACGGATTTGCGGCACCCGAAAAATGCGGAAGTATTAAAATATCAGTTGGCTTTTGGGAGATTTTATCATCCAAAATCGCATAAACCTTATCACCAAATTCTTTCTTTTCAAATTCTGCAAAATTATCACGAAACCATTTGAGCGTTGCGCCACCTGTGAAAGATAGTGCATAGCAAACATATGTTCCGTCAAAAACATATGGCACAATAGAATATCCCTCATCATAGAGAGCTTTGTTTTCAGGAATTTTGTTAAACATCGGAACAACACATTCAACCGTACCCGTGCCATCTGCCGCTGTTCCGACCGAAAAGACACCTGCGCCGAGTGCCGATGCAACTTGGTCGTGACAACCGTTTACGATTATTGTGCCTTTAAGTCCTAGTTCTTTCGCAAGTTCTTCCTTTACCTTGCCAGCGATACTACCCGTTTTAACAGGCGTTGACATTAAATTCATATCAACTCCGGCTGCATCAAAAACTTCCTTTGACCATTCTTTTTTACGAATATCAAGAGCCATTGTTCGTGCCGCCAAAGAATAGTCAATCTGAGCAATGCCGGTTAGCATATACACGATAAAATCCTCCATCAAAAGTATTCTTTTGATTTTAGAATATATTTCAGGTTCGTTATTCTTTATCCACATAATCTTTGGAAGTGAATACATTTGATGCGGTTTAACACCTGAAATATATGTAAGTCTATCCTCGCCAAGCTTGTCTATTAGATTTTGTACCTCTTTATCGCCTCTCGGGTCGGTATACAGCATTGACGGAAGAAGCACATTATCATTTTCATCGAGCGCAACAAAGGTTTCGCCAAAGGTTGTTACACCGATAGCAGATATATCGCACTTTTCGGCACAGTCCTTTATTACCTCCAAAACGGCAGCATATATAGCATTTGCATCAATCGTTTGTGCTCCGTCGCGCCTTAAAACATCATATTCCTTATATGAGTTATACACAAAATTTCCCTTATCATCATAAACGGATAACTTACATCCGCTCGTTCCTATATCAAGTCCTGCAATATTCATTTTTTAGTCCTCGATTGAAACCACATCATATCCCAAATAATACTTAAATGCTTCTTCAAGTATATTCTTAACGTGTCCGTTTGCAACGGTTGTATGATGCTTAAATCCGCCTCTTGCAAGCTTAATTAACTTGTTTTGCAGGTTATCAATTTTAGCCACTCCACCGCACCCGAAAAACTCTTTTTCAATGTTATCGTCAGTAAATTCACCTTCACTAAAATAGATTGTAATTTTTCCATCCTCTGTTTTACAGTTTGAGAAAGTCATCGGAAATGCTGCAATTCTGCCCTCATTTGTTCCCCAACCGCTTCCGGGGTCGCCCTTATCAAACATCTTGTGTGATGTCACCGTACCTTTGCCTGCCATAAGTTTCTGAGCAGTTGAACCACAATGGAACAGGATAACCTTATCGGGGTCATCGCCGTAATTGTTGTTCCAATCAAGACAAGCGGCAGGTCCTTCGGTTGCAAGCGATAACGCACGCATTGTAATTGCACTGCACATATCAATTTCACAAGATGCTACAATACCTCTGTCATTTAGTTCAGACAATAGCACACATGGGCAAACTCTCAAATATGTTTCCATTTCGTTCCAGCAGCGAAGAGAAATAGCATCTAAATGATATTCTTCTATGTATTCATCAATAACTACGCTGATTTTTGAAAGCATAATCTTTTTATCTTCCGGAACATTTGAAAAGTCTGTATAGTTTTCAAGAGCTTTTTTCTTTTCCAAAACCTTTTTATCGTCATCGGCTTTTGCACGGACAAATTCAAACAGTTCTGATAGGTCAAAACTTTCAACATTGATGCCGTGACGTTGCATTGTAAGTTCATCAAAACGAACTGTCTTAAAGGCAGTAGTTCTTGCACCTATACAGCCGATTGTAAACCTCTTCATACCCTTTACAACACGACAAACAGCAGCAAAATCAACCAGATTCTCTGCAAATTCCGTTGTTAATGGATGTACCACATGAGGTGTCATAACTGTATATGGAACTTTGTACTGTTCAAATACATCAGTTACTGAGAATTTACCGCAGTACGCATCTCGTCTGTGCTGAAAATCCATTTTTCCTATTTCATCAGGATATGCCTGCATCAAAATAGGCACACCTGCATCTTGAAGTGCAGTGATTGCACCATTTTCATCAACAAATATCGGCATACAAAGAATAACACCATCATATTCTCCCTCGTGAGATTTGAGCCATTTTGCATAAATTCTGCCTTCATCACGAGTTTCAACCGCACCATAGCGTGTAGCATCCTTGTCCATCATTATGTAGTCAAAGCCTGCATCTGTTACAGCTTTTACCATATCCTCTCTTGCACCTTCGATGAGTTCCGCAGGCATAAAGCCACGATTTCCAAAATACAATGCAAATTTCATTTCATTTTCCTCCCTATACTACTAATAAGCTATTGTCGTCATTAAAGCCATTTCAGGTTGTGTAACATCCATTCTGCTATGCTGGCAAATTATAGGGGTGTTACTCTCAATCAAAACAGCGTATGGAACTTCATGTGGTATTTTTATATTATTTTTCCCTATAATTTTATCCAATCTTATATGATTAGTCCTATTCGGTAAGCAGGTAGCCGTAAATCCTTCAATCGGCTCTCTGTCTTCAAAAAATACAGTGATTTTTATCTCTGCTGTAATCTCAGAAAGGTTAAGTACACAAACTGCTTCATGACTCACTAATTCTCCCTTTTGGGTATCACTCATAAATCCATCGGGAATAATCCATTCTTTTTTACCAAAATCCCTCTCCATTTTAAGTCCTCCTTAACACTCCTCCAGCTATATATGCATAGAATCATAATTGAAAGTTTCAAGTAACATTCCCTTTGTATTTTCTCCTCCAAACCATAAAAGCTTTTCATCAAGCTCACCTATACTTGAAATTTCATTTTTGCAATATTCTCTGATTTTTCTTTGAGTTGTTCGCAGCCTTAACATTGCACCGCCTATTCTTATTTCAAATTGTTCAAATCCCAATGTCTTATTAGTTTCGTGCCACAGCTTATACAGTATTTCGTGATATTCTTCATAATCCGAATAAATTGCATCTATATCATCGGCATATTTCAAAAGTAATTCTTTGTTATCAGCCTCATATGTTTTTCTGATTTTTATTCCTATATCACATTTTTTTATCAATAGCTTCAAAAGCACTCTATAATAATCAAACAAGGTGTCCATATCTTTCTGAGAAGGCAATGAGTTGAGTCTTTCTAACTTTTTCGTATAAATTGATTTCAAATCAAAACAAGCATTGTTTTTATCAAATATCCCACATAGCACATCCTGATATAATACCTGTTTTGAAACCGCAAGAGCATCTCTCTTTTTTACATTCAAGCTATCAAGGTCAAGTAAATAAAACGCCTCTGCATCAAATCCCGTACACAGTTTAAAATTGCGATTTAATCTATCCATATCTACAGTCTTACAGTAATTATACTCTGCAAAAAGCTGTATTCCGGGGAGCATTGTATTAAAGTTTACCTCTGCACCGTCATCATGCCATATTGTAACAAACACATTCTTAATTCCTTGCTCACAACAAGCTGAAAGTGCCGGATATGATGTATCAAATGTTTTTGAAAATAAAGGTCCCATACCTCTCCATGTCCACGCTCCGCCTGCAAATAATATTCTATCACTTATTTTCTTGTGATTAGCAAGCATTGTATTATAAAAGCTTTTATCTTCATGGTAATAATCCCAATATACAAGTGAAATATCATCGGGTATTTTATCATGCAGCCACTTTGGAATTTTAGTATCAAGGTCATAATAGTCTCTTTTTTCTGAACCTATTTTGAAAAACATATCGCTCCAAATCATAGGCTTAAATCCGTATTTTTTTGTAATTCCCAAAACCTTATCTATGTGCTTGGTCATTATTTCAAATCTATCGCAATATCCATGTTTGTTAAGGTATTCGCCAAGTCCTACTCCTTCAGCTTCGTCCATACCGATATGAATTTTATCAGTATCACAAATCTCACGCCAAAATTTAATCATACTCTCAATCAGGCAATATGTTTTTTCTTCACCAATTAACAAAACATCTTTGTCATCCTTTATTTTATCGGCATATTCCCAACGAAGTGTTGATGCAAGGTGTCCTAAAGTTTGAATACAAGGAACAAGCTCTATACCAAAATTCTTTGCCGTGTTTGCAATTTCTTTAAGCTCCTCTTTAGTATATCTCCCTCTCATATATCCAAAATACGGATAATCTTCAAGTTCATACACATCCTCCGTATACAGCATAAATGTATTCATTCCCATCATAGCAAGACGAGAAAGAAGTGTTATAACAGTTTCTTTTTTCGGGACCGCTCTCCTTGAACAATCAAGCATAACGCCACACATTTCAAGCATTTCTTTTTCTGATGTATTAATTTCATTGTCGCCATTTTCAATTAGTCCTACAAGAATTGATATTGCTCTGAAAAATTCATGCTTTTTACCATATGTTAATATGTATTGTCCGTCTTTTCCCTTAATTGAATATCCGTCACCCTCATTAACCACTTCCACCTTAATTCCGTCCTCAGACAAGTCAAATCCACGAGTAATTGATACTAATTGTAATCCTTCTTCAAGATCAAATATTCTGTTTCCGTATACATTTATCTTAACCATTAACTATTTCCTCCGCCCAAATCTGCTTCAATAATTACAGCGTTGAATTTTTCCTTAATTTCAACCGACAATCCACTATTTGAGATGTCAAGCATCCCAACATTGCCTAAGCCAAATACGATATTTGCTTTATCTAAATTTATCGGAATTAAAATTTCGTCCTGTTCAGAATTCATTCTCCACACTACCAAAAACATTTTTTCTTCCGATTTATAACCGACGCACTGCCATTTACCATTATACTCAGGTAATCCCAACGGATAAAACGGAGTTATTTGGGATATATATTTTCTTATTTCTTTATATTTTTTTACTCCACTGCTTACTATTTGCTTTTGTTCAGCTGATAGCTTTGTTATTTCTCCGCTTAAATGCATTCTCGAAAGCATTGAATTAACCATATTAACAGTCGTCAGATTTAATGTTTCATTTGCCATTGGATATGACCAAATAGCCGCCTGTTCGGGAAGTGCCGCCGTTGTGGCAGCCGCTGCAATCGGGATCATATTTACACAACTTTCCTGATCTGTTACAGATTGAATTGAATGTTTTGAAAGCATTGCATAATCAATTCTCATTCCACCGCTTGAGCAATTCTCTATTATCAATTCGGGATACTTGTCCATTATACTCTCTATCCAATTAAGGTATGCTCTGTTGTGTTCTAAAAGTCCATCGCCAAAACTATCTGCGTTTATCTCTGTTCCGATACCTGCGTCAATATTATAGTCCATTTTTATGTATCCTACGCCATATTCAGACACCACTCTGTCTATGACCGAGTTTGCAAAGGCTCTAACTTTTTCATTTCTGAAATCAAGCTGATACCTGCCGTGATCTATAACACGCTTTCCGTGACGCATAAAGAAACAATCATCTGAAAATTGGTCGAGTATCGGACAATTTATTCCCATAACCTCTATTTCAAGCCATATTCCGGGAATCATTCCCTTTTGTCTTATATAATCAAATACTTCCTTAATGCCGTTTTTAAATCTCCACTCGCACGGCTGCCACTCACCAACCGTTTCCCACCATGTACCGTCTGCATACCACCCGGCATCCATACAATAATATTCAGCACCAAGTTCAGCGGCACAATCAATTACAGGAATTTCTTTTTCCGTGGTAGGCTCTGCCCACAAGCAATTCATATAATCATTGAATATTACAGGTAAACATTCATCGCTTTTGTTCTTTCTTACTATCCTTCTTCTGTATTCTGTCATTTCCGCTAAAGCATCGTCAAATGATTTACCTATAGATATTGCAACAGGTACACTTGTAAAGTTTTCATTTGGTTTTAATTCCTTATACCAATGATTTTCCGCTTCAGTAGGTCCTGATAATCTCAAATACATTAAATCTTTTATGTCCCCGATTTCCCATTGCCATGAGCCATTATTTTCTATTTGCCACATTATTGTGCTGTTTTCAAAAGTATTCGTTATAACTCCCATTGGCAAATATTCTTTTGATGACCAAGAACCTGTATTACTTATACTTATTCTTTTGGTAGAGAAAGAACTTACATTTTCAAATCCTAATTCCGACAAGGTATATTTTTTCCAATTTAACTCTCGCACCCATGAATTGTGAGGAATATAAACTTCCAATTTTTCATTTGCAGTTTTTGCATCATCGTTATTACATAATCCCGTAAGTGCAAATGACGATACATATTCAAGTCCTACAACATCCTGCGATACATTGATAATATCTGTCCATACCTTAATTGTTGAAATGTCATCAAAAAACTGATAATTAAGTATAACCCTTATTTTTTCATTTTTTAACTCGATTTCCAGCTTATTTCCGTAATTATTTTTATAAAATGAATGCTTTACATATTTCAGCGTTTTTTCACAGCTTGTCCCCGTATGTTTAGCACCGTGATGGTCATCGAGATTTTCTCCCGCAATATGTATCGCCACAGCAGAACATACATCATCTGACACTCTCTCCTCGGCAAATTCTTTTTCTACATTTGAAAAAGAGGACAAAAGAACACGATCGTCCTCTGTAATATTAAAGCAAAGTTTTATATCTTTTTCAGAAAAACGCAAAAACATAATTGCCTCCTATTGCAAATTAAACAGTTAGTTTTATCATTTCTTCCTTTGACAGCTTTATGCTTGCCCCATAAAATGCTTCTTTTATTTGTTGTTCGTTATCAAAAAACATAATGGGAATAACATCAATATCCTGATTAACCAAATATGCTATTGAAATTGCCGCAACGGTTGTATTATACTTTTTTGCAATTTCCAAAGCATTTTCGGCTATTACATAGTTTTCATTCAAATTATAGTTATCCTCAGGCTTCTTACCCTCTGCAATTAAAGAAATCGTCCCTCTGCCCATAGATTGAAAAGGTATTTCGGTAAGATTGCTTTTCTTCATATACTTATATCTGTCATTATTGAAAGGAACGATTGACGGGTCTTTATCGGGCTTAAATTTTGCCAAAGACCATCTGTCCGAGCTTACAACAAACCCGGCTTTTTTACACTTTTGGGCATACTCATTTGCAAGCTTCATTCTTTCCAAAGACCAATTAGTGCAACCTATATTTTTTATATATCCCTTATCAATATTTTCAAATAATACATCCATAATATTTTCTATCGGAATAGAAATATCATCTCTATGTAAATAATACAACCCAATGGAATCAACGCATAAATTGTTTAAGCTATTTTGAATTTGCTCATTTAATTCATTTTTCTCTAATCTGGTTTTACCTATTATTTCTCCATGTAATTCTCCATGTCCGCCTTTTGTTGCAACAACAATCTCAGAACATAAATTCCTATCCTTTATCCATCTGCCGATTGTCTTTTCCGATACACTTTTTTCGATGCCTTCAATCCAGTCTGCATATACATTTGATGTATCAAGAAACCTTCCACCCACTTCATAAAACATATCAAGCCGTTTAAAGCTTTCTTCCTCATTTAACATACTGCCAATAACAGCCGTCCCCATACAAATCGGAGATACAAGTAAATCTGTTTTATTAATATTTATTAAACTCATAGCATTTCTCTCCTTAATTCTCAATTTGCAAAGAATGCTTTACCACAACAACTCGTAATTCTCGTTTGCTAATTTATAAACAGCTTCCACAAAATAATAATCGCCATAAATCAAGCCAACCTCAATATCATCATTTCCCGGTAAATTTGCAGTACATTTTGTAACAATAGCCTGTCTTGAATTATCAAAGCAAGAACATTGTTCAATTATTCCATTTATGAGTTTCTCCGCTTGCTTTTTATACCATTCATCCTTATTAAATTTATATATTTCAAGAAATCCATTTGCCGCTATTGCGCCGGCAGATGCATCCTTAATATATGCATTATCTGCTCTGAAATCCCAAGCAGGTACATAATCGTCACCCAACTGTGAAACAAAGAATTTTGCAACCTTACACGCTGCATCAAGATACCTTTTTTCATTTGTTTGTTCATATGCCATAGCCATTCCGTATATTGCCCAGCCTGCACCTCTCGACCATGAACTGTTCGGTGCAAAGCCCTGTCCGCCTAATGCACCTATATATTCACCTGTTTTTGCGTCAAATTCACAAATGTGTCTTACCGCACCATCATCGTCGATAAAATATTTTAAAACAGTATCACAATAAGCAACAGCTATATGATAGTATTTTGCTTGCTTTGTTTCCTTTGTAGCCCAGAATAACAGTTGCAAATTCATCATACAGTCAATAATTGCAAGATTTTCTGTTCCGTTCCAAGCTTGAATAAAATTGCCTTTAATATTAAATCTTCCTGCAAGAATATTTGCCATATGCAACAATCTTTGGCGGCTTCTTTCGTTTTTATCAATCTTATTATGTATTCCTGATGTTAAAAGCCACATAAAACCGACATCGTGGTCAAGGTTTATATATTCTTCAATAAGCTTATCAAACTTTTCTTCAATTTCTATTGCGGTATTTTTAAATATTCTTTCATTGCTTGCCATATAACATATCCATAATAGTCCCGGATAAAATCCATTTGTCCACCAGCTTAAATGTGCATTTTTATATTCACCATCAACATCATTATACGGAAATTCCGCTCCGATTTTCTTTACGTTTTCTTTTTCCTTATTCACTATTTTTGCTAATAATTCTGTATAATTCATTTGATTTCCTCCACGTCCTTACAATCTGTTATATCTGTACCGATAAAGCCGATTTCTTCAAAATCCTTTGGATTATTTCTTACAATATAATCAATATATGATGCAATCATATCTGCCGAAAATACATACCCGTTCGGGTTCATGTGTCCGTTTAAAAAGAAGTTTTCTTTTATTACATCATCATATATCGGTGCATAACTGTATAAGTCTATTAAATATGAATTATCGAATATTTTTGTCATATTCTCAAGTAAATCTCTTTGCTCCTTTTGTTTTGCGAATGCGCCTTCATGTCTCGGCAAGGTAACAAGGAAAAACTTTGCTCTCGGTTGTATTTTTTTATATCTTTGAATTATTGCTCCATAATATCCTGCGAAGGTGTCTTTATTATTGTGATAATCAGATAAGTCGATATCATCAACACTTCCCACCTCATGTTCTAACCAGTTCAAATCATTTGCGCCAAGTGCTATAATATATGCCTGACAAGCCTTTTCAGGTTTCCAAAAGCCATTCATATCAGCAAACCCATCCATATATTCCTTTGCTGACATTCCACCTCTTGAAAAATTAAGAACTTCAGCCCCTGTTAAGTGTGCTATATGTTGACCCCAAGAATACTCAAACATATCAAAATATGAAAATGTGTTGTCTTTATTTGTGATTTGAAACTCACCCGAAGAAAGACTGTCACCAACACATGCAATCCTTCTGAATATTCTGCACATTCCCCCATTTTGTGCAATGTTATCAAGTGGTTTTTCATATTTATTTTTTATATATCTGCTAATATCCATTAAAGTGTCCTCCATTATTTATATTGCCATTAAACAAGACGAAACAAAAGCAATTATTGTCGCTGTTATTTCTCTTTTTGAAACCTTTTCTTTTCTTATTAAATCTATCAATGTTGAAAAAACTATCGTTCCTCCGGTAACCATCGGATATTGTACAGAAGCAAGTGAAACACAACAATCCTCTGCCTCAAACGAATGCTTTGCCCCATTTTCATCAACTGCATCATAACGATATTTTTTGCAGCCTCTTATCTCTGTAAAATGAAATGTCGGAATGCATACATAAACTGTCTTGATTCTATATTCCAAAACGGAAGACCGTTTTTTGCACCTTGAGGTACTGCTGTTTCAATACTGCAACATTCTTTAAATGCTAATTCCGCTAATTCTTTTCTCTTCATAATAATCTCTCCATTTCATTATGCCAAACACGATAGGTTATCCTCTTATAGTGCCCTTGTCAAAAGTAAATTTATACTCTACCACATCACCGTTATTTTTTCTTTCAAAATCAATCAAATAAATATCTGTATCAATATTGGCATGATTCTTTTCTACAACTTTTTTAATGTCAACTGATAGCAATTTTTCATCAAAAATGATATTAAGGCAATCAATTTTAACCATTCCATCTGATATTTCAGGCTTGATTAATGATACAAATCTGTCAGTCCATGTTACATTTTCATCAAATTCATCCTTTAATATTATTTCGTTTTCTTTAAATTTAAAAGTTCTGGTAAGCTTGTTAATTTCGGTATTATATGCCTTGTTAAAATCAATTCTTACAACATCACCATCAACATTCATTGTTCCGCAAAATTCTCTGCCATAATGTTGAGGAAGATTATTTATTATCGGAACATTATGTCCAAAGGACGACCTTTGAATAACCTTGTCATAATTTTCCACTTTCAGACTTTGCATAGTATAAAGCGGTGCACCCAAGTCGCAAAGAAGCTGTTTGTTATCTGCAACAAGTGAAAATGAACCTACATCATTATGATTATGCTCTTCTTGATTATGACCTGCCTTAATACCTATAGCATATGTATCCTTTCTTATTACAATTGCACCGAAATTTTTAAAATATGTTGTCTTGTTTGAAAGTTCGCCTTTCTCAACAGGCTCATACATGAAAAAGTTCCTTATTGTAGATGTCAATCTGAAGCTGAATATATCGGTCGCATAAAATGCAGGCAGTTCATCACTTACATTTTTTCTCAGATAATTTACTATCCAAAAATCCATAGCCTGCTTACCGCCACCATCTGCATATGGGAATACTACATCTTTACTTAAGCTTATTCCGCTCATAAATCTTATTATACTTCTCATCTTTTCGGTATTTACATTATCAATCCTGTTATATGTTTCAAGCTTTAACAAATCATTATATACCAAATAGAATGTCAATCCGTATTGAAGGTATGCACTTCCCTCACTCGAAACCCCCTCGTCGTCAATGCTTGCAAGGTAATTTTCCATACACTTTTCAATTCTCGGCTTAACCTCCATATAAACATCAAGGTTTTCATATAAAAGTGTTGCCCCTACCGAGCCGCCGCAAACTCCTGCCCAGTTAGATTTAAAATCCTCAAAAATAAAATAATTGTTTCTGAATGACTGAATAATTCTTCTGTCTACCTCTTGTGTAATTCTCTCTATAACAAGAGGTGATAATCTGTCATATAATATATGCTTAATTTCCGTCATATACAAGCCCGTTTCAGCCGCAAACAAATCTATATGACACGGCGAATTAAGCCTGTCAGCAGGCAGATGTGCAGGCAAACTCCATGTATATTCTTCAAGGACAGAACATATAGTATCCTCAAGTTTTGCAAGATATAGAGTATCATCAGGATATATCAAAGTAAGCAAAGTGTATAATGTAAGATATTCACGTCTTTTAAAATAGACAGTTTCATATGAAATTCTGTCACCTGTTTTTATTCCGTTAATGAACAGGCTAAATGTTAATTGCGGCAGTTGAACATCTTTTAATTCTTCATACTTCGCAGATATTATATCTCTAAGCATCGAATACTTTTCATCAGTTCTGATTTTCTCCCATCTGCTTTTATCTCTTAACCAACCGTTCATTCAAAATTCCCCTTTTAATACTGATTTTATTTTTTCTGTCAAATAATCTGCAATTCGTTGAACCCCATAAATATTCGGGTGGATTAAATCCGCAGACATTCCGGACATATCACCTAATGCGTCTAAACCATTAATATATGTTACATTAGAAAAATCAAACTCTTTAACGGTATTCTCTATAATTTCTCGCCATAACTTTGCTTTGCAATTTTTGTCAAAATCTTCGGCACATAAATAGAAAGGAGAAATAACAAAAATCGGTTTGTCCGTATTTCTGCCGGCAATCTCCTTGATTGTATTTTTTATTCTTTCTCTGAATTTTTCCGTTTCCCAGCCGAGAACATTAACGCCAAGTTCAAGTGTTGCCAAATCCCATAATCCTTTTTCACCCTCTGAGGCTATGTAGTTGACAAATTCCGATTCCATCCAGCACGAGCCCGCCATGCCAAGATTTCGTACATCAACATTCAAATTATATCCTAAAACAGACGCCCATGCATGCGACATATCAAGTGCATTTGAGCCATGCGTAATTGATGAGCCGTAGCACAGCATTGTTTGCTTTGGACATTGTTCGGGTCTTGGCGGTTCTATATCACCGACAATATCATAAATATTAAAAATACCTTTATCAAAAATAATTCTTACAACATTGCTGTCCCAGTCAAGCTTCAGTTTTTCATGCATTATTTTGACTTTATCGGGTTCTTCTACCTTTGTGATTTCAAATTGCTCCGGCTCACCAAGTACAACCTTATGATTTTCGTGATCATACCATCCACCTTGAACACCGCCTCTGTAAACATGGAATCTACCATCGACAGATGCACAACTCATTTTTATAACAGCACTTTCGCCCTTGAGAACAAAACGCAATTCAACACCTGTTGCTCCACGTGCCATTCTTTGACCTTGTTCACCTGTTTCAAGTTTATCATAAACCTTTTGCGGTATTCTGAGCCATGTAACACTGCCGTCATTGTTTTCAATAATTTCTCCGACATTAAACAGCTCTGCATTTTTGTAAATCATTTTACTACCTCATTTATATTCATAACATTAAAATTGCAAATCCACCAACAACACTTCTGTTTTGAAAGCCTGCCCAAGTGTAATATTCAGCCCATCTCCATTGCATTGCAGTCCTTACATCATAATGGTCTGTTATCGGAACACGTGTTTTTGTTTCATTTACCATATTCCACACCGATTCTACAATGGCATCACGCTTATCCTTGTCATCGCACAAAGCCGATACCCAAATTACCCAATCATTCTTTGCCACATCTCCTCTTGAATCAAGAGGAATACCGTATTTTTGCAGTTTTGATATGTAAAAATCGCTTTCTGTTTTATAAACATCATTAAACAAACCAAATTCGAAGATTTTATCCCATACCATATTATACTTGATGCTCCATGTGTTATCCGCTCCAAATGCCATTCTGTAATGGTCATTCTCCAAAGCATTTTCTTTCCACCAAGCAGCATATTCTTCAGCGATTTTCTTATATTCGTCAATGCCAAATAATTCACCGCAAGCATAAATAGCAATAATCGCCTTTATACTGAGATTACAGTTTCTGTCAAGATGTCCGTTAAAATCATCAGTGCAAAGCTGATTGCCGGGATCTTTGCCAAACATTACAAGATATTCGCCCCATTTTAGCAATAAATCCTTATTTTCTGTTGCATATGAGTTATCACCCAGTGCTTTGCATATTGCAAAAGTGCATATAAGCATATTACCGCATTCCTCAATTGGCATCTGACGGCTGATTGTCCATTCCGGATCATCTTTTTCATAACCATAAGACTGTTTATTCAGTATCGGATATATTCCGACATCATGCGGAGCAAATTCAAAATCCCACATATCTGTATTTGCATATTTAAAGATCGGTTTTAGCATACCTTTTACAAGTTCCGGATTTGATAACAAAAACAGCGGCATTGAAGGATATGTAACATCCACCGTTGCGGCACAGCCATCAGAATAACATTCCTTGCTGATAAACAACAGCCCTTCCTCATCAAAACACAATTTATGTGCGGCGACAGCCTGCCTGTATGAAAGCGATATTATTTCTGCATATTTATCACTTATTATCTTCGCTTTATCTGTGAGATTTTTATCAAAAACTATACATTTTTCTTTTACGCTCTCAAACTCATCAAGTGCCTTTTTACACATATCAACAAATGAGTCACCGTTAATTTTGTAGTACGAATCAAGCTGTTTACCAAAATAATCTATACACTTTATATCGTCATACGCTATTGCAATTCTGCCATAACTTCCTTTTTTTCTGACCGCCATTACCGGATTATCTGTATGCACAGACACCTCATCACCGGCATTCAATATTTTTGTACCACACGGAACGCTATCCTCTCTTCCGTCTGTCGGTAAGTTTTCCATCTGCAAATCCACCGGTTTATTCAATACAAAATTGTTCCTTCCTGTAAAGCCATTACAAAAATATGCGTCTTCATCCAAAAGATGCAGATATCCCCAATCTATTCTGACTGCGTCTCCACTCTTGTTTAACACATTCTGAACAGCTTTTCCACAGTAAATTCCAAGTTCGGAACTAAACAATTTTACATTATCATCATAATTATCAACAGCAATTTCAGCCGAAATATCAAAATATACTTCGACTTCTTCGCCAGTTTTGCTTTCTGCTTCATACTCAATATATCCCAACGGTCTTGACATAATGAGAAGTTCATCTGCCAAAACGGGATTTATAAATCTCACTTTCAAAAGTAATATTTCGTTTTCAAAGGTGTACTCCGTTATCGTGGGATTTACCAAAACATTTGTTTGTTTTATTGAGTCAGGTTCACAATAGTAGTATTCCCTGTCAGCTAATTCCCCCATAAATTTCCAAACGTTGCTTCCGCATCTGACAATGCCGGTCATTGCATTTCTTGCACCTGTCCAATGCTTTGTGGAATTATCATATAGACTGTCTGCAAATGACCATATTGAAAAATACGGGTCAAATACCATAAGCGGTACAGCTGATGGTCTTATTTTTGTCATGCTTATTCTCCTCAATTTTATTAAATTCACACGCCAAAACCATATTTGATTTTGGCACATTTTTAGTTATCCTTTTACAGCACCCAAAGTTACGCCGCCCATAATATATTTCTGAAATATACAGAAAATAATCAATGACGGAATACTTGCAAAGATAAGTCCCATCATATAAATATTGGTAGTGACGGTTTTATCGCTTTTTAGTAAAAAGATTCTTGCCGGGGTTGTCATTTTAGCAGCATCTTTTAGTACAAGATACGGTCCGAAATAGTCAGCCCATGCACTGCTGAGTGCCCCGATACATATAAATATCACAACAGGTGAGGCAATAGGAATCATTATTTTATAAAATATTTTAAAATTACCGGCACCGTCTATTTTGGCTGCCTCAACAAGTGATGTAGGAATTGCATCGAAGTTGTTTTTAAACAAAATAATATTAAAACTGTTAGCTGCAGCCCCAAGCCATAAAGGCCAATATGTATCTAATATATTAAAGTTTGTTCCTATGTTCAGCTTATCGTCAATGATAAGTGGGAACGAAATATAGGACATATATGTAGGTACTGTTCTTATTACGCCGGGCATCATCATTGTCCAGACCACAAGCACAAATATAATTCTTGTTCCTTTTACTCTTAGTTTTGACAGCACATATCCAGCCAATCCGCATACAAATATTTGAGCAACAACATTTCCTGCCGACACTATCAGCGTATTTACCATACTTCTTCCAAGTTCAAGACATTTCCACGCTTCTGCAATTCTTTCATATGCATAAGGCAAAGAAAAATCTTTGGGTATAAATGCCGTTGATGAGTATATTTCCTGCGTAGACTTGAATGCCGTTAAAAACATCCATATTGCCGGAAAAAAAGTTGTAAGACAAATTATAATCAATATTGCAAAGAATACCCAATAAAGGAGTTTTCCTTTAAATGATTTCAAATCATTTTGCATAATGATTCCTGCTTGTTTAGATGAAAAGTTTCTCATTATCTGTCCTCCTCCTTTATTGATTTTCTTCTACCTTTTTATTCAAATAAAAGTAGAAGCATGTGGCAAATATTAATATAAAAAACGTGATTGTTCCGAGTGCCAAAGCCTGACCTACTCTTCCTTGAACAAAACCATATTGATAAAGCTGATATCCAAGTGATGTTGATGCACCGTTCGGTCCTCCGCCTGTCATAACCATAGGTTCTTGCATCACCTGAAATACACCTATAAGCTGCCTTATAATATTGAGTACCAACAAACCTGAAATTTGCGGAATTGACACATGAATAAATCTCCTTAATGGACCTGCACCATCAATTGTTGCCGCCTCATATAATGATAAATCAATACCCTGTATTGTTGTGTAGTATAAAAACATAGTACCGGGAAATCCTGCCCATGTCATCTCAATTACAATATACAAAATTGTAAATCTTGAATCATTAAGCCATATGTAAGGCTCCATCCCAAATTTTGATAATATCATATTGAGCATACCTACTTCGTTAGGATAATAAATAAAATACCACAACAGAAGTATTGTAATTCCGGGTAATATTGCCGGCAGATATATTATCGTTCTTAGCCCATTCCTGAAATGAAGCATCTCATTTAACATAAATGCTATGATAACAGGAGGAATAAATCCTATAACAAAACTCCAGAAAACATACTGAACCGTATTCCATAAAACAGGCAAAAACTGAGTATCTCCGATAACCCTGATATAATTTTCAAATCCTATAAATTCGGTTGGCGTGTAGCCCTTCATTTTAAAGAAGGACCACACTATCCCCATTACAGACGGACGCCATATCATAATATAAAGTACAATTACGGCAGGGAGCAATAACACCCACGCACTTAATGATAACTTTATTTTTTGCTTTTTTTGCAATTTTAATCTTTTCTTATCTTCCAAAACCATATTGCGGCATCCTTTCTTTGCTTTACATTAATCGAGATTATCTAAATAGTTATGTTGAAAATCTTCATTCGCTTTTTTAACAAGAGCCTTAATATCAGCATTTTTGTTTGTTAATACTTCCTGAATGATACCATCAACAACAGCGTATAGTTCTTGAGCACATACAGGCTCTTCCGGGCGAAGTTCGATAGATGTGTCACTTAACGAATCATTATATAACTTAACGTGATTTAAATCGATATTTTTATACTTATCAATCATTTCTGTTATCAGTTGCTCAAGTTCAGTAGCCTCGTTAAACACAGACAGTCCTCTGATACCGATAGCTTTTTTATCCGCAGCCATCTGGCTGTATGATTTATCTGCATTTGCTCTGCTGTCATCATTAATTTTAAATGTCTTTCCCGACTTTTCAAGCCACAAAATTGCAGCTTCGATTTGCTCCTCAGATGCACCGTCTGCAACAGTTGCAGTATAGCCGCCTGTTAATGTTACGTGCTTTTTAGGTCCTGCCGGAATTGCCATGATGCCTATTTTTTCGAGTGGCATTTCATATTTATAAACGCTGTCTGTAAAGTTGCCTGCGGCAATTATCATACCGACATTTCCGAGTGCAAATTGCTTAAAGTATTCATCAAGGTCAATAAGGGCATTGTCTCCAAAAATATCATGCTTCCATTTTAAATCACTGATAAACTGCATTGCACTAACAAATTCATCGGAATCAAAAGTTGCCTTATATTTTCCTTCACCTTCTGACTTCATAAATTCAGTTCCGAAACTCCAAGCAATCGGTGTTGAAATCCAACCGCCGCAATTATTCATTGTAGGGATAATAAATCCTGCCTTACCTGTTGCTTCTTTAATCTTCTTGCCAAATTCAACAACCTCATCCCAATCCTTTGGCTGCATCGGGGTTCCGTCTGCATTCATAAGACCGGCTTTTTGGAACAGGTCAACATTGTATGCAAGACCAAGTGAATATGCATTTGTCGGGAATGTAACGATTTCATCGTTTCTTGAAATAAGTTTTAACACACTTTCATTCCAAACACCGTCATAACCGAGCTTCTTTAATGCCTCTGTTAAATCCGAATAATAACCGCCTGATGCAATCTTTTCAATTTCGGTAAAGTTTGCATAGTAAAGGTCAGGAAGCTGCCCTGCCGCAGCCTTTGAATAAAATGTTTGAAGGTCAAATGCCCATGTATCGGGAACTATTGAAATATCAGGATTTTCTTTTTCAAATTCGTCCTTTTGATTATTAATTCTTGTTAAATCGTCACCTTCCTTTGCCGGCCAGTTTCCGACGGAAATTTCTGTTTTTCCTTCGCTGTTTTTACCGTTGCTGTTTGTCTTTGTACATCCCGTAATCATGGATATACTCATTGCCAATGACAAAATTCCAATTAATACTTTACTCATTTTCATAATAAATATCTTCCTTTCTTATCTGAATACAACAAAATTTCTCATTTGGGAACTATTTATATATACATATACCTTATCACAACCGCTGCCTGCCACCTTATATGTTATTATTTCCTCAGGAGCAATTTCACTAAATCTAGCTTTTCTGTCATTTGAATCGTAAAGCAATATCTTACTATTTTGCAGCGAGACCATTTGCTGCCAATCAGACGGATCATCATAACTGATTTTAACAACTTGATCCTTAATATCATATACATATCCTATAATATCAAACCAACTACCGGTACTGTATCCGGTATTTGTTGCAACATGTGTATGCGGGTCTGTATGAGGGCAATACGATACCGTATAAGCTATTACTTCGTCACCTATCCTGCTTTCAACACTAATAACATCTCCCGGATGAAGTTCCTCCGGATTGGGTTTGCATGTTGTTCTCAATTTAATTTTTTTCTTTTCGGAACCATGATACCCCTCTGCAAAATAAACCAGTTCATCATCTTCATTTAATCCAACATTCACTTTATCAACAGCAAAACGTGTCGATACCCAGTAAGCAACACCCAAATTTGCTTTTAATTCTAAAACATCAGTAAAAAAGTATTCATCATCAAGTGTATATGAGTATGATATATATTCATAAGTTCTTTCAAATTCAAGATTTGAAACCGAAGCTACCGCATATTCTTTATTATCCGCAGTTTGCACATTGCTCGGCACTCCGAAGATAACTGAATCTGAATTCATAATGGTTTTATGTCCCAGACGTTTGCTGAGGTTATCGTAGAGTTTTGAGCCTTCTTCAATTTTAACAAGCATATTGTCACTTGTCTTTTTTGTTTTGTCTGTAACCGAAGTCGGTAAATCAAGCATAATAATATTGCCTTCGTCATCAAGCTCATATGCAGCAACTTGAGGCTTTAAAGCGTCTTCTCCTAATACACCATACGCCAACTTCATATCCTTATACCGAACACCATCAATTTTAATTTTATCTTTTGCCACAAATTTTTTCACACCGGTTTCTTTTGTATACATCTTAATATTAAGTTCATCCGTTTTTTCTTTGTAACGTGCCGAAATCAAATAGGCAAATTTATTTGCTTTCCTTCCGTCATTAACCTTTGCAATTCTTCCGGCAAAGTCAAGAAACAATACCGCTTCATCATTTATCTTGCAATCTGATTTCATATCAGTTTTATAAAATACATAATCGATATCGTTAATACTGTATACTGTATAATCATCTTCGTCAGAAACAGAGTTTATTTTGCCTTTAATCGTGTCTGATGATACAACAAGTTTAATTACATCATTGTCCTTTGATTCAAACACGCTTATTATACTGTCAAATGAAATCTCCGAAAGATTTATACCTGAGCCGTCCGGTGTAATAAAAGTTATTTTTTCATAACTGTCAATATCAATTTTACGGTTTGGTATTTTTGTATCACAACATTCAAGATAAACAGTTCTCTCATCCGGAATCGAAACAATACGGTAATTTTCATAATCACTTATGATAGCAACATCATAGGAACCGCTATTGGAACTATCTACTAATCTGACTTCATAAAAATCACTTGCTAAAATCTCGTTCATTCCCGTTGTTACATAGGAACCATTAAATATCAGATTCAGGTTTTTACTTACTTTAACCGTTCTTTTTCTATTGTCTTGAGTATAATAGGTCAAAACATCGCCGGAGGAGGAAAATTTAGGTCTGTTTTCATATTTGTTTAGTGATAAAATGTCATCTTCTTTTCTTGCTTTTATCCATATAAGTTTTTCTTTTTTTTCGTCAAAAGAATATATATATTCAACTTCACGCCCTAAAAATTCATCAGCATTTATTCCGTTAAGTTCCAATTCTATATCATCTATTTGTATTTTATCAAGCCTGACTGTATCTCCATAAATACTTACACCGTCTGCTCCGGTAACAACGCCACGTCCCAGATAAATATCCCTGTAAGCCGAAAGATATGTTCCTCCTTTACTCTTGTATACCGGAGTGCCGTTCTTTATTTCATCCATCTCTAATATCTCAGATGTAAGAGCGTTATAAAACATTACAAGCATATCAGCATATGTAATACTGCCGCTTGATTTGACATTTTTATAAAGTTTTATATCGTTAGCCATTAAGTCAATTCCGGTTGTCCAACTGCCTCGTATTTGCACCATAGGTTCATAGCCCAGCGCAAACAATAAAATTTTTGCTGCTTCGGTTCTTGTAATGGCATCATCGGGGCGAAATAATTTTTCACTGCCAACGGACAGGATATTCATCTCAACCAAAGCCGCAATCGACTCGGCAGCGAAATGTGTCGCCGGAACATCATGATAGTAAACTTCCTTTGAATTCATATCATTTCCGAATACCTTGTGTGCCATTACAGCAAATTCTGCCCTTGTAAACTCTCCTATATCCGCAATCATATCCTCGGTATAGTCACTGTTGATATATCCCAAAGCACTCAATACATCACATGCTTCGCTTGCAGCGGAACTTACTTTTGAATCTTCTGCATATGTACTGACAAAAGTCATCGGCAACATACTTAAAACTAAAACTAAAGTTATTATTTTTTTAATCATACCAAGATATCACCTCTCAATCCAAGTACGTCAACGCTCTGTTAATAATAACAGCTGCCTGTGCACGGGTCGCTTCCCCGTTAGGTTCAAACATATTATCCCCTATGCCATTGATAATGCCGAGATTGCAAAGTTCTGCTATTGCCTCATTTGCATAATCTCCACAAGAGGATTTGTCCGCAAAAATGTTTATCTGTGCTGAAGCAACATATCCCTTAAGTTTCATTGCATTATATATCATTACCGCCATATCCTGTCTTGAAATACCTATGCCTGCACCAAAATTGCCATTGTCTGTACCGTTTGATATGCCGAATTTCTTTGCGATATTGACATAAGGCTCAAACCAAGCATCCGAATTCACATCTGCAAAACCTGCACTTTGTGCTTCTTCATTTTGTAAACCCATCGCACATACAATCATTTTTACAAATTCTTCACGCTTGACCTGATTGTTCGGTCTGAACAGATGTTCCGATACACCGTTTACAATGCCCTTGTCAAAAAGTTCCGAAATATCCCTGTATGCCCACTCAACAGAGGTAAGGTCTTCAAACCTTATATTGATTGGTATTGCTGTTTGATTTGTACCTGTCGTTCCAATCTGCACTGAGCCAATACCGGACGGAGTATATGTTCCTTGGAAATTACTTCCGCCGCTTCCTACCGAACCTTGTGATGGTTTAACAGCAGCATCATATGCCGCTTTAAAATCCGGTATATCCGAATACTCGCCTTTTATTGCAGTATATACGCTCATTTTATCCGTAAGCGATGAAATGCCGATTATATCTTTATAGCTTTCCATCACTTTTTTAAGGTTTGCCGGGCCGTTGCTGTTCTTGGTGGCAGTCAGAATCAACGCTTTTTTCGCACATAAAGCTAAATCGTCATAATCCGAAATACCCTTTTTCTTCATTTTGGAGCAAAAATACGAATTTTGCTCATCTGTATTTACAAGTTCATCAATATAGTTTATAAGAACTGTATCATCACAGAACAAGTCTTTTATATAGTTTACAGCGTCAATGCTTTCTCCATTATTAAGTTTATTGATTACCTCACTCGCAACACTATCTTTTTCTTCCTCAATAGTAAATACGAATTTTTGCGATGTAAATGTGTCATCCGATACCGCCCTTATATAGGCAACATACTCACCGCTTTTAGGTACTTTCACATTGAAACCGAACTCTCCGTTCTCGTTCGACTCTAACGTCTTTGCAAAAATACTTTGACTGCCTTTTGTATAATCATTTTCAATAGCATCGGGAGTTATCTCATTTGGAAGTATCTGCACAAAAAACAATTCCTTATTTTCTGTTTTTCCCGAAACGGTAATTTCGTTTTGCTGTGCAGCTCTTTTTACCGAACACTCTGCAGCACTTGCATATGTAAAAGCAGAAAAAACAGTACCAAGCAAAACAAATGCCATTATTAACTTTTTAATAGTCTTCATTCTCTCCACCTCGTTTTACTTTAGTACCAAAGCTTTTGATATCGGTAACATACCGTTAAAACTGTCCAGAGCAATAATGTCTGCCTCGTCATATTCTTCAGCCATTTCCGGAATCAAAACATTTATCTCTTCAATCTGACCTGCAGAATTATCTCCCAACTCGGCTGTATCATACTTACTGTAAACCAATTCATTACCCTTATAAAAAGCTAATATATAATGTAATAAATATTTCTCACCCGTTGAATTATTATATAATATCTGTAAATTTGCATTTCCCGGTGACAATTTTGAAACGCTGTCTATGGCAGAACCGTTTTGGAGAATATCAAACAATTCAGTGCTTACCGTACCTTTTCCGACTGTAAAATCAATGCTGTAATCCTGTGACATCTCCATATCGTTTACATTGCGGCATTTATTTATATGCACAGTGTATTTCTTTCCCGAGACCAAGTAATCAACAGGTGATAACTCGTATTTTCCATTTGAATAACGGTCTGTCGTTGTAATGGGATTCGGGTCACCGCTTTCTGTAATATAAATGTTTCCCTTAGTCATATCATCGGGCATCATTCTCTGACCGAAATCAACAATTATTTTATTTGAAGACGGACTAACCGAATCAAGCGGCTGAATTATATCGCCTTCATATACTGACACACTCTTTGGGGATAATTTCGGTGCTGATAAGTAAATAGCATTAACGATAAAATTATCTATTTTCGGAACATTTACATCTGCATTATTTTTGCTTACATCTATTGAATTAAATACCCATTCAAACAAATTAACTGTTGAGTCTGTCCATGTTCCGGAATTATTATAAACATCTTCATCTAAATCATTTGTAATTTTAACAGTCCATGCACCTGTGCCTGCAGCGAAATCTATTTTAACGTGTCCCCATGTTTTTGTGCCGAGTGCCGTCATACCGTCATAGGGAATCATATTCATTCCATATCCGTCCTTTGTCCTGTAAACACCAAGTGTCATACCGGAGAAGTTTTCAATATCACCCGTATAAAAATCGTAATCTATGGTAAAATTATCTCTCTCCAGCTTCGGCACAAAATAGTATTGCAGTCCGCGCGAGGCCTGTATATTACCATACATAGGCGTTAATGCCTTCCCACCGTCTTTTCCGTTGACTATGCCAGTAGCCGTCCATGTCCTAAATCCTCCGAGAGTTATATACTTATCGTCATAATGCTCAAGACATGTATCATTTGTCCAATCTTCAAAATCCTCATATTCGATATATTGCCCATCATTAATAATAGGCACATTCTCCAAAGTTTTAAAAGAAAACTCTTTTTTAGTTACAACCTTACCGCTTTTTGTCTGTAATCCATCAAGAGTAAATGTATATGTGGTATTATATTCAAGCTTTTGAGATGTAATTAAAATTGAAAGCTTATTATTCTCAAATTTTGTTTCGTAGGAAAGATTACCATCAAGAGTGATACATTCATCCGAAAATACTTCAAGTTCTTCACTTCCAAAATCAATATTTATTTCACCAAGCTTAATGTCAACATTGTTAAGATCCTCTTGTATAATACCAAACTTATCGTATAAAGAAATTGCTTCATCGTAAATATCATAATTTACATTTTCATAAAATTTATAAACTTTAAAATTATCGAATTTAATCTTATTACCGGCATTTGCATTACCGTGAAGTCTTGCCATCAGAACCAGATCCTCACCATTTAAAACCGATGAAACACTTTCATGTTTACAAGGCGCATTACCAACAAACCAAGAGGTATTTTCAAGGTCAATCGTCATTGTGACACTGTTCCAACCTTGTGAATAATTCATATTAATATAAGCATTTGTATCTGAACTATTTTTTAAATAGAACCAATCGCACCACGAGCCATTTGCATAATAATCAAAGCTTATTTCATACTTGGCTATACCATCTTCTTCTATATCCCCCGGCAATGTAAAATAGAAAAAATTATTATCACCTTGTTTATGCCCTTCCATCGAAAGTGCTTTATCGCTCGCGTTTGTATGCTCGTCTAACACAGGAGTTGTTGTTGAATCAGTATACCATCTGCCTTTTTGTGCAGTCTCTTTTACATATGCTTCATTCCATGAGGCCAGCGTTGCATCAGAAATATTATTAAAATCCTCAAAATATATTTGCTCTTTTACATACTGTTTCGTTTCAGCAGATACCAATTGTGGTACAGATAACTGTACCACAATTGGTATAACTGCAAGAAAAGTACATAAATTTTGCTTAAATTTATATTTCATAACAGTCTCCGTTTCTTTAAAATTCCGCAATTAATCTTCTGATGAAATAGCTTCAGTAAGAGGAACCAAGTTTCCGTCAGCCATATCCCAAATAAACACTTTGCAATAATCAGTGTTATTGTCTGAGGCAATTGACAAACCCTCAATCGTCTTAACAGTATCGCTAAGATTTGTTGAAACAGGCACAGCTACTACATTTTGTAAAGTAGTCCCGTCGCTTTTGTAAGCTGCAATAAATGCAGTAAAATTATATACACCCGGTTTATTGACTGCAAGCTTAACATCTGCGGTTGTTATTCCATCCTTATATGTGAATTTTTTTTCAATAATTGTGAATGTATCTGTTGAAAGCTTGTGCTTTTCGCTTAACCTGCACACATTAAAGTTATCAACCATTACTGTTGCTCCCGCCGTCGCATTACCATGAAGTCTGATAAAAAATGTTAAATCTGATTTATCTAATGTAGAAGGAATATTTTCATGATTGCATTTAGCATCATTAATTGTCCATGTCTTGTTAGCAAGGTCTATGGTCATTTTAACAGTCTTCCAACCAGTGGTGAAATCCATATTGATATATGAAGATATATCTGTATCATTTTTCAAATAGAACCAATCACACCATGAACCATTAGCATAATAATCGAACGATATTTCATATCTGCTAATTCCATCTGCTGTAATATCTCCCGGCAATTTGAAATAAAGATAGTCTTGTGTACCTGAAACATGTGCAGATGTTGAAAGTGCTTTATCATCTACACTTGTGTGGTCAACCAAAGTTGCTGTTGTGTTAAGCGGATACCATTGACCCTTAACTGCTGTGTCTTTATTATATCCCTTATTCCATTCTGTAAGTGTTTCACCGGATATGTTATTAAAATCTTCAGAATAAATCTGTGTTTTAACAAATTCAGCTTCATTTGTTTTGAAAGAAAATTCTTTTGACTCTACAGGTATTTCACCTTCACCCACAACATTGTTGATACTCAATGTATAGTCTGTACCGAGTTCAAGTTTGCCTGCTACAAGCGAAATAATTATCTGCTTGTTTTCGTATTTAAGATTGTATTCAGGATTGCTTCCTCCCGAAAATACAATATTTTCTTTTGTAACTGTGGTTTCATCAAGTTCTTTGCCGAAATTCACTGTAATATTGCCAAGGTTACTGTCAACCTTTTTGTTATTTAATTGAACAAAACCATCGGCATTTGTTATTACTATATCTTTGTCTGTTATTACAATAGTTTTTTCTACAAATTTAGTTATTTTAAAATTGTCGATCATTGTCGTTGTCGCTGTATCAGCACCCAAATGATGTCTGAATCCTATTCTGTTGATTCCTTCTTCAAAAACTCCATCCGGAAAATTCTGTACTGTACCCCCATTGAGTTGCCATGTACCTTCATCCATATCAAGTATCAACTCCATATTTCTGAATCCTTGTGCAGCATACATACTGGAACCATTGGCAATTTCAATATAAGTATTATCAACACCGTTGAGATAAATATAATCACATGCTTTCTGAGCGGTGCTCCAATCAAAGCTTATTTTATATTTTCCCGATTCCATAACTTCAGGGAATACAAAACGCATATAGTTGCTAACTCCATCTTGAGTGTGCGAGGGTTTCTTGATATATCCAATCAATCCATCCTCATTTCCATATGTTCTTGGAATTAATCGTGATTCAGGAAGCATCGTATATCTTTTATAACAATCTGTTTCGCGAACATTTGTCATAACAGATTTTCCGTTGCCTTCAAATGTCCAGTCATCAAAAGTTTCATTATATACTGTATCCAATACATCACCTGTACTTTTATCAAGCTGTTTAACGCAGATATCGTCAACAGCGTGAATATTTTCATTTCCCGCCCATATTCTTAATACAATACCGTCTACAACATCTACCTTATCATATCTGCCTCCAAGTGACTCATAATTCCCACTATTTTTATTCATACGGTAAATAGTCCATCCTCTGTTTTCAAAAACAATTTTCATATTCCAAACGTCAGTACCCATTGAGCCGATAGTATCGCTATCAAGCGAATTATAACCATCGTTTGTTGTTAAAGTCGGGGATGCTATCCATATTGTGTCCTGTCCGGCTACGTGTTCAAGCTTAAATGTAACCTCATATTTATTATTCTTAATATCTAACTCTCCAAACGGGATCGGAACTCTTGCTTCACTTGAGGGAAAACCCGTCTTGCCAAGTGCAAGATTATGCGTGTAAACATCACTGGCATACAAATACCATTGTCCCGGGGTTGCTGTTCCGGCATCAAAGGATTCGTGCCAAGCTGCTCTCTCATCGGGAGTTACACTGTCGAAATCTTCAAAATAGACTTCTTCCTCAACGAGGTTAGCCGCAGCAGATACCATTTGCGGAATAACTAATTGCGTTGTAAGCATTTCAAGAACGATAAGAATGCTCATTAATTTTTTCATTTTCTTCATAATAAAATCTCCTTTTTTATATTTTTTAATTCTTATTTTGTTACAGAGCCAATCAGCGGCTCTATTTCCGACAGATTACTCCAAACATAAGCCTTCACCTCATCGACAGGCTCACTTAAAGTAAATCCCAATGTTTTAATCTCAGTTGGCAGATATGTCTTGGCAGGGGCATTTATCACCTCCGTTCTTACATCAACCAACTTATCATCCTTATATCCCGCAACTATAACAGTTGCATTTTTTTCCTCCGTTGTAAAGTTATTAAAAATTACGCTTGCAATCATTGAAGATTTATCAACATCTATGCTCGCTACATACATATACTTATTTTCGGGTATATGTACACTTGCGTTTACTCCATTATCCATTCCAAGTCCGGCAATATATATGTCTGCCTCTCCGCAGTACCACTTAGGAAGCCCAAAGCTGTGAGTAAAGTTTTGACTGTTAACCTTTATAGCCCCAATATAACCGATAAGTGCAGGATTTAATCCGTTTGAAAGCTCTGTTCCCTTCGGCACAACAAGAAAAGACACTTCATTTTCGCTTTTCAAACGCTTAATTTCGCCCGAAACAGAAATTTCCCTCGTCTCGGAATTATAGCTTATAACCGTACTGTCACTAAAAGTCGGTCTACCTTCCACAGAATGTATTAATGTAGGTTCCGATGTAACAGTAAAACTTTTATTACCTGTTTCTTCAAATTCATCTATAACATTTCCGTCCATTGAATAAACTGTTGTAACCTCACCCTTTATATCTACTGTAACTGTCTGAGCACTTGACTTGGTTGTCCACGCAACATAGGTATAATTATTATTCCCGTCCGAATATTCAGCTACATATTTATCTGAATTTGATTTTAGACTTTGGAATGTCATACCATTCGTTAATTTATTAAATATTTTCACTGCATTGTATGCCGGTTTCGGCGTATCATCATTGTACATCAACCCGAAGTTGTGCTCCTTCTCGCTCGCATCGGCGCCGTCATTTTTCAAATCATACCAAAAGTTTTTACCGGTTGTATTATGCGATTTCAAAAAGCTTTCATACATAATCGGAAATCTTATAGCAAGCGATGCCTGTTCTTCTACGGATACATCGTCTACCGCCGACCAACCGTTTTCGGTCATCCAAACAGGGCCTGTATATCCTTGCTTTAAAAAGGCATTGTTGTATACTGCATTTAATCCGTCTAAATAAGACCCCTCAGGTGATTTACTGTACATATGTATTGAATATGCATCAATCTGCGATAATCCGCCGTTATTTTTTATATAGGAAAGAGTATCATTCGTAAATTTGATAGCATCGGATGATGCACCGGTTACACTTCCGCAAATCACTATTGCATCAGGGTCAATTGCCTTAATTGCATTTCTTGTAGCTATATAAAGCTTTGCATAATTCTCGGGCGTAACTCCTGACGGCGGATTGGCGCTTGCCGTCCAAAAGCCATCATTATTAGGCTCATTCCACACCTGATATGCTTTTATTTTTCCTTTAAATGTGGTAGCCACAAACTCAACATAGCCTATCCACCTACTCCAATACAAATCCTCTTTTGCTTTTGCCGCACCTGATTTTGTTCCGTATGTCGGCATATGCTGAGTTGTGTATTCATCGCTTTCCTGATAAAAACCGTTTCCTGCTCCCAAAATACACAGTGGCTTAATACCATTTTCTATAGCCTTATCAACCCATGTGATCCACTCCTCATCGGGCAACCTATAATTTCCGTTTCCGCCCCAATCAATAATTCTCCACAGAATCTCATCTCTTACCCATTCGGAATTTAATACTCTAAGATTTCCGACGCTTGTTTCCACCGGATACATTCTGTCTGGTGACATATGCGTACACACATTAAGTCCTGCCGCATAAGCATTGGCACAAAGCATACTTAAAACCGTTAATGCAATAATACCTATTCTTTTTAATTTCATTTGCCTCTCTCCTTTATATAATTTTTTAATATAAACGCAGTTTTCCGAAAAGTGATGGCAGCTTATCTCCTCCTATACCGTCATTATAGAACATATACCCTTTTCTGCCGTCGCCGTCGTTATCATTGACAAGGAATGAAAAAGCATATTCATCCCCCTCTTTTGCTTTATGATTATCAGATAAAAGCTCCGTCCACGGAATCCGCATTTCATAAATTGTGCATCCGTTTTCTCTTCCTATCTTTAATTCGTAGTTTTCCACCAATCCAACGCCCTTACCCGAAGCCGAGGAATGTCTGTAAATCTTATCTCCGGAAGGATTTGCAGATATGCCAAGCTCGGTAAATGCCATTGATGCGGCATCAAGCGTTTCTTCTCTGTTTTCAAGAATACCAAACTGTATTCCGTCATCCTGCCACATTAACGAAAAATCATCCTGTGACGTATAATGGACATTGTCCTTTACAACAGCCATCATATAAAAATTATCTTCATCCCACATTACACGGTGCGTCACGCTTAAATCATTAACACCACCCCATTTTGTTCCTTGAATGAGCGTTGTATATCTGCTTTCCCTGTCCTCCGCCAAAAGCGTACTGTTCCATTCATCTTTTTGTATTTTTCCGTCAATGTTCGGTTTTTTCTGCACTTTTTTCGCCGATGTAAAATCAAGCTTCTGATTTATTACCTTTTCTATACCGTTGTCAAGTTCGACCATTACCGACATTTGTTGCGGTCTTTTAACAACCATTTCGGGTAAATTGAGCTTTACGACTCTTGTTTCTCCCGGACGCAATTCAGAAAACCTTCTTGCTGATTTAAACTCTGTCGGTTCGTTGAGCGATACATTTCCGTACAGTGTTTTTGTCGCAGACAAATTCTTCACATTAACGTCAACCACCCAGCGCCTGTCATTATTTTTACTTATTTGAGCAGTGTCAAGACTTACGCTTATCATTTCGGTTGTTATGTCTACAGCAGGTCTTGCGTAATAAACAGTCTTACCTGCTTCATCAACAAGCTTGACACCTATATGATACCTTCCTGTTACACCTTCCCCAAGCTTAGCACTAAATGTAATTTTACCATTATTTAAAGCATCATAATCGTTAAAGGCAAAAATATCAGTATCAAAATCAAGCTCCGCTTTTAAGCTCCTTTTTGCAGAATCCTCCAAAGAAAAGCTTACCATATCGCCTACAACACATTCTGCTACACCTGTACTTAGCGAGATTTTACTGTTTGTTTCTTCAAAACTTACAAAATTTCCTTCTATATATATAATCTCATCAGTCAAATCAAAATCAAAACAACCGTTATCGGAATAGAGCGTTTCCTTATAATTTCCAAACTGGTCATAAACCTTAACTTCATTTACTCCTAAATTTAGTCCCAAAGTATCATGCTGCGTCGATGTCCATAGTGCCGCTATCTTTTCACCGTTTTCTTTTTCAAATTCATAAGCAAGCTTTGTATAATTTTCATTTTCGATTTTTCTGCCGGGCGTTGCTCCTGTCAATTTGTCCATATATGCCGCAAACGTAACGGCAGAATCAAGTGCCGTCAATCTGTTTCCGTGCGAATTACCTACAAATTCAAATAATCCGAAGCCCGGTTCTCGTTGGTCAGCTCCGGAGCCTGTACTGTGCATATTGTAATAGTAAATCGTATCAAAAGCACTCATATGCTGTGCCATAATATACATTCCGGGAAGTGAACGCATTTTATTCCAATGTTCATATCCTGCTTTTGTGGTTTCTGCATCGTCCGCTTCGGGAATACCCATTTCTGTCAGGGTTATCGGCTTTGCAGAGCCATAATATTCCATCATCCACTTTTTGACCTGATCTGTTTGCTCTTTAAACGATTTGTAATCAAAGCTTCTGTATTGATAAGGATGGTAACTAAGCCCGTCACAATAATCAAGACCACCAAGTTTAATAAATCGTTCTATCCAGTTGGATGCAAATCCCGCACATCCGCCGGCTAATACTTTAACATCTTTTCCGGCAGCTGCTGCCGCTGCCTTAATTGCAGGATATGCAGCCTTACAATATTCCAAATAACCATCTGCACTTTGGTCAAGTATACTGAAGCCCGAATGATTCCATTCGTTAAACATTTCTATTGTATTAACATAAGGTAACTTTGCAATATATGCGGCATAGTTTGCATAACCCTGATGTGCTTCATCGGTATTCGGATATGCACCCGTCCCTCTTCCTCCGTTGTACCATGACTGCATTTGATATGCCAATGCAAAAATTTCTACCCCTTTATCACCGTGATATTTTCTGTCCTCAAATGTAGGATCATTGTATACTCCCTGCGAGGTTTCTACCGATATATCATCCAGTCCGCCCAAACGTACTGCTCCTATCGGAAGTCTTGCAAGCTGCTCAGCTCCCGAATAACCGCCGCCGTAAAAGTTATCGCTTATGCCGTCACACATACCGACAAGCGGGTTTCGCTGTTCTCCGTCCTCCAATGTGTCAATTATTGAGAATTTCAAGCTTTTGGTAAATTCAAATTTACTTCCTTTTTCATCATTTAACATAGCGGCAAGCTCTAATGTATATGTGCCTCTTTCCGTCACACCGGTTAATATCTCCTGTTCTCCGGTTTGATCCGGAGATAAACTTATTTTTTGCATTTCACCATTGTATACAGTTCTTCCTTCATGATTTTTTATACTATATTTTACATCAGCCTCAACCATTGAATTGATTGTATTGCAATATGTTATATTTAATTTATCCGAATTTCCGTAGCTGAACATTCTTCCTGCATAACCGCAGTCTGCATCAAATAAAATTGGATATTCTCCCGTATCTTCCTCGATAAAAATATTTCCTATCGGAACCTTGTTCGGCACTCCCATAAGAGGCTGTATTGACGGGGTTCTGAGTCTGATTTCGTAACTTGTAAAATCATCTATATAATATGTAACCGTTTTCCATTCTCCGCTTCCGGTTGTCCTAAGCGCATCCTGCTCGGTAGACATGGGAGATTTGAGTTTATGATAATTTGTGCTTGTGTGAATGCCGAAAGACGCTTTTTCCACATCAATATATTCTACCGTAATTGCCAGTCTGTTTTTGGGTAGTGTATCCCACCCCTGACCTTCAAGATACATAAATATATTAGACTGATCGTTAGCTGTTGGCTCAATTGCCGTTTTCCCTTGATATTCGATAGTTCTGAAATCGTATAAACCCATAACGGAGCCTCTGCCGTTTATGTTCCATCTGTTAGTCGTAAGCGTTCCGTTTACCATTTCTATTTTCGAGTCATTTTGAACAACATAAGCATATCTGTGACCATTTTTCTTTGCCTGTTCAATTCTTTCTTCAATGTTAATACAATCTGCAACTTTTTCTTTATCTACTTCTTCAGCAGAACATATTCCGTTTGCCATAAGGATTGCTAACGAAAGTATTACCGACAAAAAACTTTTTAATTTCATATTTTTATATCCTCCTTAAAGAACATTAAAAAAACAAACTATCATCAATTCACTTACAGTTGTAGATGATTTTTATTTCAATTCAACTACAAATGTAAATCATCACTTTACAAAAGCCGAAATTTGTGTTATATTACTATTAGCTTTAGTGAATATATTATAGCATAGAATAAAATATATTTGAATATTAAAAAAAGACTATATTTTTATATGAAAGGGTGAAAAGTCGATATGTATGAAAATAATGGTTCCGGAACACATCAAAAAGAAACATCATTCCAAACAATTACCAATCCGGACGAATATCCATTTTGGATTTGTGAATATGGCACCACACACAAAGATGTATCCTATCATGAAATAAGAATGAATTCAACCGTAACCTGCATAGAATATATAATTTCTGGCTCCGGAACGATAATATCAAATAACCACTCTTTTATTGTTAACAAGGGTGATACTTATATGTTGGCTGAAGGGTCAAATGTTAATTATTACAGCAATCCCGACGACCCTTTTGAAAAAATATGGATTAATGTAAAAGGTGTTTTAGCAAAACAAATCATTGAAATATATAAACTTCAAGGCACAGTGCTGTTCCGTAATACCAATACTCACGAAATAATACAAGCTATTCACGATGTATGCAAAACCGAAACTAATCCTCAAAATATACAAGATAAGGTATCAACGATGTTCCTTAGTTTGATTCAATATTTATACAGAAATCAAAGAAAAATCACATTAAATTCGGATACAATTGATATGTTTCGTTATTATATTGACTGTCATATTACTGAAAACATTAAACTTGCGACTGTTGCAGAAATGGCACATATGAGCGTTGACCATGCAATTCGTATTTTCAAGAAAAAATACGGAATAACACCACATCAATATATCATTGACAGTAAAATGAAAATAGCAAAATCAATGCTTAAGGCAACAAATAATTCAATTGCAGACATAGCTATTTCACTTGACTTCTCCGATCCACATAATTTCTCTTCTCTGTTTCAGAAATATGCTGGAATGAGACCTACTGTTTACCGAAAAACCGATATTTTGAAGAAACAAACATGAGATGATATTTATTACAAAATATTAACAATATCAACACTTTTTCTCGTTGCATACAGGGTAGTATTCCTCGTCCCTCCTGCACTGCCGTTATACGCCGCTATAACCCTTGAGGATCTTTCTACCATATAGATATTCCTTATCTGAAAACAGGACCGACTGTAATGGTCGCAGACAAATTTCACATAATCTGCCTGTGAGAGAATATGCTGATATTTTGACTGTTCATCAATATCCCACTTTTTCTCAAAACCCTCATACGGTGAAGCACATATCAAATGTATATCAGGATTACCGCTTCGTTCCTCCAAAACAATTTCCGCCGCCCACATATCTATTCCACGAGCCATACCCGAAATAAAAGTAACAAAGCCATCGCTAATCGCTTTTTTTATCTCCGTGCGAAGAAGCTTTTTTGCTTCTTGCTCGGAGATATTTAATTTTTCAGGTCTGTGTCCCGTAAAGCAACATCGATGCCGCTTTAAATCCTGTTCACTCATACAAACTCCTCCCATAAAATTGACCGTTTCCCACATAATCAACATTATGTTGGAAACGGTCTTGTTTGTTGCCGTTTATATTTTGCAAAAGCAGAATGTTCAGGACCACATTTCAACGATTTTTAAGGCCAATGATTATCCGTTTTTTCATTGGTCGTTTTGTCGTACCCTTTTTCCTTAAAATGTTGGCTAATTCAGTATTTATCTACGCAAAACATTGACTTTTTTACTCTTTCGTGCTATAATTCTATATGTACTTACAATATGGCATTTGATTTTCGCCACATAATGTTGATTATGTGGTTTTTTTATGCTCGCATATGCACCAGACCAAGCCTTTGCATTTGCCTTCTGTGGATATCACCATTTTCTATTGTATAAATCCTCGTTGTGTTGATGCTGCTGTGTCCCAGTATATCCGCAAGTCTTGCAATGTCTTTTTCAAGTGAATAATATGTTCTTGCAAACAGATGTCTGAGGTTATGTGGAAATACCTTTTCTTTATCTACTCCGGCTGCTTCGCAGAGGGCTTTCATCGCTTTCCATATTCCGTGGCGATCAATAGGTTTTCCCTTTCTGGTAACAAATACCGCTCCCGATTTAATGCCTTGTTCCTTAATATACTTTTTAAGTATTTTGCAAATATCCGATGTTAAAAGTATAGTTCTAATTTTCCCTTTTAATCTTATGGTCGCCTGACCTTTCATAACTGCTTCTACTGTTATGAATTTGAGTTCTGACACCCTGATACCTGTTGCACATATGGTTTGCATCACCATATATATTCTTTCATTCTTCTTGTCCTTTGCCGTTTTCAAAAGCTGTTCGTACTCATTCTTGGTCAGTTCCTTTTCGCTTTGACAGAATAATCTCTTTTGTATTTTAAGGTTCTTGATTCGCAGACTAAACCATTCCATATAAGAGAAGAATCCGTTTAATGATGCGAGTATGGAATTTACACTTGCCGGAGCATATTCTTCCGTAATCTTTGCTTTGTATTCCATAACATCGGTCTTTGTTATTTCTTTTCCCGACAGCCATTCCATAAATGTTTTTATATCTCTTATATACTTTTCTATCGTTGATTTGCTTTTTTCTTCACAGATTAACTGATCCTTATAATCCTGTATTAATTTCAGTGTGATTACATTCATATTCGACAACTCCTTTTTAACTTAATTATACCATCTGAATATAGCATAAATACATATTAAAATTTGTTGTCTATGTTTTGCTTTACTGAAATAGCACCTCCTTTTTCAACGACAAAATATACCACACTTTTTCTCATAAGTCTATCACAATAAGCAACAAAATTTTAATATGTTGAAATAAAAAACAAAGCAACCGCAAGAGATAAATTTATGTCTCTTGCAGTTGCTTGCATAAACTTAATATAGCTGTTTATATATTTCTTTCATCATACCAATGTATACTGCATCGATCTAAATATAAGAGGTTATAAGTATATCACCTAATGTATGATATTTTTCTTTACCTATAATCCTGCATACCCATCTTCTCTGTCAAATCATTCAGGCTCTTTTCATATTGTTCTTTTGAAATTGCATTTCGCTCAAGAAAATCTCTTAACATATTCTTTTGACGAATATATAAATCAACACGTTTTTCGTCCAATGAAAGTTTAAAATATTCTTCATCTGTCATTTCTATCACTCCGTAAAATTCATATTATTCCTTCACCTTGAACTTATCCCAATCTCTTACCGGTCCGAACATTTCTATGCCGTTTTCAAGTGCTTTGAAATGCCCTTTACCGCAATGAATTTTAAGTTGCTCCGGTGTTTTTAAGTCAAACAGACTTGTTGTGCCTTTTGTTTCAAGAATGAAGTACAGTTTTTCTTCACCGTTCTTTTCCCAAAGTACCGCCCAATCCGGGTTATATGTTCCGAATTGAACCTGTTCTGTGTGAAAAAACATTATAAATAAACTCATCTTGCTTTTTTTCATCAATATCTTTTAGTTTCACTATAACTACATTTTTTTCGGTGTCAGCTTTACTGTCTATATAATTCCCATCGTTGACGCCATCTGTGCTAAAATAGTTTGAAATTATATTTTGGACATCCTCCGCTTGAAGTACAGCGTATTCTTCATTACCACAACCTACTAACGAGAGTACCAACACAATGCAAAGCACCATTGCTTTCATCTTCTTCATTTAACACACCTCCGCAAGTTCTGATTTATTATTCAATTTCATATCCGCATTCTTTCATACATTCAATAACCTTTTCCTGTCTTTTCTTTGCAAGATCTGGGTTTGCATCAAGCGAATAAACCGATGGTGCATTCGGTATGCCGGCAAGAAGAGTACATTCATCTTCTGTCATATCAATCGGCTTTTTATTAAAATATCCTTTTGCCGCATCATAAATGCAATAATATCCGCTTCCGTAATAAATGCCATTGACATAAAATTCGAGAATCTCTTTTTTTTCGTATTCTCGTTCAATTTTTAATGCCATAAATACTTCCGCTATTTTTCTTTGTAATGTATCATCTTTGGGAAAGTACATATTCTTAGCAAGTTGTTGTGAAATTGTACTTCCGCCCTCTAACAGTTCTTTTTCTTTTATATCTCTAAGCACTGCTCTTGTTGTTCCGATAATATCAAATCCGTTATGTTTATAAAACCGCCTGTCTTCGGTTGCAACAACTGCATTAAAATAAATAGTCGGAATATCATCATAGACGGTATAATGTGGTTTTGACATAATCTCCTCAACAGCCACATCCAAAGATTTCACTGATAGTGCATCTGTGTATTTATCATAGCACAGCTTAACTTCATATCCGCATATACAGACAGCAATAATGACAAGCAAAAGAACAATTCTCTTTATTGTTTTCATACTATTCTTCCTTCACAAATTCAACAATGTCACCTATGTTGCAATCCAATACAATGCAAATCTTACGCAGTGCCTCCATAGAAACATCTTCACTGCGGCGAAGTTTTGTCATTACTCCCGATGAAAATCCTGCCGCTTTTAATAAATCTCCTTTGCTCATTTCCTTATCAACAAGTAATTTCCACAATTTTTTATAACTCGCCTTCATAGCACATCCTCCGTTTCACAATATACCATGCTATTATTTTAACATAAGTTCGTCACATTTTCAAGAATTTATGTCGGTTTTTGTTGATTTTTATAATCTTTTTTCACTTACTTATCTCTTTTTCAATCAACTTTCCTGAAAATAAGCAAAAGAAAATTCCGAAAACAGATGACTTTTTCCGTTTTTTATGGTACAATACAAACCGTTTGGAGGTGATTTTACCATGATTTATTTAACAGGCGATATTCACGGTGATATATCAAAAATATGTCTTTTTATCGAAAAGCACAATTTATCTGCTAACGATATAATTATAATCTTAGGCGATGTCGGTCTAAACTATTACGGAAACTCTCATGGTGATGCACAAAGAAAGAAAAAGTTAAACCGTTACGGTGTCCCTATTTTCTGCATTCACGGCAATCACGAAATAAGACCTTATACAATTGAGTCTTACTCCGTATCATCATTCCACGGTGGAGAAGTTTATGTTGAAGAAGATTATCCAAATCTCATCTTTGCAAAAGACGGTGAGGTTTATGACTTTGACGGGAAGTCTGCCATTGTACTCGGCGGAGCTTATTCTGTTGATAAATACTACAGATTTGCAAAAGGCTTACTTTGGTGTGATGATGAACAGCCGTCCGATGAAATTAAGCAATATTGTGAACGCAGTTTGTCAAAGCGTAATTGGAAAACAGATTATCTTCTCTCCCACACTTGCCCGGAAAAACATATACCTCGTGAAGCCTTTATTCCTCAGATTGGCCAAAACATGGTTGACCAAAGCACCGAGTATTGGCTTGACCGCATTGAGGACAAGCTCACTTATTTAAAATGGTATTGCGGTCATTGGCATATAGATAAATCCGTTGATAACTTACGGTTTATGATGGACGATTTCGTCTTGTTGGGCGACTGAATCTAATATATTTGCACACAAAAAAGTTGCGACTATTCGCAACTTTTTTGTGTGCCGTTCAAGTAATTCCCCTTGCTTAGTCTCCTATTTTATAACCCTTAAACACAATTATGGAGTGATTTCCGGATATTTTGAATTTTATAGTATTGTTTTCTTTATAAAATGAAATACTTCCCTTTACAGCATCGTGACTGCCATTTTGTTGCGTTACCCCGATTGATATATTGTATGTGCTATCAAGTTTTAAATTGTCAATAATTATTGGTTCAATAATTTCATTCTTACCATCAATCTTTTCGCTGACAGTCTCGTTTTCAGGAGAAACAATATCATACTCAAATGCCTCTCCCTTAAACAAAACATTAGGATAGTTTATGCACATAACAATTTTTCCGGTACTGTCTACATCGGCTTTTATATCAAATGGTATATTAAAATACGAATTGCTATCAATTAAAATTTCTTTACTATTATCTTCTATAATCGGCTGATGTCTCAAATATGTAATTCTAAAAGTTTCACCGAGCATGGCGGTTCCACCGGAAATAATTAAATCAGTATAATATGTATCAACTACATTATTGATTCGCAAGGACGATATTATTTGATATTCACCATTATCATAAGTCGATATATTAATTTCCGAGCTTTTACTTAAATCAATTTGAACATTGTCTTTTTCACCAACTTTGCCTATGCTCAAAGTTGCACTATCAAATTTTGTATTTCCATCATACTCGACAATACCATTCATTAAGTTCACAGGTATTTTCATATTTTCCGGAACTCTTTGTTCAAAAATCTTTCTTTCATATCGTATGGTTTCCGGCGTTATTTTTTCTAAAAACTCATATGGATTTTGTATGTATTCTGTTCCGTTCTCTCCGATTGGTTTTTCTGCCTTTTCTATCTTCGTAATGGTTGTTGGGTTAATGCCTACGCTTTTAGGTTTAACTGATAACATATTATATGTAAAAACAGATACAACCCACCTCTTTGAAGCATTGCCGTAATTAAACAACACAGAATCAGTAATACCAAAGCTTTTTGAAACTGCCATATAGCCATTTGGATATCCGCCTAATTCTTCAGCCTCATCTGTATATCCCCATGCAGCAACAAGTATTTTAATTACTTCTTCGTTTTTTACCGGCTTTTCCGGACAGAAAAATCCGTTTCCCACACCGTTTATTGCACCTTTTTCGGTCGCTGCATTGATGTATCCGACCGCCCAATGTGTGCATGGAACATCAACATATATCGTTTTATTTTTCATTTCCTCTGATTCAGCCAAATTTTCTATTCCAATAGCACGACAGAGTACTGTCACGAATTCTGCTCTTGTTATTTCATCTGTCTCTCTTAAATCCCCATCAGGATCACCCACAATAATGTTTTGATTGTTTAAAAATTCAATCTCTTTTGTAGGCAAAGCTGTTATGACATTAATGTCATCAGCAAATACATTTGTGCAAATTAAGAGCGTAATAAAAATAAATATTGTTAATTTTTTCATATGTTTACCTCCTGCTTTTTATTGTATATAATTTCATCTTTTAAATCCAAGATTTATCATTGTTTTTTTTTCTTTATCTAAAACATACTTTTCAACAAAATCATATTTTTTTTGCTCGATATTTACTTTGCAAAGCATCAACTCATCAATTTTCTCAATTCTACAATTATTCTTCTTTGCATATGTCTGCAATGTGTTCAATCTAAAATTCAAAAATTTTAAAGCTTTATCATAGTTTTTCATTTGTAGCATCCATTCAAAATGTTGCTCTGATAAATCTTCATGTAACTTTAAATACGATTTATATGCTTTTTCCAAAGAAGAACTTTCCGTAAAATAAGGCAAAATATACTCATCATAACATCGGGTTAATATTTCACTTGCCTCATTTACATAATTATCCTCCGTCAAACAAATGTCAAATGGATTTTTAATCCACCCAACCATATCCGGTGCATATAATTCACCTACAGAAAACGGTCCGGTAATGTTTGTCCAAAATATACTGACATCATCACCTTCAAATGATAAATCTATATCTGAACATAAGGGCAATTGAAAAAATCTAATTGAATAACTTTGATAGTTTGTATAAATTTTCATGCCTTGTACGAATCCATCTAAAAGTTTATAGTATGATTTGTTCTTTGATTTAAATCCTTTGGACAATATTTTTTTATGTAATCTATTTTTGGTTTCTGTATATATAGGGTTCATAATAATGCCTTTCTTTTAAAAACATAATAACAGCAAGCTTGTGCCTCCTGATGGAATAGATGCTGCCAATGCAATAATTCCTTTTACAACATAATATGTTGTAACGACAACGCCTGCAGCAATCAAGCCGTTATAAACAGTTTTAGGTTCAGGCCATGTTATTCTTGCATAATCTTCATTTGCTTTTGGCACAAGTATCGGAGAGTATGCCGGTTGCCATATTGGGTTCAATCCTTTTCGATCACTATAATACACTACACCATTGGCTGATGAGCCATCCATACTGGTGCTTGAAACATATACTTGTTGTCCATTTGACCAATTGAATGAAAAAGAATTTATAGCAGAACCATATGTTAATGGACAATATGCTCGATTAATATTTGCAGAACTTGTGCTTTGATTTACATATGTTGCAACTTGCTTAGCTCCTGTAGCTCTTCCGTAGGCAGAATCAGGTTTTACCTCCCAAACCATTTTCCCTAAATTGTTAACACGAATCACATCAGCTCTACCTCCATTACCTTTTAAGCCTGCATTTGCTATGTATGCCTCTCTGTATATTGTAGGTCCAAGTTTTGCGGCCAAAGCTGTGCAAACCGCATCATGTTTTAATCTGAAGACATTAATTTTGTTTAATCCCTCAAACGTAACCTGACCTTTATTATTTATACTTCCCGCGCTAAACACAGCTTTCAAGGTATTATTCCCTGCAATTCCATCACGAGATAATCCTTTATCCTCTTGATAAGATAAAACAGCAGATTTTGTAGATGGTCCAAAATAGCCATATTCTTCAGGTGCAATGTCTGTTGACTCTAAATAACCATATGCCATAAGTGCCCTTTGTAATGCTATGATATCCGAACCATACATTTGTGGCGATGTATACTGTAATACTCTTTTAAATGCTGTTCCATTATTTAGCGTACCATTTGGGGACGTACATTTTTTGGTACTATTTTATGCTTTTGTTATTACTCCCCTTGAAATTCCCGTAATTCTCTGCAATTGTCTTATTGGAAATTCTTTCTTTAATTCTGCCAAAACTATATCCCGTTCAAGCTTTGGAAATTTAGAGATGCTTTTTGGATTATCAATATTGTACTTCTTTTTCAGATACATAATTATATCATCATCTGTTTTTTTCTTTCTATCCGAAACTTGAAAATTCATTTCTCCAACTTCTTGATGGTAATCAATAAATTCCCTTAAACTAATCATTTCCAAAACAAATCCAATATCGGTTAAACCGCCGTTATTAATATATTCTGAATAACTACTATACGAATAATTTTCGATTTTTTCCACTATCCCTGCTCTTATCGGGTTTTGATGAACATATCTCAACAATTGTAAAAAGTACTCATCTATTTCAACCGGAACACTTTTATATCTGTTTGCAATTAAAGCTCCGCTTCTCCCATATTTTATATTATACCAGCGTGCATACTTTGTTAAAATACGCTTCATTATAAGTGAAATTTCTCCAATATTTTTCTCTTTTAAAACAATATGTACATGATTGCTCATAAAGCAATACGCATATATTTCAAATTTTAAGTCTTGTTTCACTATTTCAGTTATTTCTTTCAGTTTCGCAAAATCTACAGCTTCTTCAAAAATATTCTGTTGATTAACTCCTTGAAACAAAACATGATATACTCCACTTTGACTGATACTTCTGGCAAGTCTACTCACGCTATCACCTCATAAAAACTGTATCACATTTTTATTTGCTTGTCAATAAAATGCTACCAAAAAATGTACGTCCCCAAGTGGCCTCCTTAATTTTCTTGACAGCATACCGCACCTTCTATTCATTTTTCTCATGTCTATTTGAACATACTATGTTTGATTAATAATGTTATTATCGCCAGTATTATGGTTACAATCAACACACAAATCGAATATGTCAAAATGCCCAAAAAAGCATGCTGCAAAACACCATTTTTCCCCTCTGCCAATAACATAACCGTAAAACTAATAATAATTCCAAGTAGGCTCAAAAATGTTGGTAAAAATATAATCCAATTTGAACATTGAAATTTATTAGTAAATATCCTTAGTAAAGTAAATAAAATAATGCTAATTGCTATTGATATACCTATAATAACTCTAAGGTCTTCCCATATTGGATAAGATAATTTCCACATATCAATACCCCCTCAACATTTTGCCATATTTTTGACCTTGATTATAATAATTTTGGTTCATATACCGAGGCTTTTTAACTCCTATATTTCCAATTGCCGAGTTTCTTGCAGATAACCTAGTAAATTCTTGATTCGCAAATGTTTCACGAATCATCACCCTAAAGTCATTGGGGCGTATACTGCCTTCTCCGTCAAATTTTGCAAAATCACCAAAATTAGTTCCATCCGTTAAAGTTCCTTTTTTTAAGCCACCAAAGGAGACCGTCATACAGTTGTTACCAAAAAGTCCGTAACTATTATTTTTATATTCATGTTTGCCACCCTTAATTTCTTCTGACATATTTGCTCCTATAGCCTGTTCTAAAAAATAACTAACCGAAGCACTAAAATCACCCTCTATATATGTACCAGTTGTATATTCATCACTACTGTCATGTAACTGTTTATCTGTTTTTTTTCCAGCTTTTCCAGCACCGTTTTCAACTAACCATGCATTAAACGTGCCCAAATCTGTTAATTTATCTGCTGGAACTTCCAAAAGTACAGCATTTTTGTTTCCCCAATAAAAATAATACCAATTACCACCATTATCTTGAGCGAGTACAGATGTGTGCGCATTTCCATATACCGACATTGTACTAGTTGTGATGACAATAGCATCTAACCCTGAGGGATCAACATAATTTACAGGATTATTATTACAGTATATGTACCAGTTAGTGCCTGCTCTTGCCGGGTCTTCAGAAAGCATGCGTGAAGCTGCAGGGTCATAATAACGATTTCTAAGATAGAGTTGTCCACTTTCTATATCTTGATACTCACCACAATATCTGAATGGGTTTGTGTCGGTTGCGGTTAGATTCTTTTCAACTCCGTATGCATCATAGTCATAGATTTTTGATACAGTTCCGTTATTTACAAGGCTTACAACATCACCGTGACCGTTCTTTAGCATATAGTCTGTTCCGTCTGTTGTTTCTCTTGCAAATATGCCTTGTGTTCCAATATAGTTTTTAGCAGTTATATTTCCGTCAACACTTTCAGCCGACATATAGTTCCTATCCCAATAATACTTTGTTGTGTTATCAGCTTGTATTTTTGTATTTCTCATACCATCAGGCGAATAGAAATAATTTGTTCTGTTACCTTCTTCATCTGTATATTGCGACAGTTGATTTAATGGGTTATATGTATATCTTACCACTTTATCATCAATTTGTCCACCGATATTTGTAACAAGCAGATTACCGTTGTTGTCATAATCGCTGTATTTTGTTATTTCAATATTTCCGCTAAAGCCTGTACCTGTGCCGCTTACATATTCACCCTCAAATTTCAGACGGTTATTATTGTCATAAGCATATGTAAATTCATGGCTTAACACAGAGGTTAATGTTCTGTCAATCCCGTCTTGCGTAAAGTCAAATTCAAAACCGCTTGGATGAGATATGCTTTTTGTCATAATATTGCCTTGAGTATCAAATGTATATGCAGTCTGCGTTCCGTCCGGCTCTGTTACACTTTGCAAACGATTTAAGCTGTCATACGTGTAATTTGTTATATTTCCGGTATCGTTCTTTTGAGTTTGATTGCCGTTTAAGTCATAGGTATATCCATACGAATTGACAACCGTGTTATCCGAAAGAGAATTTACCTGATTTACAAGTCTTAATGCATTATCATAAGTATATTCGCTCTTACCCTGTCCCGGATAGGTTACTCTTTGCAAAGCTCCATACGGATAATATTCATAGCTTGCAACAGCTGTATTATTTCTTTTTATGCTCGATACATTGTTATTTCCGTCATACTCATAATCAATTATATCATTTGAGTAATCCGTCACTCTTGATACATTATGGTTACCGTCATACATATACGAAATTTCTTTTCCGTCGGGAGCTTCTATATCTTGAAGTAAGTTATTATACGTATAAGCATATGTATAAGTTCCCGTATAATTTGTTGCGGTTAAGATGTTTCCAAAACTATCATAGGTATAATCTATCTCCATTGAGCCTGTTGTTTGCTTTGATATATAATCTGTATTCGACTTGTAAGTATATGATGTTGTTATACCGTTTCTGTCAAGAGATGTTATAATTCTGCCATTCGCATCATATGCAAATTTACTTTCGTTTCCCATTGCATCAAAAGTAGATATTACCCTGCCTAATGAATCATACTCATTAGTGGTAATTATCTGTCCTGCATTGGTTACGGTAAGCGGATTTTTATAGGCGTCATAGGTATATGACGTTATGTGCCCCTGACTGTCTGTAACGCTTTGTAAAAGTCCTCTGTTGTTATAGCTATACTGTATTTGCTCGCCTTTTGGACTTACTGTTCTTATAACATTTCCCATACAGTCATATATGCTTGAGGTTATAGCAAGTCCCGCAGCAGTTTGCATTTCCGTTCCTATTTCCCGACCTGCAATATCATAATAGGTTTTACTTACTTTCCCGGAATTATTTAGTGTTGATGAAAGTTCAAAATCATTATAATTAACTTCAACAGATGAACATTCCTCATCATCTGCATTATATCCGGTTACTGATATAACCCTATTAAATGAATCATAATCGTACAGAGAATAATTTCCGTTGCCGTCTGTCTTTTTATTAATATTATGCCCGTCATATTCATATTCAAGCAATACCGACTCATTGCCGTTTGCAGGTTTTTCGCTTTGCAATATTTGTCTACCGAGGTCATCAAAATAATCGGTTACAGTGTAATTCTCATTATAAACAGTAGTTATAGTATTTTCACCGCCGTTTATCCCATCAAGATTATAGAATATGTCAACCGTAGTTTCATCCGGGAAAACAGTCCACGTATTCCAACCGTTATTATTGTAACCGTAATATGTTGTACGCCCCAATGCATCAGTTTCGCTTGTAACTCTGCCAAGATTATCATGCACGGATGTAACTGTTATATCCTGCATCGGGGCTTCTGTAAAACTTGCGTCATTTGTCCTTACATTTTTATTTGTTGTACCTTCAACAATATATTTATTACTGTCATAATTATATTCCGTTCTCGATAAAAGCGAAAACACCTCACTGTTCGGCGGAGATTCGTAAAGCTCCTCACTTATCACATTACCTTCTTTTTCGCTATCGTATGAATATAGTGTTTTTAGTTTTTTATCGGAATAATCTGTTTGAGAGCTTACAATCTTTTTATGGTCGTTTGAAAGTACATTTATCGTTTCTGTTTCTTTGTCTGTACCGTAATAACTTGTGATTTTTGTAGGCAGATAGTATGTAACATCATATTCATATTTTGTGGTATTACCTAAAATATCTGTATACGATGTAACATTGCTTTTTCCGTTAATATAAGCATAGATTTCTGTGCCGTCTGATATTACATTTGCTCCGTTTAACCTTTCGTTTACAATGGTTGTAGGCTGATTATAGCTATTGTATGAATAGCTTGTCCTTCTTGTGCTTTGAGGCGTTTGCGGTTCATACAGTTTTATTATTTCTGTTCCGTCGGATATAATATAGATAATTGGTTCGTCAGCGGTTCCTGCAGAAATAATATTTTTTATTTCATTGTTAGCCAATCTGCTTCCGACACATTCAAATTTATCATCGGTAGCATCCGGATTAAATCTATATATTTTTCTTGTACCGTCGGATGCATTCGTTTTCATTACATAATATATATTTCCATCTGCCCCCTTTTGAATGGTATAATTGCTTGAATAAAAATATCCGCTGTTGCTTAAATACTCTGATATAGCATTAGAACTACTAAAATACAAAATCACATTTGCTGTTGTTGATTGATAATCAAACTCATATATTTTGTATCCGTCAAACAAATATGTTTGATCTCCGATTGCAAATCCTCCACTCATACTATATCTGCTTATGGAATTAAAATACCTAGTTGACATTGTGTGGTTTTGCAGATTGTACTCATAAATCGTCCTGTCATGATTAAAGTACAGGTTTCCACTTGCATGGCATACATACACAAACGGATAACTTCCTATGCTTGTTTCTGTTGTGTGAACAGACCATCTGTAATCTGTCTGATTAGACGTATTGTATTCCGCACAGTAAAAATAATCATCTCCATAGCTTACATTGTAATATGACCAAAAATAGAATTTTGAGTTTGAATAACATACATTTGATGTTCCGAGTTTATTTCCTACATCATTACTAAGTGAAATTTCTCCTCCATCTGACCAGGTTTCGGTTTGTGTGTTATACTCTTTTGCATTCAATTTGTATGAATTTGAATAGCTGTCACCGGTTTTATAAAACACATATATATTATTACCAACACCTTTTATTTGAGCGGTTGACGGTATAGTAGTATCAATAGATCTTAAAATTTCAATTTCTCCTGTGCTTAAATTTTGTCTGTATAAATAAAGTTTACCTGAACTTGTGCTGCTTGTGGAATTTCTTATTCCCAAATGATACACAGAATTTCCGGATAGCACTTGCCATTTTGTATCACCGTCGCGGACAATATAATCATTTTGAGTATTCTCTGCGCTAAAACTTTGTTCCTTTATCTTATTATGTTGATAATTAAAAACAGATACTGTCTTAACATTATTTTCTTCTGTTATACACGTATATAAAAAACTATTTGAATATACATAACCTGTATATTGTGTAGACGTATATGTATTGTCATCATCAGGATTTATATTAAGGTAGCTGTATGGATAACCGGAATAATCATTTTCATATTTGTATGTGCGTTCAAAACCGCTTGAATCGCTCACCTTTGATATTTTAAAAACCTCATACCAATCTGTAAAAGTAACATATGGTATATAATACGAATATGCTCTGCGTGCTTTTTCATATTCGTATTTTACATATCCACCTGTAGGAAGCTCTATTTTTTCCAAAGCAAATATACTGCCGTTAACGCTATATGTTTCTTCATACCCACTATTGTATATGTGTGCCACTTTTTCGCCATATGAGTATTTTGTCACATAATTTTCTGCATCAGTAATTTTGGAAACAACATCCACGCTTCCGTTTAAACTGTCAACCCTATCCAAAAAGATTTTAGCATACAAAATATTGTTCATTTTAACATTTATTTGCTTAACTTCCTTACCGTAAACAGTTGTTGCGATATCATATTCAATATTTATTATTCTGCCTACGCTATCTGTTATTTTTGTTAAAGCAACAATTTTTCCATCATAATATGACGGTTTAAAAATATAGTCTAAAAACGAGCCTCGGTAATAGTCCAATTCGCTCCACTCAAAATTTATTTCATTTCCGAACATATCCCTGATTTGTTTAATATATCCTTGTTCGTGATCGAATACTTCTACCCTGCCATTTGAATATGTTAATTCATAATCCTGTGTGGAAGCTACTCGTTTTAATGTCATATCCGACAATGTATATCCTTCCAACGTAAGCGTTTTATCCTCTGTAACAGTCCCATACATACTATCATGAGCAATTCTGTAGGAGCTTCCGTCTGTAAAACAAAGTTGTGCCCTTCGTCCATATCCGTATTTACCTTTTGTTTTAACAATCGTAGTAAAATTGAAATTCCATCCGGCAGCAAAATTATTAAAATTAAATTTCTGATTCGTTGATGTTGAATTTTCAAATTCGTTCTCGGTTACAACGGCATCTGCCGAATTATATCTTACCGACAAATCAAGATCAAGACCGTTTCTTCCCTGTAATGATAATAATTCTTTGGAATATGTAAGTGTTCCTGTGGCTTGTGACACATAATCATTATTGTTGTTCAAAACATTATATACAGAGTTAACAGGTTCAAGATTAAAGCTGCTCGGCACACTGGAAGATGATGACAGCATCAACAGATTTTCTTCTTCCACCAACGCTGAATCATTATATTCGGTTTCGTATTCCTCATCAGTCGGTATTTCCTCTTGTGCAATCTCACCCTCTTCATCTGTTGTTTCCTCATGTTCTTCCTGTTCATCAGATATTTCTTCAGCATCAGCTGATTCGTCTGTGTTATTATTTTCCAATACAGTTATTGGATTATTATTAATTTCATCAAGCAATTCGTAATCGTAGATTGTATCGTCAGAAATTTCTTCTGCTATTTCTTCACCGGTGATTTCACTATCTCTGTTCAACCGTTCCTGAAGTGGCGACAACCGGGGATTTGAATTCGGAATGCTTGCTAACACATTTTCACCACAAGCAAAAAACAAGGATAAACTCAATACCAATGATATAATTTTTCTATTCACTTTCATAATCGTACCTCCTTATTGAGCCAAACTACCTGTCGGTATATTGTCTGCTGTTTTTAAAACTTTATATACTTTTCCGTTATCTAATAGATTTTTATAGTATAAATAATCTCCGCCTATTTCAAGCCATGACGCCTTATCATTGCACACAACAAATTCTTCTCCATCAACTTCTTTGCATATTATTCCGCCTTTTGACCAATCCGAAAAATATGTAACATTTCCTTCAACTACAGAAAATCTTCTAAATCCGGTCATTATATTAGGTCGTACTGTGTTATATCCTTCCACATTTGTTATTTCAATATCATCAGATAAAGCCTCTATACAATAAGTATTTGGATAAACAAGAGGCGTATTATTTGTGATTTGGTTTTGTATCCCAAAAGGGTTCTTGAATATATTAAAGAGTCCGGATTGTGAAAAACTATATATGCCGTTATATTTTGGCGCAAACAAAAATCGTTCGCCGATATTTACCGTTTCTGTTTGATTTGTTTCAATAGTATTTTCAACATTATTAATCCCTGTTGTTATTTCTACAGCTGGGCAATACGGTTGCATACTGTATTCATTCCAAACCATACACTTAACGGTAACACCGCTTAAATCATTTGGCAAATTTATTTCTAATGTAGGATGCCATCCTCCAAAGCTTTGAATCTTTGATACCCCCATTACCATATTTTCGAGTTTTCCCATTCTGTAAATGGCAGAGACCACTCTTACCGGTTCAACCTTTGCCGTTAAATTCAGCATATCATACGAAATGCAAAGGGTTGAGCCCCTCTTTTTTAATTGAGTTATTACATTTACTTCACCATTTACAAAAGTTGTAACTTCATCATCTGTCAAATCGACCGGTTCATTTTCCTCTTCAAGTGCATCAATAATATTTTCGGCGGTTTCCATGTTATCGTCAAAAAAATCATCATCTGTAATAGGTTGTTCCTCAATGCCATCATCAAATAATTCGTCACTTACATCGTTGTTTTGCGGTATTATGTATATAACTTCATTAAAAACATTATTCTCTGATTCATTCCAGTCGAAAATCACAGCAAACTGTATAGTGCTAAAATCCATGTGTATCCACTGTCCGTTATCGTATCCGGACAGTGTTCCGGAATATATTGTTGTTCGTACTCCTTGTTCTTCTTTTATAACATCTACAAATAAATCAGAGTTATCAACCTCTGAAAACAGTTCTTCTTCAACAACGGTAGCTTCACCATTTTCTACTGTCACTCTGTAGCTTGCTATATTTGTTTCTTCCGCAAAAACATTAACTGTACTAAATAAAGTAAGCGAAAGTACAGCTAAACATTTAATCAGTTTTTTCATTATTCTATGGTCTCCTTTCAGCATTTAAACATTATTGTAAAATCAAAAAGGCACACAAAAGGACTCGTATTTTATACGTAAATTCCTTCTGTGTGCCGTAAAATTACTGGTTCAATCATAACTGTAGTCTCCTCGTATTAACCTGTCAAAAGTTTTTCCTATAATCTAACCTCACTTTAAATTTATCTAAAAATATTATACCATATTTTTCATCTTCGGTCAATAACTTTGAAAAGTTTTTGTAATATTTAGCCAAGTTTTTTATATTACATTTCACAGACATAAACATTTTAAACCTTTTAGCAGATTTTAGTTTAACAAAATCTCATTTACCACATTATGGATTTTGATTATTTACACAACGATAAATCCGTTGATAAATTGCGGTTTATGATGGACGATTTTGTATTGTTGGGCGACTAACTAATTTAATCAAAAAAATAGTGAGATGTGCCTTGTATGAACTCCAAAGCACATCTCTTTTTTTATTTCAACTTTTTTGCATATATTTTATTGCCGTAAAGATACTCTCTTAAATCCTTGATTTCTTTTTCGGAATATTTTGTTATATCCATTTGCCCAAAATACTTCTTTGCCATGTTATTGGCTGCTTTAACCTCTTTTATCATTATCAAGACAGAGATACACTTCTTTTATATCCGGATTATTATTCAAAATATTTTCAAGAGAATAGAAGCTCACACCTCCGAGGCAGACATAATTATTCTCCTGCCAATTTTCTTTGTTCATACTTATGTATGACAGCATATCTATCGGAGCTTCGAACACAAACACCTTATCATTTGTACCGATGTGTCTGAAGTAGTACGCTTTATCACTACCTTCAACATCTAAAAAGAACCTGTTGTTACTCCGTGTACTTCTAAGGTGTATGTTCTTCATATCACCATTCTCATCATATCCGCAAAATGCGACATTGCTATAAGGTCAGGTGCTTTTTCATATGCACTTACATATTCTCTTATTGCTGTCACCTCTTTATATACGATGTTTTCTATTTCATGGAACTTCTCATCGAAAACCGTATTTTCATAAGTAGTGATTCCTCCCGATTGCCTTACATCAAATCCCCCATTATTCTTAATGAACACATGGAGTCTGTCATCCTTTATTTCATAGAGGACATCTTCTACCTCCGGGAGCTTTCGGATTAACTCTGTTAAAATAATGTTTTTGTTCATTTTGATTCCTTCTTTCTTAGTTTTAAGTACAAAAAAAGAGGATAACTTCATTTTTAGAAATTATCCTCGCATATACCAATATTTAATTACTTTTACATCTCCATATCAAATGTTTGTTCCGGCGACCATTCAAATGTAAAGTCGAAACTTTCTATATTATCACAATGTCCTGAAAGGAACTTGTCGTCTCGTTCCATTCGTTTCATAAAATATGCAACCTCCTCCGGAGATGCATCATAGATTTCCTCTCCGCCATAACGATAAGCTTCTGCATGAACGCTGATTTTGGTTTCTTCATCAATATCATCTATCAATTCATCAAACGCAGTCCATCCTTCAAGGTCATCATATTCTTTTGGAATTCCACCTACAAGAAATTCTACGCATTTTTCTTCTGCCGTAACAGTTACTTTTGAAAATAACAATGCCATCTTAATGTACCTCCATTTACAATATATATTTAGTCCATTGCAAAATCTCTTATGATATCTTCTTTATCAGAATTTATCATTGTTGCCAATGCTCTATTGTAGTCTTCATATTTTACTGTAACAACATCACCGTCACTGTAATACAATCTTACAATATCACCATCTCTTTTTGTTTCTGTTACATAAACTCTTTCATTTAAATTTACCATCTTAAAACCTTCTTTCTTTATTTTATTTTTGAGTATAAAAAAGAGGATAACTTCATTTTAGAAATTATCCTCGCATTTATGTGTAGTATCCCCGGTTCAAACCCTTTCTTTGACCGTTTGCATCTATTTTGTACATAAGTATTTTTATATTTAATTTTTGGTTCGATTTTTATGTTTGAAATCTCGTTTTTATACCTTGAAAACAGGATGTCCCCCGTTCGAGTCACCCACAATCGGGGTGTGTATCTACCCTTTTACAGTCACAAGCATTTTTTCAAAAATCCTTGAAAACCGCATAAGAATGCGGTCAAAACAGACTGCATCTATTTTGACCGCAAATTCTGGTGCGGATGACAGGACTTGAACCTGCACATCGTAGACACTAGATCCTAAGTCTAGCGCGTCTGCCAATTCCGCCACATCCGCATATAATTTTCAACAAGTTCCCTTATTGAAGCTGACTAGATTAGTATAGCAAAATTATTTCAATTTGTCAATACTTTTTTCAAATAAATTTATTTTTTTTGTCATCGTATGTAAAATCATATTCCTTTAAAATAGATTTAATTCGTTCCTCGTCTTCGTTCATATCGTCACAAAGTTCTTTTAAACTTTTATAATTATCACGAAGCTTTGTATTAATAACGCTGAGCAAAATCATTGGGTCTTTGGGTAACATTTTATTTCTCCTTGCTAAAATTAATTTGTGATAAAATTGCACCAAAAAACATAAGTGCACATCCAAAATAACTTCTTGCATCCATTATCTCTTCCATAAATATCGCACCGCCTATTGCAGAAAACAATCCTTCAAGCGACAACAAAATGCACGCAGAGTTTGGATTGGCATCTTTTTGACCTATAACTTGGCAAGTGTATGCAACACCTGTGGAAAAAACACCTGTATATAGAATAGGTAGCCAGTGCATTGCAACAGCACCCGGTGTTATATTCTCTAAAAATGCCGCAAAGACTAAGTTACATAAACTGCAAGTGAAAAATTGCACACAAGAATATTTGATAGGGCTTACCTTGTCCACAAATTTGTCAACTGCAATTATATGTGCTGCCCAAAAAAGTGCGCCGATAAGTAATACCATATCGCCATATGATATTCTGCCCATTCCGCCTTTAACACTTAAAAAATAAAGACCGATTATAGCAATAATAGCGGCAAGCCATTCCTGAATCCGAACTTTTTTGTGAAAAAGAATAGAACTGTAAAATGGTACAATAACCATATAAAGTCCTGTTAAAAATCCACTTCTTCCCGCACTTTTTGTGATAGCAATGCCATACATTTGAATAGCAGATGCAATAAAAAGTATAACTCCCGTTATAGCACCAAAAATAATTGTCTTTTTAAACTTTCTAAAATCCCTTTTTTCATTTTCAAAAACATATATTACCGGAAACAGACAAAATCCACCAAGGGCATACCTAATTCCGTTAAAACTAAATTCGCCGAGGATTTTTGTATCAACCATACACTGTGTGACAAATGCAAATCCCCAAACAACTGCCGCTGTTAAAAGTGCTAAATTTGAGCGAGTTTTTTTATTCATAACTTTCCTCTTATAATAAACTTTTTTCTTTTAAGTTATCTAATTTTTTTCTTTTGTAAACAAAAGGATATGCAAAAATTGAAATAACAATAGCCATTAAAATATCAATTACAGAATGTTGTTTTAAAAATACTGTTGAAATGATAATAAGTATTGTAAAAAATAAAAATATTATTCTCCATTTTATTGAACTAAACACCCTGCTCTTTCTTGCCGAAAAATATACTGCAAGTGAGCCCAGCACATGAATTGACGGGCAAACATTAGTGTTCGTGTCAAATCCATACATAAACTTTACAATTTCGGTAAAAATATTATTTCTTGCAAATTCTGTTGGTCTTAATGCTTGCGATGTTGGGTACACAGCATAAATCACAAGTGTTATTGTATATGTAATTATAGTAAACTTCATATAGTTTTTAAATGCCGAAATATCAAAAAAGAATCCGTAAATCATCATCCCAATTAAGAACACAAACCAAAAATAATATGGAATTATAAAATATTCACAAAAAGGAATGATATCGTCAAGCATACAATGCACATTATGAAAATGCATCGGAAGTATGCGTTCCATCGGCCAAAATACAAGTCCGAAAATAATCCAATACAAAAGTAACCATATATGCCTAAATTCCGGTGTGTTTAATTTTTTTATGCTAAATGAATGATAATTAGGTCTATCCATTTTGTCACTTCCTAATGATTTTTCAAAACTTAATCATTATAGCATATATAGTAAAAAAATACAATAAAAAAGGCAAAAAAACACACGGAGGTTTTTTAATCCCCCGTGCATAAATATGTTCTTAGCAACAACAATTATCATCACAGCAGTTATTGTCGCAACAGCAACAATTATTGTTTCCACCAAATGTATTGTCACCAGAGCAGCATAAAACAAGAACTATGATAATCAGTATCCAAATCCAACCGCCGTCACCATTTCCACAGCCGTTTCCACCGAATAAACCCATATTATTTATCCTCCTTTCTGCTTTATACTATACAGTACGCAAAATGGAGAATTGTGTGCATATTACATTGGTTTTTCCCAAAAAACAAATGTGTCATCTTCTGTTTTTGTAAGACAAAGCACTGTTTTTTGTCCCATATTATTTATAATACACGACCAACCATTTTCGGTTTCTATAATATCACTATAAAATGCATTTGGATAATGTGTTTCCAAATAATTTGAAATTGCTTCGTGTTGTTTTTTGTAGCGAACTTTATTAAAAATGCCTTTCCCTTTGTAAAATCTATACGCCTCCCAAGCCGCAACACCAAGTAAAATGGGAAGTTTATCTTTTCTTTTACTCATTTTCTTCACTCGCTTCTTTTACATATAATTCATATAAATCTCTAAGTGATTTTGCAGAAAGCGGAGACCATTCAATCCCCATAATATCCCCAACTTTTACATTGAATAGTTGAGATACCATATTTAAAACTTCAAAACTGGGAATAACCGAGCCATTTTCATAACTATACACAGTACTTTGTGATTTTCCGATTATTTCTCCAAACTGTGCTTGTGTTAATGAGTGCTTTTTCCTAATTCGCTTTATATTTTCACCTATAACATTTATACTTTTCATAACTATTCCGTTTCTCTCAGTTTTCTTAGCATCGCTCCCTTTGGCACTGATTCATTTAGTTTTATCTTAACAATCATCTGTGCATGAGGTGCTACATCAATTTTATTACCCTTTTCGTCTTCCATAAACTCAATTTTTTGTTTCAAAAATGGTTTATTTGGCATCAAAACTTCGATTTCATCGCCCAAGAAAAATCTATTTCTTTGTGATATTGTTGCAACAGAAGTTTTCTCATCAAAATCAAGAACAATACCAATTAAATCATAATCCCTAATATACGAACTGGAAGTATATACTTGCGAATTTTCATTTGGTTTACCATAATAAAATCCCGTCGAATATGGTCTGTGACTAACTTTACAAAGTTCCTCAAAACTCGCCTTATCAAACTTATATTCCTTTGGATTTTCAAGATATCTATCTATCTCATCTCGATAGGCTTTTACTATCGTTGCAACATAGTATTCAGTTTTTACTCTACCTTCGAGTTTTAAACTTGTTATTCCGCTTTCGATAATCTCCGGAATATGTTCAATCATACATAAATCCTTTGAATTAAAGATAAAACTGCCTCTTTCATTTTCATAAATCGGCATATATTCCCCGGGTCTTGTTTCTTCCATTATGCTGTAATTCCATCTGCACGGATGTGCGCAAGCGCCTTGATTTGCATCACGTGCTGTCATATAATTTGAAAGTAAGCATCTACCCGAATAAGAAATACACATAGCCCCATGAACAAAGGCTTCAAGTTCCAAGTCAGAAGGTGTTTTTTCTCTTATTTCCTTGATTTCTGCCATACTCATTTCTCGTGCCAAAACCACTCTTTTTGCACCCTGATTATACCAGAACTTTGCACTTTCATAGTTAATATTATTTGCCTGAGTGCTAATATGTATCGGCAAATTCGGTGCAAGTTCTTTTACTATTGACATCATTCCGGGGTCTGCTATTAAAACAGCATCAAACCCTAATGGCTCAATCTCTTTTATATATTCTTTGAATTCTTCAATATCTTTGTTGTGTGGTAAAATATTTGCCGTAAGATATACTTTTTTCCCTCTATCATGGGCATATTTCAGTCCCTCTTTCATATCGTCAAAAGAAAAATTTTCTGCTGCGACACGAAGACTAAATGCCTCTCCACCAACATAAACTGCGTCAGCACCAAAATCTATTGCGGTTTTAAGTTTGTCCAAACTTCCGCCGGGTGCTAAAAGTTCAGGTTTTTCCATAATATTAATTCACTTTCTTTATTTTCTTACTGCCACTGTAACACCGTCACCAAGAGGCAAAATTACAGTTTCAAGTTCATCTCTTTGCATTTGTGCCGAGATAAAATGTCTTAATCTTTTTACTATCGTGATTTTTCGGCGAATAACATGTTCTTCATCTGCCGTCATACCTTTATACAAAATATTATCTGCAATCAGTATGCCACCCTTTTTAAGTAATCTAATACAGTCATTTAGCATATGTATATAGTGGGCTTTTGGTCCGTCTAAAAATATAACATCATACTCCCCTGAAAGCGTGGGAATAACCTCTTTTGCATCATTATTTATAACGGTGATTTTATCCGACAAACCTGCTCTTTTAATATTTTCTCTTGCCATCGCCGTCATATCAGCATCCCATTCAAGAGTTGTGATGCTTCCGCCTTCGCCCAAATATTGTGCCATTAAAATTGCTGAATACCCTATCGCACATCCTATTTCTAAAATTCTAACCGGTCTTTTAAGGCACATTAGGGTTTCTAATAATTTCGCCGTTTCAGGCTGTACAATCGGAACTGAATTTTCCCTTGCATAGTCTTCAAGTTCCTTTAAAATTCCACTTCTTTTTGGAATTTCACCCCTAATAAATTCCGTAATATACGGATATACAATGGCATCTTTATCATATTCAACCATTTAATATTTCCCCTAAAACTTCTATAATTTCTTTTTTTACTTCGTCTATTGTTCTTCCCTTTTGTGCTGCTCCTGCGGCTTTATCATGTCCGCCTCCGCCAAATTTTTGCGCAATTCCGGAAACAGAAATATCACAATTTGAGCGAAAACTAATTTTCACTTTATCTAAAGCCTCACGAATGGATACTGCGACTTTACAAGTATTTACAAGTCTTGCAATGTTTACAATGTCACCTGTCTCTCTTTCGTCAAGATTATATTCTTTTAAAATGCTGTTATCTGCTGTGACTATTGTTAAAGTCCCATCAAAATACTCTTCAACATTTTTCATAACCTCTGCCTTAAATCGCATAACATTTGTTGGCTCACTGTCATATAAAAGCCTGGCAATTTCAGGAAAATCAATGCCTGTTGCTATTAGTTTTGCCGCAATTTCCAAAGTATTCGGTCTTACATTTCTATATTTGAAGCTTCCGGTATCAGCACTGATAGCAGTGTAGAGATTTTCTGCAATTTCTTTTGTAATGGGAATTTCCATTTTTTCAAATAGGTTATACAATATTTCACCTGTTGCAGCGGCATCTCCATCAACAAAATTTGCATCTGCAAAGTTTGTATTTGTTACATGATGGTCAATGGATACAGTGCTTTTGGCTTTTTCAAAAATAGCAATTCTTTTGCCTATTCTTTTTACATCTCCACAATCAAGGCAAAGGCATAAATCAACACTTGGAACAAGATTCTCGTCGAAAATATTATAGTTTTTTTCCATAAAACTTAAATGATTTTCGAGTTTATTAGAAAACCAACAAGCAACATCTTTGCCCATCATAAGCAGTGCGTGGCGCATAGCAAATGAACTACCCGCCGCGTCTGCATCTTCATTTTCATGTGCTAAAATGGCAATGGTATTCGCTTTTTTTATAAGTTCAATCACATTATTCATTGTCTTGACCTTTCATGATTTCACTTAATACTTGATTAATGTGAGCGCCGTGTTCAATAGAATCGTCAAGTTCAAAAATAAATTCAGGTGTGCAACGCAAATCAACGCGTCTGCCCATTTCTCGTCTAATGTAGCCTGATGCTGATTTTAGTCCTTCTAATGCCTTTTTCTTTGTTTGTTCATCACCCATTACGCTGATATAACACTTAGCATAACTCAAATCATTAGTAACATTTACAGAAACGACGCTTGTAAGTATTGGAATTCTTGAATCTTTAAGTTCCCTTATAACATTTGCAAGTTCACGCCTTACTTCCTCATTTATTTTATTAATTCTATTTTTTGCCATAGATTTGCCTTTCTATTATCTCTCAATTTCCTCCATAATGAAACATTCCATTATGTCGCCTTCTTTAATATCGTTGTAGTTATCTATGCTAAGACCACATTCAAATCCTTCTGCAACTTCCTTCGCATCGTCTTTGAAACGCTTTAAGCTACCGATTTTACCTTCATGCACAACGATACCATCTCTAACAAGTCTGATTTCTGCGTTTCTTGTGATTTTTCCGTCTTTAACATACGCACCTGCGATTGTGCCAACGCCTGAAACCTTGAATGTTTGGCGAATTTCTGCATGACCGATAACACTTTCTTTGAATTTCGGGTCAAGCATACCCTTCATAGCGGCTTCGATTTCTTCTATCGCTTGATAAATAATACGATACAAACGAATATCAACTTCTTGTGATTTAGCAGCAGCCAAAGCACCGGAATCAGGACGAACATTAAATCCTACGATAATAGCATTTGATGCATTTGCAAGCATTACGTCAGATTCGTTAATTCCACCTACACCACCGTGAATCGCACGCACTCTAACTTCTTCATTTGAAAGTTTTTCAAGTGATTGGCGAACCGCTTCAACAGAGCCTTGAACGTCTGCCTTTATGATGATATTAAGTTCCTTCATATTACCTTCGTCAATTTGGTCAAATAAGTTATCCAAAGAAACTTTAATTGTTTGATTAAATTTGTTTTCTTTTTGTTCTTGTCTTCTTGATTCTGCCACATCACGAGCAAGTTTTTCATCTTTAACAGCCATAATGTGTTCTCCACCCATAGGAGCTTCTGACAAGCCTTGAATTTCAACCGGAGTTGATGGGCCTGCAACTTTAATTCTTCTTCCGATATCATTTGTCATTGCACGAACACGGCCAACCGCTGTTCCGGCAATTACGATATCTCCCACATGGAGTGTACCTTCTTGTACTAAAACCGTTGCAACAGGTCCCATACCCTTGTCAACACGAGATTCAATAACAGTTCCCTTTGCAGGTTTATTTGGATTTGCTTTTAGTTCCTTCATATCAGCAACCAAAAGTACCATTTCCAAAAGACCATCAATATTTATATGATTTTTTGCAGAAACTTCAACACAAACTGTATCTCCGCCCCATTCTTCAGGAATAAGTTCGTGTTCAACAAGCATCTGCTTTACTCTTTCAACATTTGCATTTTCTTTATCAATCTTATTAATTGCAACAACTATTGTAACGCCTGCTGCTTTTGCGTGGTTAATAGCTTCGATTGTTTGAGGCATAATACCGTCATCCGCTGCAACAACTAGGATTGCAACGTCAGTAACTTGTGCACCTCTTGCACGCATTGTTGTAAATGCTTCATGTCCCGGTGTGTCTAGGAATGTGATATCTCTGCCATTTAACTTAACACCATAAGCACCGATATGCTGAGTAATACCGCCTGCTTCTGTATTTGTAACAGAAGTATGACGAATTGCATCAAGAAGTGATGTTTTACCATGGTCAACGTGTCCCATAACAACAACTACCGGTGGACGAGGAACTAAATCTTCAGGCTTATCTTCCTCTTCTGCAAATAAAATATCTTCCTTTGTCAAAACAACTTCTTGCTTACAATCAACGCCAAAATCAGCTGCAATTAATGCTGCTGTATCAAAGTCTATTGATTGAGTAACTGTTGCCATAACACCTAACATCATAAGTTTTTTAACAACTTCTGCTGCTCCCTTTGCAAGTTTATTTGCAAGTTCGCCAACTGTAATTGTTTCAGGAATTTCAATCTCTGTCGGAGTTTGCTTTTCCTTTTTCTTTGGTGCTTCTTTTTGCTTTATTTCCTTTTCTTTTTGTCCGTTTTGTTGCTTTTTGCCGAATTGTTGCTTTTTGCCGCCACGCTCTAACTTGTTAACATCGTCATCTGTTACCATATCAGCCAAACGTTCTCTTGATTCAATCTTATCAAGTTCAACTGTTGATGTTCTTGTATCAACATAACGAACCTTTTTAGCATCATCGGCTTTTATAACATATTCTTTTTGTGTATCATCAGGAATTTCAACAACTTTTTCACCTGCTTTTCTACTCTTTTGCATAGGTTTTGGTTGTTGCACCCTCTTCTTTTCTTCCTTCTTAACTTCTACCTTTTTTTCTTCCTTTTGAACAGGCTTTGGCTCTTCTTTTTCTTCCTTTGGTTCTTCCTTTTTAGCTTTTGGTGCTTTTTTAGGCTTTTCGATAGGCTCGTCTCCTAAATCATATAGAGATGTAAAAATATCAAAAACAAGACCAAGTTGTTCTTCTGAAAGCACAGTTGTTGCCTTAACGCTTTCGCCAAAGCCTTCTAATTTTTCTATTATATCCTTACTTGTAACTTTTAATTCCTTAGCAATTTGACTAACTTTAACTCCGTTATCTGCCATATTATCAATCATTCCTTTCTATTTTGGATAAAATTGCATTTTTAAAATTCTCGTCGTTTACCGAAATAACCGTTCTTCTACCCGATCCGGTAAACTGACCGAGTTCGCTTGCTTTCGCAAATACTATATATTCTACATTATAATATGTGCAGGCATCGGTTATGGCTTTTTTGCCGTTATCCGAAATATCCTCAGCAATTATGATTAGTTTACTTTCGCCCTTTTTAATTGCCTTATCACACAAATATTCACCCGAAACCACTTTTCCTGCACGCTTTGCAAGACCTATCATACCCAAAATTTTATTCATCTTCTGATACCTTTCGAATTTCATCGTAAATTTCAGCATCGACCTTCATTTTAAAATGCTTTGAAAGAGATTGTCTTTTTTTTGCATTTTCAATGCATTCTTGATTTTTGCAAAGATATGCGCCTCTGCCAAACTTCTTATTCTTGATATCAATTTCGGCTACCTCGCCGTTTTTTACTATTTTTATAAGTTCACTCTTCGGTTTCATATGCCTACAAGCGATACACATTCTTTCGGGTATATGCATAAAATCATCCTTAAAATTATTCTTGACCGGCTGAAATATCAATCTTCCAGCCTGTTAATCTTGCAGCAAGACGAACATTTTGTCCTGATTTTCCAATGGCTAATGATAATTGATGCTCAGGAACTGTAACTTTTGCACTCTTTTCTTGTTCATCAATATCAACTGTTAATACATCTGATGGGCTAAGTGCTGCCTTTATATATTCTGTTGGGTCTTCGCTCCATTTTACAATATCAATCTTTTCAAAATTAAGTTCATCACTGACGGCTTGAACTCTTGAACCCTTAGGCCCGATACAAGAGCCTTGTGCATCAATATCAGGATTTTCTGAATATACAGCAATCTTTGTTCTTGAGCCCGGTTCACGAGATACTGATTTAATTTCCACCAATCCGTCTTGAATTTCCGGAACTTCTTGAGTAAATAACTTTTTAACTAACCCCGGATGAGTACGTGATAAAACAATTTGTGTACCCTTTGAAGTATTTCTAACTTCATTAACATAACACTTAATCATTCTGCCAACTTCGTAATATTCGCTGTCTACTTGTTCCTTTTCAGGAAGCATTGCTTCAACCTTACCGATATCAACAAAAATATTACCCTTTTCCATACGGTCAATTTTCCCTGAAACGATGTTGTTTTCTTTTTCTGTATATTCGCTGTAAATATTTCCTCTTTCGGCTTCTCTTATTCTTTGTGTTACAACTTGCTTTGCAGTCATAGCAGCAACTCTTCCGAAATTAGCAGGAGTAACTTCAATATTTACAATATCGCCCAATTCATACTTTTTGCTAATTTTTTGTGCATCAATCAGTGAGATTTGTAGTTGTGGGTCTTCTACGCTTTCAGATACTGTCTTTTGTGCATAGACATTAATTTTTCCTGTTTCTCTGTCAACTGTTGCAACTGCATTTTGTGGTGATGAAGCAAAGTTTCTTTTGTAAGCTGCAATAAGTGCTGATTCTAGTGCCTCTAATATTACTTCCTTGTCGATACCCTTTTCCTTGCATATGTCGGAAAGGGCTTTTAATAGTTCTTCATTCATTTTCTTAATCCAACCTTTCTAAAATTCAAAATGCAGTTTTATATAGACTGCTTCTTTTGTGTTTACTAAAATTTCTTCTTCATTATATTGTATAGTAGCAATATCGTTGTCAAAACCAATTAGTTTTCCGGAAAACTCTTTTTTTCCGTCAACTGCTTTATAGAGTTTGACATCAACATCTCTACCCATAAAATGACTAAATTCACGCTCCGTCTTTAACTTTCTGTCAAGACCGGGAGATGATACTTCCAAAATATACTCTGTTTTTATCGTATCAACTAAGTCAAATTCTTTTTCAAAAGCACGTGAAAATTGTTCACACTCATCAATACCAACGCCCCCATCTTTATCAATGAAAACTCTTAGATATTGTTTTCCTGCTTCCTTAACAAACTGCGTCCCTACAACACTTACATCAAGCGATTTTGCAACCTCATCACCGACTTTTAGTGCCAAGGTTTCTGTTGCATTTGCCAAAAATATCACCTCTCAAAACTAAAGAGTGGGCTTATGCCCACTCCTTTGATAACATCTATTAGTATCCTTATTATATCACACATTTTTCCAATTTGCAAGTTTTTTTTGAAAATTCCTAGTCTAATGTGTAAATATCTTCTAACGGCTCGTCATTAGGTTCAAGTTCCGGAATATTTTCGTCTATTTCCTCGCCGTCAGGCTCTTTGACTTCGTAATATCCGCCATCCTCACCTAAATCGTCATCTTCTTCGTAGATTTCTTCTTTTTTGTCTTCATTTTTAGAATTCTTGCCTTCATCTATGCCAGCGTCAGTGTCAAAATCCTCTTTTGGCTTATTCATATTGCCTGCCTTTATAGGCTTTTGAGAATAACTTCCTGTTATCTCGAATTTATCACTGATTTCTTCATCATAGCCAAATACTTCACTTATTAGTTTCTTTGTTTCTTTTAAATCACAAACCCAATATGAAGCACCACTTAAAGTCTTACACTCTCCCGGAAGACTGTAACTATGCACGTTCTCGCTTGATAATTTCTTTACATATCTTATATATTTTGTCACATCTCCCATAGAAATATTTGTCTTTATTTCCTTTGAAAGTTGTGTATAAATACCCGGAAGTTTTAAGATAATAGTCGCATTTACCTTTTGGTCAATTACTGCTTTTATAAAGTCTTGTTGTCTTTTTACTCTGTCTGTATCGCTTCCCGTTCCTACATGGTAATTACTCTTTCTGTAACGCAAAAATTGTTGCACTTGATTACCCTTTAACTTTTGTAAGCCCGGCTTTAAATGAATTGAAAGATTTTGATATGGGTCATCATAATTCATTCCCCTACCCTTTCCCTCAATATCAGGAACATCGAATTCCACAGGGCCTAAAATATCAAAAAGGTGGTCAATTGACAAGAATGAAAATTCAACATAATAATTTATCGGTATTCCCGTAAGAGCAGTAACCGCCTCAGAAGTTGCATATGCTCCTAATATTTCACCATCTTTGTCAGACGGCATCGCATGGATACCATTTATCTTTTTGAAGACTTTTTTATTTGTTATGTATGTTTTTGTATCTCTTGGTATTGACAAAAGGTTTACTGTTCCCTCATTTACATCATATGATGCAACCATTATAGCATCAGTTCTAAGACCACTTTCATCTACGCCCATCATAAGAACATTAATTTTTCCATTTTCAAGTGGTGCTAAAATATCGTCATCATCAAAGATGTTGCAACCCATTCCAACTGCTAATATAACAACGATAGCAATAAGCATAGTTGTGAAGATTTTTTTTACACCATTCTTTTTCTTAACCTTCTTTTTTGATGTAGTGGTTGTTTTTTTAGGGCTTGGTGACGGAATTCTGCCTTCTTTTTTATCATTTTGAATTTCATCAATTATCTTATCATATGCCCCGGTGTTTCCACTATCTGCATTATCATATACAATTAATTTTTCAAAATCCTCAAACTTATTATTCTTTTTAAAATCGTTTTCTTCTTCAACTTCTAAAACTTCTTCTGTTTCTTCTGCAATTTCAGTTTTTGCAGCTTCTTCTTCATCTTCTTTAACTATATCTTCAATACCATTGTATTGTTCTTCTATTTTTCTTTTTTCAAGTTCTTTTTGCTTACTCTTCGGTCTTGCACGTTTCACCTACTCTACCTCCTACTCCTCTTCATCATCTGTTGGATTAGCCTTAGGGCGTTTTATTCCCGTTGATTCGTTTTCATTCGCTTTCGGTCGGTTCACTTCATCAGTTTTGGTTTCTGTGTCTGTTTTAGGTTTTACAGTATTTTCTGTTTTTTCTTGCTTGGTTTCAGATTTAGTTTCTGTCTTGGTTGTTGTCTTTGTAGTCGTCTGCGTTTTTTGGTCATCAGTATTTTCTGTCTCTTTTTTGGTTTCTGTCGTCTTTACAATCTTTTTATCCTTTGAAATACTTGTGCCATCTTCTGAATGAATGGTGATTTTAGATGCATCATAGCCAAAAGTATCTTCTATTAAAGTTGCTAGTTCTGTCATATTAGCAACCCAATATGAAGCGCCGTAACTTTCGCTGTCCGCTACACCGGGAATTGAATACATACTAATATTTTCAGCAGTTAAGTCGGAAAGATTAACCGCATATTTTGCAACATTTCCCACTGTAAAGTTTGTTTTTATATCCTTTTGCAAAACCTTAAATAGTTTTGGCACATCTGCTATAATTTTTGGAGTAAGTTTTTGTTTTGCAATCTCCCTTAAAAAATTTTGTTGAACTTTTACTCTGTCAATATCTCCCATAGGGTACTTTCTAAATCTGACAAGTTGCTCTGCTTTATCTCCGTCTAAGTGCTGTTGTCCCTTTGTAAGATGAATATATAAATCTTGATATGGGTCTTCATAATTCATATTTTGCGGAACATCATAGTCAACACCACCCAACGCGTCTATTGTGTCACGAAAAGCCTCGCAGGTAAATTCTACATAATAGTTTATAGGGATACCGGTTAGTCTTGATACCGCTTCAATAGTGCCATTTACACCATTTTTTTTGCCATTTTTAGAAACTGCATAAGCACAATTTATTTTTTGATATCTTCCGCCGACATACATTCTTGTATCTCTTGGGATAGATAAAATGTTTACTTTATCCTCGTCCAAATCATAGGACGCAACCATAATTGTATCCGTTCTTGTTTGGTCGTGGTCCAAACCTATAACCAAAACATTGATTTTTCCTGTTTCTTTATCCGGTTTTACAAATTCTATCTCTTGATTTTGATTGTTTTCAATCGAAAAAAGACCGCCCATACCCATAATAGCAAAAAATGCAACTATAAAAACAAGCAGTGAACTAAAAAATACGGCAATTCTTTTGCCTCTATTAGATTTTTTCTTTCTTCTTTTACGTCTCAAAAAACTATACCTCTATATAAATTTGTCAAAAATAATTATACCTTAATATTTAATTTATGTCAATATTATATCTCTCTATTATCTTGCATTTTTTTGAAAAAAATATTATAATATACAAAAGAAAAGTTGCGTTGTGCGGACGCAACTTTTCCATAAAAATATTAAGGGGAAGGTATTTTGTAAGTTTTATCAACTTACACGCTGATAGTAACACACCTTTATGTATTTCGTATGAACTAATTGTGAAAAAATTATGAATTTTTAAGAAAGGAATAATTTATGAAAAAAAATGACATATTTTTTGCATGTATAATTCTGCTCATAAGTTTTATATCTTTTTTTTTAATAAGCGTTTTTACAAAAAGCGGCGATACTGTAAAAATCACTGTTGACGGGAAAATTTATGCAGAACTTCCGCTTTTGACCGATTGCGAATTTCCTATTGAAAATTCTAACACCATTGTAATTGAAAACGGCGAAGTTTATATGAAGTCAGCAACCTGCAAGGATAAATTATGTATGCATATGGGAAAAATCAAGGATAGTTCAAAAAAAATAATCTGTCTTCCAAGCAAAGTGATTGTAGAGGTAACAAAAAAATCCGATATAGATATGGTGGTGAAATAATGAAATCAGTAAAAATTGCATATATTGGAGTATTGTCTGCTCTTGCGATAATTTTTGGATATATAGAAAGTCTATTTCCTATTCCTATCGCAATTCCGGGAATAAAACTTGGTATTTCAAATATTGTAATACTCTTTACATTAATCAAACTGGACAGAAAAGATGCGTTTTTTATAATGCTTATAAAAGTTTTTGTGACTTCACTGCTATTTTCAGGGTTTAATACCTTTATTTATTCCCTTTTAGGTGGAATTTTTAGTATTTTATCAATGAGCATTGCCTTTCGCTTTAAATTCAGCAATATTGGTGCAAGTATGGTTGGTGGGGTTTTTCATAACATCGGACAAATAGTCGCAGCAACAATTATTCTGGGTTCAATCTCTACTCTATACTACTTTCCAATCCTTTTATTATCAGGATTAATAGTTGGTTTTTTAATAGGAATAGTGACAAATCTTGTACTTTCAAAACTTCAACTAAGTTAATTTGTTAACAATTTATTTACATATTATACATATAGATACAATATTTATCTGTTAAAGTATAAAGTATCAAAATTCAAGGAGGACATATAATTGAAAAAATTAATGCACATTGATAAGGATAAGTTAAAGGAATCCTTAAATCCAAAAAACCTTAAAAATATTAATAAAGACACGCTAAAAACTTTTTTTAAGCCAACCAAGAAAAAGGTTTTTATTTGGATAGCTATTATTATAGTTTTGCTAATTATTTTTAACTCTTGCAGCAAGAGCAAAAAGACAATGAATCAATTTGCTACAACCGATATAGTTACCCGTGGTGACATTGATGTTACTATCACAGGAAGTGCATCAGTTGAGCCATACGAAAGATACGAAATTATCCCAAAAGTAAGTGGAGATATTACATATTGTCCTTTTGATGTTGGTGATATGGTTGAAGAAGGCGACCTTTTGTATGGTTTTGACACCTCAAACAGTGATTTGACTGTTGAACGCCAAAGAATTTCTTTGGAGCAGAGTAAAAACAGTTACCAAAACGCTCTTGATGATGGCGAAAAATTATACATAAGAGCAAAAAATAATGGTATTGTATCCGACTTTTCCTTAAAGGTAGGTCAAGAAGTTACATCCGGAATGGCAATAGCAACGGTATCCGATACTAAAAATTTAGAAGTTATGCTTCCATTTACATCGACACAGCTTGGCTCAATTCATATTGGTAGCCAAGCAACAATCACAAGTTCAAAACATATGAGTTCTGTCACAGGAACTGTTACTCATATCGCAACCGGTGGTTATATCGGTTCTGACGGAACTACACTATATAATGTAACAGTTGCTTTCACAAACCCCGGTGCATTTTATTCAGGTATGCAAGTTGGTGGTTCTGTAAATGGTAATGCAAGCCCCGGTAGCGGTGTTATTGAAAACTGCTCCTTCGCAACTTTAAATGCAGAAGCAAAAGGTACTGTCACAAAAATATATCACACAAACGGCGATTATGTAACAAAAGGCACAGTTATCGCAACATTATCAAGCGATGACATAACAAATAAGATTAATGACAGTAATCTTTCATATAGAAGTGCAAATATTTCAATGCAACAAACAGAAAAAGACCTTGAAGATTATAACATAACTTCCCCAATCAGCGGAACTGTTATTACAAAAAATTCAAAAGCAGGCGATACAATAGATAAAACAAACTCATCTACCGTAATGATGGTGGTTGCAGATATTTCAAAATTGAAATTCAATCTTTCTATCGACGAATTAGATGTTAGTAAAGTTTCGGAGGGTCAAGAAGTTTCAATTACATGCGATGCTCTTCCTAACGAACACTTTATCGGTATTATAACAAATGTATCTGTTGAAGGTTCTGCTGAAAACGGTGTTACAGCATATACAGCAGAAGTTGTAATTGATGAGCCGGGTAACTTACGCCCTAGTATGAATATTGACGCAAGTGTAATTGTCGACTCTGCAAAGAATGTTTTGAGAGTTCCAACTGAAGATATCAAAACAGTTGCTAACAATAGTTTTGTTTTTGTAAAGGATAATGGCAAAAAATCTGATAAAGATAAAAAACCTGACAAGAATAAGAATTTTGACAAGGATAAAGACTCCCCATCCGGTAAAATGCCGAGTGGCGACAAAATGCCAAGCGACGACAGTAAAGGCAGCAATGGTAACAGGTCAAACGGTATGACGCCGGAAGCACCTGAAGGATATGTTGCAGTTCAAGTCGAAATCGGTCTTGCAAATGAAGATTATACCGAAATTATATCAGGATTATCAGAAGGTCAAGAAATCAACAAAGTCACAACCACATCACAATCCGACATGAGTAGTATGATGAGTGGAATGGGTGGAAATCACGGCGGCATGGGTGGCGGTATGAGTGGTGGCCCAAGCGGTGGTCCAAGCGGCGGCCCAAGTGGTGGCGGTATGAGATAATAGGAGATTTTCCATGATAGTATTAGAAAATATAACAAAGATATATAAAATGGGAGATACCGAAGTGCATGCACTGGACGGAGTTTCATTGCACATAAAACCACACGAATTTGTATCGATTATCGGGCCTTCGGGTTCAGGAAAATCAACTCTTATGAATATGATAGGATGCCTTGATGTACCAACAGGCGGAAGATATTGGATTGACGGCGTTGAGGGTAGTAAAATGACCGACAATCAGCTTGCAGACCTTAGAAACCAAAAACTCGGATTTATCTTCCAACAGTATAACCTACTTTCAAAGCTTTCTGCTTTGGAAAATGTGGAACTTCCTCTTATTTATAGAGGCATTTCGTCAGAAGAGCGAGAGAAAATAGCATTAGAAGCGCTTGACAAGGTCGGTTTAAAAGATAAAGCCCACCATAAGCCAACCGAACTTTCAGGTGGTCAACAGCAAAGAGTGTCTGTTGCAAGAGCATTATGCGGGAAACCTTCCCTTATTCTTGCTGACGAGCCAACAGGCGCACTTGATTCAAAGTCAGGTGTTGAAATTATGCAAATGATACACGACCTTCATAAAGAAGGAAATACCATAGTCTTAATCACTCACGACCTAAACATAGCAAAACAAGCCGAAAGAATCATCACAATTCGTGATGGAAAAATTACGAGTGATATTGATAACAAAAATGATATGGCAGATGCCACAAATGTCAAAGGTTCGGATATTGGAGATAAGGAAAACGGAAAAACTGCCGACCTTGATTTTGACATAAAGGAGGATGAGAAGATATGAAACTTTCAATGCTTAATCAATCCTTTAAAATGTCACTAAAAAGTATTCTTGGAAACAAAGGTCGTTCTGCTCTTACAATGCTTGGTATTATTATCGGCGTTTCATCGGTAATTATCCTAACCGGTATAGGCAATGCAGCAACAAATTCCATCACCGATTCACTTTCCAGCATTGGAACAAGGCTTATCACCGTTTCAATGTCCCGTGGCGGTTGGGGCGGTTCAACAAGAGCAATCAGCCTTGACGATATGGAAAAATTTTTGGACAAAAACACCGATTTAGTTTCATCTATGTCCCCTGTAATAAGCAGTATGGCACTTTTGAAGTGTGGTAATGAGAACACCACTACAACATTATCTGCGTATTCTTCAAACTATGCTGAAATACGAGATACAAATGTAGAAACAGGAAGATTTATTTCCGACTATGATGTAAACAATAGAGCGTATGTTTGTATTGTCGGCTCTTATATTGTCAACGAATACTTTGGTGGAGTAAGCCCCATCGGGAATACAATAAAACTAAACGGAACTCAATTTAAAATTATCGGAACTTTTAAAGAGCAAGGCGACTCTACCGAAAATTCTGCCGATAATGCCGTTACTATTCCATATACTACAGCAATGAGATTTTTAAAAAACAAAAACATATCAAAATTCTATTTTAACGCAACATCAGAGGAAACGGTAGATATGGCAGTTAGCAGATTAAAATCCTACATAACGAGCAAACTTGGAACTGATAGTGGTTTTTCCGTTGCAAGTGTTTCGGAAATGCTTGATACTGTAAACGAAATTATGGGTACACTAACTGCTATGCTTGCTGGTATCGCAGGAATTTCTCTTGTCGTAGGTGGTATAGGAATTATGAATATTATGACCGTATCGGTAAGTGAGCGTACAAGAGAAATCGGCATACGAAAAGCAATTGGTGCAAGAACAACCGATATACTTATGCAATTTTTGATAGAATCGGTGATACTAAGTGCAATAGGTGGAGTTATCGGCATACTCTTTGGAACTCTGGTCGGGCAAATTGCATGCAAAATTATGAATTTATCATACGCAGCTAAAACAAGTATGGTTCTACTTTCATTTAGTTTCTCACTATTTATCGGAGTGTTCTTTGGATTAGCACCTGCAAAAAAAGCAGCAAAACTTCACCCTATCGACGCATTGCGTTCGGAATAATTTTGAAAGGAACAAAAACAGCAATGAAAAAAATAATATCATTTTTACTTTCATTTTGCCTAATTTTAAGCACAATATCTGTCGCAAATGCTTCATATAATGATGTTGATATTTCATCAGCATATTTTGCATCTGCCCAAAGGCTTCAAGATTTAGGCATTATCACAGGCTATGACGACGGAAGTTTCCGCCCTGATAGCCCTATAACAAGAGCAGAATTTACAAAAATAATCGTATGTATGATGGATAAAGAAATGGATGCTATGGCATCAAGTGTTTCATCCGGATTTTGTGATGTGAAAATAGGAACATGGTACACTCCATATATTAACTATGCCACATCAAAAGAAATTCTATCAGGCTATGCAGACGGATATTTTGCTCCAAATAATACCATAACACTTGCAGAAGCCGTTACTGTTCTTTTACGAACTCTCGGCTATTCAGAAGAAAAGGTTGGCTACTATTGGCCTGATAACTATATAACAGTTGCCTCAACTCTTAAAATCACAAGCGGTATTGAGTGTAATGCAAATGACCCTATCACAAGAGCGATTGCCGCTGTTTTGGTAGATAGGGCATTATTTACAAAACCACAAGATGCACAAACTACAAATGATACCTACCTTGAAACTGTTGGGTACACTGTATTAAAAGATGCTTTGATTTTAGACAACGACACAAAAAGTGACAATGTGACTATTCTTTCGGGTAATATGAAGCAAAACAGTGCAACTGCATATCTAAGAAACACACAGCACTCTCTTGTATCAGGCGACATTTACAACTATGCAGTAATCGATAGGCACGGCTATCTTTCAGCAGTTCGTGAATATATGGGAGAAAGCAATATTTGTTCGGTTACAGGTGCAATCAATAAACTAACTGAAAATACAATCGAATACACAACTACACAAGGCTTAAAAACTTCATATCGTGCAGACGATAACTTTATTGTTTATTCCGATGGAATTAAATATAACTTTGCAAATGCAAAGAGCAAAATCACAAGTGGAACAGACATCACCTTCTATGGCAACAATTACGGTCTTTGGAATGTTGCTGTAATTGGTGCTTCGGACAACATTGACCCTATTCTTGCAAGCAAAGATTATACTAGTGACGACACTTACCTTGGTTTAACGCCTATCAATTCTCAAAACTTAGTGGTTTATAGAAACGGAGAATATGCAACACTTGGTGACATAAAATCGGGCGATGTAATCTACTATAACACAAAAACAAATGTCATGGATGTGTATTCAAAAAAGGTTACAGGAACATACTATTCAGCATATCCATCAAAAGCATATGTTGAAAGTGTAACTGTTGCAGGAAAGTCATATGAAATCGGATATTCTGCTGCAACAAATAGACTTGATGCATCAGAAAATGCGTTTAACATTGGTGATAAAATCACTCTACTTCTCGGAAAGAACGATAAAGTAGTATTTGTAACAGATAATTCCGCAAGTTTTGATTACTCATCATATGGTGTGATAATAAAGAGCGAATCTCGTGTTGCAACAGAAGGTGCAAACGATGGAAATAGCGAATACATCACTACCCTATTTATGACAGATGGCGAAGAACACGATATTCCTACAAACAAGTTATATCAAAACGATTACGGAAAATTTGTCAGACTTTCTTATTCAAACGGAGTCGCAACACTTTCCCAGGCTACCCTTTCTGATAAGAGCAATTTTGTTGGCGAAATTAATCTTGCAAAAAGAACTATAAACGGAAGATATTTCTTAAAAGACGCTGCAATAATTCAGCTGACATCAGATGAAGATTCTTCTCCTGTAACTTGTGAAATTCTAAACTTTGATAGTTTGACAGCATCACGGATAAGTGACAGTCAGTTAATATCCGCCGTATCAGCAAATAAATTTGGTGACATTGCAATTCTATTTGTAAAGAATTTTGAAAACACCGATAATTTCGGCATCGTTTCAGGTTCTGTAAAAACAAATGAAAAATCAGGCACAAAAACTTTTAAAATATTCTCAAATGGTGTTGAAAAAGAATATACTCTATCAGGTTCTATGAGAGTTAACAGTGCATTTGGCGCAGGCATTTCATTTAGAGTGCAAAATGGTCAACTAACTAAACTTACCGGGCTTACTGCACTTGCAAGCGGTATTGCAACAGCTGTTGACGGCAGTCGTATCCTAATTGGAAATACCGTTTATACCATAGGCGACAATCCACAGATATTTAATGCCAATGATTCTTCAAAAATCAAATCGATTGATATGACTGAACTTTTAAGTATGAAAAACCCATCAGTTACGATATACTCTGATAAATCATTAGCCCAAGGCGGAGTTGTAAGAGTTATCACAGTCAGATAAAACAAAAAAACGCAGAATTTATTCTGCGTTTTTTTAATCAAACAATGATACTTGGTCGCTTTCAGGAAGTTCAAGACAACCCTCTTTTACGAGCATTTCTATAATTGTTTTTGTCGCTCCTGTCCTTGCTCTAAAATCATTTATTGTTTTGAATTCGCCATCTTTTCTTGCTTCAACGATTGCCTTTGCAGCATTATCTCCCATTCCGGCAAATGCATTAAGGGGTGGTCTTATCCCTTCAGGAGTCGGCAAAAATCTGGTTGCATCTGATTTATAAATGTCAATCGGGATAAATCCTACGCCCCTTGCATACATCTCGATACAAACTTCCAAAATAGTTATCATATTTTCATCTTTTTGAGTAGATGTTCCGTTTGCCTTTTTCTCGTTTATTTCCTCCAATGCCTTTTTTGAAACTTCTATTCCGTTTGTCATTATTGATGCATCAAAATCGTCAGCACGGACAGAAAAATATGCGATATAAAAGGCTTGTGGATAGTGAACTTTAAAATATGCTATTCTAAACGCCATTGTAACATATGCAACGGCGTGAGCCTTTGGAAACATATATTTAATCTTCTTACATGAATCCATATACCAATCAGGTATTCCGACAGCTTTCATTGCTTCTTCGTCCTCAGGCTTTAACCCCTTTCCCTTTCGGACATTTTCCATTATCTTAAATGCGTGACCTGCCTCAACACCACAGGCAATAAGATAAATCATAATATCATCACGGGCACAAATTGCGTGTGACAAGTCACAATATCCACCTCTTACAAGGTCTTGTGCGTTGCCAACCCAAACATCTGTTCCGTGAGAAAGTCCTGAAATTCTAACAAGTTCTGAAAATGTTGTAGGGTGAGTGTCCATAAGCATCTGTCTTGTAAATTTTGTTCCAAACTCCGGTACTGCATATGTTCCAAGATTTGTTCCAATATCATATCCCTCTTTTATTCCAAGTGCATCATTTGATGTGAAAATACTCATAGTATTCTCATCATCAAGTGGAATTTTTTTTGCATCTATACCTGTTAAGTCTTCAAGCATTCTAATAACTGTCGGATCATCGTGGCCAAGTTCGTCTAGTTTTAATAGGTTTTTATCAATCGAGTGATAATCAAAATGTGTTGTAATAATGCTTGAATTCACATCGTCAGCCGGATGCTGAATAGGACAAAATTCGTGAATATTATTGCTATGCGGTACGACTATGATACCGCCGGGGTGCTGACCTGATGTTCTCTTTACTCCAACACAGCCTGTTGCTAAGCGCTTCATTTCAGCATTTCGCATTTGTATATTTTTTTCTTCCGAATATTTTCTGGCATATCCAAATGCCGTCTTTTTTGCAACTGTTCCTATTGTACCTGCTCTAAATACAAACCCTTCACCAAAATAAGTTTCTGTGTATTTATGGATATTAGGCTGATATTCGCCCGAAAAATTAAGGTCAATATCAGGTTCTTTATCTCCCTTAAATCCCAAAAATGTTTCAAACGGTATGTCGTGTCCGTCTTTTTTATACTCAGTGCCGCATTTTGGGCAAACCTTGTCAGGAAGGTCACATCCCGATTGTCCGATTTCACTTCCTACAAGTTCAAAATTTTTGCATTTTGGGCAAACATAATGTGCCGGAAGCGAATTAACCTCTGTAATACCCGACAAAAATGCAACAAATGACGAGCCTACTGAACCTCGTGAACCCACCAAATATCCGTCTTCATTGGACTTTCTAACAAGTTCTTGTGCAATTTTATACATAACTTCAAAGCCATATGTCGTTATGGAATAAAGTTCTTTATCAAGTCTTTTTTGCACGACTTCCGGAAGAGGGTCGCCATAGATTTCTGTTGCCTTTTTTATTGAATCATTTACAATATCTTCTTTTGCACCGGGAATAACCGGTGGGCATTTTATTGTTGGGATAGGTCTTACAGCCTCTACCATATCGGCTATTATGTTAGTATTTTCTACAACAACTTCATATGCCTTTTCTTCTCCCAAATACTCAAATTCTTTTAGCATTTCTTCTGTTGTTCTAAGATATAACGGTGCTTGATTGTCTGCATCGGAAAATCCTTTATAATGCATTAATACCTTTCTGTAATCTGCTCCTTCAGGGTCTAGAAAATGCACATCGCAGGTTGCAACTGTCGGTTTATTAAACTTTTCTCCAAGTGCCACAATCTTTTTATTTAAATTTTGTAAATCCTCATCGGTGTTAACATCCGGAAATTGTTCCGAGAACTTCATATATGCGTTATTCCCGGTTGGCTGAATTTCAAAATAGTCGTAAAATGAGGCTATTTCTTCAATTTCGCTCTCTGACTTTCCACCTACTACTGCACGGAAAAGTTCCCCTGCCTCACAAGCAGAGCCAACAATGATTCCATCACGCTTTTCTTCTAATAAACTCTTAGGAATTCTTGGCGTTCTGTAAAAATATTTAAGGTGTGAATCGGAGACCATTTCATAAATATTTCTAATACCCTGCAAATTTTTTGCAAGCAAAATAATATGATATGCCGGATTTCGCTTAGAAGCTGAGCGTACATCATAATATGTGTTTAGTTTTGAAATATCTTCTGTTCCAAGTTCCTTTAAGTTTTCAAGCATTTTTACAAAAATATCTGCCGTCGCTTTTGCGTCATCTACCGCTCTATGATGATTTTCAAGTACAACTTTAAAATGCTTTGTTAGAGTGCCAAGTTTGTGATTGCCAAGTTCAGGACACATACATCTTGCAAGCATAAGTGTGTCAAGATGAGTGAAATTATAGTTAAGTCCTAAATTTTGGGCCTCATTTTTGATAAAGCCCGTATCAAAACTTGCATTGTGTGCAACTAAAACACAACCTTTACAAAACTCGAAAAACTTTGGTAAAATTTCTTCGATTTTGGGAGCATTTGCCACCATTTCATCAGTGATTGATGTTAGCTCTACTATCTTTTGAGGAATAGGCTTTTGCGGATTTACAAAAGTTGAAAAACGCTCGGTAATTTTTCCGTTTTCCACCTTTACTGCGCCAATTTCTGTGATTTTCTCCGTTTCCTTTGAAAGACCTGTCGTTTCCAAATCAAAAACCACAAATTTCCCGTTTATTGACTCTTTTTCCTCTCCTTCAACAATTTTGCTATCGTGTACTAGATATCCCTCTAAACCATAAATAATTTTTATCTTTTCATTATCGTCTGATGCATGAAGTGCATCAGGATAAGACTGCACAACACCATGGTCGGTAATTGCAATAGCCTTATGCCCCCAAGAAACGGCCCTGTCTATTAGGCTTTCGGCAGAGGATACTGCGTCCATCTGCGACATTTGAGTGTGCATATGAAGTTCCACTCTCTTTTTCTTCGCCAAATCCTCACGCTCTTTTTCTTTTTCAGCAAAACTAATATCCTTTGCAGAAACAATTACCTCTTTTGCATACTCGTCATATTGTGCCTTTCCTCTGATTACGACTCTTACACCGGTTTTTAGACCTTTTTTCTCAACATTTTTATTAACCTTTCCAAATGCTTTTTGCAAAGTTTCAAGGTCACTTTTATTTTTTTCACTAACAAAAAGTTTCACGGTTATTGAATCTTCAAAATCAGTGACGTCAAGCATCACGATTGTTAATTCTGAGCCATCTTTTTTACGCTTAATTGTTCTAAAATCTATTTCAAAAACTGTACCACAAAAGCAAACTGACGGCAAATATTCATTGATTGCAGAAATTGGGATTAATGTGCTTGTTATTTCTTTTCCGATTATTATTTCTCCCGCATGCGCATCTCCCAAATCTTTTATTGGTGCTTTCTTTATTTGCTCTATCTTTCTATCTTCCTTTATGCCATACTCATCAAATTCAATATTGTCCTCTTTTTCTATAACTTGACATTTTTCCAAAAACACTGATACAAGCCCAAGATTTTTCTTTAACAAGTCTTCTGCCAACTGTTTTTCACTATCAGAAAAATCGTCACTCAAAATAAGCCGCATTGTCTTATGCTGCTTCGATAACTGTATCTTTTCAATATGTTTGTCTGCTAAATCGGTATTTTTAAAAAAGTTAAATATCGAGCTTAATATTGGTTTCATTTCTAATTTCCTTTTCAATTTTTACTTACTATATTTTATACCTTTTATCACATTTTTTCAAGTAGAAAAAATGTATTGACAAAACTTTTTTATTGTGATAAAATATTTATGTTATGCGGGAGTGGCTCAGTGGTAGAGCGTCACCTTGCCAAGGTGAACGTCGCGAGTTCGAATCTCGTCTTCCGCTCCACATCGAAGTAAAGTTCGCTTTGCTTCGATTTTTTTGTTTCAAAAAATCGCCAAGTTAGGAAATAGCCTCAATTTCTGCCATATATTTTGCATTGATTTTTTCTTTTTTTAGATGCTATACTAGTATTAAGCAGAAAGAGTGGCATTTTCACTCGGCAAATTACATACATCTTTTTTGGTCAGGTTTTTAAAATCAGGTTGTACATAATTTCCATATGTTTTAGTCAGTCCATATTAAAATGTATTTTCTGCAAAATCTTTGGACAGAAAGGCATTTTTGAATATGAAAAAACATTTATCTATTATTACGGTGGTTACAATTCTTGCAACAACTGTTTCCTCCTATGCTGCGTGTAACTCCGCAATCAAAATCACACCATCGTCTATCACAAGTTGCAATAAAAGCGATGCTATTAAAGGCGTATTAGAATCGTTTGGCATAAAACTACCAAGCACATCGCAAGACTATAAAAAGAGCGAAAATACAACCGGTTCTAATTCTTGTGAAATCGAAAATACTGCTTCTTGTGACACTTCCACTCCACAGGATAAGGAAGCAAATTGTAATACCGACACAAAAACTTCTTGCAAAACAGAAGAGTCGCAAAAAGTTTGTGAAACCACAGACGCAAATTGCAAAACCAACACAAACACTTGCAAAGAAAATACAGAATGTGACAATACTGCCGTTTGCAAAACTCAAAATTCTTCTTCTAATTCAAATAGTTTAGGCAGCACAAATCTTATAAAAAATAACACCTTTTCATTTTTTAAGAATCTTCTAACACAAATTTTGGGCAAAAAAAATATTGTTATAAATAATAACTCCTGCAATATTTCTTGCAATGTACAAACTATCAAAAAGGAAGAAACACCGGTAGATAAAACCGAAGCAGAAAACCAAAAAACCGAGAGCAAAAAAGAAGATACTGAAAAAACAGAACAAGAAACAGTCCCATCTAAAAATGAGCCTGAAAAAACGGAAAACATAGTTACTCCGACTGAAAAAGAAGAAGAAAAACAGGATACAACTACTTCTGATAATTCAAAAACAAGTTATGAACAAGAGGTTTTAAACCTTGTGAATGTTGAAAGAGAAAAAAATGGACTTTCAAAATTAACATACAACACAAAGCTTGAAACAGTTGCATATGCTCATAGTAAGGATATGGCTCAAAGTGGATTTTTCAATCACACTAACCTAAATGGTCAATCACCTTTTGACAGACTGAAAAATGCAGGAATCTCCTATAAGTCAGCAGCAGAAAACATTGCAGCAGGTCAAAAAACACCAAAAGATGTTGTTACTGCTTGGATGAACTCAGAAGGTCACAGAAAAAACATTCTAAACCCATCGCTTACACAAATGGGAGTTGGAGTATATGAAGGAGGAAGTTACGGGATTTACTGGACTCAATTATTTATAGGCTAAAAAATGACCACCTAAATGGTGGTCATTTAAATTTTATTCTTCTGTGCTATATAAGTCCTCTTCATTTCCGCCAAAATACTTATAAGCAAAAATCAGTTGGTCATCTACCTCTTCTTCTAACTTATAGAATAGGTTTTCCATCTTAACCTGAGTGGAAATATCAAGAACGCCATATGGGAAAAGTTCATTGTTTTCTTGGAAAGTGCAAACTGCTTTTGCAAATTCTTCATCAAAGGTGTCATTTATTGAGCCCATATAATAGCCCAAAGCACTAAGACGCTCTTTTCCGGCTCTTACATTTTTTGAAACAGTCCCAACTTGTGGTTTTTCTATATAGTCAAATGTTTGATACCTTGAAAGGTCAATTCTCCTAGTCGAATTATAAACAACTTCATCAGGTTCAATGCCGTTTCCATTTATATCTTTGCCGTTTCGGGTAAAGTATTTACCGGTTGTAATTTTAAAAGCACAACCGTCCCAAATCTTATACATTTGCTGAATTACACCCTTGCCATAAGTTTTGTCACCTATCAAAATTCCTGCTTTGCTATCTTGAATTGCGCTGGACAAAACTTCTGCTGCAGATGCAGTATTTTCATTTACTAAAACTGCCACATCATATTTTGTTTTATCAAGTTTTGAATAATACTCCTTATTTTCCCACTGGCTTCTGTAAACTGTCTTTACAATAAGTCCTTTTGGTACAAACAGTGATGCAATATTAACTGCCGACTCTAAATATCCGCCCGGATTATCTCTCAAATCAATAATTATTTTTTTAACACCCTGTTTTTCAAATTCATCAACAGCATCTGCGACTTCTGTATCGGTATCAGCTGCAAAATTTACAATTCTTATATATCCTATATTTCCTTTTAAGATTTGAGATGCCGAAGTATTACCTTTTACTTCTCGTCTTTCAATTGTGTAGGTAACTTCGTTCTCGCCTCTTAAAAATGTAATCTCAACAGTTGTACCAATTTCGCCTACAACCAAATCTTGAACCTTTTCTATACTTTCGCCTTTTACCAAAACCCCGTTAACCTTTGCAATTTTATCGCCTTCTTTAACGCCAACTTCTTCTGCTCCGCCGCCGTCCAAAACGCTCATTACAGTTATATAGTCATCAACCTTTTGAATTATTACACCAATTCCGTAAACAATATTATTGATATTTTTATTAAAGAGTTCAAATTCCTCTTTCGTATAAAATTCTGTGTACGGGTCAAGGCTTTCAAGTCCTGCCTTTACCATCTTATATAAAAGTTCAGGATTGTCTTTTAATGCCGCTTTAATTCCTGCATCAATTATGCTGTCAGTATCAACATTTTCATCAATATAAAGATTGCCGGCATAATTTAATATCTGTTCATACTTATCATATTCTTGGTTTAGTTCCTTTTTCTCTGCAAAAACGCTTTGAGGAATTAAAAGAGTCGCTGCCAAAAATAACGATAATACTTTTGTTCTTTTCATATTTTATCCCTTCTTACATTCAACTTTTATTTCAATTTCATTATCGGAATAACCGCTTCCGGTAAAAAGCGAGTATGATAATTTTATTATTCCACCATCTTCTGTAAGTTCCTTTATAATATCCTTCGTTTTAATTTTGATATTGATATTTCCGTATGGTGTGGAGTAGATAAATTCTGTATTCTTACCGATTTCATAAACCATTACTGACTTTACTTCGCCATTTCTTCTAATTGTTATAGTTTCCCCGGAAACTTTAATAAACACATTTGTATTCCACATTCCTGCTTCTTCGTGTTCTTCATATACAATATAATAATTCCCGTTTTTTAAATAAAATTTTCCTTCTGTTGCAAATTTCTGACTATTTGTTTCTCCGTCTGCTGATTGCAAACTTACAATAAATATTTTAGCATTATTATCAGTATTTTTCAATGTCAATTTTCTCCACCTGACCATCTATCTTTTGTTCTAAAAACATTCCGCCTAAGTTTTCAAACCCGTCAACATTATCGCTAACAAAAAACTTATACTGATTATTTTCCTTTATATCAGTGTGCATATCGTCCTTTGTAAGAATGTTTTTAAGTTCTTTTGCAGTTTCTTTTCCTGCATCAATAAGAGTAACATTCTCGCCCATATACCTTTGAATAGTATTTTTTAGAAGTGGATAGTGTGTGCAGCCCAAAATTAAGGTATCTGCACCTTTTTCCTTTATCTCAGATAAGTATTCTTCCACCACAAGTTCTGCAACCATAGTATCAAAATGACCATTTTCAACAAGTGGTACAAAAAGCGGACACGCCTTTGTAAAGGTTTCTATACTGCTATCTATATTCTTTATCAATTTTTCATAAGAGCCACTCTTTATAGTCCCCGATGTTCCGATTATTCCAATTTTTTTATTCTTTGTTGCACGAACTGCCGCTTTAACCGTTGGGTTTACCACTCCAACAATCGGAACAGAGATTGTTTTTGCAAGTATAGGAAGTGCAACAGAGCTTACAGTGCCACAAGCAATAACAATCATTTTTACATCATTTGAAAGCAAAAAATTCACATCATTTTGGGAATATTTAATAATAGTTTCCTGTGACCTTGTTCCGTACGGAACTCTGCCTGTATCACCAAAATAAATAATATTTTCGTTTGGAAGTTCCTTCATAATTTCCTTAACAGCAGTAAGACCGCCAAGTCCTGAATCAAAAACTCCGATACTTCTATTATCCATTATTTCACCCTTTTCATGCCCAAATCAATCAGTTCATCTAAAAGCTTTGTGTATCCTAATCCTTTTGCATCCCAAAGTTTTGGATACATACTGATATTGGTAAATCCCGGCATTGTATTAATTTCATTTAGTACAATTTCACCATTGTCATACTTTACAAAAAAGTCTGCTCTGGTAAGTCCCATACCATCAACTGCCCTAAATGCTTTAAGTGCATATTCTCTTATTTTTTCCTTTGTTTCAAGCGGAATATTTGCAGGAATTTGAAGTTCTGTTGTGTTATCGTTATATTTAGCATCAAAATCATAAAATTCAACGGTTGGCATTATCTCTCCAACCTCTGCCGCTTTTGGATTTTCGTTTCCTAAAATTGCACATTCAACTTCGTGACCATCAATATTTTCTTCAACTAAAATTTTTCGGTCAAATTTTGATGCTTCCTTTAATGCACTGATTAGTTCTTCCCTATTATGAGCCTTTCCGACACCAACTGATGAGCCTGTGTTACATGGCTTTACAAAGCACGGATAACCCAGTTTTTCTTCGATTTTTTCTATGTAAGTTTCAATATTATTTTTTGTTTCTACCAAAACCCAGTCAGCTTGTGGAATTCCTGCACTTTGGAATATAATTTTTGCATATGCTTTATCCATTCCAACTGCTGACGCTAAAACTCCCATACCAACATATTTTAAATTTGCAAGTTCTAAAAGGCCTTGGATTGTTCCGTCTTCACCATATTCTCCATGCAGAACAGGAAATACAATGTCAGGATGAATTTTTGCGATTTCATCATCAAAAACAAGAATTGCCTTATCCTTTGCATCAGGAGAAATTATTGCGTGCTTTTTGTTCTCAACATCTTTTTCCCAATCACCATTTTCGATTTTTGAAATGTCACCCGTATACAAAAACCATTCTCCGTCTTTTGTAATTCCTAACTTTGTGATTTCATACTTATCTTTATCAAGATTGTTTAGAACCGATGTGACAGATTTTCTTGATATTTCATGTTCAGGCGATTGTCCGCCAAAAATCACACATAACTTTAATTTATCAGTCAATATTAACACCTCTTCTTAATTTTGTGAGAACCTCCTCAAAATAACTTGGAAGTTCCGCTGAAAATTCCATATATTCGTTTGTTTTTGGATGAACGAAACCTATCGTTTTGGCAAACAACAGTTGTCCATCTGTTTTTATTTTTTCTTTTTGCAATCCATAAGTTCTGTCACCTACAAGGCTATGCCCTATTGATGCCATATGCACTCTTATTTGATGCGTTCTTCCCGTTTCCAACACACATTCTAAAAGAGTGTAGCCATTATAGTTTTCTAGTACGCTATAATGAGTAATCGCTTCTCTTCCACCCTTTACTATTGCCATTTTCTTTCTGTCCTTTGGGTGTCTTGCAATCGGTTTATTAACCGTGCCACCCTCTGTAACTTTCCCATTAACAAGAGCAATATATCTTCTGTTTGCTTTTCTTTCTTTTAGTTGATGTGAAAGCTTTAAATGTGCATCGTTATTTTTAGCAACCACCAAAAGTCCTGCTGTATCTTTATCTATTCTATGAACTATTCCGGGTCTTATTACACCATTAATCTGCGATAAATTATCCCCAAAATGATATAAAAGTGCATTTACCAAAGTACCTGTTCTGTTTCCATTTGCCGGATGCACAACCATACCTTGTGGTTTATTAACAACTATTAAGTCATCATCTTCAAAAAAAATATCAAGCGGTATATCCTCGGGAAGCGCATCTAAAATTTCAGGTTCAGGTAAATTGATTTCAATAATTTCGCTATCCTTTGGAATATACTTTTTTGATAATGGTTTTCCGTCTAACAAGACATTTCCCTTTTCGCAAAGAGTCGCTGCAAAAGTCCTTGAAACATCGTCAATATTTTCACTTAAATACTTATCTAAACGGTAATTATCAGGATTTTCTACCGGAAGTAATATCTTTTCCATTTTTTCCTCCACTTTTATCAAAAAGTAAGAAATATATCATTAGAGCAATCGCACCGAATGTTATCGCAATATCGGCAACATTAAAAACCGGAAAATTCATAAATGCTGTTTGAATAAAGTCAACAACCGAGCCTCGAAAAACTCTGTCGATTGCATTTCCAAATGCGCCTGCAAACAAAAGCGCAAAAGACCAGTTTACAAGCCTGCTTTCAGGCTTAATCACATACCAATAAAGTGACAACGCAATGCAAAATATAACCGAAATAACGCCTAAAATAGCCGTTTTCCCTGAAAAAATACTAAATGCAGCACCCGTATTTTTGACAAATACAAAGTCAAAAAGGTGCGGAATTATCGTTATACTTGTGTGTTCTGAAAATGTATGTTCAACAATAAGTTTTGTTATTTGATCCAAAAAAATTATAATTATTGTGGCTAAAATATACTTCGAATATTTGTTTTTCATTAATGTAGTCCTTTCAAACATATTCTTTAATATTTTATCACAATTTAAAAAAAAAGAAAAGGTTTTTTTCAAACCTTTTCTCTATTTTTTTAATTATTTTGTAAGTTTCTTAACACAATCAGCACAAATTCCATCAAAACCTTCAATAGTTCCGACAGTTTCTGATCTTACCCAACATCTTCCGCATTTTTCGTGTTCGCTTGCTTTAACCAAAACTCTAACGACATCTCCACTAAATGCTTCTTGACCTTCCGCCTCTTCAACAGTTGCCTTTGATGTAATAAAGATTTCAGCAAGGTCGTCCTTATTTGCCAATAGGAAGTCATACATTTCGCCCTTAGCATACACTGTAACCTCGGCATCTAATGACTTACCGATAACCTTTTCGTTTCTTGCAGGCTCTAATGCACGATTTACATCGTTTCTTACCGCAATAAGCTTATCCCACTTTTCTGCAAGTTTGTTGTCTTCATATTTGTCCATAACCTTTGGCATACGATTTAAAAGAACGCTTACCTTGTCATCACTTTCAAAGTGTGGCATAAACTTCCAAATTTCTTCAGCAGTATATGCAATAACAGGAGCTAAAAGTTTTACTAATGAATCAAGAATTATATACATTGCACTTTGAGCCGAGCGTCTTTCCTTTGAATCTGCTTTTTCTGTGTATAATCTTGATTTTAACACATCAAGATAGAAGTTGCTAAGGTCAACTATACAGAAGTTTAGAATTACTGAATATAGTGTGTGGAATTCGTATGCTTCGTATGATGCAATGGCCTTTTTAACAACTTCGTTAAGTTTTAAAAGTGACCACTTATCAAGTTCTAGCATATCTTCATAGCTTACCATATCCTTATTAGGGTCAAAATCGTTTATGTTTGAAAGGATATATCTTGCAGTATTTCTAATCTTTCTGTAACCTTCAGAAAGTTGCTTTAATGAGTCCTGACTCATACGCATATCTGTTCTGTAATCGGCTGAAACAACCCAAAGTCTTAAAACATCTGCACCGTATTGCTTAACTATATCAGCGGGAGCAATGACATTTCCCTTGGATTTTGACATCTTTCTGCCTTCGCCGTCCTGAATCATACCATGAGTTATAACAGTTTTATAAGGAGCCTTTCCTGTTACTGCAATACTTGTAAGAAGTGAAGATTGGAACCAACCTCTATATTGGTCATTACCCTCTAAATAAACATCAGCAGGCCATACTAAGTCTTCTCTATCTTCGCAAACTGCCATATGTGACGAACCCGAATCAAACCAAACATCCATAATATCTTTTTCTTTTGTAAATTCATGGCAGCCACATTCGCAAGTTAAACCTTCCGGAATAATCTCGTTTGCATCTAGTTCCCACCACTTATCAGGGCCTTCTTCACGGAATAATTTTGATACTTTTTTGATTGTTTCGTCGTTTACGATTTCCTTACCACATTCTTTGCAATAGAAAATCGGAATAGGCACACCCCAAGTTCTTTGTCTTGAAATACACCAATCACTTCTGTCAACAACCATTGACTTAATTCTTTCTTCGCCCCATTCAGGAATCCATTTAACACCTTCAATAGCCTTTACAGCATCATCTTTTAAGGCATCAACGCTTGCAAACCATTGGTCAGCTGCTCGGAAAATAATCGGGCTATCACATCTCCAACAATGTGGATATTGGTGAACGATTTCTTGTGCGGCAACTAATGCACCGTCTTCTTTTAATTTATTAAGAATCTTTTCATTTGATTCTTCATAATAAAGTCCTGCAAATTCGCCTGCTTCTGCCGTTTGATATCCCTTATCATCAACAGGAACAATGATTTCAATTTGAGGATAGTTCTTGCATACAATATAGTCCTCTGCACCAAATCCGGGAGCTGTATGAACACAGCCTGTACCTGCATCAAGAGTTACATGGTCACCAATTATTACAAGTGATTCTCTATCAATAAATGGATGTGCACAAGTCAAAAGTTCAAGTTCTTTACCTACAAAAGTTTTAACAACTTCATAGTTAGGGTCAAGATTTGCAGCAGCAACTACACTGTCAATTAGGTCAGTTGCCAAAACATAAATTTCGCCATTTGAGAATTTTACCAGCGAGTATTCAAAATCAGGATTTAGACAGATTGCAAGGTTACCCGGAAGTGTCCAAGTAGTTGTTGTCCAAATCACAAAATAAACATTTTTAAGACCTTCAAATAGCCCTTTATCGTCCTTTACCAAAAACTTAACATATATTGAAGTTGTCTTATCTTCTGCGTATTCTATCTCGGCTTCTGCTAAGGCAGTTTCACAGTGTGGACACCAATAAACAGGCTTTAATCCTTTATAAATTAGACCTTTTTTTGCCATTTCGCCAAAAACTTCAATTTGTTTTGCGACAAATTCATTTTTAAGTGTAAGATATGGGTTATCCCAATCACCTAAAACCCCAAGGCGCTTAAATTGTTCTTTTTGATTTTCAACGTGAGATTTAGCAAATTCACGACAAGCTTGTCTGAATTTTACAGGGCCGGCCTGATGACGATTTATACCAAGTTTCTTTATAGCTTGTTGCTCGATAGGTAGTCCGTGGGTATCCCAGCCCGGAACATAAGGTGAATAAAAACCTTGTAAGTTCTTATATCTTATAATAATATCCTTTAAAATCTTGTTTAGGGCGTGTCCCATATGTATGTCACCATTAGCATATGGAGGGCCGTCATGTAAAATAAAGGGTATGTTACCTTTATTCTTTTCTTTTAGTTTGTTGTATAAATCAATATCTTCCCAATATTTCAAAGTATCCGGTTCTCTTTGTGGCAAGGAAGCACGCATAGGAAAATCCGTACTGGGAAGATTAACAGATTTTGTGTAGTCTTTGCAATTATCGCACATGATTTGTAATCCTTTCTATAATCAATTAGGGATAACATAAATGTCATCCCTACTATTTTACTCCATTTTTTCCAACATTTCAAGTATTGCAGAGCAAATTCCTTTAATTCTTGTTTTATACCCCGAAACTTCTGCCTGCATACCGGATAGTTCGTTCTTCTTATTTTGTATATCCATATCATATTGTCTACACATATCTTCTGATTTTGATTGCGCTTCGTTCACAATAACATTTGCCTTTTCTGCTGCACTCTTTTTAATATCTTCTGCGGCAGTTTGTGCAAGAACGATTGATTGTTGAAGAGTTGCTTCCATGCTCTTGTACTGTTCAAGAGATTGATTGAGCCTCTTTATTTCTTCCTTTTGGTCTGCATTTTCTTTATAAAGTTTCTCATAATCTTTTCCGACCAAGTCTAGAAAATCATCGACCTCATCAGCATTATATCCTCTTAATTTAACCTGAAAATCCTGTCTTTGAATATCTATTGGTGTTAGCATAAAATCACCCTCCTAAATAAATTTTTTAAATGTTATATGAACTCTGTCGCTTCTTGTTTTGTTACCTATTTCAAAAACTATTACTCTCCCAAAACCTCTTATAGAAATAAGGTCATTTATCTTAGGAGTAAAATCAATCTTTGTAATTTCAAAATGGTTAACCAAAACTTTTCCCGAAAGAATTATATTTTTAACATCATTTCTGCTTTTGTTTAATAATCCTGAAATCATCGCATCAAGCCTTTGTGATGCACAAATTGCGGATATTAATTCAAACTTTTTCTCCGGCACTACAACATCACAAATCGAAACAATTTCGATTGTAACACCAACGCCGGCAATTTTTGTAATATTATTTTTAATAAATTCGGCAATATCGCTCATCACAAAAACATATGTAACATCTTCTGCGACTAAAATATCGCCTATTTTATTTCTTTCAATACCAAGCGATAATAAACTTCCCAAGAAATGTCTGTGGGTAAGTTCTTTCTTGAATTTTGATGTAATTTTAAGTGCTGATATCGGAAATTCCTCTATATTAGGTTCTTGCCAATCAGGAAAAACACCATACATTACTCTTTCTGCATCATTAAAGCCACCAAAAAGTATCGCATCGTGAATTTCATTTTTTAAAATCGCCTGATCTCTGCTGTCTAAAAAAGCAGAAAATCTGGCAGTGTGATATTTTTCGGATAATCTTTTAATATCATGCATCTTATTTAAAAAGATATCATCACTCATATTTACCTCAAAAACATAAATAAGGCAGAAGATTTTCTGCCTTATAAAAGATTATTTGAACATAGTCCAGTCAAGGCCTGTACCGGATTTTCCCTTTTGGTAATCTCCGGAAATATCATATGATGCAGGTGTTGCAATAAAGATTCCGCTTGAAACCTTTTGAATGTCACCATTTATACCATAGACTGTTCCTGAAATAAAGTCAACAGTTCTTTTTGCTTCTTCTGTATCAAGACCTGTAACATCAAGCACAACAGGGCGTCTTTGCTTTAATTGGTCAGAGGCTCCGGCAGCTTCACTAAAACATTTTGGTTTTACAATAACAATGCTTGGTTGAGCCGCTGTTCTATCAATTGGAATTACCTTATTTTTTTTAGAAAACAAGGCTGGCTTGTCTTCATTTTGTTCTTCATACATTTCATCTTCCATTTCGTACTCTTCTTCATAATCAACATCGCCGAAACCGACAAAATCTTTCACTGTGTCAACAAAACTCATCACAAATTCCTCCATTAATATTTATATAGAATAATCACGTTCTCCGAATATCGCCGTTCCAACACGAACCATATTCGATCCTTCCTCTATGGCCATCTCGAAATCTCCGCTCATACCCATAGACAGAAAAGTCACATCTACATTATTATACTTCTCATTATAAATGTCAATGAATTTGTTATATATGTTATGAAAATGTAATCTATTTGAAAATTCCGTGTCAATTTTGGGTAGGATTGTCATAAGTCCGCAAACTTTTATGTGTTTTAATTTTCCTGCGTGTAAAAGCATTTCTGAGAGCCCCGCCTCATCTGTTCCAAACTTTGATTCTTCACCCGAAATATTATATTGAAGAAGAATTTTAATTTCCTTTACTCCGTGTTTTTCTGCTTCCTTTTCAATCTCGTCCATAAGTTTTATTGAATCAACAGAGTGAATCATATAAACTTTATCAATAATATACTTTACTTTATTGGTTTGAAGATGACCTATAAGATGCCACCTAACACTTTTTTTCACCTTATCATATTTTTCTAAAATCTCTTGCACTTTATTTTCGCCGATATCGGTAACGCCAAGTTCAATCGCCGCATTAATCATCTCTACGGGATGTGTTTTTGTAACGGCAATTAAAGTGACATCGTTTTCACTTCTCCCGCTTTTTTTCGCAGAGACTTCAATCCGTTTTTTTACATCTTCAAGATTTCTTTTAATATCTACCATTATTTTTCTCCTATAATAATGTTATCGTACTCGTTAAGAGCACCACCTATCCCTTCAAAAGATGGTTTGATTATTACTTCTTGACTTAGCGTATTTGTGTAAATTACTTTAACCTTTCTAAATGCAGTACCACGGTCACTTCTAACCATAACGCCTTTTTCGCCATCAACAATATGAATGGCTGAAACAGGAACTTTATAGCCTTCATAACTTTCAAGTACAAGTTCAATCGGAGAATATCTAAGCGAGAATACACCCTCTCTATATTGTTCAAACTTTATGACCACTACATTTGACATCACATTTGCTTCTTCGCTTGAAATATAGCAAACCGTGCCTTCTGCTTCAATGCCGGGCAGTTTTTCAAATCTGACTTTAACCTTTTGATTAATCTTGATTTTTGCAGCTGCTTCTGTATCAACGGTTGTCATAACATACCAAATATGATTATTTACAACTTTACAAAAAGGCTCACCCGCCAATGCCAATGTTTTGTTTGCATTTTGAATTTCAGGTATTTTATTATATGCCTCAATATTATACGACATTATCGTATCAGGAGTTAATGTAGATTCAAGTCCGTCAACATTTTTTGAATAAATACCTGCAATTTGCGAATAGACGTCGTGTCTGTTGTTTTGAAGGCTTGCTTCTAATGATGATTTTTTTGCGTATAATTCATCAATATTTTCTTTTTGTAAACCTTGTACATCGCCTGTTATAATACTTTTAATTTGTGTTTTGTAGTCGACAATTTTTGAAACATTATTCTCATTTTTTGCATTTATAATGTTGCTTTTTATCGTTTCAAGATTTTCTTCGCTACTTGCACTGAATGTGTACGACGCATTTCCCGCAGATTGAATTTCTTCAATCTTTTTGCTGATATTGTTAAGTTCTGTAAGGGTTTCTTCCGATGTGTCCCCTGTGTAAATAGTTGATATTGCACTATTTTTCTTTATTCTTGTGCCCTCTTGTAAGTAGTGATAAATAACTCCGGCAGTCGGTGCATTATACACCTGTTCTTCCTTTACCACATATCCTTCTGTATCAACTTTATTCTCATAGGTTTCCATAATCGCCGTTTGAATTTTTACAGGGCTTTTGACATACCTTATACCATAAAAAACAGAAAACAAAAGAAGCCCTACCAAAATAGCATAAATACTCTTTTTCATTTTTATTCCTCTATTTTATTCGATTATCATATTAATCATATCCCAAACCGTGATTTTTCCTTCATCGGTTTTAGTAGAAAACGGAACTAAAATATCATTTTCCGTTAAATCAAGTTCCCTTTCCAACATTTCTAAGTTTTCTTTTAATTCTCTCTTGTTTAGTTTATCAGTTTTTGTAGCAATAACGATTACCGAGTCCTCAGGTCTTGCAGTTCTTATCCATTCAATCATCATTTTGTCTTCCTCTGATGGTTTATGTCTTGAATCGACCAACAGCATAACCTGTTTTAATTGTGCTCTTTGATTTAGATAGTCACCCATCATATCGCCCCAACTCTCAATTTCCTTTTTGGAGCGTTTTGCATAGCCATATCCCGGTAGGTCAACAAGGAAAATCGTATCGTCAATATTATAGAAATTAATTGTTATTGTTTTGCCCGGTGTTCCGCTGACTCTTGCTAATGATTTTCTGTTAAGCAGTTTATTAATCATAGAAGATTTTCCGACATTTGACCTTCCCGCAAAGGCAAATTCCGGAATAATTGTCTTTGGATATTGTTCTTTTTTCACCGCTGAAACGGTAATATCTGCTTTATTTAAATTCATTCTTTTTCCTCCGTTTCCTTAGGTATTTCAAATATTTTCTTTACTGATTTTGTTAGTGCGATATCAACAACTTCGGTCATATTACTAACAGGGATAAATTCAATATTATCTTTTACTTCCTTAGTGATTTCATCAAGGTCAGGAATATTGCCTTTTGGCATTAATACCGTTTTTATACCCGCTCTATATGCCGCTGCCGACTTTTCTTTAAGTCCACCGATTGGCAAAATATTGCCTCTTAATGTTATTTCCCCCGTCATTGCAACAGTTTTCTTTACCGCTCTTCCTGTAAGTGCAGAAATAAGAGCAGTTGCCATTGTTATTCCGGCAGATGGCCCATCTTTCGGCACTGCACCCTCCGGAACGTGAATGTGAATGTCACAAGTTTTATAGAACTTTTCATAAATACCTAGTTTCTTTGCCATAGACCTCACAAAACTTACCGCCGTCATTGCAGATTCTTTCATAACATCGCCAAGATTTCCCGTAAGTTCAACTTTGCCCGTTCCTGCCATTATATTTATTTCGATTGACAAGGTATCTCCGCCAACGCTTGTCCATGCAAGTCCTCTTGCAATTCCAACTTCATCTTTACTATTAATTCCGTCAAAGTCAAATTTATGTTTTCCTAATAGTTCAACAAGTGTTTTTGGCGTAACCTTAACTGTTTTTTCTTCATTTGAAGTTATAATCTTAGCAATTTTCCGCATAAGATTTCCTATTTCTCTTTCAAGATTTCTAACTCCTGATTCTCTTGTATAGTAGTTTATTAAGTCTTGCAACGCTTTTTTATCAATCTTGACATTTTTAACATTCAGTCCGTTTTTTGCAAGTTGTTTTGGGATTAGATAATCTGTTGCGATTATCTTTTTTTCCTCTGTTGTATATCCCGATACATCAATAATTTCAATTCTGTCCAAAAGCGGAGCAGGAATTGTTGATGTTGCGTTTGCCGTTGTAATAAAGAGAACTTCTGATAAGTCAAACGGCACTTCTGTAAAATGGTCACGGAATGCTGAATTTTGCTCATAGTCCAAAACCTCTAAAAGTGCTGCCGACGGGTCTCCCCTAAAATCATCGCCCATTTTATCAATTTCATCAAGCAAAATCAGTGGATTTTTAACCTTGACTTCCGAAACGGCAGAAATTAATCTGCCTGGCATAGCACCGATATATGTTTTTCTGTGTCCTCTAATTTCCGCCTCGTCGTGAACGCCGCCGAGCGAAATTCTGATAAATTTCCTGTTAAGTGCTCTTGCTATACTTTTTGCAATAGATGTTTTTCCTGTTCCGGGAGGCCCTACTAAGCAAATTATAGACCCTTCTTTCCCATTAGTAAGAGTTCTTACGGCTAAGTATTCCAAAATTCTTTCTTTTACTTTTTCTAGTCCATAATGGTCTTCATTTAATATCTTCTCGGCATTTTTGATGTCAAGACTTTCACGAGTCATCTTTCTCCACGGAAGCGTCAAAACCAAGTCAAGATAGTTTCGCATAACTGCACTGTCAGGCGATTGTGACTGCATTTTTTCAAATCGTGAAATGTCCTTTAATAATTTTTCATTAACATCTTTATTAAGACGCAATGTTTTTAAAATTTTTCTGTACTCATCAGCTTCGCCCTTAACTCCACCTTTTTCGCCCAGTTCTTCTTCTATTACTTTTAGTTCTTCACGAAGATAATATTCCCTTTGATTTTCATCAATATTACTTTTAACTTTTGCTTCAATATCCTTTGAAATACGCAAAATTTGTATTTCTTTTGATATTGCTCCGATTAATTTTTCTGTTCTTTCGTAGCCGTCTAGTTCTTCTAAAATTTCTTGCTTTACCTCATACGGCAAACTGATATTTGCACAAATTGCATCGGCAAAATCGCCAACTCCCGTATTTTCGTCCATTTTAATAAATTCACGTGGCGGAACTTTTTTGTTTAGTGCAAAATATTCATCAAAGGTGTTTTCAAGCGCCCTAATAAATCCGTCATTTACGATAAGAGAATCGTCGCCCATCTCTTCAACTTCTCTTATCATAGCGGTTACATAAGGTGTTTCAGAAAGTGCCTCAACTATTCTTGCTCTTTTAACACCTTCTGCCAAAACTCTTACAACTCCGTTTTGCAAATGAAGAATTTGTGTTATTTTTGTTATTACGCCTATTTTATATAAATCAATCATAGACGGATTTTCCGTCAAAACATCTTTTTGTGTTACCAAAAATATTAAATTATTACCCTTTATTGATTCCTCTAATGCTCTTATTGATTTTGGTCTTATTGCTTCAAAACTGATTTTTGCCTTTGGAAAAACAACCAAGTTTCTAAGTGGCATTAAAGGCATTACTTGCATTTCATTATCCATATCTATTTTAAATCTCTCCTGAATATACTCATACAAAATATATTATATAACATTTCTCTGTTTTTTTCAACATTTTTCGCAATATTAGAGTAAAAAAAAGACGACATAAGTCGTCCTTTTAAAGTGCAAAGTTTTATTTTATTTTATTTTTAGCGGCAAGGGCAGCTCCAATAATACCTGCATCACCAAATAGTGTTGCAATTTTAATTTCGGCTTTTGGCATATATCTGTTGTAATCCATTTTTTCTACAAGGTTTTTAACAGGATTTAAAAGATAGTCGCCTTCTTTTGAAATACTTCCGCCCAAAACAACTTGTTCAGGTTGGAAAGTGTTAACAACATTTGCAAGTCCCTCTGCTATGTATTTAAAATATGCGTCCACAACTTTTTGTCCTGACTTATCTCCCTTTTTTGCAGCAAGAAAAGCAACTTTTCCATTTACCTTGCCTTCATCTTCGGCAATCTTATGCATCAAACTATCCTTGTCCTCTTCCATAGCCTTCTTTGTTTGTCTAATCAGTGCCGTTACAGATGCGTAAGCCTCCCAACAGCCCTTTCTTCCGCAGGTACATTCTTCTCCGTCCATTTCTATAACAGAGTGACCAAGTTCTGCTCCAACGCCGTTAAAGCCACGGAAAATTTCACCGTTAATTATAACGCCGCCGCCAACTCCTGTTCCAAGAGTAATAAACACAAAACTTTTGCTTCCTTTTGCATTTATCTCATATTCACCAAATGCAGCAGCATTTGCATCATTTTCAATATTTACAGGTACATCTATATATTTTCTAAATTCTTCTGCAATTTTTGCGTGTTTCATATTAATGTTATTTGAGTATTCACAAACACCGTTTTCATTGTCAATAGAACCGGGGCATCCAATACCAACACCCTTTAAATCATTAGGATTTATCTTCATATTTTTGCAAAGAGTTTCTACAAGCCCTGCCATATCTTTTACAATCTCTGTATAATCTCTTTGTGCGCCCGTAGGAATTGACATATCTTCATACATCTTTCCGTTTTCGTCAACAATTCCTGCCGCAATATTTGTTCCGCCTAAATCTATACCGGCAAAATACATATTAAATTCCTCCAAATCAAACAGAAAGTTTTCTTATAAGTCCCATAAGTTCAGGAGATAAGTCTTTCTTCATTTGCAAGCCTTCTTCTATATCAACATCAGCAATCTGTCCGTTTTGCTGACATACGATACGGTTTTGCTTTCCTTCTAGCAATAATTCAACACATTTTGCACCCATAGCACTTGCGATAACTCTATCCTTTATTGTAGGGGAGCCACCTCTTTGAACGTGTCCAAGAACAGTAGCACGAGCTTCCATACTTGTTTCTTCTTGAATTCTCTTAGCAATTTCAAAAGATTTGCCAACACCTTCAGCAACGATAACAATACAATGCTTTTTACCTCTGCCTATTCCCTTTTTAATAACATCAATTACATCACGTTCAAAATCAAATTCAAATTCAGGAACCAAAGCAATTTCTGCACCACAAGCAATAGCAGCTTCAACAGCGATATAACCTGCGTGTCTTCCCATAACTTCAATAACAGAACATCTTTCGTGGCTCGATGATGTATCTCTTAACTTATCAACTGCTTCGATAACAGTATTAAGACAAGTGTCATAACCTACTGTATATTCACTGCAAGTGATATCGTTATCGATAGTGCCCGGCATTGCGATTGTAGGAAGTCCAAAACGGCACAAATCTCTTGCGCCTCTAAATGAACCATCACCACCAATAACAACCAAACCGTCAAGACCTGCCTTTTTTGCAGTTTCGACAGCCTTCTTAACGCCTTCTTCTTCCTTGAATTCAAGGCATCTTGCAGTTTGCAAAATTGTGCCACCCTTTTGCAAAATTTCTCCTACGCTTCTTGCTTCCATATATTCCATATCGCCGTTAATAAGACCATTATAGCCTTTTTTTACACCATAAACTTCGATATTGTTATAGATACCTGTTCTTACAACTGCTCTTATAGCAGCATTCATTCCCGGTGCATCGCCACCACTTGTTAAAACACCAATTTTCTTAATATTTCCCATTGTTATTTCCCTTTCAAAAAATTTATATTTCAGCATCAATGATGATTTCATGTGCCAAAGAAAGTTCTGCCTCCGGCACTAAAATTTCAAAGAAACTATCATTTTTTCTTATTTTTGTAATTATATTATTGTCTTTTAGTCTATCTTGCAAAAACAAAATATCCGATTCGACTTTTGTCATATATACAACTGTCCACATTATTTATTATCTCCTGACTTGACTGTTCCGTGTTTAGTAAAAATTTCAGCTTCGCCATTGATTTTAATTGCTGATGTTGTTTGTGTAAATTGGGCTACATAAACTTCACCCTTATCAAGTTTTTCAGTATGATGAAATTTTGTATTTTGACCTCTTGTAAGTCCCATTATATTAACTCCGTCTTCCAAAGCTTTAACTACAATATAGTCATTCATAGTTTCGTCTTGTCTATCCATTCCTATTCTCCCCTCTCCACTAATTTTT
>DCIA01000013.1:151434-226021 GCA_002315735.1 Clostridiales bacterium UBA1738
ATTTAACATTATTTTCCCCAAAAATTGCAAAAAGTTTCAGCAAAATGTCATCATTTTCGTCTATCCAACAATTTTGTGGAGCATATAAGCGTTTTTTAGTGTCATCAATATAGAAACAAACAGGAATATTTCCGTTTTTTTCGCCTAAAACCTTTACTGCCATTTTAAGTACAGCATCATCATATGTACCCATTCTTATATAAAGTGTTTTTTCAGCCTTTATCGGTTGTAGGTTTTGAACACCATTTTTCTTTTCCTCTTTTACTTCAATTTGGTCAAGTAGTGCCACAGACTCGCACAAGAGTTTAGGCTCTTCGTCTTCTCTTATGCTAACTCTACCATTTGCAAGTACAATATTACCCTCTGTAAGCACTTCATTAAACCTTTGCAATACTTTTGGAAATACGATAACTTCAATACCGCCATATAAGTCTTCAAGTTTAATAAATGCCATTTGAGTGTTATTTTTTGTAATCTTATTTTTTCTGTTAGATATAATACCTGCCAGTTTTATTTGTTGGTTATCCTTTACACCACCTATAACTTCTCTCACATTGCCATCTTCATCTTTTACAACAGAAGATAATATTTTTGCTACATTAATATCAGTAATTTTTGATACCTTTTCTTCATATTCTTCCATAGGATGACCGGAAAAATACATTCCTGCCGCTTCTTTTTCAAGTGCTAAAAGTTCGGATTTTGGGTATTCTGTTATATTGGGAAGTTCTGCTTCCTTTTTAGTCTCTTCCAAATTATCGGAAAACAGTGTCATTTGACCTCTGATATTTGACCGATTTGCATCAGCCTCGCCATCAATGATATTTTCAAAAACTGTTAAAAGTTGTGACCTTTTAACTTTTAGCGAGTCAAAAGCACCACTTTTTATCAAAAATTCCACAGCTCTTTTATTCATATCCTTATCGGTCATTCTTTGAACAAAATCAGAAAAACTTGCAAACTTGCCATTGGCATTTCTCTCCTCAACAAGTTTTGAGATAAATCCTACGCCAACATTTTTTATAGCAGAAAGTCCGAATCTTATCGAATTTCCTTCAACTGTAAATCCGTTTTCGCTCATATTAATGTCAGGTGGCAATTTTTCTATTCCGAGTTTTTTGCAATTTACCAAATACTCGTTTATTTTATTTTGGTCATCTACACTTGATATTAAAGACGCCATATATTCTGTCGGATAAAAGGTTTTTAAGTATGCCGTTTGATATGTTATAAAGGCATAAGCGGCCGCATGAGATTTATTAAAAGCATAGTTTGCAAATTCGTTTATCTCATCAAAAATATCAATCGCAACGCTCTCCGGGATTCCTCTTCTTACACAGCCGTCAATTACCCAATTTCCGTCTTCATCTTGTTTTCCATAGATGAAATTCTTTCGTTCAATTTCCATTTTATCAGCTTTTTTCTTTGCGATAACACGCCTTAACATATCCGCACTGCCAAGAGAATATCCTGCCATAGATTTTACAATTTCAAGCACCTGTTCTTGATACACAATACAGCCGTATGTTACATCTAATATATTCGACAAAAGTTCGTGTTTATATGTTACCTTATCAGGATGGTTCTTATTAAACACATATCTTGGGATTGAATCCATTGGGCCCGGACGATATAGTGCAATTCCGGCAATAATATCTTCCAAATTAGTCGGTTTTAACTCTTGCATAAAAGATTTCATTCCGGCACTTTCAATTTGGAACACACCATCAGTATTTCCCGATGAAATAAGTTCATATACCTCTTTTACGCCATAATCAAGCTTTGATAAATCTATTTTTACGCCCCTTGTTTTTTCGATAAGTTTTACTGCATTATTGATAACCGTTAAGTTTCTAAGTCCCAAAAAGTCCATTTTAAGAAGTCCCAAGCCTTCAACAGTATCTTTTACAAATTGGGTTGTTAATACATCATCATTTGTTTGAAGCGGCATATAGTTTACGATTGGTTCTTTGCAAATAACCACTCCCGCCGCATGAGTTCCGCTGTGTCTTGCAAGTCCTTCTAATGCCCTTGCCGTATCAATTAATTCCTTTATTTTTGGTTCATTGTCGTAAAGTTCTTTAAGTTCTTTTGAAATTTCAAGAGCCTTATCTATCGTAATATTTAGGTCATTCGGCACAAGTTTTGCCACCTTATCGGTCTCTGCATAGGAAATATTAAGTGCTCTTCCCACATCTCTTATGGCAAGTTTTGCTTTCATTGTACCAAATGTAATAATCTGCGAAACATTTTCTTCACCATATTTTTTTACAACATAATCAATTACCTTTTGCCTACCCTCAGGTGCAAAGTCAACATCAATATCAGGCATTGATACACGCTCAGGATTAAGAAAACGCTCGAAAATCAAGTTATATTTAATTGGGTCAATATCGGTAATTCCAAGCGTATATGAAACCATACTACCTGCCGCACTGCCACGCCCCGGTCCAACACCGACTCCGTTATTTTTTGCATAATTAATAAAGTCCCAAACTATCAGAAAATAGTCAACAAAACCCATACTACTTATTACCGAAAGTTCATAATCAAGCCTTTTTTTAAGGTCTTCTGTGACATTTTCATATCTCTTTTTAAGACCATCTTCACAAAGTTCGTTGAGATACTCAAATGCTGTTTTGCCGTTCGGGACATCAAAACTAGGCAAATGCCTTGAATTAAAATCAAATTCGACATTACACCTATCTGCGATTTTTACTGTATTTTCAAGTGCTTCGGGAGCATACGGAAAAAGCGTTTCCATCTCTTCCGGAGATTTTATATAGAATTCGTCTGTTTCAAAGCGCATACGGTCATCATCTTCCACCGTTTTTTGCATTTGTATGCACATCAAAACATCTTGATATTTTGCATCTTCCTTTTTTGCATAGTGAATATCGTTTGTAGCAACAAGCCCAACGCCTAGTTCCTTAGAGAGTTTTACAAGGCTTGGATTTATCCTTTTTTGTTCCTTTATAGAATGGTCTTGAAGTTCAATAAAGAAATTATCTTTGCCAAATAAATCACGATATTTCTCCCCAATTTCTTTTGCTTTATCATAGTTGTTTTCAGAAAGTGCCTTAGGTATTTCACCGGCCAGACACGCAGAAAGGGCAATTAGCCCTTCGTGATGCTCTTTTAAAAGTTCAAAATCAATTCTTGGCTTATAGTAAAAACCTTCTGTAAAGCCTTTGGTGACAAGGTATGACAAATTTTTATATCCGATTTGATTTTCGCAAAGCAAAATAAGGTGCGAATATTTTGAGTCATATTCGTGAGTTTTATCAAATCGACTTCTTGGTGCCATATAAACTTCGCAGCCTATAACAGGCTTTATACCTTGTGCTTTTGCTTCCTTATAAAAATCAACAACGCCGTACATTACGCCGTGGTCTGTGATTGCACAGTGTCTCATACCAAGTTCTTTAACTCTTGATACTACCTTTTTAATACTTGCCGCACCATCTAACAGGCTAAACTCTGTATGAGTATGTAAATGTGCGAATTCTGTCATTCTTGTCCCCCCTTTTTTTATATTTTATCTGCTATTTCAATCAGCCTTTTTAATCTATGATTTACACCCGATTTTCCAATAGGTGGATTTGTCATTTCGCCCAGTTCTTTTAGGCTACATTCGGGATTATTTATCCTTAAAATTGCTATCTCCTTCAAAGTTTCCGGTAAATCTTCAAAGGTCATACTGTTTTGTATTTTTCTAATTGCAGAAAGTTGCTGAGCAGCCGTTTTTGCCACTTTATCAATATTTGCAAATTCACAATTTGCACGCCTGTTTACAGTGTTTCTAATATCCTTTTGGATTGATGCATTATAGATTTCCATAACCGCATTAACTGCTCCCGTTGTGCCCAAAACATCTGCAATAGTTTCATAATCCTTAATATAGACAATATATCTGCCTTTTCGATAGGTCTTTTTTGCTCTAAATCCCGATTTTTCAAGAACTCTCAAAAGTTGCTCGGCATATCCTTCGTGTTTTATATCAAACTCTAAATGATATCGTAAGGTCGGGTCACTAACCGAGCCGCCACCTAAAAATGCGCCTCTTATATACGCTCTTTTGCAACAATCAAGACCTGTTACTTCGTCAATATTTCCGTCAAAAAGCATCAGCCTTACAGAAATTTGGCTTATAAAAAAATCTATATCAGGCTGATATTTATAAACCCCATTCTTATTTGTGAAATAAATCTTTTTTGAAAATACCTTTTCAAAAAGATAGCAAAATCTATTTGCCACATCTTCATTTTCAGTGATTACACTAACTTCTCCCGGCTGATATCCTGTTGAAAACTTCAAAAGGGCAGAAAGTTCTGCAACATCACAAAAATTACATTGATTTTCAATTCTTGATATCTGTTCTTTAATATCTTGTGTGAAAGACATTATTTTTTACCTCTCAAAATATCCCTATGGATAGCATTAACTGAATACCCCTGCAAGTTGTCCGCCAAAACATTAGCAAGCGTAATACTTCTATGCTTTCCACCTGTACATCCTATTGCTATTGTGAGTGATGCCTTTCCTTCCTCAATATACAAGGGAACAAGAAATTTTATCATATCAATAAGTTTTGTTGAAAACTCTTGTGCAGATTTTGTGGACATTACATAGTCTTGCACTTCTTTATCGTTGCCCGTCTTATTTTTGAGTTCGTCAACATAAAACGGATTTGCAAAACATCTTACATCGAAAACAAGGTCAGCATCAAGCGGCAAACCATATTTAAAACCAAATGACATCACATTAATAACAAAATTTTGTTTCTTTTCAACAGAGTAAATTTCACGAAGTCTTTTTGATAACTCTGCCAAAGTATAGTCAGAAGTATCAATAACTGCGTCCGCCTCTTGATAGATTTTATCAAGCATTTCTCTTTCTTTTTTGATGCTGTCAACAAGCCCTAATTTACTTGGAATAGGATGAGTACGCCTTGTTTCTTTGTAACGCTTTATCAAAACTTCATCTCTTGCATTTACAAAAAGCAGTTTATATTCATATCCGTTTTCCTTTAAAATTTTTAGATTTGACAAGAGTTCATTTATCATATCTCCAACACGAGAATCAATAACAAATGCAACCTTATCATATTTTGTGTTAATTGAAATAAACATTTCTGCAAGTTGCGGAATTATAACAGGTGGCAAATTATCCATACAAAAGAATCCGGAATCTTCCAAAAATCTTATTACCTGTGTTTTTCCTGCTCCTGATAAACCTGTCACTATTGTGAATTGCATTTAAAACTCTCCTATCATTTTCACTTCTGTTTCCAGTTCTACATCAAACTTTTCTTTTACTGTTTTTTGTATATCTTCAATCAAACGGCGAACATCTTTTGCTGTTGCATTTCCTAAATTCACTACAAATCCCGAATGTTTTTCAGAAACCGCCGCATCTCCTACCTTGTAACCTTTAAGACCTGCATCTTCTATTAGTTTTCCTGCAAAAAAGCCTTCCGGTCTTTTAAAGGTACTTCCGGCACTTGGCATCAAAAGTGGCTGTTTTTCTGTTCTTCTTTTTCTTAAATCGTCCATATATGCTTTTATTTCTTCGTAATTTCCCTTTTCAAGTTCAATTTCTGCCGATAAAATAATTACATCTTTATTAGTAAAAAAGCTTTTTCTGTATCCAAACTCTAAATCTTCTTTTTCTATGACTTTGACTTCGCCATTTTCAAGATAGGTTACATTTTTCACTACATTTTTCATTTCCGAGCCGTATGCTCCGGCATTCATAAAAACTGCTCCACCCAAAGTGCCGGGAATGCCTGATGCAAATTCCAAACCTTTTAGGCTATTTTTAAGGGCAAACATTGAAAGAGTTGATAGCATAGCACCACTATCCACCTTTATTATCGTTTCCTTTTTAAGACTAATGGAATTGGACACAATTTTTATCACAAGTCCTCTTATTCCTTTATCCGAAACAAGAAGGTTACTTCCATTTCCTATCACCGTGTACGGAATATTTTTTTTCTTTGCATAGTCAATCAGTTCTATTATTTCTTCCGTTTTGGCAGCCTCACAAAATTCATCGGCAGGGCCGCCTATTTTAAAAGAAGTATGATTTTTCATTAATTCATTCTTTATAATTTCCATTTAAAATCCTCTTAAAATTTTATTCATTCAATGCTGCTTCCTGATTTTTTTGCATTTCATTCATAAGCCTATTATTAAGTTCAACGGCTGCATTATAGCCCATCTTCTTTTGACGATTATTCATAGATGCAACCTCAATAATAATGGCTAGGTTTCTACCCGGCTTTACGGGAATTGTAAGACTTGGAACATTTATCCCCATAATATTTGTGTATTCTTCAATCATTCCGAGCCTATCGTATTGTTTTCCTTCCACCCAAGGCTCCAAGTGAATAACCAAATTAATATTTTCAGTGTCTTTAACAGCACCGATACCAAAAATTTCTTTAACATCTATGATTCCTATACCACGAAGTTCTACAAAGTGCCTTATTATAGCAGGCGATGAACCGACAAGAGTTTTTGAAGACACTCTCTTTATCTCAACGGCATCATCAGCAACCAAACGATGTCCTCTTTTTAAAAGTTCTATTGCAGTTTCACTCTTACCTACGCCGCTTTCACCCATAATAAGCACACCTTCGCCGTAAACTTCAACCAAAACACCATGTCTTGTACGTCTTGGTGCAATTTGAACATTAAGATAACTGATAAGTGCGCTCATAAGGCTTGAAGTAGATTCCTCGGTTCTCACTATCGTTAAATCGTACTTTTCGGCAAGTTCAATCATTTCGGGAAAGATTTGCATATTTCTTGTTACAATAAGTGCCGGAAATTTCGTTGAAAATAGTTTTTCCAAAAGTTCGCCCCTTTTTTCTCTTGTGAACTGTTCGAGATAAGTTATTTCAACCTTTCCCATAACTTGAATTCTGTGATTATCAAAATAGTCAAAAAAGCCCGTGATTTGAAGAGCAGGACGGTTAACTTCTGCTGTTTCAATCATAATTTCGTTAATATCAGTTGAGGAATAAATTTTTTCAAATCCGAATTCTTCTATTACCTTTGATAATGGTATTTTAAATGTAACATCACTCATTTTATACTTTCCTCCTACAAGACATAATTATACACTTATATTATATACTATTTCTATAATAAATTCAACGATTATTTTTATTTGACTCTACTTTTTACCCATTTACACGACAAAATTTTTATTTTTTTATTTTTTTTTAAGAAAACACTTGCAATATTAAAATAATTGTGTTAGAATACTAATGTTTTGATAATGTAAATTTATAGGAGGTGTTCGCAGATGGCAAAATGTGAGATTTGCGGCAAGGGCGTTACTTTTGGTATTAAAGTCAGCCATTCGCACAGAAGATCAAACAGAACTTGGAAGCCTAACGTTAAAAAGGTTAGAGCTATCGTAAACGGTAATACAAAATCAATCAACGTTTGTACACGTTGCTTGCGTTCAGGAAAGGTAACTCGCGCAGTTTGATTTTTAGTTTACTATGAGAAGCAATTTTGCTTCTCTTTTTTTTATTTTTTTTACGAATTATTTTGCATTTTTGGAAAAGTTATGATATAATATGAGAATAAACTCGATAATTGTGTCTAATTTACATATATTCCGATATTTTAGGAAGGTGACTTTATTGGAAAAATTGGTGATTAACGGGGGCAAGCCCTTATTGGGTAAAATCAGTATAAGCGGCGCAAAAAATGCAGCAGTTGCTATAATTCCTGCTTGTCTTTTAATCGAAGACAAGTGCCGTCTTGAAAATTTACCTGACATAAAAGATGTAAAATTATTTTTAGATATATTAAAAGACTTGGGTGCTACGATTGAAGTTATTGATAAGAGTACGGTTATAATCGATTGCAGTACAGTAAGTTCTTTCACGCCAAAAGCGGAACTTGCAAGAAAAATGCGTGGCTCATCATATCTTATCGGAGCGCTTCTTGGCAGGTTTAATAATTGTGTTGTTCCTATGCCGGGGGGCTGTGATTTTGGAACAAGACCAATCGACCAACACATAAAAGGCTTTGAAGCATTAGGTGCTGTGTGTGACCAATCATACGGAAAAGTCACTGCAAAAGCCACATCTCTTGAAGCCGGTCACATTTATTTTGATGTAACATCTGTTGGTGCTACCGTAAATGTTATTCTTGCAGCAGTAAAAGCAAACGGCGTTTCTATCATCGAAAACGCTGCAAAAGAACCTCATATAGTTGACCTTGCAAACTTCTTAAATGCTATGGGTGCAAAGATTAGAGGCGCAGGTACTGACACCATTAAAATTACAGGTGTTTCCAAGTTACACGGTGGTACATACTCAATCATTCCTGACCAAATTGAAGCAGGAACATTTATGATTGCAGCTGCCGCAACTCGTGGTGATGTCACAATAACAAACGTTATACCAAGGCATTTAGAGTCAATTAGTGCTAAACTTATAGAATCAGGTGCTACGGTAGAAGAATTCGACGATAGCGTACGGGTATCTGTACGCAAAGATAAAAAGTTGAAAACAGTGAACTTTGTTGCTCTTCCATATCCCGGTTACCCTACCGATATGCAGCCGCAACTAGTTACATATTTATCAACAATTTCCGGTACAAGTTCTGCCCGTGAAGGTGTTTGGGATGACCGATTTAGATATGTCGGCGAACTTAAAAGAATGGGTGCAAACATAACGGTAGAAGGAAAACTTGCAATCATAAACGGCGTCGAAAAACTTATGGGCACATCCGTTCGTGCAACCGACCTTCGTGGTGGTGCTGCAATGATTATTGCAGGACTTATAGCAGATGGGGTTACTGAAATTTCCGACATCTACCACATTGACCGTGGCTATGAAAATTTTGAAGAAAAGTTCCGCGTTTTAGGCGGAGACATTGAACGTATAGAAGTTTTGGAGAACTAATCGCAAATGTTTTTATCATTAGTTAGCAGTTCGTCAGGAAACTGTTCCCTTGTTTCAGATGGGAGCACCTCTATTCTTGTCGACTGTGGTCTTTCACTAAAAAAACTTGAAGACGAATTATCGTGTGTTGGTGTTAATCCCCGTTCGCTAAGTGCAATTTTAATTACACACGAGCATTCTGACCACACAAAAGGGGCAGGCGCTGTATCAAAAAAATACGGTCTGCCTGTTTTTACGACCGAAGAAACATTTTTTGCAATGAAAAATCACGGAATTCCTGAAAATAATTTAAATTTCATAACTCCAAATGAATCTTTTGAAATAGAATCCGTCGGCATAAAATCCTTTTCGATTCCTCACGATGCAAAAAATCCTCTCGGCTATTCCTTTTTTTACGGAAATCAAAAACTTTCCTTAGCAACCGATATCGGAAATATGAATGATACTGTTTTTGAAAATATAAAGGGCAGTATTGCAGTAATTTTAGAGTCAAATCACGATTTAGATATGCTAAAAAACGGAAAGTATCCATATCTTTTAAAACAGAGAATTTTAGGTCCACGTGGTCATCTTTCAAATGTTGATGCCGCAAAAACAGTTTTAAAACTTGTAAATTCAGGAACAAAACATATAATGTTAGGTCACTTATCAAAGGAAAACAACACGCCTAAATTGGCACTTTTAGAAACTGCAAATCTTCTTAAAGAAAACGGCATAATAGCAGGAAAAGACTTTTCACTTCGTGTTGCGTCACCAAATTTTCCAACCGATTTTAAGGTGCAAAAATATGAGGAGGAAACGATATGAAAATAACAATTTTATGTGTAGGAAAAATTAAAGAATCCTTCTTTCGCTGCGCTATTGATGAATATAAAAAGAGATTATCACGATTTGCAAAAATTGATATTATTGAGTTAAAAGACGAAAAAATACCCGAAAATGCATCACCAAAAGAATGTGAAATGGTTCTTTCAAAAGAAGGAACAGAAATTTTAAACAAAATACCAAAGAATAGTTATGTTTTTTCAATGTGTATTGAAGGAAAACTTATTTCCAGTGAAGAACTTTCAAAAAAAATTGATATCATAAAAAACACAAATGACCATATCGTTTTTATTATCGGAGGTTCTTTGGGGCTATTAGATGATGTAAAAAAAGCATCAAATGAAATGATAAGTTTTGGAAAAATTACTCTGCCTCATCAACTTATGCGAGTTGTTTTGTCGGAGCAAATTTACAGAGCATTCAAAATTAGTGCAAACGAAAGTTATCACAAATGATTTTTAACTTTTTGTAAACTTATGGCAAATACACTTTTTTATATTGAATTTTTGTGTTAAAATAACACTTAATATAGACTTGGAGGAATACTAAATGAATTTATGTTCTCGATGTCACAAAAATCCTGCTGTGGTTTATATCACAAAAATGGAAGGTGACAAGACTACAAACGAAGGGCTTTGCCTTGCTTGTGCAAAGGAACTCGGAATAGGCCCTATAAACGAAATGATTGAAAAAATGGGCATTACCGATTCTGATATTGAAAATCTAAACTCTGAAATGTCCGATTTTATGGAAAATATGAACGCTGACCCTGAGGCTCTTAGTGGCCTTATGTCTTCTTTTAATCCTGAAGGTTTTGAAGAAGGTGGTGCGCCTTCTGCCCCACTTGATTTTCTTTCTTCTTTTTTAGAAAAAGAAAGCGAAAACAGCGAACCTGCCGATAATAATGCTACTAAAAAGAACACAAAAAAAGGAAAATTCGGCAAGAAAAAAAGTATGCTTGATACCTACGGCACAAACCTTACCGAAAAGGCAAAACTCGGAAAGGTTGACCGTGTTATAAACAGAACAACCGAAATCGACAGAGTTGTGCAAATTCTAAACAGGCGTTCTAAAAATAATCCTGTAATTCTGGGTGAGCCCGGCGTCGGCAAAACAGCAATAGCAGAAGGTCTTGCTTGCAGAATTGTTGAAAGCAATGTCCCACCAAAGTTATTTGGCTATCAACTATACCTAATTGATTTTACTGCCTTAGTTGCCGGAACTCAGTTTCGTGGTCAATTTGAAGCACGGCTTAAAAATCTTTTGATAGAAGCAGAAGAGGCCGGAAATGTTATTCTTGTTATTGACGAAATTCATAATATAGTTGCCGCAGGAGATGCAGACGGAGCTATGAGTGCTGCAAATATTTTAAAGCCTGCCCTCGCCCGTGGTGAAATTCAAATTATCGGTGCAACCACTCTAAACGAATACAGAAAACACATTGAAAAAGATACCGCTCTTGAAAGACGTTTTCAGCCTGTTTTGGTTGATGAACCAAGCGTAGCAGAATCAATAGAAATTTTAAAGGGAATCAAAGACTATTATGAAGACTACCATAAAGTGCAAATTTCTGACGAAGTTATTGAAGCTGCTTGCAGAATGAGTGAGCGATACATTACAGACAGATTTTTGCCTGATAAAGCAATAGATGTAATTGACGAGGCATCATCTGCCGTAAATTTAAGAAATGTTGCACTTTATAATGCAACAAAAACAAAAGCAAGACTTGACGAAATACCACAAGAATCACAAGAGGCTGCCGATAGCCAAGATTTTGAAAAGGTTGCAACTTTAAAACAAGAAGAATTAGAACTTACATCAAAATTAAAGGGATACGAAGAAGCTGCAAAGGATTCTCGTGTAACACTTGATGATGTCGCAGCTGTAATTGAAAGTTGGACAAAAATTCCTGTTCATAAGTTGACCGAAAGTGAGCAAGAAAAACTGCTTTGTCTAGAAGACAGAATTCACCAAAGAGTTATAGGTCAAGAGAACGCAGTAAAAAGTGTCGCAAGGGCAATAAGGCGTGGCAGAGCCGATATTACTTTTAAGCGCCGTCCTGTTTCCTTTATTTTTGCAGGGCCTACCGGTGTCGGTAAAACAGAACTTGTTAAAACGATTGCCGAGGTTATGTTTGATAACGAAGACGCGCTTATCCGTTTTGATATGTCAGAATTTATGGAAAAACATTCTGTTTCAAAACTAATCGGTTCACCTCCGGGATATGTAGGTTATGACGAGGCAGGTCAACTCACAGAAAAGGTTAGAAGAAAGCCTTATTCTGTCATTTTACTTGACGAAATGGAAAAAGCAAATCCTGATATTTTCAATCTTTTCTTGCAAATTTTAGATGACGGCAGAGTTTCAGACAGTCACGGAAAAATTGTTAATTTCGAAAATACAATTATAATTATGACAACCAACGCAGGTTCTGAATTTGAATCTTCATCTATCGGATTCAACTCCGATAACGAAATTACGCTTAAAAATAATGTTGAAAAGAGTTTAAAAGAGCGTTTTAGACCTGAATTTTTAAACAGAATTGACGAAACGGTAACATTTAGTCCTCTTTCAAAACCTGAACTAAAACAAATTATTGACCTTATGCTCCGTGATATTACAGGCAGAATGGCACAAAAAGGTGCAACCCTTGAAATAACGGAATCTGCAAAAGAGCTTATCCTTGAAAAAGGGTTTGATGTGAAATTTGGTGCAAGACCATTAAAGCGTGCAATCCAAACACTTTTAGAGGATAAACTTGCAGAATTCTCACTAAAAAATGAAATAACAAAAGGTATGCAGATTAAAGCAGACACAAAGAACGACGAAATCTGCCTAACTTCTATAGTAGCAAATATATAAAAAAGTATTGACAAATTCTATATTTAGTGATATTATTTTAAAAAAGTTTTAGGAAGGAATGAATCAGAAATGAAAAAAATGATTAAAATAATTACAAATAATACTGATTCATATTATTCTTTCGTTCGATTTTATGCGAGCTTTGGTTTTTATGCTGAAAATCAACAACATTCCGAACGCAAGTAGATTCCATTCCATTCATAGCATTTATGGTTCTATTCCCTTTCGGAATAGGACCTTTTTATTTTTTTAGATTGGAGAAAACTTATGGACAAACTTACAAATGCGAGAAAAGAAATTAATGAAATTGATTCTAAAATAGCAGAACTTTTTGAAAAAAGAATGCACGCCGCATCTGAAATTGCAGAATACAAAAAGTCACACGGTATGCCTATTTTTGATGAAAGTCGTGAAGCATTACTAATTAAGGAAAACATAAAACATATTAGTGATGATATGCTTCACCCATACTATATAAATTTTCTTAAATCGGTAATGAATATTTCAAAACAATATCAAAACCTCCTGATTAATGGTATGAAAGTTGCATTCTGTGGTGTTTCCGGTGCATTCTCAGATATTGCAGCAAAGCGAATCTTCCCTTATGCCGAATTTATAGGATTTGAAACATTTCAAGATGCATATAACTCGGTATTAGAAGGAATTTGTGACTCTGCTGTTTTGCCGATTGAAAATAGTTCCGCCGGAATTGTAGGCGAAGTATCAGACCTTATGTTTGACGGCGAGTTGTTTGTAAACGGTATTTATACTATGCCGATTGTCCATAATTTATTGGCAAAAAAAGGTGCTAACCTTGATACAATTAAAACTGTTATAAGCCATCCACAAGCACTAAGCCAGTGTTCAAAATATATTGAAAAGCACGGATTTGACAAAATTAAAGAACTAAATACTGCGGTATCTGCTAAAATAGTATCAGAAAAAAACGACATTACCATTGCCGCAATCGCAAGTGAGGAAACTGCTTCCCTATATAACCTAAAAATAATTGACCATGACATCAATTCTTCTTCTGCAAACACAACAAAATTTGCAGTATTTTCAAACAAGGAAAATCACGATATTGATTCAAACAAATTTATACTAATGTTCACTGCAAACGATGTTCCGGGTTCTCTTTCAAAAGCTATTAACATTATTTCAGAAAACGGTTTTAATATGAAGGTTCTAAATAGCCGCAAAGTTAAGGATAAAGATTGGCAATACTATTTCTATACCGAGATTGTGGGAAGTAACGACTCTGAATTAGGCAAAAAAATGATTTCTGAACTCTCAAAGGAATGCAGCAAGCTGAAAGTTGTAGGTCACTTTAAAAAGGACATAAGTTTAAAGGACGGTAAACTATTATGATTAAACGGCAAATTTCAATACCTGAAAAACAAAAATGTTATGACATTATAATAGAAAAAGATTCAATAAAAAAAGCTAACGAATATTTTAACTTGGATAGAAAAGTTTTCATAATTACCGATAGCGGTGTTCCAAAAGAATACGCCAAAACTATCTCTACTATGTCAAAAATACCATATATTTTTACTTTTGAAGAAGGCGAAAAAAACAAGACCTTTAATACAGTAACAAAAATTCTATCCGAAATGTTGTCAAAAGATTTTGACAGAAGCGACTGTATTGTTGCCGTTGGTGGTGGTGTTGTCGGCGACATTGCCGGATTTGCCGCATCTATGTATATGCGTGGAATTGATTTTTATAATATTCCGACAACCCTTCTGTCGCAGGTTGACTCGTCAATCGGCGGAAAAACTGCTGTAAATTTTGAAGGAATAAAAAATATTATCGGTGCATTTTATCAACCAAAAGCCCTACTTATCGACACAAATCTATTAAAAACACTTTCTAAAAGGCAAATATCAAACGGCTATGCAGAAGTTGTAAAAATGGCTCTAACCAGTGATGAAAACTTATTTAACACTCTAAAAAATACCGACCTATTATCACTTGAAAATATTGACAAAATTATTGACAAATCACTAAAAATCAAGGGTGAAATAGTAATTAAAGACGAAAAAGAAACAGGACTTAGAAAAATCCTAAACTTCGGTCATACAATAGGTCACGGAATAGAATCACAAAATGAAATAAACGGACTTTATCACGGCGAATGTGTTGCTCTTGGAATGGTCTATATGACTTCTGAAGAAGTTAAGCCTGAACTTATAAAAATATTAAAAAAACTAAATCTTCGTACCACACTTAACTTTAACAAGGATTTAGTTTTTGATGCCATTTCTCATGACAAAAAAACAAAGGATGGGTTTATTGATATTATAAAGGTCGAAAAAATCGGTTCATACAAAATTGAGAGAATAAAAATACACGAGATCAAAACTATTTTGGAAAACTATAAAGGAGATAAATCAGAATGAAAAATACATTTGGAAATAGTATTTTGGTAACTCTTTTCGGCGAAAGTCACGGTGACGCTATCGGTGCTGTTGTTGACGGACTTGCTCCCGGTCTTGACATTGATATGGAGTTTATTAATCATCAACTTTCTCTTAGAAAACCAAAAGGCAAAATAGGTACAAAGCGCCATGAAGAAGATAATATAAAAATTATAAGCGGCGTTTTTAACGGCAAAACAACGGGCACTCCCCTTTCTATTATAATTCAAAATAATGATACAAAAAGTGATAATTATGATAATCTAAAAGAACTCGCACGCCCGGGGCATGCAGACTATACAGGGGATATTAAATATCACGGATTTCAAGATTATAGAGGTGGCGGACATTTTAGTGGAAGGCTAACTGCTCCGTTAGTTGCTGTTGGTGCCATTTTAATTTTAGCACTTCAAAAAAAGGGCATAAAAATCGGCACACATATTAAAAGATGTGGTGGACTTTCTGACAGAAATTTTATTAATTATGAAAATGATATAAACCTTCTAAATAATTTAGATTTTGCGGTTTTAGATGATGAAAAATCCAAACAAATGACAGAAAAAATAGAAGAAACCGCAAAAGACGGCGATAGCATCGGTGGAATTTTAGAAACAGCTATCATCGGTATTCCCGGTGGTCTTGGCGAACCTTGGTTTGACTCCTTTGAGAGTTTATTATCACATGGTATTTTTTCAATTCCTGCGGTTAAAGGTATTTGGTTTGGCGACAGTCTTGACCTAATCGACTCATACGGCAGTGAATTTAATGATTCTTTCCAAATTGAAAATGGAAATGTGATTACAAAAACCAATCACAATGGCGGCATAAATGGTGGTATAACAAACGGAATGCCTGTTGTTTTCCACACACTTATTAAGCCTACCCCATCAATTTACAAAATGCAAGATACAATTAATTTTAAAAATTTTGAAAACTGCAAACTTCAAATCGAAGGAAGGCATGACCCTGCTATCATTCATCGTGCAAGAGTTGTTGTTGACAGTATAGCCTCTATGGTTGTTGCAGACCTTTTGGCAGAAAGATTTGGGACAGATTTTCTTTCTTCCAAATAAATTTAAAAAGGAGTTTTATTATGGAATACGGACTAATCGCAGAACATTTAGGGCATAGTTTTTCTAAAACTATTCATGATATGATCGGAAATTATGACTATACCCTAAAAGAGATAGAAAAAGACAGTTTGGCTGATTTTTTGAAATCTAAAAATTTCAAAGGGCTCAATGTGACTATTCCATATAAAACCTCAGTTATCCCATATCTTGACGAACTGGATAGTATCGCAAAGGAGATTGGTGCTGTAAACACTATTGTTAATAAGAATGGAAAACTCTACGGATATAACACAGATTTTTTTGGAATGACTGCTCTTATAAAAAAACAGGGCTTTGATTTTAACGGCAAAAAAGTGTTAATTTTAGGTTCAGGTGGCACAAGCAAAACGGCTTTTGCTGTTTCAAATCATCTTGGTGCAAAAGAAATCTTTATCGTAAGCAGAAAAAATGAAACCGGAAAAATAACCTATGAAGATGTAGCAATAAATCATAATGATGCTGATTTTATTATTAATACAACTCCGAAAGGAATGTTTCCAAATATTAACGAATGTCCGATTGATTTAGATGGTTTTAAATCTCTTAATGGCGTTATTGATGCAATATTTAATCCTCTGTCATCAAATTTAGTTCTAAATGCTAAAAAAACGGGCATTTCATCTATCGGTGGACTATATATGCTCGTAACACAAGCAGTATGTGCATCGGAACTATTTTTTGATAAAAAGTATGAGCCAAATTTGGCAGATAAAATCTATGATAAATTATTAAACGAAAAGACAAATATAGTTCTTATTGGTATGCCGTCATCAGGGAAAACAACAATAGGCAGAAAACTTGCAAAAATTCTAAATCGTGAATTTATTGATACAGATGAACTGATAAAAAAAGAATCAAGCCTATTCCCCGGCGAAATAATAAAAACTTATGGAGAAGAATATTTTCGTGATTTAGAAAGCAAGGTTATAAGTGAAATTTCCACAAAAAATAATACTGTAATTTCAACAGGTGGCGGAGCAATTTTAAGAGATAAAAATATCCAAAACCTAAAACTAAACGGAACAATTATTTTCCTAAACAGAAAATTAGAAGACTTAACTTTAACTTCAAACAGACCTTTATCTAATACGCCTGATAAGTTAAAAAAGTTATATGATACTCGTTTCCCTATATATTATAGTTCATCCGATTTTGTTATCGATGTAAAAGATGATTTTAGCCAAAGTGTAGCGGAAATAAATCACAAAATTTTTGGAGGTAGTGACAATGAAAATTCTTGTAATTAACGGCCCAAACATAAATATGCTTGGAATTAGAGAGCCTAATATATACGGAAAGGAAACCTATCAAAATCTTCGTGAACTAATTTTTTCCCACGCAAAAACTATTGGTATTGATGTTGAAGAATACCAATCAAACCACGAGGGCGATATAGTTGATAAAATTCAAACATCTTATGGCATTTTTGACGGAATTGTTATAAATCCTGCTGCCTACACTCATACAAGTATCGCCATTTTAGATGCTTTAAAAGCAGTGTCTATACCGACAGTTGAAGTCCATATTTCTGACATCAGTAAAAGAGAGAATTTTAGAAACACAAGTTATATAAGAAATATTGCAAAAAAGTCTATTATAGGTCACGGTCTTAATGGATATATCGAAGCAATCGACTTTCTGGTTGATAGTTTGAGGTAAAAATATGAAGATACAAATTACTCCATCTATGGCATTTGGAAGAATATATGCTCCACCATCTAAAAGTATATCTCACAGAATGCTTCTTGCGGCAAGTCTTTCAAGTGGCACAAGTTATATAGAGAATATTGCTTTTTCACAAGATATTCTAGCCACAATATCCTGTCTTGAAAACTTGGGCGCAAAAATAGAAAAATCAGAAAGTTCTGTAAAAGTTACAGGTGTAAGCCCCGAAGATATGAATTCTGCAATACTAAACTGTAATGAATGTGGCAGTACACTTAGGTTTTTGATACCAATCGCCTTTATTTCCGGCAAAAAAATGGTGTTTAAGGGAACTCAAAAACTTTTAAGTCGTCCTCTTTCAATTTATAATGAAATTGCCAAAGAAAATGACATTCAGTTTGATTTATCTGCAAGTTCTCTTACCGTTTGCGGAAAAATAAAGCCTAATACCTTTAAAGTTTTGGGAAATATCAGTAGTCAGTTTATTAGTGGTCTTTTGTTTGCACTCCCGCTGTTAGATGGTACAAGCAAAATTGAAATCATACCACCTATTGAAAGCAAGTCATATATTTTGCTGACACTAAAAACACTTTCCGATTTTGGTATTAAAACGGAATTTCAAAACAATACAATAACTATTTTAGGAAATCAAAAATATACTCAATTTAACGGAACTATTGAAGGTGACGCTTCAAATGCGGCATTTTTTGATTCACTAAACTTTTTAGGTGGTAATGTTAAAATTGACGGCATTAATCCTAATACTCTTCAAGGTGACGGAATTTTTCACGCACTTTTTGAAGATATAAAAAGCAAAAAAAATATTGATTTATCAAACTGTCCCGACCTTGGGCCTATTGCTTTTGTTCTTGCCGCTTTTTTAGGTGGCGGGCATTTTACGGGCACAAAAAGGCTCTCTTTAAAAGAAAGTGACAGATGTAAATCTATGCAAGATGAACTGTTAAAGTTCGGGATTTCATCGCAAATTCTTGAAAACGAAATGAATATTTTATCATCAAAACTTTTGCCTCCTCAAAGCGAACTTTCATCACATAACGACCACAGAATTGCAATGGCACTTTCCATTCTTATGACAAAGACGGGCGGAGTTTTAAATGGTGCAGAATCTGTTTCAAAGAGTATGCCGAACTTTTTTGAAGAACTATCAAGACTAAATATAGAGGTGAATAAAATTGAATTGGATTAGCGAAAATAAAATAACAATTGTAGGTCTTGGTCTTATTGGCGGAAGCTATGCAAAGGCGTTAAAACGGCTTGGGTACACTGTTTATGCTATTGATACGAATGAAAGCTCTTTGAAATATGCCGAAAATCATAAGATTATTGATAAAGGTTTTACAGATGTAGAAACTTCAAAAATCAATGAATCTGATGCCGTAATTTTTGCACTATATCCAAAAGTTTTTATAAATTGGATTGATACTTACCAAAAATATTTTAAAAAAGGTGCATACATTACAGATGTCACAGGCGTAAAATCAAGTATAGTATATGAAATTCAAGGCAAACTAAGAGATGATGTTGAATTTATTGCCGCACACCCTATGGCAGGTCGTGAAGTCTATGGCGTTGAAAACAGCGATGATAGGATTTTTAGAGATGCAAACTATATAGTTGTGCCAACAGATAAAAACACAAGTGATGCTGTTTTATGGTGCAAACAGCTTGGTCAAATTCTTGGATTTAACAAAATCTCTGTTTTATCCCCTACGGAGCACGATAAGATGATAGGCTTTGTTTCGCAACTTACCCACTGTATTGCTGTTGCTCTTATGACATCCAGCGACAACACACATCTTGTTGATTATACGGGTGACTCCTTTCGTGACCTTACAAGAATCGCAAATATTAATGATTCTATGTGGAGCGAACTCTTTATGATGAACAAAGAGCCGCTACTGTATGAAATGGAAAAGTTCTCAAACGAATTTTCTGAAATTAAAGATATGATAAAAAATGACGATGTTGATGGCCTTCGAAAAAAAATGAAACTATCAACTTTAAGGCGTTCATACTTTGATAAATAACTATGAAGAGGTGATAAGTTATGAATATGCAATTTGAAAAAAAACTTGCAATACCAATGGAAGTAAAAGAGATGTATCCTATCTCTTCAAAACTTCTTGATATAGTGGAAAAAAGAGAAATTGAGATAAAAGAAATTTTTAGCGGCAATTCCGATAAACTTGTTTTAATAATCGGCCCATGTTCTGCTGATAACGAGGACAGCGTTATAGATTACATCACAAGATTAAGGGAAGTTCAAGAAAAGGTTAAGGATAAAATATTTATTATACCTAGAATCTACACAAACAAACCACGAACAACAGGCGATGGCTATAAAGGAATGCTGCATCAGCCTGATCCAACAGAAAAGCCCGATTTATTTCACGGAATTGTAGCAATACGAAAGCTTCATATGCGAGCTTTAGAAGAAACAGGATTTTCCTGTGCTGACGAAATGCTGTATCCCGAAAACCACAAGTATCTTGACGACCTACTTGCTTATGTTGCTGTGGGTGCAAGGTCGGTGGAAAACCAGCAACACAGATTAACTGCAAGTGGTCTTGAAATCCCTGTTGGTATGAAAAATCCAACAAGTGGTGACATTTCTGTTATGCTAAATTCTATTACAGCCGCCCAGCACAAGCACACATTTATATATCGTGGTTGGCAAGCACATTCTATGGGAAATCCTTTTTCTCATGCAATCTTAAGGGGTTATGTTAATTCTGAAGGACAAAATATTCCAAACTATCACTATGACGATTTGCTAAATCTCGCAAATTCGTATTTAGAGCGTGACCTTGAAAATCCCGCAATAATAGTTGATACAAATCATGCAAATTCCGGCAAAAAGTATCTTGAACAAATTAGAATAGCAAAAGAAGTTATGAATAGTCGAAATCAAAATAGTGATATCAAGAAACTTTTTAAAGGGTTTATGATTGAAAGTTACATTGAAGACGGCTCACAAAAAATCGGTGAAGGAATTTATGGTAAATCAATAACAGACCCTTGTCTTGGTTGGGATAAAACAGAACGACTGATTTTAGACATTGCAGATATGATGAAATAAAAAAGAATATCGGATTTTATCCGATATTCTTTTTTTTATTTATTGATTACTACATGGTTAAAGGTCGGAACCACTTTTCTTAATGCTTCAACAGCTTCATCTGAGTCGTTCATATACGCAATTCTTTTTATTTCTTCAATAGTACTTTCAAATGTTTTTTCATCTATTTGTATTTGTGTTCCGATAAATATCTTCTTATTTGCCGTTTCTCTTATGCCCTCTTCTGACATCAAAAGTTCCTCAAACAACTTTTCACCCGGTCTTAATCCTGTGAATTCAATGTCAATATCTGCGTATGGTTCTTTTCCGTGAAGTCTTATTAAGTTTTCTGCCAAATCTAAAATTTTTACAGGTTCACCCATATCAAGAACAAATATTTCTCCACCCTTTGCCATCGTTCCGGCTTGCAAAATTAACGAAACCGCCTCAGGAATGGTCATAAAATATCTTATAATATCAGGGTGAGTAACGGTAACCGGTCCGCCGCTTGCAATTTGCTTTTCAAAAAGCGGAATTACAGAGCCATTTGAACCAAGAACATTACCAAATCTAACTGCAACAAATTCGGTATATCCACTAATTTGAGCAAAGTATTCTGTAATCATTTCACAGCAGCGTTTTGTTGCACCCATAACATTAGTAGGGTTAACCGCCTTATCGGTGGATACTAAAACAAATTTCTTTGCTTTATACTTATTTGCCAAATATGCAACATTATATGTGCCACCAACATTATTTTTAATTGCTTCTTCGGGGCTGGTTTCCATAAGCGGAACATGTTTGTGTGCTGCTGCATGGAATACCAGTTCCGGTCTTATCATATCAAACAAAACTTCCATCTTATCATAATCTCTTACCGAGGCAATTCTAACATCAAGGTTAATATCTTGATATTTCGATAAAAGCTCCTGTTCGATATCATAGGCATTGTTTTCATAAATGTCAACAATTACTAATTTTTTTGGGCCGAATTTTGCAATTTGTCTGCAAAGCTCAGAGCCTATTGACCCACCGCCACCTGTAACCATACAGATTTTATCATGAATCATTGTTTTTACTTCAAAATTATCAAATTTAATCGCATCTCTGCCCAATAAATCCTCGATATTAATTACTTGCGCTTGACCAATAAGGTCAGCATTTGCCATAAGTTCATTAACAGCCGGAATAACCTTTACTTCACAAATAGTTTCAGAGCATACGCCAAGTATTCTCTTCTTATCCTCAGGAGAACAAGATGGAATTGCAAAGAAAATATTTTTAATACGATGCTTTTCAACAAGTTTTGGAATGTCTTCTGTTCTTCCCAAAACCGGCACACCATTTATTGTTCTATTCAATTTTTGCATATCGTCATCAACGATTAACACAGGTTTATAGCCACTGTCACCCCTTAGCATTTCTGATGTAACCTTGCTTCCGGAATATCCTCCACCAATAATTAGGGTGCGTACACGATGAACACTTCTTTTGTCTGTCAGTAGTGCATAGATATAAGTATAAATTGCTCTGCTACCGATAATCCCAATTAATGTCACCAAAAAACTAACACATACGCAAATTCGTGAAAAGTCATAGCGCATAAAGATTGATATAGCACCATATACTACGCCTGCAATTATAAGTCCTATCATACATTTTAAATAATCTCTATTACTTGCAAAACGCCAAATCGACTTATAAACACCAATCATATAAAATGATAGTACAACAGAAATTGATTCAACTATCACATTATAAGTGATTTCCTTTGTTGTTACAATAATCGTTAATAAATCATAAGTTGCAAGTCGTGCAATAAATAGATGTGAAAGTAGTGATGAGACCGCACAAATTAAAATATCCACCAAAATCAATACTATTGTTCTTCTGTGATTGCGCAAAAAACTCATTTCATTTCCTCATTTCAAGTAAATTATTTATTTTTACGAATATATTCTTCTGCTTCCTTTATGCTTTCTTCTATCGTAAATTCCAGTACTTCATCGGAGTTTCTCAATTTATATTCTACAATTCCGTCATTACACTTTTTGCCTACAACGATTCGAAGCGGAATACCAATTAGGTCTGCATCTTTAAATTTAACCCCTGCACGCTCTTGTCTGTCATCTAGAAGTGCATCAATGCCTTTTGCCTTTAATTCATTATAAATATCTTCCGCAATTCGCATTTGGTCTTCGTCTTTTGAATTTACAGGTACTATTGTTACTTCAAAAGGAGCGATTGAAACAGGAAGTTTCATACCATTTTCGTCGTTTCCTTGTTCGATTGCAGCCGATATACATCTTGTAACACCAATGCCATAACAGCCCATTACAACAGTCTTAGCATCACCTGATTCTGATTGATATGTAAGACCTAATGCTTTTGAATACTTTGTACCTAATTTAAAGATGTGTCCAACCTCTATGCCTTGTGCGGCTTTAATTGGTTTTCCGCATTTTGGACAAGCATCACCTTCTGTAATAATACGAATGTCAGAGACTTTGGTTGGGATAAAATCTCTGCCGATATTTACATTTTTATAGTGATAATCTGTATCATTTGCACCTACTATAAAATTTCTCATCTTTTCAACTTCAAGGTCGACATAGACAGGAATTTCAAGACCGATAGGGCCTGCAAATCCAACTTGTGCATGAGTTAAATCTCTTACAACAGCCGGCTCGGCAAGTTCCAAATCATCAATACAACCAACTAGATTTTTAAGTTTCACTTCGTTAACTTCTCTATCACCACGAACCATAGCAGCAACATATTTATCATCTGCTTTATAGATGATAGTTTTAGCAAATACATAAGGTTCTGTGCCCATAAATCCAACTAATTCTTCGATTGTGTGAGCGTTTGGAGTGTATATTTTTTCAAGTTCAAGTTCCCCTTTTGGAAACTCTTTCTCTGTTGGGATACAAACTGCTTTTTCATAGTTTGCAGCATATCCGCAAGCATCACAATATGCAATACCATCTTCACCAACAGATGATTTTACCATAAATTCTTGGCTACCACTACCACCCATAGCACCCGAATCGGCATCAACAATAGTGAAATCAAGTCCCAAACGATTAAATATTCTGCAATATGCATCATACATCTTCTTGTATGACTCGTCTAGTCCCTTCTCGTCCAAATCAAAGCTGTATGCGTCTTTCATAACAAATTCTCTGCCACGGATAAGACCAAATCTCGGACGACCTTCATCTCTATACTTTGTTTGAATTTGGTACAAAGTAAGAGGATATTCCTTGTATGAACGAACTTCATCAATTACTGTTTGTGTAAACGGCTCTTCGTGAGTTGGGCCAAGACAAAAATCTCTATCATTTCTGTCCTTTAATTTGAACATTGATGGGCCGAAAACTTCCCATCTGCCTGATGCTTGATAAACTTCTGCCGGCAAAATTGCAGGCATCAAAAGTTCTTGCGCTCCTGCTCTATCCATTTCTTCTCTTACAATATTTTCAACTTTTCTAAGTGTTCTCATTCCAAGTGGCAAATAAGAATAAATGCCGGCTGCAATTTTTCTTATATAGCCTGCTCTTAGCATAAGTTGGTGGCTCTTTATTTCTGCTTCTGCCGGCACTTCACGAAGTGTTGGCACTAGCAATTTTGACATTCTCATATTATTAAATTCTCCCTATTATACTATTTCTGCACCGCTTTGGATATCGTTTATCGTTGTAAGTGCAGTTAATCCGTCTTCAAATTCTGCTGACAAAATCATACCTTGCGATTCATAACCCATCATCTTTCTCGGTTTAAAGTTTGCTATAAATACAACATTTTTCCCAACAAGTTCTTCCGGTTTATGAAATTTTGCAATTCCTGAAAGAATTTGACGAGTTTCACTTCCGACTTCCAAAGTAAATCTTAGAAGTTTTTCAGATTTTGGAACTTTTTCGCACTCAATAACCTTTCCTACTCTTATATCAAGTTTTTCAAAATCGTCAAACTCGCAATAATCCTTGTATGGTGCAATATTAATCTTTGGTGTTTGCTCTTCAAAAAGTTCTTGTAGTTTTGCTTCAACATCAATTCTTGCAAATAATGGTGCTGCTTCTCCTACCTTTGTGCCTGACTTTAAGTTTCCGAAAGTTTTAATACTTTCATAAGTCAATTCGTTTACGCCAATTTGTTTCAAAATCGCATTTGCAGTTTCCGGCATAAATGGTGTTAAAAGTCCTGCAATCACCCTTATTGATTCTGCCAAATTATACAAAACTGTCGAAAGTCTTGGCTTTGTTTCATCGCTCTTTGCCAAAATCCAAGGTGTTGTTTCATCAATATACTTATTTGCTCTGTCCACAACTTTCCAAATTTCATCTAGGCTATCTGCGATATGCCACGAAGTCATCTTCTTTTCGATTGCTTTTATTGCATTTTCACATACTTCTTTTAATTCGCTGTCAAATTCTCCATATGCGTTTGTGTTATCTATTATACCGTTGAAATACTTGTTAACCATTGCAACTGTACGATTAACCAAATTACCAAGAGTATTTGCAAGGTCAGAATTATATCTTGCAATAAAGGTATCATATGTGATATTTCCGTCTTGCGCATAAGGCATTTCGTGAAGAAGGTAATATCTTACGGCATCAACTCCAAAATGGCGTACCAAATCTTCTGCATAGATTACATTTCCACGAGATTTTGACATCTTTTCTTCACCGAAAAGTAGCCAAGGATGTCCAAAAACTTGTTTGGGAAGTGGCTCTCCAAGTGCCATAAGCATAATCGGCCAATAGATTGTGTGAAATCTCAAAATATCTTTTCCGATAATATGAACATCTGCCGGCCAATACTTATTATATAATTCTCCCTTGTTATCAGGGTCATAGCCAAGTGCTGTGATATAGTTTGACAGTGCATCAATCCAAACATAAACAACATGTTTTGGGTCAAATTCAACCGGAATTCCCCAATTAAAACTTGTTCTTGAAACACAAAGGTCTTGAAGTCCCGGTTTTAAGAAATTATTTATCATTTCTTTCTTTCTTGATTCAGGGTGAATAAAATCGGGATTGTCCTCAATATATTTAATAAGTCTATCTTGATATTTACTCATTTTGAAGAAATATGCTTCTTCCTTTGTCTTTTTTACTTCTCTTCCGCAATCGGGACATTTTCCGTCAACTAATTGAGTTTCTGTCCAGAAAGACTCACAAGGTGTGCAGTACCAACCCTCGTACTCGGACTTATAGATATCACCTTGGTCATACAATTTTTTGAATATCTTTTTAACCGCTTCAACATGGTATTCATCGGTTGTTCTTATGAATTTATCGTAACTAATATTAAGCATATCTGCGATATCCTTAATTTGTTCGGCTATTTTATCAACATAAGCCTTTGGTGCAATTCCTTCTTTTTCTGCTATTTCTTGAATTTTTTGGCCGTGTTCGTCCGTTCCTGTTAGGAAAAAGACATCGTCGCCTAAAAACCTACGAAATCTTGCAATAGCATCGGTCAAAACAATCTCATATGTGTTACCGATATGAGGTTTTCTTGATGTGTACGCAATCGCAGTCGTAATGTAAAATTTTTCTCCCATTTTTATTCTCCTTCATCGTAAAACGATTTTTGTATATTTATAATTTCTTTCTTAATTTTAAGAAATACTGTTTTAACAAATTTAATTATTCCGTCAAAAATACCGACTTTATAAAAACTGATTATAATTGTGATAACAAGCGGGCCTAAAATAAGACCGCCGATTGAAAATATCCTATACCCTGCATACATTGACATAAGGGTCAAAAGTGGGTGCATACCGATATTTTTCCCCACAATTTTCGGCTCAATTAGTTGCCTCATAAGAAGTACCGATAGATATATAATAAGACAGCCTATTCCCTTGGAAATATTTCCCGAGACAAAGTTTACCAAAGCCGACGGAATTAACACTGCTCCACTTCCAAAAAACGGCAGTGCATCAAAAATAGCGATTGCTAATGCTAATATTAATGCATATTCAACCCTTAAGATTAAAAATCCTATTAGGATAATTAAAAAAGATATGCACATCAGCACAAGTTGTGCTTTTAGGTAGCCGCCCAAATATTTTTTTATTTCTGTTTTTAAGAGCGATGCCCTTTGTTGCACCGATTTTGGTATATGTTTTTTTATCATTTCGTCAATATTTTTTGAATCTGAAACCATAAAATAAAGCGAAAGAATAAATGTGATAATGCTAATTAATATGCTTGGAAGTTTCTTTGCAAAATCTCCGGCAGTTTCCAAAAACTTGGCATTTGCCACAACTTTTGCAATCCAATCCATAAATTGATCATAAAGACCATTAACAGAGTCTTGAACATTTTGTGGCATAGTTTTTATTATATCATCAAATTTACCACTAAATTGAAGCCAAGAATTTTGGATTTTCACATATATAATAGGAAAATTTTCATAAATTTGTTTTAGTTCGTCAACAATCTTCCAAACTACCCCCGTTAATATTCCGCCAACAACGCCTACAAATAAGAATATTACTATTATGGCTGAGATATTTCTCGGAAGTTTAAACCTTTTTTGTATGCCGTCCGCCATATTGGAGACCAAAATTGATACTAAATATGCTAAAATAAAGGGTAGCATTATCCAAAGAGAAAACGCAAAAAAGTACATTATTGATGGCATAAAGAACACCACTCCAACAATAAAAGTGAGAACAAGTATTAAACTGATTAGTCTTTTTATCGTTTTCCTTTTCACTAATTCACCTTCAATTTTTAATAAAGTGTGGCATCAAATCTTCACCATTTTCAAAATAGATGCCTGTTTTTTTACCATTCTTTTCGGTATATGAAAGGTTTGAGCCTTCATTTTTAGTTGAGTCATAAATTACATAAGGAACAGCTTCACTTACATGAGTTTTAAGTGAAATAGGGGTTGGGTGGTCAGGCATAATAAGCATTTTATAGTTAATGCCTTCCTTTTCAAACCTGTTTCTTAAATATCCTACAACCTTTTCATCTATTAGTTCAACCGATAGTTTCTTCTTCTCGGCATTTCCTTGGTGACCACATTCGTCAGGTGCTTCCATATGGATATACACAAAATCTGCTCCGTCCTCCATCAAGGTCTTATATGCAGCTTCTGCTTTTCCATCAAAATTTGTATCCCAATTTCCTGTTGCACCTTCAACATCAATAGACTTCATATCAGCGCAAATTGCAATACCTTTTATTAGGTCAACTGCTGAGATAACACTTGCTTTTAGTCCAAATTTGTCGGCAAAATTTTCAAGCTGAGGCTTTGTGCCTTGTCCCCAAAACCAAACAGATGTTGCAGGTCTTTTTCCCTCTTTAATTCTCTTTTGGTTTATTGGGTGATTTTTAAGTATTTCGTTAGATTTTTTCATAAGTTCCAAAAGTTTTTCGTCATTATCACCTTTTGGCAAATGGTCTGTAATCTTTTTGTCTGAAATATCGTGCGGAGGTGTTAATTTTATATTTGTACTTCCACCGTCCCACACAAGAAGATGCCTATAACTTACACCACCGTAAAAGTGAATATCATCTGTATGCAGTTCCTTTTCAACTGCTTTTATTAACTCTCTTGCTTCTTCTGTTGTAATTTCTCCCGCTGAATAGTCAACCATTGTCTTGTCTTCAAACCTTTCGTCATCTGAAAGCGTAACAAGGTTTGCTCTAAATGTAACATCGGTATCCTTTAACTTCACTCCGATACTTGCAGCCTCTAATGGCGAACGGCCTGAATAACTTTTCTTTATATCATAACCCATAACCGATAGGTTTGCCACATCGCTTCCCGGAGCAAATCCGTCAGCAACAGTCTTCACCATACCAAGTTCACCATTTTTACACATAAAATCAATATTAGGCTTATTCGCTACATCTAATATTGTTTGTCCATCAAATTGGCTTACCGCATGGTCAGCCATTCCGTCTCCTAAAATTACAATATATTTCATACTCTTATTTCCTCTTAAATAGAATTGCAAGGGTGTTTGCCCCTGTATGTGTGCCTACAATAGGTCCGAATTTATAGTTTCTTACCAATTTTTCTATGCCGAATCTTTCCTTTAATAATTCTTCTGCTTCCTTTGCAAATTCTTCATTTGAATCTACTATAATAAATTCTTTATTGTCAGCATCAAAAGTTTGGTCTTCTTCAATTAAATCTATCAGTTTTTTTATAACCTTCTTTTTGCCTCTTAATTTATCAAGTGGTTCAATAAGTCCGTTTCTAATTCCCAAAACAGGCTTTATATCAAGAAGTTCGCCCACAATTGCAGCAGTTTTGGTTATTCTTCCACCCTTTTGAAGATATTTTAAAGAATCAACAAAAAGATATGTTTCGTAATATGAAAGCACCTTTTTTGATTCTTCCAAGGCTTCATCTACTCCCACACCACTTTCTATAAGTTCACAAAACTTGAAAGCCGTTTCGCTTATATATGCCGAAAAGGTTAAAGTATCAATTATTCTAACATCAGCATTTGGCAGTTCTTCCTTAATAAGTTCAGCATTCATAACAGCATTATTATACTGACCACTTGCCTTTGATGAAATTGTAAAATATACAACTGTATCATTGTTCCTAGCTGCATCTAAAAGTTTGTCATACATAACTGCCGGTGGTGTTTGCGAAGTTTTTGGAATTTCATCAGTTTCCTCTAACATTTTATAGAACTCGTCATTTGAAAGTTCTTCACCTGCTGTGTAAGATGTTTCACCAAATGTACATAGAAAATTTATTATATCAATATTATATTTTTGTGCCATATCCATCGGCATATCTGCACTTGTATCTACAAATACCTTAACTGTTTTCATACTTTCACCTACCACTCAAATTGTGTCAAAGCGCCTTCCGTTTTTAAATCAAAGAAATCTGTTTGCCTCAACGCCTCATATACGACGATTGCAACAGAGTTTGATAAATTAAGGCTTCTTGCCTCATCAATCATCGGAATTCTTATACAGTTTTCTTTATTGTCGTGTAATAACGCTTCCGGAAGACCTTTGGTTTCTTTTCCAAACAGAATATAGTCGCCGTCTTTATATTCAACATCAGAATATTTATTAAGTCCTTTTGTTGTTGCGAAAAAATATCGATTGCCTTTATTTTTCTCAAAAAAGTCGTCTAAATTTTCATAATACCGAACACCCAAAAGATGCCAATAATCAAGACCGGCTCTTTTTAATTTTTTGTCATCTATTTCAAAGCCCATCGGCTTTACTATGTGAAGTTTGCTACCGGTCGCAGCACAAGTTCTTGCGATATTCCCCGTGTTTTGAGGAATTTCCGGTTCTACTAATACAATATTAAACATACTATTCACCACTACCATAAAATTATACATATTTTATTATACATCAAAAATAATCAAAGTACAAGTGTTTTTATGGTATTTTATAATCTTTTTGTTTGACAACATACCACCTATGTGCTATAATTAAATGCATTTTGTATTATTTGCAGATTATTACTTCATACTAATTAATATAGGAGTAAATCATGAACATTAAAAATAAAATTATTGACTGGTCTAAAATTATCACTCGTGACAATATTTTTATGTACTCAGCCCAAGCATCATTCTATATTATCATTTCTTCAATTCCATTCGTAATGATGCTTATATCTCTTGCTCAATTCATTCTTCCGATAAGCGAAAGTGATGTTTTAATAATGATGAACCCGTTTATTCCTGAGCCTGTTTCAGGCTCCTTTGAAAGTATTATACACGAAGTTTTTTTTAAGGTTTCAAGTCCTGTAATTTCAATTACGGCTCTATCATCATTTTGGACTGCATCAAGAGGAATTCAAGCAATAGAGCGTGGTACAAGAAATGTTTATCACACACCAAGGCGTGTAAAGGCATATGATGACATTCTTGCAAGTTTTCTTTATACTGTACTATTTATTTTAATTATGCTGTTTTTCCTTACAGTTTTCGTATTCGGAAACTCTATAATTACCTTCCTTGAACTAAAATCAGGTGTTATACATTGGATTTTCAGCAAAACCTCTTGGCTTAAAAACCTATTTGCATTCGTAATTTTAACAATATTATTTTCCTTTATATATATGGCATTTTCAGGAAAAAAAATACATCCTAAAAATCATCTTAGAGGTTCAATTTTTACAACTTTTGTATGGATTTTGTTCTCGCTTTTATATTCGTTTTATATTGAAAATTTTGCAAACTATTCATACATTTACGGAAGCCTTACCGCTATCGTACTTATGATGTTATGGGTATATTTTTGTATGATTATTTTTCTAATCGGCGGAGAGATAAATAAAAAATATATAGACAGCAGAATAAAGCACAAACAGGAAATGTATCACAAACTAAAACATAAACACAAATGATTTTGTGAGGTTATTTTATGCTTAAAATAATAAACTTCAGAGCTTGTATAGACGATGACGAAAGCACTATCAAAAATAGGCTCGAAAAAAAACTTAATTGTAAAATAGAAAAAATTGAAATATTAAGAAAATCAATAGATGCACGAAAGAAAAATGATGTTCATTTTACACTTACCATAGGTTTTTCTTGTAAAAACGAGCAAAAACTAATCGGTAAATTCGGCATCGAAAAGTTAGAAAATACAGTTTACAACTTCCCAATTCCAAAACCTCTAAAAAAGCGACCTGTAATTGTAGGCTCAGGCCCTTCAGGACTATTTTGTGCGCTATTTTTATCAAGAGCAGGGCTTTGTCCTATTATAATAGAGCGTGGTGCTGATGTTAAAACCAGAACCAAAGAAGTTGAAAAGTTTTGGAAGTCTGGTATTTTTAACGAAAAAACAAATGTACAGTTTGGCGAAGGTGGCGCAGGGACTTTTTCGGATGGAAAATTAAACACAGGCACAAAAGATATAAGACAGCGTACAGTTTTAGAAGAGTTTGTTAAGTTTGGCGCTGACCCTGACATTTTAGTTAATTCAAAACCACATATCGGCACCGATATTTTGCGTGTTGTGGTTGAAAATATGCGAAAAGAAATAATAAAAAACGGCGGCGAAGTGAGATTTTTTACCTGCCTTACCGATATTGAAGTAGAGAATAATAAAATCAAATCAATTAAAACTACTGATAAAAATGGCACTATCCAAAAAATTGAAACTGATAATTTGGTTTTAGCAATAGGCCATAGTGCAAGAGATACATTCGAAATGCTATATGAAAAAGGCATCGAAATGAAGCAAAAAACTTTCTCTGTCGGTGTTAGAATTGAACATTCGAGCGAGTTTATTTCAAAAAGTTTATACGGAGATTTTTACACCAAACTTCCAAATGCCGACTATAAATTGGCCGTTCACTTAGAAAACGGTCGCTCATTATATACTTTTTGTATGTGCCCCGGCGGATATGTTGTTGCATCTCAATCCGAGCCAAATACTATTGTGACAAATGGTATGAGTTATAAAAATCGTGACGGCAAAAATTCAAACAGCGCACTTTTAGTAAATATTTTGCCATCTGATTTACAAGATTCACACCCACTTTCGGGAATGAGATTACAACGTGAAATAGAAAAAAAGGCATACGAAAAAACAGAAGGGTATTTTGCCCCATGTGAAACGGTAGGAAGTTTTTTAGGTCACACTAAAAACGAGGTCTCTTCTGTTTTACCAACCTATAAACCGGAAGTAAGATTCTGTGGAATTAACGGCATTTTTCCCAAATTTGTAGAAAATTCAATAAAAGACGGACTTATCCTTATGGACAAAAAAATCAAAGGTTTTGCATCCGATGATGCAGTTTTAACTGCTCCTGAAACAAGAAGTTCCTCCCCTGTTACATTTATTCGTAGTGAGAAAATGGAACTTTCTATCGAAGGCATATATTCTGCCGGTGAAGGCGGTGGTCATGCAGGTGGCATAACGTCATCAGCCGTTGACGGCATAAAAGTAGCAGAAGCAATAGCACTGTTTGGGAAATAACTCCCAAACAGTTTTTTAATACTTTCTATTTAAAATTGTATAAATAATCCAATATGTTCCAATCGTGCCGCACACAAGATACGACGAAAGTTTTGCAAACTCGCTTTTTTCCATCACTGCAAATACTATTGTTGCAATACCAAACACCATTACCAAGGTATATCCCGTCCAAGACCACGCTTTCATTCTTATAAATCTATTTCTTTCATCTTGGCTATCTATATCAACTTTGTTTTTATAGTCAGAATTTTTTCTGTATTTTATGTTATTTACTATCTGCAAAATCCCTACTGCGATAAGTCCTCCACCAAATCCACCGTAAAATTCATTTTTTATTACCTCTGTTGTTGCCAAAATGACAAGCACAATTCCTAAAACCACCCAAAAACAACTTAAAATCAATTTTTTGTTATTATAATACATTACTTTTCCTCCTCAAAAATAAAAATTTCTTCAATAGACATTCCAAATTTTTTGGATATTTCATGTGCAAGAATGATTGACGGATTGTATTTTCCGTTTTCAAGGGAAATTATAGTTTGCCTCGATACTCCAAGTTCATCACCAAGCCCTTTTTGCGTCATTCCCGCTTTTTTTCTAAGTTCCTCAATTCTATTTTTCATAATGTCCCCCTTTCTCCAAATAAATGTAAAGTTAACTTTACATTTATTATATTCTATTCTTTACAAAATGTCAAGTTTATTTTACATTTTTATTTTAAAGTTTATTTTTTTATATTTGGGATAACCTATAAAATAAAGTTGACACTTTTTGGAAATTGTGATATCCTTATTATGTATGACTATACAGTTTTTTGGATAATGAAAGGAAAAAAATAAATGAATGATAAAAAGAATAAAAAGCCTAATGTAAAACCGGTTATCTATTTTATTGTTTTGTCACTTGTGGCAACAATCGGGCTTAATTATCTTATGAACTATATGCTAAGTCCTGAAAAAAAGGAGATTTACTATAACGATTTTATAACCTTATTAAATGAAGACAAAGTTGAAAGTGTTGAAATAAAATCCGACAGAATCGTTATAATCGAGAAGCAAGAAAAAAAGGATACATCAAATCTTATTGATGTTTTAGGGGGAATTACTGCTCCTGATACCAAAATTTATTACACGGGTAATATAAACGACCCTGAACTTGTAAAAATGCTAAACGAGCATAATGTAAAGTTCAAACGAACTATTGTTGAGGAGAATCTATTACTTGATTTTTTAATTTCTTGGATACTCCCTGCCCTGCTTTTATACCTAGCCTTCGGACTTATTATGCGTTCAATGGGCAAAAAGGGTGGAATTATGGGTGTTGGACAATCAAATGCAAAAATGTATATGGAAAACAAAACAGGGGTAACTTTTGCTGATGTCGCAGGACAAAGTGAGGCAAAAGAGTCACTTGACGAAATTGTTGACTTCTTGCATAACCCTGCAAAATACACTGCAATCGGGGCGAAACAGCCAAAAGGCGCACTTTTAGTAGGCCCTCCGGGCACAGGCAAAACCTTGCTCGCAAAAGCAGTTGCAGGAGAGGCAAATGTTCCGTTTTTCTCCCTATCCGGTTCCGACTTCGTTGAAATGTTTGTGGGCGTTGGTGCATCTCGTGTTCGTGACTTATTTAAACAAGCATCGGCAAAAGCACCATGCATAATCTTTATTGACGAACTTGACGCAATCGGCAAAAGCCGTGATTCTCAATATGGTGGAGGCAATGACGAGCGTGAACAAACACTAAATCAACTTCTTGCCGAAATGGACGGCTTTGATTCGTCAAAAGGTGTCGTAATTTTAGGTGCAACAAACAGACCTGAAATTTTAGACAAAGCGCTTCTTCGTCCGGGCAGATTTGACAGACGAATTATTGTTGAAAAACCTGACCTAAAAGGCAGAGAAGATATTTTAAAAGTCCATATCAAAAATGTCAAAATGGCAAAGGATATCGACCTTCACGAAATAGCCCTTGCAACAAGCGGTGCAGTTGGTGCAGACCTTGCAAATATGGTTAATGAGGCAGCACTTCGTGCCGTTAGATTAAAACGAAATGAAGTCATTCAAGAGGACTTGATGGAGGCAGTTGAAATAATTATAGCAGGAAAAGAGAAAAAAGACAGAATCTTATCCGACAAGGAAAAGAAAATCGTGGCATATCACGAAATCGGTCACGCTCTTGCTACTGCACTTCAAAAAAACACAGACCCCGTACAGAAAATTACAATTGTTCCGAGAACTATGGGAGCGCTTGGATATACAATGCAAATGCCCGAAGAAGAACGCTACCTTATGAGCAAGGACGAAATTCTAGACGAACTTACCGTCCTCTTAGCAGGCAGAGCAGCCGAAGAAGTTGTGTTTAACACCAAAACAACAGGTGCTGCAAACGACATTGAGCGTGCAAATGACTTAGCAAGAGCAATGATTGCTCAATACGGAATGAGCGATAAATTCGGTATGGCAGCACTTGAAAAGGTACAAAGTAAGTACTTAGACGGAAGGAATGTTGCAAACTGTTCCGAAGCCACAATGACTCTTTTAGATGAAGAAATTATCAAAGTTTTAAAAGATGCTCACGACAAAGCCGTTTCTCTTTTAACGGAAAATAGTGAAGCACTTCACAAACTTGCCGAATTTCTTATCGAAAAAGAAACAATCACCGGCGAACAATTTATGACTATTCTAAATGAAATTAGAAATCCAAAAGTCGAAAGTGAAATATGCATAGAAAATACCAACGAAAATGTTGATTAATTAACAAAGTTAGTGTATAATTGAAATATTAGTGTATGAAAGGATTTTTTTAACAATGGAAAACGAATTATCACAATTATTAAAGGTTAGAAGAGATAAGTTAAAGGACTTACAAGACTGTGGAAGAGACCCATTTAAAATTACAAAATTTGATGGTCAAATAAAAGCCGAAGAAATAAAAGGAAACTATGAGAATTATGACGGAAAACATGTTACTGTTGCCGGAAGAGTTATGTCAAAAAGAAGAATGGGCAAAATCGGTTTTGCACATCTTCAAGATTTATCAGGTCAAATTCAACTTGTTGTAAAAAAAGACACTTTGGGTGAGGAAGAATACGAATTCTTCAAAAAACTTGATATCGGTGATATCGTTGGTGCTGAAGGTAACATATTTACAACAGATGCAGGAGAAGTTTCTGTTGCAGTTGAAAAAATGACTATATTATCAAAATCACTTCTTCCACTTCCTGAGAAGTTCCATGGTCTTCAAGACCCTGACCTTCGTTATCGTCAAAGATATGTTGACCTTATTATGAACGAAGATGTCAAAAATACTTTTATTAAGAGAAGTGCTATTGTTCGCTCAATTCGTGAATACTTAGACGGACAAGGTTTCTTAGAAGTTGATACTCCGATGCTTAACACTATTGCCGGTGGTGCAAGTGCAAGACCATTTATCACTCACCACAACGCTCTTGATATTGATATGTATCTTCGTATCGCAACAGAACTTCACCTAAAACGTCTTATCGTTGGCGGGCTTGAAAGAGTTTATGAAATGGGTAGACAATTCAGAAACGAGGGTATGGACATTAAGCATAATCCTGAGTTTACATCTATCGAAATTTACCAAGCATATACAGACTACGAAGGTATGATGGACTTAACTGAAAATCTTATAAGAAATGCTGCAAAAGCAGTTGGTTGCGGTGACAAGATTACATACCAAGGAACTGAAATCGACCTTTCTCATTTTGAAAGACTTACAATGATTGATTCAGTTAAAAAGTATGCAGGTGTTGATTTTAACGAAATCAAGACCGACGAGGAAGCTGTTAAGATTGCAAAGGAAAAAGGTTTAGAACCGGAAGAAGCAAAATCAACAAGAGGGGATATTATCGCTCTATTCTTTGATGAATTTGTTGAAGATAACCTAGTTCAGCCAACATTCATAACCGACTACCCTGTTGAAATTTCGCCACTTGCAAAGAGAAAACCTACACAGCCTGAACTTACAGAAAGATTCGAAGTTTTCATTACAGGTCGTGAATTTGGCAATGCCTTCTCTGAACTTAATGACCCAATAGATCAACGTGAACGTTTTAAAGCGCAAGTTGCTCTTCGTGATGCAGGTGATGACGAGGCAAATATGATGGACGAAGACTTCTTAAATGCTTTGGAATATGGTATGCCTCCAACCGGTGGACTTGGCATCGGCATTGACAGACTTGTTATGTTACTTACAGACAGTTACTCAATCCGTGATGTATTATTGTTCCCGACAATGAAGCCAATAGACTAACGAATAAAAACCAATCCAAAAGCAACCGTATATAACCCAAATGTTAATACCGTTGTTTATTGATAGTTAAGCCATCGGCTTGATTATATTGCAAAGATAAAAACGCAACGTGTACGGTAATGTATGCCAGAGCCGGTAGGTAGCCCGGCCGTCACGATAATTCGTGGTAAGTAACCTGCCCCTCCGGGTTGTCCGTTCTTTGCTCATTTCAATCAGTAAGGAGGGATTGATATGGGCGAAGTATATAGCAAACTGACAGTGTTTTTTGAGGAACCTTTTTGGATAGGCGTTTTTGAGAGAATTGAAAACGGAAAACTATCCGCCTCTAAAGTAACCTTCGGCGCAGAGCCGAAAGATTATGAGGTATATGAGTTTGTTTTGAAGCACTATTATGATTTGCGGTTCAGCCCGGCTGTTGCAACTGTTGTAAAGGAGTCAAAGCAAAACCCGAAACGAATACAGCGCGATATAAAGAAAGCGCTTGCGAAAACCGGAATCGGGACAAAATCGCAGCAGGTTCTGAAATTACAGCAGGAGCAGAACAAGCAGAAACGCAAAGTCAAAAGCCGTGAACGGAAGTTGACGGAAAAGAAACACCTGTTTGAACTAAAACAGCAACAGAAAAAAGAGAAGCATCGGGGCAGATAATGCCCCATGCATTCTCGCATAAATAGGATATTATGAGGTAAGGATTATGGCTTTCGATTTCAAGAAGGAATACAAGGAATTCTATATGCCGAAGAACAAGCCAAAGATTGTAAATGTACCGAAAGCGAATTATATCGCTGTGCGCGGAAAAGGCAATCCTAACGAGGAAGACGGTGCTTATCAGCAGGCGGTGGGTGTTCTATATGCCGTTGCCTACACACTGAAAATGAGCTATAAAACCGATTACCATATCGAAGGCTTTTACGATTATGTCGTTCCGCCGCTGGAGGGCTTTTGGTGGCAGGAGGGCGTTGACGGTATTGATTACAGCGATAAATCCACATTTTGTTGGATTTCGGTGATTCGCCTGCCCGATTTCATTACGAAAAAGGATTTCGATTGGGCGGTGGAGACGGCAACAAAAAAGAAAAAACTCGACTGTGGTGCAGCCGAATTTTTAACAATAGAGGAAGGACTTTGCGTACAAATTATGCACATCGGTTCTTTCGACAACGAGCCTGCCACCGTTGAAATGATGAACCGATATCTTGTGGAAAACGGATACGAAAACGATTTTTCCGAAAAACGCCTGCATCACGAGATTTATATGAGCGATGCCAGAAAGGTCGCACCCGAAAAATGGAGAACGGTCATACGGCATCCGATAAAATAAAGGAACATATAATATCCTTTGAAATAGCCTAAATTATTTGAGTAAAAGAATCATTGTTATTAATTGTGTGTCATAAAGTTTTTATTGTTCAACAATAAATATCATCCATACACCATTTACACCAAATCTTACACCAATTAGAACATGCTACGATTCCAAAGGATTTGAGATAATTCTTTTCATTTGCGAAATTACAGTGGATTCGTGTAAATTCCCGGTAATTCCCGGTACCTGCCTGTATCCCCACAATGAAGCCAATAGAAAACAACTAATCAAAAAACCTTGCAAAATTGCAAGGTTTTTTATTATTCAATAAATTCATATTTATATGAAAAATCGGTTTGCTTAAAAATATTCTCTAAACTTTTAGAAAAATATACTGTGTCATCGGTTATAAAAATACCACCACAATTATAGTTTTTTATTAGTTTTATACCGTCTTCCAACCCCGCCACAAATGCCGCTGTTGACAGGCAGTCGCAAAGAGTCGGGCTACCCGATATCACTGTCACGCTATGCAGTTCATTTTTGGAAGGGTATCCCGTTTTGGGATTTAATATGTGATGATACCTATTGCCTTCAATCTCAAAATATCTTTGATAGTCTCCTGATGTTATTACAGCCAAATTCTCTGCTGTTATTATTCCGACTATGTCGCTTTCATTTTTAGGGCTTTGAATCCCTATTTTCCAATTCTCACCCGTAACCTTTTTCCCCATAGCGTATGCATTGCCGCCAAGATTGATAAGTGCAGACGAAACTCCATCTCTACTTAATATTTCAATTAATTTATCAGTCACATAACCTTTTGCAACCCCACCTAAATTAATCCTATTCTCGAGTTTTGATTCCTTTAATGCCTTTTCAACATTAGGTATATTCCCCGTATTATTTTTTATATCCCAAGCCTTTATAAGAGGCTCTAAATATATTGAAAAATAGTCACTATTTTTTGTACCAAAATCTTTTGAAAATGCAATTACTTCATTTAAGTCTTCCGAAAATTCAACCTTTTCTCCGTTATTATATCTATAAAGTAAACTTGATTGATTTTCTGCCGACATTTCCAATTCTGCTTTTCTTATATATTTTTCACAGTCATCTAGCGGCTTTTCTGTTCTTGAAACAACCGTTATCTCAGAAATTGTGTCAAAGCAGCCATCTATTGTTCTTTTGCGTTCTTTTGTTGTAAATTTTTGAGAAGCAACCACTAAAACTACAATAACAACAGTCGCTAAAATCAATATCCTTGACTTTTTAATTTGTTTTTTCATTATAGTCCTCCGGCAATTCCAGCGTGATTTTTCCAATTTTGGCACTTCTAAAATCATCTAAAACAATATCTGCTGCACGCTTTTCGTCAATCTCGCCACCGGAAATTAGGCACCCTCGCTTTCTTCCTATCAAATCTAAAATTTCATAACCTTTAAGACCTGTAATATCTGACAGTTTATATCTTGCACATAGCATATCGTTATAATGCACCTGCAAATACTCCAAAAGTGAATATGCAATAAGTTCAACTTCCATAATTTCGTCCTTTATCGCACCTGTATATGCAAGTCTTAATGCTATTTTTTGGTCTTCATACTTAGGCTGCAAAATTCCCGGAGTATCCAAAAGTTCAAGTCCGTCTTTTAATCTTACCCACTGTTTTGCTCTGGTAATTCCCGGCTTATCTCCTGTTTTTGTCGCTGCTTTTCCGACAAGTTTATTAATTAGTGTGGATTTTCCTACATTTGGGATACCAACAATCATAATTTTTATATTTCGTCTCATTCCACGCTCTGCATCTCGTGCAATTCTATCTTTTATTAGTTCTTTTGCCATAGGTGCTATCTTGTTTATTCCGCCACCTGTCGCACAGCTTATAGGAATTACCTTTATTCCCTTGTCATTATAAGCCTTTATCCACCTATCCGTGACATTTGCATCTGCCAAATCAAATTTATTTAGAAGTATAATTCTCGGCTTTGATGATAACAAATCGTCGATATCTTGATTTCTGCCCGAATGCGGAATTCTAGCATCTAACACCTCTACTATTACATCAACATTTTTTAAATTTTCTTCAAGCATACGGCGAGTTTTCGCCATATGTCCCGGATACCATTGAAGATTTTCCATATATTCACCTCATATGAAATTGGCAGGTTAAAACTAACCTGCCAAAATATTATTTTGTTTTTCCAATCGCATTAAAAGGCCATAATCTATATTGTGATTTGCCGCTAATTGCCTTAATCGGCACTTCTCCAAGAGCAGAAGAACGAGAATCCTTACTATTAGGTCTATTATCTCCCATTACAAAAACATAACCTTCGCTTACTGTAAATGGATATTCCACATTGATGTCATAGTCTTCTGTTACACCATCATAGTATGGCTCATCTAAAACCTTACCATTTACAAGCACTTGACCATCTACAATGTCAACTATGTCCCCCGGCATACCGATTATTCTCTTTACATAAAATTTAATTTTTAAATCTTTTGGAAGTTTCAAATATAAACGAGCCTTTGAAAAAATATTAAGTTCTGTATCATTTACCTCTTCATATTCCTTAAAGTATTCATTTCTATTCTTATAGTTACTGTCAAGAATGATAATATCGCCTTGGTGAGGCTTATAACCTAACTTTGTAACAACCAATCTATCATTGTTAACCAAAGTCGGATACATCGAAGGGCCATCAACTCTTACAATATCAAAGATGAATACCTTTATAGTTACTGCGATAACTAATGCAATAATTATCGTGTAAAACCACTCCCACACTTCTTTCCAAATGTTAAAACTGCTTTCCGTTTCCTTTATTTTTTGAGTTTCCTCATTATTATTTTCCAAGTTATCATTTTCTAACATATCACTACACCTCGAACAATATAAACTGTAATTTTATTATAGCACACCATAAACCAAATGCAAGTAGAAAGCAAAAGGGGACATAAAGCAATGTCCCCTTGTATTAATTAAAGAAAACTTAGATTCTTTCCTTAACCTTAGCAGCCTTACCAACTCTATCACGAAGATAGAATAGTCTTGCACGTCTAACTTTACCTTTTCTTGAAATTTCAATCTTTTCAATGATAGGTGAGTTAATAGGCCATGTCTTTTCAACACCAACACCATAAGAAAGTCTTCTTACAGTGAAAGTTGCACCGATGCCGCTACCTTGCTTTTTAATGATTGTACCTTCGAACATTTGAGTTCTTGTACGGTTACCTTCAACAACCTTTTGATAAACCTTTACATTGTTACCAACAACAAGTTCAGGTAGGTCGTTTCTGATTTGGTCTTTTGTTAAAGCTGAAATGATTTCTTTTGTATTCATCATTTTGCCCTCCTTAATTTTTTTCAAGGCGTTCGTGCCGACCAAGGCAGAGGACCACCCATAATTTAACTTATATATATTACCACATTCTTTCATTAAAGTCAATAGTTTTATTAAGATTTTTTATGAATAATATTGAAATAAGACAAGTATTATTTATTAAAGGGGGCAAGGAGATAATATGCGAATTAAAGGTACGAAAATGATTGTATTAACAAAACACAACTTAATACTTATTGCTCTTTTAATTGTCATTTCTATTTTTTGCATTGTTGCTGTAATTAGCATTTCTAAGACTAAATCTACCGTCGCATTTAATGACTATAAACCGATAATAGAAACCGAATTACTCGGAAAAAAAGAGGAAAACATCTTAGAAAAGTGGAAGTCAAAAAAGACAAAAGTGCAAAATAGTATTCTAAAATCTTTTTTTAATTTTAATGAAAATAATCCTCAAAATATTGAGTCGACAAAGGAAGCACCAATAAAGGAAGAACTTATTTCTTCAGAAATCAAAAAAGTGGACAAAGGTATGCAACTTTCAAACGCAACAAACTTTGATGTAAACCCCTACGACTTTATTGACAAAAAACTCAAATTTAAAATGGACAATAATGGTGCTCAAATCCTTATTGTGCACACCCATACAACCGAAAGTTACAGCGAAAATGAATATCCAAAAAACTCGCCCGACAGAAATCTTGACAACGAAAAAAATATCGTCGCTGTTGGAAATGCTATGGCAGAAATTTTTGAAAAAAACAAAATTTCTACATATCACGATACAACAGTCCATGACTACCCATCATATAACGGTGCTTATCAAAGAGCCGAGCAAACAATTCGAAAGGATATAAAAAATAATAGTGGCATAAAGGTCGTTTTAGATGTTCATCGTGACGGCATAACAAAGGATGACGGAACAAAGGTAAAACTGCTTACAGAAATTGACAAGAAAAAGGTCGCTCAAGTTATGCTTGTTGTTGGCACAAACAGCAACTTGCCCCACGATAATTGGCAAGAAAATTTTACACTTGCCTCAAAGATACAAGCAAAGGCAATAGAACTTTATCCGTCGCTTATGCGGCCTATAAATCTGCGAAAAGAGCGTTTTAATGAACAAATAACTACCGGCTCATTGATAGTTGAAATAGGCACAAACGGTAATACATTAGAAGAAGCAGAAGAAGCAGGAAAAATGATAGCAGATGCAATATCAAAAGTATTAAAGGAATGTGAGTAACTTGATTAAAATTAGTAAACATTTATATATTCATTTTTCAACTTTTCTAATTTTCTTGACCTGTTTTTTTACAAAGCAATTAGATATACTTTTAGTTAGTTATTCTATGATAACAATTCACGAGTTTACCCACCTTCTTGCCTCCCGGATTATTGGGATAGAAATATCACAGATTACCTTCTACCCCTTTGGGCTTAATTTAAAGCTAAAAAACCATATAATTTACAGCCTTTCCGATGAAATTCTGCTATATCTATCAGGGCCTATGATTAATGAACTTTTGGCACTATTTGTTTCTTGTTTTTATAAAAATGGGAAATACTACGACCTTTTATATTGGAATAATATGGGACTTTTTATATTTAATATTCTCCCCATCACCCCAATGGACGGTGGTATGGTTATGAAAAGAATTTTATCCGACAAGTTTGGAAACAAAGTCGCAAATCGCATTTTATTCATAATAAAAATAGTTTTTCTATCAATTCTATCTATACTTGAAATAATTTTGGTGATATATAGCAGAAATAACATACGCTTAATTTTTGTGCTTGTGTTCCTGTTAGGAAATCTTTTTACAAACGAATCAAAATATAATATGAATTTTTTAAAGGAATTACTATATATCAAAAACAAATCAAAAAAAGACATTATTAAGGTGAATTTATTGGAAGTTAAGGAAAATTTTATTCCCCAAAAAGTTGCAGAATATTTTTCAATCGAAAAAAACTATATTATTTACATCAAAAACAGTGTCGGAAAAATTGTAGGAATAAAAACAGAAGAGGAAATTATTGATGAAATTTTTAAAAACTCTTGACTTTTTTAATTTTTATGTTATACTATTAATAATAATTCCTATTAGTGATAAGGAGAAATTATGAAAAAGGATACTATAAATCGTCGCAATACAAAACAACGGGATATAGTTTTTAATTCCGTAACATCAAGGTGCGACCACCCTACCGCTGATGAAATTTATCTTGAAATCAACAAAGAGAATCCACATATAAGTAAGGGTACTGTATACAGAAATCTTAATATTCTTTCAAAAAATGGCAAGATTTCTCATATCAAAGTCCCCGGTTCTGATAGGTTTGATTTAAGGCTTGACAATCATTATCATATTATCTGCACAGAATGTGGAAAGGTTGTTGATGCACCAATAGAATATGAAAAAGAAGAAGACTCAATTGTCTCAAAATCAACAGGTTTTGAAATCAAAAGACACCGAACCGTATTTGAAGGCATATGTCCCGAGTGTAAGAAAAGTTTGTTAAAAACGGAATAAAATTCCGAATAAATAAAAAAATAACATTAAGAAAAGAGGTATTATTATGAACAAGTATCAAGGAACACAAACAGAAAAGAATCTGGAAGCTGCATTTGCAGGCGAATCACAAGCAAGAAACAAATACACATATTTTGCTTCAAAGGCTAAAAAGGAAGGTTTTGAACAAATTTCAGCACTATTTCAAAAAACTGCTGATAATGAAAAAGAACACGCAAAAATGTGGTTTAAAGAACTAAACGGAATTGGAGATACTGCTGAAAACTTAGCAGCAGCTGCTGACGGCGAAAACTATGAATGGACAGATATGTATGAAGGTTTTGCAAAAACTGCTGAAGAAGAAGGTTTTAAAGACCTTGCAATCAAATTCAGATTAGTTGCAGCTATCGAAAAGAAACACGAAGAAAGATATCGTGCTCTACTTCACAATGTTGAAGCTCAAGAAGTATTCAAAAAGAGCGAAGTTAAGGTTTGGGAATGTCGCAACTGTGGTCATATCGTTGTTGGTGAAAACGCTCCTCTTGTTTGCCCAACTTGTGCTCACCCACAAAGTTACTTTGAAATTCACGCAGAAAATTATTAATAAAAGTAAAACAAAAACGGTACTTCCGATTGGAAGTACCGTAATTTTTTGTATTCTTATGCAGAATATACGCTGCACTGCTTTTTGTCTTTGCCTTTTCTTTCGAACTTAACATTTCCATCGATTAGTGCAAACAATGTGTCATCGCTTCCGATACCAACATTGTTACCAGGATGAATCTTAGTTCCTCTTTGTCTTACCAAAATATTGCCGGCAAGTACAAACTGTCCGTCAGCTCTCTTCACACCAAGACGTTTACTTTCGCTATCACGACCGTTTTTGGTGGAACCCATACCTTTTTTATGAGCCATTTTAATTACACCTCAGCTTTCAGTTTGATTAATAATGCTGATTAAGCATTGATTGATTCGATAGTCAACTTTGTATAAGGTTGTCTATGACCTTTTTTAGAACGTTCATTTTTCTTTCTCTTCATCTTGAAGACATAGATTTTCTTAGCTTTACCTTGCTTTTCAACCTTTGCAGTTACAGTAGCACCGGCTACAACAGGAGCACCGAAGTTAACCTTATCGCCATCTGCAATAGCAAATACCTTATCAAAAGTAACTGTTGCGCCTTCTTCTGCTTCAAGCTTTTCAACAAAGATAACACTACCTTGTTCTACCTTATACTGCTTGCCGCCTGTTTCAAAAATTGCGTACATAGTGTTGCACCTCCTTATAAATTTGAAGTCACGCCAAGACCGGTACCAATTACGGATTTATAACCAAGTTCTTATGCGGATACCGTAAGATTATACCACACATATCTTCTTTTGTCAACATTTTTTTATTCTTTTTTCAAATTTACTCCCCATACTCCCAAAACTATCGGAATACACAAAAGTATCTGATAAATCGAAAATTTTTCGTCTAGTATCAATAGCCCTGCAAGAACAGAAACAACCGTTGTGATATTTGAAAAGGAAGATGATTTTATTACGCTTATATGTGACGTTGCATAGTTGTATAAAATAAATGCCAAGACCGAGGATATTATTGCAAGATAGCAAATTGATAGCACAAATTCCCAATGTGAAAATGCCCCTATTACAGATGGAACATAATCTTTTCCCATAGCCACTATACCTAATAGGTTAAATCCGATCGCTCCGACAAAGAACATAAAATATGTTCTCTCAAATGGTGAAAAGTTTTTAGCTTCACTTCTACTAAGCACATTAAAAACCGCCGCAGAAACAACTGCCCCAAAAAGCATAATTACGCCTAAAACCCTGTTTTGTTCGCCATTATTTGAAATCATCGACACTGCTCCAACCCCTAAAAGAGAAACAAGTGTGCATATACTTTGGAATGTTGTTGGCTTTTCACTTAAAAAAAGTGCCGATATTATCATTACCACGACAGGCACAAGGGCTATTATAAGTCCTGATAGCGCTGACGATGTAAATGCTATTCCATAAAGTTCAAATACAAAATATAAAAACGGTTGGGCAATGCTCATAAGAAGTAATTTCCCAAGTTTCTTTCCCTTATAATCCACTTTTATTATTTTTGTTACGGCAAGCAAATTCATCACCAAAAATGCAATGGTAAATCTACTTGCCGACACAACGACCGGCTTGGTAAATCCAAGCGAAATTTTGGAAAACATAAAACTAAATCCAAATATAAAGTTTGCCAAAAATGCTGCACCCATACCTAAAATTTGTGACTTTTCCTGTGTTATTTTCATTTCATTGTCCTTTGTTAACTATTCTTCATTTTCTTTTCGATTTCTTTTATTGATTTCCAGAGTGCCAAACTCTCCTCGGGTGTTTCAGGTCTTTTCACATCTCCAAAAACGTGTGGATGTCTTCTTATCAATTTTTCAGAAAGCATTTGAACAACATCACTAAAATCAAAAGCATCTCGCTCATCTGCAATTTCACTATGCAAAAGCACTTGCAACAGCACATCTCCCAGTTCTTCGCATAAATTATTATCGTCCTTATTATCTATTGCAGCAATTACTTCTCCAGTTTCATCAATCAAGCATTTTTTCATGGATTCGTGTGTCTGCTCCCTATCCCACGCACAACCATTAGGGCTTCTTAGTATTGCCACAATTTCTAATAGTTCATTAATGTCATGTTTTTTCTTTTCTTCATATACTTTTCCGTTATACTCTCTCATAAAATTCTCCTAAATATTTTAATATTAAAAGTTTACAGCCTATCCTAAATTTTGTCAATAATAATATTTATTATATACAAAAAATCAGTCCAAAAATGAACTGATTTTTTATGTACTCAAAATTATTTAATAAAGTTTCTGTAATCAATACTATTTAGTACATTACCACCATCTTCATCAAATGTTAATCCTTGAAGGTCAGAATCCTCAATAAAATTTTTTTGGTATGCCCAACTCAAAACATTGTTGTCCATAATAATCTCTGTCGTAAATTCTTCAAATTGGAAAACCGGCTTCTCATATATCTTTTTCATAAATAGCCGACCTCCCCTTTACTGTGTATCTGCAACAGCAGTTGCAGTGATACTACTTAAATTTAGAGCAGGAACATTATACATAGTCGTGCCAAAAATAACAGAAAGTGTTCCGTTAATTTCATTATTTTTAAAGAATGTTTCAAGAGCAGTCAATTCATCGGTTGTAAAACCATATCTTTTAGTCACATTAGCCTTTGAATCGGTAAATTCAAATCCCGGTGTCGCACCAATGTCTTTTAGTGAGCCTGTTTTACTGCTGATTGTTGCCTTGCCAATAAAACCAATAGAATAGTGGTCAGCCGAAGCATTTTCACCAACACCTATATTATTTCCGTTAGCATCAAATGCAAGAATAAAATATGGAGCTGCACTATCTGTCCATTCCTTACTAGCTGATCTCATTTTAAGTTCTATTGAGCCAACCCTATAATAAAATCTTGTAATATTTCCGTCACCATCGTTCATTAATAGTGCATAAATGCCATCCTCGATATCTTTTATTACATATGAAAAACTTTTCGAAGTATTATCTAATGTATATTGATTTATATATTGAAGATTACTATCGCTAATCTCATCAATTTGTCCATCATTTGCACACTTTGCACTCAAAACCGTTATCAGGTTCCCGACTTTTAGCGCAGATAAGTTAAAAGTTATTGTGTCACCCGTTCTAAACATAGGCAAGCTGCTTACGTCAGAAAAAGTTGTTGGATCTACAACTGACGAAAAATTTCTTCCGCCGGAAATAGTTGCCGCAGAAACACAAGTCATCGAAAACAACAACACAGTTAAGGTAATTATGCCAATTAACTTTTTCATACTCTCTCCTCTTCTCATATTTTCATATACGAATATATTATATATTAAAAAATAAATAATGTCAAGGTTTTTTATTTATTTTTTTCTCAAATTCTTTCATAATATTATATGCATTTGGGTGTATCGGTTTATTATCTTTTTTATTCACTCTGACGCTAGATTTAACACACTCATATAGTGCCTTATCTAAGTCTATCTTCGCATAATTTCTTATCATTTTAACATCAGGAAAAGTTCTTCCCATTTCTGTTAAATCTGCAACAAAAACGATTTTTTCCAAAAGCGACATTTCGGTTCTGCCTATCGTATGCCACCTAATTGCGTCAATTATTTCACTATCCGAAACACCAAATTCGCATTTTGCAGTTTCCGCCCCTAATTTTGCGTGGATAAGTGCAGGGTTTTGAAGCTCGATTTCATCCAGTTCAACTTCCAAATCCTTACATTTTTCCATAAAATCAGGCATATTCTTTGCATTATCGTGTAAAAGTCCTGCAATTTCGGCTTTTTTTACATCGCAGCCATATATTTTTGCAAGTTCCACTGCCATATCTCTAACGCCCAAACTATGCGAAAATCGTTCCGGTTTTAGCATTGTTTTTAATTTTTTTTCAAAATCAGGGACATTTTGATACAAATGATTTCGTAAAATAAAACTCAAAACTTCGGCAGGCAAATATTTTGAAACATCTTCACCTTTTGCAATCTTTTCACGAATTCTACTTGATGACACATCAAATTTTTCGCCTTTTATAACCTTTGCAAAATCAGATTCAATACTTCCGTCATCTCTATCATACACAAGGATTGTGCAAAGTTTTTTTATTTCCAAAGGTTTATGCCACTTATCAAAATCACGAAGCGAATCCCCACCTATTATAAAATAAAGTTCATCATTTGGATAAATCTCCTTAAAATGCATAAGGCTATCCAAAGTATAGGAATATTCCTTACGATTTACTTCCCAATCGCACGCAAAAAAATCATTATAGCCCTTTAAAGCCCTTTTTACCATGATATGACGGATTTTCCCGTCCAATATTGTTTGATTTTGCTTATGTGGGGGATTTCCGCTGGTTAGGAAAATCACTTTATCTAAGTCATACTGTTTTTTTGCTTCCAAAGCAATTTTTATATGTCCTAGATGTATTGGATTAAAAGTCCCACCCAAAATACCTATTTTGCACATTTTTTAGGCAACTCAATCTTTCTGTTTTTTTCCTTATTTGCTCTTTTATATATCACAAATTTTGAGCCTATTGCTTGCACCGGATCTGCTTTTAGTTTTTCTGCAACCAAGTTTGCAGTTTCCTTTGTGTCCAAAAGTGCAGTTTCCAAAATATGCACCTTTATTAACTCCCTTGCTTCGAGTGCAAGTGCAAGCTGATTTAAAACCTCATCTGTAATACCATCTTTTCCTATTTGAAAAATCGGTTTAAGTTCGTTTGCAGATTTTCTTAAAAAGGCTCTTTGCTTACTTGTAATCATACTCTGTTTCCTTTCGGTTTATGACCTTGCTTTCGATTTTGCTCTAAGGTCGGTTTTTAAAATTCTCTTTCTCATTCTTAAATGTTTTGGAGTAACTTCCAAAAGTTCATCATCTGCAATAAAGTCAAGACATTGTTCAAGTGATAAATCCTTTGGCGGAACAAGTTTTAGTGCATCATCAGAGCCTGATGCTCTTGTATTTGTTGCGTGTTTTTTCTTACAAACGTTAACAACAATATCTTCAAGTCTTGCATTTTCTCCGACTATCATACCTTCATAAACTTCAACACCTGCACCGATAAATAGTGTTCCTCTCTCTTGGGCATTGAAAAGTCCGTATGTGATACTTGTCCCTGTTTCCCATGCAATAAGTGTTCCTCTTGTTCTCGGATTAATATCTCCCTTGTATGGTTCATATTTTTCCAAAATAGAATTTAGGATACCTGTACCCTTTGTTGCTGTTAGCATTTCGCTTCTATATCCGATTAATCCTCTTGACGGAATCAAAAATTCTAATCTTGTATAGTTTTGTGCAGTTGACTCCATATTTGTCATTTCGCCTTTTCTTGCGATAATACCGTCCATTATTGCCCCTGTAAATTCCTCAGGAACATCTATTGTAAGTCTTTCTATCGGCTCACATTTTACTCCGTCGATTTGCTTAAAGATAACAACCGGATTTGAAACTTGGAATTCATAACCTTCACGGCGCATATTTTCAATAAGCACAGAAAGGTGAAGTTCACCTCTACCAGAAACGATAAATGCTTCTGTCGAATCGGTTTCATCAACACGAAGACTGATATTTGAGTCAAGTTCTTTCATTAGACGCTCACGAAGATGTCTTGAAGTAACAAACTTTCCGTCCTTCCCTGCAAACGGCGAATCATTTACACTAAATGTCATAGAAAGCACAGGTTCGTCAATCTTTACAAATGGTAGTGGGTCAGGATTTTGTGGGTCACAAAGAGTATCCCCAATATTGATTTCTGTCATACCCGAAATTGCAACAACATCGCCTGCTCCCATTTCTTCTGTAACTGCTTTATTAAGACCTTCATAGGTAAATAATTTAACAGCTTTTCCGGAAATCTTTTTGCCTTCTGCTTTGCAAAGTACCATAGACATACCTGTCTTAATTTTGCCTCTTTGAATTTTTCCGACTGCAATTCTTCCTGTATATTCATCATAATCGATATTTGAAACAAGCATTTGGAATGGTCCGTCATCTTCACAATCAGGGCAAGGAATTTCATTTATAATAAGTTCAAATAACTCCTTTAAGTCGCTGTTTGGTTTTTCAGGACTATACTCAGCTGTTGCCCAGCCATCTCTACCTGATGCAAAAATTACAGGAGTGTCGATTTGTTCTTCTGTTGCGCCAAGGTCGATAAATAGGTCCAGCACTTCATCAACAACTTCATATGGTCTTGCATTAGGTCTATCAACCTTATTAACAACGATAATTGGTCTTAAATTAAGTGCAAGTGCTTTTGACAACACAAATCTTGTTTGTGGCATACATCCTTCAAATGCATCAACAAGCAAAAGTACACCGTCAACCATTTCAAGCCCACGCTCAACTTCACCACCGAAATCTGCGTGTCCCGGAGTATCAATAATATTAATTTTCACATCTTTATATGTAAGTGATGTATTTTTTGCAAGAATTGTAATTCCTCTTTCACGCTCTAAGTCGTTTGAATCCATTACTCTTTCTTCCACTTGTTCATTTTCACGAAAAGTACCGCATTGTTTTAGCATTGCATCAACCAATGTTGTCTTACCGTGGTCAACGTGAGCAATGATTGCGATATTTCTTATATTTTCACGATTTGTCATCCGAAAATCCCCCATTATAAAATATTACTAATATTGTAACACACATTTACTTTTTTTTCAATAGTTAACAATACAAAAAACGAGGACAATAGTTCTCGTTTTTTGTGTAAAACATAACATACATCAGTTTCCCAGATAAGTAAAGTGCATATAATCGCAAAGCCTTGTCCACGCATTTCCGCCCCACGCCCAGCCATATTTTGCAAAAGTTTTAACAACAATTCCGTCCTCCAAAATGGAATATGGATTTTCATAAGGTTTCCAAAAACTTCCTGTAATTGCCTCGCCTGTTTCTTTATAGCAATAATAATTCTCGTCCCAATTAATATCTATGCAGGTGCCATAACTATGCTCTGATATTCTGCCTACTGCACTATTTCGCCAGCAATATCCGCCGACATCTTTTATCGGAAACTTTTCCTCGCTATTATAAATTTCTTCAAAAATTGCCACGACTTCATCTTTTAGTGCTTCATTAACTTCAACATAAAGACCGGTAGATACTTTACTTCCATCATCTTGAAGTTTCCAGCACGGAACTTTTATAACGACCATATGTGTTTTAGCGTCTTCTTCCGTTTCAAATGCAATTCCATTTGGAAAAACACGTTGATATTTTTGTTTTAAATCTAAAAATGATGTACTGCCGGAAAATTCTTTTTGTGCAATGTATTGAAATTTAACCGATTCTGATAAAATTGTTTTCCCGTCAACATTTGACGACACCGTTATTGTATAATTCTTAGCATATTCAAACAGTTCATCTGAAAACTCTGCATATTTTGAAGTAACACTTTTTTGTGTGACTAAATCTCCGTTTTCATCTTTAATAATTACTGTATATCCGGAATTTTTCGTCTTATAATCCCATTTTACAGTTACCTTTTTTGATTTTTCGTTACTTTGCGGAGCTGTTATTTGTGGGATTTTATAGTTTTTCAGCGTTCTGTTATACTTATTTACACTTCTTGCAATTATTGCAATCGACTGTTCCCTTGTCGCATTATCAAGTGGGGCAATACTTTTAGAAGAAACACCACTTAAAAGTCCATATTTTAATGCAATAACAATGTCCTCCTTTGCCCAATCGCTAATCACATCTTTATCCTCAAATGCGTTAAGTTTATTCATATCCTGCGTGCTAATTTGAAGATTTTTATTTGCCACAGACAAAGTGTTTATAAGAACTTTTGCAATTTCCTGCCTTGTGATATTATCATTTGGAAAAAACTCCGTTTTCGTTTTTCCGCTTATTATGCCAAGTGAATATGCACGCAGCACAAAATCATCATCACAGTCGGTAAACGGAGATTTTTCCTTTGTTTTTTCCTCCGTTTTCATTGTGTCAAGCATTGTCATAGCAAGAGTTACAAATTCTTTTCTTGTGATATTCTCCGTCAAATTAGATGTTGCAATACTGAGTGGCACAAGACCTCTACCGCCCGATTGAACATAATCGCCTTTTGCCCAATCCGATGTTTCTTTTGCAAAAACCGAAGTCGGCAACAATGTCAAAATTAATAATGCCAATAAATTTTTTTTCATTTTTCTCACCCTTTTGTAATATTTTATCATAAAAACAGTTTTAGAGCAAGTTTTAGTAAGCCGGTAAAATTTGAAAAGCAGGTAAATTAATACCTGCTTTACTTATATTTTGGCATTATTAAATTGTTCATATTTGAAACATTTGTAAGAGTTGGCAAATCATAGCCTGATATTTTTTTCCACGCAGTTTCGTCCCAACCCAAAAATCCGCCGTCGGAAATAGGTTTTAGATAAAAATCAATTTTTTTGAAATTTTGAATACTTTTAACTTTATAGGTGTTATCAACAAGCAAAACCTTTGAAGAATTTATAAGCATATCCTGAACACAATAATTATCGCTGATTTCACTCATTTCGCTGCCTCCAACGACTGCCCCAATATTTCCATTTCCGTTTAAAGACGGATTTAGCGAAACATTTTGCATCACAAAGCTTGTCTCAGAATATCCGCAAATTCCACCTATTTGCGAATTTCCTACCCCGACAAGACTTCCTGTTGCATATGTGTTTTGAAGGTTTGATTCTTTTAAAAATCCTACTATTCCACCAATATATGAATTGTCCCCTGTAACTGTTATATTTTCTCCCGATAATGAATTATAGACCGATGAATTTTGTGAAAGTGCCGATATTCCACCTGCATACACATTTTCGCCTTCTACGAAAATATTACCGTTGGAAGCACATTTATATCCTTGTGTTCCGTCTGTAATTCCACTGATTCCACCCGCATATATTGTGTTGCTTTTTCCATTTATATGTGCAGAAGAATAATTTTCTGAAAGATAGCCGTTTGTATCATAGCCACAAACACCGCCAATAACACTGTTTTCACCGCTTGTCGATATTCTTCCGCCGAAACTGTTTGCGTTAATCACACCTTGATTGTTTGCACAAATGCCGCCAATAACGCTATTTTCGCATTTATTATCTATATCTACATTAATTGTGCATTTAGAAATTCTTCCATTATTTTCTGTTGTAACAGCCCCAATATATGCCGAATTTTTTGCTTCGATTTTTCCGCTTACTTTACAGTTTTCAATATAACCATAGTTACAGGTTGTTATAATTGAACCACTGTCATTTAACTTTGCATAAACATTTTCAAAATTAAGATTTTTGACAGTCCCGCCCGTTATATTAGAGAAAAATCCACTAGCACCTTTTAGCGTAAGGTTTTTTATCGAAAAGTCTCTACCGTCCAATGTCCCTGAAAATCCTTCTGCTCCATCTATCGTTTTCCACGGTAAAGTCATACTTATGCTTTGCGAAAGAGCAAAATGACAACCCGGATTATTTGCAATATCTCTTAATTCTTCCTCATTCCCAATCATTTTTGGATAATATATCGTTCTTCCCTCGTCCAAAATAGGCTCTTTTGATTTTTTGGGGTATATCAAAATAAAATCATTTTTTGTTTTTCCCCATTCGTTTTTGTCAAATCCTATGTCGTAGTAAAAGTTTTCGTCCAATAACTCGTTCCAAGAAACTTCAAGTCCGTTTTGTGAATACTCATCAGCATCAGTTATAACCGAATTTGATGTCATCTCATCATAGCTATAATTATTTTTTGTAATTCCGCCGTTTTGATTTGTAGAAATTTTCCCACTATTATATGTCATTGTATTATATACTGCCATATTTGCCGCAACACAACTTGAAATTTTTCCGCCGATATTTATTCCTGCCATACTGCCTGCATACATATCCGAAAAAACAGCCTCAGTTGCCGAAAGGCAATTTGTGATTTCGCCGTAATTTTGTCCTGAAACACCACCTGCATTAGAACCGGAAGCCACCGTATATAAAGATGACATAGAATTTTCAACAGCACCTCTATTCACGCCGCAAATTCCACCACAATTATTCGTATTTGCCTTAATACTTCCCGTGACAACTACATTTTCAATAGTACCTTTATTGATTCCGGCTATAATTCCCACATTTTTATTTCCTGTAATATTAGCGTCAACCAAAAGATTTAATACTCTTCCGCCATCAATTTCCGAAAATAGTCCTAAGTTTTCTTTATTGCTATCAATTTTTAAGCCTGTTATACTATGCCCGTCACCGTTAAGAGTTCCTTTAAAACTTTTGATAGGTTGCCACTCTTCTTTTAATTCAATATCATTTCCTAAAATATAATGTTTGTCAAGTCCTGCACCTATCTGCTTTAACTGAATAGCACTGTAAATCACATACGGTGAATTTTTTGTGCCTTCTCCCTTTAAAAACGCAAAAGAAACTATATTTTCAATAACTTTAATTTCTGTTCTTCCGTCCGTTTTTGAAACTGCTTTTAAATATAAATCATACTCTGCATCTATTTTGCCATCAATTTGAAGCACAAAAATCTTATTTGATTTTTCACAAGAAACTGCTTTTATCCATTTATAATTATCTGTTCCTCTTTTGCATAGTGAATAGCTTATTTCGCAATCATCATTTAACTTTATTTCCACCGAAATTTTATTAAAACTTTGTTTTTCGGGTATTTGGGGATACCCATCTGCAAAACAATTTTTATCAAAAGCTTCTTTGTATCTATACAAAAGCGTAATGATTTCACCTTTAGTTATATATCTTTTCGGATTTGGAAAATTATCGAACTCATCAAAAAATCTATTTTCGTATGCATATGCAAAATACTTTTCTGCATAATCAGAAACATTTAAGTATTTTCCCCTAGTTGACACCGCATTATAATACCTTCCAAATATAGAAACTGCATCTTGAGTAAGTAGATTTTCCATAGGTCTTGCTGTTCCGTCATCATAGCCTGCAAAAATGCCACAAAATTTTGCAGTTGCAACACTACTTGAAAACCAATCAGTATTCTTAACATCTAAAAAGTCATTATTTCCGCCTGAAAGCCCTAAGAATCTTACAAGTATTGACAAAAACTCTGCTCTTGTTGCTAAATTATTTTCACCAAGGTTTCCGTTTTCGTCGCCGTATAAAATTCCATCTTCCACCGCACGAGCAATATAATTGTCCATAGATTCATTTTGTGCCGCCGCACTCGGCACGGATAACGCAAAAATAAGCAAAAATAGTATTATTTTTTTCATTCCCGCACCACCTTTCTAAAATCACATAATTGGTGAAAATAGCCTAAATATGCCCTCTGTTATAATCTTAATAATTCCCCTGTTTTCGTATTTTTCTTCGGTTAAAACTGTACAGTTTTTCACATCTTCTTCAAAAATTTTTCTATGTTCTTCTGCCGTTTTTTCGCTATATATAAATGCATTTATCTCAAATAACAGTTTAAAACTTCTAATATCTGTATTGGCAGAACCAATCGTAAGAAGTTTATCGTCTACCGTAATTGTTTTTGAATGGATAAATCCCGGATATAAGTAAACCTTGACTCCCAAATCCAAAAGTTCTCCGATATACGACATCGTTGTGCAGTAGACATACTTTTTGTCCGGAATTCCCGGAATCATAATTCTAACATCAACACCTGACTTTACTGCCATTTCTATGCAAGTTAAAAATGTTGCATCGGGAATAAAATACGGAGTTTGGATATATACATATTTTTTTGCACTGTTTATCATCTTCATCATACCACATTTTATTTCTTCTGCTTTACTGTCAGGGCCTGATGAAACTATTTGCATTGGGATTATTTCTTTTGATTTTATATTCCCTAAAAGATTTTTGACTTCAATATGTTCGCCTGTTGAAAATTCCCAATCCATAGCGAATATTCGGAATGCAAATTCTACAGCTTCGCCCTCAATTCTAATATGAGTATCTCTCCAAAATGGTCTGTTTTTTGCCTTGTTTGCATATTCGTCACCGATATTCATTCCGCCAAGATATGCCGTCTTTCCATCAATTATCGCAATTTTTCTATGGTTTCTGTGGTTGATTTTTGACGGAGAAAACACTTTCACCGGAAAAAACTCAACAACTTCACTGTTTGGTGCATTTCTAAGTTCATTAAAAAACTTCTTTGGCGTAAAAAACGAGCCACACCCATCATACATAAGTCTAACTTTTATTCCTTCATTAGCCTTCTTTATGAGAAGTTTTATTAGCCTGTTTCCGATATTATCATTATGAATGATAAAATACAAAATATCAATGCTTTCTCTTGCATTTTCAATATCTTCCATCAATTGTTTGTATTTTTCATTTGCATCGGTAAATATTTTGACATCATTATTTTCTGTATAAATAAAGTTATAGTTTAAAAAATAATTTACAATATCACTTTCCGGTCTTTCTAAATCTCTACCGATTGTGGCTTTTTGACGCTCTAAAAGATATTTTTCATTCATTTCGAGTTTCTGCTTATACTTCTTTTTAGTAAGAGTATTAACCCCCACGCCGAAAATTAAGAAAATGATACCACCAAACACCGGCAAAAGCAAAAAACACATAACCCATGCCATAGATTCGATTGGATTACGTTTTTGAAAGCAAACAATTGTTACTAGTACAGCAAAATTGATAAGATATACAATCCAAATAAGATTACTTATGCTCGGCATCTTTTTCGCCTCCTAAACATATGAAAAGCACCACCAATTATCATTCCCATATTTGTTCCAAAAAAGTCTATAAATACATCCAAAACTTCCGCTGACCTTCCATACGAAAAACTTTGAATAAACTCATCTACACAAGCCGTTAAAAGTCCAAAAAATAAGATATATACTATTCTTTTTCTATATTTCCCGCAAAAGCACTTTGCAATAAAAACCGCCTGAATTAAAAATTCTAAAATATGTGCAAGTTTCCTGATTGGTGTTACCAGTTGGTCTCTTGTGGTATTTATTTTAAAAAGGTTTAAAATTTTACCAAAAATACCAATAATAATATCACTTGATGCTGTTGAATCGACAGCATTTTGCATTGAATTATGAAATATAAACATTGTTATCAAAACCGTAAATATTATATACGGAATTCTTTTTTTCATAGATTCCTCCAAAAAAATATAATTATTGTTATTATATCATTTTTATAAATAATATTCAATACTTTTTAAAACGAAAAAAAGGCACGACATCTCGCACCTTTTATTTTATAGCCTTGATATTTTCTTCATTCGTCTTAACTGAGATATTATATTCCTTTTCCCAATCCTTAATTTGATTTTTTACCTTTTCTTCTATAACCTGTTTTTTTATCTTTTCCTTTACATCATCAAAAGAAATAGGAAGTCTTTTTATAATATGATATCCATAGTTTGATTTGCACATTATAATTTCGCCAAACCCTATAGAATCTGTCGCTTGCTCAAATTCTGCCACCATTTCTCCACTTCCAAAAACATATCCTTCGGGATTTGTTTCAAGACCGGGGTCCTCTGTGTATTCTCTCATAAGGCTGTCAAAATCTTCGCCGGCATTTATTCTTTTTAACACAGAATCAGCCAAAGCCTTAACCTCATTTTGTTTTTCTTCCGAAAAGGATTCTTTTGTATTCATATCCTGAGTTAAAAACAAAATATGTTTTGCTTTTCTATATTCCGTTTCAACAGTTTCTTTATTGTTATCAAAATATTTTTGTTCTTCTTCCTCTGTAATAGGGGATTCTTCCTCCACCATTTTTTCAAGTTTACTATAATAAACTGTCGATTCGCACATAAGTTCAATAAACTTATCGGTTATGTTGTTTTCTTTTAAAAATGTTTTGTACTTTTCTTTTCCGCCATAACTTTCTATAACTCTGTTTTTCATTTGTTCAACTTGCTTTTTTTCATCTTGGGTGAGATTTATTCCTGCTTTTTTTGATGCTTCGCAGTATTCTACATTTGAAATTGCAATGTCAAGGGCACGCTGTTTTGCAACATCTATTGCTTTTTTTCCTTCGATTTCTTGTGTTTGCCAATCTTCCTCTGTTGTTAATTCAGTTCCGCTTAACTGATTTTTTATTGATGACAAATAGAATTCAAATTCACCTGTTGTTATCTTGGTATTCCCAACCGTTGCAACGGTTTTCCCCGCTGTGCAGGAAGCTAAAAGCATACAAAATACTAACATTAGTATTATTTTTTTCACATATCTCACCTCGCCTTTTCTCTATTATACATTAATTATTTTCAGTATGCAATTCATTTAGGCGCTGTAATAAAAACTTAATATTAGAAAGCATATTTTGTGTGCCTTCCAGCTTATATGTTATAACAGGTTTTTTAGGATTTATTGAGCAAGTGGTTATATACTCGCCCATAATTAAGTCAACAAACGGAATTTCAAGTCTGTTTTCAGCAAATGTAAACAAAATATTATTTCCCTTTTGCGAAATTTCCGTAATGCCGATTCTATTAGCAAGTGACTTTATAAGCGCCACTTCCAAAAGATTTCTAACCGCCCTTGGAATATCGCCAAATCTGTCAATTAATTCGTCTGTAATATCACTTGCGTCCTCTTCATTTTCAATACTTGCAATGCGTTTATAAGTATCAATTCTTACATTATTATTCTTAATATACCTATCAGAAATAAACGCATCAATATTAAGGTCAATAGTAGTTGTAATCTCAATTTTTTCAGGAAGCCCCTGCATTTCCCTTACACTATCTTCCAAAATTTTACAATACATATCATATCCAACAGAGTCAATATGACCGTGCTGCTCAGCCCCTAAAATATCACCTGCTCCCCTTATTTCAAGGTCACGCATAGCAATTTTAAAGCCTGAGCCAAACTCTGTAAATTCCTTAATTGCAGAGAGCCTTTTTTCTGCTGTTTCAGATAGCATTCCGTCCTTTTTATAGGTAAAGTATGCATACGCATTTCTGCCGGAGCGTCCGACACGCCCTCTTAATTGATATAATTGAGATAATCCCATTCTATCTGCGTTTTCAATAATTATTGTGTTCGCATTCGGAATATCAAGACCTGTTTCGATAATTGTTGTACACACCAAAATATCTGTTGTACCATTTACCATATCAAACATAATATCTTCCAGTTCATTTTCCTTCATTTTGCCGTGGCCTACTGCTACATTTGCGTCAGGAATTTTTGATTTTATCCATTCTGCCACTCTATATATACCCGAAACTCTATTATACAAATAGAAAACTTGACCGCCTCTTGCAAGTTCTTTTCTTATTGCATCTAAAATTACATATTCATTATGCTCTAAAACATATGTTGCAACAGGAAATCTGTTTTCAGGCGGAGTTTCCAAAATGCTCATATCTCTTACCGATACCATAGCCATATGGAGCGTTCTTGGAATTGGAGTTGCACTCATAGACAAAACATCAATATTCTTTTTAAGTTCCTTTAATTTTTCCTTATGTGCAACACCAAAACGTTGTTCTTCGTCAATTACCAAAAGTCCTAAATCTTTAAATACAACATCATTTTGCAAAAGTTTATGTGTTCCTATTATTATATCAATTTCACCTGTTTTTAGTTTTTTTAGAATTGATTTTTGTTCTTTTGCGCTTCTAAATCTTGAAAGCATTTCTATTTTAATAGGAAAATCTTTCATTCTCTTTGAAAAGGTTTCATATTGCTGCATAGCCAAAATTGTTGTAGGGCAAAGGTATGCGACCTGTTTTGAGTCTGTTGCCGCTTTAAATGCTGCACGAAGTGCAATTTCGGTTTTTCCGTATCCGACATCGCCACACAAAAGTCGTTCCATTGGCTTTGTGCTTTGCATATCTTCCTTCACTTCTTCTATTGAGCGAAGTTGGTCTTCTGTTTCTTGGAATGCAAAAGTATCTTCAAAATCTCTTTGCCACGGCGTATCTTCCGAAAAAGCAAAGCCTTTGCTTTTTTCACGCTCGGCATAAAGCATTGTAAGTTGTTTTGCCATATCACGAGTTGCAGAGCGTACCTTTTTCTTTGTCTTATCCCACTCTGTTCCGCCAAGTTTATTCAGTTTTAATTCCTTATCGGTGTCCCCGGAATATTTATATAGCATATCAAGTTGGTCAACAGGCACATAAAGACTATCAGTACCCCTATACGAGATGTGCAGATAATCCTTTGTCGCACCTTGAAGTGTGATTTTTTTGATGCCCATATACTTGCCAATTCCGTGTGCTCTATGAACGACATAATCGCCAACATTTATATCGGTGTATGACTTTAATCTATTTTTGTTATCAACATTTCGTTTTGATTTCTTCTTTGAAACATCAAAAATTTCTTGCTCTGAAATTAGGGTAAAATTAATCTCAGGATATTCAAATCCTTTGGGCATTTCGCCTCTTACTACAACCGTTTCTCCCTTTTCAAATTCAGGGTTTTCGTGGATATATCTACATTTTATACCCTTTTCGTTTAGTGTTCCGACTAGGTTCTCTCCTCGGCTTCTTGTACTTACCAAAACTACCGTTGTGGCATTTTTTTCTTCTGCTTTTTTCAAATCATCGTAAAGATAATCAATTTTTCCGTGCAATGATACAGTGATTTTTGACTCAAAATTAAAGATTGATTTATACGAATAATTAATGCTTGTATGAGATAATGTATTTAATGACACAAGTGGCATTTTTTGAAGTTTTGCCGCAACATCGGTGTATTTCATCCAATAATTTGTAAAATCTCCGCAAACAAGATTTTTATCTTGCAAATCTTTTACCACTTCTCCGGCTTCCCATTCAAATGTCTTTGCTCTTTCGGCAATACGCTTTGGCTCTATTAAAAAGACTGTATAATCATCATCAAAATAGTCCAAAAGAGTTGGTATTTCATCAAAAATAAGTCCTAAATATTTAGAAATTGCGTTGGGAATTATTCCTTCCTCTAAAAGTTCTTTATCCTTTTCGATGTTTTCAATAAGTTCCGACATATCGGTCTTTTTTCGTTTTAATTTTTTGACTGTTTCTGAAAGTTTTGAAACCAAATCTTCTTTATCAAAATCTACAAGTTCCTTACACGGAATTATTTTTACACTGTCTAAATTATCAATAGAGCGTTGGGTTGTAACATCAAATTCACGAATTGAATCGACCTCTATATCAAAAAACTCAATTCTAACCGGATTATCCATTTGTGGTGAGAAAATATCAAGTATTCCGCCTCTTATGGCAAATTGACCCTTACCTGAGATTTCCTCTTCCCTTGTATATCCCATTTTTACAAGTTTTTCTGTTAGTTCTTCAATTTCATAAGTTCCGTCTTGTAAAAGAGTAGTTGTATATTTTTCCATACATTTTTTAGGAAGAGTGTATGACAAAATACTTTCAAGTGACGCAACTGTAATTCCACCGTTTTGAGTTTCAGAAAGTGTTAGAAGCCTTGAATTTTCGCTAAATCTATCGTGTGCATCAATATCAAAAAAGATATATTCCTTTGACGGAAAAACAAAAACACGGTCGCAAAAAAAACGGAGATTGTCCGAAAGCCTTGCCGCCTCTAAATCGTTATAGGTTATTACAAGTGTTTTTTTCTTTTCTGATGCCTCATATATTAATTGTCCCCAAGAAGACTCTACAACTCCTGATATTGAAATCGGGGTTTTTCCATTTTTTAGAGCAACAGAAAAATCGGAATATTCTCTATATCCCGATAGTAAGTTTTTGAAATTCATATTTCTCACCTGCCGATAAGTAATTTTTATTTTCCGTTATACTTATTCATAGCACTCTCTGTGTTATTAGTTATTATCTCTTTTATTGCGCCTTCTGCATTTATTATCGCTTTTTCCAAAACAGGAATTTGCTCTTTTGTAAAGCGTGACAACACAAAGTCAGCCAAATCTTGACTTTCGTGTTCTTTTTTGCCAACGCCTACTCTAACTCTTATAAATTGGTCGGAATTTAATTGATAAATTATAGATTTCAAGCCATTGTGACCGCCTGCCGAACCACCTTTTCTAATGCGAATTCTGCCTTGGTCAAGGCTTATATCATCACTTATTATTATAATTTTTTCAGGAGGAATTTTATAAAACGCAGCAAAATCACGAATACTATCTCCCGACAAATTCATAAATGTCTGTGGTTTTAATAAGATAACATCTTCGCCACACATTGATGTTTTTTCGTAAAGACCTTTAAATTTTAGTTTTTTTACCTTAACACCAAGGTTATCACTAATGTAGTCTATGACTTCAAAGCCTATATTATGGCGAGTCATTTCATATTCTCTTCCGGGATTTCCAAGTCCTGCGATAAGATACATTTTATCAGTCCCTCTTATCTTTCCAACCTGTTTTGTTTACCTGTCTTGCTCTTGCAATAGCAAGTGATTTTTCAGGCACTTCGTCGGTAATTGTTGAGCCCGCAGCAGTATATGCACCATCTTTTACTTCAACAGGGGCAACTAAGTTAGTATTACATCCGATAAAGCAGTCATCACCGATTTTACATCTGTGCTTTTTCTTTCCGTCATAGTTTACGGTAACCGTTCCACAACCGAAATTAACTCTCTTTCCAACATCACTGTCACCAACATAAGTTAAATGTGCAATCTTTGTGCCATCGTCAATAAACGCATTTTTAACTTCGACAAAGTCACCGACTTTGACATCATTTGCAATCTTTGAGCCCGGTCTAATATAAGAAAATGGGCCTGCCAAAACATCATCACCAAGTTCTGCTGATACTGAAACAACAGATAGAAGGTCACATCTATCTCCGACCTTTGTATCCACAAGTTTTGTTCCCATACCAATTACACAATCTTTACCTATCACTGTTTTTCCTTGAAGCATTACATTTTGCTCAATAACTGTGCCACTGCCTATAACTACGTCTTCTTCAACATAGCAAGATGCAGGATTAATAAAAAGTACACCTTTTTCTTCAAGTTTTTTTATAGTGTCTGCATTTTTTGAAAGATTTTTCTTCGCTCTTTCATAAGTCATCTCGGTTATTGTTCTCTCTGCCATATTACTTCTCTCCTTTTGCAACTATAATATCTTTTTTTATCTGTTCTTTAAGTTCATCTAAACTATCGAACTTTATCTCATCTCTTATTTTATTCAAAAATTTAACAGTTATTATTTCGCCGTACAAATTATCGTTAAAGTCCAAAATATGCACTTCAACAGTACGCTTTTTTGCATCAAGGGTCGGGTTTTTGCCGATATTTATTACGGCTTTTCTGCCCATTGCAATGCCTTCGTAAACACCATCCGGTGGCAAAAGTTTTTCCTTTGGAACATCTATATTTGCCGTCGGAAAGCCAATCTTTGTTCCGTTTTTAAGTCCCTTTGAAACGGAACCGGAAATTAAATACGGACTTCCCAAAAGAGAATTTGCCTCACGCAAATTTCCTGCCTTTATCAATTCTCTTATTTTTGTGCTTTTAATAGGGCCGTCCTCATTTAAAACTGCATCTACTATATAAACATCAATCTCATTTCTTTTGCAAACTTTTTTTAAGACCTCAGTATCTCCTTTTGCTCCCTTGCCAAACCTATAATCATATCCTACCGAAACGCCGGAAATCCTCATCATTGCCAAAACTTCAATGAATTCTTTTGGCGACATATTCTTTATTTCTTTTTCAAAATCTGCCGTAATTACATATTTTGCGCCAAGCGATTTTATTATTTCAACCTTTTCAGAAAGCGTCAAAATCGATGTTTCGCCTTTGGAATTATTACTAAACAGCAAAACTCCCCACTCGCCGTGATTTTTTGCATTTTCAAAAACAGTCCTATGCCCTTTATGTATCCCGTCAAAATCACCAAGACAGATTATAGTATTATCAGTATTTGTTTTTCCGTAAAAAGAATATGTTTTCATTTTAATCTACCCAAAATGCTTTCCTTAGTACTAACTCATTATTAACACACTCTGAAATGCACATAAATTTTCCCTTTTCGTCATATAAACGATACATCTTTCCGTTTTCGCACATCTTTGTGCGAATTTTGATTCCACTTTTTGCTTTTTTTGAAAGAAAATCGTTTAAATCCACTCTTTCATACTTTTCAAAAATTCTGTCAAGTGGAATTATTGCCTCATCTAAGTTTCCGTTTTCTTTCATTTGCAAAAGAGTTTCGCTATCAAAACTCTCCTCCAATGTAAAGCCTGCACTTTTTGTTCTTACAAGACTGTTCATATATGCACCACAGCCGAGTTTCATACCTATATCCTCACAAAGCGTCCTAATATATGTGCCTTTTGAACATTCAACATTTATAGAAACAAGCCCATTTTCCATATCAATAGATTCAATCTCGATATCATAAATCTTGACTTTTCTTGGTTCTCTTTCAATGCTAATACCTTTTCTTGCGAGTTCATACAGTTTTTTTCCATCTTTTTTTATAGCAGAAAACATAGGCGGAATCTGACTGATTTCGCCTATAAATGATTTTATTGTATTTTCAATTTCTTCCTTGGTCACCGATACAGGCTGTTCGGTCAAAATCTCTCCCGATGCATCTAATGTGTCGGTTGTCATACCAAGAACAAGTGTTGCACTGTATGCTTTATCAGAATCGGTTAGCATATCTGCCGTTTTGGTGGCCTTGCCGATACAAACAGGCAAAACACCTGTTGCGTCAGGGTCAAGCGTTCCTGTATGTCCTACTTTTTTTATTCCGAAAAGTTTTCTTGTAAAGCCCACCATATCGTGCGATGTTCTGCCAAACGGCTTATTTATTACAAGTATGCCGTCCATTTTATGCTAATTGTTCCTTAACAATTTCCAAAGACTTAGAAAGCGCTTCATCAATTTTGCCGGCATCTTTTCCACCGCCTTGAGCCATATCAGGCTTACCACCACCTGAGCCACCTGCGATTTGTGTGATTGCTTTAATCACCATTCCTGCGTGAACACCCTTTGCTACTGCGTCCTTTGTTGCAGTTGCAAGGAATGTAATTCTGCCTTCTGTGTTTGCCCCTAAAACTGCGATACCTGTTCCGATTTTTTTCTTAATTTCATCGCCCAAATTACGCATATCATTTGCACCAATTCCGTCAACTCTGCCAAATACTACTGTCACATCGCCGATTTCAGCCTTATTTTTTAGAATATCATCAAGTTTTCCTGACGCCATTTTTGCGTTCATTGACTCGATTTGCTTTTTAAGTTCTTTATTTTCCAAAGTTACTTGTTGTGCCTTTTTATCAATTTCAAGTGGATTGTTTGCTTTTAGTGCTACTGCTGTATTTTCAATAAGAGCATCTTTTCTTTTTATATATTCTAAAACGCCCTCTCCTGTTACAGCCTCAATTCTTCTTGTTCCTGCTGCAACACCACTTTCTGAAATTAGCTTGAACAGTCCGACATTTGCAGTGTTTGTAAGGTGTGTACCACCACAGAATTCGATTGAGTAGTCGCCCATTGATACAACTCTTACAACATCACCGTACTTTTCGCCAAATTGTGCTTCTGCTCCTAATTTCTTTGCCTCATCTATCGGAAGTTCACGAACAGTTATAGGTAATGCCTCTAAAACTGCCTCATTAACCTTCTTTTCAGCAAGAGCAAGTTCTTCTTTTGTCATTGCTTCAAAGTGCGAGAAATCAAAACGAAGATGCTTTGAATTTACTTCCGAGCCGGCTTGTGCTACATGACCGCCTAAAACTTCTTTTAATGCTTTATGCAAAAGGTGTGTTGCAGAGTGGTTTCTTGAAACTGCCATTCTGTTCTTTTTACAGATTGCAAGATTTACTTCATTTCCGTTTGCAAAACTACCCTTTGTAACCTCTACAATATGCATATAAATGCCGTTACCGTTTTTCTTTGTTCCTATAACCTTTGCTTCGGCATCTTTACAAGTAATTTTACCTATGTCGCCTGCTTGTCCGCCCATTTCTGCATAGAATGGGGTTTTTTCTGTTACAATTATACCCGTTTCGCCTTCTCTTATTTCTGCCGAAACTTCACCTTCTGCGACAATTCCTACAATCTTTGAAGTAGCCTCAAAATTATCATAACCTACAAATTTAGTAGTGGCTGCATCTTCAAAATTATAACTTTCGTTATCTTCCCAACTTGAGCCTTCTTTTCTTGCACTTCTTGCCGTTTCCTTTTGAACCGAAAGTTCCTTTTGATAACCTTCAAGGTCAACATTAAGACCTGCTTCGCCGCAAATTTCAACAGTTAAATCTATCGGGAATCCGTAAGTATCGTTTAACTTAAATGCCTTATCGCCTGACAAAGTATCGCTTTTTGCATCCTTTGTTTCTTTAATATAATCATTCAAAATTGCAAGACCATTATCTATTGTCTTTGCAAATCTTTCTTCTTCAATTCTTATAATCTTTTTGATATATTCTCGTTTTTCGGCAAGTTCCGGATAGCCTTGCTTTGATTCGTCAATTACTGTGTCGGCAACTTTATATAGAAATTCTTCCTTGATTCCCAAAAGTTTTCCATGGCGTGCAGCACGGCGAAGAAGTCTTCTTAAAACATAGCCCCTGCCTTCGTTTGATGGAATAACGCCGTCAGATACCATCATAACTGTACTTCTTATATGGTCTGTTATTACTCTTAGTGATACGTCTGTTTTTGCATCTGTTTTATAGGTCACACCGGAAATTTTTGAAATATGATTCATAATATTTTTTACTGTATCAACTTCAAATAGGTTGTCAACACCTTGCATAACAGCTGCTAAACGCTCTAATCCCATACCTGTATCAATGTTAGGATTTGCAAGACGATTATAGTTTCCGTCCTCGTCCTTATCAAATTGAGTGAACACAAGATTCCAAACTTCCATAAATCTGTCACAATCACAACCCATATGGCAATCAGGGCCGCAACTATATTCTTCGCCACGGTCAACATGGATTTCAGAGCAAGGGCCACAAGGGCCTGTTCCATGTTCCCAGAAGTTGTCTTCTTTTCCAAGTTTTATAACTCTTTCGGGATTAACGCCGATTTCATTAATCCAGATATCTCTTGCTTCATCGTCTTCTTCATAAACCGTAATCCAAAGTTTTTCGGCAGGAATTCCCATAACTTCTGTCAAAAATTCCCAGCCCCATGAAATTGCTTCATGCTTAAAATAATCTCCAAAAGAGAAATTTCCGAGCATCTCAAAAAATGTGCCGTGGCGTGCAGTTTTACCAACACATTCGATATCGGGTGTTCTTATACATTTTTGGCAAGTGGTAACTCTTTTTCTCGGTGGAATTTCTGCTCCTGTAAACCACTTTTTCATTGGTGCCATACCCGAATTGATTAGAAGCAGGCTTGCGTCATTTTTCGGCACAAGCGAAAAACTGCCAAGTCTTAAACAGCCTTTTGATTCAAAAAAACTTAAAAACTTTTCTCTTATCTCATTTACTCCGTATTTTTCCATATTTATCTACCTTCCTAAAAAGTTCATACTTATTCTATTATATCTTATTAATTATATAAGAAATTTGCTATATTGTCAATATTTCATATTGTAAAAAATGTAGTTTTGTGCTAAAATATTAAGGTATGGAGGCGAGTTTATGATTGATTATATTATTATTGCTGTATTAATAGCTCTCATCATTTCTGCAACCACTATAATAATCAAAAGAAAAAACAAATGTTCTTGCGGATGTACCTCTTGTCAAGGTTGCCCAAAACACAAAGAAAAGGATTGAAAATGCTTTTTTAGAGGAGATAGATTTATGTTTTCTACAATTATGATTACAACATTTTCATACATCTTGGGGATACTTTTGTCACCAATAGTAAGTCTTTCATCTTTAATTATTTTCTCTCTTTTATCACTATTAGTTTTTATAGCAGGCGTGTTTTTAAAGAAATTTAAATATATGACTATACCTCTTGCTTTAATTATGCTTATCGTAGGCGGCATTAGGTATTCTTTGGCGAATCAAAATTCACTATATGAAACTTTTCCCGATAAATATGTGACTGTCACAGGAACTGTTATTTCAATTCCCGATATCACAACATCACAATATAAGTATCGCTATACTGTGAAAATTGATTATTTGAATTATTTAAAAAAAGACTATAAAATAGATAAAAAAATCTTGATAAATTCAAAAGAGGAACTCGCCTACGGTGATAAATTTTCTGCATCGGGATTTTTGGGGGATTTTAACGCTTCCGCAAACGAATTTGAATTTAACTATAAAAACTACTGCAAAAGCAAAAATATAGTTGCAAAGTTAACTGCTCAAAATTTACATATACTTGGCAAAAAGACTTCTTTTTTCCCTACTTTTTTGGCCGGAAAACTGAAATACAAACTTTTTTGCAAAGTTTCTTCCACCTTTTCAGGTGAAGAAAAAGCAATGCTTATGGCAATTTTATTCGGCAACCGCACATATTTTTCAAACGAATATAAAACTTTACTGACAAAAACAGGACTTTTAAGAGTTCTATACTCACCCTTTTTACATCTTACGCTTTTGGCAGTAATTGCAGGGCTACTATTTGCAAATCGAAATAAGCGTGAGTTTGCATTAGTTGCCCTTATCGCACTATATCTGATTGTTCAAAGCGATTCGGCAATAGCAATAAAATCAGGTCTTCTATTAGCAATATTTATCTTAAAGAAACAAATTTCAGGCTATGCAAATAAGGCTGATATTCTTTCCTTTATAGTTTTGACGCTCACTATAATAAACCCTATGCTATGTTTTAACGGCGGTTTTATGCTTTCTGTCATTTCTACGCTTATTATTCACTTTTTCTATACTCCCATGTTTGAATTTATCAATAAAAGAAAGACTATAAAAAGTTTTTGGCTTTCACAAATTCTCACGATTTGGCTATTACTTTTTATCGGCACACTTCCATATGCTGCATACTATTTTAATGGTGTTTCAACATATTCAATACTACTTGCACAATTATTTATGCCATTTGTTATTATAACAATACTTTTGGCAGGATTTCTACTTCTTGTTGGTGGGAATTTCGTGCTGTTTTTGATGCCGTTAAAACTGTGTTTATCCATGCTAAAAACTGCGCCATACATCATAGAAAAATTGCCGTTTTACTACATAATGTTAAGAACACCATCTATTATTGAAATAATGTTTTGGACATTTGTTTTTATTATTTTTATGCGAATAATTGCAAAGAGATTTAATACCATTCACACAAAAACTCTTATTACAATATCTCTTGCCTTGCTTGTTACAATCTCGCTTGATTTTTCAATTAATTCGCTTAAAATAAGTTTTATAAATGTCGGTCAAGGTGATGCCTGTGTGCTAAAAACAAGTCGATTTGAAACGGTAATAATTGACGGCGGAGGTTCTTCGGATTATCAAAAAGGATACAATATCGGCGACAGAGTATTTTTGCCATATCTCATTTCGCACGGGAATACAAATATTGATGTTGCAATTCTTACGCATTTTCATCAAGACCATTCGGAAGGCATTGTTTCTGCAATAAAGAATTTAAAGGTTAATACCATAGTAATGCCTGATGTTTTGCCAAACGACAAAACAAGAAAAGAAATTGAATCTATTGCAAAATCTAAAAATATCAAAACCGAGTTTTTAAAACCGGGTGATAAAATCGAATTTCCCTCGGGACTTTTATTTGAAGTTTTAGCACCGTCTAATGAGGCTCAAAAATCAAAAAATAAGAACAATAATTCCTTAGTTTTAAAGGTGTCCTATGGCGAATTTTCTTCTCTATTTATGGGTGATTATGAAATGGAAGAATCCCTTTTACCACCGAAAGATATTGACCTTTTAAAAGTTTCGCATCACGGCTCTGTTACAGGAAATTCAGAAAACTTTATTAAAAAAGTTTCTCCGCAATTTGCAATAATAAGTGTCGGCAAAAATAATTCTTACGGGTTACCCGATAAGGAAGTTTTAACAAGTCTGAAAAATGCAAATTCAAATATTCTTCGCACCGACAAATTAGGTGATATCCGTTTCAAAATCAGCAAAAACGGGAATATACAATATAGTTCATTATATGGAGGCAACTAATATGAACCAAAAAAACGATAGTTTTTTAAAATTAAAGCAGCAAATAAAGTCTGCTACTACCGGAAATTTATATCTGTTTTACGGAGAAGAAGTTTTTATTAAGGATACATATTTAAAGATTATGGAAAACTTAGTCCCCGATGATGATTTTTCCGATTTTAACAGGATTTTTCTTGATGGCAAAGATTTGACTCCTGAAAAAATCGACGACGCCCTTGACTCATTTCCCGTTATGGCAGAGAAAAAACTTGTAGTTATAAAAAACAGTGGGATTTTCAAGACTCGTGACGCAGAAAGCAGTAATATTTCTCGTGATTATTGGGAGGAACGGCTTAAAAACATACCTGATTTTGTACTTCTTATTTTCGATGAGCAAGAAATTGACAAACGAAGTGTAACCTATAAAAGTTTATCAAAAAACGGTATGGCAGTAGAATTTAACTTTATGAGCGATTATGAATTAGTCGCTTGGATTGTAAGGGAAGCACAAAAGAACGGCAAAAAAATCTCGAAAGATTCTGCAGAATTTCTGCTCTCTCTATGCGACCCCGGAATCAGCAACCTAAAAAACGAACTTGATAAATTATTTGGCTATTGCGAAAGTGAAATATATAAAAGCGATATCGAAAAAGTCGTTTCAAAGCCCATAAGTGTTGTAATTTTTGATATAACAGATGCGCTAATAAAAAAGGACTCAAAAACGGTTCTTAACATACTTTTAAGGCTAAAAGAAAACAAAACTTCTGCCTTTAATATTCTCTATCTCCTATCCTCCAACTTCGATAAAATTTTGCACGCAAAATTATTAATGGAAAACGGCGCAACATATGATATGGTAGCTTCAAAGTTAAAAGTCGCACCATTTATCGCAAAGAAATATATCGCAAATTCAAAAGAATTCAACAGCGAATTTTTAATTGACAAAATTTCAAAAACTGCCGAATATGACCTTAAAATAAAACAGGGTGAAATTGACGATTGGTCAGCACTTATGCAATTTGTTTTTGAATGTATGAAATAAAAAAAGGCTTAAAGCCTTTTTTTATTGTTCACTTATATATTCTTCTAATATTTCTGCTGCGACACCGACAAGTTCTTTGCATGGTCTTTTTTTATAAAACTCTTTTGTCCTCGGTGTTGGAGTTGGTTCTTCCCTTTCGGTATCAAGTCCTAAAAGGTTTCTGCAAACTATATCGCCGGTAATTTTTTCAAAACGAGATGCAACATCTTGAACTCTTTTGTAATGTTTTGCCTTTTCTTCACCTGTTTCATTTTCAAATCCATAAAGAAGTCCTAGAATTATAAACATTCCTGTCACTGCTCCACATACCTCTCTTAATCTTCCCATGCCTCCACCAAAAGAACTTGAAAGTCTTAAAAGTTGTTCTTTGGGAATTTTCACCATATCGGAAAATGCAAGAGCGACCGCTTGCGAGCAGTTATACCCTTCTTCGAAATAGTCCATTGCAATCTCTCGTCTTGTCATAATTCTACCTCTCTTTATTTTTCTTTAGTGCATAAGAAATCGGGAATATCAAAATTCCGCTCAAAAGCCCCGAATAAAGTTGTAACAATGAAAATACCTTATTAACTGCAACCATCAAATTTCCAAGCGATTCTTCAAAAAGTGGTTTTATAATAAAGTCTGCACAACCCCACATAAACAGCCATTTTAAAATTGCCCCGATAAAAAAGCACATAACAAAATTCGTTTTGCCTTTTTTGTATCCAAGATAGGTCAAAAGGACAAAAATAACATTTCCTAAAATAATTATCGGAACAGATACGCCGTTTGTGTTTATTGCAATCATCGTCATTGGGGACGCCGGCGCAAAAAGCATTGACAAAATCGGAGTTATAACAGAAAATCCTATACCCCACCAAATCCCAAGTTCAATCGCTGCAATTACAAGCACAGTATTAATTGCAGGGCCTGAAATAAATGCCGAAACATTTTTGATTAATTGAAATACTACTATTATTGCAAGTAATATTCCTGCTGTTGTTAGTTTTTTTGTTTTACTTTTGTTCATAAAAATTCTCCTAATCTTTCGGCTTAGCAGAAACTGTTAGGTTTAAAAAAGGGCCGACAAAAAAATCGGCCCAAAATTTCTTATATCTCTTTCTTCGCAGTCAGAAAATTCTTTCTGCTAAGGACCAAATAAAATTTCTCGTACAGAAATAAATTTCTGTAAAAGTACGAGAAAATTATATCACTTTCCACAAAAAAAGTCAAGTTTTTTCTTTATTTGTAAAGTCCTGCTCTATCGTTAATTACAATTATTCTTAGCATATCTTCCGAAAGGTTTAAATTATCATCGCTTTCACCTTTTAGTATTCCTTTATCTAAAAGTTTTTGAACGGTATTTCTCGCCCAATCAGGAATTTCATTTGTGTAATGATAAATTTTTTCTTTTTCTTTGGTGAGATTTTCTACCTTTTTTACTAAATCATTTAACAACTCTTTTTCTTCTGCCGTCATACTATCATTCTCCCAACTTTTAAAGAATTTCTCCGGGGTTCCATATTTTTGCTTTAATATAGTCGCATTACTCCCCCAATCGGAAAGTTGAAAATGGGGCATATCTTTTAACGTTTTCCAACTTCCGCCCCATTCAAGTCCTAATGTTTTTCCGATGCTTCCTACACTTTCAAAAAAGCCATCGCTATTATCATATATCCCTTTTCCGTCATTCCGATAAACATCAAAAGCAATGCCCCATTGATGCATAGATGAATATGTAGAGCCTTTTGCATTTGTCACGATATTTCCCTTTTTTGTTCTGCCTCTACTATATAGTTCGTCCTGTTCTTCTACCGTTCTCAAACACTCAGAAATTCCGATTTTTAAGCCTTTTTTTTCACACTCATCTTTTAGTTTAGTTATTAGTTTTTGTAGTTTTGGATGAAGAGCCTTTATATTCCTCAAAATTTTCACCTTTATCCTTTAATACTTCTATCGCTTTAATCAGTTTTACAGGCAGCGGCACACCCATAAGCCCTGCATTTTCCACAATGGATATTAGTTCATTTGCAATAAATCCAATAATTGTTGCTGTTTTTATATAGTCAGTATTTAGATATAAATCAAGCCTATATGAAATTAATACAAATAGCAGTATTGAACATTTTTTGCATAAGCCTTTAAAACACGACTTAGATGAAACAGCACCACTATCAGATTTTGGGCTGATTTTAAAAATCGATGCAAGAGCTATACCCATTACAAAATCAATAGTCATAACAATCACAAGGGTAACCATATCATCACTCCAACCACCAAATAATTTTGCAACAAAAGCACCAATAACTCCTATAACAGCACAACAAGCCCTTTTTATTTCTGTCATATTTTATTTCCCCTCTAACTCGTTTATCCTATCCCTTATAGCCTGTCTTTCAGCCTTTATCGGTGTATATTCTTCCTCTGTTAGCCAACCTTCTGCATATTTAATAGCCTTGTAGTCGGTAGATTGAAGTTGTGCTTTTAGTTCTGCTATTTGTTGTTCTTTTGGGATTTGAATATTCTGCAAATGCTGTAATTCTTCTTCTGCTGTCATATCCCTTTCAATCATAACAACTTTGCCATCTTGAACGATTTGTTCTTGTATTCTCACAAATATCACACTCCTTTATAAAACCACAATTCTGAACCTGAATATAACTCACTTACTTGAATCTTATTAATTCCACTATTATTACTTGCTCTATAGCAATCTATCATTTCCA
>DCIA01000013.1:226188-237611 GCA_002315735.1 Clostridiales bacterium UBA1738
GTACATCGCTTGTAGCTGTTTTATAGCTTCTTTGTTCATATAGAACATCTTTTAAATCATATGGTGTTCCATCTGTCTCATACTGTAATGTCATTGTAGGGTACAATTTATCACTATAAAACTCATAGAATGTATTAGTAACCCATTCAGTTTGAGCTGTCACAATCGTATAAGTTGGGTCTTTTATATTTCCACTCTTTGTATAATAAGAAATAAAATAAGTTCCATCATAATAATAAATGCCTTTTCCTTTATATTTCCAACTAGTAGCTCCTGTATGGTTATAAAAAGTTCCTGTAACAGGAGTGAAACCTGAAGCATTTAAGTCTTGAGAAACTAGTTCTTCTCCATTATACCAATGCTCCGGTTGGCTCTGAGTAATCGTAAAACCAATAGTTATATGTTCTATCAAAGAATATGTTTTGCTTCCACCACCAGATATTTCGATATTTCCACCACCCAAAATTGATTGATTGTTTATGGTTTTGATATTTGTTCCACTGACTAATGTATCTTGCTTTCCATTCCAAGTGGATTTTTCTGCGTCTGTAACAACTCTGTGTGTGTTATCTTCGCTTAATTGTGAAAGTTGTGTTGGAATATTAAGTGATGCAATATCTTCCTCTGTAAAATAGTCAACCCCTTTTACCGGAGTATATCCGTCATTGCCATTTGCTCCGTTGTCGCCCTTTGGACCTTGCAAACCGGTATCCCCTTTATCGCCCTTGTCGCCTTTTGCACCGTTGTCACCCTTTGGTCCGGTCGCTCCGGTTGCTCCCGCCGGTCCTGCTGCTCCCGTATCTCCTTTTAGTCCTTTACTCTGTTTTTCCGTATCAACATATGATTTCGTTTCCAAATCATATATGTACCAATTTCCGTTTTCACCTATGATTGGCACAGAATTTAAAGCCAATGTTTCCCAAACGCTTGGGGTAGGAATTGTTGGCGTCGTAGTTTCCTTATATGCGCCATCTATAAGATTTAAATATACCCAATTAGTGCTTATTCTCTTTAAGTTCTGCTGTGACAAATTCGAAGCATATGCACCAATTTTTACAGTTCCCGAAGATGCCAAAACTTCGCTTGGAACAAGGCATTTACTACCGATAATTTGCACACTGTATGCATTGTTTCCTTGCATAAAAACTGCAAACCAAGTAAGGTTTTCATAATCGGAAGAAATGTCAAAAACGCACTCATATGTACTAATATTTCCCGAAGTTCCTTTTAAAATATCAGAGCATTGAAGTTTATCATTTGTAATTTTAAATTTATATCTCATTTATATCACCTCAAAACTCAAATTGCTGATAGTTCTTCCCGTTGATTTTTTTGTAAAAACAAGTGTTCTTCCTGCTTTTCTAACCTTTGCATTACCATTATAATATGAATCATCCCATTGATATGGTAAATCCTGTTCTATTCCCTCTTGCAGATAAACACATCTTCTGCCATTTATTTCTGTAGATGGAAAGTTTCCGTCAAATACCAAATATTTAAAGCCCGAAAACCCCATATCAAGAGTCAAAAAAACTCCCGTTTCCGTAATACCGGTAGTTGATACACTACCACTTCTGGTTATATTCCCACTTGACATTGCTATTTTTGCGCTTGCAAATTTTCTTGTATCCTTTACACTTCCGTCACTTTCAATCTCCGCAAGAGGCACAGTATCCGTTCCACCTGCCGTTTTACTTACTACAATATCAATTCTATTGAACAATTCATTTCTGCTAAGATAGATATAGTTTTTTACATTTTCAATCCTTTCAATAACATAGCCGTCATTGTCAAATGTAATTTGCGAACCATCATTCATAAAACACGTACCTTTTGTTATTTTATATGTTCCATTATTATTAACTACCTTACAGCTACCATCAATAGTACCCGAATTTGTGATTTCGGCTACTGCACTATTTAAATCAGAAATAATGTCACCGCTATCCGAAAAAATTGCGACTCCTTCCTTCGTTAGATGCGAAAGTGCCTCATTAACATCTTGAGCCGAATATGATGCGTTATCTAAAAATGAAGTTTTATATCCCATTACTCTATCCCTCCTATTTCTTCAAAAATAGGACATTCTATTAAATAACCATTTTTCGTGTGAATATTTACACCCGAAATACGCCTTCTAACAGTAGTCCTTACCTTTCCTTTGATAATTTGAATTCTTAAAATATCCCCCAAATTATAGTCCTTTTCAAACGATAAATTTTTAAGTTTAAGTGTTATCTTTGAATTTTTCTTTTTCTTTTCAAGTTCAATCTGTGCTTCAGATTCCGTTTCACCATCTAAAATAGTTTCCCACTTATAAATTCCGGTTTCCGTCCCGCTTATATATCCGTCCTCACCAAAATATCCGGCATTTGCTACATCTAACATATCTTCACTAATTGTTAATTCATATGCATTTTTGTTAACCTCCGAATTGATATTACCACAATTCTTCGTGACATATGGGACAAGTTTAAGCACCCCTACTTTTTATGTACCTGTAAAACCTTTTTTTAACGGTATATTCGGAGTTCATACCCCCGATTTTGTCTGCAACAGCGTTCCAACTTAAAAGGTTAAAGCATCTTAATTTGAATATCAATCTGGTTTGAGAATCGTCAATATCCAAAATATAATTAACTATCTCTTCACGCTTTTTTGTCAACTCCTTAATCTTTTTACTAACTTTTTTAATTTCTTCCGTTCCCTCCAAAAGATTTTCATCCATTTTCCAAGATTCAATCTCTTTTTCTAAATAATACGCCTGCATCAAGTCGTTTCCGGTCATATTTTGCCTCCGTTTTCTAAAAAAGTTCGTTATAATAAATCTTGCTAACACATTCTTCGCACCCTATAATATCGCCATGACAATCCTTAATGAGAAAGTCCCAGTCACTGCTTTCACAAATCGGACATTTTGCTTCACTTTCTTCCCCGATATCATTGCCATAATTCATTGTACGACATTTTTCCAGCTTCATAATTTCTGCAAAATCGTTCATCTTTCTTCTCCTTTCTCAAAATTTTATTATCTCCTTCCCTAAAATTTCCGTATTTTCCACATATTGTGGTATAGTTTGTATTTATACCACAATGCGTGTCATTTGTCAAGAGTTTTTAAAAATTATATACACGATTTGTGTATATTTCACAAACTTTTTGTAAAAATTTCTATATTCTCTTGACAACACCACATTTCGTGTGTAAAATATTTGTAGAATAATGTAGAAAAAGAAAAAAAGGAGTAAAATTATGTTTGGTAAAATTTTAAGAGATTTAAGAAAACAAGAAGGCTTATCACAAGACGAACTTGCAAGCATATTAGGAATTTCAAAAAGTACAATAGGAATGTATGAGCAAGGAAAAAGGCGTCCGCATTCAGACGAAGTTTTAAAAGGCATCGCCTCACATTTTGGTGTTTCTATTGATTATTTAAAAGGCTATTCCCCACAAAATAGTGGGATTTCATATGAAGATTTCGAAAAATTCGGACTTAAAAGAATTGCGTCAAAAAAACTTCCTATGCTTGGCAAAATTGCTTGTGGAAAACCAATTATGTGCGAGGAAGAATATGATGCAACTGTTGACTCTTTGGAAAACATAAATGCAGATTTTTGTGTCACGGCACAAGGTGACAGCATGATAAACGCAAGAATTCTAGATGCTGATATTATTTTTGTAAGAGAGCAATCCATTGTGGAAAATGGTGAAATAGCCGTGGTTATAGTTAATGACGACGAAGTAACTTTAAAGAGATTTTATTACTATCCCGATGCACAAAGAGTCATTCTCCAAGCAGAAAACCCAAAATACCAACCTATTGTTTTTGAAAAAGAAGACCTAAATCATATTAGAGTTTTAGGGAAAGCGATATTCTTTACCAGCAAATTGAAATAAAAAAAATGATGATATTACTATCATCATTTTTTTATTAAGTCTGTATTTTTAGAATCCTTCGTTTCTTTAATTGTGTAGCTATTTATTTCAAAAAATTATCCTATTACAATTTATTTAAAGATAGTATCTACCGTGTTTGGTCCTAAACTTACGCCCTCATTCTTATCAGAACCAAATTTCAATCCGCCAAAAGCAGGTTTACTTGCCAGTATAATATCTTGTATAGTAATATTTATTACTTCAATTTGTGGTTTTTCGTATTTCATCATTTAGCCTCCTTTTTTGCTGCATTAGGCTTATTTGAAACGTCGCCAAGCCACTTTGTGCCGTCATTCGCCACCGAGTCAGTCATAAACTCACCCATATAAATTTTTCTGCCAATAAAAGCAAACGGAGCTACAATAACAGATTTTTCAAAATCTTCTTCCTTAATCTCTGTTGCAAATGAATAGAAATAGCCTTTTCCGCTATCCTTTAATGTTTCAAAATCTGTTGATGTAATTTCAATTGGGTCTTCTTTTTGAGTATCAGATGTTTTATATATATACATTCCAAATTTATTGTTTTCGCCAAAGGTGTATCCGTCAAAATCTGTCAAAAGATTGCTGAATAAAGATGTAAATGCAATGATACCTTCCTTTGTTTCACCGTCAATTTTATCTGCATAGTAGCCTGAGTCAACACTGTTATTAAAAATCGGCTCACATAATGTTACTCGGCATTCAGATTCCATCCCGCCGTCGCCATTTGTAGTAATATCACCTTTATGATACACATTCAATCTGTATATTTTTGACGTTTCTTCTTCTTTATTTATACTGTCCGTGCCATCAAAATCTATTCCGCAGAAATCTTTTAAAATATAATCATTGGAATAATTATTACTACTATTGTATTGGTCAATATATGCCTTTTTATATGCAAATCCGACATTGTCCGAAGCGTTATTTTTTCCCTTATTATTGTAAATCTCGGTGTTATTATCAATGATAACATCATTATAAGACTTTTCATAATCACTAACATCAATATCTTTTGCTGAAAGAGCCATCATCTTTAATGGCTTAGGGCTCATTGAATCATATAATGCGTGTGCTTCCTCGATTGTAATCAATCCCTTGCCAATCATGATATTAAAATACTTACCCTCTTGATAATCATATTCCTCTTCTGTCCAAACATCATATGGGTCATACGCATAAAGTCCGTATTTTTCAATATCCTTTTGAAGTTGTTCTTGGTTAACAGTCAAATCGTCATTAAATTTAAAAATTCTCAAATGGCAATCCACATCATCCGGAACAGTTAACATTCCCTCAGCAATACAGTTAAAATCATATTTGGTGTAAAGCGAATAATACTTCACACTATCATTATTGTATTCTACGCTTAAAAGTTCCTCGTATCTGTTATCTACCGCATTGTAGAAATGCTTACCGATATAATTTTTTGCATTTGCTTTCGAAATTTTGACATATTGCATACTTTCTTTTTCAAAGAAATCATGAATATCTACAACCGATATTTTCTTGTTATTTGAAAAATTAAGGGTAAATGATTTACTATAATCGTCCCCTTCAAAAGCATAGAACACCTCTTGATTGCATAGTTTGCCGGTGTTATGGTCAAAAGTTTTGATTACATCACCTTCATTAATATCCTCAATGTTTTTATATGTGCCGTCCGCTGTTAAAACACCGGTTCCTTCTGCAAAACAACTCGCTATGTTACAACCTTTAAAAAACGAAGACATTGCCAATCCGCCACCGAATTCCGAAGCGCTGTTTTCTGTAATTATGGTGTTCTTTATTTCAAGTTTATCTCTTGAAATAGTTGTACCGGAAGAGTCACCATGTTGAGAACAAAAATATGAACCGCTTGCTATAGCTCCGCCACAACCATTTGCACTGTTATATTTGAAGGTACAACCATTTATTTTACAATCGGCAACATTTAAGAAAATCGCTCCGCCTTCTTTGTCCGCCTTGTTTCCGATAAATTTACAGTTATTTATACTAACCGGAATATTTGCAGAACCAAAGGCACTGTAACCACATATCGCCCCGCCGTATCCACTACTGGTAATAGATTCACTTACGCTGTCTAGGGAAGCAAATATATCAACTCCAACTTCAGTGGAATAATTATCAACAAAGTTAACATTATCTATTATAGTATTTTTAGATGACTTAATTATAATTGCATGATTGGTTGCGCCCGTTATAACACCGCCCGAAAGATAATTTTCGCTAACGCTGTCTGTTAGTGTAACTTCGTTATTGTTTACATTATAATAATGTTTTACTTCTTCACTGCCGTCTGCCTGTCCGTAAATTTTGACATTAGCATAATTGCATACAGCTATCGAATAATTTCCCATCGTAAGCTTATGTCCGTTTAGGCAGATGTTAAAATCTGCAGATTCTCCGTAATTCATTGCTCCAAGGACAATATTTCCGGTCAAGGTTAAATCCTTATCTAAATAATAGTTGCCGACAGCCAAAACGCTTATGACTTCTGAATTTGTGACCACTCCTCCTGAAGATGGTAAAACCTTATCAAAGACAATGTCCCCTACCTTTATCTCTCCATCGGCACTTGCCGTAATTGCCATTGACGGTATCAATGATAGCACCATTGCCATTGTGAGCATAATGCTTAGAAACTGTTTTTTCATAATATTACCTCGTTTTCATTATTTTTACACATACCGATTAATTTTACATCTAAATTCACAATTTGTCAAGTATAATTTTTGGTTTTTTAAGGTTAGGGGATCAAAGGTCGCTTAAATACTTGATTTTCGCACAAAAAAATATTGGTTAGTCATACCAACCAATATTTTTTTTGTAAAAATGTTATTTAATAATAGTTACCTCTTGAGTTTTCGCATCCCATTCAACTTCTGCGCCAAGCGCTTCAGCAATGAATCGAACCGGAGTATATGTTCTGCTATTTTCAATAAATGCAGGTGAATCAAGTGTAACTTTTTCTCCGTTTACTGTTACGATTGGCGAACCAATTGGTATTTCAATTACAGTTTTTCCATCTTCACTTGTAATCGTTACAGTTTTTGTTTTTTCATCCCAACCAACTTTTGCACCAAGTTTTTCAAATACAAATCTTGCAGGAAGCATTGTTCTTTCTTCTTTTATCACCGGTGCAACGTCATTTATTACGCTTTCACCAAATGCAGATGCTTCATTGCTTCCTATTATCATATTAATTGTAAACTTTGAATCCCATTTAAAGCGAGGATAAAGTGTCATTGCACTATTAATTATTGTATCATCAGAAACCTCTTTTGTTAACGCTTCATCAGAATACCAGCCTGCAAATACTTTTTTGCTTTCTGTTGGTTTTTCAATACTTGATACCTTGCTTCCAACCTGAACATATGTTTTATCTTTTTGACCTTTTTTGTCAACGGTAATATTTACTGCTTTGGTACTACTTGCACTTTTGCGTTGTCTCCATAATCCATATAATGTCATATCTGAATGAACACCATCTTCGAAATCCCAACGCACACCATCTTTTTCAATATCTATGTTTTCTTTACCGGCAATATTTCCATTGAAATAGTACCATCCCAAGAAGGAGAATCCTTCAGATGTAGGGTCTTCAGGTTTTTTTAACTGATTACCTGCTTCTACTTCTTTTTCGTCTAGGATACTATTCTCACCGTCAGCATCGTCTTCATTTTCAAAATTAAAGTATCCTAAATCAAATATAACTTTGTATGTTTTTTTATCACCTTCATCGACAACTGTCTTTGCATCATTCAATAAATCATTGTCTTCAAGGTCGATTGCCGGCTTTAAGTCAACATTTTCTAAGAATTCTTCGCCTTCTTCAGTGTTTTCAATGTAATCTCCAAGATTCATTTCTAAAATCAAATCTTTATCAACTGTTGGTGGTACAAAACTTTCTAATTGTTCAGGAGAAGTTGCAAAGGATAATTTTAATTCATTTCCTAAGGATTCTTCGCCACTTTCAGTGTTTTCAACAGCATCTCCCAAATTCATGTTTAAAGTCAAACCTTTACCAACTGTTGTTAGTCCCAAACTTTGTGATTGTCCAAGAGAAGTTGGAGAAAATGTTTCTATTCCATATTCTGAATAATAATTTGTTTTCTTTGCGGAACTTGAGTTAAATGCACTTTTCAATTTTGAAATGTTACTCTTTGTGTATTGTCCCTCTTGTCTTGTAGATACCATACCAAACACTTCTACATCAGTACCGTTGTTAAGATTTCTCTCCATCGACGCTACTGCAAGTTTTGGATCAATAAACGATTGAGAACGAATATCTACACTCTTTTTAACATTTTGTGTATCTTTCCACTTTCTGTAATGTTTATAATGCGATTCATGAACTACTTCTTGTTTTGTTGTATAAGTCCTATAAGAATATGTATAACATATAGGTGTATATACATAGAAATACGAACATGGTGTTGAATACTTAGGATAGTTATCAGATGTAATATCTGCATATACATAACATAATCTATAATATCCGTCACTTCTTGGAATTGACTTAAATGTCAAATTATTCCAATTTACAGGATTAGACTTATTTGCATCAGTACAATAATAATATGTAATTCTAGGATTTTTTACATCCTTTGGCATATTATATAGATTTGGTGTATAGAATTTGCTTACTTTTTCATTACTTGTATCTGTTGTATCATACAAGTATTCGCCGTAAGGATATCCGTCTGTAAACTTTCCGTTTTTATCCTTCAAACAGCTAATTCTAGCATTCATTTTAGGTTGTTCTACTGTAAATGTATAAGTTTTTGCAGTAGTTGAGCCATCTTCCCATGAGAAGTTTGACATCGGTGTTACACTAACTGTTTGTGTTCCGGCTGCCGTTCTCTTATTGTTTACAGTATTATAAAAGACACCATCGAAATTATAGAGATATCCGCTAACCGCCAAAAATGCCATATATGTTTTTTCCGAGCCGTCTGCCTCGAAATATCTTGGATCTCCATATGGAGCCGGAATAGGAAGTGGATTTACAACCAAGCCATCTTCCAATTCAAAATCATCGGAAGTAGGTGTTTCGCCTTCCCAAACGGTATTGTTTTTATCTTTTAGTTCAAAAACAATGTTTTGCTTTCCTGCATCTGTTCTCTTATTCGTTGTTCCTTTAACTTGATACCAATCTTTATCTTTTGAATTAATGTATAGACCGGTATTTTCTGCTGCTGTATAATAGTATCTGATATCTTTATACGGATCAGGTTGAGGTTTTGCAATCACTTTCTTTTCGATTTCAAAAGCGTCTGTAAACACAAGATCATCTGTTTTTCCGTCTTCCCAAGTATAGTTGTCCTTATCCTTTAACTCTACTTTAACATCTTGCTTTCCTGCATCTGTTCTTTGACCTGTCGACTCTACAAATTGATACAAGTCTTTATCTTCATTATCTGTCAATTTGTATGTTTGTTCTTTACCTGTAAATGTATATGTATCGGTTCCGACAGTTGGTTTAGCAACCGGCTTTGCTGTAATCTTAAAGTCTGCTGTAACTGAAACAGGTTCTTTTGTTCCATTAAAAGTTTTCTCAGGAATTTTAAGTGTTGCCTTATAACTTCCTACGTTAATCGGAGCAGAGTCAAGTGATTTACCATCTTTATCTTTGTAAGTAACTTCTACTTCTTCTGCACTTTCCTTTTCGAAAAGTTCAACACCATCAGGTACATATTCCTCTCCTGAATAAACTGCATCTGAAATCTTTAATGTTATTGTTCTGACATCGCCAACGCACGATTTATCAGCACTTACACAATTTGCAACAACACTGTCTGTTCCTGACTTTTGATAACCATAGTCATGAACGTGATTAATCTTAAATGCGTTCGCAAGTGTTGTACAGCCTTCCATATTTTGATTTTCTGTCAATACCGCATATATGTAGTAAACACCTGAATCAAGAACATTTACTGCTTCCTTTGTCCATGCTGTTCCATCTTCGTTGCTTTCTTCAAGATTAAAGAAATATGCAACATCTGTTTTAATTCCTATATCGTTTGTAGGAAGATTTTCATCTTCTTTATCATCAAACTTTCCATAGTTAAATTCTTTTACTGACGGAATAGGAAGTGTTTCCCATGTTCTCTTTGTGATTTCGTATTCTTTTGTTAATGTATAGTCTTTTGTTCCGCTAACATCAACTACTGTAACCTTTACAGTTGCTTTATACTTACCGCAATTTACAGGAGCATCTTTTGACTTTGCATACGATGTTCCGCTTACGCCTTCATAATAAATATCTTCTACTTTGTGACCTTGTAATTCCCATTTATCAAGACCTGATAGAGTCGCTTCTATTGGTGATTCTGTAAATTGTGTGTCCTCAGCTGTAAGTTCAAGACTAATTGTTTTATCTCCAACGTGTCTGTGCGATGTGTCTTTACATTCAGCAACAACTTTGCTATCCGATACCTTTTCGCTTTGCCAATCATGTGGGTGAACAAATAATTCTATATTCTCAAGGTTAAACTTTGTTGACATCTCTTCACCGGGAGTGTGTGCAATTATTTTTGTAACATCATTGCTGTTCGTTGTTATCGCTGTAACATTGCTTCCAATTTTAATGTTAGTTCCACCGCTGATGCCACGGCCCCACGAAGCCGCTGCTCTTATAACACCACCATTTATTGTGATATCAGCGGCACCGCTGCCATTCCATCCACCACCTATACCTGAAGCTTGTTGTCCTCCACTTGCATAAACAATACCACCATTTATTGTGATATTATTACCGGTGTGCTTTGGAGCGCCGCCTATTGCCGCTGCACCCAGTCCGGAACTTGCTTTTATTGTTCCACCATTTATAGTAATTGCACCGGAAGAAAGGTTATTTCCATTAATAAGACTATAACCGTTCCATGAACCATCTGACACAGTTCCGATAGCTGCCGCAGGTGGATTATTGCCACAAGATGCTTGAAGTACACCTGTATTATTTTCCTGTCCAAATATTGTTAGACTGTTACCCGATGAAACTGTAATACCGGCTTGTGCCCTAAGTGTACAGCCGTCTTTTAAGATAATATTTACATCACCTGTTAAGTTAATTCTTGTTGCTATGGTAACATTACTATCTACAACATACCAACCGGCAGCTAGTTCTGTGCTTTCTTCGGTTATTGAAGTGTATGTAGTACAACTTTCCGTAGACCAAGACTTAATACCACTTGAAGGAGTATTAGCCGTATTATATGTTGGTGATAAATACGTTACTTCTTCGCTAGCTTCTACATTTGTGCTAACAGCAATTTGCAAAAATGAAGTTGCAACCATAGCCAAACTCAAAACTAAACTTAAAAATTTGTTTGTCTTTTTCATTTTTCTCTCCCCTTAAAAAATATTTGGAAGCAAACTGAATAGGTACTTCCCTAAAAAATCGCAAACGAGAAACTGATATTTGATATATAACATTTCTCTCTACTTTATTATATCCAATAATTATAATAAAGTCAATCAAAAATAGCAATATTATTTGAT
>DCIA01000010.1:0-98036 GCA_002315735.1 Clostridiales bacterium UBA1738
TAACCAAATAATAATTATGCACGAACATATGAAAGATAAAAAAACAGGTTTGTATTATCATGGTTGGGATTGTTCAAAAGAGGAACAATGGGCAGACCCTGATACCGGATTATCAAGTCAATTCTGGGGCAGAGCTGTTGGTTGGTATACTGTTGCAATTTTGGATATTATTGAATATTTGCCAAAAACACATCCTGCAATCGAAAAACTAAAAGAAATTGAAATAGATTTGCTGGAATCATTACTAAATTTTCAAGATAGCAAAACAGGTATGTGGTATGAAGTTCTTGACAAAATTGATAGACCTGAAAACTGGGTTGAAACTTCATGTACTTGCTTATTTATCTATTCATATGCAAAAGCAGTAAGAATGAATATATTGGATTGCAAAAAATATGACGATATTATAAATAGAGCATTTGAAGGATTAATGAATTTTATTACATACGACAATGACGGATTTCTTGAAATCAATAATGTTTGTATAGGCACTTGCATTGATGAGGGTACATATGAACACTATATTAATCGTGCTAAAATCAAAAATGATTTGCACGGTGCAGGAGCTTTTATCCTAATGTGTGCCGAACTTGAAAGATATAATCAGTACAAAAAACAACTTAATTAATACTAACTATTACCCTTCCCACTACTCAAACCTTTGCAGTATGGTGGCCCAAACTAAGAACTCGGCGCATCACTAAGATATCTTTCACAATATTTTATGAAGACTAAATAAAAAAAATATGCATTTTTATAATGCATATTTTTTTATTTATTTAATTGGTTCAAAATCTGCTGCTCCATGCTTGCAAAGTGGGCAAATATAATCTTCCGGAAGTTCGTCGCCCTCATAAACATATCCGCAAACCTTACAAACAAAACCTTTTTTGCCTTCCGTTTCGGGCTTTGGTTTAACATTATTTTGATAGAATGTGTATGTCATTGTATCCTTATCGGACAAAACTCTTGACTCTGTAACTGAGCAAATGAACATTCCGTGAGTTTCAAGGTCAATGTATTCTTCCACCTTTAAGGACATAAATGAATTGATGTATCTTGGTAGGAATACAAGTCCGTTATCACTTCTAAGTGGCTCACAATTTGCAAACTTATCCACATTTCTGCCACTTTGGAAACCGAATGTTTCAAACACCTTAAATGGTGCTTCAACAGAAAGACAATTCACATTCATAATTCCTGTTTGTTTTATAACATGGTGTGAATAGTTTTCCTTATTAATGCAAACGGCGATACGATTTGGTGAATTTGTAACCTGTGTTACAGTATTAACAATAAGTCCGTTATCCTTTTTACCGTCATTTGATGTGATAACATATAATCCGTATCCAATATTAAATAATGCAGATAAATCATTTTTGTTTGCAGTAGAATTGTCTTGTGCTAAATAATCTTTGCAAAGTTCGTTTGCCATTTCTTCAATTTGACTCATACTTGTTTCGTTTAGTGCCGACATAATCTTAACATTGTTTTCTAAGAATGTTAAGTTCTTGCAAGATTCAAGCATTGATTTCATAGTCTTAGTTGCAAGAGGTGCCCAAGAGCCATTTTCAATTAGGCCAACAGTTCTGTTTTGGAAATTTCTTTCGGTCAAATGATTAATAAACTCTCTCATAAATGGGAAAATATCTGCATTGTAAGTTGTTGTTGCAAGTACAATTCTTCCATATCGGAATGCATCTTCAACAGCTTCTGCCATATCGCATCTTGCAAGGTCATTTACAACTACCTTAGGGCAACCCTTTGCCTTTAATTTTTCAGCAAGTAGTTCTACCGCTTTTTTTGTATTGCCATATACCGATGTATAACAAATCAAAATGCCATCTGTTTCTGTTCCGTATGATGACCATGTGTTATATAAATCTAAATAATACCCAAGATTTTCTGTTAAAATCGGTCCATGTAGCGGACAAATCTTTTCGATATCAAGAGTGGCTGCCTTTTTAAGCAGGTTTTGAACTTGTGCGCCGTATTTTCCAACAATACCAATATAGTATCTTCTTGCTTCACATGCCCAATCTTCCGGAATATCAAGTGCGCCAAACTTGCCAAATCCATCAGCAGAGAACAAAATTTTGTCCTTTACATCGTAAGTTACAATTACTTCCGGCCAATGAACCATAGGTGCTGCAACAAATGCAAGAGTGTGTTCTCCAAGCTCCAATGTATCCCCTTCGCCGACAACAATTCTTCTGTCAGCAAAATCTGTACCAAAGAAGTTTTGCATCATTGTGAATGCCTTTGACGAAGAAACAATTATAGCATTCGGATAGTTCTTCATAAAGTTTGTAATGTTAGCAGAGTGGTCAGGTTCCATATGTTGAACAATAAGATAATCCGGTTTCTTTCCTTCTAAAGCCTTTTCAAGATTATCTAGCCATTCGTGAGTAAAATTTTTGTCAACCGTATCCATTACGGCAATTTTCTTATCCATAATTAAGTATGAATTGTATGCCATTCCGTTTGGCACATCATATTGACCTTCAAATAGGTCAACCTTATGGTCATTTACACCAATATATTTAACATCTTCTGTGATAAACATAACAAATACCTCCATATTTTCACTATCTTTTATTTTATCATTTTGATATTTTTTTGTCAAGGCGAAATGAACACTCTTTTATATTATCTATTGAAAAAATATCAATAATAATGTATAATTAAAATGGTGATTTAAGTGAAAAAAGGATTTTTACCTGTTTCGATGCAGGATGCAAAAAAACTTAATATAGACCGGTTCGACTTTATCGTGGTTTCTGCCGACGCTTATGTTGACCACCCTTCATTTGGGCATGCAATAATTGCCAGAGTTTTGGAAAAGGAAGGCTATACCGTCGGAATTATTGCTCAACCAGATTTCCATTCAAAAGATGATTTTATGAAACTCGGCAAGCCAAAATATGCGTTTATGGTTAGTTGTGGAAATATTGACTCGATGGTGTGTCACTATACATCTTCAAAAAAAAGGCGTAATGACGACAGTTATTCACCGGGCGGAAAAAGCGGATTTAGACCGGATAGACCTGCAATCGTATATACTAACAGAATAAGAGAAGCATATAAAGACGCAAATGTTATAATCGGAGGCTTGGAGGCATCTTTAAGAAGATTTGCACATTATGATTATTGGGATAATAAGGTGCGTCACTCTATTTTAATCGATTCCGGTGCGGATTTAATAAGTTATGGTATGGGCGAGCTTGTAACGGTCGAAATTGCAAAAAGGCTTGCTAGTGGCATTAGAGCAAAAGATATCAAAGATGTTCCGGGAATTGCATATTTGTCAGATGAAAAACCAAAAAACGCAATAGAATGTTATTCTTATGAAGAAGTTGCAAGTGACAAGAAAAAATATGCTTTGGCGTTTAATACACAATACGAAAATTTAAATCCGTATTCGTCAAGCCCTGTTGCCCAGAAGCATCGTGAAAAGTATGTAGTTGTAAATCCACCAATGAGGCCTGTAACTCGAGAGGAGATGGATAAAACCTATGAACTTCCGTATATGGGAACATATCACCCAATGTATGAAAAAATGGGTGGCATTCCTGCCATAAACGAAGTTAAGTTTTCAATAACATCTTCAAGGGGCTGTTTTGGCGGATGTAATTTCTGTGCGCTTACCTTCCATCAAGGACGAGTGGTAACCTCTCGTTCCGCAAAATCAATAATAAAGGAAGCCGAAAATCTTACAAAGGACAAGGATTTTAAAGGCTATATACACGATGTCGGTGGACCAACTGCTGATTTTAGATATCCTGCTTGTGATAAACAAAAAACGCACGGAGCTTGCACAAATAAGCAATGCTTATTCCCAACCCCATGCAAAAATTTAAAAGTATCACACACCGAATATGCAGAAATTCTAAATAAACTACGGAATATCCCAAAAGTTAAAAAAGTTTTTGTGCGCTCCGGTATCCGATATGACTACCTCATATATGACAAAGACGATACCTTTATAAAAGAGTTATGCAAATATCATATAAGCGGTCAATTAAAGGTAGCACCCGAACATGTATTGGACAATGTCTTAAAATATATGGGCAAGCCATCATTTTCGGTATATGATAAATTTAAGAAAAAATACGAACAAGTGAACAAAGACCTTAATAAAGACCAATATCTTGTTCCGTATTTAATGTCAAGTCACCCCGGCTCTACCTTAAAAGACGCTGTTATACTTGCAGAATATTTGCGAGATATAAAACACTCTCCGGAGCAGGTTCAAGATTTTTATCCAACACCCGGAACAATGTCAACTTGTATGTTTTACACAGGTTTAGACCCACGAACAATGAAAAGTGTTTATGTTCCGAAAACATACGAAGAAAAACAAATGCAGCGTGCACTTTTACAATACAGAAGACCTGAAAACTACGAAATTGTAAAAAAAGCACTCTATAAAGCAGGCAGAGAAGATTTAATAGGTTTTGGCCCAAAATGTCTTATAAAACCTCGAAAATTAAAAGCCAAAGAAACGCTTGTCTTTGATAAGAAGAAAAAATCAAAAGAAGCATCAAAAATTAAATCCAAAATAAAACGAAAAAAAGATAACAAAGGAAAAAAATATGAAAAATTCAACAAAAAACACAATTTTTAGTCCAATGCTTTTTACCGACTTAAAAACATATGATAAAAAGCAATTTATAACCGACCTAATCGCCGGAATTATCGTGGCAATTATTGCCCTACCATTATCAATCGCTCTTGCTATTGCATCGGGTGTATCTCCTGAAAAAGGCATTTATACTGCTATTGTGGCAGGACTTTTGGCGGCACTTTTCGGTGGAAGCAGTGTGCAAATCACAGGCCCTACCGCCGCTTTTGCAACAATAGTTGCAGGAGTTGTGGCAAAAAACGGCATCGACGGCTTAGTCCTTGCAACTGTCCTTGCAGGTATTATCCTAATAATAATGGGCATATTCAAACTTGGTAACCTAATCCGTTTTATCCCATTTTCAATAACTACCGGTTTTACCGCCGGAATTGCCGTAACGCTTTTAATTGGTCAACTAAAAGATTTTTGTGGAATTGTTTATCAAAACGGTGAAAAGCCTATCGAAACGCTTGACAAATTCACTGCCTTTTGCACAAATATAGGAACTGTCAACTATTCAGCAATTTTAGTTGGTTTAATCTCTCTTGCTATCTTGTTTATTCTCCCTAATATCAAATACATAAGCAAAATTCCTGCATCACTAATTACTGTTGCAGTCGGAATTTTTTTGACAGTAACTTTTAAAATGAATGTTAACACAATCGGGGATTTGTATCAAGTAAGCAGTAGTTTGCCTACTCTTTCCGTTCCAAAAATTTCGCTTCATACAGTTTCAGCAGTTTTACCCGATGCCGTAACTATCGCAATTTTGGCAGGAATTGAGTCGCTTCTTTCTTGCGTAGTTTCAGATGGTATGATAAATAAACACCATCGGTCTAACACCGAACTTATAGGGCAAGGCATCGCAAATATCGGTTCTGCCTTATTTGGAGGAATTCCTGCAACAGGTGCAATCGCAAGAACTGCCGCAAACATCAAAAACGGCGGCAGAACCCCTGTAACAGGCATAGTTCACGCAATTTGTCTATTCTTAGTTTTAGTTGTCTTGATGCCATATGCAAGTTATATCCCTATGCCGGTAATCGCCGCAATTTTAATTAATGTCGCATACAATATGTGCGGATATAAACAGTTTATCAATTTACTTAAAAATGCACCAAAAAGTGATATTATCGTTCTTATTTTGACTTTCCTACTCACTGTAATCTTTGATTTAGTTGTTGCAATAGAAATCGGAATTGTTGCTGCTTGCATACTATTTATGAAGAGAATGAGCGAAGAAACACATATAACAAGCTGGAAATATATTGAAGAAGACGGCGAAGAAGAAAAAGAAAAATTAATGCAAGTTCCAAAGCATATAAGTGTTTTCGAATTAAATGGGCCACTATTTTTTGCGGTATCAAATCAAATCCAAATAATTAAACCAAAAACTTATACAAAGTGCATAATTCTTCGTATGCGTTCTGTTCCGTCTATTGATACCGACTGTTTAAGACAACTAAAATCCCTTGTTAAAAAATGTTCAAAAAAAGGTGTTACAATAATATTCTCACACGTTAACGAACAGCCAATGCGTGCAATGGAAAAATCAGGTCTTTATGAAATGTGTGGAAAAGAAAACTTTTGCGAAAACATAACATCAGCAATGGAGCGTGCAAATAATTTATAAAACAAAAAAAATCGAAATTGAAAACTCAATTTCGATTTTTTTATTCGAATTTTGGCAAAATATCATCTTGCCATATAATTAATAATGTCCCATTTTTAACCGATATAGATGCATCATTCTCCAAAAACGAGTTGCTCACTCCAAGCGGAAAATATGGGCTTAAATTTGCATTGTTAAGTGGGTATAATAAACCATCTAAATAAACCCCGGTAGCCTCTTCTCCAAAAGCAAATACGGAAATTCTGCCTTTTCCATTTTCAAAAGATATTCTTCCGTTTGAAACGGAACAGGCTCTCTCATTTTGTCCAAATAAAACAACCTTTATTTTATCCCTTGCAAGAGCAGAAATAAGACTAAAATTTGCAAAACTCATATCTAAACGTCCACCCAATGCACCAAAGATATAAAATTCGTCAAATCCTTTGTCCTTTGCAATTTTTATCGAGTATCCAAGGTCTGTATCATCTTTATGAATTGGCAAAGTTACAACATTTTCTAACTCCGGTACTTTTCCCAACGAGTCAAAATCACCGACTACAATATCCGGTACAATTCCAAACTTTTTGACATTTAAAAGTCCTTTGTCTGCCGCAATCACAAAATCATCTTTATCGGGCATAATTGGTAGTTTTTCAATGTCTAATGCGCCGAAAATAAAACATTTATTCATATTTTGTTTTCCTCAATTATTCTTTTTATTACATTTAATCTAGTGATAACAAAAGCTCCTATACAGGTAAATATCGTTTCAGGTAGCATATAAAGTCCGTTGTAACAAAGAGAGTATAGAAGAGGTCTGTTTGTAAAAATCGCACCAAATGCAGCAAATTGTTCCAAGTTTTTGAAAATTACAAAGCCGGAAACAAAATGGCAGATAAATCTAACGCTACAAGCAAGCACAATTCCCAAGATAATCCCTTTTGTTCCTTTCGTTCTGAAAATACCTGATAAGGAAAGAGAACCAAACGCAAGTATGTAATCAAAAATGATTGTGCCGGCAAGAATTGTAGGCGTTAGGCCCCAACCAAATGCACCACTTTGGAAAATCTGAACTATTCCATACACAATACAAGGTGCAATGGCAAATTTTGTTCCGTATAAAATCGCTATCATACAAATCGGAAACATAGACATTAGGGTTACTGCACCTCCTAGCGGCATTTCATAAACCTTAATAAAACTTAGTATTGTTGATAGCGCAATCATCATAGCACTCACTGTAATTTGTTTACTTGAATTTTTTTTCATAATAGATATCTCCTAAAAATAAAAATCCATAGCGATTAATGCTATGGCAGAAAATATCTATTATCCTACGTCGGCATTATCCGCATCAGGTTATAGGTCGGAATCATAGTAGAACGGATTCCCTCTCAGCCCAAGTTTCATCGAGCTCCCTTATTTAATATATGAGTATGATACATCATAATTGGTGTTTTGTCAACAAAAATTTGCAAAAAATTTATCGTAGCATATTGATAATTTTCTGCATATCTTCGACAGTTTTAAATTTGTAGTTGATATTTTCATTTTGTATAATAGTTTCAAGTGCTTCTTTGGTAAGTTGATTTTTTAGTATTTTTTTTGCATCATCTGACATCTCCCCAAAAACAGATTCAGTAAAGCAAAGTGGCGGATAAGCAACACACCACCAATTTTTTCCTGCCGCCCTCCCCAATTCAACATTTAAACATCTATAATAGCCTTCCGGAAGTGCAATATTTTTATATTCCTTTTGCGGTACATAACACGTCTTATATTCTGCCTTTGCTGTATAATTCGCATTTTCCTTCCTTAAAATATCATTTGCCGTTTTTTCTAAATCATTTAATTCATAACTTCCCGACAAAATCAGCGCATCTCTTACCTTTATTTTAATATCTTGGTCATCTTTCCTATTGCTGTTTGCGATTATATGCATTCTAATCAAATTATTTTTTAAATCATCTTGTATCTCACAAGACTTCACCATAACTATACTAAATACGCAGATTACTATCAAACAAACAAGTCCGATTCTTCTCAAAATTAGTCCCTCTTTCTTTTAATTATGGTAATTATCGCCGAAAAAAGAAATTGTTATACATATTTTGAAAATATTGGGATATGCTAACGGCAGAAATTATTTTACGAGGTGATTTTATGAAATATTTTAAAATTTGTGTTGCAACACTTTTGGCTATCGCAGTTGTAAGTATCGGAACTAAGTTAGTTCCAACAAACTCCGATGCAGAAACTGCTCGCTCCGGAAACGATATGCAACTTCTTGCAAGAGCAGTAAACGGCGAGGCAAGAGGCGAAATTTATGAAGGGCAAGTTGCAGTTGCTGCGGTTATCTTAAACCGAGTAAAGCACCCATCTTTTCCAAACACAATTTCAGGCGTAATCTATCAGCCGGGGGCATTTACAGCCGTTTCTGACGGTCAAATAAACGAGCCGATAGCAGAAAACTCAACAGTTTATAAAGCTTGTGAAGATGCGATGAATGGCTGGGACCCAAGTGGTGGCGCAATATATTATTTTAATCCCGAAACGGCAACAAATAAATGGATTTGGTCAAGACCATTAATCGTCCAAATCGGCAGACACCGTTTTTGTAAATAGGAGGAAATATGACTAGAAAAAATTTATATTGGCTATTTTCAGTAGTCACAATCGTATTATTGGTATTCGCAATATATGAATACTTTTCTGCAAAAATATATCGCCAAAGTTTAGAAGACACCTATAACAGAGCATTTTTTGAGCTTACCGATTATGTAGATGATATTGATACCTTGCTTGCAAAAAGTATGCTGGCAACATCAGCAGAAGAAATGGCAAATATATCTCAAGAATTATCAGTACAGGCACAAGCGGCAAAGTCTTGTCTTGCACAAATTCCCATAACTGAAATTTCTCTTGATAAAACGGAAAAATTCTTGTCACAAGTAGGCGACTATACCTATTCAATCAGCCAAAGTATTATTAGCAAAAAGACCATTTCAGAAGATGAATATGAAAGTTTAGCCGCACTTGGAACTTTTGCAACAACGCTTAATAATTCTCTTTCAGAACTTTCAAAAAATGTTTATAGTGGCAGATTAAGATTTGGTCAAAATGGTAGCATCGGCAAAAGTGGCGTAGTATATGCTGCAGATAGTGACCCCTTCTCGGATATCGAAAAAAAGTTTGGTGAATACCCAACCTTAATATATGACGGCCCATTTTCAGAGCATATCGAAAATATGAAGCCTAAACTTTTGGAAAACAGGGCAGAGATTTCAAAGCTAGATGCCGCAAAAAAACTCGCAACATTTTTAGAAGTTGAAGAAAATTCTCTTAACTTTATAAGTGACACTCAGAACACTACTATCCCTGCATATCTTTTTAGAACAAAAAAAGGTGGAAATGAAATTTCTGCATCAATTACCAAAAAGGGTGGATATGTAATCTATTTCACAGATAATAGAAGTGTTAGAAAAGAAAAAGTTTCGGTTGAAGATGCAATAAAAAATGCAAGTGCATACCTTTTAGAAAAAGGTTTTAAAAATATGCAAGAAAGTTATTACGAAAAGAAAAATGGCATAGCAACAATAAATTTTGCATATACACAAAATAATGTTAAGTGCTACTCCGACCTTATAAAAATAAAAGTTGCACTAGACGACGGCAGCATAGTGGGTATGGAAGCAAAAGGATATATTATGAATCACCATGTTCGTGATGTTAGAACTCCTGCCCTTTCCAAAGCTGAAGCAAGGCTGAAAATCAGTTCCAAACTAAGCATTGACTCTGTAAATGTCGCACTAATACCAAAAGATTCTATGCGTGAAGTTCTCTGCTATGAATTTAAAGGAACATTCGGAGATAAAAATTTCTTAGTTTATATAAATGCCGAAACAGGTGTTGAAGAAGATATTCAAATTTTAATAGAATCCCCCGACGGCATATTAACAATATAAAATAAAGGTCACAGAAACACTCTGTGACCTTTTTATGCTCTTGGGTGAGTTTTTTTATAAACTTCTCTTATATGTCCGTCAATCATTTTTTCATAAACTTGTGTGGCTGTGATGTCATTATGCCCTAAAAGCTGTCTAATTGCCTCTAAATCGGCTCCATTTTCCAAAAGATGCATTGCAAAAGAATGCCTTATCGTATATGGGGTGATATCCTTTGAAATCCCTGCACTTTTTCCATAGTGCTTTAAAATCTTCCAAAAACCCTGTCTTGAAAGTTTACCACCATTTCTATTTACAAACAGACTTTTTGCAGAATCGTTAATAGTTAGTTTATCTCTTCCAAAATCCAAATAATTTTTAATTGCCGCTCCCGCTTTTCTACCGATTGGTAAAATTCTTTCTCCGTTACTTCCCTTGCACCTCAAAAGACCGTGTGCCAAATTAATATCATCAATATTTATCTCCACAAGTTCTGAAACCTTAATCCCTGTTGCGTAAAGAAGTTCAAGCATTGCTTTATCTCTACTTCCTTTTGGGCTAAAATCGCTTGGTTCTTTAAGCAAAATTTCAACTTCTTTTGCTGTCAAAAAATTGGGGTTCTTTTTTTCTGCTCTTGGAATTTCTATATTTTCGCTTGGGTCTTCCATTTTTGTAACATTGCCTATTATGTACGAGTAAAATGCCCTGATAGAAGCAAGAATTCTTGCAACAGTTGCATCAGATTTCCCACTTTTTTTTGTATTTAAAAGATATGTAACGACAGTCATCTTATCGGTTTTTGAAATCTTTTTTATGCCGATTTTATTTAGGTATTCAATATACTTTATAATATCACTTCTATATCCCATAACGGTGTTTCGTGATTTTTTCTTTCTGTCAATTAAATATGCCGTAAATCCGTCTAATAGTTCTTGCATCTTTTTTCACCCCCCATTTATATCTTTTAGATAATTATAACACAAAAAATAATATTGTACAGTCTTTTTTATTTTACTTTGCAAAGCTTCTCATAAATACTGATGATAAAACTCCTTTTAATAGGCAATCGGCAGATAAAATGATTACAAGAAGAACTAGCATTAGAATAAATCTTTTATAGTATTCCCGTTTGCTTATTTTGTCTAAAAAAAGGTCTCCAAGCACTGTCTTTCCAAAGTAAGCCATAGAAGGGATAACTATTGCAACAGAAAGTAGATTTGCGCCACATAGAAAAAGTCCCTTTAAGCCATATAGACGCATTGCCGCCATAACAGAAAAACCCGTCATATAGCCTTTAACCAAAATCACAACTCCCAAAAGCCATGAAACTCCCTTAAATATTCCACCAAGAGCAAGAAAACATATAGTTTTTGCATTTTCCGTTCCGACATTTTTTATAGAATCCTTTATCCCCATATCATAGCCCGCAACGGAAGTTTTTAAAAAATCATACATTTCTGTTTCGTTAGAAACATTAATTTCACGAATTGCACCAATCAAAACTCCAACCGCATATGTAAGAATTAATAATACAAAGATTAGTTTTTTGGTTTTTTTCAAAACAAAAACCCCCTTTTGTAGATAGTAGTACATACTATTCACAAAAAGGAGTTAACATTCCATTATTATTTTAATTTTGCAACGAAGTTTTTAAGTCTTTCAATTCCGCCCATAATATTTTCAATGCTTGTAGCATATGACCATCTGACATATTGGGAAGCACCAAAGCCTGTTCCCGGAACAACTGCAACCTTTTCACTTTCCAGGAAAAGTTCTGCAAAATCATCGGCATTTTTGACTTTTCTTCCGTTTAAGTCTTTGCCGATAACACCTTTAATATCCATCATAACATAAAAAGCACCATGTGGCATTCTGCAAGAAACTCCATCTATTTCATTTATGCCGTTTACCATAATTTCTCGTCTTTTTATAAACTCTTTTTTCATCCCAAAAACTTCATCAAGACCGCCATTTAAGGCAGCAACAGCCGCCGCTTGTGCGATTGAATTAGGATTTGATGTTCCGTGCGATTGCACACTTGCCATAGCCTTTGCAATTTGTTCATTTGCAGCAGCATATCCGATTCTCCAACCTGTCATAGCATAAGTTTTCGAAGCACCGTTTATCGTAATTGTGCGATTTTTTATTTCTTCTCCCAAAGATGCAATGCTAATGTGTTTTCCCTCATAAACTAAATGTTCATATACTTCGTCAGAAACCACATATATATCGTTCTCTATTACAAATTTTGCAATTTCCTCTATTTCTTCCTTTGTATAAACTGCACCTGTTGGATTTGAAGGGCTGTTTAAAATAATTGCTTTGGTTTTATCTGTAAGCGCCTTTTTAAAATCATTAACTGTTGCTTTAAAATGATTTTCCGCAGTCGTTTCCACTATTACAGGCACACCGTCTGCCAATTTTACCATTTCAGGATAACTAACCCAATATGGTGCAGGAATAATAACCTCGTCACCGGGGTTTAATAGAACTGTAAATGTATTCATAAGCGAATGCTTCGCACCATTTGATATTACAATGTTTTGGGTATCATATGAAATTCCGTTTTCCCTCAACATTTTGTCTGCAACTGCTTTTCTAAGTGCAGGAGTTCCGGCGGCAGGGGTATATTTTGTTTCCCCATCTAAAATTGCTTTAATTGCGGCATCTTTAATATATTTAGGTGTATCAAAATCAGGCTCTCCACAACCAAACCCAATCGCATCTTCACCTGCTGCTTTCATTTGCTTAAATTTTGCATCAATCGCAAGAGTTGGTGACGGAGTTACCATCATTGCTTTTTCCGAAATCATAATTGCTCCAATCTGAAATTTTAAAAATTAGAAATTTCATTTTTAATCTGTTTATACTTATATTATACTCTTTTTCTGCAAAAAATGCAATATTTAAGAATAAATATTTCAAAATACAGATATACAAAATATTGTAGTATATTCTATATTTTACTATGCAATTTGACCAATTATGACACCATTTTGTCCTAAAATGCGTCTTTTATGTGGTTTATTTCGGTTAAAACAGGTAAATTATTCACCATTTTATACATAACTTCAACAACATCAAATCTCATATCAATATCATCTCTGCCAAGATAAAATATGGCAGTTTTCTTTATTTTAGTTTGCTTTGAAAATGACACAAATTCCGAAGGATTCCCATAATCCTTTGTCAGTCTTGTTTTAACTTCAACAAAAAGAATGGTGTTTTCTTCCTTTGCAATAATGTCGATTTCACCAACTCTTGCATGATAATTTCTTTTAAGTACTCTTATGCCGTTTTTTTCAAGATACTCTTGTGCCTTATCCTCTCCGAAATCTCCAATCTCTTTTGTTGTCATTTTTCCCCTCCTAAAAGTTTTTTAAGAAAAGTTTTCCTATGAATTGGGCATACCCCATATTTTAAAATTGCATCAGTATGCTCTTTTGTGCCATAGCCCTTATGCTTTTCAAAAGCGTATTCGGGGTAAACTTCCGCCATTTCTGTAATATATCTGTCACGGCTAACCTTGGCAAGAATTGATGCAGCTGCAATAGAAATGCTTTTCGCATCACCTTTTACAATGGTTTCGTGTGGAGTTTCCATATCCTTTATTCTGTTGCCGTCAATTAAAACATAGTCTGCTTTTTGCGACAGTGTCTTTACCGCTTCATTCATTGCCATAAATGTAGCATTTAGGATATTTATCTCGTCAATCACCTTTTCATCAACAGCGCAAATAGAATAAGAAATTGCTTTTTTTGTTATTTCTTCAAAAAGTTCTTCTCTTTTTTTTGGTGATAATTTTTTTGAGTCATTTATTCCGTCTAGCCTTATATCGCTCGGCAAAATCACAGCAGCAGCATAAACAGGGCCTGCAAGTGGGCCTCTTCCCGCCTCGTCAACACCTGCAATATATTTATAACCCTCACTTCTTAGTCTGTTTTCCGTTTCCGACATTGCTTTTTGTCTTTCTAGCTCTTTTTCTTCGCTTAGTTTCGGCATTTTTGCACCTCTTTAAAATTTTTTTCGAAAATATTATACCATTTTTTAAAGATTTATGCTATAATAATTAGAGAAAATTTTTTAGGAGGGAAAATTATGTATATGCGTGAAGTCGATAATGCTGTTATGATACAGTATATCATTCTATTTACCCTCACAAAAGCAAACAGAAAAATCTCACATTCACAACTAACTTGTCTAACGCTTGACCGTTGCAATATCAATTTTACTAACTTTCAAATTGCTCTTGATAACCTGGTTGGTATTGGCTATATAAAAAAAGAGGATAGCGAATATGAAGACAATATGCCGCTATATTCGCTAACCGAAAAAGGAATTGAAGCAAATGGATTTTTTGAACATTCAATTCCGATTTATATTCGTGACCAAATTGCAGAATATATTGTTCCTTTTTTTGAGAAGGAACAGTTGAAAAAAAGTATAAAAGCAAAATTAAAAGAAGTATCCGAAAAGGAATATGGTGCAGAATGTGGCATATATGACAGCACATCTGCACTTATGGAGCTTACATTTTACGGAGATAGGAAAACCGCCGCAAAAATGGTAAGAAATTTTAAAAAGCGACCCGAGGAAATATACACAAAAATAATGAAACTTTTATTAGAGGGAGAGGACGACTAGTTCTCTTCCTTTTTTAGTTTTGTTATGTCCACACCCTTATAATATGTTTTTAAAATTTCCTTATAGTCTTTTCCTTTGCTCGCCAAATAATTTGCACCATATTGGCTCATTCCAACGCCGTGTCCATATCCCTTTACATCAAATTTCACCTTATCTTTATCTACCTTAATTTCTGCATTTGTAGACCGAAGCCCATATATTTCTCTAAGTTTTGTTCCCTTTATTGTAACTTTTCCTATTGATATTGTAAGAATTCCGCCTGCATCACTTCTTGTTATTTTCCCGATAATTTCCTTTGTAAAATCAACGCCTTTTATATTATTTTTTGCTATTTCGCAAAATTCCGAAAGGGACAGTTCCTTTTCCGATTTATATTTTGGTGAAACTTTGTCCCCCGGACTATCAACACTTACAAGATAAGGTCTATCCCCGCCCCATACATCTTTTGAGTTTTCCGTCTTTCCCGATGATGTGGAATGAAAAACTGCCGAAATCACCTCTCCGTTATAGGTTATAACTTCGCCGTCAGTTTCGTCAACTGCTTTTGAAATTTTTTCCCAAAACTTGTCCGCATCTTTTCCCCAACTACTTCGTCGATTTTCTTCCGAAACCCACGCTTTACAATGGGTAAAATCTGTGCAAACATCTGCTCCTTTATGCACATTGGGTGTACCTGATATTTTATAAGCATTCTTTCGTGATTCTAAATAACTTCTCGCCGCAACCGCCTGTGCTTTTAGGGCTTCTTCTGAGAAAGTTGCGGGCATCTCTGCCGATACGACTTCTTTTAGATATTGGTTTTTTTTCATATTTACAACCTTGTCCTCATTTTTGATATATACAGAAATAGTTTCCTCTGCTTCAGGCTCCTCAGGTTTCGGTGCTTCATATTTACCATACTTAATCAAAAGAATAATTGGAATAATTGCTGTTATAAATATCGAAATCACCATAATTATCAAAATTTTTTTCATAAAAAATCACCTGATTATCTATATGATGCTCAGGTGATAAATATACATTATATACGCTTTGCCAGTTTTTCTGTATTTTCTCTTCTAAACTCTTCAAATCTGTCCTCTTCAATTGCAGTTCTTATCATCGCCGCAAGTTCATTATAGAAATACAAATTATGCATAACGGCAAGACGCATACCTAAAATCTCTTTTGCTTTAAATAAATGTCTTATATATGCCCTTGAATATTTCTGGCAAACAGGGCAGTGACATTCCTCATCAATAGGACGCATATCTCTTTCATAGCATTGATTTAGTAAATTCATCGTGCCGTGGCGAGTGAAGATAAATGCGTGCCTTGCATTTCTTGATGGCATTACGCAGTCAAAAAAGTCAATACCCCTTGCAACTCCTTCAATTATGTTGGACGGAGTTCCGACTCCCATCAAATATCTTGGCTTATTCTCAGGCGCAAAAGGAAGTGTCACATCTAAAATATGATACATTTCCTCGTGGCTTTCACCCACTGCAAGTCCGCCTATTGCATACCCCGGAAGGTCAAGTTTTGCGATATCTTGCATATGTTTTATGCGAAGGTCGTCAAAAATTCCGCCTTGGTTAATTCCAAAAAGCATCTGCTCTTTGTTTATTGTCCTATCAAGTTTGTTTAGCCTATCAAGTTCCACTTTGCAGCGTTCAAGCCATCTGAGAGTTCTCTCTGACGATTTTTTAACATAGTCATATGGTGCAGGATTTTCAACGCATTCATCAAATGCCATAGCGATAGTAGAAGCTAGGTTTGATTGAATTTGCATACTTTCCTCAGGGCCCATAAATAGTTTTTTTCCGTCAATGTGAGAACTAAAATTAACCCCTTCTTCTGTTATTTTGCGAAGTTTTGCAAGTGAAAATACTTGAAATCCGCCACTGTCTGTAAGGATAGGTCTGTCCCAATTCATAAATTTGTGAAGTCCACCCATATCATGAATAACATCATCACCCGGTCTTAAATGAAGGTGATATGTATTGGAAAGTTCAATTTGGCAACCTATATTTTTAAGGTCTTCCGTGGATAAACCTCCCTTTATTGCAGCCAATGTTCCAACATTTTGAAAAACAGGAGTCTCAACTGTTCCATGGACAGTTGTAAACTCTCCTCGTCTTGCAAGACCATTTGTGTGTAAAATTTTGAACATAATTGTTCTCCTAATTTATCGTTATCTAATAAACATCGCATCGCCGAAACTAAAAAATCTGTATTTTTCGGCTACTGCCGTATTGTATGCGTTTAGAATATTTTCTCTACCGGCAAGTGCAGAAACCAGCATAATAAGTGTAGATTCAGGCAAATGGAAATTTGTAATAAGTCCATCAATTACATAAAAATCTTTTCCCGGATAGATAAAAATATCCGTCCAACCGGTTTGTTCCTTTAACTCTCCGCCCTGCATTCCAACCGTTTCAAGAGTTCTCGTAGCAGTTGTTCCGACAGAAATAACTCTGCCCCCATTTTTCTTTGTTTCATTTACAAGTTCTGCCGTTTCCTTGGGCAAAATGTAAAATTCCGAGTGCATTTTATGGTCTAAAATATCGTCTGCCTTTACAGGTCTAAATGTGCCAAGACCAACATGCAAGGTCACATAACCGATTTTTATGCCCTTTTCTTCTATCTTTTGCATTAATTCTTTGGTAAAATGCAGTCCCGCTGTCGGCGCTGCGGCAGAGCCTGAATATTTTGCATATACCGTTTGGTATCTGTCTTTGTCTTCCAGTTTCTTTGTGATGTAATGAGGAAGCGGCATTTCTCCTAGTCTATCTAAAACTTCTTCAAATACGCCATCATACTTAAACTTAACTATTCTATTTCCGTCATTTACAACCTCTTTTACCTCTGCTGTTAGTTCACCGTTACCAAAAACGAATTCTGCTCCCGGCTTTGCTTTCTTGCCCGGTTTTAAAATAACTTCCCATTCGTCAAGACTTCTTTTGTGAAGAAGCAAAAATTCGATATGTCCACCCGTACCTTTTTTCTCACCATAAAGCCTTGCAGGGATGACTTTTGTATCGTTTAGTATTAAGCAATCCCCTTTTTTAAGTTCATCAATAATATCATAAAAATGTTTATGCTCAATTTCTCCCGATACCTTGTCAAGACACATAAGCCTTGATGAACTCCTGTCCTTTAAGGGTTCTTGTGCAATTAGTTCTTGCGGTAAATCATAATAAAAATCTTGTCTTTTCATTTTATTCCGGCAATTTAATCTTGCCATACACCTCCGCTATTCCTTTTGCAATTCCTGTGGCAATCTTTTCTTGATAAGAATCGGAATTTAGTTTTATAAGTTCGTCAGGATTATTTAAAAATCCTATCTCAATAAGGTTTGCCGGCATAACACTCTTTCTTGTAACTAAAAGATTTCCTGTCATAACGCCCCTTGACTGCGCCTTTGTTGCCGATGTTGCCGCCTTCAAAATAGTGGTTGCCATTGACTTGCTTGTCACACCGTATGCGCTGCCATTATTTGATTCTGTATAGTAAATCTCCATACCGCTTGCACCGGTCACAGGGTTTACCGTTGCATTCAAGTGAATACTCAAAAACATTGCAGCACCTTTGTTATTTGCAAGTGCAGGTCTTTCGTCAAGTGTAGGGTATGTGTCGCCACTTCTTGTAAGAATTACCTTTATGCCTTGTGCTTCTAGTTTTTCCTTTACTTTTTTAGTAACTTTCAGTGCAATATCTTTTTCGTTAATCTTTCCCGCTGTACCTGCTTCCATCGTGGCAATTATAGGATCCGGTGACGCTAATGCCTCGTGATATGCTTCTAACTCCTCGTCCGTCATTAGATTTCCTATTGCACCGGGGTCGCTTCCACCGTGCCCTGCATCAAGAACAACATATTTAATTCCACCGCTTAATTCCATTGGTGATTTTCCGTTAATATAGGTCACCCCATTTTCGTTTTGCTCTATGTTTTCAGATGCACTGGTTGTTTGGTTTGTAGGCTTTTCCGCCGGTTTTTGAGTCACATCGGCAGTTTGGCTTTTTGTTATCTTAAAAATAATATTTTTCCCGGAAATTGCAACCGAGTGTTTTTTCATTTCCTTCGTATCTATTGCAATTCTTGTTGACGTTTCGTGTGCCCCCATTCTGACCGACAATACAGCGCCATCCTCTGAAACTGTTGTTTTGTTTGGAACTGTGTAGGTCATATTTGGAACATCAATATATAAAACTCCGCTTGATGTTACAACAGCATCTGAGATTTTACTTACATTATTTTTAGCAGTAACTGTAACTGTTACCACATCATCTTCTTCTTTTGTCACGACCTTATTAATCACATTTTGTGTAGTTGTCGTCGTTGAATTAGTATTAGTATTAGTATTAGTATTAGTATTAGTATTTGTATTTGTATTTGTACTTGCTGTATTTTTTCCTGTTACACTTATTTGACCTTTATCAGCATCAAAACTAATCTTTATCCCAACACTTTCTGAAATAAATCTAAGTGGAACCATAGTCTTTGCACTTTCTCCCCATTTTGCAATAAGTTTTGGTGTTAGTCCGTCAGGTATTTTGTTTTTATTGCCATCAACTGTTGCTGAATTAGAGTCAATTTGAATTTCAACTTTTGATTTTTCATATTTTATTGTGATTTTTTGAGTGTTTGCCTCATAAGCCACCGTTGCACCAAGAGCCTCAAAAACCTCTCTTACAGGTACAACAGCTCTATCATTAAAAATAATCGGTTGAAGTGGTAAATCTTTAAGTTCCTTTCCATTAACAAGAAGCGAGTATGTTGAACCTGTATAGTTATGTACGCTTCCATCATATTCCAAAATCATAGCAGCCGAAGCATTTGTATAAATAAAAATGCTGCTAATGATAAGGAATAGTGTTGCTAATTTCTTCATTAGCGAAATTCCTCCTTATTCGGGCATCTCAATTCCAAAATGAGCATACCCCTCTCGTGTCACAATTCTCCCCCTCGGAGTTCTTGAAATGTATCCAAGTTGCATCAAATATGGCTCGTACACATCTTCAATAGTATCCGGTTCTTCCCCTATTGTTGCGGCAAGGGTTTCAAGTCCCACAGGGCCACCCGCAAAGTTTTTAATCATGGCGGTAATCATTTTATTGTCTATCATATCAAGCCCTTGCTCGTCAATTTCCAATTTCAAAAGTGATTCTTTTGCTACTTCTTTTGTAATTTTGCCGTCATACATAACCTGTGCAAAATCACGCACTCTTTTTAAAAGTCTGTTTGCAATTCTTGGAGTACCACGAGAACGACTTGCAATTTCTGCAGCACCCTCATCATCAATATTTACTCCCAAAATATTTGCAGAACGCTTTACTATGTGTTTTAATTCGTCCGGTGTATAAAGTTCTAATCTCGATAAAACACCAAATCTATCTCGAAGTGGTGGTGACAAAAGTCCTGCTCTTGTCGTAGCCCCGATTAGTGTAAACTTTGGAAGGTCAAGCCTTATAGACTTCGCAGACGGGCCTTTTCCAATAATAATGTCAAGTGCAAAATCCTCCATCGCAGGATACAAAATCTCTTCAACGGTTCTTGACATTCTGTGAATTTCGTCGATAAACAAAATATCATTTTGTGATAAATTTGTAAGTATCGCCGCCAAATCCCCTGCCTTTTCAATAGCAGGGCCGCTTGTTATTCTTATATTTACTCCCATTTCGTTTGCGATTACGCCGGCAAGGGTAGTTTTTCCAAGCCCCGGAGGACCATATAACAAAACGTGATCAAGTGGTTCTCGTCTATCCTTTGCGGCATTAATAAAGATGCCCATATTTTCCTTGACCTTTTCTTGACCTAAATAATCCTCTAATCTTCTCGGTCTTAATCCAATTTCAATATCGGCGTCCTCTTCAATAAAATCGCCTGTTACAATTCTTTCATTATCATCAAAAATCATAATATTACCTCATAAGTTTTGCAAGAGCAAGTCTTACAATATCTTCGGTTTTAAGTGATGGGTCAACTTTTGAAACGGCATTTTTAGCATCAGCAAGAGAGTATCCCAAAACGGTAAGCGCACTAACTGCCTCGCTTTGTGATGATGTATCAGGTTCTGTATTTTCGCTAAACTCTTCCGGCAAAATCTGTGCATTTTTAAGTTTATCTTGAAGTTCCAAAATGATTCTCTGTGCCATTTTAGCGCCGACTCCCGATGCTTTTGTTAAAATCTTACTATCCTTAGTAATAATTGCAATCGCTAATTGATTTGGTGTCAAAATTGACAAAATAGCAAGTGCTGCCTTTGGACCAACCCCGGAAACAGAAAGGAGTTCTAAAAACATTTTTTGCTCATCGTTTGTTGAAAAGCCATACAAATCAAAGACATCTTCTCTAATGTGAAGATATGTAAAAAGAGTAACGAAGTCGCCTTCTTTAAAACTATCAAGAGTTTTAAGTGATGTGAAAATTTTATATCCGACACCGTTATTGTCTAAAACGGCAAAATTTTCCTGCTTTAAAACAGCTTCACCTTTGATATAGTAATACATATTCTTCCTCCTTTTTCATAATAAAGGGGCTACTATCCCAATTATACTAATTCTATTATATTATAACATAATAATACAATTTTCGCTTTTACATTTATTTTACAAGTAAATGACGGTTTTTACAAACGATTTGTACCAAGTTCATCATTTATTCTTGACGAATGCGCGTGACAAATCGCAACTGCAAGTCCATCTGCCGCATCGTCGGGTTTTGGAATTGCATTAAGGTTTAAAAGCATCTTAACCATTTGCTGAATTTGTTTTTTGTCTGCTCTTCCGTATCCCGTTATCGCCTGCTTTATTTGAAGTGGAGTGTATTCAAAAATAGGAATATCTCTTGCCGCAGTTTCTGCAACTAAAACTCCTCTTGCCTGCGCCACTGCAATAGCAGTTTTTTGGTTATTATTAAAAAATAACTCTTCAATAGCAACAGCATCAGGCTTATATTTATCTAAATAATCGGCTATTTCTTCCTTGATTTTTTTAAGACGCAGACTTGTAATCATAGACGCTTCGGTTGTAATTGCGTTATACTCAATCGGTCTAAATTTGTTTCCTAAATATTCAATAACCCCAATACCGACTATTGCATATCCCGGATCAATTCCTAAAATTAACATCACTACCCCCACTCTTTCTTAAAAAAAGTGATGTTTTTTTACATCACTTTTAGTTTTCATTAAAATTTTTTGTATGCTAAATTCTGACCTGAAAGTTCTAGATATAGTTCAGCAAAAGTTGCCTCAACATATGGGTCTAATAGAAAATTTCCAACAAAACAGCATACATTTGCGACAATAAACCATAGTATAAATGACAACAATAGTTTTACATATGCCCACTTATTTCCAACCATCATTTCCTTACTTTCGGAAAGCGCCGTTTTCCAATCAATTCTAGGATTATCCGAAAGCATATAGTCTACCATAGAGTATTGAAGTTCCTTTATTATTGCAGGCACTGAAAATACTAATGTCAGCACAAACCATAGTGCAGAAACACCTAAAAGTTCTAAAGCCATCATCGGTGAAATTGTTTCAATCTCTTGAAAAATTGGCACTAACCTATCAATATATCCCGAAAATCCCAATAATATAGTTGGAATTATGCCAATAAGTGACCAAAGAAAAATAAACAGGTTTTTCATAAACGCTACTAATACGATATTTCCGTATTCCTCTTGAAAAGGGAATAGTAGTGCATTTAATTCTGCTCTGCCTTTTGAGTTGTCAATCATAAATTTTTTAAGTCCAACCCTAAGAGGACTTAAAACAAAAATTGTAAACACAATAGCAATAACCGAAATTATCGCAATAATTGCAAGCACAATAACCTGTTTAAAACTTGGCAGGGAATCAATTCTAAAATTTTGTAATCTTTTTGTTGATAACCCAATTCCACCGCCTGCCAAAAAATTAACTATCAAACAAGCGAGAAACATTTTTGAATAAGACCTTAGCATTTGCGCTTTTGCTCTGTCTTTTAGTACTTTTCTGTCAAACATATTCTCTCTCCTTTATTTATTTATATCTTCCCTGTCCTCATGATTAGATTTTAGCACTAATCCTTGAATAAATAGGAAAATCAGCACACAAACCAGCAAAATTAACGCCCTTAATGTGCCGCTTTCGGCTAAAACAACAGCGGTAATACCTAAAACACCACTTATCGCATACAAAATAAATACCGTTTGTTTTTGGGAAAATCCCATATCAATCAAGCGATGATGAAGATGTCCTCTGTCGGCAGTCATAGGGCTTTGACCTTTTAAAATTCTTCTTATCATAGCGAAAAGTGCATCAAAAAGAGGAAGTCCCAAAATCAAAAGCGGAACTGCAAAGGAAATAATTGCATAACTTTTAAAAACACCCTGAACCGAGAGTGCACCTAAAATAAATCCTAAAAATGTAGAACCCGTATCGCCCATAAATATCTTTGCCGGATTAAAATTAAACGGCAAAAATCCAAAGCACGCACCCATTATCGCAAGTCCGATTATGGCAACGGAATATTCTTCAATTCTAAGTGCAATAAACACAAGACTAACCGACATAATTGCAGAAACTCCTGCTGCAAGACCGTCTAATCCGTCAATAAAATTAACAGCATTTGTGATAAAAACAATCCATAGTATGCTTGCAACAATAGATGCCCACCACGGAAGCACCAAATATGGATTGTCCGAAAACAGATTTGGATTTGTAAAAACTGTAATTCTTACATTGCCAAAAATTATAACAATAAGTGCTGCAACTATTTGGATTACAAATTTTAGTTTTGCATCTAAGTTTTTGCAATCGTCCACGACTCCCATAACCGCTATAATAAAAGCACCTATAAGTATTGCAATCAGTGATTTTGAAAAGTCTGCAAAGCAGGCAACAGACACCGAAAATCCGAAAATTATTGCAAGTCCCCCAAGTCTTGGAATCGGTTTTTTGTGCATTCTTCGTGTATCTTTTGGAATATCTATTGCCCCAATTTTGTAGGCTAATCTATATACAATAGGAGTAGAAGCAAAACTAAATGCAAATGCAACAACAAAGGTGAGTATTAAAAATATAATTTCTTTTGTACCCATTTTTTCTCCTTTATAGGACAAATCCTAACTTTTTATATACCTTATTTACCGTTCTTGAAGCAATTTTATTCGCTCTTTCTGCTCCGTTTTTGCAAATTTCTTCAAGGTAGTCTTTACTCTCTGAAAGTTCATCATAGCGCTTTCTTATCGGCTTAATCTCTTCAACAACTGCTTCTGCAACTGCTTTTTTGAAGTCACCATAGCCCTTTCCCGCAAATTCTTGGGCGATTTTTTCTTCGGTGCTTCCTGTTACTGCCGCCATAATTGTAAGTAGGTTATTTATTCCGGCTTTTGTTTCATCGTCCGGTCTAAATTCAATTACGCCCTCTGAATCTGTTACTGCCGATTTTATTTTGTTTGCAATAACATTTATATCGTCCAGCATTGAGATAAATGCTTTTGGATTTTCATCAGATTTTGACATCTTTTTAGTCGGCTCTTGAAGGCTCATAACCTTAGCGCCTGATTTTGGCAAAAATCCTTCCGGAACCTTAAATACAGGGTTTCCTTCCTTGCAGTATATTGAATTAAATCTTTCTGCAATATCTCTTGTGATTTCGATGTGCTGCATTTGGTCCTTTCCAACAGGAACAAGGTCTGCTTGATACAACAAAATATCTGCCGCCATCAGTACAGGATAGGTAAATAGACCTGCATTTATATTATCTGCATGCCTTGCACTCTTATCCTTAAACTGTGTCATTCTTGAAAGTTCGCCCATATATGTATAGCAATTAAGCGCCCATGAAAGTTGCGCATGAGCAGGAACGTGTGATTGAACGAAAAGAAGGCTCTTTTCGGGGTCAATTCCGCAAGCAATATAAATCTTCAAAAGGTCAAGTGTTCTTTTTCTAAGTTCAGCAGGATTTTGACGCACAGTAATTGCGTGCATATCCATCATGGCATAAATACAGTTATAATCCTCTTGAAAATTTACCCAGTTTTTAATAGCACCAAGATAATTGCCCAAGGTGATATTGCCTGATGGCTGAACACCTGAAAATATTATTTTTTTATCGTCCATTATAAATTCCTCAATTTCCTAATTTTTCGGTAAGCATTTTTCCGATTGCCTTTATGCCCTCTTCAATTTTTTCCTTTGGCATAGTTGAATAATTAAGACGGAACATACTGCTCTTTTTACCAATATCCGTCGAAAAATTATTGCCCGGAACAAATGCAACCTTGTAATTTTTAATAGCCTCAATAGAAAGAGCACCCGCATCAATAGAAGATGGGCAATTTACCAAGATAAACAGTCCACCCTCAGGTTTTGTCCAAGTTACACTCTTTGGGAAGTATTTATCCATACAATCAAGCATAAATTTGCACTTTTCGCCATAAACCTCACAAGATTTTTTAATATGTTCTTCTACATCAAATCTCTTTAAAAATTCGCACGCAATCATCTGTGTAAGGCATGGAGTATGCACATCGTTTACCTGCTTTACAATTTCTGCTTTGTCACAAATTTCTGCATCTGCAACCAGATATCCAATACGAAGTCCGGGTGACAAAATCTTTGAAAGCGAGCCAACATACATAACTCTGCCCTCTTTATCCAAAGACTTAATTGTGGCAACATCTTCCCCACTAAATCTCAAATCACCATAAGGATTATCTTCAATAATAAGGCAATCATACTTTGACGCAAGTTCAAGCATTTTAAGGCGCTTTTCATAAGACATTGTGATGCCGGCAGGATTTTGAAAGTTCGGAATTGTATAGATTAACTTAACATTGTTGTTTTTAAGTGTTTCTTCAAGTTCTGTCATATTCATTCCGTCATCTTCCAGTGAAACTCCTATAAGTTTTGCACGAACGCTTCTTAGTGAGTTTAGAGTTCCGACAAAACTTGGATTTTCAACAACAATAATGTCTTCGTCTTCTACCAAAACTCTTGCAATAAGGTCTATTGCTTGCTGAGCACCGGTTGTAACGATTATTTTGTCATTTTCTGCAACGGCATTTACCATTTTTGCTCTTTTTATAAGTTCTTCTTTGAGTGGAGCATAGCCGTCTGTTGTGCCGTATGCTAATGCCTTTTTCCCGTTATTTTCCAAAATTTCTTTTGACACTTCTGCCAAAAAGTCTGTCGGGAAAAGATTTGGGTCAGGTGAACCACCTGCAAGCGATATTACAGACGGGTCTGCCATTAGTTTGAACATTTCTCTTATTCCCGATGCTTTAAGCGGAACGGCTCTTTTTGCCATATATCTATTATAATCCATATTAATTCTCCTACTCTTTAACCTTTGCCCAACTATCCTTTAATGCAACTGTTCTGTTTATGATAATATTATCCTTTGCAGAATCCTTATCAACACAGAAATATCCAAGTCTTAGGAATTGGAAAGTATCGCCCGGCTTAACATCTTTTAAGCCGTTCTCAATCTTACAACCTGTAAGAACACTGACTGATTCCGGATTTAGATTTTCCTCAAAACTTCCGACTTTGCTTTCATCTGATGGATTTTCCACATTAAACAGTCTTTCATATAAATTAACCGTAGCATCTACCGACGCTTCTTCGCTAACCCAATGAATTGTACCTTTGACCTTTCTTCCGTCAGGCGAATCTCCGCCACGAGTTTCAGGGTCATAGGTTGCGTGGATTTCAATAACTTTTCCGTTTTCATCTTTTACGCAAGATGTAGCAGTTACATAATATGCACTCTTTAATCTCACTTCTCTGCCTATTGAAAGTCTAAAATATTTTTTTGGTGCTTCCTCCATAAAATCGTCTTCTTCAATCCAAAGATTCTTTGAGAATTTTACCACTCTTGTTCCCGTTTCAGGCTTTTGTGGGTTAATTTCAACTTCAATATCTTCAATTTGTCCCTCAGGATAGTTGTCAATAACAAGTTTCACAGGCTTTAATACAGCCATTGCACGAGGTGCGTTTTGGTTAAGATTTTCTCTTACACAAAATTCCAAAAGGGAGAAATCAATAACGCTGTTTGCCTTTGCAACACCAATTCTATCACAAAAATCACGAATTGCTTCTGCCGGATATCCGCGTCTTCTCATTCCACACAGAGTTCCCATTCTAGGGTCGTCCCAACCGCAAACAATTCCGTCTTTAACAAGTTTTAAGCATTTTCTCTTGCTTGTTAGAGTATAGTTTAAGTTCATTCTTGCAAATTCAATTTGTCTTGATGGAGTTTCAAAGCCAAGTTCCTTTAAGAACCAGTCATAAAGTGGTCTATGGTCTTCAAATTCCAAAGAGCATAGCGAGTGTGTTACACCCTCTACTGTATCAGAAATCGGATGTGCAAAATCATACATAGGATATACGCACCATTTATCCCCTGTTCTGTGGTGTGTTTGATGCATAATACGATAAATTATAGGGTCACGCATATTTAAGTTAGGTGATGCCATATCAATTTTTGCACGAAGAACTCTCTCGCCATTTTCAAATTCGCCGTCGGTCATTCTTTTGAATAGTTCAAGGTTTTCTTCTATGCTTCTGTTTCTGTATGGGCTTTCCTTACCCGGTGTTTCAAAAGTTCCTCTAAACTCACGAATTTCATCAGGAGTAGAATCGTCCACATATGCTTTGCCCATTTTTATAAGCTTTATAGCACAGTCATAAATCACATCAAAATAATCTGATGCATACAAAAGTTTATTCCATTTAAAGCCAAGCCACTTAATATCTTCACAGATAGCATCAACATATTCAACATCTTCCTTTGATGGATTTGTGTCATCTAATCGAAGATTACAAGTTCCGTTATATTTTTTAGCATTACCAAAGTCGATGCAAATTGCCTTTGCATGACCAATATGCAAATATCCGTTAGGCTCAGGCGGGAATCTTGTTTGGATTTTATTATAAACGCCATCGGCTAGGTCTTTTTCTATTGCTTCTTCTATAAAATTTTTGCTTTCATTCTTTATCTCTTCCATTTTCTGTTCCTTTCCGAAATCCTACTTTAATATCGAAATTGCTTTATCAATTCTGTTAATTACTTCGTCATAGCCTAAAACTTGCATAATTTCATATAGGTCAGGAGTGTTCTTTCTGCCTGTAATTGCAACTCTGATAACAGATGCAACATCGCCTACATGACCTTTAAAGTCGCCAGGATTTTTCTTATATAATTTAGGTGCTTTTGCATAGCCTAACTCTTCTGCCATATCACGAACCTTAGGGAACCAATCTTCCGCCGTTTCATCTTTTGAATATACTGTTTTGTACTTTTCCAAAATTTCTGACATATCATTTTTAGTAAGATTTTCAGGCCACTCAAAACTATTTGGTGCTTCAAAGAAGTACTTTGTATAATAAACAGTATCTTCCCATTTTGCAATGTCTTTTCTCGGTTTTTCGTTGCCTCTTTCGATACCAAAAATCCTTATTGCGTAATCTTTGTTTTCTTCAAGAAGTTTTGCAAACTCCTTGTTATATGCCTTTGCATATTCTAGTGTTCTTTCGTAAACTTCTTCCTTTGAGAGTCTGCAAATATAGTTTTTGCTGATGTCGGTAAGTTTCAAAAGGTCAAATAATGCACCGGCTTTGCTCATATTTGAAAGCTTAAAGTCAAATTCATCACGGCTTATATCAGGATTTTCCGCACGCCATTCTTCAAAGTTCGAATTTGCGATTGTAAGTAGATATTCAAGCACTGCTTCCTTCGGATATCCAACTTCATGATAATATGAAACAGCAGCTTCGGGGTCTTTGCGCTTTGAAAGTTTACGCTTTCCGCCTGTTTCTTCATCTTCCTTCATAATTGGTGAAATGTGTGCATATCTTGGTGTTTCAAAGCCTAAAACATTAAATAATTGGAGATGTATAGGTGCAGATGAAATCCATTCATCACCCCTTATTACATCTGTTGTACCCATCAAATGATCGTCAATCGCATGTGCAAAATGGTAAGTTGGGATTCCGTCAGTCTTTAAAAGCACAATATCTTGCACATTTTCCGGCATCTCAATTTCGCCTTTAATTTGGTCGTCAAATTTAATTCTCTTATCTTCTCTGCCGGGAGATTTTAATCTTACAACATATGGCATACCATTTTTGATATTTTCTTCAATTTCTTCAAAGGTAATCTCACGGCATTTTGCATATTTCCCGTAATAACCCGGATTTTCCTTGTTTGCCTCTTGATTTTCTCTGACTGCTGCAAGCTCTTCTGCCGTGCAAAAACAAGGATATGCAAGTCCTTTTATAACAAGGTCTTTACAGAATGTTTGGTAAATATCTTTTCTTTGACTTTGAGTGTATGGGCCATAATTTCCGACTGATTCGGTTTCTGTAAGCATACCCTCATCAATTTCTATACCAAAGTCATGGATACCTTTTACAATACCCGTAACGCCGTTTTCAACTTCTCTTTTTTTGTCTGTATCCTCTATTCTTAAAAAGAAGACGCCTCCTGTTTTTCTTGCTGTTCTCTCACCGATAAATGCGGCAAAAAGCCCACCAATGTGCAAAAATCCTGTTGGGCTTGGTGCAAATCTTGTAACCTTTGCACCATCTTTTAAATTACGCTTTGGGTATATGCTTTCTATATCACTTGGTGTTTTTGTTATATTGGGAAAAAGCAATTCCGCAAGTTTATTATTATCCATTATTTTTCCTCCGTATCAATTATTGCTACAACCACGCAAAATCATAGCACATTATATCATAACTACCTTATTATATTATACAATCTTTTTTAGTCAATATCAAGTAAATACGAAAAAAAATGGCAGAAAAAGACCTATTTTCTGCAAAAAAAGAGAGAAAAAGGAAATGTCTCCTCCTTCTCTCTTAGGGGGTAATGTATTTTGTGAGGTTATAATTAGTTTTACCAATAATTTTATTGTTATACATATTTTATATAATTCATATAGATATTACATAAAAGGAGGCTATGTAATGGCAAATTATTTAATTACACGAAATGGCACACCCGAGTATTATTTTCACAGTCACTACGAAGGAATTTGTATGAAAAGACGACGCTTTCAAGGAATTTGGCAGGAAAGTGTACAGATAAACGAAAACGGAAAGGATTGTTTTGGAGTTTTCTCGTCAAGCGACGGACTTGTCCACCTAATTTCCACCGACAGCGAAAATAAACTTATCTATTCTGTTAACGACGGAAAAGATTGGAAGAAATATATTATTTCAAAACTAAACAGCGACATTCATATCTTGCAAATGAAGTTGTTTTCAATTCGGGGACGATTAAATCTTATGTACTCGGCAATATATAACGGAGAAACACTTCTTGTACATTGCATTTTAGGAGATAGAGCAAAACCATCAACTGTGGATATTATAGAAACTTCCGATTTTTCTATCTTGGAGGAAAAAGCATATTATACAAATTCAAATGGTACATTAGGGTATGTAGCACTTTCTGACGAAAAACCGTCAAGTTTCACTCCACTCTTTGAAAATGCACATTTTGAAGGTGCTTTAAAAATTGGTGAAAAAGAAAAAATATTATTCACTCGTGACGGAAAAGTGTTTTTAGACGGAACTGAGATACTGTCTGATAATATGATGCAATCGCCAATAATCACTAAATGCAAAGATAAGTATTATATTATGTGGAAAAGCGGAAGTTTTGTTAAATATATAACTTCAAACGACGGCGAAAATTTCTCATACCCGATGCGTTTTATGAGTACCGGCTCACAAATGACACTTTATACCGTTCAAAAGGAAAATGGATTTTTAAATTACTATGGTTATCAAACCGCAAAGGATATAGTCCTCCTTGGAAATCCTAATATTTTTGAAGAGAAACTACATTCCGAGATTTCAAGTGATAGTGAACTTCAAAAAATAAAATCACTTCTAAATGAAACAAGAAGCGATATGGTTGACACCAAAAAGGAATTAGAAAGGTTAGGCAAATTAATAGGTTCTCTTTCTGACAGATATTAAAAAATGATGGCAACTGCCATCATTTTTATTTTTTCTTTTTCTTTTCATACATTAAAAACCTGAATTTTGAAGAAATATCAAATCCCTTTACCCCTGCAAAATATCCAAAAAAGCAAGCGATAAACGGAACTATTACTATAACTAAGTAGGATACTATATCGACCATTCCCTTTTCAAATTGAACTAATTTTTGAAATGGTGAAACCCAAAATACCCCAATCACATTTATGACAATCGCCCCCGCATTTTGAAGTGCTCCACCTTCACTGTATTTTTTCCAAACAAACATAATTAATGTGGCAAAAATAAGATTGAGCAAAATCGGGAGTATTGATAAAATTGCACCTTTATACCAAAATGGCGATAACTTTGTGTATGTCTTTTTGTCATCTCTATAAATGCTTTCGGAAACTCCATATAGTGCAAAGAAATATGTAAGAACTGAAACAACTGTATATATATCACCAAAAACCTTTTTTTCCAAAAGTCCGAGTGCAAGTAACCACACAAAGAAAAATAAGAAGGACATTTCAATGTGTGTAAGCACAACCGACAAAACCTGTCCCGCCCAAGTATATCTAAATTTCATTTTATGTCCCTCCTATTATAATAACCAAACACTAAGACCTTTTTTCTTAGGTTTTATTATTTCCTCTTTTTCTGCTTTATTTAAAGATGTTGTGGTTTTATCCACGCTCTTATTCTCCTGCTTGGTTTTTACCTTTTTTACTGTCCCTTGTGATGTTGGCTTCTTAATTAAAAGCAGTTCATAAATTTTAGATTTTGAAATCCAATATTTTTCTGTAAGTAACAAAAGAATTTTATCTTGTTCTATTTTATTTAAAGTCCTAAATTCGCTCGGGGTTATTCCGCAAAGCATAAATATGTACTCGCCAAGTTCTTTTTTAGTAAGGCAATCATAATCCTCAATATACATTCTTGAAAATTTGTTACCAATCATCTCGGTTTTAGTGAGTCCGCATTCCTTTGCTGAGCAAATAGGCTCATTTAAAGACGAGTAGATATAATTTTTGCCCTCAAATCTTGAAATGGCGTTAATAAATGCCACTGCACCAACTAAATCCTTTTTTGTATCAAGAGGTTCACTTTTAAATCTATCATAAAAAAGTTTCCCGCCCGTAACTCTTGTCCTATTATAGTATCTTGCATAACTTGTGGTAATCGGTTTTAGTTTTACTCCGACATTACCGTCAATATCATCAATTATTAAATGAATTCTATTTGGCAGAAGAAGATATGCAATAACTTTAATATTACCTTTTTCAATGTGTTTTTTTAATAATCCCATAAATTCATCATAGTCAGTTTTTTCCGAAAAAAGATTATTAACGCCTCTTAAAAGAATGTGGTATATTCCGGTTTTACTAATCTGTCTTTTTTGTCTTGCCATAAAAACACCTCCTATATTTTGGGGACACTTAAATTATACCACCTTTTTACAGATATTTCAAGCAGAAAATAAAAAAAACGAGAATTAAATTCTCATTTTTTTATTCTTTTTCTAATATATCTGCAATTCGTTTTGATGCAAGTCCGTCCCCATAAGGATTTGATGCCTTGCTCATTTTTATATACTCATCATCATTCTCCAAAAGAAGTTTAAACTCCTTATAGATTGTTTCTTCATCAGTGCCTACAAGTTTTAATGTCCCTGCTTTTATACCCTCAGGTCTTTCTGTTGTATCACGCATTACAAGTACAGGCTTTCCAAGTGATGGTGCTTCTTCTTGAATTCCACCACTATCTGTTAGTATCAAATAACTGTGATTTAAGAAGTTATGAAAGTCTAAAACATCAAGTGGTTCAATAATTCTAATTCTATCAAGTCCCAAAAGGTACTTCTTTGCTGTTTCTCTTACCACAGGATTCATATGAATAGGATAAATTGCCTTTGTATCAGGGTGTTCTTCCATAATGCGTCTTATCGCCTTAAACATATGTTCCATTGGTTTTCCAAGATTTTCTCGTCTATGTGCAGTAATCATAATTAGTTTTGAGCCTTTTGCCCATTCTAATTGCTCGTGATGATAATCTTCTCTAACAGTTGTTTTAAGAGCGTCAATCGCTGTATTTCCTGTAACAAAAATGCTATCAGGATTTTTGCCTTCTTTTAAAAGATTATTTTTTGAAAGTTCTGTTGGGGCAAAGTTATATTTTGCCACAATTCCTACTGCTTGTCTATTAAATTCTTCAGGGTATGGAGAATATATGTTATATGTCCTAAGCCCTGCTTCAACATGGCCAACCGGAATTTGTGAATAGAAGCAAGCAAGGGCCGTAACAAAAGTTGTTGTAGTATCTCCGTGAACCAATACTACATCAGGCTTTTCCTTATCCAAAACTTCCTTAATTCTATTTAAAATATTTGTTGTAATATCAAACAAAGTTTGCTTATCCTTCATAATAGAAAGGTCATAATCAGGCACAACCGAAAAAGCATCAAGCACAACATCAAGCATCTGTCTGTGCTGACCTGTAACCAATACCAGCGTTTGTATATTTTTACGATTTTTCAGTTCGTTAACAAGAGGGCACATTTTTATTGCCTCAGGTCTTGTGCCGAAAACCAACATTACTTTTTTCATTATTATTCCTCCAAGAGAATTGCTTACTTTATAATATCACAATGTGTATCTTTGGTCAAGTAAAAACGGTGGATAAATCCACCGTTTTTTTATCTAAATATAATATCGTTTCTTGCCGGGCCGTTTGAAACTATCTTAATTGGATATCCAATTTCTTTTTCTATGAATTCAATATATTTTCTGCAATTTTCAGGTAAATCTTCGTACTTTTTGATGCCCCTAATATCGCATTTCCAACCGGGAAGAGTCTTTAATACCGGCTTTGCAATGTTAAGTTTATCTGTTGTTGGGAATACCTTTGTAACCTCTCCATTTACTTCATATCCCACACAAACAGGGATTTCATCAAGATATCCTAAAACATCTAATACCGTGAATGCAACCTCAGTTGTACCTTGAACCATACATCCGTAACGACTTGCAACGCAGTCAAACCAACCCATTCTTCTAGGTCTTCCTGTTGTTGCACCAAACTCTCCGCCGTCACCACCACGATTTCTAAGTTCATCAGCCTCGTCTCCAAATATTTCAGAAACAAACGCACCTGCACCAACTGCTGATGAGTAGGCTTTTACAACTGTGATAATCTCCTTGATTTCATATGGAGGAATACAAGCACCGCAAGCACCATAACCTGCTATTGTAGGCGATGAAGTTGTGAATGGATAGATACCAAAATCAGGGTCTTTTAAAGTTCCAAGTTGTCCTTCTAAAAGAATATTCTTTCCTTCTTTAATTGCCTTGTTCATAAACTCAACAGAGTTTATAACATATGGTCTTACCATTTCTCTGTATTCTTTTAATGTTTCAAATAGTTCATTTGCATCAAGAAGTGGCTTGTGATAAACGTGTTCCAGTATCAGATTTTTGTATTCAACAGTATTTTTAACCTTTTCAAAAAGGTCTTTGTCATCTTGCAAAAGTTCCCAAACTTGAAATCCGATTTTTGCATATTTGTCGGAGAAAAATGGCGCAATACCTGACTTTGTTGAGCCGAACTGCCTGTCTGATAGTCTTTCTTCTTCATATGTATCAAGCAAGATATGATATGGCATCAAAACTTGCGCTCTTTCCGAAATTACAATGTTAGGTTTTTCAACACCACGGCTCACTATTTCGTTAATTTCCTTAAATAGTTCCGGAATATCAAGTGCAACACCGTTGCCAATCATATTTACAACATTTTTATTAAATGAACCGGACGGCAAAAGATGAAGTGCAAATTTCCCATAATCATTTACTATTGTGTGACCTGCGTTTGCACCGCCTTGAAATCTAATTACGATATCTGCATCTTTTGCAAGCATATCTGTAATTTTACCCTTACCTTCGTCACCCCAGTTTGCGCCAACTACTGCTTTAACCATTTTAAAATTCCTCCAAATTATTCTTTATCTGTAAGTTTTCGTCCCATTAAAACACCCATTACAGATGCCATCATAAGACCTCTTGTCCAACCGCTTGAATCGCCAAGACAGTGAAGACCTTTTATACTTGTATTAAAGTCCGTATCCATTTTAACACGATTTGAGTAAAATTTCAACTCCGGAGAGTATAAAAGTGTTTCATAAGATGCAAATCCCGGAACAACATTGTCAACAGCTTTAATAAAGTTGATGATATTAAGCATCGACCTATATGGAAGTGCTGCTGTAATATCCCCTGCAACCGCATCAGGAAGTGTAGGTTTTACGTTACTTTGTTGTAGTTCCTTAGGCCATGTGCGTTTTCCGTCTAGGATATCGCCAAATCTTTGGACTAATATATGTCCGTTTGCAAGCATATTAGTAAGCTCACCAATTTTTTGTGCATATGCAATCGGTTGATTAAACGGAGTCGAGAAATTGTGTGAACACAAAATAGCAACATTAGTGTTGTTTGATTTCTTTTCCTTGTATGAGTGACCGTTTACAACTGCTAAATCATTATCATAGTTTTCTTGACTTACAAATCCGCCGGGGTTTTGACAGAAGGTTCTAACCTTATTTTTAAACGGCTCCGGCCAACCGATAAGTTTTGATTCATACAAAACTTCGTTGACGCGTTCCATAACCTCATTTCTAACCTCTACACGAACACCGATGTCAACAGTTCCCGGCTCGTGTGCAATATTATGCTCGCTACAAATATGTTCAAGCCATTCGGCACCACGCCTTCCTGTTGCAACAATTGTATGGTCGGCTGTAATTTCAATTTCTTCTTTTCCGTTTGTAATATATGCACCAAGGCAAATATCTCCCGCTAAATGCAAGTTTGTACATTCATATCCAAATAGAATTTCAACCCCATTTTCTTGCAAATATTTTTCTATTGCAAGATAAAGGCTTTGTGCCTTTTCTGTTCCTAGGTGCCTAATCGGGCAATCAACAAGTTTTAGACCTGCTTTAATTGCATTTTTTCTAATTTCCTTTACTGCGTCAGAATCGCTTACACCCTCAACTTTTGTATCAGCACCAAATTCCAAATAAATCTTATCTGTATAATCTATCATTTCTTGTGCAAAATCTTCTCCGATTAGATTAGGCAAATCACCACCAACATCGGAAGATAGAGAAAGCTTGCCATCTGAAAACGCTCCTGCGCCTGAAAATCCTGTTGTAATATGGCAATATGGTTTACAGTTCATACATTTTTGAGTTTTTGCCTTAGGGCAACTGCGTTTTTCGATGCTTTGACCTTTTTCAACAATAACAATCTTCTTTTTTGAGCCCTGTCTTAACATTTCTAATGCCGTAAAAATACCCGCAGGTCCAGCCCCAATGATAAGTACATCTTTCTTCATTATAAATTCTCCTTTTTTTCTAAACAAAACGGCAAAAAATCTCTCACCTTTTTTCTGTAAGAGATTTTGCTTTATTTATCTGTCTTCTCTAAAATATGCAAGTCCTAAACTTTGAGGTGGCTGATTTTCCTTTTTGTTTCTAACACTTGTCAAAACAAGAACAAGAATAGTTACGACATAAGGAAGCATCTCAAATAATTTCTTGGCACTTACTGAAATATCCGGAATATATGTAGGTATTACATATAAAAATCCAAATAGTATTGAGCCTAAAATACTAACGCTTGGTTTCCAAGTAGCAAAAATAACAAGTGCAATAGATAGCCAACCACGGTCACCAAAAGCATTGTTTGACCAAACACCGTTAGCATAGTCCATAACATAATAAAGTCCACCAAGACCTGCAATAGCACTACCTATACAAGTTGTCAGATATTTATATTTTGTTACATTTACGCCTGTCGCATCAGCAGTTTGTGGACTTTCTCCAACTGCTCTTAAATGCAGCCCAACTCTCGTTTTGTTTAGTATATATGATGCAACAAGAGCGATTATGATTGCTAAATACGCCAAGAATCCATATGATAGGAACATTTCGCCAAACCAACCACATTTGCCGGCAAACGGTAACATTGTTTTAAATGCTTTGCTGGTTTCCGAAAGTGAAATTGACGGAACGTCTAGCTTTGTAATTGTAATAAGCGAACCACCGAAGAAGTTTCCTATACCGATACCAAAAGTTGTAAGGGCAAGACCTGTAACATTTTGATTTGCTCTTAGGGTTACTGTTAAGAAACAGTAAATAAGTCCCATTATAGTTGAACCTACAATACAGCATAAGAATGCGATTATAATTGCCAAAATCGGATTAATGTTTTGTGGGCCTACACCTTGTTCATAAAGGAACGCTCCTGCAACACCACTTATAGCACCAACATACATAATTCCCGGAATACCAAGATTTAAGTGTCCTGATTTTTCTGTCAGAATTTCTCCTGTTGAGCCGTATAAAAGAGGAATACCTTGCATAACTGCACGTTGAATAATAGTTGCTATCATCTTAATTCCTCCTCTGTTTTATTATTTAACATAATCTTGTAATTAATGAAAAATTCGCTACTAATAATGAAGAAAATGATAATCCCTGTAATAATATCTGAGAAAGAATCATTTAATCTGAATTTTTCTGAAATCTTTGATGAGCCTTTTTCAAGGAACACTATCAAGAAGGATGTCAATACCATAAAAATAGGATTAAATTTTGCAAGCCATGAAACCATGATTGCTGTAAATCCTCTTCCGCCTGCCGTTGTGCTCTTTAATGAGTGGTCTGTTCCTGCAACAAGCAAAAGCCCTGCAATACCACAAATTGCCCCGGATAGTGTCATTGTTCTTAAAATAACTTTTTTAACATTTATTCCGACATATCTTGCAGTATTTTCACTACCACCGACAACGGATAACTCATATCCATGCTTACTGTATTTTAAGTAAATAAACATAAATACTGTAACTAGGATAACTACTAAGATATTAAATAAATATTGTTTTCCCGCAATAATCGGAAGATGACCGAATTCCAAAACTCTTGGAGTACCCGAACCCTTCGGAACTGACCATTCAAGTGTGTAATACGCAACAAGTTGTGTTGCTATGTAGTTCATCATAAGCGTAAATAGCGTTTCGTTTGAGTTCCAGCCTGCCTTAAATATAGCCGGAATAAGTCCCCAAACAGCACCAAAAACAATACTTGCAACAAGCATTATTGGAATTAATAGTGCATCAGGAATTTTCCCGCCAAGGAAAATGATACACATCGCAGATGCAAGACCGCCCATTAAAACTTGTCCTTCTGCACCTATGTTCCAAAACTTCATCTTAAAAGCAGGAGTAACTGCTATTGAAATACAAAGTAAAATTGCAACTTCTTGAAAAAGTGACCAAACAAGTCTGTTTGTTCCAAGTGCACCCATAAACATCGCTTCATAAACTTTTAATGGGTTTAAGCCCGTTAAAGAAACTGTAACAAGTCCACACACTATAAGTGCTGCGACAATAGCAATCGCACGAATTATCCAAGCCTTCCACCAAGGCATTATACCTCTTTTGGCAATGTGAAATAGTGGCACACGTTCTTTTATTTTTACCTTACTCATTTATTCCACCTCCAATTTCAGCCATATCTTCGCTTGATGATTTTGTCATCAAATATCCAATCTCTTCTTTTGTTGCCTTTGTTGCATCAACAGTACCTGAGATTTTTCCGCCACCGATTACTACGATTCTATCGCAAAGTTCCAATAAAACGTCCAAATCTTCGCCAACAAATATAACTGCTGTACCCTTTTCTTTTTGTTCATTTAAAAGATTATAAATCATATATGCAGAGTTGATATCAAGTCCACGAACAGGATATGCAACCATCAAAAGTTTTGGTGATGATGCAATTTCACGGCCAACCAATACCTTTTGAACATTACCACCCGAAAGTTTTCTAACCGGAGTTTCAACGCCCGGAGTTACAACTTCAAGTCTTTCAACAATATCGTCTGCCAAATTCTTAGGAGCTTTTCTCTCTAAGAAAACTGATTTTCCTTTTCTGTAACTTCTCAGCATCATATTATCAACAATATCCATATTGCCGACAAGTCCCATGCCAAGTCTGTCTTCCGGAACAAATGCAAGTCTTACACCAAGTTCACGAATTTGTCTTGGTGTTTTGCCCTTTAATTCTTCTTCCGTGCCTGTCTTTGGATTTTTATAAATAATACTTCCGCTATCAATATGTTGAAGTCCTGCAATAGCCTCTAAAAGTTCTCTTTGTCCACTTCCCGCAATGCCTGCGATACCCAAAATTTCTCCGGAATTTGCAGTAAATGACACATCATCCAAAAGTTTTATTCCATCACGGTTCATACAACTAATATCTTTAACTGTAAGCCTTGGGGAAACATTTTTAGGTTCGCTTCTTTTGATGTTTAGACTAACCTTTTTGCCCACCATCATCTCTGTAAGTTCAGCCTCGGTTGTTTCTGAAGTATTAACTGTTCCTATGTACTCTCCCTTTCTAAGAACTGTTACTCTGTCAGAAAGTGATAATACTTCGTGAAGTTTGTGAGTAATAATGATTATTGTTTTGCCTGCTTCACGCATCTTTCTCAAAATTGCAAACAGTTTTCTTGTTTCTTGTGGCGTCAAAACCGCAGTAGGTTCGTCTAGGATTAGAATGTCAGCTCCTCTAAACAAAACCTTGATAATTTCAACTGTTTGTTTTTCCGAAACAGACATTTCATATATTTTCTTGGAAGGGTCTAATTCAAAGCCGTACGATTCACTGATTTTCTTAATCTCTTCCACATAGTTTTTCATTACAAATTTTTTGCCGTCTTCAATGCCTAAAACTATATTTTCAGCAGCAGAAAAGACATCTACCAGCTTAAAATGTTGGTGAATCATTCCGATTTTATGTTCAAATGCATCTTTTGGAGAACGGATAACTACTTCCTCTCCATCTATCAAAATTTCGCCTTTATCCGGAAAATAAATACCGGAAATCATATTCATAAGCGTAGTTTTACCACTTCCGTTTTCACCCAAAATAGACAAAATTTCGCCGTGGTTTACCGTCATTGAAACATCTTTGTTGGCAGTAATAGAGCCAAATTGTTTTGTTATGTTTCTTAATTCTATTGCCGGTGTTTGATTCATTATAATTACCTCCTACAACATTTTTAGCTTAAAAAAACAATTATTTCCATAAATGCTTTTTTAGACCAAAAACCGCAACAGGCGGAGAAGAAAATTTCTCTCCGCCTTAGTTGTTTATTTTAATTTTAGAACATGCTGTTTAGTAGTTCGATACCATCAATCTTAAGATCGAAGTATGGAGCTGAACGCTTAACTGATTCTACAAATATACCATTTTCGATAACTTCTGTATCAGGTGTGTAAGCTTCGTCAGTATCAACGTCTGCTAAATAACTGTCAAGTTTCTTGCCTTCAACTGTGAAGTTAGCTGTATCAAATACGCTGATTTCACCCTTTTGAAGTTTAGCCTTAGCTTCTTCGATAGCTTCCTTTGTACCCTTAGCTGCAACTGCTTCGTTAACATCTGTTAGAGTAACTGAACCGGCCTCTAAACCTTCGCACCAGTCATATGGAATTTCTGTTCCGTTAATTACGCTTTCGATAACGAATTTGTAATATGGTGTCCAGTCAATTCTTGATGATACGATGAATGTGTTAGGGCAAGCTGTTTGTGTGCTACCATTGTATGATACGTTAGGAATGTTTGCATTTTCACAAGCTGTTGGAGCACCCATTGAGTCAGCGTGTTGGCTGATAAGTTTACATCCGTTGTTGATAAGTTTTGTAGCAGCTTCTTTTTCAAGAGCTTCATCATACCAGCTTCCTGTGAATTGTACTTGCATTGTTGCTGTTGGGCAAACTGAACGAGCACCTAGGAAGAATGATGTGTAACCTGAAATAACTTCTGCGTATGTATAAGCACCAACATAACCGATTTTAGCTTCTTCTGCTGAGAATTCACCGGCTTCAATCATTTCGTTAAGTTTCATACCTGCTGCGATACCTGCAAGATATCTGCCTTCATATATAGAAGCGAATGCGTTGTGGAAGTTTGCAAGCTTTTCTGTATGAGCTGTTGTACCTGTTGCATGGCAGAATTGAACTTCCGGGAATTCTTTTGCTGCTTTTAATAGGTATGGTTCATGACCGAAACTGTCTGCAAATACTATGCTACATCCTTGGTCTGCAAGGTCTGCTGCTGCTTCATAACATTCATTACCTTCAGGAATGTTTGTCTTGAAGATAACTTGGTCATCTGTAAGGTTCAATGCTTCTTGTGCTGCTCTTGCTGCATCCATAAAGTTCTTGTCATAAGTTGAGTTTTCATCGTGTAAGAAGATAAAACCAACCTTAATGTCAGCGTTAGCACTTTCTTCTGTCTTTCCGCAGCTTGTCAAAGCCAAGCATGATGTTGCAACCATTGCAATCACCATTAAAACTGATAATAGTTTTTTCATAATAATACCTCCACGCCTTTCGGCAATTTTAAAATATATGTAAACTAAATTTACATCAAGTTAGTTTTGTGGGCGAAATTTTATACCGTTTTCGTCCATCTCATCAATTATCGCAAGTGATTCAACCCTTAGGCCTTCTCTTCTTAGGTTATCGCCACCGCCTTGATATCCTTTTTCAATAACGGTAACAGCACCAACAACCTGAGCCAAAGACTGTTTTGCAATACTAATAAGCCCCCTTAAAGACTCACCTGTTGCAAGAAAATCATCAAGCACTAATAATTTGTCATTCTCACCCAAGAAAGCCTTTTCAACAGTTATGTTGTTAACATTTTTTCTTGTGTAAGATTCAACCAATGCTGAATATGAATCCTTTGATACATTGCTCGGATTGCCTTTTTTAGCAAATACAACAGGGATATTCATTTCATAAGCCGCAGCAACCGCAATCGCAATTCCTGATGCTTCGATTGTAAGAATTTTTGTAGGATTTGAATCCTTAAAAAGTCTTGCAATTTCCTTTCCCATCTCTTTTAAAAATACAGTGTCGATTTGTTGATTAATAAAGTTGTTAACTTTTAAAATATCACCCGGAAGAACTCTTCCTTCGTTTACGATTTTTTCTTCTAACGCTTTTATTGAAAACGCCTCTTTTCTGTATATTTTAGAACAAAAAAACATGTCTTACGACATGTCACCAACACAAAAACACAGTTGTTCGCTGTGTTTTACTTCCCAATAGTCACAGTTTTTACGGCACTGTGGTAGAAACTTTCGGACCTTATCTCCCGAATATATATTGGTAACATTTTTTATTAAATATTTACTACTCATAAAGAATATCACAATATTGTCTTTCTGTCAACAGTATTTTATCTCTTTTTGTCTTTTTTGACAAAATCCCTAAATTTACATAAATTATTTTTTTACTTTTGGATATTTTTTAATAAAAAAATTGACCAAAGTCTTGGTCAATTTTTTTATTTCTACTTATTATAATAATTCTTTGTTTCCCGCCAAAAGTTTTGCTCTGTGTGAGCAGAAAAACTCCACTTCAAAACCATCGCAATATTTTTGCATTGCATCAACAACAGTATCAGGTTTCAAATTATAATCATTTCCTGCACTAATGCACATTTCTACCTTTAATTTTTTGTCATTTATTTTTTCTGTCTTTAATTCATATATGTATGGTCTTATGTCCGACTCTTTTACTCCGCTTTTTGACTTTTTCATAACCAAAAGCTTATCATTTGCCAAAAAATTCTTTTCATCAAACAATTCGGAATTATTGCACTCAATTTCTGTTTCATATACGGCTTTATTTATCTTTGCAAAATCAATTTCTTTGCCGAAAACTTCTAAAACCTTTAAAACTTTGTATCCATTAGGAAAAGAACTGTTTAATTTATCCATAATTTCCTTTTCGGTGTATCCATCTTCAAAGCCAACTTTCATATACTCGGTATCCGATGTTACACCAACCGAAAGAGGCATCGCAACAGTCATAATTGGGTGTGGATTAAATCCGTTTGAAAACGCCATATTTAGATTTGCACGGCGAACTGCTCTATGAAAAGTGCGAACAAAGTCAAGGTGTGAGATATATCTGACTCTTTCATCTCTTGAATATTTTATCACAAAATTACTCATAGCAAACACCTGCCTTAAAATCTCTCATGCCGCAACCCGCACATTTCTCTCTGCAATTCGGAGTTGTTTCTTCCCTTTTTGCCTTCTCGTTTTCTCTTTTGAAAAACTCTTTGGAAATACCAATATCAATATGCTCCCAAGGCAAAATTTCATCATATGAACGCTCACGAAGATACCAATCAGGGTCAATACCGCATTTTTCAAATGTTTTTAGCCATGTATCAAACCTGTATTCTTCGTCCCAAGCATCAAACTTGCAGCCACTTTTAACTGCTTCAATAATGGCAGGAAGTAGTCTTCTGTCGCCCCTTGCAAATACTCCTTCTAAGTAACTTGTCCTATTATCGTGCCAATTATATTTGATTTTTTTAGATTTTATTGACGCCTTTAAAATATCTTGTTTTCTTACAATTTCTGCTCTTGAATCTTGTTTTGCCCACTGAAAAGCAGTAAATGGCTTTGGAATAAAACTTGATGTACTAGTTGTTATGTTTACGTTTTTTGCTCTTTCTTCCTTCGGAATTGAGAAATACCCGTCAAGCACTTTTTCTGAAAGGTCGGCAATACCCAAAATATCCTCGTCCGTTTCAAGTGGCAAGCCTATCATAAAATACAGTTTTACATTTGTCCAACCACCCTCAAAAAGCATTTTTGCAGAGGTCAAAACATTTTCTTCTGTAATGTTCTTATTAATGATGTTTCTCATTCTTTGAGTGCCTGCCTCAGGAGCAAAGGTGATACCTGATTTTCTCACCTTTTGAACCTTGTTCATAAGTTCTAATGAGAAATTATCAATTCTAAGTGACGGAAGGGACAAGCCTATTTTCTTCTTTTCAGTAAACTCCAAAAGATTGTCTGTAAGTTTCTTTAACTCGGTGTAATCGCTTGTGCTAAGCGATGAAAGCGATATTTCATCATAGCCACTGCAACCTAAAAGTTTATCTGCCGTTTCAGTTAAACTTTCTGCACTTTTTTCTCTTGCAGGTCTATATGCATACCCCGCTTCACAAAAACGGCAACCTCTTATACAGCCTCTAAAAACTTCAAGCATAACCCTGTCGTGCACAATTTCGCCAAACGGCACAATCATAGTTTCCGGAGTATATGCTTTATTAAAGTCCTTTATAATTGTTTTTCTTATTTTTTCCTTTGCTTCTGGAACATTCGGTGTGATACTTTTTATTGTTCCATCATCGTTATACTCAACATCATAAAAGGACGGAACATAAATTCCATCAAGTTTTGCAATCGCTTTAAGATAATCTCTTTTGTCCTTTTTGCCGCTTTTTTTCCACTTTATGTATTCTTCGGTAACCCAATTAATGCTTTCTTCGCCCTCACCAATCATAAAAAAGTCGAATATTTCAGCGATAGGTTCTGCATTATATGCGCAAAGCCCTCCACCGCAAACAATAGGATAACTTTCATCTCTGTCCTTTGCAAGAATCGGAATATTCGCAAGGTCCAGCATATTAACAACATTTGAATACGAAAGTTCATATCCTAAGGTAAACCCTAACATATCAAAATGAGTTATCGGGTCCCCTGTTTCAAGAGCAAAAAGTTTCATTCCGTTTTTTCGCATTTCTTCTTCCATATCAACCCACGGAGCAAAAACTCTTTCGCAGTATGTATCTTCTCGTTCATTTAAGTCATGGTACAAAATTTTAAGTCCTAAGTTAGACATAGCGATTTCATAGACATCGGGAAAACAAAACCCAAATCTGCAATCCACCGCATTTTTGTCTTTCATTACGCTCCCAAGTTCGCCGCCTGTGTATCTTGTTGGCTTTTGTACCTTCATCAAAATTTTATCTAAGTTCGTGTATGACATAAATTCTCCTCAAAAATTTTAGACAGCCTTTTTATAAGGCTGTCTTTTTTATTTTGCAACATCAACAAATTGTGTATCCTGGTTTTCTTTATTTTCAGGATTTTTCTTTTTATCCTTTTTGTTCATTATTTTATCAACAACTCCCGAAAAAGTGCCATTAACCTTGTCCACAACCTCAGGCACAAGGTCGATAATCTTGTCAACAGGGGTCACCTTATCACTAATAGGAAGCAATTTGATATTTCCTCCTCCAACGACTAAAAAGGCAATCGGCTTAACATTGGCACCGCCACCACAACCACCGCCAAACATTGCATTTTCCGGTGCGACGGATTCTGATTTTGCCGAAAACTGTGTTCCTCCTGCACCAAACCCAAAACTAACCGTTGAGATAGGAATTATAACCGTACCATCAGGTGTTGTTACAGGGTCGCCTACAATGGTATTTACATCAACCATTGATTTAATATTGCTCATGGCAGTATCCATAAGCCCTTGAATTGGATGTTCAGACATATTTAATTTCTCCCTTCTTTTTTCCATTTCTTCCATAATTTAAGTACACCAAACGCAATAATTATAGTATGCACTGTTTTTATTTTTAATATACATTTTGAATGTATGATAAAGCAAGGTTTTTGAAAGTTTGGATTTAATTTAACTTCCATATTTTTAAGTAATAGGTGATGATGTATAAGACCTAAAACGCTGTAAACTATTCCGTTATAAAGACCTGTGAAAATCCCCGTATGCATCGCATTTTCAAATCCAAAATCCGAAATAAATGTGATTTCTTCTACCTCGATAGATTTTTTTGAGATATATTCCAAAATATCAGAAATTGTACCCTTTGTTTCATTAAAAAAGGTAATTGCACTATCTATTTTTTTCTTTTTATTCTCAAAGGACACCGACTTTTCTTCCTTGGTTTTTTCGCCATTTTCAGAGCCACTCTCTTTTTTATCTTTGCCGGATAGTTTTTTCGTTACAAATCCATATTTTAAATATATAGATGCTGTATTTTGTGTTTCGTCTTTATCATAGAAAAACTGCAATTTTAGAGGTATTATTAAAAGAGTAATTAAAAACAAAAGGAATATTAAAAAAATAATAAATATTATTTTCATCATTTATCTCCCTTAACCTATTCTTCGATACCCTCAATTTCTTCCTGGCCTTCAAGTTCAGGTTTTTCTTCCATTTGAATTGATAATTGCTCATATTCAGGGCTTATTTTTGACATATCAAGTTCAGGCAAATCCTTTGATGTCGAAAGCCCAAAACATCTTAAAAAGTTTTGTGTAGTAGAGTACAAAATCGGTCTTCCCGGCGCATCAAGCCTACCTGTTTCTTCAATAAGACCACGCTCAACAAGTCTATTTACGGCGCCGTCAGAGTTTACACCTCTAATATACTCAATTTGTCCCTTTGTTATAGGCTGTTTGTATGCGATAATTGCAAGAGCTTCCATAGCAGCATTTGACAGGGCTTGTCTTCTTTGTTCGCCCAGAATTAATTGTATGTAATTATAATAGTCGGGTCTTGAACAAATTTGATATCCTTCATCAATATCAATAATTCTAAAACCTCTTCCCTCGGTGTCATAATTATATTTAAGAAGTCTTACTGCCTCTTCTACCGCCTCAATTTCGATATCTAAGACTGCTGCAAGTTTTGCTGTTTTTACCGGTTCTCCTGCCGCAAAAAGTATCCCTTCTATTGCGTATGGAATTTTACTGTTCTCCATCTTTTACCTCTTTTTTGTTTTCCGACAACTCAAATTCTCCTAAGTCGTCGTTATATTCTGCTTTTATTTTATTTTGAGAAATTAATTCTAATATTGCCAAGAAAATAGCAACTAATTCCGGTTTTGACTTTGCATCTTCAAACGCCGAAATGAAACTTATTCTCTTGTGTCTTTTAAGTTTTGAAAGAGTCTTTTCTGACATATCCCCGATAGAAACCTTTTCCCTTCCTACAATTCCGGAAAATGCTCTTTTTTCGGGCTTTGCAAGTCTGATTTTTCTTTGAAGAATTGAGCCGAATGCATCAATAAGTTCTTCTACTGTATGTTTCCTGTCATATTCGGGCATCGGAAATTTTATGTGTTCTTCATCTTTAAAGAACATATATTTTGAAGCGAATTCGGTTTTGCGAAGCTCTGTCGATGCCTCTTTGTACTGTTGATATTCTGCTAAACGCCTTGCCAAATCATCTCTCGGGTCTTCCTCTTCCTCTTCTTCATCTTTCGGAAGGAGCATTTTAGACTTAATATACAAAAGCTGCGCCGCCATAACCAAAAATTCGCTTGTATTTTCGAGTTGTGACTCTTCAATGCCCTCAATCGCCTCTAAATATTGCGATGTTATCTCAACAATTGGTATATCATAAATACTTACTTTATTTTTTGAGATAAGATGCAGCAAAAGGTCAAGAGGCCCTTCAAAACTGTCAAGTTTATATAATAGTGTATCCATTTTTATCAACCTCAAACCACAGAAGATACAATTAATCCCACAAGTTTTAATATTAATGAAAATACAATGCCGACTCCACCGCCGATAATGCTGTTAAATACACCTGTAAGCGAAAGTAGCATAATAAGAAAAATTGAATATCTTTCATACTGTAAAATTGTGTAATAGGTTCTGTTTGGAATAATCAGTCCCAAAACCTTTGAACCATCAAGCGGCGGTATAGGGATTAGGTTAAACACCATAAAACATAGGTTGCGAAAAGCGAAAAGATATACAACAGAATTAATGCCTTCCATTAAAGATGCATTCCAATTTAAGTAATTCCCCAAAATCAATAGAATTGTTCCTATTAAAACGCCTAAAAACGCCATTATAAGATTTGAGATAGGCCCTGCTATTGCTGTGAGTGCCATACCTTTTTTTCTGTCTTTATAATACATAGGATTTACACTGACAGGTTTTGCCCAGCCAAATCCCGTTAAAATCATAAGAATAGTTCCGTAAATATCCAAGTGTGCCAATGGATTTAAGGAAAGTCGTCCTTCATGTCTTGGAGTAGGGTCACCAAGTTTTGTTGACACCCATGCATGTGCAAATTCATGTCCTGTAAGTGCAATAAGGGTTATTGGAACATTTATTAGTGTATCTATAAAATTAAGCATAATCCACCTACTTTAATTTTTATATAATTATACCTTTTTTTTTATATAAAGTAAATAGTTTTAAGAAAAAAACTATTGCTTTTATGTAATAATTGTGATAATATATTCTTAATTATAGTTTAGTAGGAGGTAATGTTTTGGTAGATATTTATACAAAAAGATATTCTTTTATCACTTTAATGACAATATCACTACTTAGCGGAATTTTATTTTTTTGCACAAATCATATAGATTTCATCTCGGCCGCTTTCCAATATCACAAATTAAATATTCCAAATATAGCATATATTTTGATGAGAATAATAAACTGTATTTTTATTCCGGCAATATTTTTGGTTCCGTCTTTATTCCCTTTCGGAAGAATAAAAATGACAAAAATATGTTTTATTGCTTACGGAATTTGTAATTTGCTAACACTTTCGTGGCTATTTTACTTTTTTGCAAATCGTTCATTTTCTGAACTTGCATCTTTATCGTCGGTTGCACAATTTTTAAAAGAGCAAAATATCATTTATTTTGAAACTATTTGGGACACGAGTGGAATTACCGCCTCAATATTGGCAGTAATTTTTGGCGCATTTACAATATTTTTAGGTCGTTCATTTGACGATGATAAATTCTTTGTAAAAAATCTTGTTATGGTTTATTGTGTAATGAGAATTTTCTTTCCAATATTTTTAAACTTATTTTTTCAAGGAAGAGTTGTGTCTTCATACTGGGTTACCAATAACTGTCTTGACATTCTGTCAACAATATGTTTTACAGCAGCTATTGTAGTTGCCAGCGGGCATGATTTTACTTGGATTGAGTTTATTTGGGATCAAACCGTTATTACCGAAGAGGATGCTGAATTCTTTGGATTAGATGATAACATAAAATAGTATTTCCTTTAAGGTCGGGTGATAAAAATGAATAAACGTTTAACTTTAGTATTAATTGACATCTTGCAATTTATGGCCATTGCGATTTGGTTTTTGTTCTTGTATTATGTTTTATGGTCTTTTGTATTAAATGCAATTAGACTTGACTATGTTAATTTTCAAACAGCAGGCTATACCGCATATGCATTTTTGCTACAAATTTTTACTGTAATGATTGCTTGGAAAACCAAATTTGATAAAGCGATATTATTTAGACTTGTTACATGGCTTCTTGCTCTTAGTATTTTGGTTTGTACAACAGCAGACATAATAAAGTACAATGCTTTTATCGGCTATAACATTAATTACGCACACGCAATTTTTGTAAAACTGGTTGAAGAAATGCCGAATATGGTTGGCGTTGTTGTATGCATAATATTATCAATACTATACTTTTTGTTCGGGCTTTATGCTCCTAAAAGTATGTCAAAAGGGCTTTTGCTGTACTTTTTAATTTTCTTTTTCGACGGAATATTACCTATTATCTACTCGTATATTACAACGAACGCTTATCCACGAAAAGTGTGGCTTAAAAGGGCAGCGTTCATTCTGCCACAACAGTTTTTCATATTAGTTTCATTTATAATTTCAAGCTTAGATAAAGAACTTTGGATAAGAAATTTTAGATAGTCAAAAGCAGTTAAGCAAACGCTTAACTGCTTTTTTTATTATAATTGGATTTGCTTAATCAGTTCAGAAAGTGTGACGGCTGAATCATTTAATCCTTTCATTTCTTCTTTGCCAAAAGGCACTTCAAAAATTCTCTCAACACCGTTTTTCCCTACCATTGTAGGCACTGACAATGCAACATCTCTAATTCCATATTCCCCTTCAAAAATTCCGGATACAGTCAAAATAGAGTTTTCGTCACCTGCAATACACTCACAAATTCTTGCAACGGCCACTGCAATCGCATAATATGTTGCACCCTTTTTCTTAATGATTTCATATGCCGAATTTTTAACTTCATTATACATCTTGTCTAAATCATTTAAGTCGCACTTACCTGTATATTTGCAAAACTCATTCATTGTCATACCACCGATATTAGTGACACTCCATGCTGCGACTTCGCTATCACCATGCTCACCAATAATGTATGTGTGACAATTTCTTGCATCAACACCTGTCTTTTGGCTTATGAGGTATTTTAGTCTTGATGTATCCAAGACCGTTCCCGAGCCCAAAACTTGATTCTTTTTAAGTCCCGATAACTTGTATGTGACATAAGTTAATATATCAACAGGATTAGTAACAGGCATCAAAATAACATCAGAAGGTGCATATTTCATTACATTTGTTACGATAGTTTTAAATAGCGCAACATTATCTTTTAAAAGGTCTAATCTGGTTTCGCCTTCCTTTTGCGGAACACCTGCTGTAATAATTACAATATCTGCACCTTTGCAATCAGAATAGTCCCCCGCCGAAACCGTGACAGGCTTAACAAACGATACTCCGTGTGCCATATCAATTGCATCGCCCTCCGCCTTATCTTTGTTAATATCGATTAGTACAATTTCTTGAAACAGTCCGCCAAGCATTAATGTATATGCTGTTGTTGAACCAACCGCACCTGCTCCTATAACTATAACTTTCCCTCTAAACATTGGCATTTCTCCTTTACTATTTTTGTTAGTATTTGGAGTATTTTTGATATTTATTCGCTTTTACAAAAAAATCGAAGATTAGATAAATTATCTAATCTTCGAAAATATTATTTCGCAATATTTATAATTTTAATATCCTTTTCCTCTGCCATATTTATAGTTTGAGATGTACCGCTTCTCATATTTTTCATATATGCAATACACATATCCGATGCTTCTACCATAGCCAAATTGCGTTTTTGCATACAACCATCAGTGTATTTACCTTCTGTAACACAATGAATTATATCTGCATTAGAACACATTGTATTAAATCTCAATCTTTCGCCATAACTCCAATTTTTATCTTGGTCTTGGCATGGCAAATATAGAACTAACTGAATATTGCTATATTTTTCTTTTAAAGAAATAACTTGTTCTGCCGCCAAAGTATCAAATCCAAGTGCACCACCTGCAATGAAAGTTGTTACACCATCATTTATTGCATTTTCTATCTCAATACGCAGATTTTTTTTTATTTCTGCAATCTTGGATAGGTTGATTTTTCTATGCCCTGTAAAAAAGCAGACTTTTTTTAGGTCGCTCATAGCGTTTCACTTATAAGATCGTCCATATTATAAAGTCCCTTTGGTTTTCCTGCCATAAATATAGCCGCCTTAATACTTCCTGTTGCAAATACATCTCTTGATGTTGCCTGATGTGCTATGGTGATAACTTCATCTGTACCGGCAAAAATCACATCATGCTCTCCGACAATCGTGCCGCCCCTTACAGAATGGATACCTATCTCATTTTTTGAGCGCTCTTTTCTTATGCTATGTCTGTCATAAACATATTCCGGTGCAGTTTCAAGCACTTCTGTAATGCCATCTGCAATGGCAAGTGCCGTTCCGCTTGGAGCATCAAGCTTTTTATTATGATGTTTTTCTATGATTTCTATATCAAAATTTTCCGAAAGAACTGCTGTTGCTTTTTTTGCAAGGCTTATAAGCAGATTAACCCCCAAACTCATATTTGCCGAATAAAATACAGGTATTTCGTCCTTTGCCGCAAAAAGTTCTTGTTTTTGTTTTTCTGAAAGACCGGTAGTCGCCACAATTAGTGGGAGTTTCTTTTGTTTTGCAAATCCCAAAATATTTTCAAATGCAGACGGATGAGAAAAATCAATAATTACATCTGCGTCTACATCACAATCGGCAATATTTGTAAAAACCGGATAAGCATTATCACAACTATCGTTCAAATCAATGCCCGCAACTATGCGGCAATTAAGATTTTCACTTACCATATTTGTGATTGTTCTGCCCATTCTTCCATTACAACCGTTTAAAATTATTTTTATCATTTGTTCCAACCTCTTACAGTTTTTTTACACCGTAACTCTTTAACGATTTTTTCAAAATCTCAAGATTTTTTTCTTCCATTTCGCAAAGTGGCAGAGAAAGTCCCCCAACTTCATAGCCCAAAATATTCATAGCTGTCTTAACAGGAATTGGGTTTACTTCAATAAACAAATTATTTATTAAATCCAGCATTTCAAGTTGAAGTTTTGCTGATTTTTCCACTTCACCATTTAGATAGTATTCGCAAATATTATGTGTTTCCTCAGGCAAAATATTTGCAACAACAGAAATTACGCCCTTACCACCTATTGACATAATAGGAACAATGAGGTCATCATTTCCCGAATACATATAAAGTTCAGGAACTTCACGGCGAACCTTCATAGCATAGCTCATATTTCCGCTTGCTTCTTTAATTGCAACAATATTTTCGATTTTAGCAAGTTCTTTTAATGCCTCTACCGAAATATTAACGCCTGTTCTTGATGGAACATTGTATAAAATCACAGGAATTGAAATCGCATTCGCAATTTTTGTGTAGTGCAAAACAAGACCTTTTTGTGTTGCTTTATTATAGTACGGTGTGACACATAAAACGGCATCACAGCCGAACTCTTCTGCCTTTTTTGAAAACTCTACTGCGTGATCTGTATAGTTACTTCCTGTTCCTGCAATAACTGCCATTCTTCCGTTGACCGTTTTAACACTGTGTTTTATTACTTCTAAGTGTTCGCTGTCAGGAAGCGTTGACGCCTCGCCTGTTGTTCCGCAAACAACAACCGCATCAGTTTTATTTTTTATATGCATTTCCAGAATTTCATCAAGTTTTTTATAATTTGGTGTACCATCAAAATTAAATGGTGTGATAAGGGCAACACAAGACCCTGTAAACGGAAGTTTTTTCACAACTTACCCCTCCTAGAATTAATCGAAATAACCTTTTTTAGCCAATAATTCAGCAAGAAGAACGCCGCCTCCTGCTGCACCTCTTAATGTATTGTGTGATAGACAAACAAATTTATAGTCATATTGTGTATCAGGGCGAAGTCTGCCGATTGAAACCGCCATTCCGCCTTCTAAATTTCTGTCAAGACGAGCTTGTGGTCTATCTGCTTCTTCAAAATAGTGTAAGAATTGCTTTGGTGCGTGTGGCAAGTCTAATTCTTGAGGCGCACCCGCAAAATTCTTCCAATCTTCCTTAATTTGTTCGATTGATGGCTTATCTTTAAAGCTTACAAACACAGCCGCTGTGTGACCATTTGAAACAGGGACTCTAAGACATTGAGTTGTAATTGACGGCTCTGTTGCATCAATAATCTTTCCGTTTTCGATTCTTCCCCAAACCTTTAATGGTTCAAGTTCTGACTTTTCTTCTTCTCCTCCGATATACGGAATTAAGTTATCCACCATTTCAGGCCATGTTTCAAAAGTTTTTCCTGCTCCCGAAATTGCTTGATAAGTAGTTGCTAAAACTTTTGTGATACCATATTTTTTAAGTGGATGAAGAGCCGGCACATAACTTTGAATTGAACAGTTTGACTTAACTGCGATAAATCCTCTTTTAGTACCTAATCTCTTTCTTTGGCTTTCGATAATTTCGATATGGTCTGGGTTAATTTCCGGAACGACCATAGGAACATCGTCTGTATGACGATGAGCAGAATTGTTCGAAACAACAGGGCATTCAAGTTTTGCATACTTTTCTTCAAGTGCTTTTATTTCGTCCTTTTTCATATTAACTGCACAGAATACAAAATCAACTTGCTTTGCAATTTCTTCTGCATCTTTTGTAGCATCTAAAACTACTATGTTTTCTACTTCACCGGGTATTTCACTTTCCATAACCCATTTGTTGCCGATTGCTTCTTTGTAAGGCTTACCTGCGCTTCTTTCGGAAGCTGCTAAAACCTTTATTTTAAACCATGGGTGATTTTCCAAAAGCGCGATAAATCTTTGACCTACCATACCCGTTGCGCCTATTATACCAACATTATAACATTCTTTCATATATGCTTCTCCTTGTACTGTGATTAATTAATTATTTTATCATTTTTTGACATTTATGTCAACCTGATATTATAGGTCATTTCTTATTAAATCTTCTAATGTTTCTCTTTTTACTGCGACATAGTCCTTGCCGTCTTTTAGCATAACAACCGGTGGCTTTCTAAGTCTGTTATAGTTTGATGCCATAGAATAGTTATAAGCACCCGTTGTAAGAACTGCAACAACATCTCCCGGCTCCGGTTTTGCAATATGAACATCTTCTTGGATAATATCTCCACTTTCACAGCACTTACCAACAATGCTGCAACGATAATGCTTTGGAAGAGTCGCCTTATTTGCAGTTATAACAGTATATTCTGCATCATAAAGAGCAAATCTTGGGTTATCTGACATACCACCATCGATTGCTACATAGTTTTTAAAATTCTTAACTTGCTTTACAGTTCCCACAGTGTAAAGTGTCATTCCGGCATCAGCAACAATACTTCTTCCCGGCTCCATCATAATTCTAGGCTTTTTAATATATAATTCCTTACATTTTTGATTTAGAACTTCTCCTACCTCTTTTATGCTGTTTTCGATGTCCAAATCAGGCTGAGAAGCAACATATCTAACGCCAAATCCACCACCGAGATTTAAAATCTCAGGTGAATATCCTGTTTCTTCGCATACTTGTGCTGCAAAATCCATCATAATATCAACAGCATCAATAAATGTTTCTGCGTCAAAAACTTGTGAACCAACATGGCAATGATATCCCGAAAGGTCAATGTTTTCATAGCCCAATGCAGCTTTTGCAAAATCATATGCTTGACCTGTTACTATTGCAACACCAAATTTTGAATCAACATTACCTGTTGCAATTTTTTTGTTTGTATGTGTATCGATACCGGGAGTTATACGAAGCAAGACCTTTTGCACTTTCCCTTGCTTTTTAGCCTCATTATCAATATTCGTAAGTTCATCAAAAGAATCAACAACAAAATAGCCTATTCCGTTTTTGATTGCAAATTCAATTTCTTCAAGTGATTTATTGTTTCCGTGGAAAAATGCATTTGAAATATCAAATCCTGCTGAAATTGCTGTAAACATTTCGCCTATCGAAACAACATCTACCGAGATTCCTTCTTCTTTGGCAATGCAATAAATCTTTTTAAAACTTGCGGCCTTTGATGCGTAAATCGGAACTGACCCCTTTCCAAAATGTTTTTCCATTGCCGACTTATAAATTCGCATTTTTTCACGAATTTTATTTTCGTCCATTAAATATAACGGTGTTCCGTACTTTTTTGCAAGTTCCGTAGTATCAAAACCCGCAAAGGTTAAATTTCCCTGTTCATTTGTGTCAATGTTGTTGCAAATCTGCATTTTTAAAAATCCTCCCAACAAAAATTTAGTATATTTGGGGTTATCATTTGTAGTAAATAAAAAAATGATAACCTTGATAGGCTATCATTAAATGCTTCGTAAAACAAATGCAAGATAGCTCTCCGTATCATTTCGATACGACAACATGGTAAATCTTATTCCACCATGCCGGATACAGTTTTTGACATAACTGTCCTCGGCACCGATACCTTTCATACATTGCATCACTTCGTCAAAGCTTACTATCAAGTGTATTACTATTTATCAAATGCGACCTCTATCAAATTATCTTGATTATAACACCTGATAGTTTAAATGTCAATCCCTTTTTAAAGATTTATCCTCTTTTTTTACGATTATATACTCATTTCCAATCGCAATAATGCTTTCCCACGGCACAGTATATGTTTTTTTTGCAAAAATAATCCCCAAAAAGCCCCGTTCAGGAATTGTTATAGCATTTATTTTGCCACTTTCAAAATCAATATCCACATCTTTAATGTATCCGACCATTTCTGCCGTGTCCACATCAATTACCTTTTTTTGCCTTAAATCAAAGCTTCGTCGCATAATTTAATCCCCCTTACTCTATGCTATGCACAAAAATTTGCAATTATTTTATTTTTGTGGTAAAATATATTGGACTAGATTGAGAGGTATTAATTTTATGGAAGCTATTGAGCGAAAAATGAGCCTTAATATACATAGTGCAGGCAATAATTGTCAGATGCGATTTGGTGATTTATCAGGCGACGGCAGAATGGATATTCTTCTTGTAAAGCCTGATGTTGTTAGTGATGAACGTTATTTTGCCCATCGTGTTGTTTCAGCCACTGTCATAACTCTTGACGGAGAAATTTTATGGCAAATTGGTGACCCCACATACAATTCGCCTAATGTGAAATGCGATATCCCTGCACAGATTTATGATATAGACCGTGACGGAAAAAACGAGGTTTTGCTTGTAATGGGCGATGAATTATTAATTTTAGACGGAAAAACGGGTGAAACAAAGCAAAGTGCGCCTTTGCCAAATAACTTTGCTTGCGATAGTATCACCATTGCTGACCTTGACGGCACAGGCTATGCACAAAATATCATTTTGAAAAACAAATTCAGTCAGCTTTGGGCTTTTGACCTAAACCTTAATATTCTTTGGACTTTTCAAGGCAATTTAGGCCACGCCCCCGTAATATACGACCTAAATGGTGATGGCTATGATGAAATTGTTGCAGGATATAATGTTTTGTCCAGCACCGGCGAACTTTTATGGAAAGTTAATATGCTACATCATGCAAATTCTGTATGTGTCACAACTTTTACAGGCGATACTGAGCCTACAATTATTTTTTGTGGGCCTACAACTCTTGCATATACAGCATCGGGGGAATTTTTGTGGCAGATTGATGAAGAAGCACAAAATGTCGCAGTCGGATTTTTCCAAGACACCTTCGAAAAAGAGCAAATTTTACTTTTAGACTCCTTATCTCTTTATGACTCTTACGGAAACTTTCTTCTTCAAAAGAACGAAACTGTTTATATTCCGACAGTTTTCCAAAACTTTGACGATTCACAAAATCCTTATATAATCGGTCATAAAAAAGAAGATATCGTAACAACGGTATATGATGGATTTATGCGTCCTGTCTATACTTTTAACACCTTCGGAAAAATTGCAATATGCGACCTTTTGGGTGACGGCATAACAGAGGTTATTCTTTACAACGACGATTCTGCCGAAATTTTTGCACTAAATTCTGTTGATTTTTCTGAGGCAAATCGCGCTTACACTCGCCAACAGCCAAGACAGTATTATAATGTGTCCGTCTATAATATTTTGCCGTTTAGCGAACATTCTGCAGGTTATCTTGCGGACGATTTTGCTGCACAAAATATTATGAAATGGGCTGAAACTTATGCACATCTTAATATGCACAACAGTTTTGTTAAAATTACACGCTCTGAGTTTGTATTAATACTATTTACAATGCTAAACCTAAAAGAAGACTTTGCCGAAAACTTTGCTGATGTAAGCACTGACGACACCTTTTACTCAGCAGTTGGAACAGCAAAAGTTCTTGGAATTGTTGAAAGCGAGGATAATATGTTCAGACCATTAACGCCTGTAACGGTGTCCTATGCAAACGAAGTCTTAAAAAGATTATCAATTCCAAAGGCTTTTGGATTTAACGAAAAATACGAACTTTCAAAGCAAGACCTTGCAAGGCTTCTTTTATCTCTTGATTCTGAATAGTTTACAAAAAAATCGTACTCTTTATGAGTACGATTTTTCTTTATCCTTTTTTGCCTTTATGTTTTCCTCTATCATCATATCCTTGACTTTCATAAGTCTTACCGTATTAGAACGCTCCGCCTCATCTAGCTTCATTGTAATTCTTCTTATCGTATCTTGATAATTCGGAATCATAACATATTCAAGCGCATTAACTCTTCTTCGTGTTCTTTCAATTTCACCTGCAAGCATTTCGGCAGACTTTTCAAGTTCTGCAAGACGCATCATTTCGCCAAAAACACCAGACATTGACATAATCGCAGAGTCCAAATCTCCTCCGGTAAAGGCATAACCATAAGAAAAAATATCGCTCTTTTCTTCTGTTCTCATTTTTATATTAAAAACGGGAACATCAACGCTCATAATATTCTTCTTCTCAACATCCAGCATAACTTCCTGTTTTGGAATTAAAAGCGCCGAATTTATTACTTCCCTTTGCAAAACAGAACCGGCAACCGCAAGCGAACGATTTGCTTTTGAAAGATTTTTTTCTACCGTTTCACGAAGTTCTTTTGCCTCACGCATAATACTCAGAAACTGTCTCATAAGTTCATCACGCTTGTCTTTTAAAAGTCTGTGTCCTTTTGTCGCAACGGCAAGACTTTTTTTAATCCTAGTTAATTCCATTCGGGTAGGATTTACATTTAATTCTGCCATCTTTTATCTCCTTTCCTACATTCTAACAGGAGTTTATCCTTTATAATATTTATCTAAATACTCATCTTTAATACGTTTTAATTCTGCTCTTGGCAAAATAGATATCAGTTCCCAACCGATGTCAAGAGTTTCTTCAATACTTCTGTTTGTTGTGTATCCTTGTGATACATAACGCTTTTCAAATTCATCGGCAAATTTTGCGTATAGTTTATCAACCTCTGAAAGTGCCGCTTCTCCTAAAATAACCATAAGTTCTTTTGCTTCTTTTCCTCTTGCATAAGCCGCAAAAAGTTGGTTCATCGTATTTGAATGGTCTTCTCTTGTCTTGCCCTCACCAATACCTTTATCTTTAAGTCTTGAAAGACTCGGCAAAACATCAATAGGAGGCATAACATTTTTTCTGTAAAGTTCACGAGAAAGAATTATTTGCCCCTCGGTAATATAGCCTGTAAGGTCAGGAATTGGGTGAGTTTTGTCATCTTCCGGCATTGTCAAAATAGGAATAAGTGTTATTGAGCCTTCACTACCCTTTAATCTTCCTGCTCTTTCATAAAGCGTTGCAAGGTCTGTGTACATATAGCCCGGGTATCCTCTACGCCCCGGCACTTCCTTTCTGGCAGCCGAAATTTCACGAAGAGCATCTGCATAGTTTGTAATGTCTGTCATTATTACAAGAACGTGCATATCCTTTTCGAATGCAAGATATTCTGCCGCAGTAAGAGCCATTTTAGGTGTTGCAATACGCTCTATTGCAGGGTCATTTGCAAGATTTACGAATAGAACTGTTCTTTCCATTGCACCCGTATCTTTAAAGTCTTGCACGAAGTATTCTGCTTCTTCAAATGTGATACCAATAGCCGCAAAAACAACGGCAAACTTCCCACCATCACCAAGAACTTTTGCCTGTCTTGCAATTTGTGCTGCAAGATTTGCATGAGGAAGACCACTTCCCGAGAAAATCGGAAGTTTTTGACCTCTTACCAGTGTGTTAAGTCCGTCAATCGCACTAACACCCGTTTGGATAAATTCCTCAGGATAAATTCTCGCAGCAGGGTTCATAGGAGTTCCGTTGATATCTTCTCTTTTGTCAGGAATAATCTCAGGTTTTCCGTCCTTAGGTCTACCAAGTCCGTCAAATACACGGCCCAACATATCTTCCGAAACACCAAGTTCGATTCCGTGTCCCAAAAAGCGAACTTTTGAATCTTCCAAGTTTATTCCGGCACTGCTTTCAAAAAGTTGCACAAGTGCATCAGAACCGTTAATTTCAAGAACTCGGCATCTTCTTCTTGTGCCATCGGCAAGTTCAATTTCTCCAAGTTCGTTATAGGTGACTCCTGATGTATTTTTGACAAGCATTAAAGGCCCTGAAACCTCTTCAATTGTTTTGTATTCCTTAGGCATCTTGGTTTACCTCCTTTTTTAGCTCATCTATTTCTTTTATAATCTGCTCCACGATTTTGTCGTATTCCTTTTCTACATCATTCTCAGGAACATATTTAATTCTTCCAATACGCTCTCTTACAGGCATCATAACAATTTTGTTTATATTTACTCCGTCAGATAACGCTTGCTTTGCTAAATCATAAAATTTAAGTATAAGCCCTGACATTACGCACTGTTTATGAAGAGATGCATAGGTGTCAACTTCGTGGAATGCGTTTTGGTGCAAATAGTCTTCTCTTATTGTACGAGCAATTTCGAGTTTTAGTCTATCTCCTGCAACTAAGGCGTCCATACCAACAAGTTTCACCATTTCTTCAAGTTCTGCTTCGTCTTGCAAAAGTGCCATAAGGCGTGTTCTTTGCGGAATCCAATCCTTTGATACATTCTCATCGTACCATTTTGCCATCATATCCACATATAATGAATAACTTTTTAGCCAGTTTATTGCCGGAAAATGTCTTCTGTATGCAAGGCTTGAATCAAGTCCCCAGAAAACCTTAACAATTCTAAGTGTAGCCTGAGAAACCGGTTCTGAAATATCTCCACCTTGCGGGGAAACAGCACCAACAACACTAAGCGCTCCAACTCTGTCATCATTACCATAAGACACAACACGGCCTGCACGTTCATAAAATCCTGCCAATCTGCTTCCTAAATAAGCAGGATAGCCTTCTTCACCCGGCATTTCTTCCAAACGACCACTCATTTCACGAAGTGCCTCTGCCCAACGAGATGTTGAGTCTGCCAAAAGTACAACAGAGTACCCCATATCACGAAAATATTCTGCTATTGTTATACCTGTATAAATGCTCGCTTCTCTCGCTGCAACCGGCATATCCGATGTGTTTGCAATCAAAACAGTTCTTTCCATAAGAGTTTTTCCGGTTTTTGGGTCTTTAATTTCCGGAAATTCATTCAAAACGTCGGTCATTTCGTTTCCACGTTCGCCGCATCCGATATATACAACGATATCTGCGTCTGCCCATTTTGCAAGTTGGTGTTGAACAACCGTTTTACCGCTTCCGAAAGGTCCGGGAACTGTTCCAACTCCACCTTTTGCGATTGGGAAAAGTGTATCAATTACCCTTTGTCCTGTTACAAGCGGCATATCCGGGGATAACTTTTTCTTGTATGGTCTACCCACACGGACAGGCCACTTTTGCATAAGAGTAAGTTCCTTTATTTCGCCATTATCAAGTTTGATTTTGCCTATCGGCTCTGTTACAGTATATGAGCCGGCATTTAGTTCAATAAGTTCTCCGCTCCAAGTTGGCGGCACCATTATTTTGTGTTCCACAACTTCTGTTTCTGCAACTGTTCCTAATATGTCACCGCCTGATACTTTTCCCGGTTTAGCAGTTGGCACAAATTCCCACTTTGTTTCTCTGTTTAGTGCAGGAACATTAACGCCTCTTTCAAGACGATTTCCCGCCTGTTCCATAATAGCATCAAGTGGGCGCTGAATACCGTCATAGATACTCTTAATAAGTCCGGGGCCAAGTTCTGCAGATAGTGGCTCATTTGTTGAAACCACCTTTCCGCCGGGGCCAAGACCTGATGTTTCTTCATATACCTGAATTGATGCATTTTCTCCGTGCATCTCGATTATTTCGCCAACTAAACCTATATCGCTTACTCGGACAACATCGTACATATTAGCATCTCTCATACCCTCTGCAATGACAAGTGGGCCGGATACTTTTTTAATTATTCCGTGTTTCTCCATTTAAGTCCGTCCTTTCCAATTAGTCGTTATAAATTATATCAGAACCAACAGCCTGTTCTACAAATTTTTTCATTCGCTGTCTTCCGATTCCCTTTGAACCTTTTACCGACGGAATTGGGATAATTGCAGGGATAATTGCCTCTTTATACTCCAAAATTTCGTCTTCAAGTTCCAAATAATAATCTTCTGTAATGTATATTACGCCAAAGCCTGACTTTGCCATATTTTTAAGTTTTTCCTGAGCGTCCTTTTTGTCGCTGCACGAAACAACATCTATTCCCAAAGCTGCAAACGCACATATACTGTCATAGTCACCCAAAGCACCGACTTTATACATAGCAATCACGCAACCTTTCTTTTATATCCTCTTCATTTAAGCCGTTTTCTTTGCAAGCCAAAATTATTCTAACTGCTTGAACCTCAAAACTTTTCCCTATTAAAAATGCTAAAATCGGCGCAAATCCAAAACTATCATTCTTCGCCATTTTTGCATAAGCAAGTTTTTTGTTGTCGCACCACTTTTCAAAGCTTGTAATTGAAGATACATCTGCATCGGGGAACATCATTTTTATTTCATTTTTTATAGATTCTAAATTACCGAAAAACGCTTCTTTCTCATTAATCAAAGCATCTTTTATAAAATCTCTTGACTTGTTGCCAAGATTACATCGCCATGCTGTTTTTGCATCGGAAATTTTTATTAAAAGTTCTGCAAAACCTATCAAAAAATCATTCTTTTCTTCATTTGCCCTTTTTAAAACTGCAAGATGTTCAGCCTTGTCCACAAAAATTTCCGTGAGTTGTCCGTCCATCGTAGATGTCAAAATTTTATAAGCACGTTCCGGCGTATCTTCTAAATAGTTTGGCAGAATTCCAAAATTTTTAGTTTTTAATGCAGTTTCCATAAGTTCGGGGTCTGTGATTGATGGAGATAAAATCATATTCCTCCAATCAACCGATGATACAAACGCCTTTAACACTGTTTTTAGGTTATGAAAATCGTTTTCATATAACAGTATTTCAATCGGTGCATCTTTCGGGCATACCTCATAAGCAGAACTCCAAGCTCTTTTTAACTCGTTTTTTAATAGTTCTTCGGTGTTATCTCCAATCCATCCACGCTCATTTAAGATTTTTTTTGCATACTCGATATTTTCTGAGCCTATAAGTGCATTAATATCATTTATAGATAACATTTTATTTTCAAGAGTTTTTATATAGGAAACAGCATAAACATACTCAATATCCTTCAATATTTTCACTCCTTACAGCAAGCAATATCATAGAGCCTGCTTTCAATTTCGTGGAAAATCGCATTAATAGTAAGATTTATTTCCACTCTGCCATTTCTAACCAAAATGCCTCGATTCTTAATCACCTCATTGGATAAAGTAAACCCACTGCCAAGATTTTCAATAAAATCTGTCGGCATATTTTCTCTATCTTCTTTACAAAGTAAAACTTCTCCGCTTTTAAAATCATTTTGATTTTTGAAGATTTCTGTTAAAAATGCAAAATATTCTTCCTTAGGCATTGAAAAAATCTTTTCTTTTGCTGCATCAATAATCTCTGTTGCGACTGCTCTTTCTTCCTTCAAAAGCATTTCTCTTTTATATGCTTTTTTCTCATTTTCAAAGCGCTCATCAAAAAGTTTTTTTGTCTCTTCTAAATCTTTTTCACTATTTTCTTTGACCTTTTGTATTTCTGCGTCATATTCGGAGTTTATAATTTCAATTTGCTTTTTTGCACTCTCAATCTTTTCGTCCGCCACTTTTTTTGCATCATTTATAATTGTATCTAAAATAAGTTCTAATCCTGCCAAATCCCATCGCTCCTTTCTATGAATTTTTTAGTTCATATTTAGCGAGGAATATTGATAACTGTTAGGAAAGATGTGATAAATCCTAATAGTGCATAAAGTTCGATAAGAGATGCTGAAACGATAGCTTTTGAACTTTCTTCAGGTCTTTTTGCTGTTAGATTAACACCTGTTGCGGCAACTCTACCTTGTGCTTTTGCCGAGAAATATCCCGCTATTCCAATTGGAAGGCAAGCCATAAAATATGCAAGACCTGTCGGAACATCTGCAATTACTTCTCCACCTAAAATGCCTATATTAAGAAGAACCATAACTCCTACAATAAGACCATAAAGACCTTGAGTACCCGGAAGAAGCTGCAAAATAAGAAGTTTACCAAACTTGCTTGGGTCATCTGCAACAACTGCTGATGCTGCTTCTGATGCAATACCAACACCCTTTGAAGAACCCATACCTGCAAGACCTACTGCAATAGCAACTCCTAATAATGCAAAAACCATACCTAAATTTAACATAATAATCATCCTTTCATTTATCACTTGAATTCATTATATTTTGTTTTTAATTTGAGTGGGGCATATTTTCTTCCGCCACCCTCATAAAATTTTTGATAAAACTCAACATACTGTAATCTGTTTGTATGAACATATGCCCCCAGCATATTAATAGCAAAGTTCAAAAGGTGTCCAAAAAGAGAGATTATAATGAAACTTATAACTCCAACAACACTTTTACCACCAAGTGAACCTAAAACATTTATAACCGATGCAATAACCCCTGTTGCAAGTCCTAATGCCATAAGTCTTGAATAGGAAAGCACATCGCCTACAATACTTGTAATATCATATAAACTAAGAAGTCCGTTTAATAGCTTCATTATCGGATTTTTGCTTGTTCTTCCTTGCGTCAAAACAAGCCCGACAGCACCGCCTATTGCCATATATTTTCCAACATTCGAAACGATGTCAATACCAAATGCAACACCTGTTGCTAAAACTCCAATACCAAGAATAACTATCATCCAAAATCCCGTATCAAAGATTGCATCAAGTTTTTTGCCTTCCTTCCATGTTGTGTAAAACTTAATCGCCATAGCGGTCAAAATGTGAATTGCGCCAAATGCAACACTCATTATTAATACTGTCAGCGGTTTTTTTACGGGGTCAACTAACACCGGCGAAAGAGCCAATGTGCCGTTTCCGAAGGTTTTTGAAAGAGTCGCAATCAAGTCCCCAAAGAAACTTCCGTACATTATCCCCCAAAATGTTGTGGATATTCCGCAGAAGAAGAACATTCTATATCCTCTTCGCTTTTCTTTATCAATAAAATTTCCATATCCTAACAGTCCACAAACTATCATCATTAACAGTCCATAGCCCGCATCGGAAAACATCATTCCAAAGAAAAAGTAATAGAATACTGCCATAATCGGATTTGGGTCAATATCGTGGCCGGACGGCATCGAATAGTCAGAAGTTATGCCCTCAACCGGCTCTACAAAAAAGTTGTTTTTAAATTCCGTCGGAACATCTTCCTCCCCGCTCGGTTCAAAAAACTCAACCGAAACGGTAAATTCTTTTTCCAAAGTCTCTTTAAATCTTTCTGCTTTTTCATACGGCACATATCCGCTTATAAAAAACGCATTTTCGGTAATTCCGACATTTTTTAATGCAACATATTTATCTTTCCTTACCGACAACTTATCATAAAAAAGTTTTAACTGTTCACGATATTTTTCACTTGCCAACAGTTCTTGCTTTAACTCTTTATTTTGATTTTCCAATCTTGCAATCTCGTTTTCAATGAATTGCAGCCTTTTTTTCGGCTCATCTTTCGGCATATTTTTGGGTGAAATTAAGTTTATATTCGCCGAAAACCTTGATATTTTTTCTTCATCGGTTTTGAGATAGATAATCCACAAGACCGTTTGTTGCTTTGTGCTTTTTACTATCTCAAAGTGAACTGCAAAAATCTCGTGTTCGTTTAATTTTTGCCAAATTCTGTCGCTGTCCCATTCACCTTCCAAAACACCGATTTTAATTTTGGTAAATTTTGTTCCGTTTATATCGGCTCTAACATCAAGATTTAGATAGGTTTCAAGGGTACTTTTTTCAACTTCAAAGCCTAAGATTTCGTCTTTATTTTTTTCAATATTTTTGTTTATGGAAATTATGTTATTTGCAATCTCCATAACCTCTGAAGTTTCCCCATTTTTCAATTTGTATTCATCAAGACTTATTTGAGGTCTTTTATCAAAAAACCCGCCTTTATCATTTGGCAAAAGAGAAATTGCAGAATTTACAGTAGACATATTTGATTCAAATTTCGAAATGCTTTGAGCCGTTTCACGACTTTCCAAAACACCCTCTCGGCTGTCTGAAATATCAACAATTCCACATCTTTGCAAGTATTCAATCAAACGCTTTCTCTCGCTGTTTAAGCCAACAAGTTCCATTCGCTTCATTTTTACAAGTGCCAATTTATCACCTCATTTCACTATATAAAAAAGACAGACCAAAATCCTGTCTGCCCAATTTAATAGGCAGAACTTATTTTGCAGCATTAACCCTTTTTCACTGCTTCTATTATCTTACCCATTAATAATTCTTTATTATTAAGTAGTGTATTTCTTCTTTTTTGACATTCTTCTAAAACCTCAGTTTTATAGGTTTCAAAGTCTTTTTTTTGTGTATCCTTTATCCTTTCAATGCTATCCTTTGTTTTTAGTTCTTCATTGGCTTTTTGCTCTCTCAGCTTTTTTTCAGCATCTTCACCGGCTAAAGCCAAAAGCTCACTTGCTTCTCTTTCTGCATCAAGGATAATCTGAGCAGCTTTATTTTCAGCATTTTTTACAGCCTCAATCGTTTCTTTTGCCATTTCAAAACTCCTCCTACACAGTTTTTTTAGAACTGCTTTTTTGCATTATACTCTAAGTTTTACCAATTGTCAATAATATTTACAAAATTTGTTATTTTTTTAACAATTTAGTAATATTCTTCATTTGCAGTGCATCTTCAGCCTGAGTTCCTGCCGATTCGCAAATTATTGTTGGTGATAGGTTTCTTTCTAATATTATTTCAGCAACAGGCTCAAAATTCGGGCCATAGATATTATCTTCAAAAGTCAGATGCTTCTTTTCTCCACCTTTTGTGTATTCAATTTTACTAAAATGACTATGAAAAGTGTTTGATCTTTCTTTACCCAGTTGGTTTTCAATCGAGTCGAAAATTTCTTCAAAATCTGCTTTTACCTTATATCCACCCAAAGTTCTTGCATTTAAGTGCCCAAAATCAATGCACGGAAGAAAACTATCGTCAAGTTTGCAAAGTTCCAAAACTTCATTTAAATCACCTAATTGATTGATTTTCCCCATAGTTTCTATGCAAAGTCTAACACCCGAAAAACCCATCTCTATCATCTTTTCTCTTGCCAATATGAGTGTTTTTTTTGCGTATTCCAAGGCTTCTTCTCTTGTTAATTTGCAAAGTGCTCCGCAGTGAACAACCACTCTTTCTCCGCCAAGATATTTTACAAGTTCAGCTGATTGTAAGATATAATTTACACTCGAAATACGCTTTTCCTCATCATTTGTTGCAAGATTAATATAATACGGAGAATGAACGCTCATAATAATTTCGTTTTCAGCTGCGTTTTTCGCTATCTTTTCAGCAGTCGCCCTTCCGCAACGAACACCGTTTCCACATTGATATTCGTATGCATCAAGTCCGAATTCTTTTAACCATTTCGGCATTTCTTCCGAGGATTTATGACCTGATTTATAAAAACTGTCACTGTTCCCCGCAACACCAAATATTGCTCCCATATTATTTCCTCCGCTATCTTTTGTAGTTTTTCAAAACAATCTTTTCCATTCTTCTTTTAAGTCCGAAAAATGGTGTTTCTTTTGCTTCTATCGGATTTACCATAACCGTTATAATCCCTGCATTTTTGCCTGCATATACATCGGTAAAAACTTGGTCACCAATTAAAACTGTATGCTTTTTATCAGCACCTATTTTTTTCATAGCCCTTTTTATTCCGAATGTGAAGGGTTTTCCTGCATCATTTACAAAAATCGCATTAAATTCCTTAGCAAAAAGTGATACCCTATCCTTATGATTATTTGAAACAAATGCAAATTTTATACCATTTTTTGTTAACATATTTAAAAAGGCTTTTGCTCTTTTGTCTGCCACCGTAGTTTTATAGCTTACAAGGGTATTATCTATATCTAAAATCGCAAATTTTATGCCGTTTACCAAAAAGAATTCCTCATCAATATCGTCTATTGAACGAAAGAAAAAATCAGGATAAAATTTCTCAAACATATCTTCCTCCAAAACTAATTATTACTTAATTTTACCATATTTTAAAGAAAAACACAACAAAAAAATTGCTATATAATATAGCAATTTTAATTGTTAATTTGAATCATTTTAGTTAGTGGTCTTAGTGTGCTGTTTTCCCAAATAAAAACCTTATTTACTCCATCCTTAATTGGTATTTGCGCCGTTAAAGCGCCTGTTGCTTTTTCGGTTGTTATTAATCCGACATTTTCTATACTACCATTTATTCTGCTAATAACCTCAGGAATGTATAATCCTTCATCAATATCCTGATTCATCAAAACTCCAATAGTATTTTTATTGTCTTTTACAAACACATCAGTTGTTACTACTCCAAGTGATGTAACAGTAGTTGACCAAAATGGCTGCGTGGTAGCATATTTTTCGATTTTATATCTATTATTTTCAAAAGATATATTTCCTATATACCCAACAGTATTTTTACCATTAAATATGTATCCACTCAAATATTTGTCATCATCGCACTCAATATCATAATAATAAAAATATCCCCAAAGGCTAAAACTATCACTTGAGCCACTCAAATGATTAGCCATTTGTTCCTCCGGCACTAAAAAATTATCGTGATTTGCATAGTTAAATCTAACACCTTCATTTAGAATTGTGTTACACAGGTCTATTATTTGTTGAATTCCTGCCTTTTTTTCTTCAGTTGCACTTTTTAACAATCCTTTTTGCGCATATAAAGTATCTACAATATCCCCCGTCATATAGACAGAATTTCCATACTTAATCAATGTTAAATTGTCCCATGTTTCATCTAAATAGTACCATTTTCCGTCTATTTTAACAGTGTTCCAAATATGGTTGATACTGTCAGAATAGCAAAGTCCCGTTTCAATAAAATCTTCTGTCGTGTCGTTTTCCTCTTTTAACTCTTCGTTAAGTGCGTCACAAATCGCTTTAAAGGCAATGGAATTTCCTTGACATACAGCCCTTTTGTTTGCAAAAAAGCCGTATGCTGTATAAATAAGCCTCGTGCCATTTCCTTTCAGTTCTTCATATGCGTATGCATTATCCTTACACATTTTGTCGTGAATTATAAGAATTTTTCCAAGCAAATCAGGTGCGTCTTTGCAAGCCTCCAAATATTTTGCTATCTCAGCGTCCATCATCTCAACTGCTTTAACCGAATCTTCTTGAGATAAAATATATTGGAATTCACAATCAGTAATGTAAGTCTTATTATTAATTTTAGTTGTATTTATAGAGCAATCAGCATAAATCATTAAATCATATCTAAAATAACACTCAAAAACAAATTCAGCAAAATCTTCGTAAGGAATTGGTTCATTGTACGAAATTTGTTCGACATGGTTTTTTATCTGATTTATTGTATATTCTTTCCAATCATCATAAACCGGTGTTGATGTTAATGGAGCCTTTGCAAATAAAGATATAGAACTTTTATTAGTAGTGCTTTTTTCTCTAATGTTAATATCTGTGCCGGTAGGTTTTTTAAAGTTTTCTATATCCAGAGAAAGATTTTCTAAAACCATCTCTTCCTCTGCCATAGCAACAGAATCTATCATTCCAAAGCATAAGACGGCTGATAGCAATAGCGTCACTATTTTCTTCATAGGCATCCCTCCATCAAACTATTTTATCATAGTTTTTACTAAGTTGTAGATTTCCTCCGTGGCATTAGTCTTCGCAAGTTTTTTAACATTTTCTTGCATTTTGTGTCTTTCTTCATCATCGCTTGCCATTTCAATCATTGTATCATACAACTTTTTCGGTGTCAACTCATCTTCTGTAATAACCTTTGCTGCTCCGTTTTTTTCAAATTCACGAGCATTTTGTTCTTGATGATTTCTTACTACATTAGGCGATGGAATTAGTATTGATGCCTTGCCGAGTGCCGCAATCTCTGATACTGTGATTGCCCCTGCCCTTGACACAACAATGTCACAAGCCGACATTACCTCATTCATATTGTTTATATATGGTACAACCTTGACACCTTCCGGAAGAATAACATTCTCTTCTTTAATCTTTTCCATAACCTTATTAAAGTTCTTGTCGCCTGTGCCAAAAAGAAGATTTATACTTTCATCTTTGCAAATATATTTTAGAACCTCAATCATTGTATCGTTAATTTTTCCGGCGCCTAAGCTTCCGCCAAAAACAAGTACAAATGGTTTATCCGTCATTCCGAGTTTTGCCCTTGATTCTTCACTATTTGCCCTTAAAACCTCAGGTCTTATCGGATTTCCGGTAACAACGCATTTGCATTTTTTAATAAACTCCATCGTTTCAGTAAAACTAACTGCAATATAATCCGCATATTTTTGTGAGCCTTTTACAGTAAGTCCCGGATAAACATTTTGCTCGTGTATAATTGCCGGCACTCCCGCTTTGTGTGCCGCCATCATAACAGGGCCTGAAACATAACCACCTGTGCATACAACTGCGTCAGGCTTAAAATCTTCTATAATTTTTTTCATATCTTTTTTTGCTTTTTGAAGTTTTCTAATGACAGATATGTTTTTTAGCAGATTTTTCCTGTTTATCCCGCAAATATCAATATATTTTATATCATAGCCTGCGGAAGGGACAAGTTTTGTTTCAAGTCCTCTTTTTGTTCCTATAAAAAGTGCTTCAAATTGCGGTTCTTTCTCTTTTATATAATTTGCTATTGAAAGAGCAGGGTTTATATGTCCTGCCGTTCCACCGCCTGCAAATAGAATTCTCATTTTTTGTACCTCTTAATTATTGTTTTGTGCCGTTTTTGAAATATTAAGCACGACACCGATTTCTGCTAATAATATCAAAATCGCCGTTCCGCCGTAACTGAAAAACGGAAGGGTAACGCCGGTATTCGGCACACTTGATGTAACAACTGCAATATTTAATATTGTTTGAATTGCAATTTGTGAAACAATTCCTACGCCTAAAAGCATACCAAAGGTATCTTTTGTTTTTAGTGCAATACTCATTCCTCTAATTATTAATCCTGCAAAAAGTAAAATAATAAATATTGCACCCACAAGACCTAGTTCTTCGCTTATAACTGCAAATATAAAATCATTGTAAGGCTCTGGGAGGAAGGAATACTTCTGCATACTCTGACCAAGACCTCTTCCGAACACTCCGCCTGAGCCTATCGCATATAGCGACTGAATAATTTGATAGCCTTTTCCTTGCGGGTCTGCAAAAGGATGAATAAAACTTGTCACTCTTGCCATTCGTGACGGCATCGCAAAAACCAATAAAGAACCTGCTCCTAATGCGCCAATAGCACCAACCGAAATAATTTTCATATTTGCACCACCAACAATCAAAATGCAAAGTGCAATACCTGAAATAACGATAGCACCACTAAGGTGAGTTTCCAGCATAATAGGTCCCACAACACACGCAAGCAGAAGTCCGTATGAAAACAAACCTTTCCATGTCTTTATGTCATATTTTTTCTTATCAACAAGGTATGCAAAAAATACGGCAACCAAAAATTTTACCAATTCGGACGGCTGAAAGTCTAAGATACCAAAATTTATCCAACGCCTTGAACCGTTTCTTGATACGCCTATATGTGGTATCAATACCAAAATAAGCAGAATAACGCCAACCCAAAAACCTTTATATGCATATTTTTTATAGATTCTGTAATCTGTAACCGAGCAAATATACATTGCGACCAATCCCGCAACTACAAAAACAAATTGCCTTATAAAGAAGAAATAACTTCTGCCCGTTTTAATATTTGCGGCAGGTGTAGATGCAGACAATAGCATTACAAGACCTAAAATAGTAAGTACTATTGCAAGCAGCAAAAATGTATAGTCGATTTCGCCACCATTTTTTATCCCCTCTTTTATGGTAGCGATAATACCCTTTCCCTTGTCTTTCTTTTTTCTTTTAACGCTACTAACTTTATGTGACATACTGCTATTAAAGTCATTTTTTTGTATTCTTAACGGCTCAATGCTATCAAGTTTTTCTATTTTGGATACTCTTTTTTTTGTTGTTTTTCTTGTTTTCTTTGGCTCTATGGTTTTAATAGCCATCGCACATTTTCCTTTCCTATAAAATATTTGCTAAATATGGCATAAGTGAAATTATTCCTATAACACAAAGAATTGCCGTTATAGAAGTAAACACTCTAACAATTTTTTTCTCTTTCCATCCACACATTTCAAAATGGTGATGAATAGGTGTCATTTTAAATACCCTTTTTCCCGTCAATTTAAAGCTTGTTACTTGAATTATAACCGATAATGTTTCAAAAAGATACACAAATCCTACAATTACCAAAATTATAGGCATTTTAAGTCCAACTGCAAGCACCGATAAAACCCCGCCTAAGAAAAGTGAGCCTGTATCTCCCATAAACACCTTTGCAGGATATTTATTGAATATCAAAAATCCCAAACAGCCGCCAAGTGCTGAAACGGAGAACCAAACAGTTCCCATATCTTCAAAAAGTACGCCGACTATCATAAAGAACAGAAGCACAACGCTTGTGATACTTGTTGCAAGTCCGTCTATTCCGTCCGTTAAGTTAACTGCATTTACCGTACCCGTTACAACAAACAAAATAAGAATTACATATAAAATCCACGGCATAGGGACTGCCCTATTCACAAACGGAATACTTATACTGTTTTCAAGATTTCCTGTTTCTTTTAGCACAAATATGTATAAACCTGCCAAAATTGTTTGAAGTGCAAATTTTTGTTTTGCGGTAAGTCCTAAATTACGCTTTTTTACTACCTTTATATAATCATCTACAAATCCAATTAGTCCAAATCCAACCGAGATTAACAGCATCATTAAAAGTTTAATATCAAAGTTAATAATAAGCATTATTACTGTCGCGAGAATTGTTCCTGAAATGAACATCATTCCGCCCATTGTAGGAGTGCCTTCCTTTTTCTTGTGCCAATTTGGGCCAATATCTAAAATTTCTTGCCCAAATTTCAGTTTTTTAAGCCACGGAATAATTACAGGTGCTAAACCGGCAGCAGTGGCAAAAGCGATTAATAAGGGCAACAAAACGACAGAATTCATTTCGGTCAATTTTTCAAGTATATCTGTAATCATTTTTTATCTCTCCTCAAACGATTCTACAATTTTTTCAAAGTGCATTCCACGAGATGCTTTTATAAGAAGATGGTCGCCGTTTTTTACGAATTCTTTTAGGAATTTTATTGCATCTTCATTATTATCAAAACTCTTAACTGTTGCTACTCCTGCAAGAGTCGCACCCTTTGCAATAAATTTTGCATTTTGTCCAACTGTCACAAGTGCATCAATGTCAGACATATTTGTGCCTATGGCATAGAGTTCCTTTTCAGCAAAATCGCCCATTTCCAAAACATCGCCCAAAACCGCAATCTTGCGGCTTGATTTTGTATCTTGCAAAACTTTAAGTGCTGCTTTTATGGAATCCGGAGCAGAGTTATATGTGTCATCAATAACCGTAATTTCACCAAAGTGCTTTATTTCCATTCGCATATTTGTTAGTTGAAATTCTCTTATTCCGTCAATAATATCCTTCATTTCAACGCCCATTTTTCTGCCGACCAAAATTGCAGCAAGAGCATTATATATATTGTGAATACCCGGCACTTTTACCCAAACCGAATATTCTTGTCCGTCAATTTTTACAGTAAATTTGCTTCCGTCAAGTCCTAAATTCTCAATATTTTCAGCCACAATATCCGAGTTTTTATTTTCAATACCATATAAAAGAGTCGGGATATTATCTTGCTTTTTTGCCAAAAATTTATCGTCACCATTCGCAATCAAAACACCGTCTTCTTTTAAGAAGTCGCAAATTTGCATTTTTGAGCGATAAATATTTTCTTGTGAGCCTAAATTTTCTATATGCGACATACCGATGTTTGTAATAACGGCGATGTCAGGCTTTGCAATGGACGCCAAATAATGAATTTCACCAAAATGCGACATACCCATTTCCAAAACTGCCGCTTCGTGCTTTCCCACCAACCTAAAAATAGTTAGTGGAAGCCCAATATCATTATTAAAATTCCCTTGAGTTTTTAGTGTGTTATATTTCATTGTCAAAACGGAAGAAATCATATCTTTCGTTGTTGTTTTTCCTACGCTTCCTGTTATAGAAACGGTCGGCAAATTATATTTTTCCTTGTAAAAGCGCGCAATATCTCCAAGAGCAATTCTTGTATCCTGCACTTTTATTATAGTTTTATCGTCTCTTTTAGGAATGTTTCTATGCGTGATTACAACATCTGCACCATTTTCAAATGCGTTTCCAATATAATCGTGACCGTCATTGTTTTCACCAACAATTGGCACAAAAAGCATATTAACCCCTGCTTTTCTTGAATCGGTGGTTATTTCTGAAATCACAAAGTCCTTTTCTCCACAAATCAAACTTCCATTTGTCGCCGCCAAAATTTCTTCAACATTTAATCTTTGCATAATTATTTCTCCAAAATTTCTTTCACTATTTCACGTTCATCAAAATGCATTTTTTCTGTTCCGATAATTTGATATGTTTCTTGTCCCTTTCCCAAAAGAAGCACGATATCGTCTTTTTTTGCTATGGAAAGGGCATATTTTATAGCTTCGCGTCTATTTACAACTACTTTATATTCTCCACCTTTAACCCCTTTTACAATTTCTTCAATTATGCTCTCAGGATTTTCAGTTCTTGGGTTATCAGAAGTTATTATTGAAATGTCTGACAGACTTGTTCCTATATTCCCCATAATGGGACGCTTTGTTGCATCACGGTCTCCACCGCAACCAAACACAGAGATAACTCTTCCTTTTTTATAGGAATTTACTGCTTTTAAAACATTTTCAAGCCCGTCAGGAGTATGGGCATAGTCGATAATTACCGAAAAATCAGTGTTTGTCGGCACATTTTCAAGTCTGCCTTTTACCCCGGTTGCAAGTGCCAATCCGTTTATCGCAGTTTCAATATCCATTCCAAGAGATACTGTCCCTCCAAGTGCTGAAAGTGCATTATACACACTAAACATACCGGATATTGCAAGGCAAACTTTTTTAGTTTCTCCGTTATACTCAATATCAAAATCGACACCTCTTGCATCGATTTTTATATTTTTCGCAACCATATCAGAATTTTTTGTTCCGACAGTAATTAGTTTGCAAGGCACTGTTTCTCTAAGTCTTGCGCCATATTCATCGTCAATATTTACAACTGCGACCTTTGAAATATTAAACAATTTGGCTTTCGCAAGAAAATAATTCTCCATTGTTTTGTGATAGTCTAAATGGTCTTGTGTAAGATTTGTAAATATTCCAACCTCGTAATTGAGTCCCCAAACTCTGTGAAGTTCTAATGCGTGTGAACTAACCTCCATCACGACATATTCTGCTCCCATTTCCAGCATTTTTGCGAAGATTTGACGAAGTTCCAAAGAATTTGGTGTTGTAGGTGTTGACGATTTTATTCCAACAGGACTGTCGCCAACCAAAATTTCATTCGTTCCTATAACCCCAACTTTTTTTCCTGCCGTTTCAAGTATCTTCTTTATCAAATAACTTACTGTTGTTTTGCCGTTCGTTCCCGTTATGCCGATAAGTTTTAAAGATTTTTCAGGTTCATTATAGAATTTTGATGAAATTTTTACCATTTCAATCTTTGTATTCTCACACATTATAACAGGCGCATCGCAGGATATTTTTTCTTCTGCAATAATTACCGATGCACCATTTTTTGCAGCACTTTTAGCAAAATCATGGCCATTTTGTTTCTCACCATTTATACAAATAAAGCAGCTTCCCTCTTTTGCTTTTCTTGAATCTATTGTAATTTCTGTTATTTCTCTATCTTCCCATATCCACTTTTCGCCAAATAACTCACTTGCAAGCATAATAAAATCTCCTTTAACAATAAACCACAAGGTCAGGCAGATAATCTACCTGACCTTTTAAATCAGTCTGACGAACTATGTCTAAACTCGACACTAACAACCGTTGCAGGCTCTACCATCGTCCCCGCCGGAACACTTTGCTTAAATGCATATGCTCCTTCGGTTGTTGTCTTGCCTGCTCCCACAATTTCAAAGTTTAGTCCCGCATCTGTAATGCGCTTTTTCGCTTGGTCAGGCGAAAGACCTGTTACATCAGGCACCGAAACTTTTTTATTTTCATCACGCTTTTGCGTATATACAATTACCGTTGCATTATCCGTAACCGCAACACCGGGCTTTGGAAGTTGGTCTAACACTACGCCTCCATTTCCCGAAACCTTGATATTAAGACCTTTATTTTTGAGAATTCTTGTTGCTTCTTCAACCTTTTGTTCTCTAACATCAGGAATTGTAACAGATATCGTTTTTGCCTCTTCCTCTGTATAGTGTCTTTCAACACCCAAATATTCAAGCGTTTCTTCTATAATTCGTCCAACAACCGGAGCTGCTATTGTTCCGCCGTATTTATTTGCAACTTGTGGTTCATCAAGCATAACCAGGCACACAAGTTCCGGGTCATCGGCCGGCGCAAATCCCACAAAGGATGCAATACGCTTTCCGTTATTTCTGCCCTTTTCTGATGTTCCTGTTTTTCCTCCTATGCGAAAACCTTTTATGTAGGCATTCTTACCGGTTCCGTGAGGGTCTGCAACCACTTGCTCCAAGATATTTCTCATAGTTGCCGATGTATTCTCAGAGATAACTTGATTTTTAACTTCCGGATAGAAAGTCTTAACAATACCTGCGCTGTTTCTTATTTCTTTTACAATTTGCGGCTTCATCAATTTTCCGCCATTAATAACGGCAGAAATTGCTGTTATCATCTGGATAGGGGTCACGCTAAAACCTTGACCGAAAGAACTTGTTGCAACATCTGTTTCAGACATTTTCCCTCTATAATATACACTTCCCGATTCTCCGATAAGTTCTATCCCTGTCTTTTCAGTAAGACCGAATGCCTTAAAATATTCCTTAAACTTTTCGCCGCCTATTCTTGCACCAAGGTCCATAAACATAACATTACACGAATTGATAACACCTCTTGCAAAATCCTCAGGTCCGTGACCTGAAACCTTGTGGCATCTGATTCTTCGGTCTGCGACTTGCTTTGCACCACCACAATTAAACTGCGAATTAAGGTCTGCCGCACCCTCTTCAAGTGCGATTGCAGCGGTAATGATTTTAAATGTTGAGCCGGGCTCATATGTATCAGAAATTGCCTTGTTTCTCCACATTTTATTTCTGATTTTTGCAACCGCCGTATTTTTCACTTCGTCATTTTCCGATGTCGAATCTGCAATTTCTTTGTCCATACCAACCGCAAATTTTTCATACTGAATAAGTTCGGTAGGAGCATTAAGGTCAAAATCAGGTTTTGTTGCCATTGCAAGAATTTCGCCTGTTTTAGGGTTCATTACTATTCCTGCTGCACCCTCTTTTAATTCATTTTCAACACAAGCCTGTTCTAAGTATTTTTCAAGTATTCCTTGAATTGTGGAATCAATTGTAAGAACAACATCATCACCTTTTTTTGCATCATAATCGGTTTCAAACTGATTTTGTGCTGTTGTTCCGCCTGCTTTTTGTGCAGATAAAATCGAGCCTGCCCTTCCTGCCAAATAATCGTTAAAGGTCATTTCAATACCTTGCATACCGTCATTATCATAACCTGTAAAACCTATGATATGGGACGCAATGTTGTATTGATAGTATCTTTTTGAGTCCTCCTCAAAATAAACACCGGAAAAAAGCTTAGCCGTTTTCTTATCGACTGAGCTGTCTTTTAGTTTCTTTATGGCATCTGCTTCTTCTACCGATACTCTCTTTTTTATATATTGAAATCTATTATTCTTAGTAATTTTTTCATAGACTTCGTCTTCGTCCAAATCAAGCGCACTTGCAACATTTTCTGCAATATAGCGAAGTTTCGCTTTATCAACATTCCCGTCTTCGTCTTTGCAAGATTTTTCTATATCTCTCGGATTACAAACAACCGTATTTACCGTTGTGCTTTCCGCTAAAACTTTCTGATTTCTGTCGTAAATAGTTCCCCTTGTTGCGTTTATTGCCGTTTTGTTTGTCTGTTGGCGCTCTGCCGCTTCTTTCATCTGGCTGCCTCTTACAATCTGCCAATATCCAAGCCTTAAAATCAAAAGAGCAAAACACGCTAAAAATACGATAAACAGCCTAACAGACCGTTTTTTCATTTTTCCAAAAGTCATTTTGTACCATTCCTATCCAAAATACATATAACTATTTTTATTAATTTTTTCCACCAAATATACCAAAAAAGCTTTTAATTCCTTCAACTTCCGATGCTGTGACTTCTGTCACATCATCTTGCTTTATGTTTACATATACCATTTGGTACTTTTCAGGTCTTACCATATTTAATTTGTCTTTTGCAATCTCTTCAACTGTGTCAAGGTCAATACTTTTATCAAGTTCAAATGATTTTTGGCTTGCGTATTCTGTAAGTTCGTTCAGGTCTTTTTGAAGTTTCTCCACATTTCTTTTGCTTTCATATGCAGATACATTTCTTGAAATCATAAAACCTGCACATAATGCAAAAATGCTTATACAAGAAATAATTGTACGATGTAATTTGATGCGTTTTTTCCTTGCTTTTGCTTTGCTTTCTTTTCTTATTTTTGCAATTTTTTCCTCTCTTTGAAGAGAAGATACATCTAAATCATATGCATAAGCAAGATTGTCATTTTGATTCATCGTCTAATTACTCCTTCCTTATAATTTTTCGCAAATCCTTAATTTTGCACTTTTCGACCTTGAATTTATCAAAAGTTCTTCCTCAGACGGAAGTATTGGTTTTCTTGTTATCAGTTTAATCTTAGGTTTATTTCCACAAACACAAACAGGAAAATTCGGTGGACATATGCAGCCTTTTTGAAGTTCTAAAAATGTTTGCTTGACAATTCTATCTTCTAATGAGTGAAAAGTTATAACCGATAATCTACCGCCCTTATTCAGTCTTTCTACTATATTAATTAGTGCGTTCTTTAAAATTTTCAGCTCGCCGTTTACTTCTATTCTAACTGCTTGGAAAACTCTCTTTTCGGGATGGGAAACCCCTTCTCTTGCTTTTTGCGGTATGGCTGCTTTAACAATTTCCGAAAGTTCCAATGTTCTTTCAATCGGTTTAATATTTCTTCTTTCAATAATGAACTTAGCAATTCTTCTCGACCATTTCTCTTCACCATAATTATAGAAGATTTCTGTAAGTTCGTCTTCGGAATATGTATTTATCACATCATATGCCGAGCCGTCTTTGCTTTTATCCATTCTCATATCAAGCAGTGCATCAGCCATATAGGAAAAACCTCTGTCTGCATTATCAAGCTGATAGGACGATACCCCAAGGTCTAAAACCATTCCGTCAATTTTTTCAATCCCAAGCTCGTCCAAAACTTCTATTATATTAGAAAAATTGTTATGCACGAAAACTGTTTGATTTTTGTATTCCAAAAGCCTTTCGCTTGCCGCTTTTAACGCTTCTTCGTCTTGGTCTATGCCGATAAGTTTAATATCTTTTGCCCTTTTTAAGATTTCGTTAGAGTGACCGCCACCACCAAGTGTTCCGTCAGCATATATACCGTTTTCTCTAACATTAAGCCCATCAACAGCCTCTTTTAGCATTACGGAATAATGTTTAAATTCCATAATCTGCCTCATATTTTGATATCGTATTCCGAAATGCCTTCAATCATCATATCGGAATCGAATGCTTCATCAGCCTTTTTCCACTTTTCGCTATCCCAAATTTCAAATTTAGAATTAACGCCAACCAAAACAATGTCTTTTTGCATTCCTGCGTGTGTTAAAAGTTCTTCTGTAAGCGTTATTCTGCCCTGCTTGTCAACCTCGCAAGACATCGCTTTACCAAAAAGCCTTCTTTGTAGTGCTGCCGCACTTCTGTTTGTAACGGTAGGAAGCGCACTAACCTTTTCTGCAATCGTTTGCCACTCATCTTCAGGATAAAGATTTAAGCATTCATCTATCGGCGAAGGTGCTATATAAATTGTGCCTGATAATTTTTCACGCACTTTTGCAGGAAGTATAAACCTTCCTCTTTCATCAAGTTGTCTTGGATATTCCCCTAAAAAACTCAACATTTTCTTATCACACCCTCCTTCCGATTTATTGCAATTTTTATATGGAAATCTTTCCCATTTACTCCCATATGCTCCATTACTCTCCCATTATACTATTTTCAAACCCAAAGTGCAATAGTTTTTGTAAAAAAAATTAAAAATTTTTTATGTTTATGTTACAAATATTAAAATATACTGTCAAAAAAGAAAAATATGGAGTATAATTATGATATCTCTTGATTTTTGGAGGAAAAAATATGGATAAAATCGCAAAAATATTAATGGAGGAATTTTCTTTAAAAGAGTTCCAAGTTACAAACACCTTAAAACTAATTGATGAGGGAAATACTATTCCCTTTATCGCACGATACAGAAAGGAAGCAACAGGCGAACTTTCTGACGAAGTGTTAAGAAATTTACATACACGCCTTATGGCTCTTCGCTCTCTTCAAGAAAAACGTGAAGAAATCACAAGGCTTATTGACGAGCAAGGAAAACTAACGGACGAACTTTCTGTTGCAATAGAAAATGCAAAAACAATAACAGAACTTGACGATATTTATAGACCATATAGGCCAAAACGCAGAACTCGTGCAACAATCGCAAAAGAAAAGGGCTTAGAGCCTTTGGCTGACATAATTTTTGCACAAGACAATAAAGAGGACGTGCTTTCCCTTGCTCTTTCATATATTGACATTGAAAAAGATGTGGAAACTGCAGAAGATGCCGTCCAAGGCGCTATGGACATAATCGCAGAAATCATTTCAGATAACGCAGATTTTAGAAAATCGATTCGTGAACTTACTATAAAAAACGGAACACTAACTTCAAAATCTGCAAAGGACGAAGACAGCGTTTACAGTATGTATTATGATTTTCAAGAGCCTGTAAACAAAATTGCAAATCACAGAATTCTTGCTATAAATCGTGGCGAAAAGGACGGATTTTTATCTGCAAAAATCACACTTGAAGAAAGCATTTGTACCGATTTTATTAAATCACAAGTATTATCAAAACAGCCAAGCACATCTCGTGACACAGTATCCCTCGCAATAGATGATAGTTACAGTCGCTTAATCGCACCATCGGTAGAAACGGAAGTCAGAAACATTTTGACAGAAAGAGCAAGTGACTCGGCAATTAAAGTTTTTGCAAAAAATCTAACAGGGCTTCTTCTTCAACCTCCAATAAAGGGCAGAACCGTTTTAGGTCTTGACCCCGGATACAGAACAGGCTGTAAGGTTGCAGTTGTTGACGATACAGGAAAAGTTTTGGACACAAATGTTGTTTATTGCACTCTTCCAAACCACGATAAAGACAAGGCAAAAACCATTTTAAAAAATCTTATAATAAAGCATAACGTAAACTTAATTTCAATCGGCAACGGAACAGCATCAAAGGAAAGCGAAATTTTAGTTGCTGAACTAATAAAAGAAATAGACAGAGAGCTTTTCTATATGATGGTGAGTGAAGCAGGAGCATCGGTTTATTCCGCATCAAAACTTGCAACAGAAGAATTTCCTGAGTTTGATGTATCGCTAAGAAGTGCCGTATCAATCGCAAGACGGCTTCAAGACCCTCTTGCAGAACTTGTAAAAATTGACCCAAAAGCAATCGGAGTCGGTCAATATCAACACGATATGAACCAGAAAAAACTAGGCGAAAGTTTGGGTGGAGTTGTCGAAGACTGCGTTAACAGTGTCGGTGTTGACCTAAACACAGCCTCTCCATCACTTCTTTCCTATATTTCCGGAATAAACTTGTCAATCGCAAAAAACATCACGGCATATCGTGAAGAAAACGGAAAATTTACCGACAGAAAACAACTCTTGAAGGTCTCGAAACTAGGCCCTAAGGCATTTGAGCAATGTGCAGGATTTCTTAGAATTACAGACGGAAAGAATGTCTTTGATAACACAAGCGTTCACCCCGAAAGTTACAGTGTTGCAAAGGAACTTTTAAGCAAATTAGGCTTCACAGAAGCCGATTTGATAGAGGGAAATATCAGCGATTTAAAAGAAAGGCTTCAAAAATTCAACATAACTGAACTTGCAAACGAACTCAGAACAGGTGTTCCAACTCTTCGTGATATTGCAGACGGACTTCTAAAAAAAGGCAGAGACCCTCGTGAAGAACTCCCAAAACCCGTTTTGATGTCTGATGTTATGAGCATGGAAGACTTAAAACCGGGTATGGTTATGACAGGAACAGTTCGTAATGTTATTGACTTTGGTGCATTTGTAGATATCGGTGTTCACCAAGACGGGCTTGTTCATATTTCTCAAATATGCGACAGATTCATAAAACATCCGCTTGATGTTCTTTCTGTCGGCGATGTGGTAAAAGTTAAAATAATTGATGTCGATGTAAAGAAAAAGCGAATCAGCCTTACAATGAAGGAGGCATAAAATATGACTAATAAAATTGCTTTCCCCGAACTTAACCTTTCCTTTAATGTTAATCGTGTTGCCTTTACGGTCTTTGGAAAGGAAATCTATTGGTATGCACTTTGCATTTTGTCAGGTTTTTTATTGGGACTTTTATTTGTCACAAAAACTTGCAAAAAGCGAGGCGTTGACCCTGACAGCGTATCGGATATCTCGATTTGGGGGCTTGTCTTTTCCATTATTTGTGCAAGACTTTATTATTGCGTTTTTGATTGGGATAATATCGGCGGATTTTGGGGAATTTTTAAAATTTGGGAAGGTGGAATTGCAATATACGGAGCGTTAATCGGTGCAATATTAACCGCCTACACCTACTGCAAAGTCAAAAAATTAAACACTTTAAAGGTTTTTGATATTTTTGTGCCGGGGCTTTTAATCGGTCAGATTCTCGGCAGATGGGGAAACTTTTTTAACGCCGAAGTTTATGGCCACGAAACCGACACTTTTCTTAGAATGACAATAAACGGCGGAAAGGGTGTTCACCCACTGTTTTTATACGAGGGTATCTGGAATCTTTTAGGGCTAATTCTCGTTTTGCTTTTCCGTGATAAGAAGCATAAAGACGGGCAGGTTTTCTTCTTTTACATCGCTTGGTATAGTTTCGGAAGACTTTTTTTAGAAGGTATGAGAGAGCCGGAATATATTTTATATCTTATTCCAAACCTTTTGGGAATTTCACAAGTAGTTGCAGGAATTGGAATAATTTTGGGTGTTTTTGGGATATTTTATCTTAAAAAATCAAAAATAACGGAAAAAAATTAGCAAAATTTTAAACATTATGCATAAAATTCTTGATTTTCAAGGATTTTATGCTTTTTTATTGTTGATTTTGTGAATAAAAAGTGGTATTATAATAAGGTATGGATTTTATAATTATAAATAATGGATTACTAAATCCTAACTTATACTAAAAGGAGGAAATTTTTCATGGCTAGAAAAATGAAAACCATGGATGGTAACAACGCCGCTGCATTTGCTTCATATGCATTCACAGATGTCGCTGCTATCTATCCTATCACACCGTCATCAACTATGGCGGAAGTAACTGATACATGGGCAACCGAAGGCAAAAAGAATATCTTCGGCAGAACAGTTCAAGTTACAGAAATGCAATCAGAAGCAGGCGCTTCAGGTACAGTTCACGGCTCACTTACAGCAGGTGCTCTAACAACAACATATACAGCATCACAAGGTCTTTTACTTATGATTCCTAATATGTACAAAATCGCCGGCGAACTTTTGCCTTGCGTATTTAATGTATCAGCAAGAGCATTGGCTTCACACGCACTTTCAATCTTTGGTGACCACCAAGACGTTATGGCATGCCGTCAAACAGGATTTGCTATGCTCGCTTCAACAAACCCACAAGAAGCAATGGACTTAGGTGCAGTTGCTCACCTTACAACAATTAAGGGAAGAGTTCCGTTTATCCACTTCTTTGATGGTTTCAGAACTTCTCACGAATACCAAAAGGTTGCTTGTTGGGAAAACGAAGACCTTGCAGATATGGTTGATTGGGACGCAATCGCTGATTTCAGAAATCACGCATTAAATCCTGAACATCCTGCACAAAGAGGTACTGCTCAAAATCCTGACGTATTCTTCCAAGCAAAAGAAGCTGCTAATACATACTATGCAGCAATCCCTGCTCTAACACAAGAATACATGGACAAGGTTAATGCTAAAATCGGTACAGATTACAAACTATTTAACTACTATGGTGCAAATGATGCTGAAACAGTAATCATCGCTATGGGTTCAGTAAACGATACAATCGCTGAAACGGTTGATTATATGAACGCTAAGGGCGAAAAGGTTGGTATGATTAAGGTTCGTCTATACAGACCTTTCTCAGTTGAACACTTTATCGCAGCTATACCTGCTTCTGTTAAGAAGATTGTTGTTCTTGACAGAACAAAAGAATCAGGTTCAATCGGTGAACCACTATACCTAGATGTTGTTGCTGCGCTTCAAGATTCTAAGTTTGCAGGAACACCTGTATTCGCAGGTCGTTTCGGTTTGGGTTCAAAGGATACAACACCTGCTCAAATTATTGCTGCATTTAAGAACACAGAAAAGAAGCACTTTACAATCGGTATTAATGATGATGTCACAAAGTTATCTCTTGACATCACAGAAAATCCTGATACAACTCCTAAGGGAATTAAGAGCTGTAAATTCTGGGGCCTTGGTGCTGACGGTACTGTTGGTGCTAACAAGAACTCAGTTAAGATTATCGGTGACCACACAGATATGAACGTTCAAGCATACTTCGACTATGACTCAAAGAAGTCAGGTGGTCTTACAGTATCTCACTTGCGTTTCGGTAATGCTAAGATTACATCAACATACCTAATCAACAAGGCTGACTTCGTTGCTTGTCACAAAGCATCATATATAAGACAATACGATATGGTTCAAGATGTTAAGCCGGGTGGCGTATTCCTATTAAACTGTTCATGGAACGCTGACGAATTAGACGCTCATCTTCCCGGACAAGTTAAGAGATATATTGCAGAAAACGACATTCAATTCTACACAATTGATGGTGTTAAGATCGGTAAAGAAATCGGTCTTGGCAACAGAATTAACACAGTTTTACAATCAGCATTCTTCACTCTTGCTGACATCATCCCTGCTGATGACGCTATCAAGTATATGAAAGATGCTGCTACAAAGTCATATTCTAAGAAGGGTGACGCTATTGTTAAGATGAACCACGACGCCATAGATGCCGGTGCAAAGGCTATCGTTAAGGTTCAAGTTCCTGCTTCTTGGAAAGATGCAAAAGATGACGATTTGTCAATCAAACACGAAGGCAACGGAAAACTAGTTGATTACGTTAACAATGTTCTTGTTCCAATCAACGGTTTCCGTGGTATGAAACTTCCTGTTTCAACATTTGTTCCTTATGCAAATGGTGAAGTTCCACTAGGTTCTGCTGCATTTGAAAAACGCGGTATCGCAATTGATGTTCCTACTTGGAACGGTGATGCTTGTTTACAATGCGGACTATGTTCTTATGTATGTCCTCACGGATGTATCAGACCGGTTGTTCTTACAGAAGAAGAACTTAAAAATGCTCCTGAAGGCATCAAATATGTAAATATGAAACAACTTGACGGCTATTACTACGGTATGTCAATTTCAGTTCTTGACTGTACAGGTTGTGGCTCTTGTGTAAATGTATGTCCTGAAGTTAAGGGTACAAAAGCACTTTCAATGTCACCTCTTGAAAACAATTTAGACGAACAAAAGGGATTTGACTATGGCGTTAAACTTGCTACAAAGCCATCAGTTCTTGAAAAATTCCCAATCACAACAGTTAAGGGTTCACAATTTAGAATGCCTTACCTAGAATTCTCAGGTGCTTGTGCAGGTTGTGGTGAAACTCCTTATGCTAAGCTTATCACTCAATTATTTGGTGATAGAATGTATATTGCAAACGCAACAGGTTGTTCATCAATTTGGGGTGGTTCATCTCCTTCAACACCATACACAGTTGACAAAGAAGGCAAAGGTCCTGCTTGGGCTAACTCATTGTTTGAAGATAACGCTGAATACGGCTATGGTATGTTCCTAGGACAAAAGGCTATCCGTGAAAAGAATATCGAAAAACTTGAAAAGATGGCAGAAGAAAACGCTTCAGTTAAGCCTGCTGTTGAAAAGTTCTTAGAAACAAAGAACTGTGGTACAGCTAACAAGGTTGCAACAGAAGAATTATTAAAGGCTGTTGCTGCACTTAATACAACAGAAGCAAAAGAAGTTCTGGCTGACAAAGATTACCTAAGCAAGAAATCTGTTTGGGTATTCGGTGGTGACGGCTGGGCATACGATATCGGCTTCGGTGGTGTTGACCATGTTCTAGCTTCCGGCGAAGATGTAAACATTATGGTATTCGATACAGAAGTTTACTCAAACACAGGCGGTCAATCTTCAAAATCAACTCCTACAGGTGCTATTGCTCAATTTGCAGCAGCCGGTAAAGTTGTTAAGAAGAAAGACTTAGCAGCAATCGCTATGAGTTATGGCTATGTTTATGTTGCACAAATCGCACAAGGTGCTGATTATAACCAATGTCTAAAAGCAATGCTAGAAGCTGAAAGTTATAACGGTCCTTCACTAATCATCGCTTATGCTCCATGTATCAACCATGGTATTAAGGGTGGTATGAGCATCGCTCAAACAGAAGAAAAGAAGGCTGTTGAAGCAGGTTACTGGCACCTATTTAGATTCGACCCAAGACTTGCTTTGGAAGGCAAAAATCCATTCCAACTTGATTCAAAAGAACCAAAGGCAAGTTATGAAGACTTCATCATGGGCGAAGTTCGTTACAACAGACTTGCTCGTTCAAACCCTGAAAGAGCAAAAGAACTATTTGCAAAGGCTCAAGCTGATGCAAAGGCTAAGTACGACAAACTTGTTGAACTTGCTAAATAATTGCTTAATGGCAAACTAAAAGGAACTGCAAATGCAGTTCCTTTTTTATGCCTATATTTTTAATATATCGTCATATGTCGTTTTCAAAATTTCCTTTAATAATATAACTTCATCAACATATAAATGTCTTTGACCAACCTCAATTTTCGCCACCGCACTTCTTGTTATATCACAGCCTGCAAGTTGCATCTTAGTTGCCACTATTTCTTGTGTCAACTTTTGCTCTTCCCTTAGTTTCTTTAAATTTTTTCCAATCTTTTTTTCTATTTCCACATTCATACCACCAACTCCTTGCACCCATTTAAGAACAATTACCTTGACAATATTATATGTATATGATACAATAATGTTGCACTTATATAGGTGCAATAATATTTTTTAGGAGTGTGATATTATGAATGCAAAGGTAAAAAATTTTTTAGACTCAAAAGCAAAAGAAAATAGAAAACAATATGAGTCAGAAAGGGACACTCTACTAAGAGATTTAAATTTAGTAGAACGAGTTTATAGTCCAGACAACTTTTATAGTGAGGAATACTATATGGAGGATTATGATGAGGAAAATAACTCAGTAAAATATTATAAAACTGAACCTATTAAAATTACTGACGAAGAGTATGAAGAAATAAAAAAAGCACTTAATATTAACAATAAGTCACAAGATAGCATTGCAACTACACTAGTAGTTATAGCAATATTAATATATATTTTGGGAACAATCTTCTCCTTTGTTGCCGGAAAAGATTCTTACGGTGACTTATCTGCTATGTGTCTTGTATATTTGTTTACAACTTTTATTACAGGTACTTTCTATTTAGGATTTGCTGAAATAATCAAGTTACTGCAATCTATTAAGGATAAATAAACAACACAAAAAACAGGAATTGCACACTACAATTCCTGTTTTACTATCTCTATTGCTTTTTCAACCATATTCTCGCTTGGCGTTAGCCAATGTATCTTTTCATTTCTTCTAAACCAAGTCAGTTGCCGTTTTGCATATCTTCTTGAATTTTGTTTTATTTCTTCGACCACTTCTTCATAGGTTTTGTTCCCTTCAAAATAGTCAAAAAACTCCTTATATCCAATGCTTTGAAGACTAGTTAGTTTTCTTCCGTTATACTTATTATAGAGCATTTTTGCCTCGTCCTCGATGCCTAAATCCAGCATAATGTCAACACGCTTATTAATTCTGTCATACAGAATTTCCCTGTCCCAATCAATACAAAAATAAACATATTTATAAAGCGGGATTTTCTCCAAATTATTATGCTCTGTAACGGTCATTCCGCTTACCTTATAAAACTCAATAGCCCTTATCACTCTTTTTAAGTTATTAGGATGGACAGTTTTTGCATACTCGGGGTCAATTTCCAAAAGAATTTCATAAACCGCTTCATTCCCATAAGTTTGGGCAAGTTTTTCTAAGTTTTCTCTTATTTCTTTATTGTCATTTTCCTTTGTAAAATCAACATTATTAACAAGTGAATCAATATAAAGTCCCGTTCCACCAACCAAAATTGGAAGTTTTCCACGAGATGCAATTTCCTCGATTTTTTTTCTTGCCATATCGCAAAAATCTGCAACAGAAAAGTTTTCCGAAGGCTCTAAAAAATCTATCATATGGTGCGGAATATTTCCTTTTTCTTCTTCAGTTGGCTTTGCTGTTCCAATATTAAGGCCTTTATAAATTTGCATACTATCGCAAGAAACAATTTCGCCGTCAAAAATCTTGGCAAGTTCAATAGAAAGTGCCGTTTTGCCCGATGCAGTAGGCCCTGCAATCACGATTATTTTTGTCATCATACAATCCTCTTAAATTCCTTTTCAAGTTCTTTTTGTGACATTGTTATAATAATCGGTCTTCCATGTGGACAGGTATTGATGTTTTTAAGCGCCAAAACTTCTTTTAACAGAACATCAAGTTGCTTGTTATCAAATTTATGGTTTGCCTTTACCGCCGCCTTACAAGCGATTGTATAGAGTGCTCTTTCCATCTTCTTTGAAATTATCTCTTGTCTGTTTTCAGCAAATTCGTCGATTAATTCCACTATCAAAAGTCTTAATTCCGATTCGTCCAAAGCCTCAGGTGTCGCTCTTACCAAAAGAGTATTGCTTCCAAATTCCTCAATTTCAAAGCCCATATCGGCAAATTTTTCTGCATTTTCCACAAATACTGCCATTTCCCTTGCCGTAACATCTACTGTCGCCGGCACTAACATCATTTGCGATATGACTTCTCTTTTTTCAAGTTCTGCCTTTAATTCTTCGTATTTCAATCTTTCGTGGGCGGCGTGCTGGTCAACAATTATCATAGTGTCGCCCGACTGTGCAATTATATATGTGTCAAAAACTTGACCTACAATCTTTACATTTTCAGCGTCAAATCCCCATGCGCTATCACAAGGAGAATTCGCTATTTCTTGCTCTGTCAAAAGATTTTCGGTATTTGTTTTGTTCTCAAATTTTGTTAGCACATCTATCTTGACACTGTCGCCGGTTTTTTCTGCCACCGTTTCTTCTTTAACAGGCTTAACCCCTTGAAAAGCATTAACGATTTCTTCTTTCTTTTTTAGAAAATACTCATTATCTGCCTTAACCGCATATTCTGATTTTTTAGGAGTTTCCTCTTTTTTTTGTTCTTCCCATTTAACAAGTGGCTTTATTCCTGCCTTTTCTGCCGGTTCAATTTTCGGTGTTGGCTCAATAGTAAGTTGATTTTTTACTGTGATTTCATCCCGTTTAAATTCCGTTTGAATAGGTTTTGAAACTCTTTCGTCCTTTTCAATTTTAGGCACATTTGGGATAGCATAGAGTGCATTTTGCACCGCATGATAGATTGAGCGAAAAACATCCTCCTCACGAGAAAATTTAACTTCAAGTTTTGTCGGATGCACGTTGATATCTATATATCTCGGATTTATCTCAATATTTAATATCGCCATCGGGTGTTTGCCAATCATTATCTGATTTTTATAAGCAGACTCCACAATATTAGAAATTCTAATACTTTTAATATATCTTTTGTTAACAAAAAAACTTTGATATCCCCTATTTGGTCTTGCCGCATCGCCTTTTCCAATCATTCCGTTGATTTTCAAGAATTCATCTTCATAGTCAATCGGGATTACAGAATTTACATAACTTTTTCCGTAAATCGCATAAATGCAGCCAATCATATTATTATCGCCGGCAGTAAAATACTTGTCTTTCCCATCAATAATATACCTAAATGATATTTCAGGATGCGACAAAATGAATCTTTCCATTATATCTGTAACATATGCCGCTTCACTTGCATCACGCTTTAAAAAGTTCATTCTTGCCGGTGTATTAAAAAACAGATTGTTCACTAAAAATGTCGTTCCGTTTGGAGTTCCCTCGGAAGATGAACTTTCAATCACCCCTCCTACACAGGTTACATGTGTGCCTTCTGTGTCCTCTTGCCTTTTGGTGTAAAGTTCAACCTGTGCGACTGCACCAATACTTGATAGTGCCTCTCCTCTGAAACCCAATGTGTAAATTGCATCAAGGTCTTTTTCTTCATGAATTTTGCTTGTCGCATGACGAAGAAACGCAATCTTTGCATCTTCTCTTGCCATACCTTTTCCGTTGTCGCTTACACGGATATAGGTAATTCCGCCCTTTTTAATTTCAACGGTTATTACGCTACTGCCTGCATCTATTGCGTTTTCTACAAGCTCTTTTACAACAGAACAAGGTCTTTCAACAACTTCTCCTGCCGCAATTTTATTTGATATTTCGGTAGGAAGAACATTAATAATTCCCATTTACCTATACCTCAATCCTTCGCTTTTTTAGATAATTCATAAAGTTTATTAAGTGCTTCAATAGGCGTAAAGGTCGTCACATCCATTGTTTTTAGTTCATCAAAAATTGTAAGTGCAATTTGGTCTTCAAAACCTATCTGCATTTTACTATCTTCTTCCGTGACTCTCGGCTTGTGTGCCTCTTCGATATCGCCTTTTTCAATTCTCGATAGAATTTCTTTTGCCCGATTTATTACAGGCTTTAAAACTCCCGCCAAAGCCGCAACTTCTATACCAAAACTATCGTCTGTTCCGCCACGAACAATTTTTCTTAAAAATGTTATGTCATCGCCGTGCTTTTTAACTGCAACAGAATAGTTTTTTATGCTGCGAAAATCGTTTTCAAGTGCGATAAGTTCATGGTAATGTGTTGCAAAAAGTGTTTTTGCACCGATTTTTGAAGCCATATGTTCTGCAACTGCCCAAGCAATAGAAAGTCCATCATATGTTGATGTACCTCTTCCTATTTCGTCAAGTATCACAAGGGATTTTGATGTTGCATTTTTTAAAATATTTGCAACTTCCACCATTTCGAGCATAAATGTACTCTGTCCCTGGGCAATGTCATCAGACGCACCGACACGAGTAAATATCCTGTCAACTGCTCCGATTTTTGCATAACTTGCCGGCACAAAACTGCCCACTTGTGCCATAAGCGTAATAAGCGCTACCTGTCTCATATATGTGGATTTACCCGCCATATTAGGCCCTGTTATGATTAGTTCTGTATTTTCCGTTTGGTCAAGTGTCGTATCGTTTGGAACAAACATTCCATTTGTCAAAGATTTTTCAACAACCGGATGTCTGCCGTCTTTTATAATTATTTCATCACCCGCTGTGATCTCCGGCATCGTGTAGCCAAACTTAAATGCCACTTGGGCAAAAGATGCAAGTACATCAACAGTCGCAATTATTTCGCAAACCTTTTTTAATCTGTCAATTTCGTTTGAAACCTTTTGTCTTATTCTATCGAAAAGTTGTTCTTCCAAAGTAATGCATCTTTGTGCCGCACCCACAACCTTATTTTCCATTTCCTTTAAGTCCGGTGTTATGTATCTTTCCGCATTTACTAAGGTTTGTTTTCTAATGTAATAGTCCGGCACCATATCAATATTTGACTTTGTAACTTCAATATAGTATCCGAAAACTTTGTTATAACTGATTTTAAGATTTTTTATCCCTGTTTTTTCTTTCTCTTCTGCCTCAGTTGATAAAATCCACGCTTTTCCGTCAGTTGCAATCTTTCTTAGTTCTGTAAGTTCTTCATTATACCCGTCTTTGATTATTCCGCCGTCTTTAAAGGTAATAGGCGCTTCATTATTAATACTCTCGTCTAAAAGTTTTGCGACATCATCCAATAAATCAAACTTTTTAAAAAGTTCCGATAAAATAGGCGATGTTGTTTTTGATAGCAAGTTATATAACTCAGGTAGCATTAAAAGTGAGTTTTTAAGTGCCACCATATCTCTCGGAACGGCAGTATTTAGGGAAAGTCTATTTACTATTCTTGAAATATCATAGATTTTACCAAGAAGGCTCTGAAAATCATCACAAAGTATAACATTAGTTTTAAGTTCATCAACCGAATATAGTCTTTTGTTAATTTCGGCAGGGTTTATTAGTGGTTTTTCAAGCCACTGCTTTAATTTCCTTGCACCCATAGATGTTTTTGTCTTATCCAAAACCCACAAAAGTGAAGATTTTTTTGCCTTATCACGCATAGTTTCTGTGATTTCAAGATTTCTTCTGGTTGCAAAATCCATCTCCAAATATTCACTTACTTCGTAAAGGTTTAGACTGTTTATACAGTTTACTTGCGATTTTTGAGTATGTACCAAATATCTAATAAGGCTTGATAGTGCGCATTTTAGCGAAGAGTCAAGATTTTTTATATCACTATTTGGAAATTGTCTTTCAATAATTGCTTCGTCAATATCAAAATATTCCTCTTCAATATTTGTCACGCTTTCGGTAATTCTTGAAATTACCTCTTTTCCGAAAGTCCTTTGTGCAATAATGTTCATAATAATTTCGCTAGGTGCATATCTTGCAATTTCACTTAGAACTTCGGCGTCATCTGATGTTTTGCAGGCAAAAACTTCTCCCGTTGAAACATCGCAAAAAACAAGTGCCGTGTCAATATTCTTGAATATAACCGAAAGATAATTATTTTTCTTTTCGTCAAGCATATTTTCATCGGTCAGTGTTCCCGCAGTAATAACACGAATAACACCACGATCAACAAGACCTTTTGCTTCTTTTGGGTCTTCTAATTGCTCACAAACTGCTACTTTATAGCCTTTACTAACAAGCCTTTGAATATATGTCGAGGCACTATGAAAAGGAACACCACACATAGGTGCTCTCTCTTCTTGTCCACAGTTTTTACCTGTAAGTGTAAGTTCAAGTTCTCTTGAAACGGTTATTGCATCTTCAAAAAACATCTCATAAAAATCGCCCAAACGATAAAACAAAATACAGTCTTTGTATTCTTCCTTTGTTTCCAAATACTTTTGCATCATTGGGGATAGTTTTTCGTTTACCATGACAAAAAACTCCTTTTATATTAGTGGTGACAGCCTCCGCAGGTATGGCAATCGTGCGTACATCCGCCTTCTTCTCCCATAATATAGAAATTAATTATATCATTTACGCCATTTATCATCTTGTCAAAATTTTTCTTTGCTTCAACATAGTTTTTGATAACTTCTGATTTTTCTACCATTTCGTTAAAAGCATCGTTATTTCTCTTTATAGCCTCTTCCTCTGAAAGTCCATTTTGTTGAATTTCACGAGCAAGATTCATTCTCTTCATATTGAAATCACTAACTAATTGTTGTGCTTCTTCATTTTCTTGTTGAGCCTTTTCAGCATCTTTTAATGCCTTTAATTCTTCGCTTTCCTTAATCATTTCTCCAAGTTCGTGTGCTTTTTGTGTAATAGTCATTTTATTTTTCCTCTTTCTTAATTATTTATTATTTCGCCGTTCAAACTCCATGTGTGAGCCTCGGTTACTTTCACTTTAACATATTGACCTTTTAAAGACTTATCGCCTTTAAAATTCACAATTTTACCTGTATCGGTTCTTCCGGAAAGTGTTTCCTTATTGTTTTTACTTTCGCCATCAACCAATACGGTATAGATATTTCCTACATATCTATCATTTTTTTGTTTTGAAATTTCATTTTGAACTTCTAAAAGTCTGTTGAAATTTTCGTGGATTTCTTCCTCTGTCAAAACAAAATCAAGTTTTGCAGCAGGCGTTCCCTCTCGTCTTGAATATATAAACGAGAAAATGTTGTCATATTCAACTTCTCTTAAAACTTCCAAAGTATCTTCAAAATCTTCTTTTGTTTCTGTCGGGAAACCAACGATTACATCGGTCGATAAAGAAATATCAGGAATTTCTGCCTTAACCTTTTTGATTTTTTCAAGGTATTCGGCTTTTGTGTATTTTCTGTTCATCTCCTTCAAAACTCTGTCATTTCCCGCTTGGAACGGAAGATGAAGTTGATGACAAACCTTGTCACATTCCTTCATTGCGCTGATTAGTTTGTCCCCAAAATCCTTAGGGTGAGAAGTCATAAATCTAATTCTTTTAACACCTTCTAAGTCGTTTACCATTCTTAAAAGGTCTGAAAAATCAATATTTTCCTCTAAATCTTTACCATAAGAATTTACATTTTGACCTAAAAGACAAATCTCTGTCACTCCGCTATTTACTAAATCTTTTATTTCTGCAAGTATCTTTTGTGGCTTTCTGCTTCTTTCTCTGCCCCTTACATAAGGCACAATACAATAGGAGCAAAAGTTATTGCAGCCATACATTATGCTGATCCATGCTTTATCGCTCGACTCACGAAGAATCGGGATATCTTCACAAATTGCACCATCAGAACTCTTGACATCAATAATCGGTTTTTTTGTTTTTAAAACCTCCAAAAGAAGTTCAGGAAGCTTATAAAGTGCGTGTGTACCAAAAATTAAATCTACATGACTATGGACTTTTCTGATTTTCTCTGCCATATTTTCTTGCTGTACCATACACCCGCAAAGTCCAACAATAAGTTCAGGTTTGCTTTCCTTTATGTGGTGCAGTATTCCGAGTCTTCCGTAAACCTTATCTTCTGCATTTTCACGAACGGCACAGGTATTATAGATAACAAGGTCTGCATCTTCTGCTCTATCACAAAAATCATAGCCTGCCTCTTTTAAAATGCCCCTAATCCTTTCGGTATCGTTCTCATTTTGCTGACAGCCATATGTCTCTGTATTGCATAAAGGACGCCTGCCGTGAGTTTTATAAAAGTGTTCGTTTATCTCTTTAATTTGGGCGAGAAAAACTTTTTGTTTTTCCTTTTCCGCATCATCTATATAATTCGCCATAATTCCTCCGAATCAATATTTTATCTATTTTATTCTATCATAAAATGTAGAAAAAAACAATATCTATTTGCCTTTTAGAACAAAAAATGATATAATAATTTTGAGGTGTATTATGAATAAATCTATCACAAAAAAAAGTCCTATAAAAACCGAATACGCTATTTTGTCGCCAAAAATTCCAAAAAGTTTTGACGGCTTTAAAATTGCACACATTAGCGATTGTCATTCAAAGCCCCACCATAATGCATATGATGTAATAGAAAGAGAAAAACCCGATATTATTTGCATTACAGGGGATATGTTGCACGATGGCAAATTTGAAACCACAGACTTTTTTGTGCTGTTAAAAAAGTTATTAACTCTTGCTCCCGTATATATGATTACGGGAAATCACGATTTGTGGCGACATAATTCAAAAAAGACGTTTTTAGAATATAAAAATTTAGGTGCAATTCTTTTGCAAAATAATTTTTGCGAAATAGAAAGAAACGGCGAAAAAATAGGGCTATTTGGTGTAGACGACCCGTTTTCTAAAATCCCCGAAAGAATAAAAAGCAATATAGAGAAATCCTTTTCAGTGTTACCACAATACGAAGGATACAAAATTTTACTTTTTCACCGTGCAAACCAGTTTGATAAGATAAAGGACAAAGGCTATGACCTTATATTATCAGGTCATATGCACGGTGGGCAGATACGGATTCCACTTATCGGTGGTACGCTCTCACCAACTTCCTCTATTTTGTCCGACAGAATGATTTTTCCAAATTATACTGGCGGAAAATATATTTTTGGTGATACAACAATGATTGTAAATCGCGGGCTTAGTAATATTATAAAGATTCCACGCCTTGGAAATCCACTCGAAGTTGGAATTATAACATTAAAACACGAATAAAAAAGTTTCCACTTTCTTGTGGAAACTTTTTTATTTTATTCTTCGATTTCAAATCCATCTACTGTTAAAGTTACATCCTTATATTGTGGCATACCTGTTCCGGCAGGAATAAGTTTACCGATAATAACATTTTCTTTAAGACCAAGTAGTGGGTCAACCTTACCTTTAATAGCAGCATCTGTAAGAACTTTTGTTGTTTCTTGGAATGATGCGGCTGACATAAATGAATTTGTTGCCAAAGATGCCTTTGTAATACCCAAAAGAATTGGTGAGCAAGTAGCAAAATTTTCATTTCCTTCTTGACGAAGTTTTTCATTTGCTTCCTCAACATCAAACTTATCAACAGTTGCGCCGATAAGAAGGTCTGTATCACCTGCTTCTTCAACTCTAACTTTTCTAAGCATTTGCTTTGTGATAATTTCAACGTGCTTGTCGTTAATGTCAACACCCTGCATACGATATGTTCTTTGAACTTCTCTTGTGATATATACTTGAACGGCCTTTGGCCCGTTGATTCTTAGGATATCGGCAGGATATGCAGAACCAACTGTGATTTCTTCACCTTTTTCAATCTTATCCCCTGTTTCAACTCTGATAGTTGAGCCATATGGGATTAGATAGGTCTTAGCTTCACCGTCTTCGTTATTTGTAACAGTAACTTCACGTTTTCTCTTGCCTTCTTCAACATTTACAGTAACTGTACCGCTGATTTCTGAAAGAATTGCAAGACCCTTTGGTTTTCTGGCTTCAAACAATTCTTCTACACGAGGAAGACCTTGTGTAACGTCGGCTGCACCTGCGACACCACCGGCGTGGAAGTTTCTCATTGTAAGCTGAGTACCGGGTTCACCGATTGATTGAGCTGCAATAATACCAACAGCTTCACCAACATTAACAAGTTTACCGGTTGCCAAATTAACACCATAACATTTTGAGCAAACACCATTTTTTGTACGGCAAGTTAGTACGCTACGGATTTCCACTGCGTCAATGCCTGCTGCAATAATCTTATCTGCTTGTTCTTCTGTAATTAGGTGGTCTGCAAGTGCCAAAACTTCACCGGTTTCCGGATGATGAATATCATGAAGTGATGTACGACCTACTATACGGTCTTTTAATGGTTCGATAACTTCGTTACCGTCCTTAATAGCCTTAACAAGTTCGCCTTCATGTGCACAACAGTCCTTTTCACGAACTATAACGTCTTGTGATACATCAACCAAACGTCTTGTAAGGTATCCTGAGTCGGCTGTTCTTAAAGCAGTATCGGTAAGACCTTTACGAGCACCGTGAGAAGATACGAAGTATTCCAAAACATTTAGACCTTCACGGAAGTTAGCACGAATAGGAATTTCTACCGCACGACCTTTTGTATCTGCCATAAGTCCACGCATACCTGCAAGCTGTCTGATTTGGTTAACGCTACCACGGGCTCCTGAGTCCGCCATCATGAATATTGGATTAAATTCATCCATGTTTTCCATCATGGCATCTGTAACCTTATCTGTTGTAGCACTCCAAACCTTGATAACTTCGTTATAACGTTCTTCGTTTGTAAGCATACCTCTTCTATATTGTTTAGCGATAGCATCAATTTGCTTTTCAGCAGCTGCTAAAAGTTCTGCTTTCTTTTCAGGAACTTCGATATCACTTACTGAAACGGTAAGTGCACCGATTGTTGAATACTTATAACCTGTTGCCTTGATTAAGTCAAGCACTTCTGCTGTCTTTGTTGTGTCATGGATACGAATACATCTGTCAATGATTTTTCCAAGTTGTTTCTTTCCGACAAGTCCTGTGATTTCAAGGTCAAGCATTGTATCAGAACTTTCTGTTCTGTCAACAAAACCTAAATCTTGAGGGATATTCTTGTTGAAAATCAATTTACCCATTGTTGCGTCAATAATTCTTGTATATTCAACGCCGTGGATAGTTTTTGTTTTTCTAACTCTGATTGGAGTATGAAGGCCGATTGCCTTGTTGTAGTATGCAAGATAAGCCTCGTCCTCAGATACAAAAGTATGTGGGTGCCATTCTTCGTCTTGATTTCTGCCCGGGAAGTTCTTTCCGCCGGCTTCGTCATGCTTAACGATTGTTAGGTAGTAAGAACCCAAAATCATATCCTGTGTAGGAACAGCAACCGGATGTCCGTCCTGAGGTTTTAAAAGGTTATTTGCTGAAAGCATCAAAAATCTTGCTTCTGCTTGTGCTTCCGGTGATAGTGGAACGTGGATAGCCATTTGGTCACCGTCGAAGTCGGCATTATATGCAGTACATACAAGCGGATGAAGTTTTAGTGCATGACCATCAACAAGTTTTGGCTCGAATGCTTGAATACCAAGTCTGTGAAGCGTTGGTGCACGGTTTAGAAGTACCGGATGTTCCTTAATAACATCTTCCAATACGTCCCAAATTTCAGGTGCAACATGTTCAACTTTGCGTTTTGCACTCTTAATGTTGTGCGCAATACCTCTTGCAACAAGTTCATTCATTACAAAAGGTTTGAATAGTTCGATTGCCATTTCCTTCGGCACACCACATTGATATATCTTCATTTCAGGGCCAACAACGATAACTGAACG
>DCIA01000010.1:98059-138099 GCA_002315735.1 Clostridiales bacterium UBA1738
AGTCAACACGCTTACCAAGAAGGTTTTGACGGAAACGTCCTTGCTTACCTTTTAGTAGGTCTGAAAGTGATTTTAGTGGTCTGTTAGAAGGGCCTGTTACAGTTCTTCCACGTCTACCATTATTGATTAAAGCGTCTACCGCTTCTTGTAACATTCTCTTTTCGTTTCTGATAATAATATCAGGAGCGCCAAGTTCCAAAAGTCTGTTAAGACGATTATTACGGTTAATTACACGTCTGTAAAGGTCATTAAGGTCAGATGTTGCAAATCTTCCGCCGTCTAATTGTACCATCGGTCTTAAATCCGGTGGAATAACAGGGATAACTGTCATAATCATCCATTCAGGACGATTTCCTGACACACGGAATGCTTCAACAACTTCAAGTCTCTTAATTATTTTTGTTCTCTTTTGTCCTTGTCCTTGTGAATTTTCAAGTTCGGTTTTTAGTTCTTCTGAAAGAGCTTCAAGGTCAATATTTTTAAGTAGTTCTAAGATTGCCTCTGCACCCATTCCGGCTTTAAATTTATCGCCGTATTTTTCATAAGCTTCACGATATTCTTTTTCCGATAAGATATCTCTTTCTTTTAGTTCTGTTTTGCCCGGATCAATAACCACATATGCTGCAAAGTACAAAACTTTTTCAAGATTCTTAGGTGATATATCAAGGCAAAGTCCCATTGCTGACGGAACTCCCTTGAAATACCAAATGTGTGATACAGGAGTTGCAAGTTCAATGTGACCCATTCTTTCACGACGAACCTTTGCTTTTGTTACTTCAACGCCGCATCGGTCGCAGACAACACCTTTATATCTGATTTTCTTATATTTACCGCAGTGACATTCCCAGTCCTTTGTAGGTCCGAAAATCTTTTCACAGAAAAGACCGTCCTTTTCAGGCTTTAATGTACGGTAATTAATTGTTTCAGGCTTTTTAACCTCACCATGTGACCAACTTTTGATTGTTTCAGGGGAGGCCAAACCAATTTTTATTGCTTCAAAACTATTAAATTCTAACATTATTTAACCCCTCCTTAAAAATCTTCCAAAGTGATTTTATCTAAATCAATGTTTTCTTCTTCATCGAAATCATCGTATTCGATATCTTCACCTTCAACAAGCATTTCGTCTTCTATGTCTTCATCAAAATCTATAGGAACATCGCCCTCTTCCATTGTCTTGACAAGTTCGCTGTCCCTTGGAGCAGGCTCGTCGTCATCAAGCGATAAATCAATATCAATTTCTTCGCCGGCTGCATCTAAGATTCTAATATCAAGAGCCAATGCTTGAAGTTCTTTTACAAGTACTCTGAATGATTCAGGAACGCCTGATCTTGGTATATTTTCGCCCTTAACGATAGCTTCATATGTTCTTACACGGCCTACAATATCGTCCGACTTAACTGTTAAGATTTCTTGTAAAGTATAAGCAGCGCCGTAAGCTTCAAGCGCCCAAACTTCCATTTCTCCGAAACGTTGTCCACCAAATTGTGCTTTACCGCCCAAAGGCTGTTGTGTAACAAGCGAATATGGGCCTGTTGAACGAGCGTGAATCTTATCGTCAACCAAGTGGTCAAGTTTTAAGTAGTACATGACACCGACTGTAACAGGATTATCAAACTTTTCACCTGTTCTGCCATCATATACTGTTGACTTAAATGTTCCCGGAAGGTCTGCCATCTCAAAAGCTTGCTTTAAGTCTTCGTTTCTGGCGCCGTCAAATACCGGTGTGGCAATTTTAATGTATTGTTTTCCGTTTGCGATTTGCTTATCTTTTGCTTCTAAAATAGCTTTCTTATAAGCTTTGTCAACGTTCATCTTTTCAAGTTCTTCCCTAGTCTTTAAACTAAGCGTTCTGTATGCATAGCCAAGATGCATTTCAAGTACCTGACCGATGTTCATACGAGAAGGCACGCCAAGAGGGTTAAGTACGATTTGAAGTGGTGTACCGTCTTCTAAGAACGGCATATCTTCTTGTGGAAGTACACGAGATACAACACCCTTATTACCGTGACGACCTGCCATCTTATCTCCGACTGAAATCTTTCTCTTTTGTGCAATGTAACATCTAACTGTTTTGTTTACTCCGGCGCCAAGTTCGTCGCTGTTTTCACGAGTAAATACCTTAACATCAACTATGATACCGTTTTCACCGTGAGGAACACGAAGTGATGTATCACGAACTTCTCTTGCTTTTTCACCGAAGATTGCACGAAGAAGTCTTTCTTCAGGAGTAAGTTCTGTTTCACCCTTTGGTGTAACCTTACCAACAAGGATATCTCCCGCTCTTACTTCTGCACCGACTCTTATGATACCATCTTCATTTAGGTCTTTTAGTGCTTCTTCTGATACGTTAGGAATATCTCTTGTGATTTCTTCCGGTCCAAGTTTTGTATCACGAGCCTCACATTCATATTCTTCGATATGAATTGAAGTAAACATATCTTCTTTAACAAGTTCTTCCGAAATAAGAACAGCGTCCTCGTAGTTATAACCTTCCCAAGTCATAAATCCGATTAGAATATTCTTACCAAGGGCAAGTTCACCATTATTCATTGCAGGGCCGTCTGCAATAATGTCACCTCTTGCAACCTTTTCACCAACTGAAACAATCGGTCTTTGGTTTATGCAAGTAGATTGGTTTGAACGAGCAAATTTAATAAGTTTTTGAGTATATTTTGTGCCTGATGCATCGCTCTTAATTACGACTTCATCAGCAGAAACCTTAACAACAGTACCTGATTCTTTGGCAATAACAGCAGAACCTGAATCCTTAGCTGCCTTATATTCCATACCCGTTCCAACGATTGGTGAATCTGTTGTAAGTAGCGGAACTGCCTGACATTGCATGTTAGAACCCATAAGTGCACGGTTAGCGTCATCGTTTTCAAGGAATGGGATACATGCTGTAACAACTGAAACAAGTTGTCTTGGAGATACGTCCATGTAGTCAACACGGCTTGGGTCTGCTTCCAAAATTTCATCACGATAACGTGCCGAAACCTTCTTATCAAGGAAACATCCTTTGCTGTCTAACGGTTCATTTGCCTGAGCAATGATATAGTTATCTTCTTCATCGGCTGTCATATAAATGATTTCGTCTGTAACAACGCCTGTTTCTTTGTCAACTTTTCTGTATGGAGCCTCGATAAATCCGTATTCGTTAATTCTTGCAAATGTAGCAAGAGATGTGATAAGACCGATGTTAGGGCCTTCAGGAGTCTCGATAGGACACATTCTGCCATAATGAGAATAGTGTACGTCACGAACTTCGAATCCTGCACGCTCTCTTGACAAACCACCGGGACCAAGTGCTGAAATACGTCTTTTATGTCTTAATTCAGCAAGTGGGTTTGGTTGGTCCATAAATTGTGAAAGCTGTGAAGAGCCAAAGAACTCATTTATTGTAGCCATAATTGGTCTTGTGTTTATTAATGTTTGAGGTGTGATAATTTCTTGGTCTTGAGTTGACATTCTTTCACGAACAACTCTTTCCATTCTTGAAAGACCGATTCTGAATTGGTTTTGTAAAAGTTCACCGACACTTCTTACACGACGATTTCCCAAATGGTCGATATCGTCTATATCACCGATACCGTTTGCCAAACATGTAACATAGTTAATTGAAGCAAACATATCGTCTATTGTGATGTGCTTAGGTGACAATTCATCAATTCTTGATAGAATTTGTTCTTTTGCATCTTCGTCATTTTCAGCATTTTCAAGGATTTCCAAAAGAACGCTTCTTCTAACCTTTTTATATTGAATATCGCTTACATCAAAAGTTACATATTCGTCGATATAAACCATATCGTTTGAAATAACACGAACTCTTTGTTCGTCAACCAAAAGGTCAAGTTCGTTAACGCCTGCTCTTTCGATTTGTTCTGCAAGTTCTCTTGAAATTTCGTCCCCTGCTACGGCAATAACTTCACCTGTTCTTGGGTCTGCGATAGTATCAGCAAGAACCTTGCCTACTATTCTTGTTGCCATAGCCATCTTTTTATCATATTTGAATCTACCAACATGGGCAAGGTCGTAACGCTTCGGGTCAAAGAACATATTTGTAATTAAACTTTCTGCGTTTTCAACGTTTAGAGGTTCGCCCGGACGAAGCTTTTTGTAGATTTCCAAAAGCGCATCATCACGATTGTCGGTTGTATCCTTTTCAAAAGTAGCGATAAGGCGTGGGTCATCACCGAATTTTTGCAAAATTTCGGCATTTGTTTGAAGTCCCATTGCACGAATAAGAACCGTTACAGGGATCTTTCTTGTACGGTCAATACGCACTGAAAAAACATCGTTTGAGTCTGTTTCATACTCAAGCCATGCACCACGATAAGGAATTACAGTTGTAGCATAAAGCGGTTTACCCGTCTTATCTCTGGTAAATTCATAATACATACCCGGAGATCTAACAAGCTGACTTACGATAACACGCTCAGCACCATTAATAATAAATGTGCCCTGCTCTGTCATAAGCGGGAAGTCGCCCATAAAGATATCTTGTTCCTTAATTTCACCCGTTTCACGATTAATGAGTCTTACATTAACACGCAAAGGGCCTGCATACTTTGCATCTCTTTCCTTACATTCCTCAACTGAATATTTTGGATTGTAGTCTAATGTATAATCGAAAAATTCCAAGCAGAAATGTCCTGAGTGGTCAGTAATAGGAGAAATATCTCTAAATACTTCTTTTAATCCTTCTTCAATGAACCACTTGTATGATTCTTTTTGGACTTCGATTAAGTTAGGCATTTCCAAAACTTCATTAATCTTGGAATAGCTCAGTCTGGTATTTTTGCCAAGTTGAACTTCATGTACCATTAACTTATCACCTCGTCAATTATTTTATGGGAAATCACGCCCAAATAAATTTTCAAATGCTATTGATTTTTACTTTGCAATATGCTATAATAAGCATCGACAAAGATTGGGGGTAGCGGATATTAATCCCATATTATCATCTTAGTACAATATACAATGTTATCACAAAATTTCCAATATGTCAACAGGCATATTGCTTTTTTTTCAAATTTTTTAAAAAAGATTCGGGGTGCACAAGAAAAATGCCACAATTTATTAAGGACAACAGTTTTATTTCTGTTCCAACATCATTTATAAGGGAAACTCTTCCCTCTTGCAACGCTGCATTTGTTAAGGTTTATCTCTACCTATTATTATTAGCGGAAGAGGCAGTTCAAACGGAATATCGTGATATTGCAAAAACGCTTGGACTGTTAGAAAGCGACCTACTGCAAGCGATAGATTATTTAAATAGCATAGGCGTTCTTAAAGCAAATGGCGAAACAATTTCTTTTTTAGGGAAAACACCATCTGCTTTTATGGAAGAGCCTACAACATATAATACAAACACCGAAAATGTTGTCGATGCTATTGCAAGCAACAAAGAACTTTCCGATATGTTTATGCTATGCCAAGAAATCTTAGGTAAAACAATAACCGAAAAGGATATGCAAACAATATATTGGTTCTATTCCAACCTTAAAATGCCGATTGAGGTCATTTTGATGCTGTTAGAATACTGTGTTTCAAAAGGCAAAAATCGTATAAGTTACATAGAAAAAGTTGCAATTTCGTGGAACGAAATGGGTCTTAATACAACGCAGAGTGTTAACGATTATTTAGAAAGCGAAGAACAGCGCACAGGATTTTTGTATTCAATTCGCAAAATTATGGGGATTTCAGACAGAAGCCTAAGCCAAATCGAAGAAAAGTATCTTGCAACTTGGCACGAAGATTATAAAATGACAGAAGAGATGATTGCCCTTGCGTATGAATATTGCATTATTCAAACCGCAAAGTTATCTTTTCCGTATATGGATAAAATAATATCTCGTTGGCATACTGAAGGGATTTCCACAATCCAAAAAGCAGAAGAAGATAACAAAAAATTTAAAAACAGACCTAAAAATAAAGAAACAGCTTTTTCTGAAAATGATTATAACAGCACAGATTTAGAAATACTATCTCGTGCATTTCAAGAAAAATAACAAATATTAGAACTTATATTTTTAAGACATACTGCATAGAATTATTTAGTATAAAGAAAAGAGTTGACAATTAAGAAAATTTTGGTATAATGTATTTGTTGCTTTGAAAATTTTTTATATTTATATAGAAAGGAAGTGTTTTGTCATGGCAGAAGAAAAGGAAATAATCTTAACAGCAATCGGAATGAACGCTTTAAAAACAGGTCTTGATTACCTAAAAACAACAAAAAGAAGCGAAATAACCGAAAAAATCAAAACTGCAAGAGGTTTTGGGGATTTGTCCGAAAATGCAGAATATGACGAGGCAAAAAATGAGCAAGCTGAGGTTGAATCAAAAATCAATCAATTAACCCAAATGCTTAAATATGCAAGAGCAATCAGCGACAGCGAAATAACAGACGGTGTTTGTTGCATCGGAAATACCGTCGAAATAATCGAAGTCGGCGAAGAAGATCTTGAAAAATATACTTTTGTAAGTGCTGATGAAATTGAAATGTATGCAATTTTGAATGCCGATATGGACGAATTACTTTCAGTAAATTCACCGGTCGGAAAGGCTCTGCTTGGTCACAAGGTCGGCGAAACAGTTGAGGTTACAACTCCTGTTTGTACTATCAAATTTGAAATAAAAAATCTTTATAAATACGAATAAATAAAAAAATCTGCCGCTTGGCAGATTTTTTATTTTTGTCCATAAATACCAAAAAGCACCGGGGTGCGATGCTTTCAGGCTTGATATGTATAGGATAAAAGGGTAGAAAGCAATTTCCTTCTACACAATTATTATAACACAGTCAAATACAAAATGCAAGTAATTTTTTAGCAAATCTTGTACTTTTTTCTGTATTTTTTATAGTTCCTCCACAAAATATGCCACTTTTGCATTAAATTCTTTATATCTGCATAGAATATCTTGTGAGGTGACTTATTATGTGGAAAAAATATAAACCCTATATTGTAGAAATTATTATTGCTTTGGCTGTCGGCGGCCTATCTGCTCTTCTTACCAAAAACGGCATGGCAGATTTTGAAAATGTCGCAAAACCACCACTTTCCCCGCCACCTATTCTCTTCCCGATTGTGTGGTCAATCTTATATGTCCTTATGGGTATAAGCGCAGGGCTTTCTCTTAAAACTGCTTATCGAGTACCTTATGCATACAGACTGTCATTAATCGTAAACTTTTTTTGGTCAATAATATTTTTCAATATGAAAGCATACTTTTTTGCTTTTGTGTGGTTAATCCTTTTAGGCATACTTGTGATAGTCACAATTATTGACTATTACAAAATAAACAAAACTGCCGCATATCTGCAAATACCATATCTTCTTTGGATAATTTTTGCAGGATATCTAACATTTTCCATATGGCTCTTAAATTAAATCGACTTTTGTCGATTTTTTTAATTTTTTGCAAAATTCTCTTGACTTATAGGTATGTTTTGTATTAGAATATACGTTATGAAATTTTTAGAATGTGGAGATGAAAAAGATGAAAATAGGATTTGATAACGAGAAATATTTACAGATGCAATCCTCTCATATCAAGGACAGAATTTCCAAGTTTGGCGGAAAACTCTATCTTGAATTTGGTGGAAAACTTTTTGACGACTATCATGCGTCACGAGTACTTCCGGGATTTAAACCGGATAGTAAAATTAATATGCTTATTCAACTTAAAGATCAAGCAGAAATTATTATTGCTATAAATTCTCTTCACATCGAACAAAGCAAAGTCAGAAGCGATCTTGATATTACATATACTTTGGATACTTTAAGACTTATCGATGCTTTCAGAGAAAAAGGACTTTATGTAGGCAGCGTAGTCTTAACTCAATTTGCAGGACAACCATCTGCCGAAACCTTCCAGAAGCAACTTGAATCAATGGGAATTAAGGTTTACAGACACTATCCAATCGCAGGATATCCTTATAATGTGCCTGTAATTGTTAGCGAAGATGGTTATGGCAAAAACGAATTTGTTAAAACAGAGCGTCCATTGGTTGTAGTAACTGCACCGGGTCCCGGAAGCGGAAAAATGGCGGTTTGTCTATCTCAACTTTATCACGAACACAAAAACGGTGTAAATGCAGGATATGCAAAATTTGAAACATTCCCAATTTGGAATATCCCATTAAAACACCCTGTAAATATCGCCTATGAAGCAGCAACCGCAGACCTAAACGATGTTAATATGATTGACCCGTTCCATCTGGAAGCATACGGCGAAACAACAATTAACTATAACAGAGATGTCGAAATATATCCTGTTCTTAAAACAATGTTTGAGCAAATTTACGGTGCTTGCCCTTATAAATCACCTACCGATATGGGTGTTAATATGGCAGGAAATTGCATAACAGATGACGATGCCGTAAAATATGCTGCAAATATCGAAATTATAAGAAGATATTATAATGCTCTTTGCAAAAAGCGTCAAACAAATTCAGGTGACGAAGAAATACACAAAATAGAACTTTTGATGCAGCAAGCAAACATTTCAATTGATTTGAGAAAAGTTATCTCTGCCGCTCTTACAAAAGCAGAAATAACGGGCGAGCCTGCAACTGCTATGGAAATGCCTGACGGAACAGTTTTAACAGGAAAAACATCAAAACTTTTAGGCGCTTCCAGTGCGCTACTTCTTAATTCTTTAAAATACTTAGCAGGCCTTGACGATTCTGTTATGTTAATCGATCCAAACATCATAGAGCCTATACAAGATTTAAAGGTAAATCACCTAAGAAACCATAACCCAAGACTTCATGTCGATGAAGTTTTAGTTGCTCTTTCAATCTGTGCGGCAACTAATGAAGATGCCAAAAAGGCTATTGACGCCTTGAAACTTTTAAACGGTCTTGAAGCACACTCAACTGTTATTTTATCACAAGTTGATATGAATGTATTCAAAAAGCTCGGCGTAAATATTACTTGCGAGCCAAAATATCAATCAAAATCACTTTATCACAAAAACTAACCAAAAAGGTGCATAGAAATTTCTATGCACCTTTTTTCTTTATAATTATTTTCCTGTACTTCCAAATCCGCCTACACCTCGCACAGTTTCATCAAGTTCTACAACTTCACAAAACTCAACCGACAAAAACGGCATAATAACAAGTTGCGCTATTCTGTCATTTGGTTCTATAACCTTTTCGCTGTCGGTATCATTATGAAGGGCAACAATATATTCTCCCCTATAATCGCTGTCGGCAACTCCCACGCAATTTGCCGGTCGAAGTCCTTGTTTTGCAGCAAGTCCACTTCTTGCAAATATTGCTCCAAAATACCCCTCCGGTATTGACATAGCAAGACCTGTACCGATTTTTTCTGTTGTGTGTGGTTTTATCGTAACACTTTTTTCTATGCACGCATACAAGTCATATCCTGCCGCATACTCCGAGCCTCTTGTTGGAATTATTGCATTCTCTCTTAGTTTTTTTATATCTATATTCATCATCATTCCTCCTGATTTTTCTATCATTATATAAAAAAACTCACAGTTTTTCAAGCGTATTTGACAATTTATACTTTTTATGTTATGATTTTTTTTGTGAGTTCGAAAACCTTCCTCACCTAAAACAAAACTAAGGAGCAATTAAATAATGAAAAAAAACACAAAATCACTAACTGAGTGTGCGATGATTGCCGCACTTTATGTAGTTCTCACTTTTCTTACAAATGCATTTGGTCTTGCAAACGGTGTAATCCAATGTAGACTGTCAGAAGCATTGTCTGCTCTTGCACTCTTTACCCCATCTGCCGTTTTAGGTCTTTTTATCGGCTGTTTTCTTGCAAATATTTTGACCGGCGCTGTTGTTTTAGATATAATTTTAGGAAGCCTTGCCACATTAATCGGCACTGTTTTTGCTTATAAATTCCGAAAAAAACCACTTTTAGCACTTCTGTTTCCTGTAATTTCAAACACTATAATAATCCCATTTGTATTAAAATTCGGCTATGGTTTTTCCGGTGGAATTTGGTATTTTCTAGTAACTGTTTGTATCGGAGAAATGCTGTCCTGTGAAGTGCTGGGATATGGATTTTACATTTTACTAAAAAAGTATGATAATTTATTCAACTAGCAAAAAAACAGTTCATTTCTGAACTGTTTTTTTATTTTTTACTTAAATATTTTGCTGAAAAATCCACCCTTGTCGTCACTTTTTGACTCAACCGGTTCAGGCTTTTTTTCTTCTACCGGCTTTGGAGCTTCTTTTTTCTCTTCAAAATTTCTGTTTTGTGGCTTATGATTTGGTCTTTCGCCGTTATTTCTTCTTCCATCATAATTTTCACGCCTTTGAGGTCTTTCACTTCTTTCAGGCTTTTCTTCATAACCTTCAGGCTTTGGCATTGTATCCTTGTGAGAAAGGCTGATTTTTCCTGTCTTTTCGTCAATTTCCATAACTTTAACAAGCATCTTATCGCCAACATTTACATAATCTTCAACGTTTTCCACACGCTTATAGTCAAGTTTTGAAACATGGCAAAGACCGTCTTTGCCCGGTAAAATTTCAACAAACGCACCAAATGCTGTTATTGTCTTTACTGTACCTTCATAAATTTCGCCAACTTCCGGTTCTTTTACGATAAGTTCAATAGCCTTTTGTGCTGCTTCACCTGATTCGCTATTTGTTGCAAAGATATGGATTGTTCCATCTTCTTCGATATCAATTTTAGCGCCTGTATCAGCAACAATCTTTTGAATAACCTTACCACCTTGACCGATTACATCACGAATCTTGTCAACATCAATACGCATTGTTGTAACTTTTGGAGCGTATTCTGACAAGTGGTCACGAGATTCAGGAATAGCTTTTAATAGAATTTCGTCAATAATGTATGCTCTGGCTTTTCTAGTCTTTGAAAATGCCTCTTCAATTACTTCGTAAGTCAAACCATCATTTTTGATATCTACTTGAATTGAAGTAATACCCTTTTTAGTACCTGCTACCTTAAAGTCCATTTCGCCATAGAAATCCTCTAAGCCTTGGATATCTACCATTGTTGTGAATCCGTTTTCGGTTGAAATAAGACCACATGAAATACCTGCGACAGGAGCTTTAATCGGAACACCTGCTGCCATAAGTGCAAGTGTAGAACCACAAACAGAACCTTGTGAAGTTGAGCCGTTTGATGATAAAACTTCCGAAACAGTTCTTATTGCATATGGGAATTCTTCTTCTTTTGGAAGTACAGGAACAAGTGACTTTTCAGCTAATGCACCGTGACCAATTTCACGACGTCCCGGGCCTCTTGATGGCTTTGTTTCGCCAACCGAGTATGATGGGAAGTTATAGTGGTGCATATATCTCTTTGTTTCCTCTGTGTCTATACCATCAAGTCTTTGCATTTCTGCAAGTGGTGCCAAAGTGGCAACAGTCATAACCTGAGTTTGTCCTCTTGTAAATAGACCTGAGCCGTGAGTTCTAGGCAATATGTCAACTTCTGCTGCAAGTGGTCTTATCTCATCAAGACCTCTGCCGTCAACACGCTTTCCTTCTACAAGCCAAGCACGAACGATTTCCTTTTGCATTTTATAAAGAAGTTCGCCTAATGTTTCTGAAAGGTTAGGGAATCTTTCGCCTAATTTTTCATTAATTTCGTCTTCAATTACACCCATTCTCTCATCACGAATATTTTTGTCATCTGTGTCAAGAGCGTGTTTAATGTTTTCATATTCAAGTTCTTTTACTGCGTTCCAAAGTTCAGGGTCGATTGCGTGTGGAACATAGTTAAACTTTGGTTTACCGATTTCTGCCTTGATTTCATCGATGAATTCACAGATTTTAATAATTTCTTTATGAGCAAACTTTATACCTTCAAGCATTACATTTTCTTCAATTTCGTTACCGCCGGCTTCGATCATAACAACCTTTTCCTTTGTTCCTGCCAAAGTAACGTGCATCTCTGATTTTGCTCTTTGCTCTACTGTTGGGTTTATAACATATTCGCCGTCAACAAGACCAAGCCAAACTGCACCGATTGGGCCGTTCCACGGAATATCTGAAATTGAAAGTGCAACAGATGTACCAATCATTGCTGCAACTTCCGGTGGGTTATCTTGTTCAACAGATAATACGGTTGCAACAACTGTACAATCGTTTCTTAAATCTGCCGGGAATAGCGGACGAATAGGTCTGTCAATACAACGAGATGTCAAGATAGCCTTTTCTGATGGCTTTGATTCACGCTTAATGTATCCACCCGGAATTTTACCTACTGAGTATAACTTTTCTTCATAGTCAACTGAAAGAGGGAAAAAGTCGATTCCTTCTCTTGGATTTCTTGATGCTGTTACGTTGACCATAACTACTGTATCACCATAGCGAACAAGGCAATGTCCGTTTGTGAGGCAACACATTTTTCCTGTTTCTATGACAAGCGGTCTGCCTGCCAATGTCGTTTCTTTTCTAAACATAATCTTTCTCCTTTTTTATGATTTTTTGGAGATACTTATTAGCAAATAAATACAGACTGCAAGGTTTGTAGGCTCTATTTATGTGCTAAATAACATATCTCCTAAATAATACAATATGGGCAAACGGTATCGCTTGCCCATAAATATACTGCTATTATTTTCTAAGACCAAGCTTAGCAACCAAAGCACGATATCTTTCGATATCTTCTTCTTTTAAGTAGTTCATAAGATTTCTTCTCTTACCAACCATCATTAGAAGACCGCGCTTTGAGTGATTATCCTTCTTGTGGAAGTTTAAGTGCTCGTTGTTAAGATGATTGATTCTTTCTGTCAAAAGTGCAATTTGTACTTCAGGAGAACCTGTATCACCTTCGTGAGTAGCATAAGTTGCTATAATTTCTTGTTTGCGTTCCTTTGTCATGGTTTCACCTCCTATAATTCTAAATCATCCCCACACACTGAGAAATCGTTGGTGATTCGACCTTCTAAGTATGGGTTCAATTACATAATCAAAATAAATAAATTTGCAAAAATTACTTTCTGCCGAACTTTCTGTTGAACTTATCAACTCTACCGCCGGTATCAATAAGCTTTTGCTTTCCTGTGTAAAACGGATGGCATTTTGAACAAATTTCAACTTGAATATTTTCCTTTGTTGAGCCAATCTCAATTACTTCACCACAAGCACACTTGATAGTTGTTTGCTTATATTCCGGATGAATTCCTTCTCTCATCAATACTCCTCCTTCTTAAAATTTTGTGCATACAAAATACACCAAGTGAAAGTATATCACACCTTTTTCCATTTTGCAAGTGTTTTTTTATATTTTTTTATTTCATTTCTGTTCTTGCTTCCAAAGCCTTTGAAAGTGTCATCTCATCAGCATATTCAATATCGGAGCCCATCGGGATTCCATGAGCAATTCTTGTGACTTTTACACCCATAGGTTTTAACAGCCTTTGGATATACACAGCCGTTGCCGTTCCGTTTACCGTTGGATTTGTCGCCATTATCACTTCATTAATTTCGCCGTCAGATAGCCTTAATAAAAGTTCCTTGATTTTAATATCATCAGGTGAAATATCATCAATCGGCGAAATTGCACCATGCAAAACATGATAAAGCCCGTTATACTGACCTGTTTTTTCAATCGCAGATACATCTTTTGGTTCTTCAACAACGCAGACAACACTTCTGTCACGCTTATTTGATGTGCAGATATGGCACGGCGATATGTCGGTTAAATTTTGGCAAATTTCGCAAAACTTTACCGATTTTTTTGCAAGTGAAATTGTACTTGCCATCATTTCTGCATCAGCCTCTGTCATATTATCCAGCACATAAAAAGCAATTCTCTCGGCGCTTTTTCTTCCGATTCCCGGAAGCTGTGCAAACTGTTCAATTAAACTTTCAATAGTAGGTGAATACATATTTATCCCTCAAATTAGAATAAGCCCGGAATGTTAATTCCGCCTGTGATTTCGCCCATAGCGTTTTCCATAAGTTCTTCTGCCTTTTTAACTGCATCATTAACTGCAACAGTAACTAGGTCTTCTAATGTTTCAACATCTTCAGGGTCAACTGCCTCAGGCTTAATTTTAATAGATTTAACTTCTTTTTTACCGCTCATTATAACTGTAACTGCTCCGCCGCCTGCTGTTGCTTCAACAGTTTGCGCTTCAACTTCTGCTTGAACATTTTCCATACGTTCTTGCATAAGTTGCGCTTGCTTTACAACATTTGATACCTTTTTGTTTTGATTCATTCCGCTTCCGCCAAATCCCTTATACTTTCCCATTTTTCTTTTCTCCTTATTCTTCTATTTCATTTTCTTCTAAAAATTCCTCGTCATCATCGTCGGAATCATTATTTATAATATCAACCTGCTCGAAGTTATCTTCTTCCGGTTTATATTCAACAAATTCACTGTTATCAAGATTATCCACGATTTCCGGGAACATCTCGTCTAAATTATCTAATGAGTTTAAAGTTTTTTCTTCTTTTTTCTCACCGATTTTCCAAAAATCTATTATATTATCCTCTATATCTTCCAAAAATGCCGTTTTAACTATAATTTCTACCCCTATTGCCTGCTCAACAACATTTTCAATATCTTTTCTGTGAGTTACGGCAATCTCTTTTGACATAGTTTCGGAATTATTAAAAATCATAATAATACCTTCGCCGTCAATTGTAACTTTTCTATCCATAACAGCCGATGCAACATAAGGATATTTTTTGGAAATCTGTCTTGCAATCTTGTCCCATCGCCTTGCCGCCGCAACTTGCGGTGAGTCCTGCGTAAGAGTTCCGACATCAACCGGCACAAAAAGTCTTGCTGACGGTTTTTTAGGCTTTTTTTCAATCTTTTTTTCTTCTTTTTCTTCTTGAGCCACTGCCGTAACTTTTATGCCGTTTTTAATTTTTTCCTCCAGTATGCTGATTCTGTCAAGTATTGCATCAACCGAACTATCATACTCGGGTTTTGTAAGTTTAATAAGTGCCAATTCATAAATAACTCTTGGCATCTTTGCCCATTTTGCCTCATTTTTAGCTGATGACAAAACCGAAACCGCATTTGATAGTTTTTCAAAAGATGTTCTGTCCGCTTGTGCTTTTAGTTTTACTAAATTTTCACCATCGCAGTCTAAAAGACCTTCTGCATTATCGGTAACTTTGCAAACCAAAAGATTTCTGTAATGATTTATAAGGTCATTAATAAAGTTATTTAAGTCCTTGCCATCACTCATAAGTCTATCGATAATTTCCAAAATTTTGCCTGCATCTTGCAAATTTACAGCATCTGTGATAGAAAATAGCGCATCTGTTCCGGTAATTCCAAGCGCCGCTGTTATCGAATCATATGTCACAGATGAGCCCGACTCTGAAATACATCTTTCTAAAACGGATAATCCGTCACGCATTGAGCCGTCTGCTAAGTTCGCCAAAAGACCATATGCATCATCGGTTATTGTTAGTCCCTCACCCATAGCAATCTCTCGCATACGGCGAATTATATCATTTGAATTTATGCGTTTAAAATCAAATCTTTGGCACCTTGACAAGATAGTCTGCGGCACCTTGTGCGCTTCTGTTGTTGCAAGAATAAAAATTACATGTTCCGGTGGTTCTTCAAGTGTCTTTAATAGAGCATTAAATGCTCCGCCTGACAACATATGAACCTCGTCTATTATATAAACTCTGTATGTTGCTTCTGTCGCCAAATACTTTGAATCTTCAATAATTTCACGGATATTATCAACACCGTTATTTGATGCGGCATCGATTTCAAAAACGTCCATAATACTGCCGTCCATAATACCACGGCAAATCGAACATTCATTACAAGGCGAGCCGTTTTTCGGACTTTGACAGTTTACAGCCTTTGCCAAAATTTTTGCAACGGTAGTCTTGCCTGTTCCACGAGTTCCGCAAAAAAGATAAGCGTGCGAAACCTTACCTGTTTCAAGCTGATTTTGAAGTGTTTTTGTAATATGCGCTTGACCCACGACATCTTCAAATGTTACAGGTCGCCATTTTCTGTATAGTGCCTGATATGCCAAACCGCTCATCTCCTTTTAATAATAAAAGCCCTCTATTTAGGGGCTTACAAATAAGGCTCAAACCGAGTTTTTCTGTATCGCACAAAGCTATCTGCTTATTGCTGCTTGGTTCCCCATCTGACAAGGTTCACAGGGCTAAGTCGTACAGGACTCGGTTATCATCGCCCAAATTTTTAATTTACAAGTTATTTTACCATATATTTTCCAAAACTGCAAGTATTTTTTTATATCTTTTCGAGTTTTGCCATCGCTGCCATAAGACGCTTTGTTTCACCACTATCAAATTTCACTTCCAAAAGTGCGTCCTTTTCAAATCGTTGCAGTGCCGTTATAGTGCCTTCGCCGAATTTTGCGTGAGAAACCCTATCACCAACTGAAAAATCAATATTTTTTGTTATGGCAGAAGCGGCAAAAGTCACCTTTTTCATCATTTCAGTTTTAACATTTGTGATACTTTTTGGAATTTGTGTTGAAAAGTTTACCACTTTATCTGCAAATACCTTTCCGTCCTCTACCAAATATTCTAACGGAATTTCATCTAAAAATCTTGACTTTCTTTGATGTGAAGTTTTGCCGTAAACTGTCCTTTCCTTTGCGCAAGTTATATAAAGCTGCTCCTTGGCACGAGTTATCGCAACATAACAAAGGCGTCTTTCCTCTTCTATATCCTCATCGGAATCCATGGAACGAACTGACGGGAACAATCCCTCCTCCATACCACTTAAAAATACGTGTGGGAATTCCAAACCCTTTGCCGAGTGAATTGTCATAAGTATGCAGACATCTTCCTCCTCATCATAGCCGTCAATGTCCGAAACAAGTGCGATACCTTCCAAAAATCCTTCAAGCGACGGATTTTCTTCGTTTTTTTCATATTCCGAAATGGCCGACAAAAATTCGCCCAAGTTGTCAATTCTTGTTTTTGATTCTATTGTATTTTCAAGTATTAGTGCAGGCATATATCCCGTATCATTTAAAACTTTTTCAACAAATTCGGTAAGTTTCATTGTTTTTTTTGATTTTTTCAAATTCAAAATCATACTGCTAAATTCAATAAGCCCTGCTGCACTTCTTGAAAGATTTGCATACATATTCGCATTTTTTGCAATTTCAAACAGCGAAATATCAAAATCTGCTGAGATTTCTTGCATTTTTTCTATTGAGGTTTTTCCGATTCCTCGTTTTGGCTCGTTTATCACTCTTTCAAAACTCAAACTATCATTAGGGTTATGAATTAGCCTTAAATACCCAATAATATCCTTGATTTCCTTTCGGTCATAAAACCTAAGTCCACCCACAACCTTATACGGAATTGCACTTCGCATCAGCATTTCCTCTATCATACGCGATTGTGCATTAGTTCTGTACAAAATTGCAAAATCGGCATATTTCATACCTGATTTATAGCCTTTTTCGATTTGATTTGCAATATATATTGCCTCATCTCGCTCATTATATCCGATATGTAATTTGATTTTTTCGCCCTTTTCATTTTCTGTCCAAAGGGACTTGTCTTTTCTCCCCGTATTATTGTGAATAACTGCATTTGCGGCATCTAAAATAACCTCTGTTGAGCGATAGTTTTGTTCAAGTTTAATAACTTCGCTGTCGGAAAATTCTTCTTCAAAATTTAAAATATTTTGAATGTTTGCACCTCTAAATTTATAGATGCTTTGGTCGTCGTCGCCTACAACACAGATATTTTTGTGTTTTTCTGCAAGCATACTGATAAATTCATATTGACAGTTGTTTGTGTCCTGATATTCGTCTACCATTATATATTTAAACTTATCACGATATTTTTCCAAAACCTCGGGATTTTCCTTTAAAAGTTTAACCGTGCAAAACAAAATATCGTCAAAATCAAGTGCATTATTTGCCTTTAACTTCTTTTGATAAAGCTCATAAATTTCGCCTATTCTTGTTTTTCTGTAATCTGCCTTTACTTCGGCAAAAAACTCCTCGGGCGACAACATTTGGTCTTTCGCTTTTGAAATTATGCTGATAACCGACTTAATCGGATAATTTTTCTCGTCCATATCAAGTTCCTTATAGCACTCTTTCATAACTGTTTTCGTATCGGCGGTATCGTAAATCACAAAACCTGAATCATATCCCAAAAGCGAAATATGACTTCTTAAAATTCTGACGCAAGATGCGTGGAAGGTTGATATCCACATATCTTTTGAAAGGTCGCCGATAATTTTATTTACACGCTCTTTCATTTCATTTGCAGCCTTGTTTGTAAAGGTTATGGCTAAAATGTTATATGGGTGCACATTTTTTGTTTCCATTATATAAGCAATTCGATTTACCAAAACGGTTGTTTTTCCACTTCCTGCACCTGCTAAAATAAGAACAGGCCCATCAATCTTTTGAACTGCTTTTTTTTGCATATTGTTAAGTCTATCTAAATTCAAAACTCTTCCTCCGTAAAATCACATTGTTAACACTTATATTCTACCACATTCTTTTTCAAATTTCTATACAAATTTCAAAGTTACCCCAAAACTTCAATATCTTTTACAGTATTATAACTTTTTAATCGGTTAAGTTAATAGTGTAATTTCGTTTTGTGAGGTGATTATTTTTGAAAAATTTATCAAAGAAATTTATATTATTATTTCCTGCTGCTTTTATTTTAGTCGCGTATTTTTTGATGCCGAAAGAAGTTTCTGTAACAAAAGGTCAAAAAATAAATTTTAATTTTGCGATGTCAACCGAGTGCAGCACCGACAAAATCGGCGAGTTTAGCAGTACAATTAAATTATTTAATTTGATTCCTATAAAGACTGTAAATGTTTCGGTAACCCCCGAATATTATGTAATTCCTTCGGGCGAAACAATAGGCATAAAAATGCATACTGACGGGGTTTTGGTGCTGGGTTCCGGCAATGTTACCGATAAAAGTGGAAAGGTTTTTTCTCCTGCAAAAGATGCAGGACTTAAAAAGGGTGATAGGATAACCCAAGTAAACGGCATAACTGTCTATGATAATTATGACCTGAAAACGCAGATAAACAAAGCAAAAGAGAACATTATTTTAACGATAGTTCGTGATGACGAAATCTTAGAAATACCAATAAGCGCAGTCTATTCAAGGGATAGCGGAATTTATCAAATCGGTATTTGGATTCGTGACAGTGCGGCAGGAATCGGCACTCTCACCTTTTATGACCCAAACACCAAGTCATTTGCTGCCTTAGGGCACGGCATTTGTGATGTTGATACCGACACTCTTTTAAAAGCGAGAGATGGCTGTGTAAATTTTTGCGATTTTATCAGTGTTAAAAAAAGTGTAAACGGAGAACCGGGTGAGATAACAGGCAATTTTTCCGGTGAGGAACTGGGTGACTTAACCCTAAACAGCGATGTTGGAATATATGGAAAATGCTCAAAAATCCCAACTGATGAAGCAGTTTTTGTTGCTTCAAGATTTGAAACAGAAAAAGGTCCTGCAACACTTACCTGTGATATTGACGGAAACGGGCCAAAATCTTACAAAATCGAAATTACAAAGATTTTTAATTCTCCCTCTTCACCAAATAAATCCTTTGTTTTTAAGATAACAGACGACACTCTTGTTGAAAAAACAGGAGGGATTGTTCAGGGTATGAGCGGCAGCCCAATTATCCAAAACGGCAAACTTATAGGTGCTGTAACACACGTGTTTGTAAACGATTCTAAAAAAGGGTATGGCATATTTGCAGAAAATATGCTGGATATTACAAATAAGATGAAATAATTTGGAAAAATAAAAGAAATTCTATTGCAATTATAGGTAATTTATGGTAAAATAATGGTGAAAAGGAGGTATCTTTCACTTATCTTGAAAGTGAATTACCCTACAACTTAATAGCATAAGTACGAAAGATGCTTGTTTTCGTTTATTATAAGCATTTAGGAGATGATTTTATGGAAAAAGTATCTGTACTTATTGCAGATGACAACAAGGGTTTTTCTGACTCCCTTAGAGAGTTTCTCAGAACAAAGGAAGACATCGCTTCGGTTAATGTTGCCTATGATGGCGAAGAAGCATACGGTATGATTATGGAATTAAAGCCTGATATTGTGCTTTTAGACATTATTATGCCAAAACGTGATGGACTTAGTGTTATGAATAAACTAAACAGTTCTCACCTTGCTAAAAAGCCAATGTGCATTGCACTTTCTGTAACAGGCAGCGAAAGAATTATGACTGCTTGCCAAGATGCAGGCTGTGAATATTTCTTGCTAAAACCACAAACTAACGATGCAATCTATGACACGATTAAAAGTTTTGGCACTAAATCGGGTAGGACAAGTTTTGAGGTGGTCTCAAAAGAAAGCGATAAAACTGCTTATGACTTAGAGTCGTTAGTAACCGAATTTATCCACGAACTCGGCGTTCCGGCTCACATTAAGGGTTACCAATATGTAAGAACGGCAATTATGCTGGTTGTTGAAAATATGGAGCTTCTTAATTATATAACTAAGCAACTTTATCCTGTCATTGCAAAAAGGTACAGCACGACATCTTCAAGAGTTGAGCGTGCAATCAGGCATTCCATAGAAGTCGCATGGAGCAGAGGACGACCTGAAACAATGAATCAGATTTTCGGTTATACAATCGATACAGGCAAGGGTAAGCCTACTAATTCTGAGTTCATAGCCATGGTTGCTGACCGCATCCGTTTACAGATAAAATAATAGTTTCCAAGACGTTTTTTATCTAATATGCTTATAAACGATCCTTACCGCAGAAGAGCCGGCAAGAAAATTTCTTGTTGGCTCTTATTTTTACAAAATTTTTATTGACACGATAACTTATTTGTTATATAATATTGAGAAATTTTAAAAATGGAGGAATCATCATGAAAAACGCATATCTAATTAGTGTTCTAGATAATGTTAAGAAAAGAAACGCAGGCGAACCTGAATTTATCCAAGCCGTTACAGAAGTTTTGGAAACATTAGAGCCTGTAATCGAAAAAAGACCTGACTTAGTTGAAGCAGGCGTCGTTGATCGTTTAGTTGAACCTGAAAGACAAATCATTTTCAGAGTTCCTTGGGTAGACGACAACGGCAAAGTACAAGTTAACAGAGGCTTCAGAATTCAATACAATTCTGCAATCGGCCCATACAAGGGTGGTATTAGACTTCACCCATCAGTATATCTTGGAATTATTAAGTTCCTGGGTTTTGAACAAATTTTCAAAAACTCACTTACAACTCTTCCTATGGGTGGAGCAAAAGGTGGTTCTGACTTTGATCCAAAAGGTAAGTCTGACGGAGAAGTTATGCGTTTTTGTCAAAGCTTTATGACAGAACTTTATCGTCACATCGGCCCTGATCTTGACGTTCCTGCCGGAGATATCGGTACAGGTGCCAGAGAAATCGGATTTATGTTTGGTCAATACAAAAGACTTAAAAACGAATTTACAGGTGTGTTAACAGGTAAAGGCTTAACATACGGCGGTTCACTTGCAAGAACTCAAGCAACAGGCTATGGTCTTTGCTACTTCACAAACGAAATGCTAAAAGCTAACGGCAAGAGTTTTGAAGGTCAAAGAGTAATCGTTTCAGGTTCGGGTAATGTTGCTATCTATGCTAATGAAAAAGCAACAGAATATGGTGCAAAAGTTATCGCTATGTCTGACTCAAACGGATATATCTATGACGAAAACGGTATTGACCTTGCTGCAATTAAGCAAATCAAGGAAGTTGAAAGAAAGAGAATTAAGGAATACTTAAACTATCATCCTGAAGCAACATATACAGAAGGTTGCAAAGGCATTTGGACAATTCCTTGTGATATCGCACTTCCATGTGCTACACAAAATGAAATTGATGGTGAAAGTGCAGAAGCTCTTGCTAAAAACGGCTGTTATGCAGTTGCAGAAGGCGCTAATATGCCTTCAACTCCTGAAGCTATCGAAGTTTATTTCAAAAACAAAATGCTTTACGGCCCTGCAAAAGCTGCTAATGCCGGTGGTGTTGCAACATCAGGTCTTGAAATGAGCCAAAATTCACAAAGACTATCTTGGACTTTTGAAGAAGTTGACGAAAAACTTCACGGCATTATGATTAACATATTCAAGGCTTGCGAAAGCGCCGCAAAAGAATATGGCATGGAAGGCAACTATATGGCAGGTGCAAACATTGCCGGATTCTTAAAGGTTGCTGAATCAATGAAAGCCCAAGGCTGCGTTTGATACTGATTAATCATCAAAAAAAGGTTTGGAAAATTCCAAACCTTTTTATTTTTTACATTCTTACATTTGATAAAAATTCACGAAGTCTTTGGCTTTTGGGGTTTTTAAATATGTCATCAGGCGTACCTTCTTCGGCAATAACTCCGCCGTCCATAAATATAACTCTATCCGATACATTTTTTGCAAACGCCATTTCGTGAGTTACAATAATCATTGTCATATTCTCATCTGCCAAAGATTTTATAACCTTTAAAACTTCGTTTGTTATTTCAGGGTCAAGCGCCGATGTCGGCTCATCAAATAACATAATTTCAGGATTTAGTGCAAGTGCACGACATATTGCAACTCTTTGCTGTTGTCCGCCCGATAATTCGCAAGGATAGTTGTCAAATTTGCCCAAAAGTCCTGCTCTTTCTAAAAGTTCCTTTGCATTTTTTTCGATTTCACCATAAATTTTATCTTTATTTGTACTAAAATCAGGTCGCTCTTTTGCAAGTAATTTTGGTGCAAGTGTAACATTTTCTATTGCGCTGTATTGTGGAAAAAGATTGAAGTTTTGGAATACAAACCCGAATTTTAACTGTTTTTTTCTGATTTCGCTATTGGTCATCTTTTTTGTGACACTGCCGTCAAAAATTGTTTCACCGCTTAGTATAATCTCTCCTGCATTTGCTTTTTCTAAAAAATTAATGCACCTTAGAAGTGTTGTCTTCCCACTTCCCGAAGAGCCGATAATAGACACTACTTCTCCCTTTTCCATTTCAAAGGAAACGCCTTTTAAAACTTCTGTCTTATCAAAATTTTTTACAAGATTTTTAATTTCTAATATAGCCATAATTAACCTCTGTAATAATCCATTTTCTTTTCTAAATATCCGAACAATATGGTCAAAATTCCGTTAAATATCAAGAAATATATGCCTGTCGAGAACAGTGGCCAGATAAGTCCTTTTTTTGTAAATCTTTCGGCACACATAAGAATTTCGGCAATACCTACAATTCTTGCAAGCGATGTATCCTTTACCAAAGTTATTACTTCATTGCTCATTGGTGGTGTTATTCTTTTTACTAATTGGAATAACACTACCTTAAAGAATACCTGCGTTTTTGTCATTCCCAAGACTTGACCTGCCTCATATTGCCCCTTTGGAATACTTTCAATTCCGCCTCTATATATCTCTGAAAAATATGCCGCATAATTAATTACAAACGCAATCATTACAGATGTCATACGAGATTTCATTGGAATACCAAACAAAAGCCCGGGTGCATATAAGACTACCATAAGTTGTAGCATTAACGGTGTTCCTCTAATTATCCAAACAAATGTTTTTGTAAGCCATTTTAGTGGTTTAAATTTTGACATTGAGCCGAATGTAATTATAAGCCCCAGCGGTATTGCCATTACAAGAGTCAGAATAAATATTAGACAGTTTTCTCCAAACCCTTCAATTAACGATGATATTACGTTCATTTTTTTCTCCTTTTATAGTTTCTCTGCTTGTAAAATTGCTTCAAAAAGCATATCTTTTGTGATTTCATACGGAATTACTTCCATATCCGGATCAGAAATCGCAGATTCTAAGACCTTTTCAAAGTTTTCTTTTCTAATCTCAAGATTTCTTTCCTTTAATGTTGTTTCAATGCCTATCTCTTGTAAGAATTTTTTTACCTTTTTTGCTTCTTTGCAATTTCCATCAACCAAAAGTTGCACAATAATTGCATATCCTACAACATCGCCATGCAAGAAATTTTCCTCAAAGCCTTCAATTTCTGTAAGACCATAGAAAAGTGCATGGGCAACAGCACCGTTAAATTTGCTGTTTATAAGCATCGACACCATTCCGGTACTTATAAGTATTATTCTTATAACATTTTCAAGTTCCCTTGAAACAACGCCGTTTTTACAGTCGGTTATTGCTTTTTTTGAATCTTCAAAAAGTGGTTTATTGCACATTTCGCTAATTGAAAGTGCCATATTATCCCGATAGGATTTTTCCATTCCTCTTGCCGAAAAGTTTACCTCATAATATTTTGCCGCCGTGTCGCCGATTCCTGCTCTTAAATATCTATCGGGAGCATCTGCTATAATCTTTGTGTTAATAAAACAGTGGTATGCCGGCTTTTCATAGTATCTAAATTTGCTGAAAATATGGTTTTCGGTATATACCACAGAAAGCGCCGAAGATGCCGCACAAGTAGATGCAATCGTCGGAACAGTCACAACTGTTTTTCCAAGCAAATCTGCCGTAAATTTTGCAGTATCAAGAGCTTTTCCACCACCGACTCCCATAACAAAGTCAATATTTTTATCTTTATATTTTGTGAAAATCTCGTTAGCACGCTCTTCATAGCACTCTTTTCCGTATATGACAGTGTCTATTATATTAAACTTTTCCATATCCGGAAGTAAATATTGTAAAGATTTACTAAGTGCCGTTTCTCCGCCTATAATAAGTACATTTTTCCCGAGTGGCGAGCATACCTCATAAATCTTTTTAAAAGCATCATCGCCTATCGTATATCCACAAAAAAAGTCTGATTTCATTTTTAGCCCTTTCGCCTTTAAAGCAGAAAAAAAGCCGTTAAGGCTTTTTTTCGCTATTTAGTTTTTATTATCTTTGAACTAGTGCATTTGATAGATTGTACTTTTCTGCAATCTTAGCAACTGTTCCGTCTTTGTAAAGTTCACCGATGATTTCGTCAACTTTTGCTGTGATATCACTGCCTTTTCTAAATGCGATACCATATTGTTGGTCACCGAAGTTGTTATCCATATTACATACAAGGTCAGAATAGTCTGTTCCTTCACCTGTCATAGCAAGTGCACAAACGCTGTCAACTAATGCGATGTCAGCCGTTCCTGACTTAACTTCCATAAGAGCCTTTGCCATTGAATCAACCGGTGTATATTCTGCATTTTTGAAGAATTCTTTTGCTGAAACCTTTACTGTTTCATCATCTTCGATTTCGCCTGTAAGTTTACCTTCACCTGTTGATCCTTGTTCTGCAACAACCTTTGCACCATCAATGTTTGCCAAAATTTCTGCTGCTTTATCCTTCTTCATAACCATTGCTTGTGTATTCATAAGGTAAGGATTAGAAATACTCATATTTTGTTTTCTTTCTTCTGTGATACACATACCGTTCCAGATACAGTCAATGTTCTTTGATGAAAGTTCAACTTCTTTTGAATCCCAATTGATTTCAACAAAATCAGGTTTAACACCAAGCTTTTCGCAAACTGCATCGCCTAACTCTTTGTCAAAACCGATAAGGTCGCCGTTTTCATCTTCGTAATCCATAGGAGCAAACAATGTAATACCGATTGTCATTGTTCCCTTTTCTGTTACATATGCTAGGTCAGAATCTTCTGCAACTGTTTCTTGTGCTTTCTTTCCGCATGATGTAACTCCCATACACATAACCCCTGCTAATAAAACTGCTAAAAACTTTTTCATTTTTCATTTCTCCTTTTTTGTTTGTTTTTTGATTATGGCACTATTATAGCACATCGCTTTACTGTTGTAAAGTGGTAAATTGATAAATTGTTAAAGTTTGTGCTTTTTTACTATATAATTTTATAAAAACAGGATGACATTTGGTCATCCTTCACAAGTAATCAGTTTAATTTTCTCCCCGATATGTGTTGACACGGCTGATTTTAATTCAAGAGGCGTTGTTTTCTCCTTTATTATTTTATCTAAAAAAGATTCTGCTTCTTCCCTATTAAAAAACAAGTTCTTTATGATTTTTTTCTCTTTTTCCAAAACTTTTTCATCTTTTATGCATCTTTTTGCAATCTCCACACCATATACCTTTAAATCGCAATATTCCTCTCTAACGCTGTCAGTAAGTAAATAATATGTAAGTTTCATATTATACGGGCAACTTTTACCCATCTTGACAGAAAGTTCTTTGTAAAACTCTCTTTTCACTTGATTTTCTACCTCCTAAATGTTTAATCAATATAATTATAATATGTAAGAAAACATAAATCCAGCAAAAACGAACGCAGAAAATCGAAAAAAAGCCTATTTTTTAGCAAGAATACAGTCATATTTCGTTTGATTTTTAAAGGATTTGTTATAAAAAACAAAAAGAAGTCGATTTTTAAGGGACGAAACTCTGTTTTTAGGCAAAAAAATAACCGCCAGGAAAACTGACGGCATTTTTTCAAATTATTCTTGTTCAGGTGCTCCAACAGGACAAACATCTGCACATGCTCCGCATTCGATGCAAGCATCAGCGTCAATATTGTATTGAGCATCGCCTTCTGAAATAGCGCCAACAGGGCATTCACCGGCACAAGCACCACAGCTTAGACAACCTTCATTGATTTTATAAGCCATTCGTAACACCTCCTTATATTAGTGTTAATATAATGTTTAATCTCATTATGAGGTCATTATAACACACAGTTTTCTATTCTTCAAGCATTTTTAGCATTTCTTCGTCTTTTTTTTCAAAATCATTGTCAACTTTTCCCTTTTTGATGATTTTTATGTCCTTTACATCATACTCAGAAAGTGCTGCTTCTCGGTCTTTTTCAACCCTAACCTTAACCTTGCCTTTTAACATTTCAACATATTCAACAACACCTTGACCATCAGGAGTTTTTACAATCGCTCCTTGTCTTGGGGTTATTTTTATAAGTTCCTCATATGTGTCTTGTTCATATTTTAGGCAACACATAAGTCTTCCGCAAGTGCCGGAAATCTTTGTTGGGTTTAGCGACAAGCCTTGTTCTTTTGCCATTTTGATTGACACCGGCTCAAACTCACCCAAAAATTTTGCACAGCAAAGTTCTCTGCCGCAAACACCAATCGCACCAAGAGTCTTTGATTCGTCTCTAATACCAATTTGACGAAGTTCTATTCGAGTGTGGAACACTGTTGCAAGGTCTTTTACAAGTTCTCTAAAATCGACTCTTCCGTCTGCTGAGAAATAAAATAAAATTTTGCTTCCGTCAAAAGTATATTCGACTTCTATTAATTTCATTTCTAATCCGTGTTTTTTTATTTTTTCTTGACAAATCGCAAAAGCATCTTTTTCCTTTGCCTTATTTGTTTTTGAAAGTTCAATATCCGCATCTGTTGCAATACGAATAACATCTTTAAGCGGCTTATTAAGTTGTTCCGGCGGTATTTCCTTTGCGCCAACTACGACCTTTCCAAGTTCAATGCCTCGTGCCGTTTCAACAACAACATAGTCGTTCTTTTTTATATCAAAATCTACCGGATTAAAATAATATATCTTTCCAACCGGCTTAAATCTTACTCCAACTATCTTCATGAAATTCTCCTTCTATATTAAGACCATACAAGTCGTATAAAACAATTATAGTATATTAGAACAATTATGTCAAGAGTTCAAAAATTTCTATTGATTTTTTGCCAAGTTTATTATATAATGTGAGTGTTGCAGAGTAGAATATCAAGCGTATCAGTGCCATGTGGACGGGGAGTTGTCACACGGACGAAAAGCTTTTGCTTACGATTTGATATTTGCATCCCGCTGCCGAATAAGAGGATTTTTTATAGTTACACCTCTCATTTAGTAGCTTTATTTTATGGAGGTGTATTTTTTATGTTCAAAAACTTTTTAGACTCATTAAGGAGCATCAAAGACCTGCGTGTTTTGTGTGCTTCGGCGCTACTTGTCGCAATTTATGTGGCTCTTTATTCAGTTAAAATGCCATTATCACCCGATTTGCGAATCACTTTTACTTTTATTCCGATTGCTGTCGCCGGTTGGCTTTTTGGCATTTGCCCCGCTATTATAGTCGCTGTTTTAGGCGATATTTTAGGCTGTCTTTGGTTTCCACAAGGCGCTTATTTTCCCGGTTTTACACTAACTTCCCTGCTTACAGGCTTTGTTTTCGGTGCTTTTCTTTATAAAAAAGAAGCGAGAGCAATGATTATTTCGTCTATTGTTTCAAAAACAATTATCACTGTATTTTTAAACATCATTCTAAATGCTGTTTGGATTTCATATCTTCAAGGAAAAGCCGTGTATATTGTAATGATTGGCAGAATTGTTAAAAACCTACTTCTTTTGCCTGTTGAAATTATCCTTATGATTGTACTTTTTGAAGCACTTTCGGTCGCAAAAATACCAAAGATGTATAAATAATCCCACGGCAACAAAATAATTTTGTAAACATTGCTATTATCTTCGATTAGCCCTTGAAAAAATTGTCGTATTATGTTAGACTATTTGAGTAATATTGTCAAAATTTCGGGAGGATTATTTTATGGAAGAAACAACATCAAAGCCTATATACGGAAAACTAAGCGTTATCTGTATGCGTGGATGCGAAGAGATGGCTTCAAAAATCGATTGGTATTTACGAAAGTTCAGAGAGGATTATGAAAACGAAGAAACTTACATTACTCATGTAAAATGCCCAAGATTTGGCTCCGGCGAAGGTAAATGTGTGATTGAAGACACTGTAAGAGGTCATGACATCTATATCATCTGTGATATTTTCAATCACGGAATTACATATAAAATGTACGGTCAAGAAAATCATATGAGCCCTGATGACCATTATCAAGATTTAAAAAGAATCATCGCTGCTATTTCAGGTAAGGCAAGGCGTATAACAGTTGTTATGCCAATGTTGTACGAGGGCAGACAACACAGACGTACTGCAAGAGAATCTCTTGACTGTGCCATGGCTCTTCAAGAATTAATCGGAATGGGCGTTACAAATATTTTGACCTTTGATGCACATGACGCAAGAGTTCAAAACGCTATCCCGCTATCCGGTTTTGACGATGTTCAAACAACTTATCAAATGATAAAGGCTCTTTCCCGTCAAGTTCCTGATATCTCATTTGATAAAGAAAATACAATCGTAATTTCACCTGATGAAGGTGGAATGAAGCGTGCTATGTACTTCTCATCAGTCCTTGGCTTAGACCTTGGTATGTATTATAAGAGAAGAAATTATTCTGTAATTATTGACGGTAAAAACCCAATCGAAGCCCATGAATATCTAGGCAGAAGCGTTGAAGGAAAAGATGTTATGATTATCGACGATATGATTTCAAGCGGCGAATCTGTTCTTGATATCGGCAAAATGTTAAAAGAACAAGGTGCAAAAAGAGTATTTGTATTTACTGCATTTGGCCTATTCTGTAACGGGCTTGAAAAGTTTGACGAAGCTTACAAAAACGGTCAAATTTCAAAGGTGTTCACAACTAACCTAATTTATCGTACTCCCGAATTATTAGAAAGAGAATGGTATTGTGAAGTTGATATGTCAAAATACATTTCTCTACTTATAGATACGCTAAATCATGACGAAACAATCAGTCATCTTCTTGTTCCGGCTCAAAGAATTGAAAATCTTTTAAAGAAATTTAATGCCGAAAAAAATAAATAATAAAAAAAGAACCTCCAAGTAATTGGAGGTTCTTGCACCTATAAAATCCCCCGCATTAATTCAAAAATCACTTTAACTTCATTATCTTTTATTTTTATTTCTTTTTTATTGCAACCCACGCTTCGCAGTAATAGTTTTCATCCAATAATCCCTTTGGATACTTTGTTATATCATCATACTTTTCAATGCTACATCCTGTTGCAAGTTCGTAATCCTCTATTGATGGTAGCCACTCTGTAAAAATTCTTGTCATTGTGTCCTGCAAAACAACAGGCATAGGTCCTCTGCACGGAAAAACTGCCCATTCATATGACGGTATTTCTTTTACAACAAAGCCATTAGGAACCTCTTGACCTTTATATAGGTCTGCAATTAAATAGTCAAATTCTTCACCGCTCATTTTTTTATCAATACTGATTCCAAACTCGCCACAAACTATATTATTCTTGCCTGTGCTCATATGCTCTTGCCAAAACTTTGGCACTTCTTCCTTTGCATTTTCATACGAAAATGTAGATTCATTTGCTATTACCTTAAATGCTTCTTTTCTTTCAATTTTGTAATCCATAGGATTACCTCCTTCTAAAGTTATTTTTACCTTTAGCGGTGCAAAAGCTTTAATTGTCGCACCACTTCTAACAGAACTTGGAGTATTTCCATGAAAGCGGGTAAAAGCTTTGGTAAAACTGTCCGGTGAATCATAGCCATATTTATACGCAATGTCGATAATTTTATTATCTGTACTAACTATTTCCACGCCGGCTAAGGCAAGTCTTCTGTTTCTGATGTATTCAGAAACTGTGTATCCACACATTATTGTAAATGCCTTTTGAAAATAGTATGGTGAAAGATTTACGCTTTTTGCAATTTTCTCAACCGTCAGCCTTTCAAGTAGATTTTTTTCAATGAAAAAAATCGAGTCCCCAATTGCCTTCATCCATTCCATAATATATTCTCCCCTCTCTGTTACAATGCAATTATATCGTATATAAAGCAAATCCTCTCGATTTTTTATGCTCAATTTTGTCAAAGCAAAGGCGTGTATGTGTGCGTTACAAACAAATAGCCGACATTTGCATGACTTTTTGTAAAAAAAGGAGGAACGACGGCACGTGTGACTGATTTTTGTGTATACAAAAATCGGAACGGAGCAATGTCCGTTCCGATGTGGTCGGGATGACAGGACTTGAACCTGCGGCACCACGCCCCCCAGACGTGTGCGCTACCATCTGCGCTACATCCCGATACAGATAACAAAAGAGCAACCTGCCATAAAACAAGCCGCTCTCTTTCATGGCGGAGAAGGAGGGATTTGAACCCTCGCGCCGGTTTCCCGACCTACACCCTTAGCAGGGGCGCCTCTTCNNTTCGGCCTCTTGAGTACTTCTCCATAGATAAAAAATGCACTTATCAAAAATTGCAACCGACGCAACTTCCTTCCATGCAAATACTCTTTATAAAAAAAATGGAGGAGAGCGTGGGATTCGAACCCACGGACGCTTTCACGTCACCGGTTTTCAAGACCGGCTCTTTCGACCGCTCAGACAGCTCTCCATAAACTTACAACGATGATTATTATAGCAAACAAATTGTATTTTGTCAATACCTTTTTTTATTTTTTTATTCTTTCTTTTACATATTTCTCATAATCAGTTTGCCAATCACTATTACCAGAAAACTTTCCATTAAAATAGTCTGTATTCTGTACAAAGTATGTCGAGAACTTTTCAGCACCTTTTGTGTTCAAATGCCCGTCATCAAAAAAGTCTTCTGTCAAATCAAGACCTATTTCTTCATATAAAATGTTATAATCAACAAATTCAACATCGTTATCTTTTGCAATTCTTTCAACTTCGTTATAATATGCTTTTTCTTCTTCTGTACTGTTTGACGGTGTTTTAACAAGTAATAATTTGATATTTCTATTTTTGCAAAGCTCAATAATTTTTTCAAGGTACAGCCTGTTTTTTGGAAATAACTCCTTTCTATCCGTCACATTTTTCGTATCAACTCTTTTTACATCACTCTTTGTTGAAGTCAAAACATAATATCCCTTGGAATAATCACGCATATTTTTCTTTCTGTATTCAAAATCTTCCTTTTTGATTTCTGCAAATCTTGAATGGTACTTTACAAATCTTAATATAAGCCCCAACCTATCCCCTTTTTTTGCAGAAACTCTTGCTAAATTCACCTTGTCCCACGAAAACGGCATATTATCACAAAAAGTATAGTTTACGCCGTCATCATAATACTCTTCATTTTTTGAAAGCATAAGGCAATCAACAACCGCCAAATCAGGCGATTGTCTTTTAAACGCATCTTTCATATAGTAATAAGTCGCCCAAATTGGTTGCTGCTGCGTTGCAAAAACATAACTTTTAACACCTGTTTCTTTCCAGATAACAAGCGGATTAAAACTGCAATATGCATTAGACGAGCCAAAAAATATAACATCATATTCATTTTTTGGCGAATTATAAAAGCCGTCAATCTTAGCGGTAACATTCCACCAACCCTTTGTTTCCTTTCTCAAAAGAACTCGGTCACACACAGAAAAAAGCATCAAAAAAATAGTAACAAAAACAATAGGCAATATTATTTTTTTTGCTGTTTTCATATGCTTTTCCTCCACTAAAATTGAAAATATATAAACTGACTTGCCAAAAATCCCGGACCATAAATTCCAAAAATCAAAACTGTAAAAATGAGCAATAAATAAATCGGCCATCTTATCAAGAGAATGCTTTTCTCGATTTTGCTTGCCATTTCACACTTTGTTCCTACAAGGCTTGTTAAAAACAAAACAGCAATAGCCGAAACCAAAACAATTACATTTGCGTAATCCAGTCCCAGATTTAAAATCTTACCGTTTAGTATTTCCTGTACATCAAAATTTGTAAAAATGGTTTTTATTGCAAACACCGATTCGGAAATGTTTGAACTTCTGAAGAAAATCCAAGCAAGTGACACCAGCAAAAACACAAAAAATCTTTGAAACCATCTATAAAGTGCATTCTCTTTAATTTTAAATAGTTTTTTCACGCTGTCTCGCATCGTTTTTGTGACATCTCCAAAAATTTGATAAGCGCCGTGAATTGCTCCCCAAACAACAAAGTTCCAACTTGCTCCGTGCCAAAGACCACTTGCCAAAAATACCACCATGAGGTTAAAATATTTTCGTATTTTTCCTTTTCTGTTGCCTCCAAGAGGAATATACAAATAATCTCTAAACCAAGTCGAAAGCGAAATATGCCAATTCCTCCAAAACTCTGCAATAGAAGTTGCAAAATACGGCTTATTAAAATTTTGCATGAGGTTAAATCCCATAACAACAGCTGCTCCTCTTGCTATAGTAGAGTATGACGCAAAATCGCAATAAATTTGAGCCGCAAAACAAAATGTTGCAACTAAAATTTGAGCACCCGAAAACTTTGATAAATCATCATAGACAAAATTAACCAAAATTGCCGCTCTGTCTGCAATAACAAGTTTTAGAAAAAATCCCCAAAGCATCATCAAAAGTCCCATTCGTACTCTTTCATAATCAAAATGATGCTCTTCATTAATCTGCTTTAAGAGTTCTTTTGAACGCTCAATAGGACCTGCCACAAGTTGTGGAAAAAACGACACAAAAAGTGCATATTTTAGTAGATTTTTTTCTGCTTTTACATCTTTTCTATATACATCCACAGTGTATGAAAGTGCTTGAAATGTATAAAATGATATCCCAACCGGCAAAATCACATCAAATTTGGGCACAATTTTCGGTAAATTCATAATGGTTCTTACTGCGTTTATATTATCAACTGTAAAATAGAAATATTTAAAATAAAACAATATCGCAAGATTAGTTATAAAACTTGCCGCAACTACCCATTTTTTCTGACCCTTTGTCCTACTTTTATCAATAAAAATACCACTCAAATATGTTATTACCGTAGATATCGCAATCAAAACAGCGTACTCGGGATTCCAACACATATAGAAGTAATAACTTGCCACAAGCAGCCACAAATATTTAATTTTTTGTGGAATTAGGAAGTAAACAAGCGTCACAAACGGAAAAAACACTAAAAATTTCAGCGAATTAAAAAGCACCGTTATACACCTTCCCTTCCTAATTTATTTAAACTATTTTTTTCTGCTTTCAAGCCAAATAATCAAAACCGACACATCGCTTGGCGATACGCCCGAAATTCTTGACGCTTGACCAAGAGATGTCGGCTTAATTTTGTTAAGTTTTTGTCTTGCCTCAAGCCTTAAACCGTGAATTTCGGAATAGTCGCAGTCGGCAGGCAAAAGCTTCGTCTCAAGCTTTGCAAATTGTTCAACTTGCTGTTTTTGTCTTTTAATATATCCCTCGTATTTTATGCGAATTTCTGCCTCTTCACATACCGCATACGGAAGGCTTGGTCTATTTATATCAACAACTTCTAAATCTGCATAGGAAACTTGCGGTCTTCTTATACAGTCGCCTAAGTGCATTCCGGTTGTAACAGGCGTCGTTCCGCACTTTTCAAATATAGGATTGATATCCTTTGCAGAAACAACTGTTCTTTCAAGTCTCTCCACTTCTTTTTCTATCATTTCTTCCTTTTCCAAGAATTTCTGATATCTTTCTTCACTAATTAGTCCTACTCTATAACCAATAGGAGTAAGCCTTTCATCTGCGTTATCCTGACGAAGAAGAAGCCTGTATTCACTTCTCGATGTCATCATTCTGTACGGCTCATTTGTACCTTTCGTAACCAAATCATCAATCAGTGTTCCAATATATCCGTCACTTCTTTTTAGCATAACAGGTTCTTCGCCCTTTAATTTAAGAGCGGCATTCATACCTGCAATAAGCCCTTGTGCACCCGCTTCCTCATATCCACTTGTGCCGTTAAATTGCCCTGCTCCGTACAGTCCGTGATAATCTTTAAATTCAAGTGTGGAATAAAGTTGCAGCGGGTCACAACAATCATACTCTATCGCATAGGCAGGTCTCATTATCTCTACATTTTCAAGACCTTTTATAGTGCGTAGCATTTTTAGTTGTATATCCTCAGGAAGCCCTGTTGATATGCCTTGCGCATAGATTTCCTTTGTATCAAGTCCCAAAGGCTCCATAAACAACTGATGCCGTGGTTTATCCTTAAATTTAACAACCTTGTCCTCAATAGATGGGCAGTATCTTGCACCGACTCCTTCAACCCTTCCGCTGTAAGTTGGAGTTCTATCTAGGTTTTCCATTATTATTTTGTGCGTTTCTTCGTTAGTATATGTAAGATAACAGTATGCTTTATTTTCTCCTGCGTCTTCCGTTTCAAAAGAGAACGGAACTATTTTGTCGTCCCCTGCTTCTTTTTCCATTGCATCATAATTTAGTGTTGCACCATGAATTCTCGCAGGTGTTCCTGTTTTAAATCTCCTTATAACAATTCCTTTTTCTTTGAGATTCTTTGAAAGTAAATTCGCAGGGAACATTCCATCAGGGCCTGATTCTCTTTCATATTCGCCAATCATAATCTTGCCTTTTAAGTATGTTCCTGTTGCAATTACAACGGCTTTTACTCCATATCGAGTGCCAAGATGTGTTTCTATTCCTATTACATTTTTTTCATCATCAAACAAAACATCTGTAATCTCTGCCTGTTTTATCTGCAAATTTTCTTGGTCTTCAAGCCTTTTCTTCATTTCTCTATGATAACTTTTTCTGTCAATTTGGCATCTTAAAGAATGCACGGCAGGTCCTTTCCCTACATTTAGCATCTTCGATTGAATAAATGTAGCATCAGCCGCTTTGCCCATTTCTCCACCCAAAGCATCAATTTCACGAACCAAATGACCCTTTGCTGTTCCCCCAATACTTGGATTACACGGCAAATTTCCGATTGCATCAAGACTTATCGAAAAAATCACTGTACTAAGTCCAAGTCTTGCAGACGCTAGTGCTGCCTCAATTCCTGCATGCCCTGCTCCAACAACAGCCACATCATAACTTGCTAAAAATTCTGTATTATCTACCATTTTATTCTACACTCTCCAAATTTTCTTCATCATGTATAAATCTCTTTTTAAGCGTTCTTGCCGAATAAAAATCTATTATAAATCTTACAACACTTATCCATATAACTAATGTCAAACCTATTATTGCAATTACCGAAAGTCTTGAAAACGCTGCAAAAGTTAAAATCGTCACAATTATTGCCAATAAAATATTCATAGGCAATGTAGCAAAAGCCATTATAAAAGAGTTTTTTAATGTGCCTTTAACCTTATTTTCAAAGGTTACCGCAAGTTCATATACATAAAAATGCATAAATGTATATATAATTAAAACTCCAAAAAACAGCGCCAGTCCGTATTTTGCAAATCCCATACCTTGTTTTATAAGCGAAATATAAACACTTACCGTGCTTGTTCCCAAAAATAACACCAAGATATCAATAATCATTACCGTAATTCCAAGCTTAAAATTTTCCTTGATTTTCTCAAAGAAATCTGACACAAGCCAAACATGTTCTTCCCTTGCGAAATTTCTAAGAAGATATGTGTAACCACAAGAAACAGGGCCTGTACCCCATAATGCAGCAATAAGAACGGTTAAAATAACACTAACTTGCATAGTTGCCCCTGCAAAAGTATTTGGTGCTAACATATTTAATGCGTTTAAAACAACAAAATTATATATGACCAATATCGGCAAACTAACCAAAACGTAGAGTAGGTTTGCCTTAATCAATAGCCAAAACTTTCTAAAAAATAATTCAAAAAACAGAAAAACACCTTTCTTTTTTGGTGCATCCTTATCTATCCCCGGTCCTGCTTTATCGTATCCTCTAAAAAATAATCCCATAATATCTCTCCTATTATTAACAAATACAGATAAATCTATTGTATCATAATTTTTTTTATGTTACAATAGATTTATAGCGAAAAAGTGAGAAAAAAGGTGGTTTTATGAAGCAATTTACTATAAATTCAAATGACCAAGGGCAAAGGCTTGACAAGTTTCTAACCAAACTTATGCCAAACCTGCCTAATGCGATGCTGTATAAAAGCCTTAGAAAAGATTGTGTTAAGATTAACGGCAAGCACGTAAAGGACGCAGCATATAAATTAAAAGAAGGTGAAATTGTTAACCTTTATTTTAAAGATGAGTTTTTTGAAGCGCCGTCATATTCTGATGAATTTGTAAAAATCAAGCCGAATCTTAACATTTTATATGAAGACAAAAACCTACTTTTGATAGACAAACCACAAGGAATTTGTGTGCATGAAGATACAAATCAAAACCCTGATAATTTGTTAAATCACATAAAAAGTTATCTATATAAAAAGGGCGAATATAATCCCAATCTCGAAAATACCTTCTCACCATCGCTTGCAAACCGAATTGACCGTGGCACAGGCGGAATTGTTATTGCTGCAAAAAATGCCGAAACGCTTAGAATAATTAACGAAAAAATTAAAAACAAGGAAGTAAAAAAATACTATCTATGCTTAGCCGGCGGCATTTTTGAAAATAAGACAGGTGAAATAAAAGGCTATCTTTTGCGTGACGAAAAAACAAAAACCGTTACCGTCTTTGACAGTCCGCAAGCGAACGCGAAGGAAATCTTAACCTTATATAAAGTTGTCGAAGAATTTCCTATGCATTCTCTCGTCGAAGCCGAACTTAAAACAGGCAGAACTCATCAGATAAGGGCAAGTTTTGCTCATATATCTCATCCACTTCTAGGCGACAGAAAATATGGTGATAGCAATATAAATAAGCGTTTTAATTATACTTATCAGGCACTATATGCATATAAACTGCGTTTTGAATTTCTAGAAGATGCAGGAATTTTAGAGTACCTAAACCACAAAGAATTCAAGGTTGAAAATGTATCATTTATGCAAAATAAAAAAGGTTCAAATTGAACCTTTTTTTAATCTATTAATACAATCGCTGTCGAGGATATCCCTTCTTTTCTGCCTTCAAACCCAAGTTTTTCTGTCGTTGTTGCTTTGATGTTTACAGCATCTAGGTCGACTTCCATTGCATCTGCCACATTCTTTCGCATCTTTTCAATAAATGGCAGAAGTTTTGGTGCTTGCGCAACTATCGTAACATCTGCATTCTCAATTTTATATCCTTTTTCTCTTACCTTTTTAACCACTTCTTTTAAAAGAAGTATGCTTGAAATCCCTTTATATCTTTCGTCTGTATCAGGAAAATGCTTGCCAATATCTCCAAGTGCACAAGCACCCAAAAGAGCATCACACAGTGCGTGAAGTGCCACATCTGCGTCCGAATGGCCAAGTAGACCTTTTTCGTATTCTATCTTTTCTCCGCAAAGGTATAAATCTCTTCCCTCAACCAGTTTATGAACATCGTATCCCTGTCCTACTCTCATTTATTCTTCCTCTTTTCCAAAATTTTTTCAGCTACTTGCAAATCTTCCGGAGTTGTAATTTTTATATTATCATATTTTCCGTCCACTATTTTAACCTTTTTTCCTACACTTTCATAAAGCGCACAATCATCAGTAAACTCTTCGTGCGTTTCTTCGTGAAGTTTTTTTATTTCAGAATACAAAAAGGCTTGCGGGGTTTGAATATTGTAGACAAAATCTCTGTCTATTGTCTTTTCGATAAATCCGTCTTTATTGATTTTCTTTAAAGTGTCTTTGCTTTTTACGCCAACCGCCGCAGCACCATATTTCTTTGCACTTTCTATCGTTTTGATAATTTCCTCTTCGCAAATTAAGGCTCTTGCTCCGTCGTGAATTATGGCTATGTCACAGTCGATTGCATCAAGGCCGTTTTTTACGGACTTTTGTCTTGTTTCTCCACCCAAAACGACCGTCTTTACCTTAGAAAAACCTTTTAAATTCTCTTTGCAGAGCAAAATATCATCGGTAACTACAACTATTTCGTCAACGATTTCGCAGTTTTCAAAAACTTCTACCGTTCTTTGCAAAACGGTCTTCCCTGAAATTTCAAGATAAACTTTGTTTTTTCCGGCACCCATTCTTCTTCCCTTGCCTGCCGCAACAATTATCGCTCCTACTCTCATTTTATCTCCTTTTACAAAAAGGACGATTTGTTAAAATCGTCCTTACACTAATTCTTCTATGGTATCGGCAAGAATACTTTCAACATCAACTTGACTTGCCACTTCTGTCAAGACAAGTTCTCCAATAAAAATCTGTCTTGCAATAACATACATTTTCCTTTCGCTTGTTGACAAGCCCTTTGTTCTCTCACGAAGCATAAGACTCTTAACAACACCGATAAGTTCATAAATATCACCGGTTTTCATCTTCTGCATATTTTCTCTATGTCTTTTATTCCAGTTATCATCATTTACAACAGGATCTGCTCGGAATGCTGCAAGCACTTTTTTTGCTTCTTCTCCCGAGATTATGTATCTTACTCCGATTTCTTCGCAAGTATCTATCGGAATCATTGCTGACGAATTTCCAAAAGGCATTTTTAGAGTAAAATATTTTTTCTTTTCACCCAAAATTTTTCTCTCTTCAATTCCTTCAATAACACCTGCACCATACATCGGATACAATACTTTATCCCCGATTTCAAACACCCAAGCTCACCTCCCATTTATTTATTTCATTATATCATATTTATTCTAAATTGTAAACGAATTTTTGACATTTTTGTCGCATTTTTTATTTATACTACTATTTTGCTTCCAGACTAAAAGGCTATTTTTAGTTCTGTTTTTTGTAGGTTATAAAGATATAGTTGGCAAAATTTTTTAATATTTTAATAAAACTGTTTTTATTTCAGCCTTTTTGCCGAAATTTTTTATAATTTCAGTGCTAATTTTATGGTTTTTTTATGCATTTTCTTCAAAATTTAACAAAATGATAAAAAAATAACAAAATATACTTGTATATTTTTCAATTTTGGGTTACAATAAAATAAGCAAGGAATGGAAATTTTCCTGTTATATAATTATTTTTTTGGAGGAATTTAAAATGGCAGTTAAAGTTGCAATTAACGGTTTTGGTCGTATCGGTCGTTTGGCATTCCGTCAAATGTTCGGTGCAGAAGGATATGAAATTGTTGCTATCAACGATTTAACAGATCCTAAAATGCTAGCAAATCTATTAAAGTATGACACAGCTCAAGGTGGTTACTGTGGCAAACTTGGTGAAGGTCTTCACACTGTTGAAGCAGGCGAAGGTTCAATCACTGTTGACGGTAAGAAAATCACAATCTACGCTGAAAAGGACGCTAAGGATCTTCCTTGGGGTAAAATCGGTGTTGACGTTGTATTAGAATGTACAGGTTTCTACTGCTCAAAAGAAAAGTCACAAGCTCACATTGATGCCGGTGCTAAGAAGGTTGTTATTTCTGCTCCTGCAGGCAGCGACCTTAAAACAATCGTTTTCAGCGTAAATGAAAACACTCTTACAAAAGATGACACAATCATTTCAGCAGCTTCATGTACAACAA
>DCIA01000010.1:138268-166722 GCA_002315735.1 Clostridiales bacterium UBA1738
GTTCCTAACTCAACAGGTGCTGCAAAGGCTATCGGTCTTGTTATTCCTGAACTTAACGGAAAGCTTATCGGCGCTGCACAAAGAGTTCCTGTTCCAACAGGTTCAACAACAATCTTGACAGCAGTTGTTAAAGGTTCAAACGTTACTGTTGAAGGCATCAACGCTGCTATGAAGGCTCAAGCATCTCAAAGTTTTGGTTACAACGAAGACCAAATCGTTTCTTCAGACGTTATCGGTATGAGATTCGGTTCATTATTCGATGCAACTCAAACAATGGTTTCAAAGATTACTGATGACCTATATGAAGTTCAAGTTGTTTCATGGTATGATAACGAAAACTCATATACAAGCCAAATGGTTAGAACAATTAAGTACTTCGCTGAACTTAACTAATCAGAGTATTTATGTAATAAAAAATCACGCTTTATAAAAAGCGTGATTTTTTAGTTGTTTGTTTATTTCAAAGCAAACCAAATTCCATTTTGTCCGTTATAATCAAGCCCATATGCCACCTTTGGATTGGCATCATCTTTCTTTACCATTCCAACAATATAGCCTTCTGCCGTTCCACCGACAAATATATCTGTAGATAAGCCACCTTCAATTGAAACAAACTGATAGTCATATTTTTCATTATTTCCCGAATAAAAATCAAAATTATAACTGTTCACATTTATTGAAACGTCATTTTGTGCAGTTAATAAAGAGAAATGCACTTTTGCTATAATGTATTCATATCCATCTTTCGCATCTTCATTAAACATATTATCTTTTTTTATCTTCTCCCATGCTTTTTCTCCTCGTATCACATCGGAGATTCGCACCGCAGCAGAATAATCAGGTGTTATACTTGACAAATCTATAAAATCATATTTGTTTGTTCGGGTATATGTTTGCACTGTATTAATAGGTGCAGGATTTGTTCTTGAATAATCGTTATTTTGTGCTACCGGCGATTGATTTCCAACCTCCACTTGATGTTGTTCGTCATTCCAATTTACTTCTACTCCCAACGCTTGACCTACTGCTTTTAACGGCAAGTATGTACTCCCATTAATAACAACTGCTTTACCATTTGTAAACTCTTGCCCTTCAACAAACACCTTAAATCTTGCATCTTCTGCTGTATATGTCGCAGCAAATGCTATTGTGCCTGTTAAAATTGTTCCTGTTAAAATTCCTGATAAAAATTTTTTCATAAAATTTCCTCCATTTCATATAATATGTTTATATTATAGACGATTTTTGTCTAAAAGTCAATAGAAACTTTTTGTCTATGATAAATTAGTGTCGGGTGATTATTATGGAACTATCTTTTGGGGAAAAAATTAAAAATCTAAGAGAAGATTTAGATATGAATCAAACCGAACTAGGCATTGCCGTAGGAATGTCGCAACGCAAAATTTCATATATCGAATGTGGAAAATGTGAGCCGTCAATAGATGACATCAAGATTTTTTGTAGATTTTTTAACGTTTCGGCCGATTTTCTTTTAGGCATATAAGGTAGGTGTTGATTTTGGTAAAAATAATCTTAGAACAAACTTTATCACAATTTAATATTACAAGATATGAACTTTCAAAACGAACGGGCATTCAATATAAAATAATTGACAATCTCATTTTTTGCGATATAATTAAACTTACGAGGTGATATTATGACGAAAAAGAAAACGTGCTGTGAGGACTGCGCATATTTTGTTTATGACGATGAGTATGACGGATATTTCTGTGAAATGGACTTAGACGAAGACGAAATGCTCCGTTTTATGCAAAGTTCCTTTGATAATTGTCCATATTACCGATTCGGTGACGAATATGCCATCGTAAGAAAACAAAACTAAAACCTCTCTTTTAAAAGAGAGGTTTTTTTGTACTAAAATATGCTTCGTCCAAATATAATGTATTAACCTGTACTAAAAAAGGAGGAGCATTTGTGGCAGAATACAGTATTTATAAAGATATAGAAGAGCGTTCGGGCGGCGATGTTTACATAGGCGTTGTAGGCCCTGTCCGTACAGGAAAATCAACCTTTATCAAAAAATTTATGGATTTACTTGTGATTCCAAATTTACAAAACTCATACCAAGCAGAAAGAACTCGTGATGAACTTCCGCAATCGGCACAAGGCAGAACAATTATGACCACAGAGCCGAAATTTGTCCCAAACGAAGCAGTTTCAATCTCACTTGGCGATAATGCAAAAATGAAAGTTCGAATGATTGATTGCGTTGGTTATATCGTCGACGGCTCAATGGGATATATTGAGGACGATATGCCAAGAATGGTATCAACACCGTGGTCAGAAGCGCCAATACCATTTTTTGAAGCGGCAGAACTCGGCACAAAAAAAGTAATTTGTGACCATTCAAACATCGGCATTGTAGTTACAACAGACGGCTCTATTTGCGAAATTGACAGAGATAGTTATGTCTCAGCAGAAAATCGAGTTATTAACGAATTAAAGGCTTTAAATAAACCTTTTATTATTCTGTTAAATTCCAGCGAGCCAAGTTCGCTTCGCTGTCAAAATTTGCAAAAAGACCTTTCCGAAAAGCACGGCGTCCCTGCTGTGTCGGTAAATTGTGAGGAACTAACCGAAAAGGACATTTCAAGAATTATGGAAACGGTACTTTTTGAATTCCCTCTTAGTGAAATCAATTTCAGTCTTCCAAAATGGTTTATGAGCCTTGGCTCAAATCATTGGCTTTACGAGCAAATGATGTCATCAATAAAGACCGAAATTCTACCACTTTATAAAATAAGCAGCGTAAAAGGATTATGCAATTCCCTTGAAAACTATGATTATGTCTCAAAATCTACAATCGACGGCATTGATTTGGGCTGTGGCAAGGCAAAACTTTTGATAGACCTTCCTGATAACTTGTTCTATCAAATTTTGGGCGAAGAATCAGGCTTTGAAATTGACGGCAAGGACTCACTTGTAACTCTTATTCGTTCGCTTTCCGAAACTAAGCAAAAATATGATAAGGTAGCATCGGCAATTGAGCAAGTTAACGCTTGCGGATACGGAATCGTTTCGCCATCGACAGATGAATTGTCCCTTGAAGAACCAAAAATCGTAAAACAAGGCGGCAGATACGGAGTCAAGTTAAAAGCATCAGCGCCCAGCATTCATATGATTAAAGCAAATATTGAAGCAGAAGTAAACCCAATAGTAGGCACCGAAAAGCAATCGGAAGAACTTGTTCACTACCTTCTTGACGAATTTAAAACCGATCCTGCAAAGATTTGGGAATCAAACATTTTTGGAAAGTCGCTATTCGAATTGGTTAACGAAAGCGTGAATAACAAACTTGGTAAAATGCCAAACGAAGCTCGCCAAAAACTTGCTACAACACTCGAAAGGATTTTGAACGAAGGCAGTGGTGGTCTAATTTGCATAATTTTATAAAAATCAATTTCACTCTTTTGATTATCCTTTGCCTTTGCAGTTGCAATAGTGGTGTAAAAACTAACTATATTGACAAATCCTATTCCGACGAGTCGGTTTTGGTTGATGCAAAAATCCCTCAACTCAGCGGTCTTTATAGCAGTGACCTACAAGAGTCAATAAATGAGGAATTCTTGACAGTTACAGACGACCTTTTAACTAAATTTCAAAAAAGTTCCGGCGAAACGGGTGAACTTTCAGAGTTTTCTGTAAAAACAAGCGAGCATTACAATAAAAACGGGATTTTTTCAATGGTCACAGACTATGAATATTTCGCAAGAAGCAAAAACAAAAATTGTTATAGACTTTCCAAAAATATTGACACGCTAAATTGCGTGGAACTTGACTTTTCAGACCTTTTTGCCGATGCTTCTTACATAGATGTTATAAATAGTATGATTGAGGACATTGTTGCAAGCAATCCTGACAAATATCAAGACCTTTGGGCAAAACCTAAACTTTCACAAAACCAACGCTTTTATATAGATGATGATGACATTGTCATCTTCTATCCACCGTATGAACTTTCCTATTACGAGCGTGGTTTTGTAGAAATCCCATTGCCACTTGACGAACTTTCAGGATACTTAACTCCATCATATAGAGAAATTTTAGTAAAATAAGGCTGCCTTTTTGGGGTAGCCTTATTGCTATAAATGAAAAAATAGTATATAATAGTTATATAAACAAATTAGGGTGATAAAATGATTAAAGATTTTGCAATATGTCCTATCTATAATATTTTAGGCATTCCTTGCCCGGGGTGTGGTGGAACAAGGGCATATTTATACTTTTTTACAGGACATTTTAAGGAAGCATTTTTGATGCATCCTCTATTTTTATTGCCACTGATATTTTTATATCCAAAATTCAGAAAAAACAGAAAAGTAATACTTGCGGTAGCCACGACTTTTATTATAGTTTACATCATACGATTTATTTTTCTTTTTCCTGATACGCCACCTTTTAACTTTAACAAAAACAGTCTTATAGGAGATTTATTATGAGTATCAACGAAAAGCAAACAATAAAATGCCCAAAATGCGGAGAACTCTCTGACCTTGTTGTCTGGGAATCTATAACCGTTTCGGACAGCCCCGACCTTAAAGAAGATTTATTAAAAGGCAAAATCAACATCTTCAAGTGTGCTTCTTGCGGTCAAACAGCACTTTTCCCATCACCGATTTTATATCGTGATGACGAAAAAAAACTTCTTTTTTCCTTTGCTCCGACCGAAAATGATGCTGAAAGATTACGACTTTTTGATGAAGTCAAAACTTCTTCAAGGCAATCAAGAGAACTTGACAATTTCCCTGAATATAACCTAAGATTTGTATCTTCCCTAAACGAACTTCTTGAAAAGGTTTTGATTTTTGACAACGGGCTTCACGACAAGGTGATTGAAACTATAAAACTTCTTGTTCTTTCACAAGACGAGGAGAAAATGGCTCAAAGAAGCTGTGTTTTCGGAAAAATCGACAATGGAGAAATTGAATTTCTTATCCAAGACAAAAAGGAAAATCAAATTTATACTTCCCGTGTGCCTTATGCAACATACAGGCAAATTGAAACAGCCCTTTCTCAAAGCGGAGTAAAATTTATTAGTTTTGATTGGGAATTGGTTGATTTAAATTATGCCACAAATCTTCTGCGTGGAGTTAACAATACGCTATAAAAAAACCTACCATATGGTAGGTTTTTTTATTTATAATATTGCTTCCCAAAGTTCCGGATGTGGATTTGCGATAACTTCGGTATTTATTAAAACTCCGCCCTCAGCAGCAATTTTTGCGCCTGCCTCAACTGCCGCTTTAACATCAGCGACCTCTCCTGTCATGGTAACAAAGCATTTTCCGCCCATACCTCTTGCAACACGCACTTCTATTAATGAAATATTTGCCGCCTTAACCGCCGCATCTGCCGCCAAAATACTGCTTGCCGCAGTAAACGTTTCAACAATTCCAAGGGCTTTTTTCTCTGCTACCGGTGCTGTTCCGCACATTGCCTCAAAAACTTTATCTCCCAAATTTCCAATTATGAATTTATCAATTAGCGCATCTTCGCTCACCATAACGGCTCTATCTACCGCAGCACGAATTTCTGATAGTGTTCCACCAACAATGGTAACAAACTTACCCGGGCAAACGCTACCTGATTGGATTAAAAATACTCCTGCGCCTTTCAACATTTCATCGGTAACCTTGATACCTTTTGAAATATTTTTGACCTCTACAAGTCCTATTGACTTCATACTTTATCTCTACCTTTCAATTACTACAAATCTGTCAGTAATCTCTTTTACCTTTCCATCTATTGATGAATGGATTGTTGTTCCAAGCGTCGACAAATCTGTTCTTGCAATCGGCTCACCTTTTTTGACTATATCTCCAACCGAAACAATCGCTGTCGCCGGTTTTCCTATATGTTGCGAGAATGGAATATATACCGTCTTTGGCTTAAACTCGATTTCTTTTCTTGTAACCATTTGCTTTACAAATCGTCTAATGCCTAATTTGTCTATCAAAACACTTGACGGAACAAGCCTTCCCTCTCGCTCCTCTCTCACTTTTTGAGGAGCAATGTTATCTTTTCGTCTAAACCCTTGCTTTGAAAGTTCTGCTTTTACTGCTAGGGATATTTTTTGCGGGTCAAGCATTTGTTGACAGGCAACAACTGTACAAACACCGCAACCGCTACACATTGTGGTTTCTGTAAATGCTCTTGCATCTTGCACTTCGCTATGCGATGCCGCACGGAGCGTCTTATCAATATGAATATTATATCCTAGAAGGTATCTTGGGCACATATCGGTACACATATGGCATCCGCAGCACGCCGCCGCAGCACGCTTTAATGTGATAGACTTTGGCGCTCTCTTTCTTTGAATAACTGTATGTGTTTCAGGAAAAACCAAGATTCCTTTTGTGGTCTTTGTTATTACATCGGTTTTAGGGTCAACCAGTTTCCCCATCATAGGGCCGCCGTCGATAATTGCTTTTCCCTCTAAATCTTTATAACCGCATTCGGTTAAAAAGTCAATTATTCTCATACCGATTGGGGCACGAACTATGATATCGTTTTGGACATCTCCACCAACTAAAACATATTTATTTGTAATATTTTCATCTCTTACAAGTTTATTGTGAATATTATAAACCGTTTCGGCGTTGATTACCATAACTCCAACCGTTATCGGAAGTGCACCCTCAGGCACAATCTTGCCTGTTGTTTCATAAATCAAAACAAGTTCGTCGCCTGCCGGATAAACATCAGGGATTTCGACTACTTTAACCTCTGTTCCTTCAATTTCTTTTAAAACATTTTTGTCAAGCAAGTCAATATTTTTCCCTTTAATACCAATAAGCACCTCTTCTGCGCCTAGGCTTTCCTTTAAAACGAACAGTGTTTCAACTATTGCCTTAAAGTGATGTGCCAAAATATGATGGTCTGTCATCATAAGTGGTTCACACTCTGCCGCATTCACAACAATCTGTTTAACATCTTTTGAAAACTTTTTATGCGTAGGAAAACCGGCGCCACCTGCACCGACAATTCCCGCTTCATAAACAAGTTCTTGAAGCTTTGAAAACTCCATTATTATGCCTCCCGATTAACTATTGCTTGTCAACAATTCCCACTATTACAGCATCAACAGGGGCATCAGTTCTGTCAAGGCCAAGCCTTGCAGCACTGCCCGTTGCAATCAAGACTTGTTCGCCTATTCCTGCACCGACTCCGTCAACTGCGATTAAGTGGTCTCCTGTCGGCTTACCGTTTTCGATAGTTTCAACTATCATAAACTTATAGCCAACCAGTTTTTCATTTTTAACCGTGGAAACAATGCTTCCTCTTACTACAGCTAATAGCATAGCTTTTTCTCCTCTTCTTACAGGATTTATATAAATTTTACTCATTTTCTAATTTAGCGATGTGCAATTATGCTGACTCTATCACCGGTTTTGATTCCTGCCGCATTTGCATCATCTGTGTCAATATGCATCTCTGTGTTAAAATCTTTATGAACACGAACTTGCACATTATAGTATCGTGTAGGTTTTGCACTTGCAATTTCTACATCAACAATATCATTATCTTTTACGCCGTATCTTTCGGCATCTGCCAAATCAAAGTGAATATGGCGATTTGCAATTATAGTACCTTCATTTAAAAATACGCTGCCTTTTGGTCCAACAAGCGCCATTGGTGCGCTTCCTGCCAGTTTTCCTGACGGTCTAACCGGTGGGCTAACCTTTAACTTGAATGTATCAGTCCTTGAAATTTCGACTTGTGACTGTTCTCTTACAGGGCCAAGCACCCTAATACCTTCCATTGAACGAAGTGACGGACTTACGAGTGTTACACACTCTTCTGCCGCAAACTGACCGCCCATTAGGTATTTTTTTACTGTCAGCTGATGTCCCTTTCCGAATAGGGTTTCCAAATCCTTTTGTGACAAATGCACATGTCGTGCCGAAACACCAACCTTTATTCCATCATCGGCTTTTTCTTCATTATTAAGTAAATTTAGTACGTTTTCTGTCACTAACTCTATCAGCTTTTCGTTCAACATTTTTCTTCTCCTCTAATTTTGGAAGTTTCGGGGGCTATTTTTAGCCCCCATTATATTTCCAAGGCTTTAATTATTCCAATACAGGCAAAATCTTTTCAACATCGCCGTGTGGACGAGGAATTACGTGTACAGATACTAATTCACCAAGTTTTGAACCTGCTGCTGCACCTGCATCTGTAGCTGCTTGAACTGCTCCAACATCGCCACGAACCATAACTGTTACAAGACCTGAACCGATTCTTTCTGTGCCGACAAGTTGTACATTAGCTGCCTTAACCATTGCATCTGCTGCTTCGATTGCTGCTACAAGACCTCTTGTTTCAACCATTCCTAATGCTTCTACTACTGCCATTTTGTTTACCTCCATTTTTTAGGGATTTACCCTTATTTTACTTTTTTTGTTCTTCCCTTTGCGGGAGTTTTTGTATCTCCAGCCTTTTTAGGCTTAGATTTAGTTTCTTTTGTGGCACTTGGTTTCTTTTTTGTTGCCACTTTTTCTTTTTTTGCAGTATCACTTTTCGCAATACTGCCTGTGTGTGTTGCTGCCGACTCTGAATTTGGCGATATTTCTTCATCTAAGTGAATAAATTTTAGGATTTCAGGATGTGGATTTGCGATAACCTCTGCCGCTTTTAAAACGCCTAAGTCTTCTGCAAATTTCTTGCCTGCTTCAACCGATGCCGTAACTGCCGAAACACTACCACGAACTACGATTGTAACAAGTCTTCCGCCAAGTTTTCTCTCCACTGCCACAAATTCTACATCTGCAACTTTAACCATTTCATCAAGCATCGCAATCGCATGACCGAGTGCCGATACTTCAACAAGACCAAGAGAAAAGTTCATCTTCTTACAGTCCCTTTCTCATCAGATTTTTGGCAATATCTTTTCAACATCGCTGTGTGGACGAGGAATTACGTGCTGAGCTACAAGTTCGCCAAGTTTTGCAGCGTGTTGTGCTCCTGCTTCAACTGCTGCTTTAACTGCCCCAACATCACCTCTTACGATAACCGATACTAGTCCTGAACCGATTTTTTCTGTTCCTACCAATGTGACATTTGCAGCCTTTGTCATTGCGTCTGCTGCTTCGATTGAGGCTGTAAGACCTCTTGTTTCAATCATACCTAATGCTTCCATATTAGTTCTCCTTTTTATAAAATTTCTTATGCATTGTTCGGAATATGTCCGACTCTGTCCCTACCTACGCTTACTCTTTCTGCCATTTTTTGAGTATCTTCGGTAGGTCTTGCGATTATATGTTTTTGTATAAGATGCGTAACTCTTTCTGCTTCTTCTGCTGCCGCTTCGACTGCCGCCGTAACTGCCGCAACTTCGCCTTGCATCTTAATAACTGTGATAAGAGGAACTTCCTCCTTGTCTGCATTTGCCGGTTTGTTTGTGTCTATTGCGATAATTTTCACATCTGCCGCTTTTGCCGCTGCATCTGCTGCTTTCATCGCTGCAACAAATCCGAACATTTCAACTATTCCTATCGCTTGCAACATAATTTCTTACCTTTCTTACTTTTTAGCAACATATGCTATTTTAAGACCTTTTTGAGCAAGATTAGTTTCAAGTGCTTCATTCATCTCATCAAGAGTGAACTTGTGAGTGATAAGGTCCTTCATAGGAAGTCCTATTGCATTTGCTCTTTTTAAGAAATCGAATGTTGTTGCATAGTCACGAAGTGTGTAAACCCATGAGCCGACAAGTGTGATTTCCTTTGAGCAAAGGTCAAAGTGTGGATTTATTGTTGCATCTCCACCGTTAATGAAGAATCCAAGTTCGCAAAGTCCGCCACCGTTTCTTATAAACTTATAGATATTGCTGTGAGCAACCGGTGAGCCTGTGCATTGGAAAGCAAAATCTGCTTCATAACCGCCAAATGATGCTTTGACACCTTCTGCTAATGCTTCAATTCCTTTGAATTCTGTAAAGTTTACTGTATTATCAGCACCCATCTTCTTAGCAAATTCAAGTCTTTTTGCATTACCGTCAACTGCTGTGATATTTTGAATACCCATTGTGCGCAAAACTGCAATACAGATAAGACCGATAGGGCCACAACCTTGAACGACAACCCTTGAATTAAATCTTAAAATTCCTGTTGTTTTTGCTCTTTCAACTGCGTGGATTAAAACTGCGCAAGGCTCGATTAAAATTCTTGAATCCAAATCCAAATCACTTACATTGAATATTGTTGAGCCGCCACGAACAAATATGTAATCACTAAACCAGCCGTTTAAGTGAATATCGTCATCAGGCAAAAGTCCGTAAACATCAGCGCCTCCGACATTTTGTTTGTTTAAGTCAAACATTGTGATATCAGGATTATCCTTAAATATCATACAAGTAACAACCTTATCACCGATATGAAGTGGTTTTCCTGCGCTATCTACCTTAACATTCTTGCCCATCTTAACGATTTCGCCTGTTCCCTCATGACCTAATGCAACAGGGATAAGACCGAATGGGTCACGCTTATATTCATGAGCATCTGTTCCGCAAACACCGCAGCCTTCAACCCTAACCAAAATATCATCATCGCCAAGTTCCGGGATTGGATATTCTTTTATATCAAAGTGTTCAGGCTTTGTTAAAACTGCAACTCTTGCATTTTTTGGAACTGCACCGCCGGATTTTGAAGCACACGGCTTTTCGCCGTCCATTTCGGCAAGTACGGTTTTTACAAGTCTTGCAATTTCATTTTCGTCTATTTTCATTTTGTTGCCTCCCTTATTAGATAATTGACAAGCTGTCAACTAAAACGCATCTTCTCTGTCTTGTGAAACTTCTTGCAGAGGTAATGCCTTCTCCTGTTGGGCCTGCAATAGTAAAGGTTGTGTGACCTTCACTGTTAAACCCAATTCCGGCATAGCTTGGGGCATTCTTTACAAAAATTGTTGTGCAGATTGCTTTTGCATATGCTGTCATATGGTCAACATTCTTTGAATGAAGATGTGCAGAATGTCTGTTTCCGTGTTCTGCTTTTACTGCCATATCCATTGCTTGCTCAAACGTATCACATCTTACGATTGCAAGAATTGGCATCATAAGTTCTGTTTGGACAAACGCTTGTGAAAATTCTGTTTCACAGATAATGCAGCGAACATCGCTTGGTGCGTTAACACCGATTTCTGCAAGAATCTTCTTAGCATCTCTGCCAACCCAGTTTTTATTGATTACTCGCTTTGGTAAATCTCCTTCTTTCTTTGGTGGAACTTCAACCAAAACAACATCTTCCAGCGCTTTAACTTGCTCTGCATTTATTAAATATGCACCATTTTTTTGCATTTCAGAGATTAATTCATCTGCAACACTGTTTAGCACAAAACATTCTTTTTCTGCTATACAAGGTAGGTTATTATCAAAGGTACATCCATCAATAATGTCCTTACCTGCTTTTTTAATATCTGCTGTATCATCAACTACAACAGGAGGATTTCCCGCTCCCGCTCCGATTGCCTTTTTGCCGCTTGATAAAAGCATCTTTACAACACCCGGGCCACCTGTTGCTACAAGCATCTTAACTGTTGGGTGATTTACCATAATATTTGATGTTTCCATTGTAGGATTTTTCACCGTTACAACGATGTTTTCCGGGCCGCCCGCTGCCAAAACTGCTCTATTTACAAGGTCGACTGCATAGCAAGATACTTCCTTTGCATGCGGGTGAGGATTAAATACCACACCATTTCCGGAAGCCAACATTCCGATACTGTTACAGATAACCGTACAACTTGGGTTTGTTGATGGCGTAATAGCGCCGATTATTCCGTAAGGGGCTTGTTCAACCAAAGTTAAGCCTCTGTCGCCGGAAAGAGCTTTACACTCTAAATCTTCTGTACCCGGAGTTTTGTCTGCTACCAAGTGGTGCTTTAATGTCTTGTGATAAACATTACCCATTTTTGTTTCCTTTACGGCAAGTTCTGCCATAGTTTCGGCTTCTTCATGAGTAAGTTTTCTGATTTCTTTTATTATGTTTTCTCTTTGTTCCTTATTATAATGTCTAAAAAGCGTGTATGCCTTATTAACTTCGGCAAGCGCTTCCTCCATTGTATCAAAAACGCCAAGTTGTTTTCTATTGCTGCTTTGGGGCTTGTTTTGACCCATTTCTGCAATTACGTTTTTGATAATTTCGGAAATTTCATTTTCATTAATATTCATAGATAATTTCCTCTCAAATGAATTCCGGCTTATTTGCCGTATTTTTCCATTACTCTCTTTGTTACTTCTCTAACGATTGCTTCTATATCGCCTGAAGATTTTCCGTCTGTATATTCACCATGCTCTTTATAGTATTGAACTTGTGATTCTAGTGGCTTAAAGCCGTGATATGCTGCTGATGTTTCTGCACCGATTTTCTTGTTTGCGTCTTCCGGTGATAGTTCGCAAGTGCCGTCTTCATAACATCCCGGACAAAGTTTTTCCATTGGGTGTTTTCCCGGTACTCCGAATTTCTTTCTTAGGTCGATAAGCTTCTTAACTTCACCGCAAGGAATTTCCTTTGCGCCGCCAAGCATTGTCGAATAATACAATAATTTTGCATAGAATTCTGTTGATTCCATTCTGAAAAATGCTGTGTTAAGGTCACATCCAAAAGATAACGCTCCATGGTTTGCAAGCAAAATTGCATCATAATCTTGGATATATGGTTGTAATGATTCAGGAATTTCCATTGTTGATGGCGTTCCGTATTGTGCAATCGGAACTGCGCCAAGGAAGATAATTGCTTCCGGCATGATAAGTTTGTCAAGTGGAATTCCTGCAATAGCAAATGATGTTGCGATTGGCGGATGTGCGTGAACAACAGCCTTTACATCGGGTCTTTCTTGATATACTTTCAGGTGCATCTTGAATTCTGAAGATGGCTTCCAATTATTTGCTTCTTTTAGTTCACCTTTTCCGTTAACTTTACAAATCATATCAGGTGTCATATATCCTTTTGAAACACCGGTTGGTGTTGCAAAAAATGTGTCATCATCAATTTTAACTGAGATGTTACCGTCATTGGCAGCAACAAAACCGTCATTGTAAATTCTTCTTCCGATTTCGCAAATTTCTTTTTTGATTTCAAAATCAGTCTTATACATTATTTATCCCTCCATAATTTTGTTTTGTTTGGTTTTTCTTTGTTTTGTCTTAATTATATGACAATTTACAGTATTTGTAAAGGGTTTTTTATGTCCCTTTTTGATTTTTGTGTATATTTTCTATTATAACCTTACCAATACTATTCAAAATATTTTCTATCCAGATTTCTATATTGAATTGCCTCTGCGATATGCGACGGCAAAATATTTTCCGAACCTTCAAGGTCTGCAATAGTCCTTGCAACTTTAAGAATTCTAGAATGTGCTCTTGCAGAAAGCCCCAATCTTTCAAACGCCATTTTAAGTATATTGTTTCCGGCATCGTCAAGCGCACAAAATTCCGAAATCATACCCGCCGTAAGCTGAGAATTGGAATAAATCTTATAATTTTTATATCGTTCTCTTTGGATTTGCCTTGCTTTATTGACTCTTTTTTTGATTTCAGCAGAAGTTTCGCCTCTTTCAATTTTGGAAAGATCGTCATATTCAACACTGCCAACTTCTACCTGAATATCAATTCTGTCCAAAAGAGGCCCTGAAATTTTTGAGCGATATTGATTTATTTGGTGTGGCGAACAGGTGCATTTTCTTTTTGAGTCGCCCAAAAATCCACACTTGCACGGATTCATACTTGCAATAAGCATCAAGTTACAAGGATATGTAAGGGTAGCGTTCACTCTTGAAATTGTAACCTTTCCGTCTTCTAACGGCTGACGCATAACTTCAAGTGCTTCACGCTTAAATTCAGGAAGTTCGTCCAAAAACAAAACGCCGTTATGCGAAAGGGATAGTTCTCCCGGTTTTGGAACTGTGCCACCACCTGCAAGTCCTACCGTTGAAATTGTGTGATGTGGATTTCTAAAAGGTCTTGTTTTTGCAAAAGGCATATCCTTATTTAATGTGCCTGCGATTGAGTGTATTTTTGAAACCTCCAATGCTTCTTCAAAGGACAAGTCCGGCAAAATTGACGGCATTCTTTGTGCAAGCATCGTTTTTCCTGTTCCCGGTGGCCCGATAAGAAGCACATTATGATTTCCTGCTGCTGCAATTTCCAGCGCTCTTTTTGCGCTTTCTTGACCTTTTACATCGCAAAAATCAAAAAGTGAGTCTATCTCATTTTCTAAAAACTTTTCACTTTCAATTTCATATTCTTCGATTAATTCATCACCTTTTAAGTGATTTACGATATCCGAAATTTTGCTTACAGGATATACTTTTGCACCCTCAACTATTGCCGCTTCCTTAACATTTGCCGCCGGCACAAAAAACTCTTTATACCCTTTTTCAAAAGCCGAAATAACCATCGGCAGAACTCCCGAAACACTGTTTATACTTCCGTCAAGGGATAATTCTCCTATGATTATGCTATTGTCGGAAGGTGCAACTGCCTGCCCTGTCGCAACTAAAATTGCAGTTGCGATAGCAAGGTCATAGCTTGTACCCTCTTTTCGAACTGACGCAGGTGCAAGGTTTACAATTAATTTCTTTGACGGAAAGACATAGCCTGAATTCTTTATTCCTGAGCGCACTCTTTCTCTTGCTTCCTTTACTGCCGCATCTCCAAGTCCTACAATTTCAAATCCCGGAAGCCCGCCCGTTACATCAACTTCAACCGTAACAGCAAAGCCGTCTATACCCATAAGTCCAACGGAATTAACTTTTGAAAGCATATTTCTATCCTCTTATTTTCTAAAATCTACCGGCGTTTTTGCCCAGCCGTCTATATTTCCATTTTGAACTGCCGTAAACATTCTCTTTTTTAGCCCCGGATTTACCGACTTATCAAGAGTTGCCAAAATTTCTTTGATTTCTTGACGCTTTGTGTTTCCGTCTGCCGGACAATTACTTTTTACAATCGGCATTTCAAGGCGTCTTGCCACCGCTCTAATATCGCCCTCTCTTGTGTAAATTAGTGGTCTGATTGAATATAGGTCTGTTCTGTCAAGATATGTAACAGGCGAAAAACAACTGATTCTTCCCTCATAAAACAGGCTAAGCAAAAATGTTTCTAAAACATCATCGTTATGATGCCCGAGCGCCACTCTGTTACAGCCGTTTTCTATCGCCAAATCATTTAATGCACCACGGCGAAGCTTCGCACAAAGTGAGCAAGGATTTTCCTCTTGTCTATAATCAAAAACCACTTCTTTGATATTTGTGTGTTTTACTATATATTCTACGCCTAATTCTTTGCAAAACTCTGCGATTTTTGACCAATCCAAATTATATCCCATATCAAGAGTCAGTCCGACTACCGTAAATTTGTTTGGGTAAAATCTTGACAAGTTCGCAAGTGCTGCCAAAAGTACAAGGCTGTCCTTTCCTCCCGACACTCCAACTGCAATTTTGTCGCCGTCCTTTATCATATCATAATCTTCAACGGCTTTTCTTACCCTGCTGACTATTTTTTTCATTATTTTGATTCCTTAAATATTCCTATATTTTTAATGACATAATCTGCTCCCGATATAACTGTAATTAAAGCCGAAAGCCAAATTAGAATTTCTGTTATAATTGTTCCTGTTTCATCAGGAAAAAACGGGAACATCATAATAATTGCTGCAATTATTGCAACCATTTGAAAAACCGTTTTAAGTTTTCCCCAAATCGATGCCGCAATAACAACACCCTCGCCTGCTGCTACAAGCCTTATTCCCGAAACGATAAATTCTCTTGCTAAAATAAGCATAACCGCCCAAACATTTGCTCGCCCAAGGCTTAAAAGTCCCAAAAATGCCGCAGTTGTCAGCATTTTATCTGCAAGTGGGTCCATAAATTTTCCAAAATTCGTTATTAGATTATATTTTCTTGCCATTTGTCCGTCCAGCGTGTCGGTTATTGATGCTACTGCAAAAACCCCAAGTGCCAAAGCAATATATGTCGGATTTTCCGGATTTAGCAGTAAAAATAACATAAAAACCGGAACTAAAATCATTCTAAATATAGTAAGTTTATTTGGTGTATTCATATATGCATAACCCCTCTTTTATCACTTTTCTATCATTTTTCCCGTCAAATCATATTCATCAGCATCTAGAATTTCAACTTCAACAAAAGAGCCGATTTCCACTTCATCTTCTGCCGCAAAATATACTGTTCCATCAACTTCAATACTATCCCTGTAACTTCTTCCATAGTACATAAAGTTACTTTCGTCATAGCCCTCTGTAAGAACTTCCATGCTTTTTCCTATTAAAGATTTGTTTATATCAAGCGATATTTTTTGCTGTTTTTCCATCAAAAGATTTTTCCGTTTTTCTTTTATTTCATCTTCTATCTGTTCGTCAAAATCTGCCGCCGGAGTACCCTCTTCCTTTGAATAGGCAAATACACCCATTCTGTCAAACTTAATATCCTCCACAAATTCCAAAAGTTCCAAAAAGTTTTCTTCTGTTTCGCCGGGGAACCCCGCAATTATTGATGTTCTTATTGAAACATTCGGCATTTTTTCTCGCATTTTTGCGACTTTGCTTTCAATTTCTTTTCGGTTTGTTCGCCTTGCCATTCTTCTTAGCACATCATTGTTAATGTGCTGAATCGGCATATCAATATATGGCAAAATATTGTTGTTTTCTGCCATTACATCAATCAGTTCATCTGTGATTGCTTCGGTATAAAAATAGTGTATTCTTATCCAATGTATTCCGACAATTTTAGTAAGTTCTTTAAGAAGTTTAGAAAGTGCTTTCTCACCGTAAATATCTTCCCCATATCTTGTGGTATCCTGCGCAATTAAAATAAGTTCCTTTACACCACTTTTTGCAAGCGCTTTTGCTTCTTCCACAATATCTTCGATTTTTCTGCTTTTATATCGGCCCCTAATTTTAGGTATTGCACAGTAGGTGCAGTTATTGTTACAGCCGTCTGCAATTTTTAAATATGCAGTATAAAACGGTGTAGATAAAATTCTTGGCAAATTCTCGGGAAGTTCATAATCTTGGTGACCAAAAAGACAAACCCTCTCGCCATTCTCTGCTCTTTTTATAATTTCTGCAATTTGGTCAAAATCCCCTGCCCCAACTATTGCATCAACCTCAGGCATTTCTTTTTTCATATCATCGTGGTACCTTTCAGAAAGGCAACCCGTTGCAATTAATAGTTTACAGTTTCCGTCTTTTTTGTATTCTGCCATCTCTAAAATAGTGTTTATAGACTCTTCCTTTGCAGGCTCAATAAATCCGCAAGTATTTACAATTATGACTTCTGCTTGGTCAGGATTTACTACAATTTCGTGACCTTTTTCTGCAAGTATCCCAAGCATTATTTCTGCATCTGTCTGATTTTTAGGGCATCCCAGTGATACCATTCCTATTTTCATCTAGTTACCTTCCTATTCTTCTTGACATTCTTCCTTTACCTTTTCAACGCAAGTTTTTATTTCGTCAAAGTCATATCCTCTGTACGCAAAATATCTAAATGCCCTATCTATATTCTTCCTATCAAAATTGCCTGAAAGTTTTTTTCTTACAAGCAAAAGCAGTACATCCTCTGTATCTTCTGATAATTCCAAAAGGGCATTTTCAATATCCTCTTCCGAAATTCCTTTGTTTTTAAGTTCCAAAATGATGCGTCTTTTTCCGTATCTTTTAAGATTTTGCAAGTCTTTTGCATATCTTCTTGCATATTCGCTGTCATTTATAAAGTTGTATTCCTTTAAAAATGCTACAATTTCGTCAAAATCTTCAGGATTTGCTCCGGCACGCCTTAATTTTTCCAAAAGTTCTTTTTCGGAATGTGCCCTAAACCCCAACAGCCTCAGCGCCTTATCCTTTGCCTCGCTTTTAGTTAATTCTTTTTTCTCTGTCATATCCTAAAATAATCAAACAACTGCCCAAAATCAACCGACCCGATTATTCTGTTTTCATATTTTTGGGAAATGTTGTGATATCCTTCCTGAATTTGCTCCGAGCAAATGCCATATTTTATCGACATATACGCCTCTAAATATGCTGACAAATGGTCGCAAGCCCTAATAATCTCTCCGTCTATCGGAGAAAATTCGTCTTTATTGTATTTTTCGTTAATTTCGTCTGATGTTAGTTTTACAAGTTTTCCGTCAATTTTGACTTTTGACACAAATTCATCTTGTGTGAAAAATTCAAGGTCTTTTTTAATTTCTTCTGTAACGAGCGGATATATAATTCTCTTCATCTGTTCGTCTTCAATTTCCTTTATTATACTGTCAAGACCTTTTACCGAAGATTTTACAGGCGACACGATATCCCTTGTCAAAACCTCCGGAATATCGTGGAAAAGTCCTCCAAAGAAGTTGTTTATTATTCTTTGTTTTGAACTATCGCATTCCAAAGATGTAAAATATGACATTATCGCAACAACAAGCATATGCCCCATAACCGAAGTTTGTGGCATTCTTACGGCTCTTGACCACCTTTGTTGGTATCTTAATTTCCCCATAAGTGCCAAAAACTTTTGCAAGTTCGGATCTGTCGCAAATTTTGAAAATCCTGCAAAAGTGTTGCAGTCTGACAATCCTTTGTCAACCTCTTGCCTTACCTCTTCAATATCGTAGGTTGCTCTGTTTTGAGGATATATTACATCAAATTCCCAGTGCGTTGCATAATAGTGTGCTGCCTTTAAAATCAGTTTTTCCTTTTTTGCATATTCAGGGTCTTGAAAGTATTTGCACATCTTTTCGTAAAAATCACCCTTTATGCTTTGGGTTTTATTTTTAAGTTCGGCAAGCACCCATTCATTTATTTGTGGACCTTTTTCTTTCATTAGAAGATGAAACACAGGCGGCTTTATATCTGTTAGCACTATCCTATGTAAAAACTCAAAAATGCCGCCTTCTAATAGTAAAAGTGGGTCATAGTTTCCCTCTCCTTCACATTTTGCAAAAACATAAGCATACACCATCTTATGTGCTTGTTTGTCAAGTTCCGAAAACCCGTTATGCGGACGAATATAGTCGTTCCAACGCTGAATTGATGCCGCATCATGTATTAGAGAAATTAATGATTTTCTTATCAAGATATTCCACCCCACTATCTAATTTACCATTATAATAATTATACCACAAAATACCTAAAAAGGTCAATACTTGTCTTTATTATGAAACAAAACAATATTACTGACACAATTAGGATTTTTTTTCATATTCTATTAACAGGGGAATATCCCACAATTATTTTGAAAGGAAGTTTGTATATGAACGAAAAAGTATGCACACAAGACAATTTTGGCTTTAAGGAAGCCGTTTGCATACATACTGACAAAGTATATGACAGTTGCCGTGATAAAGACTGTCTTGAAAATATAAGGGTTTATCTAACTGCTTACGGTCAAGACACCGTGGACAGAGCAATTAATGTAAAATGCACAAAGGCAGAAATTATTTGGGTATATTCTGATATCGAAGCCGTTCCGTTTAACAGAGGTTTCTATTCAGTTGACCTAAAATACTTCTTTAAAATTACTCTTGCAGTCTTTACAGGCCTTGGAAAACCTACCGAAGTTGAAGGTCTTGCAACATTTGACAAGAAGGTAATTTTGTTCGGTAGCGAAGGCAACGCAAAAGTATTTGCTTCAAAATATAAGCAAGATGCTTTTGACCCTCAAATGTGGAAAAAAACAAATATGCCAAATGCCGTTGTAGAGGTAGTTGACCCTATTGCTCTTGGTGCAAAAGTTGTAGATGTAAAAGAAAAATGTGGCTGCGATGACGATTATGACCTTGCCAGCATTCCTGATTCTGTAAGTCGTGTTTTTGATGACAACCTAATTTTAGGTGGAGAGCAAAAACGTGTCTTTGTTTCAATCGGCATTTTCTCTATTATAAGGCTTGAAAGAAGAGTTATGCTGCTTATCCCTGCATACGACTTCTGTGTTCCGCAAAAAGAATGTATAGGTGCAACAGACGATAATCCTTGCGATTTATTTGACAGAATTTCTTTCCCTGTTGACGAATTCTTCCCACCTGAAAGATCGGAGTTTGACGAAGGCGACTCAGGCTGCGGCTGCGGCTCTCACAACAACTGATATTAATACAAAAAAATAAGCCGAAGAAGTTCTTCGGCTTATTTATATTTAGTCATTCTTTGGTTTGAAAAATGATGGAACATTTACACTGTCCATACCCTTTTTCAATGATCTTGAAAAGATTGCATCATCATCGTTTGTAGGTGTTTGATATGATGGTGTTCTTGATGTTCCAAAATCAGGTGCTTTTGGAATATTTTGCATTACAGGAACTTCGGGTTTTACTCCTCTTTTGTTTTTTGAATTAAGTCCTGTTGCGATAAGAGTAACTTTGATTTCGTCCTTCATATTTTCATCAACGGCAGTACCAACGATAATTGTTGCATCTTGTGAAACCATTTCACGCACGATTGATGAAACTTCGCCCATATCAACAAGTGAGAATTCTGTACCACCTGTAATGTTCAAAAGAACATTGTGAGCGCCTGCGATGCTTGTTTCAAGAAGCGGAGATTCGATAGCAGCTCTTACTGCATCTTGAGCAGCATTTTCGCCCTTACCGATACCGATACCCATATGAGCAACACCGGAGTCACGCATAATTGTGCTAACGTCAGCAAAGTCACAACTGATGATACCATTTTGAGCGATAACTTCAATGATACCTTCAACACCTTGTCTTAAAACCTCGTCAGCTAAACGGAAAGAATCTTGGATAGAAATCTTTTTATCTGCTGTTTTAAGTAGTAAATCGTTTGGGATTGTTACGATAGCATCAACATTTGCAGAAAGATTTTCGATACCTTGTTCTGCATTTCTTGCTCTTTGAGGGCCTTCAAAGAAGAATGGCTTTGTTACAACTGCAACAGTTAAAATGCCCATTTCTTTTGCAAGTTTTGCAATTATAGGAGCAGCACCTGTACCTGTTCCGCCACCCATACCTGCTGTTATGAATACCATTTCTGTATTTTCAAGTAATTCTTTGATTGCATTTTCTGTTTCTTCAGCTGCCTTTTGACCAATTTCAGGTTTTGCACCTGCGCCAAGACCTTGTGTCAATCTTGCACCGATTTGAAGTGCGATAGGAGCTTTAACAGTTTTTAATTGTTGCAAGTCTGTATTGATAGCGATAAATTCTGCTTTTGCCACATTTGCTTCAATCATACGGTCAACGGCGTTATTTCCACCACCGCCAATACCAATAACTTTTATTCTTGCGCCATCTGTTGGTTGAACAACAGTATCAAGATCCATAATGTTTTCCATTATATATCCTCCTTTGTTACTCTCTTTATCTATACCTTTATATTTTACTATGTTTTTTGAAATATTTCAATAGTATTTCGAAACTTTTTCAAAAAAAATACATTTTTTATGGAGTATAAATTGCTTTCCCTTTTGTTGAAAGATTAATTGTACCTCTTGAATTTTCAGTAAGTTTGCTAGATGTTATTGCTTCTTTAAAAAGCGCTAATTTTCTTTGGAAATCCACATCTGAGCCACATACAACATCAAGTCTGTTTTGATAATTAAATCGTATATTCGATAAATCTTCAAAAGAAATAGTCGTGATATCTCCTAAAATGCCGGCTTTTTCCATAAGTCTTATGCAATTATTAAGAGTTTTCCCCGTCTTTGCATCTTTAAATGAAATTTTAGCACCAACATTAGCAGAAGAAACGGAAATTCCTTCTAAAACTGCCACATTATCGTATTTTTGTTCCCTTTTTTCCAAAACCTTGCTGTCCTTATCAACAACAATAAATGTATTGCCAAACTTTATTTGATAAGACGGATTGCACTCTGTAATCTCAACAACAACCGTAGGTGGAATTAATTTTCTCTTAATTTTAACTTCCGAAACATAAGACATTTTAATGATTTTTCTTTTAAGTTTCATCTTTCCAAATCCGAAAAGATTTTTGCCTTTTAAATTCCCTATTTGTTTTGTTATTTGTTTTGTTTCAAGCCGTACATTACCCTCAATTTCAACCTTTTTTATGTTGAATATCGGAGTTAAATAGGTAATTAACAGAACGGCAATAAGAGCAAGAACCGTAAAGAAGGTATATCTTCTTCGTTTTTGCTCTCTTATGCGCTTTCTTTTTCTCTCATCGTGACGAGCTTTTATGCTCATCGTTTCAGGATTTTGCTTTTTTCGTTTTTGCACACCAAAGCGCTTTATTAACTTTTTAATTTTTCTTTTAAGCCCTTTTGTACGCTTTGCCATAATCTCACTCTTTTCGCTTTATCTTAACTCCACAAAGAGACAAAACCTTTTCTATTGCTTCATACCCTCTGTCGATGTATTTTACATTTTCAATTTCTGTTTCTCCGTCTGCTGCAAGCGCCGCAACAACAAGTGCCGCTCCGCCTCTAAGGTCAGGAGCAGTAACCTTGGCTCCTGTGAGTCTACTTTTTCCGATTACAACCGCAACCCTTCCGTCCGCCTTGATGTCTGCTCCCATTCTTGTTAATTCTTCTATATGTCTAAATCTGTTTTCGAAAATATTTTCTACGAACACACTGGAACCTACTGCCTGTGTTGTAAGTGCCATAAACGGCGACTGAATATCTGTCGGAAAACCTGGATATGGCATTGTTTTTATAGTTCCAACGCTTTTTAATTGTTTTGGCGAAAGTACTACTATTTTGTTCCTATCCTCATAAATCTTGGCGCCCATATCCTTTAAAACATTTATCATAGCGCCCATATGGCCCCCGTCCGCATTTTTTAGCGAAACCGTTCCACCTGATGACAGTGCACAGGATAAATATGTCGCCGCAACGATTCTGTCAGGGATAATTCTATGCTCTACTCCGTAAAGTTTATGTACACCCTCAATAACAATAGTATCGCTTCCTGCACCTTTTATTTTTGCACCCATTCTATTCAAAAAGCGCTCTAAATCCACAATTTCAGGTTCTCTTGCAGCATTTTCAATTATAGTTATGCCTTCGGTTAAACACGCCGCAAGCATTATATTTTCTGTTGCTCCGACACTTGGAAAATCAAGGTGAATATTATCGGATATGTTTTTTTCTCTCTTGCAGTGCATAAATCCGTGTGATTCTGTTATCTCAACACCTAATTTTCTTAACGATTTTAAGTGTAAGTCAATAGGTCTATTTCCAATTTCGCACCCACCGGGCATCGAAACTTCTGCCTTGCCGAATCTCGCAATTATAGCGCCTAAAAATATTATTGATGAACGCATTTGCCGCATAAGTTCATCAGGGATTGTGTATCCCGATATGTTTGAAGAATCAACTTCAAGGCAATCAGCATTTCTTTTTACAATGCACCCTAGGTTTTTTAAAACTTCGATTGTCATATCAACATCACGAAGCTTTGGACAATTATATATTATGTTTTTGCCGTCACACAAAATTGTGGCAGCAAGTATAGGTAAAACGGCATTTTTAGAACCTTGAACATCAATTTCTCCGTCCATTTTGTTCCCGCCGTTTATAACCAGCCTAGTCACGAAAACACCTCCTTAAAAGCATCATACTCCATAATATGAACTTTTTAAGTTAGTGTTCCTTATGTCTTCTTATTATATCAAATTATATACCTAAAATCAACTTTTTTCCTCAATTTCGCTAAGGAAACGTCTGTCATCTTCGGTCAAATTTGCCTTTTTTAAAAGGTCAGGGCGTTTTTTCTTTGTTGCAAGCAAGGATTGTTGCCTTTTCCAAATTTCTATATTTTTATGATGCCCTGAAATTAAAACGTCAGGAATTTTCACACCCATAAATTCTTGCGGATGTGTGTACTGCGGATATTCTAAAAGACCATTGTAATGGCTTTCGTTTCCGTAGGATTCTTCGCTTGCTAAAACCCCCGGAATCATTCGGCTAACCGAATCAATAACCGCCATTGCAGGAATTTCTCCACCTGTTAAAACGAAATCACCCAAAGAAATCTCTTCGTCAACAATCATATCCAAAACTCTTTGGTCAACACCCTCGTAATGTCCGCACAAAAACACAATATTATCAAGTTTTGCAAGTTCCTTTGCCTTCTCTTGATTAAAAACCGTTCCCTGAGGCGACAAAAATATCGTGTGTGGTTTCTTGTCGCATTTATCCGCAACGCTCATATATGCATCATAAATCGGCTGCGGAGTCATAAGCATACCGCCGCCGCCCGAATAGGGATAGTCGTCAGTTTTTCTGTGCTTATTCTTGGAAAAATCTCGAATATTAATAAAATTAAGTTCTATCAAACCGTTTTCTCTTGCCCTACCTATTATGCTATCACCCAAAACGGCTTCGAACATACTCGGAAACAAGGTTAAAACATTAAATTTTATCATTCTTCCAATCCTTCCGGTATATGTATAACAATTTTTTTGGCATCGATATCCACAGACTTTTTAACTCCGTCAATTATAGGCACATAAAGGTTTTTTGCACCCTCTCTTTTGATTTCATAAACATCGTTCGAGCCTGTCGAAAAAACATCTGTTAAAATCCCGATTTTCTCGCCGGTTTCTTCTTTATATACCTCACAGCCAATAAGGTCTGCGATATAATATACGCCCTCAGGCAAGTCCCCAAGTTCTTCCTTTGGCACAAATAAAACAGCGTTTTTAAAACTTTCCGCAACTTCTATCGTGGGAATTTCTTTAAATTTAACAATAATATTATTTTTTTGGTATTTAATTGTATCAATCAAAAGTTTAATTTCTTGTCCTGCTTTTTTTGTAAGGACATAGGATAGTTTTTCAAACTCTTCCGGCGAATCCATCCAAGTTATAACCTTAACTTCACCTTTTAAGCCGTGTGTATTTATAATTTTACCGATTTCCAAAAAACTCATTTTTTTCTCCTTTAAAAAGGCAGATAAACTTTACAGGAAAAATTTTTCCTGTAAAGTTAAAATAAGTGCCCTATGACACTCATTTTAATCCACTCTTATTGAACAATATCAACAGTTACATGCTTGTTTTCAATACTTGCAGCTGCCTTAACAACTGTTCTGATTGCTTTTGCAATCTTTCCTTGTTTTCCGATAACCTTACCCATATCGCCGTCTGCAACACGAAGTTCCAATGTTATCGAATCTCCCTTTCCGATTTCAGTTACTGAAACTTGGTCGGGATGTTCTACTAATGATTTAGCAATGATTTCTAATACTTCTTTCATGCTATTTTCTCCTTACATAATACCTTGCTTCTTTAAAAGAGCCTTTACAGTATCTGTAGGTTGTGCGCCGTTAGCAATCCATTTCTTAGCCATATCTGCATCAATGTTTACTGTTGCAGGGTCTGTTAATGGATTGTATGTTCCGATTTCTTCGATGAATCTACCATCTCTAGGATATCTTGAATCAGCTACAACTACTCTGTAAAAAGGAGCCTTTTTTGCACCCATTCTTCTTAATCTGATTTTTACTGCCATTCGTTTTCACCTCCCGAATAATCTCTTTTGTATATAAAACCTTATGGTTTAATACCTATCTTCTGCCCATCTTCTTCATGCGTTTTAACATTTTCGCTTGTTTTCCGCCTGAGAATTGTTTCATCATTTGACGCATTTGCTCAAACTGTTTTAAAAGTTCGTTAACGTCTTGAACTCTCGTTCCGCTTCCCTTGGCGATTCTAACCTTTCTGCTCGCTGCAATAATCTTTGGATTTTCTCGCTCCTTTGGAGTCATCGACTGAATTATCGCTTCTGTACGCTTCATTTTCTTTTCGCTGTCAGCCTCGTCAACTTTATCAAGCATCTTTTTGTCAACGCCCGGAATCATTCCTATAAGCTTTGTAATTGAGCCCATCTTTTTGATTTGTTGAAGCTGTGCCAAAAAGTCTTCTAGGTCAAAAGTTTGACTTCTTATTTTCTTTTCAAGTTCTGCCGCTTCTTCTTCGGTTGCCATTTCTTGCGCTTTGTCAATAAGGGTAAGAACATCGCCCATACCAAGAATTCTGCTTGCCATACGGTCAGGATAGAAAGGCTCAAGTTCTGAAAGTTTTTCACCAACAGAAACATACTTAATCGGCTTTCCTGTTATTGCCTTTACAGAAAGTGCCGCACCGCCTCTTGCGTCGCCGTCAAGTTTTGACAAGATTGCGCCTGTTATTTCAAGTTTTTCGTTAAAATTTTCTGCAACATTTACGGCGTCTTGACCTGTCATAGCGTCAACTACTAACAATATTTCCGACGGATTTGTTTCATTTTTGATGTTTTTTAATTCTTCCATAAGTTCTTCATCAATATGAAGTCTTCCCGCCGTATCTATGATAACAGGGTCATTTCCGTGTTTTTTTGCATGCTCTACGGCTTCTTTTGCAATTTTAACCGGATTTTCTCCTGCACCTAGTGAAAAGACCGGAACATCTATTTGCGTTCCTAAAACTTGTAACTGCTTTATGGCAGCGGGTCTATAAATATCACACGCAACCATAAGCGGTCTTTTGCCCATAGTTTTTCTTAAATTGAGTGCAAGTTTTGCAGATGCTGTTGTTTTACCTGCACCTTGAAGTCCACACATCATAATAACTGTGGGTGTTGTTTTTCCAAATTCAAGTCGTGATTGCTCTGAGCCCATAAGTTCTGTAAGTTCATCGCGAACTACTTTAACAATGTTTTGTGACGGACTTAGGCTTTCCATAACTTCTGCACTCATAACCTTTTCCGACACTTTATTCACAAAATCTTTAACTACCTTAAAGTTTACATCTGCCTCTAAAAGTGCAAGCTTTACTTCTCGCATTGCATCTTTAACGTCTTTTTCGGTAATTTTAACTTTGCCTTTTAAATTTTTAAATATACCTGTCAGCTTTTCACCGAGATTTTCAAATGCCAATTTATTTTACCTCCCTTTATAGCCGACTTTCGATTTCTTCTATCTTAGACTTTAACTTTTTGACTTCGTCTGTTTCTTGCATTTTTGATAAAATGCTTTTAATGTCGGCAGAAATTCTATTAATTTCAGAAAATCTTTCTGCCAAGCCAAGTTTTTCTTCAAATTCTTTTAAATGGGTTTCTCCTTGTTTTATAAATGCCCTAACCCCTTGCCTTGAAACATTCATTTCATTTGCTATTTCAGCAAGAGACAGGTCTTGATTATAATAAAACTCCAATGCGATTTGCTGCTTTTCAGTAAGCAAGTCGCCATAAAAATCTAAAAGCACACCTTCGGTCAAGTTCTTTGCCATAATTTCTCCCTTCAAGTGTAAACCAAAAAAACTTTACAGTCGTTATTATAAACCATATATATCCTTTTGTCAAGTATTTTTAGATAAAAAAGACTGCTAAAAAGCAGTCCTTTTAAAATTTCTATTAAATTCCGTCATAAAGACCTTGGTCACAAAGTGCTTTTAATGATTTTTGAACTTCTTCCTTGTCTTCACGATAAGTGATTCCATACCATTTATCCTTGTTAGAATATGCCTTTACGGTAGCCTTTCCGCCCTTTATAAGTTTATCAACAAGAGTTGGAATTAAGCATTCATCTTTTGCAAGATTTGCAGTTTGCATAAAGTTGTCATATTCCTTTTGAAGTTCCGGGAAAATATCAGGTGTGAATCCCCACAAATTCATTGAAACTTTTTGGTCGATAGGAAGTTGTGTCCATGTTTCGCCGTCGTCGTCTGTGTATCTGCAAGCAGAATCGATTTTAGTTCTTTCTACAATATTCTTTAGGTTTCCGTTTTCAAGTTCGCAACATCCACGAGCGACTGTTCCGTTTTCTGAAACAGTTTTTTCCAAATCATATGCAACCATACAGAAATCAAAGCCTGTTGCTTTTTCTAAATGATTGTGAATTTCTGTAAAGGCATTTGAGCCATAATAGTCATCAGCATTAATAACTGCAAAAGGTTCTTTTACTGTATCCTTGCAGCAAAGAATTGCATGAGTTGTTCCCCATGGTTTTTTTCTTCCTTCAGGAAGATTTGAAACGTCTTGCATAACATATTCAACATCAATTACTTTTTCAACTTTTTTGCCTACTAATTCTTTAAAATCCTTTTCGATTTCTTCTTTAATTATGAAAACTACTTTATTAAATCCTGCCTTTTTAGCATCATAAACAGAAAAATCTAATAATACCTCTCCATTAGGGCCAATAGGCTCCATTTGCTTCAATCCGCCAAATCTGCTTCCCATACCTGCTGCCATAACAACTAATGTTGTATTCATACCTTTTTCCTCTCTTTCATATACTAAAATGTACCATCTGCTATGTATTATACGACATCCATCTCTCTTTGTCAATAATTAATATTTTTTTACGAAAATTGCTTAAATAAAAAAGTTTGAAAAATTTTGAATTTTTTTAAAAAAAAGTATTGACAAACCGTGTTTTTCTTGCTATAATAACCCTTGTCGTCACGCCGAGTGGCAATTAGGGAGTTTAGCTCAGCTGGGAGAGCATCTGCCTTACAAGC
>DCIA01000010.1:166799-175693 GCA_002315735.1 Clostridiales bacterium UBA1738
GGTCGTGGGTTCGATCCCCATCCGGGTCGCCAGATTTTTTTAAAAAACGCCTCTGTAGCTCAGTCGGTAGAGCAAGGGACTGAAAATCCCTGTGTCGGCGGTTCGATTCCACCCGGAGGCACCATCAATATGCGGGAGTGGCTCAGTGGTAGAGCGTCACCTTGCCAAGGTGAACGTCGCGAGTTCGAATCTCGTCTTCCGCTCCAATTACAAAAGACGCTTATCTTGCATTTGCGTCTTTTTATATAAGGCACCATAGCCAAGTGGTAAGGCAGAGCTCTGCAAAAGCTTTATTCCCCAGTTCAAATCTGGGTGGTGCCTCCAAAATAAAAGAAGTCGTTATTTTCAAAATGAAGATAGCGACTTTTTTTATTCGATTTTTTCTTAATTAATAGTAATAAGAGAAAAAGAGCAATAGGTTTTTAGTTCTATTGCTCCTTCATTGAATTTAAAACGCTACCAAAAAATGTACGTCAGACTGTCATTTTGGCAGTTGTTGCGAATAATAGAATGCTAATTATTCCTACCAAAAATGTATGTTCCCAATTTGTCCATCCAAAAATGTCCCCAAAGAATGCGAGATTAACTTTTTATTTTTTAAACCTATAATCGAATTTAAGGTGTTAAGCTCCATTTTAATACTCCAAACATTTCTATATACCTTTTCAAAATCTATTTGGTACCACCTGAAAAACTTTGAGCAATCCGGATAATTTTAACACTTCCTGCACAGAACTGTTTGGATTTTTGATAATGAACGGTTTTCCATTCAGCTTTTTATACGCCGAAACAAACACACGAAGACCGATAGAAGAAATGAAATCAACATTTTTCATTTCAATCACCAACTCTCGTTCTACGGAATCCAGTTCCTTTGTCAAGACTGCGTTCAGTTTTTCCGCTGTGGAAGAATCCAATCTTCCGTCCAGTGCCACTTCCGTTGTTCCGTTTTCTTTTTTTACACTAATTTCCATTACAAACACTCCGTTTCATTTTATTTAGGCAAAGAGGCCTAAGTCGATTAAGATACGAATCATTTTTTGCAAATAGTCCTTGTTCACCAATGGCCAAGCAAATCCGAGACGATATAATGCCTTTGTGGTAAAGAGGCAATCAGACTCAATCTGATGCACAATTTCTTTTTCTCCTTCTTTTCCGCTATGATCGGTGTATGCCACAAAAGAAGCAAATGCGGTCAAATCCTGTTCTTCTCTCAACGCTCTTTCGTATCGTTCTTGGAAAACCTCTTGTTCTACAATTTGTATGTCAATCCCCTCTTTGATCATGGCATTTACCAAATATCCGTAGTGGATATGATTGCAGTTTTTCGCATGGAATACCGTGAACTGATCCGGCGTTCCCGAAAGCAGGAGCACCGCTTTTGCCGTAGCATCAATCGGTGAAAATTCAATCTCTTTATCCATCATATCAATCGGAAACATTCCAAGTTGATAATACCCCAAGAACATCCGCAAAAATCCGTTTGAATTTGCATTGATTTGGAATTCACTATCATCAATTCGTGCCATCAAATTCCCCAAACGAATAATTTTCCCCTTGATGATTCCGCGAGAAATCGCATCAATCACCAATCGCTCTGCCTGATATTTCGAGTAAATATATTTATTTTCCAATGACTGACCGATGTTCAACTGATTTTCACGGAACAAATAATCTTCCGGAATATCGGTATTTGCTGCCTCACCGCTCACGCTGGTAGAAGAAATTTGAACCAATTTGGCATTATGTTTGTGTGCCAAATCAATCAAGTTCCTCACCACGGAATAATTGTCCTTTAACAATTCGTCGCCCGCTGCAAAATGCTTCACATTCGCCGCACTGTTGATGATTGTCGCAAAGGAATAGTTTTCCAATTCCTCCATCACGGCTTCATCGCCAAGCTCACCCTCAACAATCGTAACTCGTTGCTTCAATGCATCGGTATACCAATCCTCGAAATAATAGGTCATCATCATTTCAAATCGAGTTTCCGCATCCATATCCGCCTTTCTGCGCACAAGACAAATTGCCTTGGCAGGGGTGGTATCCAACAAGCTTTTCAGGATATGGCTTCCCAAGAATCCCGTCACACCTGTCAACATCACATCTCCGATACTTTCAAAGGAAATTTGCCTAATATTTTCCAAAACATTTGCTTCCAATGCAGAATCTTCGTCCTCGGTCTTTTCCATTTCTCCGGGTGCGATGATGACATCTTTCTGTCCGTTTTGGATATAATCGGAAAGCCGATGAGGTGTCGTATTGGCAAACAAATTTTTAAATACAATATCATATCCAAGCTGATTGCATTTAACGACCACTTGGATTGCAGAAATGGAAGAACCTCCGATAGCAAAGAAATCATCGTCCGCATATACCTTTTCCAATCCTAACACTTCTTCATAAATATCGCAGATTGCCTCTTCTGTTTCGTTAGCAGGCTCAGCGCCTTTTTTGTTGGCGTTCATGGTTGGCTTTGGTAATTTCTTTTTATCCACCTTGCTGTTTGCTGTCAAAGGAATTTCCTCAATCTGCATCGTGAACGCAGGAACCATGTAATCCGGTTTTTCGGAGGCAATAAATTCGTTTAATTTCGCAACATCAATTTCGGAGTCGGAAACGACATAAGCTGCCAAGAACTTTCCGCCCGAATTACTGTCAAACGCCTGTACCGCAACCGCTTTAACCCCTTCAAACTTACGGATTTGTTGTTCCACTTCACTCAATTCCACACGGAAGCCTCGAATCTTAACCTGTCCGTCCCGTCTGCCGACAAACACATAATTTCCGTCCGGCATCTGACGAACAATATCGCCGGTTTTATATATTATGTCATACGGAGGAATCTCGCAAAACGGATTTTTCACAAAGACTTCCGCCGTCTTTTCAGGTCGATTCAAATATCCGCAGCCGGTCTGTCCACTTGCGATACAAAGTTCTCCGCAAGCACCGAACGGCAAGCGATTCCCATAACGGTCAATGATGTATTCTTTACAGTTACGGTTGACCTTTCCGATTGGTTGCAAATTACCAAGATCAATTTGCTGAAACTGATTGACATAGCACATCGTTTCGCTAGGGCCATAACCGTTATGATAAGTCACCCATTCCGGCACAACTGCAGGAATAAACTTCTCTCCTCCTACAATAAAGTGTCTTAATGTTTTACACTTTGTGTTTGCAACAAACATTGCTCCGACTTGGGTAGTCACGAATCCGTTGGTAATACTGTGATGAATAAAGAAATGCTCGAGCTTTTCCATATCCAAACGAATTTCGTCCGGAACAACAAACAGCGTTGCTCCTACCATAGGTGTGGAAAGCACATCCATCGCACCACCATCAAATCCAAAGCTTGCATAATTTGCGACGTGAGATTTCTCGGATATTTCCATATCCAAACAATAATTCTGCATGAAACAAACAATGTTTTTATGACACAGTACACCACCCTTCGGAACACCCGTAGTACCGGACGAATAAACCACCAACGCATGATGGTCGGGCATAATTTCGGATAAGCTTGCTTCAAAATCATCCGTTACGGGAGGTAAGGAATCTATCTCGTCGGTATAAATCACTTCCCCTTCAAAATTCGGAATCAAATCTATCAAATCGCGTTCTACAATCGCAATCTTCGCTCCACTGTCCTGCATCATAAATTCCAAGCGTTCCGGCGGATAGGTCGGGTCAAGTCCTAAGTATGCCGCACCGGACATCAATACACCATGCGCGGCAGGAATCATGTTCTCATCTCGATAAATCAGAATGGATACCACATCTCCCACTCCAATTCCACGACTACGGAGATAAGACCCGATACGGCTCGCAAGATCGCCCACCTGCCCATAAGTAAAGGTCTTGTTTTGTGCCACAATACAGTCCTTCTCAGGATACAATGCAAGCTGCTCTCTCACATAATCAACGATTGTTTTAGATGTATCGTATTCATATTCGGTTTCGTTATACGCATCCAGTTGTTCCGTGGTTTTTTCCGTCAGCAAAGAAATGTGCTTCAACTCTTCTTCCTCAATCAAGGAAGCAATCACTTTATCAAATGCCGCAAGGAAGGTTTCCATCAATTGTTCGGTAAACAATTCGGGTTGATATTCCATGATATAACGGAATTTCCCGTTTTCGATTGCCACTTGCAATGCAATTGGTGCCTTTACTTCGGACAATGCCAAAGAAATTTCGCAGGCAGGCTCTCCACAGAAAGATTGAAAAGAGAATCTTTCTCCCTGATAGATAAATATAATGTCATTTTTCACGCCATACTCTTTGCAAATTTCTGCAAAGGAATAAATGTCGTTGGACATACTATCTACAATTTGCTCCGAGACCTCTTTGAAAATCCGGTATGCATTTTCTCGCTCGATGTGACATACCACAGGCATTGTCTTGACTAACATTCCAACGGTATCTGTGGTTCTTGAATCATTTCTGCCGTGATATACAGTGTTGAAAATCGCATATTCCGTTCCCGCATATTTTGCCAACAAAAATCCGAATGCACTGCACAAAAATCCATTCATGCTGAGGTGATGCTCTTCGCAATACCGCTGCACCTGTTCTACATTTGTCAAGTTCTGCAAGGCAGTGAAAATACCACTGTCCTTTTCGTGTGTGAAAAGTCGGTCTTCTCCCGGCAAGAAATTCTGATCCAAACCTTCCAGCAAGGTTTCGTAATATCTCTTCGCTTCGTCATACTGCGAGGATTCTCTCTTTTCTTGTTCCATCAAAGCCAACTCAAAAGAGGAAAATCCTTCTTTTTTCAGTGTTTCTCCACGATATGCCCTCTCTATATCCTGCAACAATAACTTGATGCTGGTTCCGTCTGCAATGATATGATGCATTTCTATTAACAAATAAGCAGTGTCCGCACAATATATTTTAATGCGGAACAATCTGCTGTTCATCAAAACAAACGGAGTCACCACAGATTGTTTGATTTCCTCAACGCTTTCACAGGCAATCACAGGGATATCCTCCACCTCAAAAGACGCGTCATCCATTCTCTTTTGACGAACATTTCCGTTTTGGTCGTGGAACAATTCCATTTTGAGATATGGGTGTGCTTCCACACAGGAAACAATTGCCCGACGCAAGCGTTCCACATCAATTTTTTCTGAGATTTGCAATAAAAGCGGAATATTATAGAAAGTACTGTCCGGCTTGATGCTACACTCTACAAGGATTCCCTCTTGTGTTTTGGTTAAGGGATAATCAGGATAAACTTCGTAGATTTTCGGTGTATTTCCTACGGAGGAAAGCAAATACCCCTCTAATTTTTCCACATTGGGAAATTGCTTCAAATCCTTAATTTGTACCGATACGGAAAATTCCTCTGCAAGAAGAGAACAAAGACGAATACTTCCGATAGACGAAAGCCCTATCAAATAAAAATCGGTTTCAATTCCGAACTCTTCTGTTCCGACCACGGATGCCACTATATCAAAAATTCGTTGTTGCGTCTTTGTTTTCGGTTTGGTTACATCTTCAAATTTTCGTTCAGGCTTTGGTAACTTTTTCTTATCCACCTTACCATTTACATTCACGGGAATCGTCTCTAACTGCATGGTCACCGCAGGTACCATATAAGGCGGCTTTTGTTCCAGAATAAAGGCATTTAATTTGTCGATATCCACCGTTTCCTGTGAGCAAACAAAGGCTGCAAGGAATTTCCCGGACACGGGATCATCATACGCCTGTACCGATGCATTTTGAATACCGGGATAGTCCCTAATAACTTGCTCTATTTCAGTCAACTCCACACGGAAACCACGAATTTTGATTTGATTGTCACGCCGTCCGATAAAATCAAGATTTCCGTCCGGAAGCATTCTCACTATATCACCTGTTTTATACATGGTCTCGTAACCCGCTTCGTCACAAAACGGATTTTTCACGAATACCTCCTGATTCTTTTCGGGGCGATTCAAATAGCCTCGTCCTGTTTGATGTCCTGCAATGCAGATTTCTCCGCAACAGCCGGTCGGCAACAGTCTGTTTTTCTCATCTACGATATATAATTTTGTATTGTAGCTTGCCGTTCCGATGGATTGCAGTGAGCCATTATTTTTGACCAAATAACTGGTTACATACGCCAATGTTTCGCTGGGGCCGTATCCGTTCCAGCAATTCACCCATTCAGGTGGCGTAAACGGCACCAATTTTTCTCCGCCAAACATAAAATACCGCAAGCTCTTACAATTCGTTTGTTCCAAAAACATTCTGCCAAGCTGAGTGGTCATAAAGCCGTTTGTAATTTGATGTTTTTCATAGAATTGTTCCACCTCAGGAAGGTCTAATTTGATGTCATCAGGTACAATATAAAGTCCTGCACCACTCATAAGGGTAGCAAAGATGTCCATTGCTCCCGCATCAAAACCGAAGCTTGCCACAGTTGCAACTCTCGATTGATTGGAAAGTCCCATCTTTTCTCTGTGTGTATGATACATCGCAACCATATTGCGTTGTTCTAAAATACACCCCTTCGGTGTTCCCGTCGTACCCGAGGTATAAATAAGCAAAAATGCATCTTCGGGATGCGCCTCCACATAAAAATCAGGAGCGTCGGGCAAAGCGTCAATTTCGTCGGTATAGAGAACATCCCCCGAAAACTGTCCAACCAAGGGCAACAAGTCTCTATCTACAATCAACACCTTTGCATGACTATCCTTCACCAAAAATTTCAGGCGTTCTTCGGGATAACTCGGATCAAGAGGTTGATATGCAGCCCCCGCACGCAAAATACCCATGACCGTCAAGGACATAAATTTATTTCTTGGAATCAATACGGGTACAAAATCATTTGTCCCAACACCCTTTTGATGCAGATAGGTGGCAATTTTTTTGGAGATGACATCAAACTCACGGTAGGTAACCGTCTTTCCTTGATCATAAACGGCAATGTGGTCAGGATATTTTTTGACCACTTCATCAAAAATAGCATTCACTGTTTCGGGAAGATTTTTTTCCTGTTCCGTAGCATTCGTCTTCGCAAGAAATGCTTCGCTTTTCGGGGTTGTCAACTGAAAATCACATAGTTTTTTCCCACTCATCATCTCTTGCACAACTTTTTGATAGAAATCCATAAAGCAATCAATATATTCTTTGGAATACAAATTTTCTTTATATCCAAGCCAAAAACAATGCTTTCCGTTTACTTTATAGACCATAAAGTCAAAATTTGCAACCGCTTCATAAGAATCTAACACATTAACTTCCGGAAGCACTTCTCCAACCGGCAGAGCAGAGAGAATCTCCCCTTGATATACATAATGCACATCGGCACAACCGGGATATTCTTTCAGTAACTCGGAAAAATTGATGTTATTATGTTTCAGTGTTGCAAAGAAATTTCCCTTTACATTCCGCATAAAATCAAGTGAGCTCGTCTGCTCATCAATCCGTACACAAAGCGGAAATGATTTTACAAACATTCCTATTGAATTTTGATAATTTCCTCCAAAACGACCGCTTTCCACCGAGGAAAACACCGCATTTTTTTGATTGTTCCACTTTGCAAGAGTATAGGCAAACGCACTTAAAAAGAGCATATTCTCGGTAATCCCAAGCTCCTTGGCAAAACGGACAACCTCATTCGAATCACCATTAAAATCATAACAAGACGCTGCATTTTTACAAGGTCTTTCTTCCACCGCCAAATCGGGCACGGGATTACAATCGGTATCCACCCCATCAAAATAAGATTCAAAATAAAGAAGTGCCTCTTGTTCTAATTCTCCACGATTTTCCTCTTTCTCCCTTGCATCAAACACCGTGTCGCTTTCGCAGAGTGATTCTCCGCGATATGCCTGATCCAATGCGTGATTGAAAACACGAATGGAAGACCCGTCAAAAATCGTATGATGGAGTACCAGATTCAAAACAACACAAGTTGGTGTTTCCAGTACTTCTCCACGCCACAAAAATTTTCCGTCAAAAGAAAACGGAGAAAAGAGCGCATTTTTTCGCTCTTGTATTTCACAGTCATCCAACTGCAAAATCTGCAATTTAGGAAGTGGTTCTTCCGAAATCATGACCATCGGTACCGCATTTACTTCTTTTATCACAGTGGAAAACGCAGAGAAATGCTCTGCTACCACATCAAATGCGTTGGCAAGTCGAGTCGCATCTATCCTTCCCTTTGGAAAAGAAAACGCCAACGGAATCAGATAATCCGCACAATTCGATTCATCTATACACTCTAAATACATACCCAATTGGGCATCTGTCAATTGCTTTTGTTTCATTTTTTTATCACCCCTGTTTTTATAGAGAGGATAAACCATCCCTAATATCATTATACTACTATTCCATATAAAATTCAATAAAAAAAACGAGGTGTGAAACACTAATTTTCACAACGTCAGCAGTATCGATTTTCCGTGTCAATGGTATAAGGCTACTTTTGGGCGATTTTTATGATTTTCAGTCTAAAATAAAAGATTAAGAGCCGAACCCTTGACACGGGCAAATTCGCAAAACCGCATTACAAAGCCAAAAAAGGCACAAAAAAGGACAAGCATTTTGGTATCAAAACACTTGTCCTTATTTGTCATAGTCGGGCAAAAAAGATATCCGAATAAATCGCAAAAAGTTGATAGCGACAGTTTGCCGTTGTGAGTGCGTTTACAAACGAACAGGCAAACCAGCGTGACTTTTTGCGAAAAAGGAGGAACAGCGATTTAGGTGAGTTCCGATTTTAATAAAAAATCGGAACGAGCGATTTTTCGCTTGTTCCGACGTGGCTCCTCCTGTCCGACTTGAACGGACGACCCTCTGATTAACAGTCAGATGCTCTAACCAACTGAGCTAAGGAGGAATATTGCAAGAATCCGAAACGATACATTTCGGATTCTTTGTTCCGGCAGCTATCTATCTTCCCG
>DCIA01000001.1:0-76543 GCA_002315735.1 Clostridiales bacterium UBA1738
ACTTCTTTCTTTCCTTCATTCTTGAATCTCTTGTCAAGAAACCGGCTTGTTTAAGAGCTGTTCTGTAAGCTTCTGTATCAACTTCCAAAAGTGCTCTTGCAATACCAAGACGAATAGCACCGGCTTGACCTGTAAATCCGCCACCTTCAACAGTTGCGATAACATCAAACTTAGCGATTGTGCTTGTAAGTTCAAGTGGTTGACGAACGATAACTTTTAGTGTATCAAGACCAAAATATTCATCAATATTTCTTTTATTAATTGTAATGTTTCCTTTACCTGGAACCAATCTTACTCTTGCAACAGAAGATTTTCTTCTTCCTGTTCCGTAGAACTGTTCTTTAGCTTTTGCCATCTTTCAAAATCCTCCTTACTTAATTTCTTGTGTCCAAGCGACAGGCTTTTGAGCTGCGTGATTATGTTCTGTTCCCTTGTAAACACGAAGTCTTGTAAGAGCATTTCTGCCGATTGTGTTGTTAGGAAGCATACCCTTAACAGCATAAGTCATAGCTTTTTCAGGATTTTTTTCCATCAAGTCGTCATAGTGGATTTCTTTAATTCCGCCTACCCAACCTGTGTGGTAGTAACGAACCTTTTGAGTAAGTTTGTTACCTGTTAATATTGCCTTGTCTGCATTGATGATGATTACATGATCTCCGCAGTCAACGTGTGGTGTAAATGTAGGTAAGTGTTTACCTCTTAAAATGCTTGCTGCAGCTTGTGCTACTCTACCAAGTGGCTTGTTTGCAGCATCAATGATATACCATTTTCTTTCGATTTCTTCTGGTTTTGCCATATAGCTACTCATTGATTTTTACCTCCTTATTAAACGGATAAATCTTATGTTTATCGCTTTCGATAAACCAACGATACACATTCTACTATAACAAACAAAAAATGTCAATAGATTTATACAAAAAAATCAAAATATAAATTGAGTTCTTTGATTTTCTTCTGTTTTCTTTAAAATACTCCGTTTTTCTCATTTTCAGTTTTTAAAATTTCGGCTATTTCTTTTGGAGAATTTACGATAAAGTCAGCCCCCGCCCTTTCTAATTCTTCCTTTGTTCTAAACCCCCAAAGTACACCAACGCTTTTAAAGTTGCCGTTTTTGGCGGTTTTAATGTCAATATTTGTGTCGCCTATAAAAAGCGTTTCGAACGGAGTTATTCCAAAGTTTTTGCAAATCAAAAGCGCAGCGTTTGGCTCGGGCTTATTCGGTATGCCGTCTATTTGACCTGTTATATAGTCAAAAGTGTCAGGAAATAGATGATTTACATTGATTTTGGCGAAATAATCGGGTTTATTGGAGCATACGGCTATTTTTATTCCCATTTTCTTTATCTCTTGCAACAATTCAATAATTCCGGCATAGGCTTTAAGATTGGTATTTGGATTATTCAAATATTCGTTATCATAAAAATCGCCAAGTTTTTTATAGTTTTCGTCGGTATCAGCACTATGGTGTGCTAAAATACGATGAATGAGAACATTTCTTCCGTCGCCTAAAAAATAGTTATAATATGATGGGTCTATTGGCGAGAAACCACACTTTTGAAGAGCAGTATTTCCAAAATGCGAAATGGCGGGAATACTGTCTATTAAAGTGCCGTCGAGGTCAAAAATACAAAGTTTAATCATTGAATATCACCTTTTCCATAAAGTCACCCATAATTATAAACAAAAATTGACTATTTGTCAAAAATAATTGAATTACTATTGAAAAAACTTTTAAAATAATGTATAATTGTATAAATATGCAACATGTGAGGGGATATCGTGAAAAAAATTGCAGTAATTCCTAATGTTACGAAGGATAAAGATTATACATTTACGAAACGACTTGTGAATTTTTTGGAAAGCAAGGCGGAGATTGTTATGCCTTCTCTTGATGAAAAATCAGGGATAAAGGCAGAATTTAAAACTGAAAATCTTTTTGATAATGTGGATAATGCGATAATCTTAGGTGGCGACGGCACAATGCTGCAAGTTGCTGAGCCGTGTGGAAAAAATGGGATTCCCGTAATGGGAATTAATCTCGGCAAGGTAGGGTTTATGACAGAAGTCGAAATTGATGATGTGCAATCAGCTTGCACAAGGCTTTTAGCAGATGATTATGCCGTTGAAAGTCGTATGATGATGGATATTGAGATTTTGAAAAGTAACGGCGAAACGAAAAGGTTTATAGCGCTAAATGATACGGTTATTTCAAAACCAAAAGCGGAAATGATAGCGATGGAACTTCACGAGGACGACGAAAAAGTAAGCGAATATATTGCAGACGGGCTTATTATTTCGACTCCGACAGGCTCAACGGGATATTCGCTTTCAGCAGGAGGCCCTGTGGCAGATCCAACAATGGATTTATTTATTGCAACACCGATTTGTGCACATCAGTTATCTGCAAGACCAATGCTTTTGTCTGATAAGAAAAGAATTAATTTGAGATTATCGGACGGAGGGGACTCTTTCGCAACTGTCACGGTTGACGGAGAGGATAAATACACAATCGGCAAGGAAGATGTGGTTTCTATCACACGCTCGGAATATAGACTTAAAATTATCAAACTCGGAAAACAATCTTTCTATAATACTATGATGATGAAGTTATAAGGGAGAAACCTAATGAAACAGAAAAGACACCAAAAAATATTAAGAATTATAACTGAAAAAGATGTAAAAACACAAGAACAACTAACAGATGAACTTAAAAATGCAGGATTTTTAGTGACACAAGCGACAATTTCAAGGGATATTAAAGAACTCGGATTAATAAAGCTTGCACTTTCCGACGGATCGTATAAATATGCTGTTACAAGAGAAGAAAAAAAGGATAACGGAGAGCATATTACCATTTTTTCAAAATCTATAATTGAAATAAGATATGCACTTCACACCGTTGTCATAAGAACATATTCAGGTATGGCAAATGCTGTTGCAGCATCGCTTGACAGTGTTTTCGGTCATGAAATTTTGGGTACGATTGCAGGCGATGATACAATTTTAATTATTTTAGAGAATGAAAAATATGCCGAAGAAATGGCGTTAAAACTTCAAAAGGTATTTAATTGGAAGGGTTGATAATATGCTTATCTGTCTTAGCGTAAGCAATGTTGCACTAATTGAAAAATTGAATATTGAGTGGAACGATAAAATGACGGTGCTGACCGGTGAAACCGGAGCAGGTAAATCTGTTATTATTGACTGCGTGAACTTGCTTTTAGGTGCTAGAAGTGACAAAAATTTGATACGTTACGGCACAGAAAAAGCAAGAATTCAAGGTATGTTTACCGTTTCAAAGGAAGTTCTTCAAAAACTTAAGGAAGAGGGTATTGATGCCGACGGCGATACCGTAATTGTTGACCGTGAAATTTCGCAAGAAGGCAGAAATATTTGCCGAATTAATGGCATAATGACGACACAAAATGTGCTTCGTGATATTGGGACAAGCCTTATAAATATTCATGGACAGCACGATAATCAAGCACTTTTAAACCCTGAAAAGCACATTGATTTTTTAGACGCATATGCAAAGATAGACTTAGAAGAGTATAGAAATCTCTATTATAAAAGAAAAGAAATCTTAAAAGAAATTGAACTATTAAGCCAAAATGAACAGGACAAGTTGGCAAAAATTGATTTATTAAATTATCAAATAAACGAAATAACTTCGGCAGACTTAAAAGTAGGCGAAGAGGAAGACTTAAAAGAACAAAAAGCGCTAATCGAAAATTCGGAAAAAATAGCAGTTTCATTAAATGAGGCATACAGCTATCTATATGGTGAAAATTGTGCATATGACGGGATTGCAAGGGCTGTTTCATCACTTGAAAAGGTATCAGGAATTGACAAGGATATTGACGAAACACTTTCAAAAATCACAGATGTAAAGTACATCATTGAAGATGGCGTCCATGAAATAGGCAGATTTTTAGAGAATATTGATTTTGACGAAAATGCACTAAATGATGTTGAAGAAAGACTGGATTTAATTTCAAAATTAGAAAAAAAATACGGCGAAAATGTCGAAGCAATTTTAAAATTTCTTGAAAGTGCAACAAATGAACTCGAAAAGATAGAAAATTCCGAAGAAAAAATACTGGAACTTCAAAAAGATTTAGAAAATGCAGAAAAAGAACTTTCAAAGGTAGCAGATGAAATATCAAATAAGAGAAAATGTGCAGCAGAGAGTTTGCAAAAGGATATTGAAAATACCTTATCAGAACTTGATATGCCGAAAGTTAAGTTCTTTGTAAAACTAAAAGAACAAAGTGATTTTACCGTTAAAGGTAAGGAAACGGCAGAGTTTTTGATTTGTCCGAATGTTGGGGAAGAGTTAAAGCCACTTGTAAAAATTGCGTCCGGTGGTGAACTTTCAAGAGTTATGCTTGCAATAAAATCAATTGTTTCGGACGGCGTCGACACGATGGTGTTTGATGAAATTGATACGGGTGTTTCGGGAAGCGCAGCACAAAAAATAGCAATAAAACTATCAAAATTAGCACAAAATAAACAGGTAATCTGTATAAGCCATTCGCCACAACTTGCGGCGATTGCAGATAATCATTATGTTATTTCAAAATCGTCAGATGAAACAAGGACAGTTACAAGCGTTCAAAAATTATCTGCCGATGAAAGAGTTATGGAGATTGCTCGCATTATAGATGGAACAAATATTACAGAAACGGCAATAAAACACGCAAGGGAAATGTTAGGCAAATGAAAAAACAAGGAATAGTAAAAAGTGTTTTTGGGGATAACTGTGAGGTTGTAATAAGAAGAGATACGGCGTGTGGAGAAAACTGTGCTTCGTGTGCAGGTGCTTGTAAAATGAGATATCAAACAGTGCTTGCAAAAAACAGTATAGGCGCAAGCGTAGGCGAAAATGTTATAATTGAAACCGATGACAGAGCAATATATAAGGCAGCATTTTTGGTATATATTTTGCCACTCTGCTTATTTTTGATAGCATATGGAATCTTGGGAGGAATATGTGGAACAAGTAAAGTTACAATAGGTATTTCGATTTTTATTGGTTTGGCTTCACTGATTCCTGCGTTTGCATATGACAGAAAAAAGAAGAACGATTTAATGCCTATAGTAACAGAAATAATCAAAAGTACTTGAAAAGTAAAAAACATTGTGATAAAATAATAAAATAGGAATGTTATGAAAGGAATGATATAGATGGCAACGGCAAAAAAACAAAAACTATTGACATACAAAGATAAGCCTATTTACAGACAAGGCAATAAAATTTATTACGGGGATTTATCGGAAGACCTTATACTTGTTCTTGAAATCTTGGAAAGCGAAGAAAAAAATGGAGTAACACTTACTAAAAAGGTAAAATTCCATATTCAAGATAACACGGGAGAACTTGGAAAAGGAACAAACTATCGCTCAGGTGAAAGAGATAATCTTTACAAGGCTTTTGATATCGGAGCTTGGTGGCTTACAGATGCACTTGAATCATAAAAAAATGCAAGAACTTTTGTTCTTGCATTTTTTATTTATTCCGTAAGATTGGAGTCGTTAGCGTCGGTGCCTAAAACTTCTAATTTTCCGTATTTTTCTTCATAAGCTTTAATTATAGAGTCCTTTTTGCTAAGTTCTTCTTTTAATGAATGGATTTTTTGCTCCAAGACTTCTTTTTCAGAAGGCATATTGCGTTTGATTTTTGCTTCATCAAGAGTTTCGGGAGAAATCACCAAAACAAGCAGGTATATAACTAAACCAAGGAAAAATGCTGAAAATATACATCTTTTAATAAAAGCAACGCCGGGGGATACTGTTTTTTTCTTTTTTGTTTTTTTTGCCAACAGTCTTATTAGAGAATTGTTTTCGCTTATAGACTGATTTGAACTTTTATATTTTTTTGAACTATGGTGGTGCTTGTCGGAACTGTGATGATGCTTATCGGAACTATGGTGATGATGTTCACTAGAACTATGACGATGCTCACCGGAACTATGGTGATGGTGTTCGCCGGAACTGTGATGGTGGTGATGGTGATGTTCTTCGCTTGAATTATCGAGAGTCTCAGCAATTTTATCTTCCGTCATTTTTTCACTTCCTTAGAATTTTTCTAACATTCTATCACAGAATTATCAAAAAATAAATAGATATATTTATTTTTTATGGTTTTTTTTGTCATTTTTTGTAGTGCGAAGGAATAAAGTTCAAGTTGTTTATCATATTTTTCGTGAATTTCATCAATATTAAAATAGGAATCAGTTTTATAATCCAAAACAACAATTTCGTCATTTTCCATAAACCAACAATCAATAACGCCTTGCAAAAGAATTGTTTCATTTTGTGGATTTTTTATATCGGGATAAATGTAATTTACCGGAACTGCCACCTCAAACTGTTGCTCACGATGGATTTCTTGACTGTTTAGCATACGCTTTCCTATATCGGAAGAATAAAATGCAAATATTTTTTGAGGATTTATCATCTTTTTTTCATCACTTGCTAAAATTCCGCAAGATACAAGCCTTGAAATTTCAGATTCGATATAAGAAAGTGTCATATCTGTTGCCAAATTAATATGCTCCAAAACGGTATGAATGAGAGTTCCGTAAGATGCTCCGCTTTGCTTTTTTTCTTGCAAGAAGGACGGTTTTGGAATAATGGTAGTTTCTGATTTTGATTTAAGCTGAGAAACACTCACCTTTGTAGGAGTTGAAATAAATTCGCTGAATGGATATTGAAAGTTCAAGAGTTTTTCAATATCAATGTCAGAAATTTCGTTTTTTTCTTCAATTTCATCTTGAGTTTTGTCCCACTTTGTAAGGTTTTTTTCCAAAACAGTATGTATTATCCAGTTATCTGAGTTTTTTATTGCAGGATAAACCATATCCAAAAATCTTGTTGCAGAAAGTATATAGGAAGGGCTTAACTTTCCATTTTCCGTATTAACGGCAAGTGCTTTATCATTCTTTTTTAAGGTTGATACAAAGTAAAGTTTTTCTTTTGCACGAGTCATTGCGACATATAATTTTCGGATTTCTTCTGATGTTTGCTCGGCTAGTATGGCAGAGCGAAACACCTGCTTTGAAGGAGATAATATGGTATAATTATGTTCAAAATTTATATAATCAAGCGAAAGCCCATAGTCCTTATGAAGAGAAACCTTGCTGTTATCAAGTCGTTTTTGTAATTTTTTGCCTCCGCCACGAATAAACACAACCGGAAATTCAAGACCTTTGCTTTTGTGAATTGTCATAATTCTGACCACATCGTGATTTTCACCGATTAGTTTTGCAGTAGAAACGTCGGCAGAATTTTTTTCTATACGCTCTATGTACTTAATAAAGCTAAAAAGACCACGAAAACCGCTTGCTTCAAATTGTTTTGCTCTTTCAAAAAGAAGTCTGAGATTTGCTTGTGCTTCGTCACCTCCGAAAAGCGCTCCTACAAAGGCGTAAAAGTTAGTTTCCTCAAAGAGAGTCCAAACTAATTTATCAGATGTCATATGCCTTGAATATTGACGCCAACGATTTAAGTCTTTATAGAAATTTTCGGCTTTTCTTGCGATTTCAATATCTTCTAAAGAAGCCAACACACCACTTTTGCAAAGATTTATAAACTCTTTTAAGGCGAAAAAGAACTTGCCTTTTTTGCATTTTCTTATTGACACAAGTTCGTCATCGGTAAAATTAAAAATAGGTGAGCGAAGGATACTAAGGAGCGGAATATCACAATAAGGATTATTTATTACCTTAAAAAGAGAAAGCATAAATCTTATTTCGTTTCGCTCAAAATAACCGGATTGTTCAACAAAGCAGTCAATTCCGGCAGAAGAAAGTTCGGAAATAAAGATGTCTGCTGCATCTTTAAAGGATGACATTAAAATTACAATATCTTTGTTTTGAATATCCCTTTCTATCATTCCGTTTTTAGACTTTACAGATACCTTGAAATGATTAGATTTTAACCTGTTAATTTCTGATGCAATATATCGTGCCTCTAAGGTTATGGAATCAAAGGTTTCTTCGTCATCGTTTTCTGTATCTCCTCTGTCGGTAGGCGAAATTAAAATACATTCGGGACGATAGTCGAAATTTGTTTTCTTGTAGTCTTTGTTTCCTAAATACAGTTTCTGAGTATCATCGTAATTTAATTCTCCTGCATCTTCTGACATTATACCCGAAAAGACATCGTTTATGCCTGTCAAAATTTCTTCTCTGCTACGGAAATTTTGAGATAGGGTGATTTTACGGTTTTCGCTTTCGGAACTGACAGAATAGGTGTCTAGTTTTTTCTTAAAAAGTGTTGGGTCACTCGAACGAAAACGATAGATGCTCTGCTTCATATCACCAACGACAAAAAGATTTGAGCCGTTTGTCACATATTTAAAAATTTCTTCTTGTAATACGCTTGTGTCTTGGTATTCGTCCATTAGGATTTCTTCATATTTATCTTGCAGTTCCTCTGAAATTTCGGGATGTTCTGAAAGTAACTTGTGAGAAAGCTGCTCAACATCGGTAAAATCTAAGAGGTTTTTCTTGGATTTCTTTTCAAAAAATCGTACGGAAAAACGCTCCACCATCTTATAAAGCGATAGTGCGACAGGGTATAGGTCATTTTCAGAACGCTTTTTGAACTGAGCTATATCAATTATTGCAAATTCTTTTAGGCTTGCAAGGGCCGTTTTAACGGTATCTCGATATGATTTTAAAAGGTCTTTTTCTTCGTCCGATTTTGAGGTAAGTTTTGAAAGGCTTGGGAAAGAAAAGTCAGCCAAAATGCTATTAGCACCGGAAAAATCAGAGGATTTTAGCGAACTTAGTGTCTGGTAGCAAGTATAAAAAAGTTTATAATAACTTTTCCACTCATCAAAAATCGGAACGCCCTTTTCGGGAGGATTGTTTTCTATAAAGGAGTCAATATCGCAATCTATCATATAGTATAGAGCATCTCTTGTGGTGGCTAATGCAAAATCAAGTTGCATCTGATAATTTTTTAAACCCTTTTTATACCATAAAGAATTTTCGATTCCGTTTTCGTATTTTAAATCTTCTACCTTTTCCAAAAGCCAAGAAAGTGGATTTGGAATTTTTACAATAAAGTTAAAAATTTCTCGTATCAAAGTTTTTAAGTTATCGTCACTTCTGCTTGTGGCGTAAAGACAAAGTAAATTTAAAAAGTCGGCATCTTTTTCTTCGTATAGTTCAGCAAAAATCTCGTCCATTGCTTCGTCACCCAAAAGAAGTGACTGTGAATTATCAGCAATCGAAAAATCTGGAGCAATATCCAAAACATGAAAATAGCGTCTTAAAAGTCGCATACAAAATGCATCAATTGTTGTTATTTCGCTATCCTGAATTAGTAATTGTTGCCTCTTTATAAGATTTTGCCTTTCTATATCGCCGCATTCTTTTGAGGCAGAAAGTTCGGATTTCAAGGCTTTTTCGATACGCGTAAGCATTTCGTTTGCAGCCGCATTTGTAAAGGTTACAACTAAGAGTTTGTTTGCATCAACACTTTTTGACAAATCGGTAGGTACTAGTTTTTCGATAATTCGTTGTACCAAAACAGCAGTTTTTCCGGAGCCTGCGGCAGCACTAACTAAAAGATTGCAACTTTTGCCGTTTTTTAAGTATTTAGTTTTTATTGCATTTAATTGGTCATCTGACCATTTGATTTCACTCATCTGCCTCTATCTCCTTTTCCATAGATTCGTAAACGTTGTCTGCTACCGAGTTTGTGCGATAACCGTAAAGTTTAGCATCAAACAAACAAACATCTTTAAAGTTGCAATAGTTACAAGGCGTTTTTCCGCCACAATTATATGGCTTTATGTCGATATTTCCGGAGCGTAAGGATTTATCTGCATCAATTACTGCTTTTCTTATGTATTTTGACATAATGTCAAAATTCTTTCTTGATGTAATTTTAGAACTTGAACTAAATGTTCCGTCCTTTTTTAGGTTAATTGACATAAAATCGGAGGTTTGATTTTCAGCAAAATTTTTATCCATATCCATAATTGTGTTATGAATAAGAGGTGAAGTTTCATCGTCGTTGTCCTCCCGATTTAAAATCACAAGTCCATCCATCTTTTGAACCTTTAAGATATTTTCCTCATTATGTGCTTGACTTTCTGTAATTTTTTCATTGTCGGGGTCTTTTATTTTGCTATATAAAATAGCAGAAATTTCGGGAGTGAGATTTGTTTTATGCGTTAAACTTCCGCTTTCCGCCATTTTTGATGCGGCAATAGCATAAAGAACTAACTGCATATCGACCTTATCCAGAACGGCTGTTTCTGAAAAATCTTTGTTGCCTGATTTGTAGTCTACAATGCGAATGTTCAGCTTGTTTTCAGGTATATTTTCCAAGACATCAATCCTGTCAATAGTACCGATTAGTGTTATGCTATCATTTTTCCAATCGATTTGTACTTCAAAGTCCTTTTCGTAGCAAATTGAAGTGTAATTTCCTGATGAAAGACTTTTTCTGACCGTTTCTATCGATTTTTTTAAAGTTATTTCGCATCTATACAATAGGTATTCTAATTGATTCTTGTTATATGTGGCACGAGATAACACCTTTTCTTTGATGTTTTCCATTACGATATGTATTAACTCGTTGCACTTTTCGTCGGTTAAAAGTTGCCATTTTTCGTGTATTTTAGAAATTGAAGTTTCGCCGTCTTCAACTAAATGGCAGAAATCGCATATGGCGGCATGAACAAGACTGCCGATATGGGATTTTTCTATTTTCATTTCCTCTTGTTTGGTTAGATAAAGTCCCTTTTCCAAATAATAAGAGAATGGGCATTTTTCGAATTTTTCAAGAGCGGTAATGCTGTATTTTTTATTCTTTCCATATAGCATTTCGGCTTTTATTCTTGATAGATGCGGCTGCACTTTTCTATAAAGAACTGCATTTTTTAAAATATCCAGCCTGTCCTTGTATTCCGGATTTTGTGCATACCAATCACGAACTTTTAGCCAAAGTGAATTTTTTGATTGTTTGTCAAAATTTTGAATTTCTTTTAACATATAGCAAAACCCGTTTTTTGAAGAAGATAAAAGTTCTTCGGTGCTTGGCTTTGAAAGTATGTTATCTTTTACCGTAATGTCAAACATAGATATAACTTCCGATACAAAATGTGAGCATGTTACGGCGTTTCCGTCTTTGTCTGATGACGGACAACTTATGTATAATTTTTCTGTTGCAGTAGATATAGTTCTGAAAAGTTTTAGGTTTTCAAGTAAAATTCTGCTTAAATTGTTAGGAGCGAGTTCTTTTTCTCTGTCTTCTAATGCGCTATTAATTAAATTTCTGTCAAAATCGGAAAGAATAGTTCCCTCCGAAACGGACTTTGGAATTTGACCTTGAACAGCGCCTATTACAAAAAGAACTTTTACCCTTGACGGAGAATTCCTTGAAACAGTGCCGAGAGATACCCTGTCAATACCTGATGGTATAATTGATATTTGGCAAGCAGAAAGTGCACAGGAAAAATACTCCGAAAAGGATTCTCGGCTTATAGCACCTTTTCCAAGCACGATAACAAGTTGATCTAAAACTTCAATAATAAAGTTCCAAACTTGCCTAAACTGTTCTGCCTCGTCACGAAATCCGAGTTCATCAAATGTTTGACACTCCAAAAGAAGTCCGTCATAAAGATTTATATCGCACATAAAATTATAAATAGATTCTGCTATGGCTGATACAGTTCTGCCTTTATTTTCAAGAAAAGTCTTAAAGGGAGTTATAATTTTAAGGCGTAGTTCGTTTAGTTTTGTTAAATCGAATTCCTCTTTGTTGCGATTTTCAACAATGTCATCAAAAACTGTCTCTGTTTTTTCTGCCCATTCGCTAAACCAAGCTTTTTTGCTCTTTATACCGTGCATCAGAACATAGTTTTCAAGTAGGTCAACATCTTCTTGCGAAATAGGTGTAACTACGCTGTCTGTCTTTTCATAAATGTACCCTGAACGAAGATAAGAAAATACGGAATTATAACTCCAATTTTCAGCTATTATGTCAAATAATGAAAGAACGGTTTTTGCGATAGGATGACCGGATACTGACATTTTTTCATCGGCGAAAAAAGGTATTTTGTAGTCGGAGAATACAGAGGTTAAAAGGTATAGATATTCCTCCATATCTCCACAAATTACACCTATATCACGAAAACGATAGCCTTTATCACGAACAAGGGAGATGATTTCAGAGGCAGTATGCGTAACTTCCGAATATAAGTCAAGGGCATTGAAAACAGAAATGTTTTCGCTCTTTTTCTCATAATGAGGCATCTCGTCCCAATTTTCTAACAGAAAGCGAATGTCATCTGCTATTATATAGGTAGGTTTTTTGTCCAGTGTTGTCAAAACCGGGTTTATCCCGACAGATTTAGATAAAGAAATAAGCCTATTTTTAGTCTTTATAATAGGTTTTGAAAGTTCTGTGTTTTCGGTTTCGCTGACAGAAAGAGTGAGATAGACTCCTTTTGATTTTTGCATAAGCGCCTTTATAACAGCGTAGTGCTGAGGCATAAAATCATTATAATCATCAATATAAAAATAAGTGTTACTAAAAATATTAGTTCCCATAATAAATTCGGAGAACTTATTTAGTTCGTCGTCATTATCGGAAAAATCATTTGCTAAACTATCGGTGTATTTTTTATAAATAGTGCTGATTGAGTCAAGTTTTCTTTTTGTAAGTGGGTTATCTATTGAGATTGAATCAAAATCATCAAAGGTTATGTTGTATCTTTTCAGTTCGGAAAAAAGTTCGGAAAGTGAATCGATAAAGCCGGACTTTTTTGAACTTAAAAAGAAGATGTTATCCTCGGGCAAGTCTTCTGTTGCCTTTTTTAAAAGCACCATTTTGCCGGAGGGCAAAAGGCTGTTTGATAGTTTTTGATATCTAAAACAAAGTCTTGAAAATGGGATAACATCAAGTCTGTTAATTCCAAATCCTCCCATAGAATCGGAGATGGTTTTTTGCGCAGTATAAGAAAATTGTTCAGGAACAATCAAAAAGATATTACAAGATGGGTCGTTTTTTAAATTTTCGCTGATAGAATTGTATAGGTAACTACTCTTGTCGCTACCAATACCACCCGTGATAATTTCTGTATACATAAAATCAACTCCTTACCTTATATAATAACACATATCTTGTGCAAAAAAAAGTACTATTCCAAAAAAATATTTGCACCTATTGAACGGAGTTTTCCACCAAGGTTTTCATATCCTCGTCTTATGTGTTCGACGCCTGTTATTCTTGTTTCGCCGTCTGCACAAAGTCCTGCCATAACAAGAGCCGCACCGCCACGAAGGTCAAGAGCGTTAACTTTTGCACCTGTTAGGTGCTTATTGCCCTCGATAAAGGAACTTCTGCCGTCGATACGAATATTTGCACCCATACGATTTAGTTCTGCTATATGAAGAAATCTGTTTTCAAAAACAGTTTCCACTATTATGCCACTACCATCGGTTTCGCATAAAAGTGCAGAAAATTGTGCTTGCATATCGGTTGGAAATCCGGGGAAGGGCAAAGTTTTTATACTTGCAGAGGACAATTTTTTTGTAGCATCTATGCAAATATAGTTTTCACCTTCTTCTATTGTAGCACCCATTTCGCTAAGTTTGGCTATCACGGGTTTTAGATGAAGAGGATTTATATTTTCAATTTTGCCTTTTCCGCCCGTGATGGCGAAAGAACTCATAAAAGTTCCGGCTTCTATTCTGTCGGAAATTATGGAGTGCTTTATAGGATTTAAAGATGTTACTCCTTTTATTACAATCATATCGCTTCCTGCGCCATAAATTTCTGCACCTTGCTTTGATAAAAAATCTGCAAGATCACAAATTTCAGGCTCTGCTGCGGCATTTTCTATGATAGTTTCCCCATCTGCCAAAACGGCTGCCATAATTAAGTTTTCCGTTGCGCCTACGCTTGGGAAGTCAAGATATATTCTTGCACCCTTTAATTTTTTGCACGAAAGGTCAACAAATCCGTGCCCTTTTTCGATATTAGCACCCATTGCGGCAAAGCCTTTTAGATGAAGGTCGATAGGCCTTGCACCTATGGGGCAACCACCCGGCATGGAAATTCTTGCTTTCCCCATTCTTGAAAGAATTGGCGAGGCAAGGAAAAATGAGCCTCGAAATTTGTTCATTTTCTCATCAGGAGCAGAAAAAGATGTGCAATTTGTAAAATCAATTTCGCAAGTGTTAAGATGCATAGAGCAATTTGCTCCGAGATAGGTTAGAATTTCAAGCATATTTTTGGTATCGGAAAGGTCGGGGACATTTGACAGAACCGTCTTGCCTTTTGTTAGAATAGTAGCCGCAAGAATTGGCAGAGCTGCATTTTTTGAGCCGGAGCAAATAACATTGCCGCAAAGAGGACCGGATTTTTTTATTACTATTTCAGACAATTTTAAGAACCTCATTTCAAGAAAAAATATAATTTATGTCCTTATTATGTACAAAAAACCATTATTTTAGAAAAAAATAAAGAAAATTAAAAAAAAACTTGACAAAGAGGAGTGGGGATGATATAATCTTCTAGACTAGCGGTAGGTTCTTTTTTTTTGTATGTAAAAAAACCTATCTAATTATCGAAAGTACAGACGGAGGTGTAGTTATGAGAGTAAAAATCACATTAGCTTGTTCAGAATGTAAACAAAGAAACTACAACACAATGAAGAACAAGAAGAATGATCCGGACAGATTGGAAATGAACAAATACTGCAAGTTCTGCAGAAAGCACACATTGCACAAAGAAACAAAGTAAGATAAGGAGAATTGTTATGGCTGAAAATAATACAGTTAAAAGAAATCAAGCTATGAAGTTTTTCAAGGAAACAAAATCAGAAATGAAGAAAGTTTCTTGGCCTTCAAAGGAACAGCTTTTTCGCAATACCCTTGTTATATTGGCATTTGTCGCTTTGACAACCGTTGTATTATCTTTGCTTGATGTCGGATTTGAAAAATTGCTGTCATTAGTAGTTAAATAACAGTAAGAGTATCTGATAAGGAGAATATTTATGGCAGAAGAGGCAAAGTGGTATGTGGCACACACATACTCCGGTTATGAAAACAAAGTAAAAGCGAACATTGAAAAATCAGTTGAAAATCGTGGAATAAGTAACTTGATTCAAGAAGTAGAAGTTCCTATGGAAGATGTAGTTGAAGAAAAGAACGGCGAACAAAAAATTGTTAAACGCAAGACTTTCCCCGGCTATGTTGTAATCAAGATGGTTATGAACGATGAGAGCTGGTATGTTGTCCGTAATACAAGAGGAGTTACCGGATTTGTAGGCCCGGGATCTAAGCCTGTACCGCTATCTGATGAAGAAGTTCAAAAGATGGGTGTTGAACAGGTTCGTATGGCTAAGATTGACCTCGAAGTCGGTGACGCAGTTGATGTTAAATCAGGTCCAATGGAAGGATTTAACGGAATAGTTGAAAGTATTGACAATGAAAACAGAAAAATCACGGTTAGAGTTGGTATGTTCGGTCGTGAAAAGGTTGTTGAATTTGAATACGGTCAAATTGAAAAAAGTGTAAATTAGTTTTTTTGCGATTTTATCGCTTAAAATATCCCTCTGGTGTACAGTGGGAGGGCACTTATGCCCGCATTTACCACAACGGGACATGTTTTCCCGAAATAATAGGAGGTGGCCGATATGGCACAAAAAGTTATAGGTTACATTAAGTTACAAATTCCTGCAGGCAAAGCAAGCCCTGCACCACCGGTTGGTCCGGCACTTGGTCAACACGGCGTAAACATTATGGCGTTTACAAAGGAATTTAACGAAAGAACAGCAAAGGATGCAGGTCTTATCATCCCTGTAGTTATTACAGTTTTCGCAGACCATTCATTCACATTTGTTACAAAAACTCCGCCGGCTGCAGTTCTTCTTAAGAAGGCTTGCAAAATTCAAAGCGGTTCAGGTGTTCCAAACAAGACTAAGGTTGCTAAGATTTCTAAAGCAGACCTTAAGGCTATTGCTGAAACAAAAATGCCTGACTTAAACGCAGCTTCTCTTGAAGCAGCTATGAGCATGATAGCAGGTACCGCAAGAAGTATGGGTATTACAGTCGAAGAATAATCACGTTAAAAATGATTAGTAAGTGGGAGAGGTAATAAACCTTGTTTGACCACAGTAGGAGGATAATTAATATGTTTAGAGGAAAAAAATATCAAGATAGCGTAAAGCTAGTTGACAAAACAAAACTTTATGATTCAGCAGAAGCTTTAGAACTTGCTGTTAAGACTGCAAAGGCTAAATTTGATGAAACTGTTGAACTTCACGCAAGACTTGGCGTTGACTCAAGACACGCTGATCAACAAGTTAGAGGTGCAATTGTATTGCCTCACGGTACAGGCAGAACAGCAAAGGTTTTAGTTTTCGCAAAAGGCCCTAAGGCTGACGAAGCTTTGGCTGCCGGTGCTGATTATGTTGGCGAAATGGATCTTTGCACAAAGATTCAAACAGAAAACTGGTTTGATTTTGACGTAGTTGTTGCAACTCCTGATATGATGGGCGTTGTTGGTCGTTTGGGTAAGGTTTTAGGTCCTAAGGGATTGATGCCATCACCAAAGGCCGGTACAGTTACTATGGATGTTGCTAAGGCTGTTAACGAAATTAAAGCAGGTAAGATTGAATACAGAGTTGATAAAAACAATATTGTTCACTGCCCAATCGGCAAAGTTTCATTTGGTAAAGAAAAGCTTGCTGAAAACTTTGATGCTCTTATGAGCGCTATTATCAAAGCTAAGCCGGCAACAGCTAAGGGTCAATATTTAAAGAGCGTTGTTGTTACAACAACAATGGGACCCGGTATCAAAATTAATGGTTCAAAACTTAGCTAATTTATAAAAAAACTATTGACAATTTAAGATTTTTATGCTACAATGTTGTAGTTAAAAATAATCCGTAGACAGCAGGCACAAAGGTAAGCCCTGCCGAGGTGTTATTTAGTTGATTGACTATATGGCTCTTTTCGTCTACGAAAAAGAGCCTTTTCTTTTTGGGAAAGGCACAAATCTTATAGGAGGTGACATCATGCCAAACGAGAAAGTTTTAGAAACAAAAAAGGCTCAAGTTGTTGAAATCGTTGAAGCATTAAAGGGCGCTACAACAGGTGTTTTAGTGGACTACCGCGGACTTACTGTTGAAGAAGATACAAAGCTTCGTAATGATTTGCGTGCAGCAGGAGTTAAGTATTTTGTTGTTAAGAACACATTACTTCGTTTAGCAGCAAACCAAGTTGGTCTTGAAGAACTTGATAGTATCCTTCATGGTCCAACAGCATTGGCTATTTCAGAAGATCCTGTAGCTCCGGCTAAGATTCTTTATGATTTTGCCAAAGACAACGATAAGGTTGAAATTAAAACAGGTTTTATGGATGGTAAAGTTTTGTCACAAGACGAACTTACTCAACTTGCAAAGACTCCTTCAAAGGATACTCTTATTGCAAAGATTATGGGCAGCCTAAATGCTCCTGTTTCAAACCTTGCAAGATTGCTTAGCACAATCGCTGAAGGTGGCGTAGAAATCGCTGACCTTATAGCAAAGAAGAACTCGGAAGAAGCTCCTGTAGAGGAAGCAAAAGCTGAACCCGTAGCAGAAGAAGCTCCGGTAGCTGAAGTTCCTGCAGAAGAAACTCCGGCAGCAGAAGTTGAAGCACCAGTAGCTGAAACTCCTGCAGAAGAAACACCTGCGGATGCAGAATAATTTAAAACATTTAATTTAGGAGGAAATTAAAATGGCAGACATTCAAAAGATTTTAGATGATATCAAAGAATTAAAATTATTGGAAGTAGCAGAACTTGTTAAACTTATGGAAGAAGAGTTCGGTGTATCAGCAGCAGCTCCTGTAATGGTAGCTGGCGCAGCAGCAGAAGGCGGCGCATCAGCTGAAAAGTCAGAATTTGACGTTGTATTAGCAGAAGCAGGTGCTTCAAAGCTTAATGTAATCAAGGTTGTAAGAGAACTTACAGGTCTTGGTCTTAAAGAAGCAAAGGAATTAGTTGACGGAGCTCCTAAGACACTTAAGGAAGCAGTTGCTAAGGACGAAGCTGAAGCTATGAAAGCTAAACTTGAAGAAGCAGGCGCAAAGGTAGAACTTAAATAATTATGCTTATTGATTTAACCGACATAATCAAAAACATTAATGGCAAACTTGAAATTTCTGAAACTTTTATGATGCCTACTGTGAACTTTCTTGGCGAAGATTTCGTTTTTGACAAGGAATTTAAGGCAGTTGGAACTATTATAAATAATTCCAAAGCATTAGAACTTAGTTTGGATGTTTCGGGTGAAGCATTGGTACACTGTGCAAGATGCGGAAAACCTATCAAGGTAGATATTGATTTTCCTGTTTTTGAAACACTTGTTCGTGAAGGAACAGAGATTTCTGATTCTGACGATGTGATTTTATATTCCGGAAAACAAATTGAACTTGACGACATAGTAGTCAGCAATTTTTTGATGAATGTGCCGGTAAAATACTTATGCCGAGAGGATTGCAAAGGTTTATGCCCAAATTGCGGCGTTAATCTTAATGAGAAATCTTGTCACTGCGATGAGATTCCATCAGATCCTTGGCAAGAAAAATTAGCAGAAATTATGAAAAATATGACTGATACCGAATAGGAGGTGCGATTAAGATGGCAGTACCTAAGGGTAAAGTATCTAAATCAAGACGAGATAAAAGAAGAGCTAATTGGAAACTTGAGGTTCCGGGCATGGTTGTATGTCCACATTGCCACGAATATAAACTTCCTCATAAGGTTTGTAAAGCATGCGGCTATTACGACGGTAAAGAGGTTGTTAAGGTTTCTGAAAAGTAAAATAAAAGCGAAGCAAATGCTTCGCTTTTTTATTTTGCTTAATTTTCTTTGCTTCTTAATATTAACATAATAAACATCATAATCGGGAATATCGAAGAAAATCCGATGCCGAGTTTTAAACCGATTTGCTCATATGTTATGCCAATTTTGTCAGCATAATTAGTGACAAGCGGCAATTTTACCGAGAAATCCGAAACCATTCCGGCAAGCCATGAGCCAAGGGAACAACCCACGTCACCAAATAGCGCTAATATGCCAAACATTGCCGTACCACCGTTTTTTATCTGTTTTGACGAGTAAGAATATACTCCGGGCCACATTAGGCTCACAGAGAATCCTGTAATGCTACACGCCAAAAGTGCAATATATTGATTTTGTGATATTGCTGCGGTAAGATAGCAAAGAACGCATAAAAGCGATGCAAAGGTAAGTGACCTTTTTAGATTTAGTTTGTTTCCGAATATTCCATATAAAAGTCGACCAAAAGCCATTAACAGTGCAAAAAAGCAAGGCCCTAAAATATCGCCTAAAAATTTGTTTACACCCAGTCCTTTTTGTGCAAAAACCGATGCCCATTCGGCCATTGTAATTTCAGATGCACCGGAGCAAACCATCAAAAAGCACATTGATAGAAAAACTTTTGATTTAAGTTTTGGTTTATATTCGTTCTTTTTTTCTTCTTTTGCAATGTCGGGTATTGGAACTATGCAGAATAAAATTCCCGAAACAAGTGGTACTATAAGCCAAAACAGTGGCAAAATCCACCAAATTTTCTCTGAGAATAGTTTAATTGCAAGGCTTGAAAATAGTACAACAACAACCTGTCCCCAAGAGTAAAAGGAGTGAAGAAGACTCATTCTTGATGAACCATGTCCTAAGTCTAATGAATCTATAATCGGGCTTAGCATAACTTCCAAAAGACCACCGCCAAATGCCATAAACACTGTTGAAATCAAAAGTGCCGGATACATTGGTATAACCCTATGAAGAAATGACAGAAACAGAAGCCCCAGAATTGCAGAAATTTGTGCGAGAATGCCTGATTTTCTGTAATCGAGTGCAGTAAGAATTTTTATTGATAAAATATCGGTAAGCAGTTGCACAGAAAAGTTTATTAGCATTAAATGAGCAATTAGTGTATATGAAATACCGAAAGTATCTTTGAATATTACGAATAAAATCGGCGTTAGATTGTTTACTATTGATTGAGTTATCATTGCAATTTCGCAACTGACCATAGTTGTTTTTTGTGTCATAATAAAGCCCTCCAAATTCCCGAACATTATACCAAAATATGAAAAATATGTCAAACGACTTGAATTTAGCAAAAATAATTGATATAATCAAATTAATAGGGAGATAGACTATGATTAAAGAAATTACTTCAACTAAAAATCAAACATATAAATTTATAAAATCGCTTAAAAACAAGAAAACTCGTGTTAAAAGTGGTGTTTTTACGGTGGAAGGAATAAAATCTGTAAATGATGCTATAAATGCTAAAATGGATATTTCATTTATTGCGATATCGGATAAACTTGATATTGAATTTGAGGCAAAAGAGGTTTATAGGGTTTCGGATAATATTTTTTCGGCACTTTGTGACACCGATTCGCCACAAGGCGTTATAGCGGTTATTAATACCCCAAAGAAGAAGGAAATTTCTTTAGATGAAAAGCTTTATCTTTATTGTGACCATGTTTCAGACCCGGGGAATATGGGTACGATAATTAGAATTTGCGATGCGGTTGGGTGCAGTCTTATGCTATCTCCTGAGTGTGCGGATATTTATAGCCCGAAAACTGTTCGCTCTAGCATGGGCTCATTTTTTCACACAAAAATAATTGAAAATGTTACTTATCAAGAACTTTTAGAATTAAAAAATCAAAAATTTTCACTTTTTGCCGGTGCATTAAATGAAAATACGGTGGATTTTTGTGATGATATTTACGGAGAAAAAAATATTATTATTGTCGGAAATGAGGCAAATGGTGTGTCAGAAGAACTTTTATCACTTTGCGATAGATGTGTAAAAATTCCGATTTATGGTAATGCTGAGTCCTTAAATGTTGCAATCGCCGCAGCACTACTTCTATATAAAGTTAAAGAAAAACAGGAATTTTAGTCCTGTTTTTTTTAGATTTATAAAAAAATCTACCTATTAAATGCAAAAAAACTTTGACAAGAGAGTAAATTTGTAGTATTGTATAAGATGGAGTTTTGCATATGGGGGAAAATTCGATGGATAATCTTTTACATTGGCTTTGGCTTACAACTCTAAACGGTCTTTCGGAATATGATATTACTGCACTATTGGAGCAATTTGATAATATATCTGATATTTATATGTGCAAAGAATTTGATAATATAGTTGGTATAAAACCAAATATTAAAGAAAGACTTAGAAGTAAGGATTTGAAAACGGCAAAAGAAATTTATGAAACTTGTGAGAAAAAGAGTATTAAAATTCTCACTTTTGATATGTCGGAATATCCGGACAGTTTAAGGCTAATAGAAAATCCACCATATGTCATATACTTAAAAGGCGAAATTCTTAATTGGGACAGACTGCTTACTATCGGAGTAGTGGGAACAAGGCACTGTACTGATTATGGTATTTCGGCAACGAAAAAGATTTGTACAGGCCTTGCAGAAAAGGGAGTTACTATTGTCAGCGGAATGGCAAGAGGAATTGACTCGGCTGCTGCGATTTCAGCACTTTCTGTCGGCAATAAAACAGTTGCGGTTTTAGGCTGCGGTGTTGATGTTGTTTATCCACCTGAAAATACAAATCTTATGCAAAAGATAATTGAAAATGGGGCAGTAATCAGCGAATATCCACCGGGAACACAGCCTAACGGAAGGAATTTCCCAAGACGGAATAGGATAATAAGTGGACTTTCGAGAGGCATCTTGGTTACAGAAGCACCAAAGAAAAGCGGAGCATTAATTACAGCAAATTATGCGTTAAATCAAGGCAAGGATATTTTTGCGGTGCCGGGAAGTATATTTAAAGAAACATGTATGGGCAGTAATGAACTTTTAACATCTTCTGCAAAAGCCGTATCCTCTGCAGAGGATATACTTTGTGAATATGTTTATGAAATTTCAAGGATAGCCCCTATAAAATCTAAAAAACGCACAATCTTTAAAGATAGCAAGAAGGAAAAAGTAAATAATGAAATCAAAATTTCCATTGATGATAAGAAGTATAGCAGCTTATCGGAAGAAGAAAAATCGATAGTTTTGTTATTGATTGGCGGAAATGTGAATATTGATGATATAAAAAGACAAAGTGGTATAGACATTTCAAAACTTACGACGACTTTGTCTATGCTGGAATTCGGCGGATACATAAAAAAATTACCGGGAAACAATTATAAATTAAACATATAATCGGAGGAAACTATGGCAAAGAAACTTCTTATTGTAGAATCACCTGCAAAAGCAGGAACAATCAAGAAATATTTAGGCAAGGACTACGAGGTTACTGCTTCTATGGGCCACATTATTGACCTACCAAAAAGTCAGTTGGGTGTAGATGTTGATAATAATTTTGAACCTAAATATATAACAATTAGAGGCAAAGGCGAACTTCTTACAAAACTTAAAAAGTCAGCAAAAGCAAGCGACAGCGTATACCTTGCAACCGACCCTGACCGTGAGGGAGAGGCGATTAGTTGGCATTTGGCAAAGGCTCTTGGTATTGATGAAAATTCTTGTTGCCGTGTGACTTTTAACGAAATCACACAATCGGCTGTAAAGGCATCAATCAAAGAACCAAGAAAAATTGATATGGATTTAGTCGATGCACAACAAGCAAGACGTGTACTTGACAGAATAGTTGGCTATAAAATCAGCCCTATTTTGTGGGAAAAGGTAAAAAGAGGTCTTAGTGCAGGAAGAGTTCAATCTGTTGCGACAAGAATGATATGCGACAGAGAGGACGAGATAGAAAATTTTGAGCCAAAGGAATTTTGGACTGTTGAGGCTCTTTGTGGTCATGGTAAAAAGGATTTTTCGGCAAAATACTATGGTGAAAACGGCAAGGAAACTGAACTTTCTTGTAAAGAAGATGCAGAAAAAATCAAGAATGATATAAAAGCACTTAAAGTTGTTGCAATCAAAAACGGCGAACTTACAAAAAATCCACCACCACCATTCACAACAAGTACAATGCAACAAGATGCATCAAGAAAAATTGGTTTTTCAACATACAAGACGATGCAAACAGCACAAACTCTTTATGAAGGTGTGAATATCGGTGGAAAATACGGAACTATCGGTCTTATCACATATATGAGAACAGACTCACTTAGAATTTCAGCAGAGGCTCAAAGAGAAGCAATCGCATTTTTGACCGATAATTTCGGAAAAGAAAATGTTAAGCCAAGACAATTTAAGGCAGGCAAAAATGCACAAGATGCCCACGAGGCAATAAGACCTACAAGCATCAATATAAGACCTGAGGCGATTAAAGACAAACTTTCTTCCGACCAATATAAACTATACAAACTGATTTGGGAAAGATTTGCAGGAAGCCAAATGGCAGCTGCTTTATATAGCACACAAAATGCAACATTAGAATCAGGAACGCATACATTTAAAGCAACAGGCTCAAAACTTGTGTTTAAGGGCTTTATGAATGTGTATATTGAAGGCAGTGACGAAACAAAAGACAAGGACAAAGCACTTCCTGAGATTGTTCAAAATGAACAAGTTGAAGTAAAAGATATTGAAAGCATACAACATTTTACAAAGCCACCTGCAAGATACACAGAAGCGGCTCTTGTTCACGCTCTTGAAGAGAACGGCATAGGAAGACCTAGTACCTATGCGCCTACCATTACAACTATTGTGTCAAGAGGATATGTGCGCCGAGTTAAAAAGCAACTGCACCCAACAGAACTTGGAAGAATCACAACAGACATAATGAAAAATCATTTTGAAGAAATTGTTGATATCGAGTTTACAGCAGGTATGGAAAGAAAACTTGACGATGTTGAAGACGGAAAACTGTCTTGGATAAGAGTATTAAGTGAGTTCTATCCTGAATTTGATGACAATCTTAAAAATGCACAAAAAGCGATAGAAAAAATCAAGATTAAAGATGAAGAATCTGACGTAATTTGTGATAAATGCGGAAGAAAAATGGTCTATAAAATCGGAAAATTCGGGAAATTTTTGGCATGTCCCGGATACCCGGAATGTAAAAACACAATGTCCATAAGAAACGAAACAGGTGTTAAGTGTCCAAAATGTGGTGGAGAAATATTGGAAAAGAAAACACATAAGGGCAGAAACTATTATGGCTGTGAAAATAATCCAAAGTGCGATTTTATGGTTTGGGATACACCAATTAAAAATGAATCCTGCCCTGAGTGTGGCAGTGTACTGCTTCAAAGAAAGGGAAAGAATGCAAAAATTTATTGCACAAATGAAAAGTGCAGTTACGAAAGAAAACCCGAAAGGAAAACTAAAAAATGACGGTAAAGGTTATCGGAGCAGGGCTTGCAGGCTGTGAGGCGGCTTGGCAACTTGCAAGGGCAGGGATTGCGGTTGAACTTTATGAGATGAAACCAAAGAAATATTCGCCTGCACATAAAAACGAAAATTTTTGTGAACTTGTTTGCTCAAACTCCCTAAAAGCCGAGCGCATTGAAAATGCGTGCGGACTTCTAAAAGAAGAAATGCGTCTTTTTGATTCGGTTATGATGCGTGCGGCAGATGTGTCCAAAGTTCCCGCAGGTGGTGCTTTGGCAGTGGATAGAGAGATATTTGCACAAAAAGCAACAGATTTAATAAAAAATAATCCGTTAATTAAGGTTATTAATGAAGAAATAACAAAGATAGATACAGAAGTTCCAACAATTATTGCGACAGGCCCTCTTACTTCTGATGCACTTTCAGAAACCATAAAGGAACTTACGGGTAGCGAGGGACTGCATTTTTATGATGCGGCAGCACCTGTTTTAACAAAAGATAGTATTGATATGGACAAGGTTTATTATGGTGCAAGATATGGAAGAGGAACTGACGACTATATAAATTGTCCCATGACAAAGGAAGAGTACGATAGGTTCTATAATGCCCTTATCTCTGCCGAAACAGCACCATTAAAAGAGTTTGAAAATGTTTCTGTATTTGAGGGCTGTATGCCTGTTGAAGTTATGGCAAAACGTGGCGAGCAAACTTTGGTTTTTGGCCCACTAAAACCGGTGGGGCTTGTAAATCCAAAAACTGGAAAAGATGATAGCTATGCAGTTGTTCAGCTAAGACAGGACAATAAAGAAGCATCACTTTATAACATTGTAGGATTTCAAACAAATCTTAAATGGGGAGAGCAAAAAAAAGTATTTTCTATGATACCGGGACTTTCGGCGGCAGAATTTGTAAGATACGGTGTTATGCATAGAAATACATATATTGACGCACCAAGAGTGCTTAATAAGTATTATCAAATGAAAAAACACAAAAATATCTTTTTTGCCGGTCAAATTACAGGCGTTGAAGGTTATGTTGAATCTGCATCGTCAGGTATATTGGCAGGTTTTAATATGGCAAGAATGTTAAAAGGTGAGGCTTTTTTAGAACCTAGTTCAAAGACATCAATAGGTGCATTGCCCTTATATATCAGCAATGAATCAATATCAAAACTTCAACCGATGAATGCAAATTTTGGTATAATTGACTCTCTTGATTACAGAGTGAAAAATAAGCAAGAACGATACCTTAAAATTGCCGAAAAAGCACTTGAAACAATGAAGGAAAATCTAGCAAATTTAGAAAATTAGAGGAATAAACTATGAACTATAAAGAATACACAGGAAAGAAAATAGCAGAGATTACAGGTCTTGATGAGGAAACTGCAATCAAAACACTTGAAACACCACCGGAGCAAAAACTTGGGGATTTGGCATTCCCATGTTTTATTCTCGCAAAAACTTTGAGAAAAGCACCACCTATAATTGCAAAGGAACTTTCAGAAAAATTTGCAGAAGATAAATATATCAAAAGTGCAGAAGCGGTTGGTGGATATCTCAATATTTTCTTTGATAAGGTTGAATTTACAAAGCAAGTAGTGGGTGCTGTTTTAGAGCAAAAAGAAGACTTTGGAAAGAGCAAAATCGGAAACGGAAAAACAGTTTTGGTTGAATATTCATCACCTAATATTGCAAAGCCTTTCCATATAGGACATCTATTTTCAACTGCTGTCGGAAATTCGCTTGAAAGAATTTATAGATATTTAGGATATAAAACCGAAAGACTAAATCATGTTGGCGATTGGGGAACGCAATTCGGCAAACTGATTTGTGCCTATAAGCTTTGGGGAAATGACGAAGTAATCGAAAAAGACCCAATTAACGAACTTCTAAAAATATATGTAAAATTCCATGAAGAAGCAGAAAAAAATCCCAAACTTGATGACGAGGCAAGAGAATATTTTAAGCGTTTGGAAGACGGAGAGAAGGAAGAAACTGCACTTTGGCAGCATTTTAGAGAACTTAGCCTAAAAGAATTTAAGAGAGTTTATGATATGCTGGGTGTTGAATTTGATTCATATGCAGGAGAAAGTTTCTATTCGGATAAAATGGACGAAGTTGTGGAAATATTAAGGGAGAAAAATCTGCTTACAGAAAGCGAAGGAGCACAAATTGTTGACCTTTCAGAACTTAACATTCCACCATGCATAATACTGAAATCTGACGGTGCAACTATCTATGCAACAAGAGATATTGCAGCTGCTTTATATCGTCACAGAACATATAATTTCTACAAGAATATATATGTTGTAGGGACTCCACAATCACTTCATTTCCAACAAATATTTGCCGTTATGGAAAAGGCAGGTTGGGACTTTGCCAAGGGCTGTGAGCATGTTAATTTCGGACTTGTTAAATTCCCTGACAAGAAGTTATCGACTCGTAACGGAGATGTAGTATTTCTAGAAGATGTTTTGAAGGAATCAATTTCAAAGACATTAGAAATCATAACACAAAACAGTCCCAATATGGAAAACAAGGAAGAAGTTGCAACAAAAATCGGTATCGGTGCAATTTTATATGCATTCTTAAAAAATTCTCGTGAAAAAGATATTATTTTCAGTTGGGATTCTATGCTTGATTTTGAAGGCGAGTCAGCACCTTATGTTCAATATAGTTATGCAAGAGGAAAGAGCATACTTCGCCGAAGTGATTTAAACTTTGAAGATGCAGATTTTAAAAACGCAGTATCTGATGAAGAATATGCGTTGGTTGTACAGTTAAATAAGTTTGCAGATGCAATTTCTGATGCGGCAGATAAAAACGAACCTTTCTATATCAATAGATATGTTACAAATCTTGCAAGACAATTTAACAAGTTTTATGGTGCTTGCCCAATTCTGAAAGATGATGTTCCGGAAGAAACAAAAAAAGCAAGACTTGCACTTGTTTTGGCAACTTGCACGGTTATTAAATCTGCACTATACCTACTTGGTATTGAAACTGTTGAAAGTATGTAATTTTTTAGGAGAGAAATAATGGGAAATAGAGTTGCTTTAATTGGTATAGTTGTTGAGGATATGGAAAAAGTATCGGAACTTAACACACTTTTGCACGAATATTCCGATTATATAATTGGCAGAATGGGTTTGCCATATAAAAATCGTGAAATTTCAATCATTAGTATTGCGATTGATGCACCGAGCGATCTAATTAACTCTCTTTGCGGAAAAATCGGCAAAATCAAGGGTATAACATCAAAAACTCTATATGCAAAAATGAATGAGGAGTAAATAATATGAATTTAGAGCCTGTAAAATTAAAAGCCGCTTGCAAGGACTATATTTGGGGTGGAAACAGATTAAAAACAGAGTATGATAAAGGATTGGAACTTGATAAAGTTGCTGAAAGTTGGGAACTTTCGGCACATAAAGACGGAGAAAGCGTAATAGTTGGTGGAGAGTTTGACGGACTTTTTTTGACAGATTATATAGAAAAAAATGGTAAAGAATGCGTGGGAAAAAATGCAATGAAGTTTGAATTTTTCCCTATCTTAATTAAACTAATTGATGCCGCGGATAATCTTTCGGTACAAGTTCATCCGTCTGATGAATATGCCTTGAAATACGAAGGCGAATACGGCAAAACAGAGATGTGGTATGTTGTTGACTGTGAAAAAGGCGCATTTTTGTATCATGGATTTAACAGAGAAATCACAAAAGAAGAATTTGCAAAAAGAATAGAAAATAACACTATTTTGGAAGTTTTAAATAAAGTTGACATCAAAAAGGGAGATGTTTTCTTTATTGAATCGGGAACAATTCACGCAATCGGAAAAGGTGCGTTTATTTGCGAAGTTCAGCAAAACTCAAACAAAACTTATCGAGTTTATGACTACGATAGACGAGATAAAAACGGAAATACAAGAGAATTACATATTGAAAAGGCTCTTGAAGTTACAAACCTTACAGTGGCTAAAAAGGACGAATCACTTTCCGGCAATCTTCTTGCAAAGTGTAAGTATTTTACAGCAGAAAAGATTGATTCAGATAATAAAACAAGTTTTGAACTTAGCGAAAACAGTTTTCGCTCGGTTGTTGTTTTGACAGGAAGCGGAACACTAACGGTTGGAAATACAAAAATAGATATTAATAAAGGTGATAGTTTGTTTATTCCGGCTCAAAACGGAGTTGCAACTATTGATGGAGTTTGTGAAACAATAGTTTCATATGTGTGAGAAAGGGAAAACTATGATAGAAAAAAGATTATTTCAAAAAATAAGTAAAGGCGATGTTTATGCCTATATTTTAGATAACGGAAAGGGTTTAAAAGCAGAAATTTTAAGCCTTGGCGGCATTATTAGAAAACTTGAATTTGTTGGCACAGATGTGCTTTTGGGAAGAGATAATTATGAAACATATCTTCATGACGGTTCATATTTTGGTGCATTAATCGGCAGAAATTCAAACAGAATTGAAAAGGGCGAATTCAAAATAAACGGTAAACAATATAATGTTATCAAAAATGATGGTGGTAAGAATAATATTCATGGCGGCACCGATGGGTTTAATACAAAAATTTGGAACGCAGAAGCAGTTGACGGGGAAGAGCCAAAACTAATTTTAACAACCGTTTCGGAAGACGGAGAAGAAGGATTTCCGGGGAAAGTTAATGTTAAGGTGACTTATACGCTTACAAAAGAAAACGCTATTTCTATACATTACGAGGGAGAAAGTGATCAAGACACAATTTTAAATATGACAAATCATAGTTATTTTAACTTAAATGGTCATACGAGTGGTAGCGTTAGAAATCATACACTTTGGATGGATTGTGATTTTTATACTCCAATTACAGAAAATGTTGTGCCTGACGGCACAATAATATCGGTAAAGGATACACCATTTGATTTTACAACACCTAAAAAGGTGGGACAAGATATAGATTCAAAGCATGAGCAGATTGTTTTAGGCTTAGGATATGACCATAACCTAATTATAAATGGCACAGGATACAGAAAATTTGCTGTTCTTACAGGCGATATATCAGGGATTACAATGGAATGCTATACAGATAGACCTGCGGTTCAATTATATACAGGAAACTATGTGGTGAATGAGCCGGAATGTAAAGATAATGCAAAGTATGAAAAAAATCAAGGGCTTTGTCTTGAAACACAGGTATTCCCTAACTTTACAAAATACGCATTTTTCCCGGGTGGAATACTTAAAAAAGGCGAAAAGTATGACACAATAACAGAATATAAATTTTATAAGAAGGCATAAATCATGAAAAAGGTATATAAATCAGTTTCAGAACTAGTGGGAAGAACTCCACTTTTAGAACTATGCAATATAAAAAGAGAAGAAAAATTGGAAGCCAATGTTTTTGCAAAACTTGAATACTTTAATCCGGCAGGCAGTATAAAGGACAGAGTTGCAAAAGAGATGATAGAAAAGGCACAAAAAGACGGTGTTTTGAATAAAGATACCACAATAATTGAGCCTACTTCCGGAAATACAGGAATCGGAATTGCTGCAATTTGCGCATCAATGGGAATCAAAGTGATTATTGTAATGCCTGAAACAATGTCAAAAGAACGCCGTATGCTTATGAAAGCATATGGGGCAGAACTTGTTTTATCAAATGGGCAAGAGGGAATGACAGGAGCAATTAAAAAGGCAGAAGAACTAAAAGCGTCAATTCCAAACAGCATTATTGCAGGACAATTTATAAATCCGGCAAATCCTTTGGCACACAAAAAAACAACAGGCCCTGAGATTTGGGAAGATTTAGACGGAGAAGTTGATATTTTTGTTGCAGGTGTTGGCACTGGTGGAACAATCACAGGAAATGGTGAATTTTTAAAATCTAAAAATCCTGACATAAAGATTGTTGCAGTAGAGCCGAAAACATCGGCAGTTTTGTCAGGCGAAAAAGCAGGAAAACACGGTATTCAAGGCATAGGAGCAGGGTTTATTCCTGAGATACTAAATACAAAAATCTATGATGAAATTATAACTGTTGAAAATGAAGAAGCATACAAAATGAGCCGTATGATTGCAGAAAAAGAGGGCGTTTTGGTCGGTATTTCATCAGGAGCAGCACTGTTTGCGGCAGTAGAACTTGCAAAATTGCCTGAAAATAAGGAAAAAAATATTGTGGTAATTTTGCCGGATACAGGTGAGAGATATCTTTCAACACCACTTTTTGAAGTAGGAGAATAATATGAAAAAGGCAATAGTTGCTATGAGTGGCGGAGTGGATTCATCTGTTGCGGCACAAATAACAAAGGAATTAGGATATGAATGCTCCGGCGCTACTATGAAACTATTTTGTGGTGATGCGGAAAGAAAAAGCGGAGCAGAGCAAAATATTAAAGATGCTGAGAGTGTAGCCACAAAACTTGGAATGCCCTTTTATGTATTTGACTTTGAAGAGGATTTTAAAACTGATGTAATTGACCGATTTATAAATGCATATGAAACGGGAAATACGCCAAATCCGTGTATTGTTTGCAATAAATATCTGAAATTTGGTAAATTTTTGGACAAAGCACTTGAAATTGGCGCAGATGTTGTTGTAACAGGTCACTATGCGAGAATTGAAAAAGTGGGGGACAAGTATCTTTTAAAAAAAGCGGCAGACATCACGAAAGACCAAAGTTATGTGCTTTATCAAATGACTCAGCACGAACTTTCACACACACTTTTCCCACTTGGCGAAATGACAAAAAAAGAAGCAAGAAAACTAGCTGAAAAATATGGATTTGTTACGGCACAAAAACACGATAGCCAAGATATTTGCTTCATACCTGACGGGGACTATGCAAAATTTATTGAAGAATATCTAAATAAAACCTATAAACACGGCAAATTTGTTGACCGAAGCGGAAAAGTTTTAGGTGAGCATAAGGGAATAATAAGATATACCATAGGTCAAAGAAAGGGGCTTGGACTTAGTCTTCCTGCACCAATGTATGTTTTTGAAAAGGATATGGACAAAAACGAGGTAATTCTTTGCAGTAATGAAGAATTGTTCTCAAAAGAACTCGATGTAGATGAAGTTAATTGGATTTTTTGGGACGATGTTCCTAAAACTTTTAGAGCAATGGCAAAGATTAGATATAATCAAAAGGAAGAGCCTGCGACAATTACTTTGACGGAAAATAACAGTGTTCATATTGTTTTTGATGAGCCACAAAGGGCGATTGCAAAAGGTCAAGCAGCAGTTTTTTACGATGGCGATACGGTAATCGGCGGCGGAACAATAAGATAAAAATAAAAACACACTTTATAAAGTGTGTTTTTTAGTTTATTTTAAAGAAATATGTTTAGGAATACCGTTTTCTGTTATCATTTGTGGCTCACCCATTATTAATGGCGATAAATATTTAAGTGCTTTTTCGGTTACATCGTGACCATTTTCTGCTATGTAATCGCTAGGTACTGCCTTTTCAAGATTTGCAACATCAGTAGCCTTATTAGAAATGATTTCGATTTTGTAGTCGCCTATTCTGTTAAATCCCATAACTATTCCTGTTTGACCTTCTAAAATGGCTTTTACACCGGCGCTTCCTATCATAACAGATTCATCAAGGTCGGTAAGAGAAGCAAAGTGAGAACTACATCTTTGGAGTACATTTAGTTCGACTGAGCGAGTTTTTATGCCAAAGTTATCTTTTATAATGCTTTCAACAACACTTGCAGAACCTGAAAGTTGTGCATGACCGAATTCGTCGTGGGACAAATTACAATCCAGATTGCTAAAATATATTCCGTTTTCGTTTCTGATGCCCTCAGAAACTGCAATAATAATATTTTTTTCAGGGCAATTTTTAACGTCTTCTATTAATTGCTTTACAGAAAGTGGTCTTTCAGGTAAATATATAAGATGCGGAGCAGAACTTGTTTTGCTTCTTGCAAGTGCTGATGCTGCCGTTAACCAACCTGCGTTTCTGCCCATAATCTCTATGATTGTTGCAGACGGATTTGCATAAACTGCGCTATCTCTTGCAATTTCCGAAACAGTAGTTGCAACAAACTTTGCGGCAGAGCCAAACCCGGGGGTATGGTCTGTGCCCATAAGGTCGTTATCTATTGTTTTTGGAACTCCTACAAAGGAAACATTTTTGCCGTTTTTCAAGGCATATTCGGACAGTTTTTTTACTGTATCCATAGAATCGTTTCCACCAATATATAAAACCATAGTTATATTGAGTTTATTGAAATTTTCAAAAATTTGTTCAAAGAGTTCTTTTTTTTCATCGGTATCGGGGAGTTTAAATCTGCACGAACCAAGATAGGCAGCAGGGGTGAGTTTTAGAAGTTCACAATTTTCCTCTTTTTCAAAAGTAGAATTTAACTCTACGAAATTATTATTGACTGCGCCTAAAATACCATTTACCATTCCATATATTTTTCTGCCGTTTGAAATGGCCTCTTTAATTACTCCTAACAAAGTTGCATTAATAGCGGCAGTAGGCCCGCCTGATTGTGCAACTGCAAAATTACCTTGAATCACTATATATGTCCTCCCAAATTGTCAATCTTAATTATTATATACAAAAAACGACAAAAAGTCAAATTAATTATATTGCTATTATTGAAATAATATGGTACAATGTATATAGTGTAACGGAGGGTGATGTAGTGGATAGTAAAGAAAAGAAAGTGCCTGAGGTAGTTATAAGAAGGCTCCCAAGGTATTATAGATATTTAGATGAACTTGCAAGAGAAGGTAAAACCAGAATTTCTTCCAATGCATTAAGCAAAAAAATGGGAGTTACTGCAAGTCAAATAAGACAAGACTTTAATTATTTCGGTGGCTTTGGTCAGCAAGGCTATGGATATAATATTATAAATTTATTGGATGAACTAAAAAAACTTTTAGGCGTTACAAGAGGCTATAATGCTATTATTGTTGGTGCAGGGCATTTAGGACACGCCCTTACAAATTATGCGGGCATTAAAAGGCGTGGGTTTAAAATTATCGGCGCTTTCGATAATGATACTCAAAAAATCGGAAAAGATTTGTGCGGAGTGAAAATTTCTGATATAAAAAATATAGAGAGTTTTATCAAAAAAAATGATGTTGATATTGCAATTTTATCTCTTCCGAGAGAAAACACCCAAGAGGTTGCAGACAAACTTATCGGAATGGGGATAAAAGGTTTATGGAACTTTTCTTTCGTAGAACTTGAAAGCAATGACAAAGTCGTGATAGAAAATGTGCATCTTACAGATTCTTTAATGGCGCTTTCCTTTAAAATGAATAGAAATGAAGAATAATCACTATTTAGGTGATTATTTTTTTTGTTAAAATGATTGACTAATAATTGGAAAAAGTGATATAATATACAATGTAGTATTGTGCGGAAATAAAAATGGAGGTTAAAATGGCAAAAAAGAATAAATTGAAAATTATACCATTAGGAGGTCTCGACGAAATCGGTAAAAATATGACCGTGATCGAGTACGGAAACGAGATGATAATGGTTGATTGTGGAATGTCTTTTCCTGATGATGATATGCCGGGTGTGGATCTTGTCATCAATGACATTTCGTATGTGGAAAAACACAGAGATAAGTTAAAAGGCATCTTTTTAACTCATGGTCATGAGGACCATATTGGGGGACTACCTTATTTCTTAAAACAAATCAATGTACCGGTTTACGGAACGAGACTTACAATAGGTTTGGTTGAACACAAACTAAAAGAACACACTATGATGACAAAGGTTAAACTTTGCAAGGTAAAGACGGGAGACATCGTAAGAATTAATAATGTGTTCTCAATAGAATTTATAAGAACAAATCACTCTATCGCAGATTCGGTAGCACTTGCAATAAATACGCCTATGGGTATGCTTATTCATATGGGAGACTTTAAGATTGATACGACTCCGATTGTGGGGGATATGATAGACCTTACAAGACTTGGCGAACTTGGAAATCAAGGTGTATTAGCACTTATGTCGGATAGCACAAATGTTGAGAGAACCGGCTATGCAATGAGCGAAAGAACGGTCGGTGATAAGTTTAACGGAATCTTTAAAGGTTGTAAAAAGAGAATTATTGTTGCAACATTTGCATCAAATGTGCATAGAGTGCAACAGATTATAGATGCTGCGGCAGAAAATGGCAGGAGAGTTGCCGTTTCGGGACGCAGTATGGAAAATATTATAGAAATCTCGACGCATTTAGGATACTTAAAAGTACCGGAAGGCACACTGATACCACTAGATGCAATAAAAAAATATTCACCTGAAAAACTTGTTATAATTACAACAGGAAGTCAGGGCGAGCCTATGAGTGCGCTAACCAGAATGGCATTTTCTGACCACAGAAAAGTTGAAGTTACCAAGGACGATTTAATTATAATTTCCGCAACACCTATTCCGGGTAACGAAAAAAGCGTTTCAAATGTCATAAATGAACTATTTAAAGTTGGTGCAGAAGTAATTTACAAGGCACTTTTAGATGTGCATGTTTCAGGTCATGCTTGCCAGGAAGAACTTAAAATGATTTTGGCACTTACAAGACCTAAATACTTTATCCCTGTTCACGGTGAGAGAAGGCATCTAATGCTTCATGCTGATTTGGCAGAAAATATGGGTATTGAAAACACATTCGTTCTCCAAAACGGAAGTGTTTTGGAGATTGATGCAAAATCTGCAAAAATTGCAGGTAATGTATCAGCAGGCAGAATTTTAGTTGATGGTTTGGGAGTTGGCGATGTTGGAAACATTGTTCTTCGTGACAGAAAACTTTTAGCACAAGACGGACTAATAAATGTCGTTGTGACGATATCAAAAGAAACAGGCGAAATTGTCTCAGGCCCTGATATAATTTCAAGAGGATTCGTGTATGTGCGTGAATCGGAAGACCTTATGCAAAATATTAAAGATGTTGCAAGGGAAAGAATTGAAATTTGTAAAAAGGCTAATTTGAGAGATTGGAGTTCAATCAAGAATTCCATCAAAAACAGTGTATATAAATACATTTATGAAGAAACAAACAGAACACCAATGATTATTCCAATTATAATGGAGATTTAATTTACGGAGGATAAAAAATGGATTTTTTCTCAATTTTAACACTTTTTGGCGGACTTGCGATGTTCCTTTATGGTATGGACATCATGGGAGATGGACTAAAAAAACTATCGGGGAGCAAACTTGAAAGTATTCTTGAAAAATTGACTTCAAATAAGTATAAGGGATTTTTGCTGGGTTTACTTGTAACAGCAGTTATTCAAAGTTCCGGAGCAACAACAGTAATGCTTGTGGGTTTTGTAAACTCGGGTATTATGAAACTTTCGCAAACAATCGGAATTATTATGGGTGCGAATGTCGGAACTACCGTTACGGCATGGATTCTTAGTTTATCAGGAATTAATGGTGAGAATTTCTTTTTAAGACTATTAAAACCATCATCCTTTACCCCTGTTCTTGCAATGATAGGTATTATTCTGACATTTGTCGGTAAAAAGGATAAACACAAAGATATAGGTTCAATTTTGCTTGGGTTTAGCGTTTTGATGTTTGGTATGGAGACTATGAGTTCGTCTATGTCAGGCTTAAAGGATAGCCCGTCTTTTGCAAGGCTTCTCGTAATGTTCCAAAACCCTATTCTTGGCATATTGGCAGGATTTATATTAACTGCAATTATTCAATCGTCATCTGCATCAGTGGGTGTGCTTCAAGCTATGTCAATAACCGGTGCGATTAATTTTGCAACGGCACTTCCTATAATTTTGGGTGCAAATATCGGTGCTGCTTTAACTCCGGTATTATCTGCTTTAAACGGAAATACTAGCGCAAAGCGTGTGGCGGCTGCTTGTGTGTATATTAAAATTATAAGCGTAATTATTATTGCAGGAATTTTCTATGCCTTAAACGGAATGATGAATTTTGCATTTATGGGTGATACTGTTGGTGCAGTTTATATTGCTATTATTCATACAATTTTTAACCTTCTTGCAACGGTAATTCTTATTCCTTTCACAAGACAAATTGAACAGATTACTAAAAAGACTGTTAAGAGAAAAACTGCTAAAAAAGAAGCGGATATTTTCGACACATTGGACGAGCGATTCTTGTCTATGCCGGGCTTTGCTGTTGAGAAATGTCGTGAACTTATTTGCCAAATGGCAGAAATTACAGAAGGAACAATAAACAGTTCATTTGGAATGCTTCTAAATGGATATGATAAAAAAGTTGCAGAGGAAATCGAAGAAAAAGAAGGCTTAGTAGATAATTTTGAAGATAAAGTCGGCACATATCTTGTAAGGGTTGAGGCTGCAAAACTTACCGATAAAGACAGCAAAATGGTAACTCATCTTTTGCATATGGTAGGTGATTTAGAAAGAATTTCCGACCATGCAGTGAATATTAGCAGCGTAGCAAAGGAAATTTCAAACAAAGGCATTTCTTTCTCAGAAGAGGCTGACAAAGAAATAAGAATAATGGTAAACGCAGTTACCGAAATTTTAAATATTTCTGTAACAGCATTTGAAACAGAGGACAGAGAACTTGCAAAACGAGTTGAACCGCTAGAACAGACTATCGATATTTTAAAAAGACAAATTAAGGATAATCATATTAAGCGCCTTCGAGATGGTCTTTGCACTATGGAATTCGGTTTTGTCTTGTCTGATTTTATTACAAACTGCGAAAGAGTTGCTGACCACTGTTCTAATATTGGTGTTAGTATTCTTGAAATTAAGCACAATACACTTGAAACTCACGAATATCTAAACCAAGTAAAACAAGAAGGAAGAAACGACTTCTTCAACCTTTTTGAAGAATATCAAGCAAAATATAGGATATGAGAAAATATTAACTGAAAAAAACCTGCTTTATTAAGCAGGTTTTTTTAGTCGGTCAAGCCTAAAATATAGTCTGTTGTTACATTATATAGTTGTGAAAGTTGTATCAAAATACTGGTAGGGATATCTCTTTGCCCTAGTTCATAGTTACTATATGCTTGCTGTGAACAATGAAGCATTTTGGCGACTTGTTTTTGAGTTAGGTCGTGGTCTTCACGCAAATCACGTATTCGTTGGTACATAATATTCACCCCTAATAATATTATACTCACAACAAAATGTAGTATTGACAAATACAACAAAATGTGGTATTATTTTTATTGAGAGGAGGAAATTTCGTATATAATATAAAAAATGAATGTAAAAAGGAGAAAAAAGATACTATGAGTGTTGGTGACGTTATAACAGCAATTCTTGCTTATGTAATAGCCGGATTTGTGATGTGGAAATTGGTATGGAAAAAAGCTTTTGATGAAAGAGCCAAAAAACAGACAAGCAGTTCAATATCATATAATGAAGTAACAGGAACGTTAACGGTATACAAGAGGATAAAAGAAAACAAGAAAGCAATAAAAGTTGCAGAATCAAGAAGTATAATGGTAAAATATAAACCTGAAGAAATGGTGTATACCGGTGTATCCGGTGGTGGTGTATCAGTAGGAGAATGGAATAAAGTAGGAGGTTACAATTATATAAGTGGTGATGTAAAAACGGGGAAATACAAACTTTGTTATTTTGGCAGTCCGATTGAAACTATAATACTTGATAAAAATGTTTTAGAAGAGTCGACAAACTCACCGATATCAAGATATTTGTCTATTGAAGATAGTAGCATTAGTATTTTTGATATAGACAAATATTCAAAAGAGTTAGTAAATGCATCTCAATATTTTGGAAAACTTGATACGATTAGTACGCAAAATATGCTTTATTCTAACCATGCAAATTGTTATTCTACAAAAGAAAAATGTGAGGAAATAAGAAATTGGATTTGTAACCTGTAAAAAATAAAAGCCCGTATGGGTTTTTATTTTTTGCAAGTCACGATATGTAGTTCGGGGAAGTCGTATTCCATTTTTTTTAGTATCTCGGTAGTTTCCTGTCTTTTTGAGTTATTTATGACAACAATTTCAGAATCGGGATTTTCCTTCATCAAAATACGGATTTTTGGCTCGATGTTTTTATCATCCTTTACAAATATCGTTCTGAAAGAGTATTTTTTTGCTTTCAAGGCAGAAATTAAAATTGCAGCATAAATAAAACACAGAATTCCTATAAATATCCATTTAGGAAGAGGCATAAAAATCACTCCAATCACTATATACTATGTTGAATAAAGCAAGGTGTTACATATTGACAAAAGTCGGCAAGTAGTGTAAAATAGAGCATTATGGAGGGAATAGAAAATGGGACTTACTTTAACTGAGAAAATTATTTCTGCCCACCTTGTTGAAGGTGAAATGATAAAGGGCAGTGAAATAGGAATAAAAATTGACCAAACACTAACACAAGACGCAACAGGAACAATGGCATATCTTGAATTTGAGGCTATGGGTGTGCCAAGAGTAAAAACAGAAAAAAGTGTTGCATATATAGACCACAATACATTACAATCAGGCTTTGAAAATGCGGACGACCACAGATTTATCGGAAGCATCTGCAAAAAGCACGGTGTATATTTTTCAAGACCGGGTAATGGTATTTGCCACCAAGTCCATTTGGAGAGATTTGGAAAGCCGGGAAAAACATTAATAGGTTCTGACAGCCACACCCCAACCGGTGGCGGTATCGGTATGATTGCGATTGGCGCAGGTGGTATGGACGTTGCTGTTGCCATGGGTGGTGGAACATATTACATAACTTGTCCTAGGGTTGTAAAAATTAACCTGACGGGAAAACTTCGTCCGTGGGTATCTGCAAAGGATGTAATTTTGGAAGTTTTAAAAAGACTTTCTGTTAAAGGCGGAGTCGGAAAGGTTATGGAATACACAGGAGATGGCGTTAAGACACTTTCCGTTCCGGAACGTGCTACAATTACAAATATGGGAGCAGAACTTGGTGCTACAACTTCTATTTTCCCATCTGATGAAATAACAAGACAATTCTTAAAGGCACAAAAAAGAGAAGAAGATTTTGTGGAATTAAAAGCAGATAGTGATGCAGTTTATGATGAAGTTGTTGAGATTGATTTAGGTAGTTTAGAGCCACTTGCAGCTTGCCCTCACTCTCCTGATAATGTTAAGAGCATTAACGAAATCGGCAATATGAAAATCGACCAGGTTTGTATTGGCTCATGCACAAATTCTTCGCTTTTGGATATGTTAAAAGTTGCACATATTCTAAAAGGAAAGACTATTCACCCCGGAGTATCACTTGCTATTGCACCGGGCTCAAAGCAAGTTCTTAATATGCTTGCTCAAAACGGAGCACTTGCAATTATGATTGATGCGGGAGCGAGAATTTTGGAAAGTGCTTGTGGGCCATGTATTGGTATGGGACAATCTCCAAATTCTGCCGGAATTTCACTCAGAACATTCAATAGAAACTTTGAAGGACGCTCAGGCACAAAGGACGGACAAATATACTTAGTATCTCCTGAAACTGCCGCAATTTCTGCAATAAACGGATATCTTACAAATCCGCAAACTATCGGCGATATGCCTGAATTCGCAATTCCTTCTGAATTTGTAATAAATGATAATATGGTAGTAACACCGGCAAATGAAGCCGATATGGAAAATATTGAAGTTTTAAGAGGGCCTAACATTAAACCGTTCCCTGTATCAAAGCCTATGGAGGATAGCATAGAAGCGGGAGTCAGCTTAAAGGTAGGCGACAACATTACAACAGACCATATTATGCCGGCAGGTGCAAAAATATTGCCACTTCGCTCGAATATTCCGAAGATTTCAGAACACTGTTTTGCAGTTTGCGATGAAAATTTCCATAAAAGAGCTTTGGAAATGGGCAAATCAATAATTGTTGGCGGCTCAAACTACGGACAAGGTTCATCTCGTGAGCACGCAGCCTTAGCACCACTTTATTTGGGAGTTAAAATGGTTCTTACAAAATCTTTTGCAAGAATTCATATGGCAAACTTAATAAATGCGGGAATTATTCCGGCAACATTCAAAAATGAAGCAGACTACGATAAAATTGATCAAACAGACGTTTTGGAAATCAAGGATTTGCTAAATCAAATTAAAAATAGCGACACACTAAAAATCACGAACAAAACAAAAGATTTTGATTTTGAAGCAGAAATTCAATTATCAATTCGTCAAAGAGATATGCTATTAGCCGGCGGACTTTTAAATTATACAAAAAATAATGCATAAAAAAGAGATGCTAAAAGCATCTCTTTTTACTTCTCAAAACCGTTTGGATTATTCGATTGCCATCTCCAAAGGTCTTCACACATCTCTTCAATGCCACGAGTTGCAACCCAAGAAAGTTCGTCTTTTGCTTTTTGTGGATTTGCATAACATTCTGCAATATCACCCGGGCGGCGTGGCTCTAACTTATATGGAAGTTCCTTTTTACAAGCGTTTTCAAATGCCTTTATAATGTCGAGAACAGAATATCCGTGACCTGTTCCAAGGTTGTATGTATGAACGCCTGCAATGTTTGCCTTATGTTCGATTGCTTTTAAGTGACCGATTGCAAGGTCAACTACATGAATATAATCTCTAACGCCTGTTCCGTCAGGAGTGTTATAGTCATTACCGAAAACGTGAATATATTCAAGTTTTCCGACTGCAACTTGTGCAACATATGGAAGAAGATTGTTTGGAATTCCTTTTGGGTCTTCGCCAATTTTTCCACTTTTATGTGCTCCGATTGGGTTAAAATAGCGAAGAAGAGTGATTGACCATTTGTTATTTGCGGCATAAACGTCCTTTAAGATGTTTTCAATCATAAGTTTTGTTGAGCCGTATGGATTTGTTGTCGATGTTGGAAAATCTTCTGTGATTGGAACGGTTTTTGGTGAGCCGTAAACCGTTGCAGAAGATGAGAAAACTATGTTGAAAACGCCATGTTTTTCCATAATGTCAACTAAGTTTAATGTCCCGGTTATGTTATTGTGATAATATCTTATAGGCATTCTTGTTGATTCGCCAACAGCTTTTAAACCTGCAAAGTGAATTACCGCATCAAATTTATTTTCTTCAAAAACTTTATTTGTTGCTTCGTAATCTAATAGGTCAACTTTATAAAAAGGAAAATCCTTGCCTGTAAGTTCTTTGACCTTTTCAAGCGATTTTTCGCAAGAATTATCAAGATTATCTAAAACTGCGATTTCATATCCGCTGTTTAAGAGTTCAACGCAAGTGTGAGAGCCGATATAGCCTGCACCACCTGTTACTAATATTTTCATTAAAACTTTACCTCCGAATGTTTAATATTAATATTATATAACAATTCCACTATATAATCAATGTTTTTTTAGTATAAATTAAAGAAAATATTGTAACACACTTGTAAATAAAAAAGAGATGATGTATAATAGATAGGAAAATAATTTATACAAAAGGAGAAATTGGTATGAGTCAATTTTTAGAAAGAATAAAAGAAAGAGCAAAAGCTGACAAAAAGACAGTTGTACTTCCTGAATCAATGGATAGAAGAACTTTTGAAGCAGCTGAAAAAATCTTAAAGGAAGATATCGCAAACCTTATCATTATCGGTACTCCTGAAGAAATTGAAGAAAATTCAAAAGGTCTTGATATTTCAAAAGCAACGATAATAAATCCATTCACATATGAAAAAACAGAAGAATACTTAAACCTTTTTGTTGAACTAAGAAAAGCAAAAGGTCTTACTTATGAAGATGCTAAAAAGCAAGCATTAGGCGACTATATGTACTATGCGTGCCTTATGGTTAAAGCAGGAGATGCTGACGGTGTTGTTTCAGGTGCTTGCCACTCAACAGCAAACACACTTCGTCCAAGTCTTCAAATTATTAAGACAAAACCGGGTGTTGCACTTGTATCGGCATTTTTCTTAATGGTTGTTCCTGATTGCGAATTTGGTTCAAACGGAACATTTATCTTTGCCGATAGTGGTCTAGAACAAAACCCAACTCCTGAAAAACTTGCTGCAATCGCAGGCTGTTCTGCTGAATCGTTTGAACTATTAGCAGAAAAAGAAGCATATGTTGCAATGCTTTCTCACTCAACAAAGGGTAGCGCAAAGCACGCTGATGTTGATAAAGTAGTAGAAGCTACAAAAATTGCAAAGGAACAATATCCTAATGTTAAATTAGACGGTGAACTTCAATTAGACGCGGCAATTGTACCAAGCGTTGCAGCATCAAAGGCTGCTGATTCACGAGTTGCAGGTAAAGCAAATGTTTTAGTATTCCCTGACCTTGATGCAGGAAATATCGGTTACAAACTTGTTCAACGTCTTGCAAAAGCCGAAGCATATGGACCGGTTACACAAGGTATCGCAAAACCAATCAACGACCTATCAAGAGGTTGTTCGGCTGATGATATCGTAGGTGTTGTTGCTATCACTTGCGTACAAGCACAGGCAGAGTAAAGTTAAGATAATAAAAGAATAATAAAGGAGAAAAAGAATGAAAATATTAGTTATTAATGCCGGAAGTTCATCACTTAAATATCAATTTATTAATATGGACAACCAAGAAGTAATTGCAAAAGGTCTATGCGAAAGAATTGGTATTGAAGGTTCAAGATTAAAGCACAAAAACAGTGTAAAAGGTACAGAAACAGTATTTGAAAAACCTATGAAGGATCACTCTGATGCAATCGGAATGGTTATTGATGCTCTTGTTTCATCAGAATGTGGAGTAATCGCTTCAATGGACGAAATCGGCGCTGTTGGTCACAGAGTCGTTCACGGCGGAGAAAATTTTGCAGATTCATGCTTAATTGATGAAAAGGTTATGAATGCAATAAGAGATTGTATTCCTCTTGCACCTCTTCACAATCCTGCAAACATTATCGGTATCGAGGCTTGCAAAAACTTGATGCCAAACGTACCTCAAGTTGCAGTATTTGATACAGCATTTCATCAAACAATGCCAAAGAAGGCATATATGTATGCCCTTCCATATGAATTATACGAAAACAACAAAATTAGAAAATACGGTTTCCACGGAACAAGCCACAAGTTTGTTTCAAAGGAAGCAGAAAAACTTATGGGTAAGCCTTTAAAAGAATTAAAAATCGTTACTTGCCACTTAGGTAACGGCTCATCTGTAACAGCTGTTAAAAATGGCAAATGTGTTGATACATCAATGGGCTTTACTCCACTTGATGGTGTTGTTATGGGTACAAGAAGCGGTTCGATTGACCCTGCTGTTGTAACATACCTAATCAATAACTGTGGCAAAACTGCAAAAGAAGTTGACACAATGCTAAACAAGGAATCAGGCGTATTTGGAGTTTCAGGAATTTCAAGTGATTTTAGAGATTTATCTGCTGCAGCGGCTGATGGAAATGAAAGAGCAAACCTTGCAGTTGAAATGTTTCATTACAGCGTTAAGAAGTTAATCGGAACATATGCTGCTGCTATGGGAGGTATTGATGCAGTTGTATTCACAGGCGGTATCGGTGAAAATGATGCCAAATACAGACTTGCTATAACCGATGGTCTTGAATTTATGGGTATCAAAGTTGATGCAGAAAAGAATAACATAAGAGGCGTTGTTAAGGACGTTTCAACAGATGATGCAAAGGTTAGAACTTTAGTTATTCCAACAAATGAAGAACTTATGATTGCTCTTGATACACAAAGACTTGTTGAAAGATAAAATAGAATTTTTGAATAACTCCAAAAGTGATTTTGGGGTTATTTTTTTTGTGCAATTTAATTTTATACAAATACCAAATAAAAACTTTGGTTATTTTGACTATATTTTTAATGTTTATTTGCGTATTTTTTGGGTAAATAGTAAATAAGAAACTAAAAATAGGAGGAGTAATCAAAATGGACAACTACAAGATGGAAAACATAAGAAATATTGCAGTAATGGGACACGGAAAATGCGGCAAAAGTTCGCTAATAGAGGCTATGCTCTATAACAGTGGTGCAATAAATAGACTTGGCAAAAGTTTAGATGGAACACTTGTTTCTGATTTCGATCAAGAAGAAATCAAGCGTCAGATGTCTATTTCTACATCAATTTGCCCGATTGAGTGGAAAGAAGATAAGTTAAATATGTTGGATACTCCGGGATATTTTGACTTTGTGGGTGAAGTTAAGGAGGGTATGAGAGCGGCAGACTCAGCACTAATTGTTCTAAGTGGCAGAAGCGGAGTTTCTGTCGGCACTGAGCAGGCTTTTAAATTTGCAAAGCAAAAGGGCTCGCCTATTATGTTCTTCGTCAATAAGATTGATGACGACAGAGCAAATTATCAAAGAACGCTGGAAGAAATGAAGGAAAAATTCGGTAAGGCAATCACTCCTTTTGTTTATCCAATAAAGGAGGGTGACGAATTCTTCGGATTTGTCGATATAGTTGATATGACGGCAAGAAGATATGAAGGGCAAAACAGAGTTGATATTCCTGTTCCTGAAGGAATGGCAGAAACTATTGCACCGCTTCGTGATATGATTATGGAGGCTATTGCGGAAACTGATGACGCCCTTATGAATAAGTATTTTAACGGTGAAGAGTTCACCTTTGACGAGATAAAAAAAGCGATAAGAAAGGGCGTTAAGGACGGAAATATTTATCCTGTGTATTGTGGCTCGGGTAGCACAAATATAGGTGTCAGAAGCTTGATGGACGGCATGGCAAAATATCTTCCTGCACCAAACGAAATAACAGAAGTGGCATTTGATAGTAAGACAGGAGATACTGCCGAAGTTGTTCAAGATGTTACCGATACAACATCGGCTATTGTCTTTAAAACGGTTGCTGACCCATATGTCGGAAAGATGTCATTTTTCAGAGTTTATTCGGGTAGTATAAAAGCAGACAGCATTCTCTACAATGCAAATAAGGCAATAAAAGAGCGTATAGGAAAACTGTATATTGTTTGCGGAAAGAAACAGATTGAAACAAAATCAGTTGATGCGGGGGATATAGGAGTTGTTACAAAACTTGAAAATACAAAAACAGGAGACACACTTTGTGATGAGAATAAAAAGATTATTTTAAGCGGTATAGAGTTCCCCGGCCCTACTCTTTCGATGGCAGTTTCGGCAGTGAAAAAAGGCGATGAAGAAAAAATAATAGCAGGCTTTAATAAATTGGAAGAAGAAGATTTAACCTTTAATATAAGCAGTAACACAGAAACAAAAGAAACATTAATAAATGGTCAAGGTGAACAGCACATTGATGTTTTAGTAAATAAATTAAATGCAAAATATGGTGTGGAAGTAAAACTTGATGCTCCGACAGTTCCGTATAGAGAAACAATAAGGTCGAAGGTAAAGGTTGAAGGTAAACATAAAAAGCAATCAGGCGGACACGGACAATATGGTCACGTTTTTATAGAATTTGAGCCGGGAATTTCGGAAGATATGACTTTTGAAGAAAAAGTATTTGGCGGAAGTGTGCCGAAAAATTATTTCCCTGCCGTTGAAAAAGGTCTTCGTGATGCATGTATGCACGGCGTTTTGGCAGGATATCCTGTGGTGAACTTAAAAGCAACATTAGTTGACGGCTCATATCACCCTGTTGATTCTTCCGAAATGGCATTTAAAACAGCAGCTCAAATTGCCTATAAGGAAGGTTTAAAACAAGCAAAACCTATCATCTTAGAGCCTATCGGATACTTAAAAGCATATGTGCCGGAAAGTATAATGGGCGATATTATAGGGGATATTAATAAGCGTAGAGGTCACATTATGGGAATGGGCGAAAGCGAAAAGGACGGATTAAATCTCGTTGAGGCGGAAGTTCCTGTTTCGGAAATGTATAAGTATTCCACAGACCTTCGTTCAATGAGTCAAGGTAGGGGAGTGTTTGAATTTGAATTTATTCGCTATGATGTTGCACCGCAAGGAATTCAAGATAAGGTCATTAAGGATGTTGAGGCTAAAAATCAGTAGATAAATGCCCAATTTATACAATATGACTAAAATATTTTTTAAATTTTGTCTATTTAGAATCTTCAAATTATTACAATTATATGTTAAAATTGTAACTGTAATATAATAGTAATGTCGAAAGAGAGGAAACAGAAATGGCAGATTTACAATTAAAACATATTTATAAAACATATGCTGGCGGAGTTACAGCAGTTAGTGACTTTTGCCTTGATATCGAAGATAAGGAATTTATCGTATTGGTAGGTCCTTCAGGTTGTGGTAAATCAACAACTCTTCGTATGATTGCAGGTCTTGAAGAAATTACTGATGGTGAACTTTACATCGGTGGAAAGTTAGTTAATGATGTTGCTCCTAAGGATAGAGATATTGCAATGGTTTTCCAAAACTACGCTCTATATCCTCATATGACTGTGTTTGATAATATGGCATTTGCTTTGAAGCTTAGAAAAACTCCAAAGGCAGAAATCAATGAAAGAGTTCATGAAGCTGCAAAGATTCTTGATATTGAACACTTACTTGACAGAAAACCAAAGGCTTTGTCAGGTGGTCAAAGACAACGTGTGGCATTAGGTCGTGCTATCGTTCGTCATCCAAAGGTATTCCTTATGGACGAACCTCTATCAAACCTTGATGCTAAACTAAGGGTTGCAATGAGAACAGAAATCAATAAGCTTCACAAGAGCCTGGAAACAACTTTCATCTATGTAACTCACGACCAAACAGAAGCTATGACAATGGGTACAAGAATCATCGTTATGAAAGATGGTTTTGTACAACAAGTTGATACACCTACAAATCTTTACAACAAGCCATGTAATATGTTTACAGCAGGATTCATCGGAAGCCCTCAAATGAACTTCGTTGATGCTAATCTTGTTAAGCAAGGTAACGAAGTTTACCTTGAATTCAACGGCGAAAAGGTTAAATTACCGGAAGGCAAGGCTTCAAACCCTGCACTAGAACCATACTTTGGTAAAACTGTTGTATTAGGTATCAGACCGGAAGATTTACACGATGAAGAAACATTCATTGCTAATTCTGAAAATGCTGTTGTTTCAGCTTATGTTGATGTAACAGAAATGATGGGTGCTGAATACTACTTGTATCTTAAAATTGCCGATAAGCCTTTCACAGCAAGAGTTAATCAAAGAACAACTGCTAAGATGGGTGACACTATCGAAATCGCGTTCGATACAAATAAGATTCACTTATTTGATAAAGAAACAGAAATGACAATTATCAACTGATAATTTAGAAAAAGAGAACCTAAGGTTCTCTTTTTTTTGCTTATTTTTATTTACAATAACTATTAGAAATGATATAATTAGTAAAAAGTTTTGGAGGTGCGATATGCCTGAAAAAAGTGAAAGCCTGCATGAGAAGCATAGAGAAAGATTAAAAGAAAAATTCCTTGAATTTGGTCTTGATGGAATAGAAGAGCATGAACTTTTAGAACTTTTGCTGTACTATGCAGTTCCAAGACAAAACACCAACGAAATTGCACACAGGCTAATTAACGAATATGGGAAACTAAGTGATATTTTAGAGGCTGATGTCAGCAATCTTATGCAAATTAAAGGCATAAGTAAGCACTCCGCAACATTATTTAAGCTTATTTTGGCTTGTATCAATAAATATCTAAATGAACAAAATGATATTGCAAATGCGATGTTAACTCCACAAAATATAAATATATATATTAAGAATTTGTTTTACGGTCACACCAACGAAGTTGCATACGCAGTTTTATTGGATAGCGATTGCATTGTAAAAAAAGTCAAAAAACTATCGCAAGGGACAGTAAATGCTGCACCGCTTTATACAAGGGAAGTAGTTAAACTTGCAGTGAATGAAAAATATCCATATGTAATTTTGGCACACAATCACCCTAATGGTAGTGCTATGCCGTCAAAAGCTGATTTCGAGAGAACTAAGGCGATTGAACTGGCACTTAATTTTATAGATGTAAGGCTTGTTGACCACATTATAGTGTCAGGCGAAGAGGTAATAAGTCTTGCTAAAAACTTCAACTTTTTCGAAAATGAGTAGCACTTTGCTACTCATTTTTTACTTTTATAATATATTCAATACCCCAATCAAAAGCGTTTGTTTGCATATCTGCATCAATTCCGCCGTCACGAATAACGTCCAAGGCTTTTTTAAGAGTATTTGTAAATAGTCTAATATCTTGAAAACTCTTAATTTTAAGAGTTTGCGACTTGCTTGTCGCAGTTTCAAGCATTTTCTTTACTAATTCTTCACTTTGTGAAACATTTAATTTTTGTTCATTTATTGTACGAACTGCTTCAAGCTGAGAATCTTCATCACTCAAATGAAGAAGCGCTCTTGCGTGGCGTTCGGATAATGCATATTCTGTAATTAATCTTTTTGTTCTTGGAAAAAGGCGCAGAAGCCTTAATTTATTTGCAATAGTTGATTGTGATTTTCCAAGTTTTTTTGCGATTTCTTCTTGTGTCATACCTTGATTTTTAATAAGATTTTGATAACTTTCGGCAATCTCAAAAAAGGTCAGGTCATCACGCTGTAAATTCTCTAAAAGTGCCAAAAGTGCAGATTTTTTTTCATCTACACTTACAATTATCGCAGGAATTGAGTCAAGTCCGGCATTTTCAGCAGCACGAAAACGCCTTTCTCCTGCTACAATTTCATAGCCGTCTTTGACTTTTCTTACAGTGATCGGTTGTAAAATTCCGAATTCTTCAACAGATTGTGTAAGTTCTTCTAAACTTATTGAGTCGAAATATTTTCGTGGCTGTGATGGATTTGGATATACACTGTGCATTGGTAAACTAAGAACCTTCATAGGCTCATTTTCTTTTGATTTAAATACTTGCATAATTTCGTTTCCTTTCGTATTATTTATGGAAGGTGGTAAGGCAGCCTAAAAATATGTTTAAGGGGGTAGCAAATGTACACATATTTAGGAGCTGATGCACATATACATATATTACTTGGTCAGACTGCCTTACTAACTAGATTATAGCATATATTTTTTTAAAGAAAAGAAAAATCAATCGTCAAAAAAAGCCGACATTTTCATTTTGTCGGCTTTTTTTTCGGATTATAGCAAGTTCCGATAGGATTTTTTGTCACAATTCCTGCTTTTCTTGGATATTGTTGTGGAGTTTGTCGCACTTTTTTTATCATCACGATTTTATGGTTAAGATCGGTTTTTGGGATATTCACAGAGATTACCTCTGCTTTGTCACCGCCCAGAATATGTATTGCCCGTGAAGCACTTTCTAGTTCTTCTTCGGCAAGTGGGCCTTTTAGTGCCAAAAAATATCCGTTTTGTTTTAAAAAAGGCAAACAAAATTCGGAAAGTACCGTCATATTTGCAACGGCTCTTGAAGTTGCAACATCAAATTTTTCGCGATACTGTCTTGCCGCATCTTCGGCTCTTGCGTGAACTAAATTGACAGAAAGGTCAAGTTCCTTTGCAACATTGTCTAAAAAGGTTAATCTTTTTGCAAGTGAGTCAAGAAGAGTTAGTTCAATTTCAGGCTTTAAAATTTTTAAAACAAGTCCCGGAAAGCCTGCCCCTGTTCCGACATCTATGACCTTGCCGTTTACTTTTCCTGTTAAAAGAGTAGTTCCGCTATCTAAAAAATGCTTGGTTGCTATGCCAAAATCGTCATAAACGGCAGTCAAATTCATTTTCTCGTTCCATTCTTTTAAGAGTCGGGCATAACAAATAAGTTTTTCCACTTGTTCGTCCGTTACATCTATATTAAGTTCGCTAAATCCATCTTTTAAAATCGTTTTCATAATTGTTCCTCATTTATAAATATATGAATATTATAGTACAAAAAAACAAATTAGTCAATTTTTTTTAAAAAATGCTTGACAAATTATATTGGCAGTGGTATAATACCTAGGTAAAAAACAAGCAGAATATATCCGTTCTCACCGTACGGCGAAGGCTTTGCGGTAAATATCATTATTTCCTGTATGGAATATGTGTGATTTGTAGCGGATATTGTTATCCGCTTTTTGTTTGCCAAAAAGGCAGAAAAATTTGTGGGAGGGATTCACATAGCTAACAAAGAATTGCAAGCAAATGAGGAAATTCGTGAAAAAGAAGTAAGAGTAGTTACTGCAGATGGTGAACAACTTGGTGTTATGTCATCAGCTGAAGCATATGAACTTGCTCAAAAAAAGGGACTTGACCTTGTTAATATTGCTCCAAGCGCTAAACCGCCTGTATGCAAAATTATGGATCTTGGCAAGTATCGCTTTGAACTTCAAAAGCGTGAGAAGGAAAATAAAAAGAATCAAAAGGTAATTAATATCAAAGAAATTCAATTATCTCCATCAATCGACACAAACGACCTCAACACAAAATGCAGAAATGCGAGCAAATTTTTGTCGAAAGGCGATAAGGTTAAAGTTACGGTTCGTTTCCGTGGCAGAGAACTTACACACGCCGAAATTGGTGAAGTCTTACTTAATAAGTTTGCCGAAGAGGTTAAAGAATATGGCTCAATTGACCGCCCTGCGAAGTTGGAAGGTCGTAATATGACAATGTTCTTAGCCCCTATTACACAGTAATATTTAAATTTGGAAGGAGAGAATCACTATGCCAAAAATTAAAACACATAGAGGTGCTGCCAAGAGATTTAACCTTACTAAAAAAGGTAAAGTTAAAATGAACAGAGCGTTCAGAAGACACATCTTGAACAAGAAAACAACAAAGAGAAAGAGACACTTGAGAAAGCAGGCTTATTGCTCTAAGGCAAATGCTGCAGTAATCAAGAAATTGATTCCTTACAAGTAGGATTGAAAGAGAGGTAGTATAAAATGGCTAGAGTAAAAGGTGCTTTAAATACAAGAAAACATCATAAAAAAGTTTTAAAGCTTGCTAAAGGTTTTAGAGGAAGCGAATCAAAGCAATACAGAGTTGCTAACCAAGCCGTTATGCGTTCAATGCAAAATGCATACGTTGGAAGAAAGCGTAGAAAGAGAGACTTCAGAAGAATGTGGATTGCCAGAATCTCTGCTGCTGCAAAGATGAACGGTATGAACTATTCAACATTTATGAATGGTCTTAAACTTGCAGGTATCGAAATGAACAGAAAGATGCTTTCAGAAATCGCTGTTGCTGATCCTAATGCATTCGCAAAGCTTGTTGAAACTGCAAAAAATGCAAGAAACTAATTATTAGCAAATTAAAACATATCTGTTTATAACAGATATGTTTTTTTATTTAGCAAAATTTAAAAGAATAAGTAATTTATTGAAATATCATTTTTTATATTCCCAAAACCATGTCTTAATAGTATAATAATATAGAATGGATGTGGTTAAATGAAAATCGTGCGACTGGAACAAGATAGGATAAAAGTAATACTCTCGGAAAACGACCTGGATATAATGCATATGGATTTGGCTGATATAAGGCCCGATTCGCCGGAACTTAGCAATTTCCTGAAAGTTATTATAGATGTGGTGAAAAAGGAAACCGGATTTTCAATAACTAACGGACAGGTGCTGGTCGAGGCAAGCAGATTTGATGGCGGGCTGATACTTCTTTTTTCAAAGAGCAGAAGAGGGACACAGAGAAGTCGTGTAAGAGGATTAAAAATGACAAAAAAAGATGAAAGGACAGCTTTTGAATTTTTGGGCTATGAAGAATTAATTGGGCTACTTATCAATGTTGATAGCGAGGATATTATTAATATGAAACTATATAAATATCTAGATTCTTTCTATATAACAATCCTTAAGAATTACATTCCACCTATTATATTTGAGTACTCATTAAAATCGCAAAAATCGGTAATAGCTGACAGTGTTTTATCGGAATATGGCATACTTTTAGCAGATGGGGAACAGCTTAGTTCACTTGTAAGCGGTCTAAAAAAGATAAATTAGCACTTGCAAAAATGGTATTTATATGGTAAAATTATATCATTATTTGACAAAGGAGAATTTGGTATGTTTGATTTTTTAAACGCAGTAGCTTATGCAGAACCTGCAGCAGGCACAGCAGACCCTAGTGCAATGCCAATGGGAGGATATACGCCTATTATTTGGCTTGTTGTAATGTTTGCTGTTATGTATCTTATTGTGATTAGACCACAAAAAAAGCAAGAAAAGAAACAAAAAGCAATGCTTGCAGCACTTCAAGTGGGCGATAAAGTTGTTACAATCGGTGGTATTTGCGGAAAAGTTGCTAAACTTAAAGATGAATATGTTTACATTGAAACAGGCTTTGTAGGAAACCCTAACGAAAAGGCTACAATCAAAATGGAACGTGCAGCTATCAAAACAGTTGAGACAATCCACGAAGCATAATCATAAAAAATATTTCTCTCACATATATTTTTAAAAAATGTATGTGGGAGGTTTTTTTATTGGGAAGTAAAGCGATAAATATAAAAAAAATAGGGAAGTCAGCACTATTTTCACAAGTTGTAACAGTTATTTTGACGGCAATTTTTGCGATAGTTGTATATTTTGGTAATATTTCGGAAAGCATATCAAATGTAATTTTATTAGGAATTATAATCTTTTCTGTATTTTTTGGTGGGTTTGTTCTATCCAAAAATATTGAACATTCAGGTCTTTTAAACGGACTTTTTTTGGCACTTGTATATATTATGCTACTTGTGCCACTATCCATTATCTTAAACAAAACTTTGATGTTCGGAAAAGATGAAATAACAAAAATAATATGCATATTAGGAGCAGGAATGCTTGGTGGTATTATAGGAATTAACACATAAAAAAACAGCCTTTAAAGGCTGTTTTTTATTATCTTAATTGTGCATTATTTTTGTATTCAAGGTCTTTTAGAATTTTATTAAATACCTTGTTTACTTCTTCGCTTGTCAAACTTCTGTCAGTTGCACGGAAGGAGATTGCAAAGGCAACACTCTTTTTGCCTTCCGGTATTCTGTCGCCTTCATAAACATCAAATAGTTTGATGCTTTCAAGAAGGTTTCCTGATGCTTTAACCATTGTTGCTTCAAGGTCGCCGACTGCAACTTCCTTATCAACCAATACAGCAATATCACGCTCTGCTGCAGGGAATTTTGGAAGTGCTTTATATTTTACATTTTCATTTACTAAATCCATAAGTGAAACGATATCAATTTCAGCAACATAGCAAGGAAGCCCAATTTCAAAGTTTTCACAAACTGTTGGGTGAATTTCGCCGACAATACCAAGTTCAATATCGTTTGCACAAAGCATAGCAGTTCTTCCGGGGTGGAACATTGGATTGTCATTAACTCGTTTATATGATATTCCCTCAATATTAAGAGCTTCAAACACTCCTTCTAACACTCCTTTAATATCAAAGAAGTCGATACCTTTTTTATACATACCGATAGAAAGTTTTTCAGGTTCGTTTGGAAGTTCGCCCTTGCCATTTGGAAGGAAAATTTTACTTTCTTCAAACAGGAATGCAGATTCATTCTTATGATTATAGTTATAAGATAGAATGTCAAGCATTGTGCCAACAGTTGTTGTACGCATTATTGATGTATCTTCACCAAGTGGATTGCGAATTTTCAGAGCATTTCTAAGAGGACTGTCACTTGGTAAGTTTAACTTATCAAATACAGCAGGTGTTGTAAATGTGAATGTAAAGATTTCGTATAAGCCTTGTGCTGTTAACATACTTGCAAGGTCTTTTTTGAATTTCTGTTTTGGTGAATAGAATCCCTTTGTGCTTTCACCTGAGATTAGAGTTGTTGGGATATTATTATATCCATAAAATCTTGCAACTTCCTCTGCAATATCAGCCTCTGCTTCAAGGTCAGGACGGAAAGTTGGAATAATTAGTTCCATTTTTTCTTTGTCCACCTCAATACCAAGTGGTAATAGGTAAGAAATCATTTCTTCTGTTGAAATGTCAATGCCTAAAAATGCGTTAATTTTGTCAGGACGGAATTTAATTACATTCTTTGGCTTCATATTTCCTTTGACATCGATAATTCCACCAACATTTTCCCCACAACCCAGCATTTCAACAAGTTCACAAGCCCTTTCGATTGCAGGAACGGTATTGTTAGGGTCAAGACCTTTTTCATATCTTGAAGAGGCTTCTGTTCTAAGTCCGACTTTTTGAGCAGTAAGACGAACGGAAACGGCATCAAATGTAGCAGATTCAAAGATAACAGTTGTTGTGTCGTCTTTAATTTCTGAGTTAAAACCACCCATAACCCCTGCTATTGCAACTGCGCGAGTTCCGTCAGAAATAACAAGGTCGTTTTTGTCAAGTGTTCTGTCCTCTTCATCAAGAGTTTTAATAACCTCGCCGTCATAAGCATCACGGACAACAATTTTTCCGTCTGTTAATTGCCTTAAATCAAAGGCGTGCATTGGCTGACCATATTCAAGAAGGATATAGTTTGTGATATCAACGATATTGTTAATAGGTCTAATGCCACAAGCTTTTAGGCGTCGTTTCATCCAATCAGGAGATTGAGCGATTTTTACATTTTTGACCATTCTCGCACAATATCTTAGACATTTTTCCGGATTTTCAACCGTAACAGAAAGAGTGTTACCAATATTTTCGCTGTTTTCTGTAAATTTTGGAGTGTCAACATGGAATGGTTTTTTAAATGTTGCAGCAGTTTCCCTGGCAAGACCAATTACACTAAAACAGTCAGGCCGATTTGATGTGATTTCGTATTCAACTATTTCTTCGTTTAGCCCAAAGAAATCTTTAATATCCATACCCACTTTTGTATCTTCCGGAAGAACTAAAATTCCATATTCAGGAGTCCAAGAAAGATCTGCTTCTGTAAGTCCTAATTCTTCGTGAGAACAAAGCATACCGAATGATTCTACACCACGAAGTTTTCCTGTTTTGATGTGAACACCACCGGGGAGATAGGAATCATTTTTAGCAACCGGCACAATTTGTCCAACCTTTACATTTGGAGCGCCCGTTACGATTTGTAAAACTTCATCCGAAACATCAACCTTGCAGATTACCATATGGTCTGAATCCGGATGTTCTGTTATTTCAAGTATTTTTCCTGTTACGACATTTTGAATGTCTTTGCCCATATTTTCAATAGTTTCAACCTTTGAACCGGACATAGTAACAGCATCATTATATTCTTTTGTAGTTACACCACTAATATCGGTATAATCATTAAACCAACTCATTGGTACTTTCATTTATTTTCAGTCCTTTCTATATTAAAATTGTTTTAAGAATTTAACGTCATTCTCAAAGAATAGACGAATGTCATTGATATCATATCTGCCCATAACAAGTCTTTCAAGACCGATACCAAAGGCAAAACCGGAATAGATTTCAGGGTCTATGCCACAGTTTTTAAGAACCTTAGGGTGAACCATACCGCCACCTAATATTTCTATCCAGCCTTCGCCTTTACAGATATTACAGCCCTTGCCACCACAATTAAAGCAGCGTCTGTCAGCTTCCAACGATGGCTCTGTAAAAGGGAAGTGGTGCGGACGGAAACGACAAACAGTGTCGTCACCGTAAATGGACTTAATTAGTGTTTCCAAAGTTCCTTTTAAGTCTGCCATAGTAATTCCCTTGTCGACAACAAGACCTTCGATTTGGTGGAAAATCGGTGAGTGAGTTGCATCTGCTGCATCACTTCTGTAAACCATACCCGGAGCAATAATTCTAATTGGTGGTTTTGAATTTTCCATTACCCTAATTTGCATAGGAGAAGTTTGAGTTCTCAAAACTATGTTATCTTCAATGTAGAATGAATCTTGTGTATCACGAGCAGGGTGATTTTTTGGTATGTTTAGAGCTTCAAAGTTGTAGTAGTCGGTTTCTACGTCAGGACCTTCTGCAATTTGGAAGCCCATACCGATAACTGCATCGGTAAATTCATTTAAAACCTTTGTAAGTGGGTGCAGATTTCCTATTTCGGGCTTTTTTCCCGGCATAGAAATATCTATTGTTTCTGATGCTAATTTTGCATCACGAATGATTTTATTCATTTCTGCCTTTTTTGCATCAATCTCATTTGATACAAATTCACGCACTTCGTTTGCCAAAGCACCGATTATTGGTCTTTCTTCGGCAGTTAATGCGCCCATACCTTTTAAAATTGCGGTAAGTTCACCTTTTTTTCCGAGATACTTAATACGCATTTCTTCTAAGGCATCTATTGATTCGATATTTTTTAGACACTCAGAAGCAGCTTTTTTGATTTCGGCTAGTTGTTCTCTCATTTTTATTCCTCCTAAAATTTAAAATAAAAAAACTTCGTCCCAAGCAAGGGACGAAGTGAAATATCTCCGCGGTACCACCCAAATTTTCGAAAAATTCGAACTCTCATTATCGGATTAACGCACCATAACGGCAAGGACTACACGCTAAAAAGTTTCACCCAAGCAGCTCCGAAAGGAATTTTCAGACTATACCTTTACCGAAGTGGCTCACAGCCGACGACCACAACTCTCTTTTGGGAAGTATAACTTACTCTGTTTCATCATAGCTTTTCATTAATAAATGTATTCTATCACAAATGTTAAGCAAATACAATAGTTTTTGTAAATTTTTTATTTGTTTAGAATATAATTAATTATAAGGGGGGATTTTGGTGGAAGAAAATATTAAAGACAAACTATCCAAAATTTTGTCAGGAATGGGAAATAACGGCAAAGCAAACACATCAGGACTTTCGGAACTTTTAAAGTCGGGGCAAGGGAAAAAACTGGTGGAGTCTTTGTCGGAATCTGACAAAAAAGCACTGCTTAATAAGTTTATGAGTCTTGATACTAAGGATATAAATGAAAAACTTAAAAATGTAGATTCTTCTAAATTAGAGGGGTTATCGGTAGATGATATTAAGAAAAAGTTGAGGTGATATAGATGCCTGATATGATGACTACGCTAAGGAACATTTTAGGCGACGGTGCAGATGAGAAAATAAATGCCGCTATGAATATGCTTAAAAATAGCGGGATTTCAAATACAGGTCAAGGAAATTCTTCGGATAAAGTTGATATGAGTAATTTGGCAAAAGCCATAGACAACGACATTAAGGTTGACAATAATCCGGGAAATTTGTTAAGCGGCACAGGGAAAAAAACAAGTCAAAATTCAGCGTCCGGCATGAATTTTGGAAATTTACAAAACACATTATCTCCTGAGGGAATTGCTTTTTTGTCACAAATAAAAGGAATGGTTGACCAAATGTCAAATACAAATGATAGTAGAAGTAATTTATTAAAATCGTTAAGGCCGTTTATGCGTGGGCCAAGACAACAAACGATTGACAGGGCGATAAGAATTATTAACATAGGTAGATTTTCAGGACTATTTGGTAAATAGAGAGGTTGAAAGCGATGTATAGGAGGTATTACAGTTATAGCGATATGCCACAGATGATAAAAAAAGAGGAGATTAAGCAAGAATGTAAGGAAAAGAAACCTGTAAAGTGCGAAAATACTGCGTGTCAAGACAATAATAAAGTTTTGGGAAATTTTGAACTTGACGATATTATTTTAGGGATTGTAATTTTGGCGTTACTTATTGATGATGGTGATGACAGTTTATTATTAATTGCACTTGCGGTGATTTTTCTAACAGGATTTAACTAAAAAAGCCCACAGCAAAATCTTTATTTGCTGTGGGAGTTTCTCTTATAAATGTAAAATAGTTGTTGCAACATTAAAGTAGATTACAAGCGACATTGCATCTACGATTGTTGTAATTAAAGGACTTGCCATAACAGCAGGGTCAAACCCGATTTTTTTTGCCAAAAGAGGAAGTGTGCAGCCAACTAGTTTTGCAACAAAAACTGTGAAAACGAGGGTTAGGCATACAACTGCGGCAATTGGAAGCGATGCTTCGTGCAGAAGCATTATTTTTACAAAGTTTGCAAGGGCCAAGACAAATCCACATAGGATTGACACCCTTATTTCCTTCCAAATGGTTTTGAAAATATCTTTAAACTCAATTTCGTCAAGGGAAATACCACGAATTATCGTAACCGATGCTTGACTTCCTGAGTTTCCACCGGTATCCATAAGCATTGGGATAAAGGTTGAAAGAACTAAGGAACTTTTTAGAGCACCTTCAAAGTGTGCAATGATTTTCCCTGTAAAGGTAGCAGAAATCATAAGTAGAAGTAGCCACGGAATACGCTGCAAAAATGTATCCCAAACACCTGTTTTAAGATACGGTTTTTCTGATGGCGTGATAGCTGCCATCTTTTCGATATCCTCTGTTGCCTCTTCTTCAATGACATCGATAGCGTCATCGACTGTTACGATGCCGACAAGCCTGTTTTCGTTATCAACTACCGGCAAGGAAAGAAAGTCATATTTTGAAAGCGACCTTGCAACATTTTCCTTATCGTCAGAGGTGGTTACAGATATTGGATTTTTTTCCATAATATCGGAAATAACGCAGTCTTCTTCCGAAAGAAGCAAATCCTTTGCAGAAACTAAACCTTTTAAAATCCTGTTCCGATCGGTTACATAGCAGGTATAAATTGTTTCCTTATCAACGCCTGTTCTTCTGATTTTAGTAAATGCATCTTGGACAGTCATATCTTCCTTTAAATCGACAAACTCAATTGTCATAATTGAGCCTGCACTGTCCTTAGGATATTTTAGGATTTCGTTGATACTGTGTCTTATTTCAGGGTCGGTATGCTGGATAATTCTCTTTACGACATTTGCCGGCATTTCTTCGATAATGTCAACGGCATCGTCCAGATAAAGTTCATCTAACACTTCGGTAAGTTCGGTATCGGAAAAGCCTCTAATTAGCATTTCTTGTGTGTCTGCATCAAGTTCAACAAAAACTTCTGCCGCAAGTTCTTTTGGTAGAAGTCTGTATAAAATAGGCATATACCGCTCGGGTAAGTCATCGAATAGAGCGGCAATATCAAATGGTTCCATGTCTGATAAAATTGCCTTTAATTTTGTGTATTGTTTGCTTGTTATAAGTTCGATGATATCGTTTATCACGGCATATACCTCCTTTTATTATTTTTACTTTATGGATTAATCAAGGGTTATAACATTTGATGAAGATGAGTTATCTTGGGCAGGCTTTTGCTGAGATGAAGTGCCACTGTCACTTGATGACTCGGGTTTTGTAGTAGGTGTTTCATTTTCTGTTTCGTTATTACTGTAAAAATCATCGTCAGAAGTTGTAGTAGATGACTCTGCACCTTCTGCACTGTTTATTTCGCTTGTTTTATCATTATAGTTTCCTGATGCGTTATTGCAATACTTTGATGGGATTGTTCCTTTTATGAAATACTCTGTTTTTGCATATTTGCAACCTTTTGAGGATAGTTTTCCTGTACGCTGACAAATTTGAGCAGACTCAACATTATGAGGAACTTCAAAATCTTTTTTAGGAAGATTTGCATGAACTTTTGACATAACTTTGTTCCAGATGGTAACAGATGCATTTGTTGAAACACCTATCGGTTTATTGTCATATCCGTACCAAACAGCACCTACATAGTATGGCGTAAAGCCTACAAACCATTTGTCGTGGTTTGAATTTGTTGTGCCGGTTTTTCCGTATGTCGGCATATTAGAAAGGCGTGCTCTTCTACCTGTTCCTGACGAGCCATTTACAACTTCACTAAGGAAACTTGTCATAATAAATGCGTTTCCTTCGCTTAATACACGATTTGATTTTGGTGAAAATTCAAGAAGAACTTTTCCTGAACTATCCAAAACCTTTGTGTATGTGTGTGGTGTTACATAAATGCCTTTATTTGCAAAAACACCATAAGCTGCTGCCATATCTTTTACAGTTACGCCCTTTGTAAGACCACCAAGGCTCAAAGGACTTATATTCTTATCGTCAGGCACAATTGTGCTCATATGATATTTTTTTGTAAGGAAGTTGTAGCTTGTTTCAAGACCAACACTTTGGAGTGTTCTGATTGCAGGGATATTTGCAGAAATTTCAATGGCTTTTCTTACAGACATATCGCCTTTATAACCTGTGTAAGAATTTTTAGGGTCCCAATTCTTTGGCGCCCAAAGGTCTATTTTAGGGTCTAGTTTTTGGTCTTTTACGATTGATGCTGCATTTATTTTTCCTGTTTCAAGAGCAGTAGAATATACTGAAAGCGGTTTTATTGAAGAACCCGGTTGGCGTGCTGATTGAGTTGCACGATTTAAGCCGCGACTTTCTGTTTTTTGACCGATTCCACCTGCCATACCCTTGATTTCGCCTGTATATGGGTCAAGGACAACCATTGCTGATTGAGTTCCTGATGATGCGGCAGGGAAGTTACCTTTTTCTCTGTAAACAGAATCAATAGCTTCTTGAATATTCGGATCCATTGTGGTGTATATTTTATATCCGCCGCCCAGAACTTGTTGCTCTGCAAACTCTTTTGAATAGCCTTTTTCGGTTTGAAGTGCAGATACAACATCTAAAATAACTTGGTCAACGAAATAGTTGTAAACAGATGCGTGAATTGCTTTGTATTTTGTGTTAACACCTAGTTTTGACTCGGAGGCTTTTGTATATTCTTCTTCTGTGATTTTTCCAAGTTCATACATCTTTTTAAGAACCAGATTACGCTTTCTTTTTGCTTCGTCAGGATTCTTAAAAGGATTAAATTTAGATGGTGCTTGCGTGATACCAACAATCATTGCAGCCTCAGGAAGAGTTAATTCGGAAGCTTTTTTTGAAAAATATACCTTTGAGGCTGCCTCAATGCCGTAACATTGGTTTCCGAAATAAACAATATTTAGGTAAGTTGTGAGAATTTCATCTTTTGTAAATCTTTTTTCAAGGGCAACTGCTCGCATCATCTCTTTTATTTTGCGCATTGCAGTCTTGTCCTTTTCGTTTGTGATATTTTTTATTACTTGTTGAGTGATTGTACTTCCACCATAAGATGGGGATTTATGAGTGATTTTTGAAACTGCATACCAAAATGTTGCACCAAAAGTTCTTTTTAAGTCAACACCGTTATGCTTTAAAAAACGCTCGTCCTCAATCGAAATAGTTGCATCTTTTGCGATATCAGGAATCTTGTCGGAATCAAGCCATTCTCTGTTTCCGTCACTATGAAGCGAAGCAACAACTTGCGAATTTCCGTCTTCGTCATCGGCATAAATTACAGATGAGAAGTTGTATGCGATACTGTCAAAATCCATATCGTTTATCTCGGAAGAAACAGCAGCATACATTCCTGCTCCGACACCCAAACCGACTACTATCACGATGCATAGTAAAATGGCAACCATTCCACGAAGTCTTGCAACAAACTTATTTTTTTTCTTTTTTTGTTTCTTTTGCAAAGAACTTGCCTTGTGTCTTGCTTCGATGTCATTTATTCTCTCATAATTGTCAGGAGGTACTCTTTTTGTTGTACTCCTTTCTCTTGGAAGAGATGTCCTCTTTTCAGATGAGGACTTTCTGTTATTTTCACGTGCGTGTTTCATAAAAACCGCCTCCAATATTACTCAAAATATACCTAATTATATTATAGTACAAAAAATCCGTTTATGCAATAATTAATAGTAAAAAAATCGTTAGGAATAAATATAAAAAAAATGGTAAAAATAACTAAAATATTATAAAGGTAGGATTTTTTATGAAAAAGCGTAATATATTAGTTTTATCGATTGCAGTTGCAGCATTGATTATCTCTTCTTGTAAAAAAAAGGACGAAAGTGAAAATTATAATGGCGATTATCAAATCGAAAATACCAAAAAAACTTTGAACGCAAAAAGCGTAGATGAAAATGAACCACAAATACATTATTTGGTTCTTTTGACAAATGATACTTTATCTCTTTTTGAAGTTTCGGATTATGACAAAAAGATAATTACCTCCACAATCATAACACCTTCTAACTATCCTTTTGAGGATATTGAAAATTTAAAAAAGGGCGTGGAGGTTTTAGAACTTCAAAAAGGATATGAAATACTAGAAAATTTTGTAAATTAAAGAAAATAAACGATTTTGAAAGAAAATAAAAAAAAACAAAAGATATTTGACAATATATCCAAAATACTAGTATTGAAAAGAGTATAAAATGATATATAATAATCATATTAGCACTCAACAAGCGAGAATGCTAACAATGTTTATAAGGAGGCGAAAATGGTGAATATAAGACCATTAGCAGACAGAGTAGTAATAAAGATGTTGGAAGCAGAGGAAACAACAAAGGGAGGAATTATTTTAGCTAATGCCTCAAAGGAAAAGCCTCAAGTTGCACAAATTGTTGCAGCAGGACCCGGCGGAGTTGTTGACGGAAAAGAGATAAAAATGGAAGTCAAGGTTGGAGATAAGGTTCTTATCTCAAAGTATTCAGGAACAGAAGTTAAACTTGACGGAGAAGAATATACTATTGTTAGACAATCAGATATTTTAGCAGTTGTTGACTAATTGGAGGGAATAAATATGGCAAAACAAGTATTGTACGGAGAAGAAGCAAGACACGCATTAGAGCGTGGTATTGACCAACTTGCAGACACAGTAAAGATTACACTTGGACCAAAGGGAAGAAATGTTGTTTTAGATAAGAAGTTCGGTGCACCGCTAATCACAAATGACGGTGTTACAATCGCAAAGGAAATTGAACTTGAAGATGCTTTTGAAAATATGGGTGCTCAACTTGTTAAAGAAGTTGCAACAAAGACGAATGATGTTGCAGGCGACGGAACAACAACAGCTACACTTTTGGCACAAGCCTTAGTAAGAGAAGGAATTAAAAATGTTACAGCCGGTGCAAATCCTATGATTGTAAGAAAAGGTATTGCAAAGGCAGTTGATGTTGCAACAGAAAACCTTATTAAGAATGCAAAGAAGGTAAATGGTAAGGCTGATATAGCAAGAGTTGCGTCAGTTTCTGCTGCAAATGAAGAAATCGGCAATCTAATCGCAGAAGCAATGGAAAAGGTTACAGCTGACGGCGTTATCACGGTTGAAGAATCAAAGACAGCCGAAACATATTCAGAAATCGTTGAAGGTATGCAATTTGACAGAGGCTACATTTCACCTTATATGGTAACAGATACCGATAAGATGGAAGCAGTTTTAGACGATGCATTAATACTTATTACTGACAAGAAGATATCAAATATTCAAGAAATTTTGCCACTTTTAGAACAAATAGTTCAAATGGGCAAAAAACTTATGATTATTGCAGAAGATGTTGAGGGTGAAGCTCTTACAACACTTATCCTTAACAAATTAAGAGGAACTTTTGTATGTGTTCCCGTAAAAGCACCGGGATTTGGCGACAGAAGAAAAGCGATGCTTCAAGATATCGCAATTTTGACAGGCGGTCAAGTGATTTCAGAGGAACTTGGCTTAGAACTTAAAGATACACAAATTGAACAATTAGGTAAGGCAAAACAAGTTAAAATTCAAAAGGAAAATACAATAATCGTTGATGGTATGGGCGACAAGAATGCAATTAAAGAAAGAGTTGCTCAAATTAGACACGAAATTGATACAACAACATCTGAATTTGACAAGGAAAAATTACAAGAACGTCTTGCAAAACTTGCAGGTGGTGTTGCAGTTATCAAGGTTGGAGCAGCAACCGAAACTGAAATGAAAGAAATGAAATACAGAATTGAAGATGCTTTGGCAGCTACAAAGGCAGCCGTTGAAGAAGGCATTATAGCAGGTGGCGGAACAAGTTATATTAATGTTATTCCTGAAGTTGAAAAACTATTAAAAGATGCAGAAGGCGACGAAAAGACAGGTATTCAAATTGTTTTAAAAGCACTTGAAGAACCGGTTAGACAAATTGCCAAAAACGCAGGTTTAGAAGGAAGCGTAATTGTTGATAAGGTAAAAGCGTGCAAAAAGGGTGAGGGCTTTAACGCACTTACAGAAGAATATGTTGATATGTTAAAATCAGGTATTGTAGATCCTGTAAAGGTTACAAGATCAGCACTTCAAAATGCGGCATCAGTTGCATCAATGGTACTTACAACAGAAAGCTTGGTTGCAGATAAACCTGAAAAGAATCCGGCGCCTGTTCCTCAAATGGATCCCGGTATGGCAGGTATGTATTAATAAAAAAACGGCTCTTTTAGAGCCGTTTTGGCTTTTTGTTAAAAATTGATATTGTAATAACTTGTTTTATGTGTTATAATGCTTTGCGAAAGGAAGTGCTTAAAATGGGTTATATTTGGCTGGCGCTTGCAATAGTGTTTGGAATTTTAGAAGCTGCAACGGTACAAATTGTTTCAATTTGGTTTGCCGGAGGCTCTGTTGCAGCACTTATTGCATATCTTTTTGGGGCATCAAACAATTTGCAAATTGCAATTTTTGTGATAGTATCAGCGATTTTGCTTCTTTGCACAAGACCGTTTGTTAAAAAGTTTTCAAAAAGCAGAAATGTTCCGACGAATGCAGATGCTATGATTGGAAAAACAGCAGTTGTCACAAAAGAAACAGACGATTTAGGGCTTATGGGCGAGGCAAAGGTAAGCGGAAGCGTTTGGACAATTTGCTCAGAAGACGGCTCACAAATTATGAAAGATGAAAAAGTCACCGTCGAAAAAATCGAGGGTGTAAAATTAATAGTAAGAAAGTAGGGGTATTATGGGATATTTATTTATTTTAGCAATTTTGATTGTTTTGGTTATTGTAAGCAATATCAAAATCGTACCACAGGCTCACGCATATATTATTGAGCGTTTCGGCGGATATAGTGAAACTTGGGGCGTTGGACTTCATCTTAAAATTCCGTTTATTGAAAAGATTTCAAAAAGAGTTAGTTTGAAAGAACACGTTGTGGATTTTCCGCCTCAACCTGTTATCACAAAAGATAATGTTACAATGCAAATCGATACTGTTGTTTATTATCAAATAACAGACCCAAAACTATTCACATATGGTGTTGAAAGACCTATGATGGCTATTGAAAACTTGACAGCCACAACACTTCGTAACATCATTGGCGAGATGGAACTTGACGAAACACTAACATCAAGAGATATTGTCAACACAAAGATGCGTGCTATTTTGGACGAAGCAACAGACCCTTGGGGCATAAAAATCAATCGTGTTGAACTTAAAAACATTATTCCGCCTAAGGAAATTCAAGACGCCATGGAAAAGCAAATGAAGGCAGAACGTGAACGCCGTGAATCTATTCTAAAAGCAGAAGGTGAGAAAAAGGCTGCAATTCTTTTGGCAGAAGGTGAAAAGGAATCTGCAATTCTTCGTGCAGAAGCTAAAAAACAGGCTGCAATAAAGGAAGCTGAAGGACAAGCAGAGGCGATTATAAGAGTTCAATCTGCTGTTTCAGAGGGTATTAAAAAGATTAACGAAGCAAATCCAAGTGATGCATATATTGCAATCAAATCGCTTGAAAGCTTTGAAAAAGCCGCTGATGGTAAGGCTACAAAGATTATTATACCATCAAAAATACAAGAAATGGCAGGTTTGGCAACATCAGCAGCCGAACTTGTAAAGGGAGAAAAAAATGTCTGAATGTAATCATAATTGCTCAGAGTGTGGACAAACTTGCGGAGAAAGAGAACAAGAAAGTTTAATCGCAAAACCACATGAGCTATCAAATGTAAAAAAGGTAATAGGTGTCGTAAGCGGAAAAGGTGGCGTTGGAAAATCACTTGTAACATCACTTTTAACAGTGCTTATGCAAAGACGAGGATTCAAAACTGCAATATTAGATGCAGATATTACAGGCCCGTCAATTCCAAAGGCTTTTGGACTTAAAACCAAAGCAGAAGCGGCAGATAACGGTCTTTTGCCTGTTGAAACAAAGATGGGCACACAAGTTATGTCAATCAATTTGCTTCTTGAAAAGGAAAGTGACCCTGTTGTTTGGAGAGGCCCGATTATTGCAGGAACTGTAAAACAGTTCTGGACAGAAGTTATTTGGAACGATGTTGATTATATGTTCGTTGATATGCCGCCCGGAACAGGTGATGTGCCTCTTACAGTTTTTCAATCATTACCGATAGACGGAATTGTAATAGTTGCAACACCGCAAGAGTTGGTTAGTATGATAGTTGAAAAGGCAGTTAAAATGGCAGAACTTATGAATGTGCCGATTTTGGGCTTGGTTGAAAATATGTCATATTTTGAATGCCCTAACTGTAATGAAAAGCATAATATCTTTGGTGACAGTCACATTGATGAGTTTGCAAAGGAACGAGGAATTGACGTGGTTTCAAAAATTCCTATGGATAATAAATTATCAGCGTCATGCGATAGTGGTATGATTGAACTTTTTGAAGGCGAATGGCTGGATAACTTGGCAGACAAGATTGAAAAATTATAATATAAAGTCCTCATTTGTTGAGGACTTTTTTCTTGATTAATATTTTGTAATATGATATACTAGGATATATCGGTGTAAAAGTAGAGGAGAATATATAATGGAAGTTTACGGAACAAAACCACCACGCTTTACAAAGGAATGGTGGGAATATTTTTGGGATTATTATAAATGGCACACAATAGGTACAGTGATAGTTTTAATTATAATTGTTACAACCATTGTTGATAGTGTGAATAAGGTAAAATATGATTTAAGTACAACCTTTATTGCACCAATTATCTTGACAGAAGAAACAGAACAAGCATTAACTAATCTTATGGAAGACAATATTGATGATGCAAGTGGCAATAAGAAAAATGAAGCGTTTTTAACCTATCTTAATATGAGTGATAATAGTGACCCGCAATATATGCAAGCAATGCAAACTAAACTTATGATAGAACTTGGATATTCCGAAAGCTTTGTCTACATTTTATCAAAACAGTATGCCGATTTGTTTGAAGGTGGGGAAGGCGTTTTGATTCCGGCATCTGATTGGACGAGTAAAGAATCATATGATGGCTCTTTTGTAAGCCTTAACGGTAATAGATATCTTGAGGATTTAGGACTGGATACAAGTGATTTGTATTTGGCGGTAAGAGATACGAGAAAAGATGAAAAAGATGATAAGTTTTGCATTGAAAAACAAAAAAATGGTGTAAAATTTGCAAAATTTTTGATTAATTAGAGGTGAAACAGTGGGGGAAGAATACGAGTTATTCATAAAATATAAAGAAACAAAAGACAAGAGTATCCGAGATGAACTTGTTAATCGTTATATATATATTGCGAAAATTTTGGCATATAAATCGACATCTGTCGGCGTTGAATATGACGACCTATACCAAGTGGCGTGTGTCGGAATTGTTCTTGCTCTTGATAGATTTGACCCCGATAGAGGTGTGCAGTTTGCAACTTTTGCAAAGTCGACCGTTATGGGTGAAATAAGACGATTTTTGCGTGATAAAGTAAGGTGCATAAAAGTCCCCAGAAATCTTTATGAAACGCTTTGCAAGGCTGAAAAACTAAGAAAACAATCGGGGACTTTGAGTGTTAAAGAATTATCAAAACAGCTTAATGTTCCTGAAAAAACATTAGAAGAGGCATATGAAGCATGGGATACGACATTTATTAAATCTTTGGAAGATGATGCTTATGAAGATGGCGATGCGGAGGTTTCTAGTCTTGTAGGGTGCGATGATGAAGGATATAATGTAATTGAAAATCGTGATTTTTTAGATTATTGTATGTCTAAATTGGAAGAAAAGGAATGCGAACTCTTTAAAAAAAGATTTTTCGACGGCAAAACTCAAAGGAAGACTGCTGAGGAAATGAATGTTTCGCAAATGTATGTTTCAAGAGCGGAAAAGAAGATAATAAACAAATTAAAAGATATTCTGAAAAACGAAGCAGACAGTATTTAAAATCACCAAAACAAAAGAAAAAACATATCTTAAATTGAGGTATGTTTTTTTATTTTGGAGGTGAACCCTTTTGAGCAAAACAAAAGATTTGACTGAAATTTCCATCTCTGTGGCACTTGCGATTATTTGTCGGTTTATAAAAATTTGGGAGATGCCTCAGGGCGGAGCAGTTTCATTTACGATGGTTCCGATAATATTTATCGCAATAAAACGCGGAGCTTTTTCGGGGACTTTAACAGGTGCTATATATGGATTTTTGTCAGCGATTTTTCATGGTACAATTTTTCATCCTATGTCGATATTTTTAGATTATATTTTTGCATTTTCGGTTCTTGGAATTGCAGGATTGTTTGGAAAACATACTTGTGGAATTATTTTTGGATGCATTTTTGCAGTAATGGCAAGATTTATCTTTTCTTATATTTCAGGTATTACAATTTTTGCGGATTTTGTGCCGATTGGTCAAAACATTTATTTGTACTCGTTTCTTTATCAAAGCGCATATTTGTTTCCGCAACTTATTATTGTTATTGTGATTATGCTTACAATACATAATAAATTCCCAATGATGCTAAAACTTTAAAAAAACGGCATATGCCGTTTTTTTAATCGTTTGTTTTATTGGTATTTTTGTTGTTGTGACAGTTTGTGTTGTCATTTTTGTTTTGATTTTGATTAGAATTTTGATTGCTGTTTTGATTACAATTTTGGTTGTTGTTTTGATTTTGATTCTTGTTTGTATCAGCCACGATTTTCACTTCCTTTCGAGTTATATTGATTAGCATTTCTCATTATGACAAGTTTTATACATTACCGCATAAATACTTGAAAAATTTTCGATTAAATGGTATAATAAGGAGAATATATTTTTGGAGAATGGTATGCAAAATAAAATTTGGGAATATCGTGATGAAAAACTTTCGAAAGAACAAATAAATATCTTATCAGAAACATTTAATCTCCCTTATGAGATGGCAGTTTTATTGCTTAATAGGGGTATTTTTGGCGAGCAAGAACTTGCCGGATTTATGAAAAAGGGACTTGATAATGTTCATAATCCGTTTCTTTTAAACGATATGGATTTGGCTTGTGACAGAATTATAACGGCAATAAATCAAAAGGAAAAAATTACCGTTTATGGCGATTATGATGTTGATGGAATTACATCAACTGCCGTGCTTACAGATTTTTTGGAGTCATTAGGCGCTGATGTTGACTATTATATACCAAATAGATTTAAAGAGGGATATGGTCTTAATGCGATTGCGATTAATAAAATTGCAAAAAATAGAGCGGGACTTTTAATTACGGTGGATTGCGGAATTACATCTGTCGGTGAAGTTGAACTTGCAAAAACACTGAAACTTGATGTAATAATAACAGACCACCATACTTGCAAGGACGAACTTCCAAAAGCCATTGCAGTAATAAATCCGAAAAGGAAAGACAGCACTTATCCTTTTTGCGAACTTGCAGGAGTCGGCGTTGTTTTTAAACTAATACTTGCACTTGCAAAAAATATGGGGATTAGCACAAAAGACACTTTTTTAAAGTATGTGGATTTGGTAACTATCGGAACTATTGCTGATGTTGTGCCACTTGTTGATGAAAACAGAGTAATTGTTGATAAGGGAATAACTGCCATTGAAAACACAAATAATAACGGAATAAAAGCTCTTTTAGAAGTTTCAGGGACAAACAATAGAGAAAAAAATGCAATGCTTGTGGCATTTTCGATAGCCCCGAGGCTTAATGCAGCAGGCAGAATGGAAAACGCTAAAATATCGGTAGAACTTTTTAAAGAAAAGGACTATGGAAAAGCGGTTGAAACTGCAACATATTTAGATAGTTTAAATAGAAATAGGCAACAAACAGAACAAAAAATATTAGAAGAGGCGTTAGAAGAAGTAAGCAAATTCCAAAATGAACAGTTAGTTTATGTGCTAAATCACAAAGATTGGCACGAAGGGATTATCGGCATTGTTGCATCAAAGTTATGCGAAAAATTTTATAGGCCTTGCATACTTTTATCGGAAAGTGAAAATAAATGCAAAGGCTCGGGAAGGTCGATAGATGGATTGAATCTTTTTGATGCTTTATCTAACTGCGAAGATGTTTTAACTGCCTTTGGCGGACATTCGTTGGCTGCGGGACTTAGTATTTTGCCGGAAAATATCCCAATTTTTAGAGAAAGAATAAATAAGTATGCCAAGCAACTTTTGACGGAAGATAAACTTATTCCAAAGCTTTACATAGACTGCAAATTAAATCCTAAAAACATTACAATAGAGTGGGCAGAGGCAATGAAAAGGCTAGAACCGTTCGGGGCAGGCAATGAAATTCCTGTCTTTGCTCTGTCAGATGCAGAAATTATATCTGCAAGTGGTCTTGGTGAAGAGGCAAAGCACTTACGAATTAAACTGCAAAAGGACGGAATGACATTTAATGCAGTTGGATTTGGTATGGGAGAGTTTTTAAAAGAGTTAAAATCGGGCGAAAAGATTGATATTGCATACAATTTAAACATAAATACATATCAAGGCAAAGATAATTTACAACTATTAATTAAAGATATCAAGAAATAGACAAGGAGGCTAATATGGGAACAAATGAAATTTTAAAATACCCTGATAGTGTGGGCCATATTGCCGACGAAACAAATGTAATAATAGAAAAAGTTATTGAAAAAGTTAAAAAGACATCGCCAAGTGCAAATACAGATATGATTTATGTTGCGTATCGTATTGCAAAGGCAGCACATAAAGGACAGATTAGAAAATCGGGTGAGCCGTATATTATTCACCCCGTTCAAATTGCATATATTGCATCAGAACTGTCAATGGATAGTGTTGCTATTTGTGCGGGACTTTTGCATGATGTTATTGAGGATACACCATACACTTATGAAGATATTGTAACACTTTTTGGAACACAAGTTGCTGAAATTGTTGACGGGGTTACAAAACTTAAAAGAATTCAATACACCGACCAACAAGAAGAACAGGTGGAAAACCTAAGAAAAATGTTTTTTGCGATGAGCCGTGATATTAGAGTTATCATTATTAAACTGATTGACCGACTTCATAATATGCGAACACTTGATTTTCAGCCACATCAAAAGCAACTTTCCATTGCAAAGGAAACACTTGATGTTTATGCGCCACTTGCTCACAGACTCGGTATTTCTAAAATCAAGTCAGAACTTGAGGATTTATCGCTAAAATATCTTGACCCTATCGCATATCAAGAAATTGGGGATAGCATAAATCAAAAGAAGGAAGAAAGAGAAAAATTTGTTTCAGGGATTATTGATGACTTAAAAGAAAGGCTATCCGGTGCGGGAATTGAATGTAGTATTACAGGCAGAGCAAAACATTTTTACAGCATATTTAGGAAAATGTATGGTCAAAACAAGACTATTGATGAAATTTATGACCTTTTTGCAGTACGAGTAATAGTAAACACTGTTTCGGAGTGTTATGCCGTGCTTGGTGAAGTTCACGATATGTACACACCGCTACCGTTAAGATTTAAAGATTATATCGCTATGCCAAAACCTAATATGTATCAGTCGCTTCACACGACGGTTGTCGGGACTGACGGAACACCGTTTGAAATACAGATTAGAACATGGGAGATGCATAAGGTCGCAGAAGAAGGTATCGCAGCACACTGGAAGTACAAAGAAGGAAAATCCGGCGCCAGTTCTATGGATAAAGAACTGGAATGGGTTCGGTCACTTATGGAAACACAGGCTGATATCCTAGATGCTGACCAGTTTATGAACAGTTTGAAAATTGATATGTTCTCCGACCAAGTTTTTGCGTTTACGCCAAAGGGGAAGGTAATTCCGCTTCCAAACGGCTCGACAGTTATTGACTTTGCATTTGCAATCCATACGCAAGTCGGTAGCAAAATGGTAGGCTCAAAGGTAAACGGCAAAATAGTGCCGAACACCTATAAACTTAAAAACGGCGATATAATTGAGATTATGACCTCTCAACAAGCAAAAGGCCCAAGCAGAGATTGGCTTAAAATTGTAAAAACATCACAGGCAAAAACGAAGATTAATCAATGGCTAAAACGAGAAAGACGTGATGAAAACATAATTCACGGTAAAGAAATGTTAGAGCGAGAGGCTAAAAGGCTTAATCTCCCTGTGTCTGCTGTATTAAAGGACGAATGGCTTGCACCAATGTACAAAAAGTACACACTAAACGGAATAGAAGATTTGTATGCAAGTGTGGGATATGGTGGACTTTCTTCACAAAAGGTAATAATGTATCTTCGTGAAGTTTACTTAAAGGAACAGAAAAAGAAAGAGCCGGAGGAAAATATAAGACCGACTCATGCGCTGCGTAAAAAAACAAATACAAGCGGCATTGAGGTAAAAGGTATTGATAATTGTCTTGTAAGGCTTTCAAAATGCTGTAATCCTGTGCCGGGCGACGATATAGTTGGATTTATCACAAAGGGCAGGGGGGTATCTGTACATCGTGCAGATTGTCCTAATATTCAACCGAATGCGCTATCGGAGGAGGATAAAAACAGGTTTATTGTTGTTTCTTGGAGTGGGACAAACAAAAATTCCTATGTTGCAACGTTAAAGGTTTTGGCAATGGATTCAACAGGGCTTATGATGAAAATATCAACTGTTTTGGCTGATATGGGGCTAAACTGCGTTTCGGTAAACGCAAGAAGATTAAAAGATAAAACATCTGTTATGACTTTCGGCGTGGAAATATCGGATACAGAAGCATTGAAAAAGGCAATGACGAGAATTTCTCAAATATCCGGAGTAATTGAAGTTCAAAGAACTACAAATTGAGGTGATAAAATGGAAAAGGTTGACATTGAAATAACCACAGAATATATAAAACTAGACCAACTATTAAAATTTTCGGGCATCGCAGAACACGGAGTTATGGCAAAAGAAATGATATTAGATGGCATCGTTTTGGTAAATGGCGAAGAATGCCTTATGCGTGGCAAAAAAATCAGGAAAGGCGACAAAGTTTTGGCAGAATTTGAAGATGAATCAATCGAAATTACGGTGATATAAATGAAGGTTAATAAACTGACTGTTTCCAACTTTCGTAATTATGAAAATGAAGTTATTTCCTTTGGCGAGAACACGAATATTGTCTTTGGAAATAATGCCCAAGGCAAGACAAATCTTTTAGAGGCAATTTTTCTCTTTTCACACGGAAGAAGTCACAGAACAAAACTAGATACCGAAATGATTAATTTTGGTAAAGAATCTATGAAATTATGCCTTGAATTTAGCGATAAGGATAGAGATTATCGGGCTTTGATGCAACTTTCGAAAAATGGCAAAAAATCGGTAAAGATTAATAACGTGCCTATTACAAAATTATCTATGCTTATGAGTTATTTAAATGTTGTGATGTTTTCGCCGGAGGATTTGCAAATAATTAAGGGCGCACCACAGGTAAGGAGGCATTTTCTTGATGAGGCAATAAGCCAAATTTATCCGATTTATTTGAAACATCTTATCTCCTATCACAAGAATTTGGCACAAAAAAATAATCTTTTGAAGAAGATGAAGTTTTCGGGCAATCTATCAGATGAAATGCTCTCTGTTTGGAATGAACAAATCGCAGAAGACGGTAGTGTCATTATGAATTTCAGGACTGATTTTATTAATAAAATTAATAACTTTGCATCAAAAATTCATAGGGAAATTTGTGGAGAAAATTTGAATTTACTATATACACCGAGTGTAGAATGTGATATAATAAATAAGGAAAATTTTTATAATAAACTAAATGCTGTTGAAAATCGTGAAATTGAAAATGGGAGCAGCCTTTATGGTATTCAAAGAGATGAAATTAAATTCTTTATCGGCGACAAAGAAATAAAAACATATGCTTCCCAAGGACAACAGCGAACGGCAGTTTTGAGTCTTAAAATGGCACAAGTTGAACTTATTAATGATTTAAAAGAGGAATACCCTGTTCTTCTTTTGGATGATATTATGAGTGAACTTGATGTTAACAGACGAAGGTATTTATGGGGCAAAATTAAAGACAAACAAGTGATTTTGACTTGTACCGATATTGACGATGAGGAAACAAAAGAAAATGCGACAATTTTTAATGTCAATTCGGGCACTGTTAAAAGGTTGGAGGTTTAAATGTATCTGCATTTGGGAAATGACCGAGTGGTTATGTCTGAAGATATTATCGGAATATTTGATATGGATAATACAACTGTTTCGGCCAAGACAAGAGATTTTTTGACATTTGCCCAAAAAAATGGTAATATTATAGATGTTACTGAAGACTTGCCAAAATCGTTTATACTTGTGTCGGAAAACAATAAAGTTAATGTATATATTTCTTCCCTAGCCACACGCACGCTTTTAAAACGTGCAAAGTCAGGGAATATGATTATTTAAGAAGCAGGAGAAATAGAAATGGAAAAGATTGAAACAAAATATGACGAAAACCAAATACAAGTCTTAGAGGGCTTGGAAGCGGTAAGAAAAAGACCCGGTATGTATATCGGTTCTACTTCTGCTGCCGGTCTTCATCACCTTGTTTATGAAATCGTGGATAACTCTATTGACGAAGCGTTAGCAGGATACTGTACTGAAATCGATGTGTCAATTAACCCTGACAATTCTATCACGGTTATAGATAACGGTCGTGGTATTCCGGTTGGTATTCACCCACAAGAAGGAATTCCAACTGTACAAGTTGTTCTTACAATCCTTCACGCAGGGGGTAAGTTCGGCGGCGGCGGATATAAGGTTTCAGGTGGTCTTCACGGCGTTGGTTCTTCTGTTGTTAATGCTCTTTCAGAAAAACTTGAGGTTGAAGTATCTGACGGAGTGCATATCCATTATCAAAGCTATGAAAGAGGTAAGCCTACTTGCGAATTAAAGGTAATAGGCGATACCACAAAAACAGGTACTAAGATAACATTTAAGCCGGACGGAGAAATTTTTGAAACACTTATTTTTGACGCTGAAATTTTGCTTAAACGTCTTCGTGAGCAAGCGTATTTGAATAAGGGAATAAAAATTTTATTTACAGATAAAAGAGTGGAAAATCCTGAAACTAAGGAACTTTATGCAGAAGGCGGTATCAAGGAATTTGTTTCGGAACTAAACAAAAACAAAGACCCACTACATGACGATATCATTTATTTTGAAGCATCAAAAAAAGATATGATGGTGGAAGTTGCTATGCAGTACACCGATTCGTACAGCGAAAATATCCTAAGTTTTGCGAATAATATTCATACTATCGACGGCGGTATGCATGAAACCGGCTTTAAATCAGGTCTTACAAGGGTAATAAACGACTACGCAAGAAAGAATAATCTTCTAAAAGAAAAGGAAGCAAACCTATCGGGCGAAGATACAAGAGAAGGTTTGACTACAATTATAAGTGTCAAGGTGTCGGAAGCACAATTTGAAGGACAAACTAAGACAAAACTTGGAAATTCCGAAGCAAGAACACTGGTTGAAAATGCATTAAATGATAAATTCTCGGCATTTTTAGAGGAAAATCCAAGAGTTGCAAAAGCAATTATTGAAAAAACTCTAACGGCATCTCGTGCAAGGGAAGCCGCAAGAAAGGCAAGGGAAGCAACAAGAAAGAATGCACAAGCAAGCAATGCATCACTTCTTGGAAAACTTGCAAAATGTACCGATGAAGGTGCAGATTATGCTGAAATCTATATCGTCGAGGGAGATTCTGCGGGTGGTTCTGCAAAACAAGGCAGAAACAGGCGTTTCCAAGCAATTTTACCACTTTGGGGCAAAATGCTTAATGTAGAAAAATCTCGTATTGATAAAGTTTATTCAAATGAAAAACTTCTTCCTATTATTCAGGCGCTTGGTGCCGGTATCGGTGACGAATTTGATATTACAAAATTAAAATATGGCAAGATAGTTATTATGGCCGATGCCGACGTTGACGGCTCGCACATTAGAACTCTTCTTCTTACATTCTTTTTCAGATATATGCGTCCGCTTATAGAAAATGGTAATGTATATTTGGCACAACCGCCACTATATAAGGTATTTAAAGGCAAAAATAATAATTTGGTAGAAAAATTTGCATACTCTGATGAAGAAAGAAATTCACTTTTGGAAGAAATGGGTGCAGGTGCTAAGGTTCAAAGATATAAAGGTTTGGGTGAAATGGACCCTCCTGAACTTTGGGAAACAACAATGAATCCTGAAACAAGAACAATGCTACGTGTTGAACTTGAAGATGCTATTGCGGCAGACCAAGTGTTTACAGTGCTTATGGGCGACAAGGTTGAACCAAGACGTGAATTTATCGAAAAACACGCAAAATATGTTTCAAACTTGGATGTTTAATATATCAATATAAAGCGAAAAAAGCCGATAAAACTTATGTTTTATCGGCTTTTGAAAAAAAATAAAAAAAATAAAAAAAAAGTATTGACAAAGATTAAATATTGTGGTACTATATACAAGTCGCTGACGGTGTAGCGTCGATACCGATTATATCGGGATGTAGCGCAGTTTGGTAGCGCATCTGGTTTGGGACCAGAGGGCCGCAGGTTCGAATCCTGTCATCCCGACCAAATTGCCGAAAGCAATATATGGGAGTTTAGCTCAGCTGGGAGAGCATCTGCCTTACAAGC
>DCIA01000001.1:76621-97848 GCA_002315735.1 Clostridiales bacterium UBA1738
AGAGCAGCTGATTTGTAATCAGCAGGTCGCGGGTTCGAGTCCCATCACCAGCTCCAAACAGGGTAAGCTTTATGCTTACCCTTATATATGGGAGAGTTCCCGAGTGGCCAAAGGGGACAGACTGTAAATCTGCTGCTTATAGCTTCGGTGGTTCGAATCCACCCTCTCCCACCACGTAAGTCGACACATTTGTCTACCGGATGAATGTGTCTTCTTTTTTTGTCCAAAAACCGCATAACCACGCGGGTTTGCGGGCTTTTTCACTTAAACCGTCGAACCACCGACGGCTTAATTTTTTTGCCAATTTTTCGAAATTCGGCAAAAAATCATCAAAAATCAGCGATTTCAAAAAACAGCTCCTTTTGTCCGACTTGAACCCTTCAAACCCGCATAAATACTGACAATTCTTTGATTTATAATAATTTAACAGCTTATGTTCAAATCCACTTGTCTTGTGTAACGAAAGTCGAGTAAAAAGGTACACATAGCATATCTATTGTAAAATCAAATGTAAATTCCTTCGCAAAAATAAATATTATTTTTGTTGCTAATTTCAATAGACTTTCCCCACTGCTTTCGGTATAATGTTTTACTTGAAAGGAGGCAAATTCGGTAAGATGTCATTGACAGCAATTACTTATAAATTAACCTTTAAGTGATATAATAAATTAGAGGAGATGTTGTCAATATGAAATTAGAAATAGATAAAATTAATGAATACGAGAATTATTTAATCTGCGAGGAAAAGAGCAAAGCCACAATAGAAAAATACACGAGGGATATTCGCACATTTGCGGCATGGCTTCAAAACAGAGATTTAACAAAGACAGAGGTGCTGGCATACAAGGCAAGTCTTACGGAGCAATACGCACCGACAACGGTTAATTCTGTGCTTGCATCGTTAAACGGCTTCTTTGTATATATGGAATGGTTTCAGTTGAAAATAAAAAACTTGAAAATTCAAAAGAGACTATTCTGCCAACCGGAAAAAGAGCTGAGCAAGAGCGAATATGAGAGATTGCTAAAAGCTTCAAGGGACAAGAAGCACGAGAGAATAAATCTTATAATGCAAACCATATGCTCAACAGGAATACGAGTATCAGAGCTTAAATTTATAACGGTAGAAGCTGTAACCGCAGGACAAACCACAGTAAAGCTCAAAGGCAAAATACGAACAATCCTGTTACCAAAAGAATTATGCAAGATATTAAGAAAATATATCTCGGAGCAGAAAATCACAACGGGCATGGTATTCATTACAAGAAACGGAAAAGCCATTAACCGCCACGACGTGTGGAAAGCGATGAAGAACTTGTGCGAATCAGCAGGAGTGGCAAAAGAAAAGGTATTCCCACATAACCTACGTCACCTGTTTGCAAGAACATACTACTCGCTTCAAAACGATATTGTAAGGCTTGCAGATATACTCGGCCACAGCAACATAAACACCACAAGAATATATACAATCGAAAATGGTGACGTGCATCGCAGACAAATGCAAAGGCTCGGATTGGTGCATATGCTGGCATAAAAAAATGCCACATAATCAGCATTATGTGGTCAAAAATTCAAAAGTATTTAAGTTATATAATTCATTATAACAAAAATAAACACAAGAGTCAATCAATGACGAGTAATTACCGCAATTTGCCTAAACAAAATGACAATTTATACATGCAAAATTGACCATCGAAAAAATCAGATTTTCGCTGGTCTGAAAATCTTTGTCAAAAAAAGAACGAACACTATTTTTTCACGGAAAATCCAATACGATTATTATCCGTTTCACCCATAATGCTGATTATGTTAGAATGGGTGATTTTACGATGGAAAGTGCAGCTTGCTTCATAGGACACAGAAAAATAAATAACACCTCGGAGCTTCAGGAAAACATAAAAAAGATTATTATTGAATTAATAGAAGCCGGAACAAAAAACTTTATATTTGGCGACCACTCCACCTTTAATTCGTTGTGCTATAAAATAGTAACCGAGCTAAAAGAAAACGGTGCGGAAATTAACAGAATACATTTTCGCAAGGACTACGAGGAGCCAAATGATTATACAATGGAATTGCTCATGAGTGGCTATGAGGACAGCGTATGCCCTAAAGGAGTTTCAAAAGCAGGCGCGGCAAGCTATGTTGAAAGAAACCAAGCAATGATTCGTGAAAGCGATACCTGCGTCTTTTATTATAATGAAGAATATAAGCCAAGCAGAAGAAAACAAAGCAAAAGTTCGATAAGCGACTACCAGCCTAAAAGCGGAACGGCAGCGGCATATGAATTTGCTATGCGCGAAAACAAGAAAATAATTAATATGTATTTAAAATGATATTTCCTATTGTAATGATAGGAAATTTTTTGTATAAAATGATTAATAATTAATAATTTTATTGATTTCTTGATGTCTAAAATAAAAAAATATGTAACAGTAACAGAAATGTTACGGTCAAGACTTGAAATTTTTGTCGGAATATGCTATAATATAATAGTATTATTATAATTACGGAGGCAGGGCTATGCCACAAGATAATTGTCAGAAGATAAAATTATTAAAGCTCATGGAAATATTGCGTCAAGAAACGGATGAATACCATCCGATGAAGACGGGAGCTATATGCGAAAAGCTATGTGCAATGGGAACGACTTGCGACAGGAGAACTCTTCACAAGGACATAAAATTACTCAACAAATATGGCTATGAAATAATGAAGGAGCTCATAGACCATGAAAACGCATACTACATAGCAGACAGAAGCTTCAGCGTGCCGGAGCTTAAAATATTGATAGACGCAGTGCAGGCGGCAAGCTTTGTTACAGATAAGAGAACCGAAGAATTAATTGATAAGATTGCAGAACTTGGCGGCAGTAACAGAGCAAAAATATTAAAAAGTAATATTGTTCATTTTAATACGAGAAAGCATAGCAACGAAGCTATATTTTATAATATAGACGCATTGGAAGAAGCAATACGCAAAAACAAAAAAATTATTTTTAAATACTATGATTTGGGCATTGATGGAAAGCCGGTATATCGCAGAGACGGACACCACTATGTCGTAGAACCGATAGCATTGGTTTTTAATGAAGACAATTATTATCTTGAAGCGTATAGCTGCAAACATTTAGGAACTACTACTTATCGTGTTGACAGAATGAGTAACGTTGAAATAATAGATGAAAAAATAACAAAAGAAGCAAAAGCACTCCGTAAGGATATTGCAAAATCAACAAAGTCGTCATTTAAAATGTATGGCGGCGAAATTGAAACGGTGACATTGCAGTTTGATAAGAAGCTCATTGGAGCAGTTTATGATAAATTTGGTGAAGACACAAAAATGACAATGGTTGATGAAAACACTGTAACGACAACTGTTGATGTGCAGATAAGCCCGACGTTCAAAGGGTGGCTGGCACAGTTTGGCGAGGATATGAAATGTACGATGAATTGCCCTTGCAAAAATTAAGAAATAAAGCTTTGAGGTGATGTAAGCCATGATTATTGAAACAGAAAGACTTATTTTGCGTCCGTTTCTTGAAAGCGATGCTGAAGATGTATTTGAATATCTTCATCAACCATTGGTCAACTGCTTTAAATGTATGAAGCTTGATACAATTGAAGATGCGAAAAAAGAAATGAAAAATCGAATTGGTGAAACGGAGTACTATTTTGCTATAGTATTAAAGGAATCCGAAAAAGTAATCGGTGAAATTGATGCCTTCCCCGAAAGCGGAGAACCGCATCAAGACGAAAACTCCGTAAAAGATACATTTAGTCCATGCTGGATGCTAAACCAAGATTATTTCGGACAAGGATATGCTTATGAAGCGGCACGAGCATTCTTTGACTATCTGTTTAAGGAAAAGGGTGCAAGACGAATTTATGCATATACAGAGGACTACAACAAATCGAGTCAGCATCTTTGCGAAAAACTCGGTATGCGACAAGAAGGCTTGTTTAAAGAGTTTATTTCTTTTGTAAATAATCCTGATGGAACACCAAGATATGAAAACACCTACCAGTATGCAATACTAAAAAAGGAATGGGAAATGATGTCCAAAGAATAGTTGATAGGATGATAACAGTGCTTGAGGAAAAAGGTGAGAATATGAAATATTATTAAATGTAAGTCATTAGCTATAAAAATTAAAGAAATTATTGATACAAAATCTTCATTTGCAGATTGGCTAAATAACCAGATTGTCCGTGATCAATTAAAGTTTGATATTAAGGTTTGTTTGATTAAAAACGGGTATCCGCCACAGTACAGTCCCGATGTATTTACTAAGGTTATGGAGCAGGTTGAAAATTTTGAGGAGAATAATTAATATAAGTGATGCGTATTATAGGGACGGCAATAAGGATTTGATGTATGACCTGATTGCCGGATATGTAAATGAGAGAATAGATGAATATTTAAGAATATTATCGATTTGTGACGATAAATTGGATAACTATTATTCAAAATTAAAATAAAACTATGAAACAACAACTAACCCTTTCAAACAGAGTCATAACATATGACCTACAACGAAAAAAAGTTAAGAATATAAACCTCCGAATTAAGCCTGACGGAAGCATATATGTTTCCGCCAATAATTCAGTGAGTCTAAAAAAGATAAATGCATTCATATTATCAAAAGAGCAGTTTATTATAAATGCACTTGATAAGTATGAAGAAGCGAAAAAGACTGCACCAAAGGCTAAAGAATATGTTAGCGGTGAAGTGTTTGTAGTTTTCGGACGTGAAATAGAATTGGTTGTAATCTCGGCAAACAAGAACTATGTTGAATGTGATGGACTTTGCATTTATCTTTGTGTTAAGGATGAAAGTGACACAGAACTTAAAAAGAAAACCTTAAACAAGTGGCTGAAAAATCAATGCGAAGTAGCTGTGACAAAGTTATGCGAAAAGATATACCCAAGTTTTGAAAAGTATTGCGTAGACTTTCCTCAAATTAAGTTTAGAACAATGACATCTCGTTGGGGAAGCTGTCACACAAAGAAAAATATTTTGACTTTTAATTACAGGCTGATTTCTGCACCAATCGAAGCTATTGAAGGCGTTGTGGTGCATGAGTTTGTTCACTTTATTGTGCCAAACCATTCAAAAAAGTTTTATGATGTACTTGAAGCGTATTTGCCTGATTGGAAACAGCGAAAGAAACTACTTGAGCAATATGGTACGAAAAACACTTTGAATTAGGAGGGCAAGTATGGCAAACGAATTTTTAACAAACTATACTAAAACAACCTTTTTAGATAGAATTAAAGACAATTTAAGACGTTGTTCATCGTTTTGCTTTTCGGTAAGCTTTATCAAAAAAGCAGGGCTTGTTTTGCTGTTTAAGGATATTGAAGCGGCAGTTGAACGAGGAGCGGTCGGTAAAATAATTACATCAACATACCAGAACTTTACCGATATCGAGTCGCTAAAAAAGTTTATGCTTCTTCAAAGTAAATTCGGTAATTTTGAATGTCATTTGGACTATGAAAGCTTTCATGATGTCGGATATTCTACACTTGGTTATCATTCAAAGGGCTATATTTTTGGATTTGAAAATAAACCGGAGGTTATTGTCGGCTCCTCAAATATCACAAGGTACGCACTTCTTAAAAATATCGAGTGGGATGTGTGTGTAGACGATGAGAATATTTATGCTTCCGCAATGGCTGAATTTAATGATAAATGGTATAACACACATCCTCTAACCAATGATTTAATATCAGAATATGCCACAAAGCTGAATTTTGCTATTGAGCGTTGGGACATGGACTACGATTTGAGCGGAACTGAAATTAAGCCTAACTTTATGCAAAGAAGGGCATTAAAGGAGCTAAACAGATACCGTGCTGTAGGAACAGGACGGGCTTTGGTCGTAGCAGCCGCCGGTAGCGGTAAAACATACTTGGCAGCTTTTGATGCGCTAAATTTCAATCCGAAAAAACTCCTATATATTGTCCATGAAGGCTCTATTTTAAGAAAATCGGTCGAAACCTTTCAAGATGTGTTCCTAAATAATGTCACCTACGGAATTTATGATGGCAAGAACAAGGAAATAGATGCTGACTTTTTGTTCTCTACAAATATCACAATGGCGAATAATTTGGACTTATTTCCAAAGGATTATTTTGATTATATAATAGTTGACGAATGCCACCACGCAACGGCAAACACATATAAAAAAATAATTGAATACTTCGAGCCTGAATTTTTACTTGGGCTTACGGCTACTCCGGAGCGTATGGATAACGAGGACGTTTTTGAGTTGTTTGATAAAAACGTGCCCTATGAATTAAGGCTTCGTGATGCAATAATTAACGGTCTTGTTGTACCGTTTAAATACTTTGGCATTCGTGATAATTTGATTGATTACGGACTGTCAAAATCGGAAGAGCGAAAAATGATTGCACAGCTTTCTACAACCGAGCATTGTGACTTCATTTCAAAGGAAATTGAGGCTCATAGTGTGGACGGAAAACTTAAGGCACTTGCATTTTGTAGGAATATCACTCATGCAAGGATGATGTGTGAGGCGATGGGCGAAAGATACCATACTGCATATTTAACAGGCAGAAATGATGTAGGAGAAAGAATTCGTGCATATAAGGATTTGCAAAGCGACAACGCAGAGCTTGAAATATTGTTTACAGTTGACATATTAAACGAGGGTGTTGATATACCCGGAGTTAATATGGTACTATTTCTGCGTCCTACAGAATCGTCAACTATATTTATTCAGCAATTAGGTCGAGGACTTAGAAAGTACGAAAACAAAGAATATGTAACCGTACTCGACTTTATCGGTAACAGCTATAAGCGTAGTGTTCAAATTGCGTTTGCGTTAAGTAGCTTGGCTGAGAATTTCGTGGTAGAGAAAAGACTTATGGAGTCACTTGTAAGGGATGATTTTGAGGCTCTTGGACTTGGTGACTATGGTGTTGAAATCAATGTTGACAAGCTTAGTAAGGAAGAGATTATAAACTATCTTGAAAACGAAAATTTCAATGCTTTAGGATATATGAAGCAGGATTACTATAACTTTAGAAAATATATTAATGCTGAAAGCTATCCAAAGCATATGGATTATCTTAATAACGACTGTGCACCTGATTTGATGAGATTTATGAATATTAGTATTCATGCTCGAAAAACAGCGTCGTACTATAATTTCTTGCATGGTGTTCTTGACGGCACAGAGGATGAAAAACTGCTGCCGGTATTTTCGGATAGACAACAAGAATTTATCCAACATTTGTCGGCAATGCTTCCGCTATCGAGAGAGTATGAGTATAGAATTTTTAAGGCTTTGCTTGAAGGACTTAATTCTAAAAATGCTATTCGTAAAGCATTAAGAGAAACAATAAACCATTATACAGATAAAGAATTTGACCACGCATTTGAGAATATAAATTACAAGGATAAGGACTTTGTTTTGACAAGCGGAGACTTTGTAAAATTGAATATAGAACCGGATGGTTTATTTAGCGAGTATATTACTGATTTGATTGAGTACGGACTAACAAGGTTTAGTGTAGAATACGAGAATTCTGATGGATTTAAGCTTTGGAAGAACTACTATTCAAAAGAGGTGCAAAGGCTATTATTATGCGCACCTGCTACATATCAAAAAGGAACAGAGTACGTTGATAATGATGTCATAATATTTGCAGACCTAAAAAAGAATCTTGATGAAGACGATAGACTTAATTACAAGGATAAGTTTTTGACAAGCTCGATGTTCCAATGGGAGACGGTAGCAAATATTACTGAAACAGAATATTCAAAGCTTAAAAGAATTTCAGAAACAAAGGGCAAGGTTTTCTTGTTTATAAGAAAAGTCAGCAGTGAATATGGAATTACAATGCCGTTTATATATGTCGGTGAAGGTCTGCTTCAAAATGCGAGAAAGCAAACAAAGTGGAACGAAGGCAAGAAGCAAAATGAGACAACATATTTGTTTGATATTCCAATGGAAAATGAACTGCCGGATTATTTGCAATATGATTTTGGGCTGACGAATTGAGAGGAGTGAATATTGTGACAAAGAAAAAAGACGAAATAACAATTCGTTCGTCTGCAGCGGAATATTTAATTTTTGTTGCATCAACAGGCGAGCAGGATTCAAGCGTTGAGATGCGATACGAGGATGAAAATATATGGCTTACACAAAAAATGTTAGCGGAGCTTTATGATGTTGAAGTTAATACTATAAATTATCATATTAAAAAGATTTTTGAGGATTCGGAGCTTGAAGAAGATTCAACTATTCGAAAAATTCGAATAGTTCAAAAAGAAGCAAGCAGAGAGATTTCTCGAGAAGTCAATCATTATTCCCTCCAAATGATAATTGCTGTAGGTTTTAAGGTTAATTCCGAAAGAGCGGTGCAGTTTAGAAAATGGGTAAACCGGATTGCAAAGGACTATACCATTAAAGGATGGGTAATGGATGATGAGCGCATAAAGCGTGGCTCATATTTGACAGATAAATACTTTGACGAACAACTTGAAAGAATTAGAGAAATTCGTGCAAGCGAAAGAATGTTTTATCAGAAGGTTACTGATTTGTATGCAACAGCTATCGACTATGATAAAAATGCAACGGCGACAAAGCGTTTTTATGCAAGTGTGCAGAATAAAATGCATTTTGCGATTCACGGGCATACGGCAGCAGAACTCATAATGGAACGTGCTAATGCAACAAAAGAACATATGGGACTTACAACGTGGCAGGATGCGCCTAATGGAAAGATTAAAAAGAGTGATGTTACTGTTGCAAAAAACTATTTATCCGAAGATGAGCTTAAGCAACTTAATCGTATGGTAAGTGCATATCTTGATTTTGCAGAAAATATGACGATTAGAAAAATTCCGCTTACTATGCAGGATTGGGAAAGCAGACTTCATAGATTTATTGAGATGTTCGAATACGGCTTACTAAAAGACGCAGGAACAGTATCGGCGGAAATCGCAAAGCTGCACGCAGAAACTGAATTTGAAAAATATAGAATTGTGCAGGATAAGCTGTTTTTATCTGATTTTGATAAGTATATGCTCGAACTTGAAGAAATAGATAAGAAGTCAAAATCAGAGTGATAAAGGTCAGCGATGACTAATAAAGGAAATAATGGATGATGCAACAATCTTTGCTTTTGGGTTAAGATAAAATGTTATGTGTTGTTCCTTTAAAAAATATTGCTCTTGTCGAAAAGCACTGTTCCGATAAATAAGAATATATTGTTCCAAAGCTATTGACATTATTCCGACAATGTGATATAATAACCTCGCGGAATAAAAAAGATAGGAGGGATATGCAGTGTTTATGACGGCAAAGCAAGCTGCGGAAAGATGGGGTATTTCAGATAGGAGAATACGCGTGTTATGTGCTGAAGGCAAAATACCCGGAGCGTATCAGGAAAGGCGTGTATGGAAAATCCCGACGGATGCCGAGAAACCTTCAGACGGACGATATCGATCGAAAGAAAGTGTTCTTTCAAGAATCGATGAAAAGAAGAAAGAGCTGGACGGCAGAAGACCATTGACTGAAGGCGAGGTTGCAAGGCTCAATGAAGAATTTATTGTTGAATATACTTACAATTCCAATGCTATTGAAGGAAATACGCTAACATTGCGTGAAACGGATTTTGTGCTTCAGGGGCTTACCATTGCTCAAAAACCACTCAAGTATCATATGGAGGCGGTTGGCCACAAAGAGGCATTTATATATGTGAGCGAACTTGTAAAGGATAATGTCCCGATTAGCGAGAATGTAATTAAGCAAATACATTTCCTTGTATTAGCCGATAAAAAAGATGACCGTGGTGTGTATCGTAGAGTGCCTGTTCGTATTATGGGAGCGCAGCACGAGCCTGTTCAGCCGTATCTCATTGAATCGAAAATGGAGCAACTTCTTCGTGATTTTACAGAGAGCACTGAGCATGTTGTTACAAAGTTAGCACGTTTCCACGTTGAGTTTGAAGGCATCCATCCCTTTATTGATGGAAATGGTAGAACAGGAAGATTGTTGGTAAATTTGGAGTTAATGAAGGCAGGTTATCCTCCGATCGACATAAAGTTCACAGATCGAATCACTTACTACAATGCATTTGATGAATATCATGTAAAACACAATCTTTCAGCGATGGAAACATTGTTTGCTCGTTATATTGAAACAAGACTGGATAAGTACTTAAAAATTTTGCAAGACTAATAATTTATGGAACATTCAAAAAACAGGATATTGGAAATGATATATATGTAATCAGGTAGATTTATAATAATATGAAGCACAGGTAGATTTCGGACAATATCGCATTAAGGACATGTATGACAGAAATTTAGTGATATATTTCTTTTGTATGGTGTTATCCTACAGCCGAATGAGATTTGTATATTTTAGCAGAGAACCATTCAAAACTAAAACAGCAGTTGCTGCACACAATATGGCGTTTAGGTATTTCGGAGGCAGGACAGAAACAATTCTTTATGACCAGGACAAGGTGTTTGTTGCAAGCGAACATTATGGCAATATTGTACTTGCGGCTGAATTTGAAAGGTATGTGAAGAAGACAGGCTTCAGCGTCATTCTATGCCATAAAAGAGACCCGCAAACAAAAGGAAAGGTTGAAAGCTTTGTAAGATATGTAAAGGAAGGCTTTCTTCAAGGGCGTACCTATTCGGGTATAGACAGCTTAAACAGTTCTGCTCTTGAGTGGTTGGATAAAGAATGTAATGGTACGACTCATGAAAGAACAAGAAAGACGCCACGTGATTTGTTTCGAGAGGAGTCAAAAGCGTTGATAAAAGTTCATTTTGAAGATGAAACATGTGAAATTAGAGCAGTGTCCGATAAATATGCAGTTATCTATGATTGGACTAAATATGAGCTTCCTCATAACAAGGTTGAAAAATATGAAAAAATTCGAATTGAAGAAGTTGATGGTGTGCTTATGTTCTACAAAACTGAAAACGGCGAATTGATACATAAGTGCAAGAAAAATGTTGATGCGGGCGGTGATGTCCCTTATCATGATGAATCAGCCATTATGGAAACGGTCGGAATAAATTCCATGAGAAGAATATTTACAAGTGTGAAGAATTTGGAGGAGTTTATCTCGGCTTTAAAAGAACAAAACGGACGATATGCAAACGGACAAGCCGGAAAAATAGCCTCACTTGCTAATTCGTATTCAATCGACCAAGTTGAAATGGCAATAAACTATTGCATGGAAAGAGGTATCTGTTCACTATCTGAAATACAGGCATTTCTTGTTTATCGTTATGGGTTAGAGCTTGGCAGACGAAAAATGCCGTCAAGTATATTAACGGTAGTAAAAAGACGTGCTGTGGAAATAGCGGAGGAGCAAAATGACAAACTTAAATGAAATATATAATAAGGCAAGAGCGTTGAATCTTCAAAATATTGCGCACGGAAAAATTGACTTAAATATTGAAATGGTTTCAAACCTTGATTATTTAAATTATGTTCTGACAAGAGAATTAGAAGAACGCGCAAGACGGTCAATTCAAAAGAAGTCGGGTGCAAGCAGACTTCCAAATAAGGAATACGATGCAGAAAGAGTTAGTCAAGGCATTGCATGGCAGATTGAAGAATACAAAAAGACAGATTGGATAAATTCAGAACAAAATCTTGTCATAATCGGAAGATGTGATACCGGAAAAACAACAATAGCAACCCATATAGGAAGGATGGCGATAAACAATAATCATAGAGTTTATTATTGCAACATAGAAGAGTTTTTAAGGGTGATAAAGGATAAGGAAAAATCACTAAAGACAATGAAAATATATAAGTATATGCTGGATTCATCTGTAATAATAATTGATGATGTAATGTATGCAAATATACTTCCGAATGATTTGCCGATATTTTATAGAGCAATATCATTCCTAAACGAGGCAAGAAGCCTAATAGTTATAACAAACAGAGAGCTTGCGTCTTGGATAGATGCGGCAAACGACACACATTTGATGCAGACGTTAGTTGATCGCATAACATCGAACAGTCAGATTATAAGACTGTAAACCTAAGGCTATTTGCCACCGGCCTTAAACTTAAAACTTGAAAATAATATTCATAAGTTGAATTTTTATATAAAAAAACGTTCCGCAATTTTTTATTAAGGTGATAAAAACAGCGGAGTAAAAGATTGAAAATGAAGGGGGAGCTAAAATCTCCGGCCTGATAAATACGTATAACGGACGCGCAGTCACGTAAAAAAAATCGGGAAACCAAGAGGGTGGGGCTGCTCGATAAGGATAAAAGAAGGCCGAAGCGTATGCAACAGCCATCATGTAAACGAAGACGTTATAGAAAATACATACTCAGCAGCGTTTAAAAAAGTCACAGAAAATGCAAAAGAAGTTATTGACACTGTGAGAAAAGGCGCCGAGATTGCAATGAGCCCACAAAATCGAGAAGAACTTGAAAAAATAGAAAACGAGATAATAGACATACAAGAGACAACAATAAAGCTAATCAAAGACAAGCAGCAAGGAAACATTGTTGAAGACGTATATAACGGCGAGATAGAAAAGCACAGCAATCGAATGAAGCAGCTTGAAGAACGGCAGTCAGAATTAAAAGCTTCGGCATTAAGATACACGGAGGTAAATATGTGGATAAACGCCTTCGAAAAAGCAATGACAGAAAACGACGATGAAACAAAATCGGATACGGTACTAATGAAAATACTGGTAGACAGAATCATAGTAAACGAGAATGACATAGAAGTGAAATTTAAATGCGGAGCCAGCATAAAACAGGAATATATAAAATAAAGCAAAGCCCTCGGCGGATGGTCAATATGACCGGAAGTCGAGGGTTTATTTTTGTAATATGGCAAAGCAACTGTAACCTTGGAAACGGCACAGATTTTGGTGTACTTTTACTTGTTTTTACCTTGAATATCATACGTTTACTTGCTCTTATACACGTCGAAGTAAAGTTCGCTTTGCTTCGATTTTTTTTGTCAAAAAATCATACGCCCGCTACCTTACTTCTCCTTTTTCGCAAAAAGTCACGCAAACGTCGGCTATTCGTTTGTAAACGCACTCAGATACGCCTTTGGTTTGCTACCAACTTTTTGCGATTATTCGGATAGCGTTATTGTTCGGCTTTTACAAATCAAAGTAAAGTTCGCTTTGCTTCGATTTTTTTTATGCTATTTTTCTTGATTTTTATTGATATTATTAATAATAGCATTGACATTTTTAATAATTATATTGATTTATCATCTATCTGTGATACAATAAAGAAATAATAAGTACAATTTATTAGTTTAATTAAAGGAAAGGCAAGAGTTTTGAAAAAAGTTTTAATTGTATGCATATTGTGTTTCTTTTTTAGTGGAACAGCATATGCAAAAAATGTATTTTACAGTAGTTACACTGATAGTGCGACAGGAAGAACGGTAGAATATTTTGATTTAGACGGAGATAATGTTGAGCGTCTTTACTTCACTCAAAGTTATTGGTTAAAGGACAGTGATGCGTTTGTGGTGTCCAGCAAGTCTGAGTCGAGAATGTATAAGTATAATGTTACAACTCATACTGTTGAGGCACTGCACGGAACTGACATTAAGTGTAATGATGTTGGTATCACGAAAGACAATTTAATGTATATGCGTCCTATGGCTGATACTGAAGCTGAAAGAAAACTTTATTGTATGGATTTGAATAAAAAAGCATCTTCAACGGAAATTTCCGCCGAGGTAAATTCTAACGGCACAGCTTTTGAAGGTGACCTTATACTTAGAAGACGATATGACAATTCAAGATGGACTAATACAGAAGCATATGATAGAAAAATTATTTTTTCGGGAGAAACGGGAAAATCAGCAGTTGGGGGGAAGACATATTCTTATAATGAAGAATATACAGAATGTGTAAAGGGAAAATATCAACGTTGGAGAAATTCTTGGTATTTTGATATACCAAATAGTTTTTTAGACGGTAAAAATTATGAAACAGTAGAAATAGAAGTTGAATACTATTTGCCTTCTGTTGCTACCAATAAAACACTTTCACTATTCGTGGGTTCGGATAAGGCAGAGTACACTTCATCTTTGGTTTCTGAAAAGTGGACTACTGCTGTATTTACAATTTCTAAGAATGACGGTAAAAATGTAGATTTTACCGATAATTATAGCAATGTTACCAGCAATAATTTTTACGATAAATATACAGAAACTGCCAGTAATTTTAGAATTATGACCAAAGGAAGTACCAATAATGCCGGTTCTCAAATTTACATACATAAGGTTACGGTTAGAAAAATTACTGAAAATAAAATGATTTGCTTGGGTGATCGTCCGTGGGGATACCAAATTCACCCAACAAGAGATGGAAAATTCTTGTCAATTACCGGCGATGACGGAAATTATGAAATTCTAATTTATGATGTGGAAAAAGGCACTTGGGAAACGATATCAAAAAAATTCCCTTCGCCAAATACTGTGGCAAATCATGCAATGATTAATCCTGTGTATAATAACCTTGTGCTTTTTGCTCACGAGGGTACTGCAACACAAGTTTTTGACAGAATGTGGATATATGATAGAAATACAGGTGAGTTTTATAATGTTTTTAAGCAGTATAATAATATGACAACCACAACCACGGGCGAAGCAGTGGGACATGAAAGTTGGACTGCCGATGGCGAAAATATTGTGGCAGTTAAATATAAAGAGCCAAATAACATAGGTAAAAGTGGCATTATTCGTATGAATAAATATGGCGGCGAACGAGAATATTTAAATGATGATTATGATTATTGGCATTGTAGTGCCTCGCCGGACGGAAGATGGATTGTTGCAGATGCAAAGTTGGTTGACTCAAAAACAAAAATTGTTTTGATTGACTCAAAAACCGGCAAATCATATGTGGTTGCAGAACCAAAAGCTGGTACTAACGACCCATGGCAACCGCATCCTCAATTTAGCCCTGATGGAAAAAAAGTCACGTTTTCTATGATTTACAGACAAAATAGCGGCAGCGATGTTTTAGGTGTTGGCATTGTTGATGTCAGTGATTTGGTGAACGATGGTCAATATGTTGACAGTCTTTTCAACAAAACAAATGAAACGATGGGTTTTCGTGTTTCGCCGTTTAAAATTGATTTTGGCGGAAATTCATCAAATGAAGTGACAACAAATATAGAAAACCTTGATGGTAAAGAAAAGAAACTATCTCTTTATACGGCAGTTTATGACAATGACGGAAAAATGATTTCGCTTGATTCCGATATATATAATTCTTCTTACAGCAATACTTTATCAAGCAAGTTTAGTTGGACGAATAACAGCAAGACGTTAAAATGTTTTTTGTGGGACAATGAAAATAACCCAATATTGACTTCTACGACAGCGGTTGAAAAACTCCGTGTGGCTAAAACAGCAATGAAGAGTGTTGTTCTTACATGGCAACCAAGTAATAACTTGATTGATATTGATTATGAGATATACAGAAACGGCACAAAGATAGGAAAAACGCAAGATTTGGTGTATAGAGATTGTAAGTTGACTAAAAATACAGAGTATGAATATGAAGTAAAACCTATATATGATGGTGTTTTTGTTACTTCGGATAATTCGTGTGTTACAGTTACTCCGACATATAGTGGCGGTAAATGGTCAATACCTTCACAATCTAATAATGTATCAGCCCCGGGTGCAAGCGTAAAAGTAAAAACAAATAGCAGTGCGACGGTTTCTGAACCGACAAGCACCTCCCAATTTGTATATTGGTCTAATGCCGGATATGATGGACTAACTCTTTTAAGTGGTGGTACAACCGTCAATAATATGAAATATTTGAGTGGTTCAAGCCAGTGGCTGACCTTTGATGTTGACGACAATTACCAATCTTCGTCGCAAATGAATATGGCGTGGATAGACATAACATATAAGGATATAGGAACCGGCGAAATCTATCTTGAATATAATACCTCCGACCCGACGGCAACTACAGATACAAAATCTCACAAACGTTCAGAATTTGTTATAAAATGTAAGAACACAAAAGAACTATTAACAGAAAAAATCCCTTTGATTGATGCTGATTTCTCGGGTTATGGTGGTTATGATTTTAGAATAGGTACAAGTAACAGTGCATACATAAGCAAAGTTAAGGTTTTGGGATACTAAAAAAGAATATGTGAAAAGCATATTCTTTTTTTACTCCATAAATTTTTTGAAATTAAGTGACAAACACAATATATTGTGGTATAATTTGTGCATAAAGATATACGGAGGAAAAAATATGAAATGTCCATATTGTAATTTTTTAGAAAGCAAGGTTATTGATTCAAGACCTGCAGACGACGGATGCTCTATTAGGCGTAGAAGAGAATGTCTAAAATGTCAAAGAAGATTTACAACTTATGAAAAACTAGAAACTATATCATTAATAGTAGTGAAGCAAGATGATTCGCGCCAACCGTATGATAGAGAAAAGATTGTAAGAGGGCTTATAAGAGCTTGTGAAAAACGCCCGATTACATATGCTCAAATGGAAGAGATTACAGACCAAATTGAAAGCGAACTATACCAAATGATGTCAAAAGAAGTAAGTTCTACAGAAATTGGCGAAAAGGTTATGAGTCATCTAAAAGAACTCGATGAAGTTGCATATGTTAGATTCGCTTCGGTTCATAAACATTTCTCAAATATTGAGTCATTTATGGATGCGTTAAAGGAGCTTTTAGATGAGAAGTAATGATAGAACGATTGCTGCTATATCTACTCCTGTTGGTGTTGGTGGCATTTCGGTTATTCGTGTTAGCGGAATTGATGCGATTTCTATTTGTGATAGCATTTTTAAAGGGAAAGATAGTTTAAAAGACAGCGAAACACATACTGTACATTATGGGTATATTATTGACAAAGGCGGTAATATAGCAGATGAAGTCCTTGTTACAATTATGCGTGCACCAAGAACATATACTCGTGAAGATGTTGTTGAAATCAGCACACATGGTGGTTTTACGGCGTCTAAAAAGGTTATGGAAATTTTACTGGAAACAGGGGTAGAGCCGGCAGAAGCAGGAGAATTTACCAAGAGGGCTTTTCTAAACGGCAGAATTGATTTGTCGCAAGCAGAAGGTGTAATAGACCTTATTAATTCTAAAACAGCAGTAGAACAAAAAAATGCACTTTCTCAAACACGAGGAAGGCTTTACAAAAAAATTGATTTAATAAGGAAAGCACTTGTGCATCTAGCAGCTCAAATGCAAGTTGCTATTGATTACCCTGATGAAGATTTGGAAGATGTCACGATTGATGATATTAAAATGTCGCTTTTTGAAAATTCTGAAGAAATAAAGAATCTTTTGAAAACAAAAGATAGTGGAAAAATAATAAAAGAAGGTATCAAAACGGCTATTGTAGGAAAACCAAATGTCGGAAAATCTTCCTTATTAAATTGTTTGGCAGATGATGAATGTGCTATCGTAACAGATATTGCGGGAACAACAAGAGATATTATTGAGGAATTTGTAACAGTTGACGGTGTGCCTTTAAGACTTCTTGATACTGCAGGAATTAGAAACACCGAGGATGTTGTTGAAAAAATAGGTGTAGAAAGAGCAAAAAAAGTTATACTTGATGCAGAACTTGTCTTGTTAGTGCTTGATTTAAGCCGTGAATTAGACGAAGAAGATAAATATCTGCTCGAAATAACTAAGGATAAAAAGCGAATAATAGTGGCTAATAAATCAGATATCAAGTTAACGCAAGTAGAAAATTCGGTTGAGATATCTGCTAAAAATGGAGAGGGTATCGAAAAACTTGTAAATTTAATCAAAGAAATGTATAATTTTGCACAAATTGAGCAAGATGACTCGATTATTATTACGAATATGCGTCACATATCTTCTCTTAATAGAGCAAAAGAAACATTAGACAGAGCAAATGCGCAACTTAATTCAGGTATGCCACAGGATATTGCCGCTTTGGATATTTATGAAGCGATTGATATTTTAGGCGAAATTACCGGAGAAACGGTATCAGAGGACATTATTACGGAAATTTTCCACAATTTCTGCGTGGGTAAATAAAAATTTATGAGTATTTATGCACAAAAATGAAAAAAATTGCATAAAAATGCTTGCATTATTCATTTTATTGTGTTATTATACATTCATCAAAAATAATTATTCAAAAGGAGAATAAAATTATGAAAAAAAATCTATTAAAAATCACAGCACTTATGGCAGCTACCGTACTTGCAATTTCAACACTTGCATCATGCGGTGCTAAGAAGGAAGAAGCAACAGAAGAAGGCGAAAAGCAAGTTCTAACAATGGCAACAAATGCAGAATTCCCTCCATTCGAATATCTTGAAGGCGAAGAAATTGTTGGTGCTGATGTTGAAATGGCAAAAGCAATCGCTGATTACTTAGGATACGAACTTGAAATCACAAACATTGACTTTGATGCAGCTTTAACAGGTGCAGCAACAGGTAAGTATGATGTGGCAGTTGCAGGTATCACAGCAACAGACGAAAGAAAGAAAAATATGAACTTCTCAGACAACTACTACAAGGCTTCTCAATCAATCATTGTTACAGCTGACAGCGAAATCAAAGTAGCAGCTGATCTTGAAGGCAAGACAATGGGTTGCCAAGAAGGTACAACAGGCGAACAATTCCTACTTGATAACAACTATGCAATTCAATCATTTAAGACAGCTCCGGAAGCAGTTTCAGCTCTTAAAGCAGGAAAAGTTGATGCAGTTGTCGTAGATAATGCAGTTGCAAAGGCTTTATCAGCAAAACAAGAAGGTGCAACAGTTGTTCTTGATGAAGCTCTTACAGAAGAAGCATATGCAATCGCACTACAACTTGGTAATGATGAATTAACAACTAAGATTAATGAAGCTTTAAAAGCAATTACAGAAGACGGTACATTAGGCAAAATATTTGAAAAATATGACTTGCCGGTTGATGCTGAATAATATCTTAAAACGATAAGCGGTACGGCTGAGCCGTATCGCTTTATTATTATTTTGGAGAGGGAAAAATATGGAATGGTTTAATAAATGGCTTGCAAGACTAAATCAGACATTTATAGTTGCAGACCGATATAAAACTGTCATCAGCGGGTTAGAAAAAACATTAATAATTACCTTTGGTGCATTGGCAATAGGCGTAGTTATTGGTACTATTGTTGCCATGATAAAGGTTTTTGCTGATGGAAATAAAAAGATGAAAATATTTGATATCATTTGTGATATATACTTAACTGTTATTAGAGGTACTCCGGTGGTTGTTCAACTTCTTATTTCATTTTTTATTGTCTTTGTTTCGGCAAAGGACGGAACATGGGTTGCCACAATCACATTTGGTATTAATTCCGGTGCATATGTGGCGGAGGTAATTCGTTCCGGTATTATGGCTATTGATAAGGGACAAATGGAAGCAGGACGCTCTTTGGGATTTTCGAAACTTCAAACTATGAAGGAAATCATTCTTCCACAAGCATTTAAAAATGTACTTCCTGCAATCGGAAATGAAATGATTGCTCTCTTAAAGGAAACTTCTGTTGCCGGATATGTTGCAGTAACAGACCTTACAAAAGCGGCAAATCAAATAAAAAACACAACATATGACCAAGTAAATCCGATTTTGCTTACGGCTTTGGTATATCTTTTAATAGTAATGCTTATGACTAAACTTTTATCAATAATGGAGAGGAGGTTGAAAAGAAGTGAAAGATGATTGTTTAATAGAAGTTAAAAATCTTTGTAAATTCTATGAAGACGGAAAGATTAAAGCGCTTAACAATATTTCAACGGGGATTAAGCGGGGAGAGGTTGTAGTTGTCATCGGACCATCAGGCTCAGGAAAATCCACATTTTTACGCTCTTTAAATCTTCTTGAAAAGCCAACTTCCGGAACAATTACATTTGAAGGCAAGGAAATTACAAGCCCTAAAACAAATATTAATATACACAGACAGAAGATGGGCATGGTTTTTCAAAACTTTAATTTATTTCCACATATGACGGTTATGGAAAATTTAATTTTAGCGCCTACCAAACTTTTGAAAATAGATAAAAAAGAAGCCGAGGCACAGGCAATTAAATTGCTTAACACTGTTGGGCTTGCAGATAGAAAAGACAATTACCCTTCACAATTATCAGGTGGTCAAAAGCAAAGAATTGCAATAGTTCGTGCACTTTGTATGAAACCTGATGTAATGCTTTTTGACGAGCCGACCTCAGCACTGGATCCTGAAATGGTGGGAGAAGTTTTAGATGTTATGAAAAAACTTGCAGCAGAAGGTATGACAATGGTTGTTGTAACGCACGAAATGGGATTTGCAAGAGAGGTTGCAAACAGAGTTTTATTTATTGACGAAGGTGTGATAATGGAAGATGGAACACCTGAACAAATATTTGGAAATCCACATAACGAGAGAACAAAAACCTTTTTAAGCAAGGTTTTATAAAAAATGCACAAAATAAAAAACAAAAATTTGTGCAAAATAACCTAAAATTGACGAAAATGGCAAGAATTTGTAAAAAAATCTTGCCATTTTCTTGTATGGGTGCTATTATAATCTACGGTGTCGTTAGCGACATAATTAGGGTTTTTATATCATATAATTTGATGTAGAAACTAATGTTTCAAAATATTTAGGAGGATTTTTATTATGAAGAAGTTTTTAGCTCTTACAATTGCTGCTCTTATGAGTATGGCTGTTCTTGCTTCATGTGGCACACCAGCTGAAGAAACACCAGCTGAAGAAACAGCTACAGAAGAAACTGTTGAAACAGAAGCTACAGAAGAAGCTACAGAAGAAAAAGAAGAAGAAGCTACAGAAGAAGCTGCTGAAGAAACAACAGAAGAAGCTGCTGAAAAAACAGAAGCTGCTGAATAATTTAGCAATTACAAAAAAGAGCGATATTTTATCGCTTTTTTTTTGTAAAAAAATATATAAAAAGTATTGACAAAGATAAAACGATGTGATATAATTACGAAGTTGTTTTAAGAAAAATAATATGCGCCATTAGCTCAGTTGGTAGAGCACCTGACTCTTAATCAGGGTGTCCGGAGTTCGAGCCTCCGATGGCGCACCAAAAACCCTTGAAGTCAAGCGATTTCAAGGGTTTTTTATGTTTCATATTTATTCAATTTTTCGCTAATGACCACATATTTACCACAGACAGAAAATTTATCAAATAATATTGCTATTTTTGAT
>DCIA01000008.1 GCA_002315735.1 Clostridiales bacterium UBA1738
GTCAACGTGAGCATAGTGACGGTTAACTGTCTCATACTCAACGTGAGCTGTAGAAATTGTGATACCTCTTTCTCTTTCTTCCGGAGCTTTATCGATCATATCGTAAGCTTCGAATTTTGCCTTACCTTCCATAGCTAAAACCTTTGTGATAGCTGCAGTAAGAGTTGTCTTACCGTGGTCAACGTGGCCGATTGTACCAATGTTAACGTGTGGTTTACTTCTTTCAAATTTTTCCTTTGCCATTGTAAAATCCTCCTAATTTTAAAATTTTAACATATTTATTTTATATTGTTTTTAAAGAAAAATCAAGTGTTTTATAAAAATTCCTTGAATTAGTCATTTTTTCTTGCACGATCGTTAATAATCTTTTCTTGAATTGACTTAGGAACTTCGGAATAATGTGAAGGTTCCATTGAATACTGTCCACGACCTTGAGTCTTTGAACGAAGGTCTGTTGCGTAACCGAACATTTCGGAAAGCGGAACATAAGCAGTAATTCTTTGAGCACCTGAAACAGCTTCCATCTCCTTAATCATACCACGACGTGAGTTAAGGTCGCCCATAACATCACCCATGTATTCATCAGGGATAATAACGTTTACAAGCATGATAGGTTCTTTGATAACAGGATCTGCCTTCTTCATACCTTCTTTGAAAGCCATAGAAGCGGCAATCTTAAATGCCATTTCAGAAGAGTCAACTTCGTGGTAAGAACCATCATATAATGTTACTCTAACGTCAACAACGTTGTAACCTGCAAGTACACCGGAAAGCATAGCGCCTTGAACACCGGCATCAACAGCAGGGATATATTCCTTAGGAATAGCACCGCCGACGATAGCGTTAACGAATTCGTATCCGCCGCCTTCTTCCATAGGTTCAAGCTTCAATAATACATGACCGTATTGACCTTTACCACCGGATTGACGAGCATACTTGTGTTCGATATTAACAGGCTTTCTGATTGCTTCTCTGTATGAAACTTGTGGTTCACCAACATTAGCTTCAACTTTGAATTCACGAAGAAGTCTGTCAACGATAATTTCAAGGTGAAGTTCACCCATACCTGCGATGATTGTTTGACCTGTTTCTTCATCTGTATATGTCTTGAAAGTTGGGTCTTCTGCTGCAAGTCTTGCAAGAGCTAAGCCCATTTTTTCTTGGCCTGCTTTTGTCTTAGGCTCGATAGCAACACGGATAACCGGTTCAGGGAAGTCCATAGATTCAAGAATAATTGGATGCTTTTCATCACAAAGAGTATCACCTGTTGTTGTATTTTTAAGACCTACGGCAGCTGCTATATCACCTGAGTAAACTGTTGTTAAATCTTCTCTGTGGTTAGCGTGCATTTGTAGGATTCTACCCATTCTTTCACGGTTATCTTTACATGCATTTAGTACATAAGAACCTGCATCTAAAGTACCTGAGTAAACTCTGAAGAAACAGATATTTCCAACGAATGGGTCGTTTGCAATCTTAAATGCCAAAGCAGCAAAAGGAGCATCATCAGATGATGGTCTTTCGTCTTCTTCTTCGGTTCCCGGAATAACACCTTTGATGTTTGGAACATCTGTTGGAGCCGGCATATAGTCAATGATTGCGTCAAGAAGCATTTGAACGCCCTTGTTTCTGTATGAAGTACCGCAAAGCATTGGCACGATTTCATTGTTTATTGTAGCTTTACGAAGAGCGATTTTAAGTTCATCGACAGATAGCTCCTCGCCATCTAGATACCTCATCATTAATTCTTCGTCAGTTTCAGCGATTGCTTCAACCATTTTAGCTCTGTATTCTTGTGCTTTTTCAAGCATATCAGCAGGGATGTCCTCCTCGCCGAATTGTGTTCCCATTTCATCATAGTATATTTCAGCCTTCATAGTCATAAGGTCGATAATACCTGTGAATGTGTCTTCAGCTCCGATAGGAAGTTGAATCGGGATACCGTTGGCATGAAGTCTTTCGTGAACCATGGTTTCAACATTGTAGAAGTCAGCACCCATAATGTCCATCTTATTAACATAAATCATACGAGGTACATTATAGTCGTTTGCTTGACGCCAAACTGTTTCAGATTGTGGTTCAACGCCGCCCTTAGCACACATAACGGTTACAGAACCGTCAAGTACACGAAGTGAACGTTGTACTTCAACTGTAAAGTCAACGTGTCCAGGTGTATCAATAATATTGATTCTATGTTTTACACCTGAATTTAGGCCTGCTTTCTTTTCCCAGAAACAAGTTGTAGCAGCAGAAGTAATTGTGATACCACGTTCTTGTTCTTGAGCCATCCAGTCCATTTGTGCGCCACCTTCGTGAGTTTCGCCAATTTTGTGGATACGGCCTGTATAGTAAAGTATTCTTTCGGTAGTAGTGGTCTTACCTGCGTCGATATGAGCCATAATACCGATATTTCTTGTATGTTCCAATGAATATTCTCTACTCATAAATACAATTTCCTCCTTTCATGAAATGTAGATATGCTTGGCACGGCATAAAAGCCATGCCAAAATTTAAACTACCATCTGTAATGAGCAAAAGCCTTGTTAGCTTCAGCCATTTTATGAGTATCTTCACGCTTCTTAACAGAACCGCCTGTTCCGTTTAGTGCGTCAAGAAGTTCGTTAGCTAATCTTTCTTTCATTGTCTTTTCGTTACGTTCTCTTGAGTAACGAGTAAGCCAACGTAGACCTAAGGTTTGTCTTCTTTCAGGACGAACCTCCATAGGTACTTGATATGTTGCACCGCCGACACGACGAGCTTTTACTTCAAGTACAGGCATAATGTTATCCATTGATTCTGTGAAAACTTCCAACGGATCTCTGCCGGTCTTTTCCTTTATGATTTCGAATGCATCATAAACGATTTTTTGAGCTACACCTTTTTTACCATCTAACATAATGTTATTGATAAGCTTTGTAACAATAACGCTGTTGTAAATTGGGTCAGCCAAAACTTCTCTTTTAGCAATATAACCTTTTCTTGGCATATTTCTTCCCTCCTTCATAGAATAAATGAGTCTCATAGGTACTCTGAGCGACTAAACGCTCCGATTATGCGCACACGGTTATATGCTTATATAAAATAGATATAACACCATATGCACTTTTAGCTAATTATTACTTTTTAGCTGGTTTTGGTTTCTTTGCGCCATACTTTGAACGGCTTTGCATTCTGTTTGCAACGCCTTGTGCGTCTAATGAACCACGGATAATGTGGTATCTTGTACCCGGAAGGTCTTTTACTCTTCCGCCACGGATTAGAACTACACTGTGTTCTTGTAGGTTGTGACCAATACCCGGAATATAGGCTGTAACTTCAATACCGTTGGTAAGTCTTACTCTGGCAATCTTACGAAGAGCTGAGTTAGGCTTCTTAGGTGTTGCAGTTCTAACTGCTGTACAAACGCCTCTCTTTTGTGGAGAGAAGTGGTCATTTGTCTTCTTTTGAAGTGAGTTAAGACTCTTCAAAAGAGCAGGAGCAGTTGACTTCTTAGTAGAAGTTTCTCTACCTTTTCTTACCAATTGGTTAAATGTAGGCATATCGTTATATCCTCCTTCTTTATAGATTTATATAGGCACAAAAAGTGCTTATAAACGAATTAGTGCGGCACACGAAGCGGGAACATCAATTTCACACTCGTTGCCAAGTTCGCGCATTGTTGGGATTTCAACAACTTCAATATCTTTTGTGTTTTCTAAAAGGCTATCTAAAATCAATGATGAAGAATCCATAGCAACAAAAATCTTTTTGCAAGTGCCGTTTTTTATAGCTTTTGAAACTTGCTTATAACCAACAATTAGGTTTTGTTTGTCCTCTGCTAAAATAAAGTTTCCTTCCATTAAAAATCCGCCCTTTTTCCCAGTTTACGCTAATGCCACAATATTATAACAAAAGTAAATAAAAATGTCAATCTTTTTTTATAAAAAATAATATTTTGCACAAAAACACCATAAAAAATGATGCAAAAGCAAAAAAACAAGGGATACAAAATCCCTTGTTTTAATAAGTAGAAATATTATTGTTCGCCGTAAGTATCAACCATAATATCTTTAACAGCGTTTTTAGTATCTGTATAAGCGTCCTCAACCCAAACTTCTGACCATTGGTTTTGAAGTCTTGCATAGTAGTTGTGAGTTGTTGCTTCTGTAACAGCTTCATAGTACCAATCAGACTTATAAAGATCCGGCCATTCTCTTACATATACAGTATCACGGTCTGCATAACGAACAAGCATTCTGTTGATTATTGACATTGCCTCGGCTCTTGTAATGTAAGCGTCAGGATTGAATGTTCCGTCGCCATAACCTGAAATCCAGTATTGACCTGCAACTTTTAAAATGTATTCTTTTGCCCAGTGACCATCAATGTCTGTAAAATAGTTTTCAGCAACAGCAGCATCAGCAGGGGCAAAATTACTTGCAAGAACTGCAAATTCTGCTCTTGTTATAGGAGTTCCGGGGTTAAAGTTTCCGTTTTCGTCACCCACGATAAATCCACCGTTCTTCATTGTAGCAACTGATTTATTTGACCATCTTTCAGATTCAACATCAGGGAAATCTTGCTCTGTTGTTTCAATAGAAGACCTGAAATGTAAATCAAGCAAACGATAGAATGCAGCAGTTATTTCTTCACGGGTGATGTTGCCTTTTGGTTTAACCTCTCCGTCAGGATATCCTACGATATATAGAATGTGTTCTTTTGTATTTCCGTCTTCGCTTATGCCTTGGTTAAGTTGAGGAGGAACAGTAATATTTACATATCTTGGATATAAAACAGCAGGACTTTCTGAGTCATATGAAGTAATGATTATATCAGATGTTCCGTTATATTCAGGGTCACCGCCTGCAAAAGGTGTTGTTGAGTAACCATTTTCTATAAAGCCTTCTTTTGGTTCGGGTTTCTTTGTGATTGTAAATGTGTACGTTGAATCATCATCGGCTTTTGTTTGTTCGACAGGAGAAACAATAATTGTTCCGTCATCTTTTACTTCTGTCTTAGAAGGAATTTTAGTTCCTGTATTATCTTCTGTTACCTTAATAGTAGTGTCTTCTTTTGATGTGTGTTTTGTTGAGCCACCACCGGTTGTGTAAATCTTAAATGAAGCAGTGTCTTCATTTGAAATGTATTTAATTATGGCAAATTCGTTTGTGTCATCTGTTGCAATAAACTTTGTATACGAATCGCCTGTTAATTTTGCAGTCACATCAAGAAATTGATTTTTTGTTTCTGTTGAAAAACCGGTAAGAGTTACAGAAAGATTATTAAATGCCTTTGTATCATCAACAAGGTTTGTCTTTACAGTTTTGCCGTCTTTAACCTTAAAAGCAACTTTTAAAGTATGATTTGTTTCGTCAAGAGTTGCTGTGTTTACCTCAAACAAGTCAGTATCTTGAACCAAGTTTATACTGGATTTTGGATTAAGCTTAAATGCGTCAGGAATAATAATTCTTGAATCGTATGTAACATCTACGAAAAACTCGCCTTCAACAGCAGAAGAATCAACAGCTCTTTTTACTGCTTTTTGTTCGGAAGAGCCGTTTTCAAAACTCTTTACTCTATCGTCATATAAATCTTCAAAAGCAGTTTTTACATTAGACATATCCAAAGAAACTTTAAATTGGAATGTTTGCTTTTCATTTGAAGAGGAAGCGGTAGAATTCCAAGAATCTGTTTCGGAAACAGAAACGACAGTGTCGACAGTTGCCAAAACCGCTCTTGTTGTATCATCAATATTGGCATCAAAGAAGTGGGCTTTTTCAAGCATCGAATTTTCATGTCTCATCTTTGAGTAAAGAAGAACGTTACTCTCAATATATGAGCTGAAATAATTGTTCAAATAATTATGAAGAGCATCTGTATCGGGATTTGCATATGCAACAGAAGATACCAACATAATACTTGACAAAAATAATGAAATTATTTTTTTCTTCATATAAATTCCTCCTATTTATAAATATAATTATAATTATATTATCATTTATTAATATACTTGTCAAGATAGAGAACAAAAAAATATGTTGTATATTTTTTTTAAAACTGAGAATAATTAGGAGTAAAGATTAGTTACGGGAGGAAATATTATGGATAACAAGAAAAAAGATAATGGCGGACTATATACGGCAATTTGCTGTTTTGCAGTAGTGATGGCGGTTGTGGGGTTTGTAAACGCTAAGACTAAGAAGGAAACAAGAAAAGAAGAAATCACAAAAGTAATTGAAAACAGGGTTTTAGAAGAACAAGAGGAAAAGGTTGAAGAAAAGAAAGCCTTGCCCAAAAAAGAAATAATTGAAGAGAAAAAAACAGAATCAGTAAGCAAAAGTATTATTATAGAAGAAACTGCTTTTTCAAGACCTGTTTCGGGAAATATTATAACAAATGATTCGGGTGAAGACCTATTATATAATGAAGCTTTAAAGGATTGGCGAACTCATAACGGGGTGGATTTTGAAGCAAAAATCGGTGAAAAGGTCTTAGCAAGTGCAAACGGAGTGGTAGAGCAGGTGTCTGATTCGGAAATGGGAAGAAGTGTTGTCTTAGAGCATAGCAATGGCTTTTGCACAGTGTATGCAAATCTATCAGAAGATACAAAATTAAAAAAAGGTGATGAAGTATCAGAAGGTGATGTTATTGGCGAAGTTGGAAATACTGCCTTGGGAGATGCAACAGAGGAACCACATCTCCATTTTGAAATAATCAAAAACGGTAAAAATGTAAATCCTACCGATTATTTGGAATAAAAAAACTTTTTTTGAATAATATTAATTAAAGACTTGACAAACTATTAAAACTGTGGTATCATAGCAAAAGTCAAGTCAATATCGCGGGGTAGAGCAGCTTGGTAGCTCGTCGGGCTCATAACCCGGAGGTCGTTGGTTCAAATCCTTCCCCCGCAACCAAAAAAATTGCTTATAGCATTAGCTGTAAGCAATTTTTTAGTGGAGAAGAGCGAAATAAATCAGCTGATAATATGAGACCGACGAGCGTGGCTCGTTGGGGATAGATAAGCACCGCTGCCGGTGGCAGAAGAAGGTGCTTGTCAATCACCGTAGCTGTCAAAAGTTATAGGGCGAAAGCCCGAAATAACTTTTGGAAACAGCAAGGCGGCACGAAGTGATAACCCGGAGGTCGCGGGTATCAAATCCATTCACCTTTGCCACAATCGAACGATTGCATTAATACTAATGTAGTCGTTCTTTTTTTTGTGCAAAAAAGTGCCGTAGTACTGCGGTTTTTCGGCTTTGAGCGTGTCAAGGGTTCGGGTTTAAAGTATCATTTGTGTACGTGCAGATAATATATCGAAAAAAATGGAAAATGATGCTTGACAAAGCAGGAATTTTGTGCTATCATTATTTGGTATGTGGAATAAAAATATACATTTTCTGCATAATTGACATTAAGCATACAGATGGTAATACTTAATTGTTTATTATTATTTTTCTAAGTTATAAGCCGTCTGTAGAAGATTAAAAAACAAGGAGGATTTTACAATGTCAAACGTAATTGCTATGAAGCAACTATTAGAAGCAGGTGTTCACTTCGGACACCAAACAAGAAGATGGAACCCTAAAATGGCTGAATACATCTTCACAGAAAGAAATGGTATCTACATCATCGACCTTCAAAAAACAGTTAAAAAGGTTGAAGAAGCCTACTATTTCGTAAGAGATATCGCTGCAAACGGCGGTGAAGTACTATTTGTTGGTACAAAGAAGCAAGCTCAAGACGCTATCAAAGAAGAAGCCGAAAGAGTTGGTATGTATTTCGTTAATGCTAGATGGCTTGGTGGTATGATGACAAACTTCCAAACAATTCAAAAGAGAATTGACCGTTTAGCTCAAATCAACAAGATGGAAGAAGAAGGCACATTTGCATTACTTCCAAAGAAAGAAGTTATCAAATTAAAAGCTCAAAGAGATAAGCTTGAAAAATACCTTGGCGGTATTAAGGATATGAAAAAACTTCCTGCTGCTCTTTTTGTAGTTGACCCAAGAAAAGAACACATCGCTATAACAGAAGCTAAGAAGCTTGGTATTCCGGTTGTAGCTATTGTTGATACAAACTGTGATCCTGATGATGTTGATTACGTTATCCCGGGTAATGATGATGCTATTAGAGCCGTAAAACTAATCGTTTCTACAATGGCAAATGCTATCATTGAAGGCAGACAAGGTGAAGATGCTCTTCCGGTAGCAGAAGTTGAAGAAACTGCAGAAGAAGCAGTAGTAGAAGAATAATATTGTTGGTGGAGGTAAATAAAATGGCATTTTCAGCACAAGATGTTAAAAAATTAAGAGAAATCACAAGTTGTGGTATGATGGACTGTAAAAAGGCACTTACTGAAACTAATGGTGATATGGATAAGGCTGTTGAATTCCTAAGAGAAAAAGGTCTTGCAACAGCAGCAAAGAAGGCCGGCAGAATCGCATCAGAAGGTGTTGTTAAGGTATATGTTAACGATGCTAAAAATGTTGCAGTTCTACTTGAAGTAAACTCGGAAACAGACTTCGTTGCAAAAAATGATGAATTTATGACATTTGTTACAGATGTAGCAAAGGTTGTTGCAGAAAAGAATCCTGCTGATGTTGACGCTCTTAAAGCAGAAGCCATGAACGGCACAACAGTTGACGAAGCTTTGACAGCACTTATCGCTAAGATTGGTGAAAATATGAAGATTAGAAGATTTGCTCGTTTTGAAGGAAATGTTTGCTCATATTCTCACGGCGAAGGCAGAATCGGTGTTATCGTAAAGGCAGAAGGTGCATTAGAAGGAGAAGCATTTGATGCAGCAAGAGATGTTGCAATGCAAGTTGCCGCTATCAATCCGTTATATCTTTCAAAGGATACAGTTCCTCAAGAAGATGTTGAACACGAAAAACACATCATTATCGCTCAAATTAAAGAAGATCCTAAGAACGCTAATAAGCCTGACGCTATTTTAGAAAAAATGGTTGGCGGAAAGATTAATAAGTTCTATGAACAAAACTGTTTGTTACAACAAGAATTTGTTAAAGACAGCGATCAAAAGGTTGAAGCATACCTTGCATCAAAGGGTGTTAAACTTGTAGATTATGTTCGCTTTGAAAAGGGCGAAGGTCTTGAAAAGAAAGAAGAAAACTTCGCAGATGAAGTTGCTTCAATGATTAAATAATTAAAACAAAAAAAGCCTTGAAGCTTTAGCTTTAAGGCTTTTTTTGATATAATATTGAATAAAACTCAAATAAAATCAAAAAATAAGATAAAATACTTGGAGGTTACAATAATGAAAGAAGTGTTTATAGCAACTCTTTCACCTATGCTTATGATGTTTTCGTGCATAGTAATAGGGTTTATTTTAAATAAGAGGAGATTAACACCGGATAACACCGTTACAGTGCTTTCAAAACTTGAAAACTATGTAATCGTTCCTGCACTTGTTATTAACACTTTTATGAGATATTGTACTATTGAGTCGCTAAAAAAAGAGTATAAATTTATTTTGTTTAGCATTATAATACTTATTATTGCTATAAGTATAGGGATACTGCTTTCAGGAGTCTTTTCAAAAGACGAGTATGAAAAAAACATATATAAGTATGCGATGTCTTTTGCAAATTTTGGATTTATGGGAAATGCAATAGTACCTGCAATATTGGGAGAAGAAATGCTATATCATTATCTTTTATTCACACTTCCACTTAATATTGCAGTTTACACATGGGGGCTTGTCTTGCTTATTCCTAAGGGGCAGCATGAGACATCAACATTAAAAAGGTTACTAAACCCAATTTTTGTGGCAATGGTAATTGGCATATTTTTAGGCATTACAGGGATAGAGAAATATTTACCGTCGTTTTTTGGGACTACGGTGTCAAATCTCGGAGCGTGTATGGGACCTCTTGCTATGATTTTGACAGGTTTTGTTGTTGCAAATTATGATATTAAAAAGTTATTAAGAAACAGCAAGGTGTATATTGCAACTGCTTTGAGATTAATTGTTCTTCCTACAATATTTCTTGCAATAGGGTACTTTTTGGGGGCGGATAAAACAACTATGTCTTTAACGTTGTTCGCATATGCCACGCCGCTTGGATTAAATACAATCGTGTTTCCTGCTGCGTATGGAGGAAACACTGAAACAGGTGCATCAATGGCAACAATTTCGCATACCCTTTGCGTTATAACTATTCCAATTTTATATTCAATATTGTTACAAATAATATAACTAAAAACGCATCTCACTTTTTGTGAGATGCGTTTTTATACATTTTTAAAATGCAAGATATCCAAATCTTGAGGGATATAATTTTCAAGATAATCTAAAAGTTCATCTATATTATCAAAAATCTTATAAAGTTCTCTACATTCTTCCTTTACGAAATTTTCTTTAATTGCGGTGTTCATAAGATTTTCTAAATCGTCATAATATCCATTTACATTAAATATCACCATAGCCTTTGTATGACGGGAAAGCTGCTTTAAGGTGAGCATTTCAAAAAACTCGTCAAAGGTGCCGATTCCGCCCGGAGCCATAATAAAAGCATCGGATTTTTCTGCCATTAAAGCTTTTCGTGAACTCATTGTTTCTGTTCTAATCATTTCGGTGCATTTATCATATAAAATTCCGTCAACATTAAAAAATGAAGGTACAATTCCGATAATTTTGCCGCCTCCGGCAGTCATACCTCTTGCAACAGCCCCCATAACACCACAAGCACCGGCACCATAAACAAGAGCGTGTGAACGCTCTGCCATGCTCTTTCCTAATTTTTCCGTAGCGTCAATGTAACTTTTATCTATATCATTACTTGCTGCGCCATATACACAAATATTCATAACATAATCCTTTCTTTTGATTTTTATATGTTTATAGTTTATGCAAAAATTTAATAACTTCTACCTATTTTATAATAATTTTAAAAATTTTACAACATAATTTTGATTTTTTTTGAATAATATGATAAAATAAATATGAAAGGAAAAAGAGGGGGATGTTCAAATGAGAAAAGCAGGTGTGCTGATGCACATAACAAGTCTTCCGTCTGAACTCGGAATAGGTACAATCGGACACGAAGCTTTTGAGTTTATTGATTTTTTAAAAAGGTCTGAACAGAGACTGTGGCAGGTTTTGCCGCTAAATCCGACAGATTTTAATAATTCACCATATCAAAGCCCCGGCGTTTTTGCAGGAAATCCGTTATTGATAGATTTAATTGACCTTAAAAATAAAGGTCTTGTTTGGGACGAAGATTTGCAAAACATAGATTTTGGACAAGATGTCGAAGTCGTAGACTTTGATAAAATAAAGGCATATAAATATAATGTTTTAAGAAAAGCGTTTGAAAGATTTAGGAAGGACTATAACTATACTCTTTTTGAAACACAAAATGATGATTGGCTTCATAATTATGCTTTATTTATGGCATTAAAAGAGCATTTTGGCGGAAGTGCTTGGTTTTTATGGGACGAAGATATAAAAAAGCGTGACAAAAAGGCAATAGAGAAATTTTCACAAATGCTTAGGTCAAGCATTGAATACTACAAATTTGAACAGTACATCTTTTTTTCACAGTGGAATAAGTTAAAAGAATATGCAAAACAGAACGAAGTTGAGATAATTGGAGATATTCCTATTTATGTTGCACTTGATTCTGTCGATGTATGGGCAAATCAGGATATATTTTTGCTTGACGAAAATTCAAGCCCAAAGAAGGTTGCAGGCTGTCCGCCGGATTTGTTTTCCAAAGATGGTCAAAAGTGGGGAAATCCACTTTATGATTGGGAAGCAATAAAGAAAACAGGGTATTTGTGGTGGATAAAGAGAATAAAAGAGAGCCAAAAACTCTATGATATTATAAGGCTTGATCATTTTAGGGGATTTGAGGCGTTTTACAGCATTCCTATTGATGCAGAAACTGCAAGAGAGGGCAAATGGGAAAAAGGGCCGGGGCTGGAACTGTTTCAAGTTATCGAAAAAAGCATTCCGAATGTTAAAATTATTGCAGAAGATTTAGGTCATTTAACCCCCGAGGTACATAAATTACTTGAAGAAAGCGGATACCCGGGAATGAAGGTTATTCAGTTTGCGTTTGACCAGTATCGTGATAATCCGTATCTTCCGTATAATTATCCAAAAAATTGTATTGCGTACACAGGCACTCACGATAACGATACTCTTATAAATTGGTATGAAAAAGAAAGAAATAAAGAGTTTGTTCGTGATTATTTGAATGTTGCCGAAGATGCGTGGGTATGCGTAGGAATAATAAGAACAGTTTTGCAAAGTAGAGCAGATACAGTTATAATTCCTATCCAAGACTATTTAGGCTACGGCAAAAGAATGAACACGCCCGGTACAGTAGGGCCTCAAAATTGGAGTTTTAGAATAAGAAAAGATGCCATAAATGAAGGTCTTATTTATCATATCGGACATCTGACAAAACTTTATAAAAGAAATTTGAAAGAATAAAAAAGCCCCATGTGTGATGGAACTAAAAGAGTTACCGTTCATACATGGGGAGATTTTTGTGGACTTTTTTAGCGAAATGTATTTTCAAAAAGAAGGGAAAGTTCAACGAGTTTTGAATTGGAAAGATAAGGGTATTCTTTTTCTGCTAATTTATCAATTTCTGATCTTAAAAAATCAAGTTTTTCCTTTTCGTTCGTCATAATTTGCCCTCCAATCTTTTATGACTACAATTTATCACATTAAAATTTTCGTGTCAATAGAAATCTACAAAATTTGTCAAAAATCGTTCGACATAAAACTACATAAAATTGCTGTATTTATGTGAAAAGAGTCAGAAAAAGAATTAATTTGAGAAATAGGACGGAAAATTGGCAGAAACTTGACATATTTTGTAAAATATTATATAATAACTAGCATATTTTGTTAAAGGAAGGTATAAATATGCAAAGAGAAAAATTTAATTCAAGACTTGGTTTTATCCTTGTTTCAGCAGGGTGTGCAATCGGTTGTGGGAATGTATGGAAGTTCCCTTGGATGACCGGTCAGTTTGGTGGCGGTGGATTCGTACTAATCTATTTGCTTTGCCTGTTGGTATTAGGTCTTCCGGTATTGGTGATGGAATTTGCTTTAGGCCGTGCCTCACAAGCAAGCCCGATTAAAATGTATCAAAGACTTGAAAAACCCGGTCAAAAATGGCATATTCATGGTATTTTAGCCCTAATCGGAAATTTCTGTCTAATGGCGTTTTACACAGTTGTTGCAGGCTGGATGCTTTATTATTTTGTTCAGTTCGCAATCGGAAAAAGTGCAGACTTATCGTTTGTATCAATGATTACAGCTCCAAAGATAAATGTTATTTATCTTGCAATTACAGTTGTTATCGCATTTAGTATTCTTTGCTTCAGACTTCAAGGTGGTTTGGAAAGAGTCACAAAATATATGATGATTCTTCTTCTTATCCTTATGATTGTTCTTGCTGTAAGAAGTGCTACACTTGAAAAGGCGGCAGAAGGCTTAAAATTTTACTTAGTTCCTGACTTCACAAAAATTAATGGAAGTGTTATCGTTGGCGCTATGAACCAAGCCTTCTTCACATTAAGTTTAGGTATCGGCTCTATGGCTATATTCGGAAGTTACATAGGAAAGGATCGCTCACTTTTAGGAGAATCTATAAATGTTGTTGTTCTTGACACATTCGTGGCTATCGTTGCAGGTCTTATTATATTCCCTGCTTGTACCACATATAATGTTGAAGTTAATGCCGGACCGTCACTTCTTTTCGACACTATGGCAACAGTATTTAATAATATGCCGGGTGGAAGAATTTGGGGCGCGTTGTTCTTCTTATTTATGGTATTTGCTTCATATTCAACAGTTCTTGCTGTATGCGAAAACATCTTGGCTTGCGTTCGTGAATTAACAGGTTGGAGTAGACCGCTTGGAAGCGTTATTTGTGGAGTTGCAGTATTTGTAGTTGCATTAACAACTGCATTAGGATTTAGCGTTTGGAGTGGATTTGTTCCGTTTGCTGAGGGTTCATCATGGCTTGATTTTTGGGATTTTATAGTTTCTACAAATCTACTTCCTGTTGGCTCATTAATTATGGCATTATTCTGCTGTAATAAGCGTTTTGGATGGGGTTGGGACAACTTAATCCAAGAGGCTAACACAGGTAAAGGCTTAAAGGTTAAAAACTGGATGAAACCTATATTCTGCTATGCTGTTCCGGTTATTATCATATTCATTTATATTTACGGACTTTGCACATTTGCTTGGAAATAAGCATCAAAAAACTCGCTTTATGAAAGCGAGTTTTTTATTTTTTCTCTTTTCTTTATTAATCTTGAAATATTTGTATAAATATTAACATCAGAAACATTTCTCTCTATCACATCAAGAACTCTTGTAAGTTCTGTTGTGCTAAAATTTGTTATTGACATAAAACACCCGTTTCCGTCCTTTGCAATAACAACTAAAAAGTCCATTCTTTTTATTATTGAATCCCACTGTTCATCTTGTTTTAGTCTTGTCAAGATTTCTGGGTAATATTTTTCTTCAAGTTGTTTTTCAAATAATTTATCCGAGCCTAAATATAAACTATCAATATCTTTTAGTAAAATTTCATCAGTTTTGATTTTGTCCGGAATAAAATCAGAAAAGAAGCGTGGTTTTTCCGGTATTGTGTATGGCATAACTCCGTTATTCCATGTAGTAAGAATGAGTTTTTCGTCGTCTACCGAAACGGAAATAGGGAAGATAGTATTGATTTTGATTACTACATATGCCAGTGCAAGACTAAATGCTGCAAAATACCAAAGCGAAAACAAGAAGTTCCCCGATGCAATATTACATATCGACAGAATAAATCCTGCTAAACTTACAGCACCAACCAAAGATATTTTTACAGTATCAATATTTCGTATGTGCTTTCTTATTGTAGCCCTTTCAAAAGTTTCCATATAAATCTCCTTATAAAAGATACAAGTGATTATAACAAAAAATTACCAATCGGTCAAGTTTATTTGATTTTTTTTGCCTCAAAATAGAATCTCTTGTCATGAGCCTCACCCATAGAGAAAGTCTTCCGTGGAAGTGCACCGTCATTAATTACTGCTGAGAACAGGTCGTTTTTATCCATTTTAGGAAGTAAAAAGCCCATATTGCCTTTTTGTGAACCCAGTTTTCTTGTTACATCTTCGCCGTGGATATAGTCAACTTTTATATTAAGAGTGTCTAAATAGTTTTGAAGTGTTCCGACAGAGAGGGAAGAATGTGAATTTTTTATAAATAGTGTTTCTTCGCCGTTTTCATAAATTGCAATAATTTTTTGACCACCGTTGTCGGTATTTGAAACATCGCCATAATAGTTTTTAAGCCCGTCTAGAACTAATTTTGCATCTATATCAAAAACAACTCTGTGGATAGGCTCAAAATCCAAAGCACTGTCGTGAATGTTCTCGATTTCGACTAGGCAATATCTTGCAGGATGATTTTCAATTTCTTTTTCGCTTAGATTTTTTTTGATATTTTCCCAACAAGTTTTTGCGGTTGCAAGAGAGTGGTTTCCATCACCTACTGCAAAAAACAAGTTGCCGTCTGCATTTTTTGAAAGAGTATTTATCATTTCTATAACAGAATCTGCATTTTTCGGCTTGTAGCCTGCAAGGTGTCCTCCATTTTGCATAAGTTCAAAATCATATAATTTTTCTCCCTTTATTACGGAGGAGATAATACAGTTTTTGGCATCGTTCATAAGAAGCAAAATATGAGGAAGCTCTAAACTTGCGTTCTCACGAATTTTAACTCTTGGTGGAATTCGTTCAAGAACTGTACCCTCTGTCGCTCTTATCTTGCTGTTTGACCCTTTCGAAAAATCATATTCTTCAAGGTCAATAGAGCCAATAAGACCTTTTCTTACTCTGCCATCACTTTGAGTTCTTTCAACATAAATAATAGAATTTTTTATTTCTTTGAAAGTGCCTTTTTCTAGGTATTCTTCCATAGTTTTGTTAATTTTATCTATTCTTTCTTGCCCTTCGTCAAGATAAACTTCGGGGAATACAAGATTGAGTGTTGACGCATTTTTGCCAACGATTTCTTCTGCCTTTTTCCAATACTCAGGCTCGGAAGTATATTGATCGCAAGCTATAACACTCCATTTTTTAAGGTCGATATTATCATTTGGAAGCAGAATATCTGCTTTATTAAATAGTCCCATATTCTTACTCCTTTACTATTTCGCACGGGATTGCTTTTGTGAGGCTAATTAAATCGTTAGGACTCATCAAAAGAGAAAGCCCGCACACACCACCTGAAATTGCGATTTTTTCGTGATTTTTGCAAGTTTCTTCAATATATGTTTGATATTTCTTTTTCATTCCTATTGGTGATACTCCACCTCTTATATAGCCGGTTATGCCTAAAAGTTCCTTAGTGGGAAGCATTTCAACCTTTTTATTTTTTGAAACTTCTGCAATTTTTTTGAGGTCAACTTCCCTGTCAACAGGAATACAAATAACCATATAGTCTTTGCCTTTTGCAACTAATGTTTTGTAGCACATATCACAAGGAATTCCTGTCATTTCAGAAATTGCAACACCAAAATGTTCTCCAACAGATTCGGCTTCATATTCCACTGCTTCAAATGGAATTTTTTCTGCGGCAACAATTCTCATTGCATTTGTGACGATACTTTTTTTCTTTGCCATAACGACACCTCTTAACCTATCTCAATAACAGTTACGCCGAGTTCGCCTTCGCCGTATTTTCCGGGTCTTTGCGATTTTACGTGTTTGTTTCGCCTTAAATCGTCTTGGATTCCTTTTCTTAAAACACCTGTGCCTTTACCATGGATTATCGTAACAGGCGAAATGCCTGCAAGATAGCAGTCATCAATGAATTTTCCGACATTCATAAGTGCTTCATCAAGAGTTTGACCTCTTACATCAACTTCGGTTGAAACATTTTTTGTCTTTGATGCAAATGCTTCGGTTGACCTTACATATTTTTCTGATAGTTCTTTTGAACTATTATCCTTAACTCTTTTTAGGTTTGTGATAGGAACATCGAGTTTTACAATTCCTGCTTGAACACGAACCATTCCTTTGTCGTCAGGCTTTTTAATAACTGTTGCGGCTTGCTCCATATCAATAATTTCAACAGTTTCACCGACAAGTAGGTTTTGTGGCGGCTTTACGGCAAAGGTTTTCTTTGGTTTTGCACTGCCTTGCATAGCCTTATCAATTTTGTTTTCGTGCTTTTTAAGACGCTCACGATATTTTTGCGTTTTATCACCTAAGTCCTTTACCTTGCCCTCAATTCGCATTCTTTCAAGGTCTTTTATAACAGCATTTGATTCTTCTTTCGCTTCCATTACTATTATTTTCGCTTCTCGCCTTGCTTCTTCCAAAATTCTTGCTTTGGAATCTTTTAATTTTTTGCGCTCTTTTTCGATTTCTGTCTTTAAGTCGGCAAGTTCCGCTTTCATACGCTTTGCGTATTCTTTTTCATTTCTTGCCTCTGCTCTGTTTTGCTCAAGGTCTGTTATAACATCTTCAAACTTGATATCTTCGTCGCTTAAAATCTCGTTTGCTCTGGAAATAATGGCTTCATCAAGCCCTAATCTTCTTGAAATTGCAAAAGCGTTTGATTTTCCCGGAACACCTATTAGTAGTTTATAGGTAGGTTTTAGGCTTTCAACATCAAATTCGCACGATGCATTTTCCACTCTGTCGGTGGTTAGAGCAAACATTTTAAGTTCGCTGTAATGGGTAGTTGCAACAGTTGTTGCCCCAAACGCTCTTAAATATTCCAAAATTGAAATTGCAAGTGCTGCACCTTCTGTTGGGTCTGTTCCTGCACCCAATTCGTCAAAAAGAGCAAGCGAGTCGCTGTCTGCTTCTTTTACGATATTTACAATTCTTACCATATGCGATGAGAAGGTGGAAAGGCTTTGTTCTATGCTCTGTTCGTCGCCTATATCTGCAAAAAACTTACCAAATACTGCCGCTCTGCTTCCTTCTTCACAAGGAATATGAAGTCCTGCCGCTGCCATAATGGAAAATAGACCGATAGTTTTTAATGTAACCGTTTTACCACCCGTATTTGGGCCTGTAACGACTAAGGTGTTAAAACTGTCACCTAAATAAATATCATTTGAAACGACTTTATCTCTATCAATTAATGGGTGTCTTGCCTTTTTAAATTCAATAATTCCCTCATCATTTAAAATAGGCTCCGTTGCACGCATATCAAGAGATAGTTTTGCTTTGCAGAAGATAAAGTCAAGTTTTGTAATAGTTTTAAAGTTGCACAAAATCGAGTCTTCTCTTGCTGCGACTTCGCCTGACAATTCGGATAAAATTCTGTCTATTTCAATTTGCTCTTGGTTTATAAGGTCACGGATTTCGTTGTTGGCGTTGACAACGCTCATAGGCTCTATGAATAGAGTTGCACCACTTGCAGAAGAGTCGTGAACAATACCTGCGATTTCACCACGATATTCTGCACGAACAGGGATAACATATCTGTCCGAGCGAATTGTAACGATTTGGTCTTGAAGATATTTTTTATACGTTTCGGAGCGAATCATCATATTAAGACTTTCCTTTATCTTAACATTAAGGCTCTTCATTTTTCGTCTTATTTGTGCAAGAGCAGAAGATGCATCATCTGCAATCTCGGTTTCTGACAGAATAGCAGTGTTAATTCGTTCTTCTAATGCTTTGTCGGGAATTAAAGCGGCTGAAAGTCCGTTTAGAATTTCCAAATCAAGCATAGAGTCATTTAGGTATGTTTTCATACGTCTTGCAACATACAAAAGTCTTGATACAGAAATCAAATCACCGGGATTTAACTGCCCCCCCATACTGCTTCTTTTAACAGCGGCAGTAATGTTTTTTACACCCAAATCAACGGGTGGATTGCCGATTCTAAGACATACCGTTTCCGCCTCTGTTGTTTCTTTTTGTGCCGCTTTTGCGTTTTCTATATTTGGAAACGGCTTTAGGTTAAGGATTAAATCCTGCACCGTTTCGCTTCCTGTATAGTGCGACATAATATTTAATATTTTATCAAACTCTAAGGTTCTAAATACGCTGTTATCCATCATTTTCTCCTTTGGAACAAATCTCCATATCCTATATTATATCAATTTTTCTTAGTAAAAACAATATCTATTGCAAAACTTTTATAGTTGTGATAGAATAAAGAAAGTGAGAGGGATAAAAATGGATATAAAGTTCATGAAAGCGGCTTTAAAAGAGGCCGAAAAAGCAGAAAAAATAGCCGAAATACCGGTTGGTGCTGTAATTGTAAAGGACGGCAAAATCATTGCAAGAGCATATAACAAAAGGGAAACAAAAAAGAATGCTCTTTTTCATGCTGAGGTTTTGGCGATAGATAAAGCCTGTAAAAAACTCGGCGGCTGGCGACTTTTCGGTTGTGATATGTATGTCACATTAGAGCCTTGCCCTATGTGTGCAGGTGCGATAATTCAATCAAGAATTGATAACGTGTATTTTGGCGCATATGATAAAAAAGCGGGTGCATTTGGAAGCATATGTGACTTATCCCAAGTCTTACCGCATAGAATTAATTATATCGGCGGTATAATGGCAAAAGAATCGGAAGAAACAGTAAAACGATTTTTTAAAAATCTCAGAAGGAAGGACTCTAAAAATGAATTTTGATGAAAAAACAAAAAAGATTGTATGTTTAGTCGTTGCAGTTTCACTTATGGTGCCTATTGCACTTAGTATTATTTCAATGTTCGTACAAGGCTAAGGAGATTTGTTATGAATAAAAACAAAAAAGTCGGGAAAGTTATCTTGTGGATAGTTGGCATTTTAGTTATGCTTGCAATTCTTGTAAGTATAATCGGGTTTATATGTTTTCGTATATTTGTTATAAATAAACATAATGAATATGTTCAAAATGACAGCGAAAAACTCACAAATTCCGATATTGTTGATATCGTAAAGACTGTATCAGACCCAAAAATTGTTGAAAATATCATAAATTTTGATAAAGAATCTGCAAAAGAGGCACTGTCTGCCCTTAAAGAATTGGGTGATGAAAATGGATTTGTGGCGGAGGAAACCGGCGAGAAAACCGAGGAGACTATTCCCGGTGATATGAAGAGTGCCTACGATAGAATTATGGCGGCTGCTACAAAGGAAGAAATAGATATTGGGCTTGCGATTATTAAAAAGGTTGATATTTCAAAGGTAACGGAACTTAAAAATGCCGGTAATTTTGAAAAAATTAAAGAATATTTAAAGGAAGTTTTAACATCTGAGGAAATTTTAACAGCGTTGCAACTTTACAATAAATATAATCATCTTTTATAAAATGAATAAATGCCTTTTAACTTGTCAATAATACAAGTAGGAGGTGTTAAATATGGATTGTACAAATAAGCCTAACGAATGCATCAAATGTACTGTTACACAGTGCAAAAACCATTGTAAATCAAAAGATTATTGTTCTTTGGACTGTATAACAGTTGGCACACACGAACTTAACCCAACAAAGAACGAATGCACAGATTGTAAGTCTTTTGAATTATAAGATGGTGCGAAAAAGGCAGCGTAGCTGTCTTTTTTCTTTTAATCACGGAGATACATATAATGAAAAATGATTTTAAATTTTCACTTGATAATAAAAGATATCACACATGGAACTATCACCTTAAAACGACTTTTGGCTCAAAGGTTTTTAAAGTTGCGCTAAATGGGAATTTTACCTGCCCGAATCTTGACGGAACAAAGGGAGTCGGTGGCTGTACCTACTGTTTATCGGGAAGCGGTGATTTTGCGGGAAATCCGGAGCATAATATTTTATCGCAATTTGATGAGGTAAAAACTCGTATGCTCAAAAAGTGGCCCTGTGCGAAATATATTGCATATTTTCAAGCAAATTCCAATACATATGCTCCTGTTCATATTTTGAAAGAAAAATTTGAGCCGGTATTAAAAATTGACGGAGTTATAGGACTTGCCATTGCAACAAGGGCGGATTGCTTGTCAAATGATGTTTTGGACTATTTAGAAGACCTAAACAGAAGAACATATCTTATAGTAGAGCTGGGGCTTCAAACGGTTTTTGATAAAACGGGAGAGAAAATTAATCGATGTCACTCCTATGCAGATTTTTTAAAAGGCTATAACGAACTAAAAAAGCGAAATATAAAAGTGTGCGTACATCTTATTTTGGGACTTCCCGGGGAAACTCACGAAATGATGATAGAGAGCGTAAAAACAGTTGCAAGACTTGAACCGGAATTTATAAAGTTGCACCTTCTTCATATATTAAAGGGCACGAAAATTGCGGAGCAATATGAAAATGGCGAATTTGAAACATTGTCAAAAGAAGAATATGTAAAAATTATTTGTGATTCCTTAGAACAAATTTCGGAAAATACAGTTATGCAAAGGCTTACGGGTGATGGGGGGAGAGATACCCTTATTGCACCGCTTTGGAGTCTTAAAAAATTCGTTGTTTTAAACGAAATAGATAAAGAAATGGTAAGACGTGACAGTTATCAAGGTAAATATTTTGAAAAGAGATGATTTTATGAAAACAAAAACACCTTCCGAGTCTTATGTTGAGCAAGTACATTTGATTAATTCCGCTGACCTAAACGGATATAAGCGTCTTTTTGGCGGTACATTAATGTCGTGGATTGATATGGTTGCAGGCATAGTTGCAAGAAGGCATTGCGAAACCAATGTCACAACGATTGCTATTGATAATTTGCATTTTGTTGCTCCTGCTCATGCAAACGATATAATAGTTCTTTGTGGAAAAGCAACATATTCAGGAAAAACTTCGCTCGAGGTCAGAGTTGAATCATATGTAGAGCATTTGGACGGAAATAGGGAACTTATAAATAAGGCATATGTTGTAATGGTGGCACTTGACGAAAATGAAAAGCCTACTGAAATTCCGCAACTTGTTACTACTAATGACGAAGAAAAGTTTGAGTGTGAATGTGGAAAAAAACGCCGTGAACTTAGGAATGTAAGGCAAAAAGAATGCTTTTAGAAATAAAAAAAGACATCTTTATGAAGATGTCTTTTTTTGGCAAAGGTGGATGGGAGTAATACAATGCCAAAAGTGAACAAATCTCTTGTGCGTTTTGTTCATTTGTAGGATTTAATACTTTAACGAAAATAACCCATCATCGGAGCATTTTCCTTTGATGGTTTGTTTGCCTTTACGCTTGTAATCGTTAAACTGTACCCTATAAAACGAAAACTACTTGAAGTATTTTTCTGCTATTCTAAAGTGCTCCCCATGTCAAGGAGAAATCCGCAAACCGCATTGCGAAACCAAAAAAATCATAAAAAAAGAACAAGCATTTTGGTATCAAAACACTTGTCCTTATTTGGTTGCGGGGGCTTAATTCAAATTCGGAAAGTCCTTGTTTTAAGCGGTTTTCGGGAAATTTTTTCAAATCGATTGCATGAATCAAAATTCTATTGTGTATTTCAATAATGCATTGCTTTCTTTTTCAGCGGTCTTTTCAAAACTTGCACCCGCTTTGCATTTAATCTTTTTTAACATTCCCGAAATGCTTGCCGCCTCATTTAACGACACGCCGGAAGAAGAACTTGCTTTCATTGAATAAGTTCTTGTTGTGATTTTGCTTTTATTTACAAGCACCATTTGGATAAGCGCCGAAATATCGCTTTCGTTTCTAAAATACAAAAGCTCCGGCAATATAGGACTTCCGTCAAAAATTGAGGTCTTGAATGTTGTGGTTGACCAAATTTCTAAAGATTTAGACTCTTTTTTTGATTCCTTTTTCTCGCATTCGACAGAAAATGACGAAACACCGGCATTTGCGGAAATTCCCTTATGAAACAATGAATGTGTTGAATTTTGTAATTTAATAGATACGCTTTTTGCACCAAGTGCTTGGGCGAGCACCGTTAATTCATTCACACGTACTTCTTTCATGTAATTATAGTATTCGTCAATTTCTATATATGTACCGGGTACGCAAGGGTCGGAAATATATACAGAATCACTTTGCCGTGGTCGTAAAGTCAAACCAAGTGAAGATACATATTTTGAGTAAATAGTCGGCATCTTGCGGTCTTCACTTTTTTCATAAAATCCTATTGATTCTTTGCAAGTCTCGTTTTCAAGTCTTGCATCATAGTTTACAATTCTGATTACTCTTTCAGACAATATTTCACCGTTTTCCACATCTTCTTTAAAGATAGGTGAATACTTTTTAATATCCTCCTCACGCTTTTTATCGGCAAGACTTGCTTTTATTTCAGTTTGTTTTGCCGTTGCGTCATCTTTAATTTTAATTGCAGTTGATTTAACTTCATCTGCGGCAACAGCAGCTTTTTCCGATGCCTTGCCTGCTATATCTTTAACGGAATTCAGAATATTGCCTATTTTATTATTTACAGCCATATTTTTACCTCCTTGAGATTAACTGTTTGAATTATACCATATTTTGTTAATATTAGCAATATTGAGGTGTTATTTCTTGATTAAATGTTTAATGAGAAGCCAAACTAACCACAAGCCTCCAGTTGCCAATGTGAGAATAAAGTGTAATAGTGTTTTCATTTTTCTTTCCTCGTTTTCTATTATTGATCAACAATTAGTGTTGTCATAACAGAACTTGTAAATTTCGCGAATAAAACAGTTTCCCCTGCGAGCAGGTTTTCTGCCCGTGGGGTGTTTTTTTATTATACAATAATTTGAAAAGTCATAAAATATAAGCATAAAAACCATTGAAATGTCATTTTGTGCAAGATTTCTTGTTGTAAAAGTGCGAGTAAAAGTACACCACCGTGTTTTACTCCCAAAAATGAAAAAATGGAATCTTCAGAAGAAAAATTCCTCCGAAAACGCCTAATTTTATGCGTTTTTGAGTTATTTTTTTGCCTAAAAACATAAAAGTACGAACATTTATTTTAGTTGATAAAAGTTCGTACTTTTTTTGGTGCCGATGGTGGGGGTCGAACCCACACGGTATCACTACCACGGGATTTTGAGTCCCGCGCGTCTGCCAATTCCACCACATCGGCAAATCAAATTGCTTTACTATTATATCTTAGAATATACATTTTGTCAATCGGTTTTTTTATATTTTTCCATTTTACATCAAAAAAAGTGGATATTTAAGATAAATTGTTACTAAAATGTTAACAAATGTTAAAAATGTTTGACAAATCCATTTTATTGTGTTATAATAATTTTGTAACAATTTAGAAATAATTTTGGAGGGTTATTATGGGGAACTTAAAACACACGCTTGCGGCTGTGTTAGCTGCTGCGTTGGTGGGTTCGCTCGCTATTATCCAAACCTGTGGGTTTGGGGCAGTTGGAGCAAACAAGCTTACTCAGAAAACGATAATACAAGATAATACAGAACCTGCTGTTTTAAAGGGAGATGGAGAGGGCGAATTTGTAGACCTTTCTATATTTGGAGCTTCTACTCAATTATATATGGGAAGAACAGCCTATATTTTAACTGATGGTGAAGATATTAATTTATACAGCGCCGCTGATGAAAATAGCGAAGTGATTTCAGTATTGCCTATTGGGTCAGAAATTAAAATTGTAGGTGTTGATGATAATTGGTTTAAGGCAGAAGCACCTGAATTTACGGGCTATGTAAATTCTGACTTTATTACGCTAGACTATGATGCGGTAAAGGCTGTACTACTTGCGACTACAATGTATCAACAAGGCACAGTTACTAATGAAACAGTGGTAAGGTCTGATGCAAACGAGGAAAATTCAGTTGTTTTATCTGCAATATCTGCAAATTCAACTATCACTATTCTTGATGAATATGAAAATGGCTGGTTTAAAATCTATTACGGAAAAGACTATGACATAGGTTTTATTGCACCCGAGTTCGTAGAAGTTGGGGATATGGTTGAGAGAACAAGAATTAACGAACTTAGAAATGCAAGAATTGCTACTATTATAAAAAGTGGTGTTATTACGTCACCAAAAAAGGCTGCAGATGTAAAGATTATGCCGAGTGATGATAGCGACACCATTACAACACTTGAAGATGGAACTCTTTGCAGCGTTGTAAGTGGCGGAAAAAAATGGACAAAAATTATAGTCCTTTCAACAAATGAGATTGGATATGTAAAAACATCATATGTGACTATCGTGGAGGATAATGCTGAGTTTATTCCGAGAAGCAGTGGCGTTTCTTATGCCGTCGGAAACGGTGAAGGTGTTAAACTTGTTAAAGAAGCAGAAAAATATCTTGGGGTTCGATATGTTTATGGTGGAACAAGCCCATCAGGATTTGACTGCTCAGGACTTGTGCAATATTGTTGCAGAAAATTGGGAGTTTCGGTAAATCGAAGTGCAAGTTCGCAATATTCAAATGGAGTTGCTGTTTCAAAAAGCAATCTTGAAGCCGGTGACCTAATCTTCCTTTCAAAGAAAGGCAGAATATCTCACGTTGTTATTTATGCCGGAAATGGTATGGTAATTCACGCTCCAAGAACAGGGAAAAGGGTATCATATCAATCACTTAGTTCAATTTGTTCTTCGCTCCACTATGTTGGTGCAAGAAGGGTAATGTAATAAAAAAAGACATTTCGCATTTGCGAAATGTCTTTTTTTTGAGTGTTAATTATTCTTGTTCGAACATATCTTTTCCAAGACCGCAAACCGGGCAAACCCAATTTTCTGAAACTTCTTCCCAAGGAGTTCCGGGAGCGATTCCGTTATCGGGATCGCCAACGGCAGGATCATAAACATATCCGCAAGGACATACATATTTTTCCATATTAAAACCTCCTATTAGCCAAAGTATCTCTTAAGCATTCCTTCGAAGCCTTTGCCGTGACGAGCTTCGTCCTTTGCCATTTCATGAACTGTGTCATGAATTGCATCGTAGCCAAGTTCTTTTGCTTTTTTAGCAAGTTCTAACTTGCCTGCTGTTGCTCCACATTCAGCTTCGCTTCTTAATTGAAGATTTTTCTTTGTTGATGGTGTAACAACTTCTCCTAAAAGTTCTGCAAATTTAGCAGCATGCTCTGCTTCTTCTAGTGCAGATTGAAGATAGAAAGCACCGATTTCAGGGTAGCCTTCACGGATTGCTTGACGGCTCATTGCGATATACATACCAACTTCGCAACATTCTCCTTCAAAATTAGCTTTAAGACCTGCGTAAACTTCAGGGTCAATCTTATCTTTTGCACCAACACCGATTACGTGTTCACAAACAAAGTTTAGTGAACCTTCGTCCATAACTGTAAATTTAGAACCCGGAACACCACATTGTGGGCACTTTTCAGGAGCTGCATCACCTTCGTGAACATATCCGCAAACAGGACATACATATTTTTTCATATCAAACACCTCTTTTAAAAAATTATATTGTAATTATATCATTTTAAAAAAATTTGTCAATATTAATGCTAAATAATTGGAAAAAAAGTAATTTTTTTGCATATACTATTTTTGATATTGAATGCCAAAGGGGAGATTGATTTTGCAAGAGAAGTATTTTGTTAGAACGAATTCGGCGCAAGGGCCGGTAGATTTATCGGAGAGTAATTTGCAGGGTATTGAAAATTTATATGTACTAAAAGGAAACTCAACATTTTTAAGGAACTATATTATAAAAGGTGTAGCGAAGTATTTAGAAAAAGAAGAAAAGAAATTTGAGGAAATTATTTCGCCTTTTAACATTTCGCAAGACGATGCCGTTATAATTAGGGACAATAAAACTGCCATTATAGATGAGAAAATATATAGTCAAAAAAAACACTGTAAGGTAGTTGATACAGATAAGTTTTTAAAAACAAAGAAATTAGTGGAATATAAAGATAGAATGGAGGAACTTGATAAAAAGTCAAAGTCAAGCCTTGCGTCTTTGTACTCGGCATATGGAGAGGCAAAGAAAATTCATGACGATTGGGAAAAAATATATAATTCTAATATGGATTTTGAAAGGCTTAATAAATTTTGTGACGGGCTTATCGACTCAATGATACCAAAACGAAACAATGGAATAGGGACAGAAAATCTAGAAAGGTTTTTTGGGAGTTCAACTCCGTTTGGCTCTGTAAATTATATTGAATCCTTGACAGACGGATTAAAAAACAGATACTTTATTAAAGGCAGACCGGGGACAGGAAAATCAACATTTTTAAAAAAGCTTTTAAGAAGCACAATAGAGAATGGATATAAAACACAGACATACTATTGCAGTTTTGATACAAAAAGTCTTGATATGGTAGTAGTGCCGGAACTTTCGCTATGTGTTTTTGATTCTACTGCACCTCACGAAATCTTCCCTAAAAGAGAGGGGGATACAATTCTTGATTTCTATAAAGAATCAGGGCTGTTAGGGACTGATGAAAAATATGAAAAGGAATTAAAAGAAATTAAAAAGATGTATGCTTTTCGTATAGCAGAAGGAGTGGCAAAGCTTAACCTTTCTTGTGGTTATGAAAAAGAGAAAGAGTATTATTTTGAAAAATGTTCAGAACTTGAACTTGCAGATAAAACTATCGATAAAATAGTCAGAAAAATTTTATAAGGACATAAAAAAGTGCTTATTAAGATAAGCACTTTTTAGTTATATTTTATTGCAATGCTTTTTTTAGAGCATCTACCATATTTGTTTCTTCCCACTTTACACCAAGGTCTTCTCTTCCCATATGACCATAGGCAGATAATTGTTTATAAATTGGTTTTCTAAGGTCTAGGTTTTTGATGATAGCGTGTGGTCGCAAGTCAAATACATCATTAACAACACCAGCTAATTTTTCATCATCAACTTTTCCTGTGCCAAAAGTATCTACCATAATCGAAACCGGTCTTGCAACACCGATTGCATATGCAAGCTGGACTTCGCATTTTGAGGCAAGCCCTGCTGCGACGATATTTTTAGCCACCCAACGAGCAGCATAAGTAGCACTTCTGTCAACTTTTGTTGGGTCTTTTCCGGAGAAAGCTCCACCGCCGTGTCTTGCATATCCACCGTAAGTGTCAACAATAATTTTTCTGCCGGTAAGCCCTGAATCCCCTTGAGGCCCGCCGATAACAAATCTGCCGGTAGGGTTTATATAGTAGTGTGTATTTTCGGTTAGTAATTTTTCGTCAATTACAGTTTTTACAACTTCGCGAATTAAATCTTCTCTCATTTGTTCCAAAGAAACATCGGGGGAGTGCTGTGTTGAAATAACTACTGTATCAACCGAAACGGGTTTTCCGTCTATATATTCTATTGTAACTTGCGTTTTGCCGTCAGGACGAAGATATGGAAGTAAGCCTGACTTTCTAACCTCAGTTAGTTTTTTTGCAAGACGATGCGCCAATGAAATAGGAAGCGGCATAAGTTCAGGTGTTTCATCGCAAGCATAACCAAACATCATACCTTGGTCACCTGCACCTGTTGAGTTTTCGATATCATCTTCGCCGTTTTTGTTTTCGTAGCCTTTGTCAACGCCCATAGCAATGTCGGGAGATTGTTCATCTATTGAAGTTAAAACTGCACAAGTGTTTCCGTCAAAACCATATTTTGCACGGTCGTAACCAATTTCAAGAACGGCTTCTCTTGCAATTTTTGGGAAGTCTACATAGCAAGTGGTTGAGATTTCGCCCATTATTGATACAATACCTGTTGTGCAGGTTGTTTCACAAGCAACACGAGCATTTGGGTCTTGCTTTAATATTTCATCTAATATAGCATCAGAAATGCAGTCACAGATTTTATCGGGATGTCCTTCCGTAACAGACTCTGAAGTAAATAACATACGCTTCATTAAAAAGCACCTCTTTTATCAAATTTACTTACAAATAATAACACAAAAATAAAAAATTTGCAACATTAGAAATAAAATAATTAAAAAAATAGTGGTTTAAATTTTGTCAACTATGAAAAATTTTTAAATATATTATAAACATACAAAAAAATGTAGTTAAAATGCACAAAATTATAGAGTGAAAATCTAGAAAGTTTGTTAATTATTTTTTAAATAAAATGTATAAAAATACTTGCAAAATGGTGTAATTTGCTATATAATTGTAGTGTTGTGACACTTGACAAACGATGAAGCGGGAGGTTGCAAGCTAGACTTGGTTTTTCCGTGGAGAATGTCCGATTCATGAAACCGGGCGACAGGTCACGCCATATTAGTAGTGTGCTTTGCGCGGCAATTTGCCTCGTAAAAAGCTTGAGTTGTGTACTTTTGTGGCTGAAACGTCCCGGACGCCTTGATTTTTGGCGATTCGGGTTTTATTTTGGGTGATATAGGAAACACCCGGCGATGTTGTTTTCACATCGTAGCTGTCGTGCAAGTGTAGAGTGCATTAAGCACCCACAAGCCAAAAATTTTATAGGAGGGAAAAACATGGCAGCAGTTCAAAAAATCAGAATCAAGTTGAAAGCTTATGATCATGCAGTACTAGATCAATCAGCAGAAAAGATTGTTGAAATTGCAAAAAGAACAGGCGCAAAGGTTTCAGGACCTATTCCGCTACCAACTGAAAAGGAAGTTATCACTATCCTAAGAGCTGTTCATAAGTACAAAGATTCTCGTGAGCAATTTGAAAGAAGAACTCACAAAAGACTTATTGATATCGTTGTTCCTGGTGCAAAAACTATGGAAGCGTTATTCAAAATCGACTTACCTGCAGGCGTTGAATTCGACGTTATCCAAAAGTAAGTCAAGACCTAAAAGTGCAGTAGCTTTCTAAAAGCTATGATGCAGGTCACGTTCCTACCATTGCTTTTTAAGTAGGAACCAATAACTGTAAGAAAGGATGAAGAAAATGAAAAAAGCAATTATTGGCACAAAGTTGGGTATGACTCAAATTTTTGCTGAGGACGGAAAGGTAATCCCGGTTACTGTTGTAAAGGCTGGCCCTTGCACAGTTATTCAATCAAAAACGGTTGAAAACGATGGTTACAATTCAGTTGTTGTAGGCTTTGGTGATGTAAAGGAAAAAGCACTTAATAAGCCTCAAAAAGGCGTATTTGCAAAAGCAGATGTTGCCGCAAAGAAATACTTAAGAGAGTTAAGATTAGAAGACACATCTTCACTTTCCGTTGGTGACGAAATCAAGGCTGATACATTTGAAGCAGGCGAAAAAATCGATGTTTCAGGTATCTCAAAGGGTAAAGGCTTTGCAGGCCCAATGAAGAGATGGGGACTTCACAGAGGTCCTATGGCTCACGGTTCAGGTTATCACAGAGGTTCAGGTTCAATGGGAGCTTGTTCAGCACCTGGTCGTGTAATGAAGGGAAAGAAACTTCCCGGACATATGGGTGTTGTAAAGGTTACAATTCAAAACCTTGAAGTAGTTAAGGTTGACGCAGAAAACGATTTAATTCTAATTAAAGGTGCTATCCCTGGAAACAAGGGTGGACTTGTTACAATTAGAAATAGCGTAAAAGCGTGATTATCGGAAAGGAGGAATAGAATATGGCTACAGTTGCTGTATATAACATGGAAGGCGTTAAGACAGGTTCTATGGAAGTTTCCGACAGTATCTTCTGCGCTGAAGTGAATAAATCGGTATTGCACACAGTAGTAACAAACTACCTTGCAAACCAAAGACAAGGCACACAAAGCACAAAGACTCGTACAGAAGTCAGAGGCGGCGGAATTAAGCCTTGGAGACAAAAGGGAACAGGCCGTGCAAGACAAGGAAGTATCCGTGCTCCACAATGGACAGGCGGTGGTGTTGCATTAGGTCCAAAACCTCGTGATTACAGATTTAGCATCAATAAGAAGTTAAAGAAGATTGCTTTAAAATCAGCTTTAGCTGCTAAATATGAAGCATATGAAATTTTCGTTGTTGAAGATTTGAAGATGGAAGAAATCAAAACAGCTGCAATCGCAAAAATGTTAAAGGGTATGGAAATCAACTCTAAGGCATTGGTTGTAACAGCTGAATGTGATGAAAACGTTTACAAGTCAGCAAGAAACATTAAGGGTGTTACACCTACTTATGTAAGTGTATTAAACGCTTATGAAATCTTAAAGCACGACAAATTCGTTATCTCTAAAGATGCTGTTATGAAAATTGAGGAGGTGCTTGCATAATGAAATTCGCACACGACATTATCAGAAAGCCAATCATCTCTGAACGCAGTATGGAAGTTACATTTGACAGAGAAGGAAACGAAATCAAAAAGTATTCTTTCGAAGTACCTCAAACTGCTAATAAAGTAGAGATTAAAAAAGCCGTCGAAGAAATTTTCGGAGTTAAAGTTGCAGACGTTAACACAATGAATGTGACAGGAAAACTTAAGAGAATGGGCAAATATGAAGGTAGAAGAGCTTCTTATAAGAAAGCTATCGTAACCCTTGCAAAAGGATCAAAGACAATTGAGTTCTTTGATATGTAATAAATAATAGGAGGAAAACATAATGGCTATCAGAAAGTTTAAGCCTACCTCTCCTGCAAGAAGATTTATGACAGTTTCTGACTATAGTGAAATCACTAAGTTTGAGCCAGAACGTTCATTGTTAGCTTCTAAGAAAAAGAACGCAGGTAGAAATTCATATGGTAGAATTACTGTTCGTCATAGAGGCGGCGGTAATAGACAAAAATACAGAATTATAGACTTCAAGAGACAAAAAGACGGAGTTTTAGCTACAGTTATCGGTATCGAATATGATCCAAACCGTAGCGCTAACATTGCTCTTATCCAATACGAAGATGGAGAAAAAGCATACATCATCGCTCCAATCGGTCTTACAGACGGAGATAAGATTGTCTCAGGTGAAGGCGCAGATATCAAACCGGGTAACGCACTTTTCTTAAAGGACATTCCGGTTGGTACACTTATCCACAACATTGAGCTTTATCCGGGAAAGGGCGCACAACTTGTTCGTTCAGCAGGTGTTTCAGCTCAGCTTATGGCAAAAGAAGGCAAATATGCTCAAGTAAGACTTCCATCCGGTGAAGTAAGAATGATTCGTCTTGATTGTAAAGCAACAATCGGTATTATCGGAAACCAACAACATGAAAATATTTCTATCGGTAAAGCCGGCAGAAAGCGTCACATGGGTTGGAGACCAACAGTCCGTGGTGTTGTAATGAACCCTAACGATCACCCACACGGTGGTGGTGAAGGTAAATCTCCTATCGGTCGTCCTGCACCGGTTACACCTTGGGGCAAACCGGCTCTTGGTCTTAAGACTAGAAAGCATAAGAACAGAACCGATAAGTTTATCGTTAAGAGAAGAAACGCTAAATAATAGAAGGAGGATTTCATAATGGGTAGATCACTTAAAAAAGGACCTTTCGTTGAAGAACGTTTAATGAAACGTATAGATGACATGAACGCTAAAAACGAGAAAAAGGTTGTAAAGACCTGGTCAAGAGCCTCCACAATATTCCCTGAAATGGTTGGACATACAATCGCTGTTCATGACGGCAGAAAGCATGTTCCGGTATTCATCAGCGAAGATATGGTAGGACACAGACTTGGTGAATTTGCTCCAACAAGAACATTCAAAGGTCACGTTGGTTCAAAGACATCTAAATAAGCTTAAAACACAATGATTTACTGTTTGGTACGAACTCCTCGTGCTAAACATAATGAATATTTGTTTTATGAACTATATTTAAATAAGAATATAATCCTAAAACTTGAAAGGAGGATTCCACTATGGAAGCACGTGCTAGTGTAAAATATGCTCGTATATCATCAAGAAAGGTGAAAATCGTTCTTGACCTTATAAGAGGTAAAGATGCAGCTTATGCAATGGGTATCATCAAAAATACACCAAAGGCTGCCAGTGAATATCTTGAAAAATTATTAAAGTCTGCTATGGCAAACGCAACAAACAACTTCGGTATGGACGCATCAAAATTATATGTTGCAGAATGTTATGCAACTCAAGGCCCAACTCTTAAGAGAGTTCAACCTAGAGCTCAAGGCAGAGCATTTAGAATTTTAAAGAGAACAAGTCATATTACTTTGGTATTAAAAGAAAAAGAATAATCGAAAAAGGAGGTTAATCCTATGGGACAAAAAGTTAATCCTCACGGCCTTAGAGTCGGTATTATAAAGGATTGGGATTCCAAGTGGTTCGCAAGCAAAAAGGAATTTGGCGACCAATTGGTTGAAGACTATAATATAAGAAAGTTTGTCAAAAAGGCTTGCTATGATGCAGGAGTTGCTAAGATTGTTGTTGAAAGAAAACAAAACAAGGTTTATGTTACTCTTTACGTTGCAAAGCCGGGCATCGTTATCGGTAAAGGCGGTGCAGAAATCGACAAGTTGAAGGTTCAACTTGAAAAGATGACAGGAAGAAGCGTTAATGTAAATATCATGGAAGTTAAAAATCCTGACACTAACGCACAACTTGTTGCTGAAAATATTGCAGCTCAACTTGAAAAGAGAATTTCTTTCAGAAGAGCTATGAAGCAAGTAATGGGTAGAGCCATGAGATGCGGTATTAAGGGTATTAAGACAGCAGTTGCTGGTCGTGTTGGCGGTGCAGAAATCGCAAGAACAGAACAATATCACGAAGGTACTATTCCACTTCAAACACTAAGAGCTGATATTGACTACGGTTTTGCTGAAGCTGATACAACTTATGGTAAACTAGGTGTTAAAGTATGGATATACAAAGGCGAAGTTTTAGCTGAATCTGCAAACAGAGAAGAAAAGCAAGACAGACCAAGAAGACCTAGACCCGATCGCAAAGCGAAGGGAGGCAATAAATAATGTTATTACCAAAAAGAGTAAAATATAGAAAAGTTATGCGTGGCAGAATGAAGGGAAAAGCAACACGTGGTAACGTTGTATCAAACGGCGAATTTGGTTTACAGGCTTTAGAGCCGGCTTGGATTACTTCAAGACAAATCGAAGCAGCCCGTATTGCTATGACAAGATACACAAAGCGTGGTGGCCAAGTTTGGATCAAAATTTTCCCGGATAAGCCAATCACACAAAAACCTGCTGAAACTCGAATGGGTTCAGGTAAAGGTTCTCCGGAATATTGGGTAGCAGTTGTTAAGCCGGGTAGAGTAATGTTCGAAATCGGCGGCGTTTCAGAAGAGGTAGCCAAAGAGGCTATGCGTCTTGCAATGCACAAGCTTCCAATTAAGTGTAAATTCGTTAAACGCGAAGCGAAGGATGGTGAATAAGAATGAAAGTAACAGAGCTTAGAGAACTATCAGTTGAAGAACTTAATCAAAAGTTAGCTGAATGCAAAGAAGAACTTTTCAATTTGAGATTTCAACTTGCTATTAATCAATTAGATAATCCAAAGAAGATTTCTGACGTAAAGAAAACTATCGCTCGTATAAAGACCATCATTCACGAAAGAGAATTAGAGGATTCTGCAATCTAATGACGGTCAATACAATTCATTGTATGAAGGGAGGACCATGTAGTGGAAAGAAATAACCGTAAAATCAAAATCGGAAAAGTAATAAGCGACAAGATGGAGAAAACCATCGTAGTAGCAATAGAAGAAAGTGTAAAGCATCCGCTTTACGGAAAAGTTGTTAAAAGAACCTACAAACTTAAAGCTCATGACGAAGAAAATGTATGTGGTATAGGCGATAAGGTTAAGGTTATGGAAACAAGACCATTGTCCAAAGATAAAAGATGGAGATTGGTTGAAATTGTAGAGAAGGCAAAATAATTTTGTTTTTTGCCGGAAGGAGGAAAGAACATGATACAACAACAAACACGCTTAAAAGTTGCTGATAACACAGGCGCTAAAGAAGTTATGTGTATTCGTGTTATGGGCGGTTCTAAGAAAAGATACGCAGCCGTTGGCGACGAAATCATCTGTTCTGTTAAGAAGGCAACTCCGGGCGGCGTTGTCAAAAAAGGTGATGTAGTTAAGGCTGTTGTAGTAAGAACAGTTAAAGAATCAAGACGTAGTGACGGTTCATATATCAGATTTGATGAAAATGCAGCAGTTATCGTAAAAGACGATAAAAACCCAAGAGGAACACGTATATTTGGGCCTGTTGCAAGAGAACTTCGTGATAAAGACTATATGAAGATATTGTCTTTGGCTCCTGAAGTTCTATAAGAGGAGGTAAATACGATGAATAAAATGCATGTTAAACGCGGTGATATCGTAAAAGTTATCTCCGGCAAAGATAAGGGCAAAGAAGGCAAGGTTTTAACAGCTATTCCTCAAGAAGGAAAGGTTATTGTTGAAGGCGTTGCAATAGTTAAGAAGCACCAAAAAGCAAGAGCTCAAGGTCAAGAAAGCGGCATTATTAAGAAGGAAGCTGCAATCGATGCTTCAAACGTTTTAAGAGTTTGCTCAAAATGTGGTAAGGCTGCAAGAACTGGCGTTAAGGTATTAGAAGACGGTTCAAAGGTAAGATACTGCAAAAAATGTCAAGAAACATTTAATGACTAATACGGAAGGAGGCAGAACACACAATGTCAAGAATGCAAGAAAAATACAAAAATGAAGTTGCTCCTGCACTTATGGAAAAGTTCGGATATAAAAGCGCAATGCAAATTCCAAAGCTTGAAAAGATTGTAATTAACATCGGTATGTCTGATGCTAAGGAAAATCCAAAGGTTATCGAAGCTGCAATGAATGACTTAGCACTTATCACAGGTCAAAAGCCAATCGTAACAACAGCTAGAAAATCTGTTGCTAACTTCAAATTAAGAGAAGGCATGAACATTGGATGCAAGGTAACATTGAGATCAGAAAAGATGTACGAATTTATCGACAGACTATTCTCAATCGCATTACCTCGTGTTCGTGATTTCAAGGGAATTAACCCTAACTCATTTGACGGAAGAGGTAACTACTCCTTGGGTATCAAGGAACAACTTATCTTCCCTGAAATAGATTATGATAAGATTGATAAAATCAGAGGTATGGATATTATCATGGTAACAACTGCCAAGACGGATGAAGAAGCTCGTGAACTATTAAGTCTTATGGGTGCTCCGTTCTATCGTGGTTGATAAGGAGGAAAAAGAATTATGGCTAAAAGATCTATGGTTGTTAAACAACAAAGAACGCCTAAACATTCAACTCAAGCCTACTCAAGATGTAAAATCTGCGGAAGACCTCACGCTTATCTAAGAAAATTCGGTATTTGCCGTATTTGTTTTAGAGAACTAGCATACAAAGGTCAAATTCCCGGAGTTAAAAAGGCTAGTTGGTAGAAAAATGCAGACATTCTGCATTTAAGGTAAACAATCGAGTCCCGATATATTTCGGAAGGAGGTAAATATAATGCAAATAACTGATCCAATCGCAGATATGCTTACTCGTATCAGAAATGCAAACACAGCAAAGCACGAAACAGTAGACATACCTGCATCAAATATGAAAAAAGCTATTGCTGAAATTCTTAATGAAGAAGGCTACATTAAGGGCTATCAAATCATTGAAGACGGAAAGCAAGGCGTAATAAGAATTACCCTTAAATACGCTGGCAATAAGGAAAAGGTTATCAGCGGTATTCAAAGAGTTTCAAAGCCAGGTCTTCGTATGTATGCGCCTGCTGATGAACTTCCAAGAGTACTAAAAGGCCTTGGTATTGCAATCATCTCAACTTCTAAGGGTATCATGACAGACAAAAAAGCTCGTGCCGAGCACATTGGCGGAGAAGTTTTAGCGTTTGTTTGGTAGTATAAACGGTTTGTGTTATTTCCTGAAAGCACAAACTAAGAAAATTTTTAAGGAGGAAAAGTACTATGTCAAGAATAGGTAATATGCCTATAACAGTACCACAAGGTGTAACTGTTACAATAGCTGAAGGAAACGAAGTTACTGTAAAAGGTCCTAACGGAACTCTTTCAAGAAAACTTCATCCTGAAATGATTATTAAGCAAGAAGGCGCTGAAATAATCGTTGAACGTCCATCAGAAGACAAGATGCACAAATCACTTCATGGACTTACAAGAACACTTATCAACAATATGGTTGTAGGTGTTACACAAGGATTTGCAAAAGAACTTGAAATCAATGGTGTTGGTTACCGTGCACAAATGCAAGGAAAAACACTTGTTTTGAGTCTTGGATATTCACATCCGGTAGAGTATGTAGCAATGGAAGGTATCACAATTGAAGTTCCTGCTCCAAACAAAATCATTGTTAAGGGTGCAAATAAAGAAAACGTTGGTGCAACCGCTGCTAAGATCAGAGAATACAGACAACCAGAACCATACAAGGGCAAAGGTATTAAGTATATCGATGAAGTTATCATACGCAAAGAAGGCAAAGCCGGCGCTAAGAAGAAATAATAGGAAGGAGTGTTCTTAAATGATAAAGAAGAAAAACAGTAATGTTGCAAGAATTAAACGCCATCAAAGAGTCAGAAAGAATATCTCCGGTACGTCGGAGAGACCTCGTTTGAACGTTTACAGAAGTTTAAATCATATTTACGCACAAATAATTGACGACACAAAGGGTATCACCTTAGTTAGTGCCTCAAGTCTAGACAAGGAATTTGAAGGTTACGGCGGAAATATCGAAGGCGCTAAGGCCGTAGGTAACGCAGTTGCTAAGAAAGCTTTGGAAAACGGCATTAAAGCAGTTGTATTTGACAGAGGCGGATATATTTATCACGGTAGAGTTGCTGCTCTTGCAGAAGGTGCAAGAGAAGGCGGCTTGGAATTCTAATTAAAGGAGGAAACACTTGTGGCTGAAAGAATAGATGCATCAACACTTGATTTACAAGAAAAGTTGGTAGAAGTTAATCGTGTTGCTAAGGTTGTTAAGGGTGGTAGAACTATGAGATTTTCTGCTCTTATGGTAGTAGGCGACGGAAACGGTCATGTTGGTTGCGGAACCGGTAAGGCTGCTGAAATCCCAGATGCTATAAGAAAAGGTATCGAAGATGCTAAGAAAAATATGGTTACAGTACCTATGAAAGATACAACAATTACACACGAAATCGTTGGCGAATTTGGCGCAGGCAGAGTATTGTTAAAACCTGCTAAAGAAGGTACCGGTGTTATCGCAGGCGGTGCTGTAAGAGCAGTTGTTGAACTTGCTGGTATCAAGGATATCAGAACAAAATGTTTGCGTTCTAATAATAAGAAGAATGTAGTTAAAGCTACAATCGCAGGTCTTGCTAGCCTTAAAGAAGCTGAAACAGTTGCAAAGCTTCGTGGCAAAGAAGTTGACCAAATAATCGGTTAAGGAGGTAGTGCAGTATGTTAAAAGTAACATTAGTAAAAAGTACTATCGGTTGCAAAAAGGACCAAATTGCAACAGTTGCAGCTTTGGGACTTAAGAAAATCAGAGACGTAAAAGAACATAATGATACTCCTCAAATCAGAGGTATGATCAAAAAAGTTTCTCACCTTGTTGCGGTAGAGGAAAACTAATAAATCTAAACTAAAAGGAGGTGTAGCAAATGAGATTGGACGAACTACAACCAACAGAAGGTTCAAAGTTTACATCAAAGAGAGTCGGCAGAGGTATCGGTTCAGGTACAGGCAAAACCTCAGGTAAAGGTCATAAGGGACAAAACGCTCGTTCAGGCGGCGGTGTTAGACCGGGCTTTGAAGGTGGACAAATGCCACTATACAGACGCTTACCTAAGAGAGGTTTTAAGAATATATTTGCTAAGAAGTATGTTACAGTTAATGTTGAAGTTTTAGAACGTTTTGAAAACGGAACAGAAGTAACTGCTGATACATTAAAAGAAGCAGGTATTATTTCTAAGAAGCTTGACGGTGTTAGACTTTTGGGTAGAGGTGAATTAACAAAGGCACTTAATGTTAAGGTAGCAGGTTATACAGCTTCTGCAAAAGAAAAGATTGAAAAAGCCGGTGGAAAGGCAGAGGTGATGTAAAATGTTTAGTACAATTAGAAATGCCTTTAAGATTCCGGATTTAAGAAAGAGAATTTGGTTCACATTCATCATGATGGCAGTATTCAGATTCGGAGCGCATATTCCTGTTCCGTTTTTGACAAAAGATGCAATGCATGCCTTCATGAGTGGTGGAACTGACCTATTCTCATTATTCGACGTGTTCACAGGTGGTGCGTTCTCAAACGCAACAGTTATGGCACTTGGTGTTTCACCATACATTAACGCATCAATCATCGTACAGCTTTTGGCTGTTGCTATCCCGGCCTTAGAAAGACTTACAAAAGAAGGCTTGGAAGGCAGAAAGAAAATTAACAGAATTACAAGATATTTAGGAATTATCCTTGCATTTGTTCAAGGTGCAGGACTTTATGTAACACTTCACAATATCGGTGTTACAAACAATATTACAGCAATTAAGCAAGAAAATGCATTGACATTTTTCATTATTGTATTGACATTCACAGCAGGTACAGCGTTCATCGTTTGGCTTGGTGAATTGATTACAGAAAAGGGTATCGGAAACGGTGTTTCGCTTATTATCTTTGCAGGTATCGTTTCAAGAATCCCAACTGCTGCTGTTTCAATTTACAAACAATATCTTGAAAAGAGCATTGTTACAATAAAGAGTGCGTCACTTGCTATTGCAATTTTAGTAATTGCTATCGCTGCTATCGTACTTGTAGTAATGTTTGATGCTGCTGAACGCAGAATTCCGGTTCAGTATGCAAAGAGAGTTGTAGGCAGAAAAATGTACGGCGGACAAAGCACAAACATTCCGATTAAGGTTGTTTCAGGCGGCGTTATGCCAATCATCTTTGCGTCAAGTATTATGGCGTTCCCTGCAACAATAGTAAGACTTACAACAGGCAATAACCTACCAACAGCAGGTTTTTGGTTTAAAGTATTGGGCTGCTTAACCGCATCATACGGCCCATCTTGGACTGATATTATTTATTCAGTATTGTATTTCTTATTAATTATCTTCTTCACATACTTCTATTCAGCAATTCAATTCAATCCAATTGAAATGGCTAATAATATGAAGAAGTCAGGCGGTTATATTCCGGGATATAGACCCGGAAAACCAACAAGTGATTATATATCAAAAGTTTCTACAAGACTTAATTTGTCAGGTGCTATATTCCTTGGAATTATAGCAGTATTACCGGTAGTTGTTGGAGCAATTTTCAACATCAATGGTATGCAAATTGGTGGTACATCACTTCTAATTATGGAAGGTGTTGCACTTGAATCTGTAAGACAAATTGAATCTCAAATGGTTATGAGAAATTATAAAGGATTTTTGGAATAAGAGTGAAAGGCGGCAAGAAAATGAACCTTATATTACTTGGCCCTCCGGGAGCAGGCAAAGGAACACAAGCAGAGATTCTTGTAAAACAATTTGGCATTCAGACTGTTTCAACAGGAGTAATGCTAAGAGCTGCCATACGTGAAGGTACAGAGCTTGGAAAGTTGGCAAAACAATATATTGACGACGGAAAACTTGTACCTGACGAAGTTGTTGTTGGTATAGTAAAGGACAGACTATCACAAGATGACCTTAAAAAAGGATTTATTCTAGATGGTTTCCCTCGTACTATTGCTCAGGCAGAAGCGCTTGATGCAACAGGCATAAAGATTGACCATGTAATTTCTCTTGAATGCGATGAAAATGTTATTTTAGAACGTTTGACAGGCAGAAGAGAATGCAAAGCATGCGGAACACCGTATCATATCAAAACAAAACCGGTTCCGGAAAACGGAAAATGTGTTTGTGGCGGCGATATTATACAACGCCCTGATGACAACGAAGAAACAATCAAAAATCGATTAAAGGTTTATCACGAACAAACTGAGCCAATTAAGGCTTACTACGAATCTCAAGGTAAGGTAATCAGCGTTGACAGTTCTAAAACTGCTGAAATTACAAATGACGCTGTATTTGAAGCACTTGGTTTAAAAAAGTAAAGAGGCGTATATCATGGTTACAATAAAATCAAGGGCAGAAGTTGAGAAAATGCGTGTTGCAGGAAAGATTACAGGAGATGCGCTAAGAGAAGTTGAAAAGCATATAAGACCGGGAATTTCCACGGCAGAACTTGATAAAATTGCATTTGACTTCATAAAAAAACAAGGTGCTACACCATCTTTTCTGCATTATAACGGCTTTCCGGCAAGCATTTGTGCCTCACCTAACAGTTGGGTGGTGCATGGAATTCCGTCAAAGAATGTCATCTTAAAAGAAGGCGACATTATAAGTATTGATATGGGTGCTATGAAGGACGGATATCACGGTGATGCGGCAAGAACTTATGCCGTAGGCAAGATATCGGAAGAAGCACAGCGCCTTATCGATGTTACAAAGCAGAGCTTTTTTGAAGGAATTAAATATGCAACTCACGGTGCTAAATTGGGTGATGTATCAGCTGCGATACAAGAATATGTTGAAAGTCACGGCTACTCTGTAGTAAGAGATTTGGTCGGACACGGCATTGGAAAGAATATGCACGAAGACCCAAATGTTCCGAATTTTGGACATAAGGGAAAAGGATTAAGACTTGCAGCGGGTATGACACTTGCAATCGAACCTATGGTTAATGAGGGCGATTATGAGGTTGTTGTGCTTGATGATGATTGGACTGTTGAAACTGCAGACGGAAGTCTTGCAGCACATTATGAAAACACAATCCTTATTACAAAGGGCGAGTGTGAAATCTTAACACTCTAAGAGGTGAAAAGATGGAGATTTGCAAAGGAAGCTTGGTCTATTCAAGAGCGGGCAGAGATAAGGGAGAACTTTTCTTAGTTCTCAAAGTTGAGAACGGATATGTATATTTGACAGACGGAGATTTAAGGCGAGTTTCAAAACCTAAAAAGAAAAAAATACTTCACATCAATAAGACTAATAAAGTTTTAGAGGTCAATGATAACATGACCGACAGCGATGTGAAAAAAGCCTTACAAGAATTTGTAAAATAATGTTGGGAGGAATAGTAGCTTGGCTAAGGAAGATGTATTGGAATTAGAAGGTACGGTTGTTGAAACCCTACCAAATGCTATGTTTAAGGTAGAACTTGAAAATGGCCATCAAATTTTGGCACATATTTCAGGTAAGTTAAGAATGAACTTCATTAAGATACTTCCGGGTGATAAAGTGACTATTGAAATGTCACCATATGACCTTTCGAGAGGTAGAATCACTTGGAGATCTAAATAAGGAGGAACGAAAATGAAGGTACGTCCATCAGTTAAACCTATGTGCGAAAAGTGCAAGGTTATCAAAAGAAAAGGTAAAATAATGGTTATTTGTGAGAACCCAAAACATAAACAAAAGCAAGGTTGATTTCAATTTGAATATAGATTTTATCCATATTTTTTAAATGAAATCAAATGCATGTAGATGTTTGGTTATCACAATTAGGCGGCAATGCCGCAAAAAATGTTATTATTGTGGAAGAAGCGGCGGCTGATAAAGGGCTTTGACTGCGTATAATATATGAAAAATTGTGAGATTTATTAATGGAGGTGTAACGAATGGCAAGAATAGCAGGTGTAGACTTACCAAGAGAAAAAAGAGTTGAAATCGGTTTAACTTATATCTATGGTATCGGTCTTAAAACATCACAAAAATTGCTTAAAGAAAACAACATCAATCCTGACACAAGAGTTAAGGATTTGACAGAAGAAGAAGTAAGCAAGTTGAGAGAATCAATCAGCAACTATACAGTTGAAGGTGAACTTAAAACACAAATTTCTCTTGATATCAAGAGACTTATGGAAATTGGTTGTTACAGAGGTGTAAGACATAGAAAAGGTCTTCCGGTAAGAGGTCAAAACACAAAGAACAACGCAAGAACAAGAAAAGGTCCGGCCAAGACAATGGCTAACAAAAAGAAGTAAAGGAGGGACTAAGCAATGGCAAAAGTAGCAAAGAAAACTACACGTAAGCGTGTAAAAAAGAATATCGAAAGAGGAGCTGCTCATATTCGCTCATCTTTTAACAACACAATCGTTACTATTACAGATGTAAACGGTAACGCTCTTTCTTGGGCAAGTGCCGGCGGCTTAGGCTTCCGTGGATCTAAGAAGAGTACTCCATTTGCTGCACAGACAGCAGCAGAGACAGCAGCAAAGGCTGCTATGGAACATGGCCTAAAAACTGTTGAAGTTTATGTAAAAGGCCCTGGTGCAGGTCGTGAAGCTGCTATTAGAGCACTTCAAGCTGCAGGTCTTGAAGTTACGATGATTAAGGATGTAACTCCTATTCCTCATAACGGATGCAGACCACCTAAGAGAAGAAGAGTCTGATAAATCATCGTAATTAATTGTAAAAGGAGGAAATAAAAGATGGCAAGAAATATGCAACCGGTTCTAAAAAGATGTAGAACATTGGGTATCGAACCTGCCGTTATGGGAGTTCACAAAAGCTCAAATAAGAATCCCGGCAAAGGTAGAAAGAAGCAATCCGAATATGGCTTGCAGTTAAACGAAAAACAAAAGGTTAAATTTATTTACGGCGTTTTGGAGAAGCAATTCAGACAATATTATGTAATGGCTACAAAGAAACACGGTATTACAGGTGAAGAACTACTTTCAATTTTGGAAACAAGACTTGATAACGTAGTGTTTAGATTAGGTCTTGCTAACACAAGAAAGGAAGCCAGACAAATCGTAAACCACGGACATATTCTTGTAAATGGCAAGAAAGTGGATATTCCATCATACATTGTTAAGACAGGTGATGTTGTTGCTTTAAGAGAAAAGAGCAAAGCATCTCAAAGAATGAAGGATATCGCTGAAGCAAATGCTTCAAGAGTCGTACCAAAGTGGTTAGACATGGACAAGAATAATTCGCAAGGCAAAGTTATTGCAATCCCTGCTCGTGATGATATTGATTACGAAGTAGAGGAACACTTAATTGTCGAATTGTATTCTAAGTAATAAGTGTTTCACCCTCGGTGAGTTTATAAGTAAATATGTGAAGGAGGGTTCGTTACGATGATAGAAATGGAAAAACCAAAAATAGAATGTAAAGAACTAAATGATAATTTCGGTGTGTTTGTTGTATCTCCACTAGAAAGAGGATATGCAACAACTATCGGTAATTCATTACGTAGAATATTGCTTTCATCTCTTCCGGGTGCTGCTGCAACTTCAATTAAAATTGATGGTGTTCAGCACGAGTTTTCAACAATTCCGGGAGTTAAGGAAGATGTTACAGAAATTATACTTAACATCAAAAAGTTAGCGATAAAATTATATTCTGATGAGCCTAAGACAGTGTACATTGAAGCAAAGGGTGCAGGAGAAATTACAGCAGGTGACATCAAAACTGATGCTGATGTTGAAATCTTCAATCCGGAACTTCATATTGCAACTTTGAATGAAGATGCAAGACTTTATATGGAAATCAATATTGCAAAGGGTAGAGGATACATTTCAGCAGATAAGAATAAGCAAATGCTTCAATTACCTGTTGGAGAAATCCCTGTTGACGCAATCTTTACTCCTGTAAAGAAGGTTAACTATACTGTCGAAAACACACGTGTTGGTAGCAACATTGACAGAGAAAAACTTACTGTTGAAGTTACAACAAACAAAACAACAAAGCCTGATGAGGCTGTAAGTTTAGCTGCAAAGATAATGAATGATCTATTAACTCTTTTCGTTGATCTTTCTGAAGAAGCAAAGAACACAGAAATAGTTAAGGAAAAAGAAGAAAGCAAAAAGGAAAAAGTTCTTGAAATGACTATCGAGGACTTGGAACTTTCAGTTCGTTCATATAACTGCTTAAAGCGTGCAAGTATCAATACGGTTGAAGACCTTGCAAATCATTCTGAAGAAGATATGATGAAGGTTAGAAATCTTGGTAGAAAATCGCTCGACGAAGTTAAGAACAAATTGCACTCTTTAGGTTTAGCCCTAAAGGAAGAAGAAGAATAATTGCCTAAGAAAAGGAGGGGTTGTTAATGGGTACAAGAAAGTTAAATCTTCCAACAGACCAAAGAAAAGCTCTTTTAAGAAGCTTGGTTACAAACTTTTTGGAAACAGGAAGAATTGAAACAACATTGACAAGAGCAAAAGAAACTCAAAGTTTGGCTGAAAAGATGATTACTCTTGGAAAGACAAACACATTACACTCTCGCCGTCAAGCTTTGGAATTTATCACAAAAGAAGATGTGGTTACAAAACTATTTAGTGAAATCGCTCCAAAGTATGCTGAAAGAAACGGTGGATATACAAGAATTATGCAAACAGGACCTCGTCGTGGAGACGCTGCTCCTATGGCAATTCTTGAACTTGTGTAAATTACATTAAAAAGTTCTGATTAGAATTAATCAGAACTTTTTTTGTTTTCTAAAATATTGATTTTATTACCTTTATATGCTAAAATGTTTTTGGGTGATTTTATGAGAAATATTATAGTAACAGGTGGGACAAGAGGTATCGGAAAAGCAATAACTAAGGCTTTTTTGGATAATGGCGATAGAGTATTTGCGATTTTTGAAAAAAATATTGATAAAGCAAAAGAAACTGAAAAGTTAGGTGCTATCACCATTAAAGCTGATGTCGGAAATGGCGAAGATATAAAAAAAATAATAGATGAAGTTCATAAATACGGAAAAGTAGATATTCTTATTAATAATGCCGGAATTTCACAAATAAAACCTTTTGCCGATATTACCGAAGATGATTGGGACAGAATGTTTTCGGTTAATGTAAAATCAGCATATCTTATGTCAAAAGCAGTTTTATCGGATATGCTAAAAACCAAAAAAGGAAAAATTATCAATATTTCTTCAATTTGGGGACAAACAGGGGCATCGTGCGAGGTACATTATTCTGCATCAAAAGCTGCAATGATTGGGTTTACAAAGGCTCTTGCAAAGGAACTTGGACTATCTGGGATTACTGTAAACTCAATTGCTCCGGGAGTTATTGACACCGATATGAATAAGGAAATTGATGAAGAATCCTTGAAAGAAATTGTGGAAGAAATGCCTATCACAAGAGTTGGAACTCCGAAAGAAGTGGCAGAGAGTGTGATGTTTTTAGCAAGTGAAAAGGCAAATTACATCACAGGACAGGTAATTTCTGTAAATGGTGGAATGTATATATGAAAAAGGAAGGGAAAACCTTTCTTTTTTTTTGTAAAAAAGTCAAAAATTACTTGCAAAAGATTGTCAAATGATGTAAAATATATAATGAGTAAATTTGGAACTTTTTTTCAGATTTGTTATTAAAATTGAAAGGAGTATGTTATGGAACAGTCAAACCTTTTGGTTATCGGCTTGGGTCTTGGAACAGTATTCTTTGGTCTTATTTGTCTTGTTGTAATATGTATGATTACAAGTGCAATTTGTAAATGCTTTGAAAAGGAGACACCAAAGGAAACTGCACCGATAGAATCAGGCGCAATTCCAAATAAACAAGAATTAATTGCGGCAAGTTGTGCTGTAATTGCAGAAGAACTCGGCACAGAAGTAAAAAATATTAAAGTAGTGTCATTTAAAAGAGTATAAAGGAGAAATAGAAAATGAAAAAGTATAAAGTAAATGTAAACGGAACAAGTTATGAAATCGAAATCGAATTAATGAGTGAAACAGAAAGTTCACAAGCAGTAGCACAAGCTCCAAAGGCAGCAGCTCCTGCCGGCGAAGGCGAAAAAATTTCAGCTCCAATGCCCGGAACAATTCTAGATGTTAAGGTAAAAGTCGGCGACCAAGTTAAAAAAGGTCAAGTTCTTATGATTTTAGAAGCTATGAAGATGGAAAACGAAATCATGGCAGGAGCAGACGGAGTGGTTACATCAGTTGCTGTTTCAAAAGCTGCTTCTGTTCAAACAGGCGATATGCTTTGCACAATTAAATAATCGGAGGATTTTATTACATGGAAGCAGTATTAAATTTTATAAAGCAAACCGGTTTTTCAATGCTTGCTGTCGGCAATAATTGGCAAACCGTAATAATGGTAGCAGTTGCTTGCTTACTATTGTACCTTGCGATAGTAAAAAAATTCGAGCCATTACTACTTTTACCGATTGCATTCGGTATGTTACTTACAAACCTTGTAGGTTCTGATATTTATCACGAAATACTATTTGCAGGTGGTCACGCTCATTGGGATTTGTTTGGTGGCGAACCTGTTACACAAGAATTTATCAACACACTATCACCAAAACTTGCAGCAACATTAAAAGCAGGTGATGTTATAACTCCCGGTCTTATTGATTACCTATACTTAGGTGTTAAACTTGGGATTTATCCATGTCTTATCTTTATCGGTGTTGGCGCTATGACAGACTTTGGCCCACTAATTGCAAATCCAAAGAGTTTGCTTTTGGGTGCAGCAGCACAACTTGGTATATTTGTGACATTTTTGGGGGTTAGAGAATTATTCCCAATAATCGTTCCTGCACTTGATGCATTTTTAAAGGGAACACCACTTGAAAACCTGGCAGCATCTGTTGGTATCATTGGCGGTGCGGACGGCCCTACGGCTATTTTTGTAACATCAAGACTTGCACCTGAATTTTTAGGACCAATCGCAGTTGCGGCATATTCATATATGGCACTTGTGCCGGTTATTCAACCACCTATTATGAAGGCACTTACAACAAAGAAGGAAAGACAAATCGAGATGAAGGCCCTTAGAAAGGTTTCAAAGACAGAAAAGATTATTTTCCCAATTGTTGTTACAATTTTCGTTGCATGGCTTGTTCCATCAGCAACTCCACTTGTTGGCTCACTAATGCTTGGTAACCTTATGACAGAATCAGGTGTTTGTGACAGACTTTCAAAGACAGTTCAAAATGAACTTATGAATATTGTTACAATATTCTTAGGCATTTCTGTTGGTGCAACAGCTACTGCAAACACATTCTTATCACCACTTACACTTTGCATTTTAGCAATGGGTATCGTTGCATTCGGTATGGGTACAGCAGGCGGCGTATTACTTGCAAAGTTTATGAATTTGTTCTTAAAACAAAAAATCAATCCATTAATCGGCTCAGCCGGTGTTTCTGCCGTTCCGATGGCTGCCCGTGTATCACAAAAGGTTGGTCAAGAAGAAAATCCAAAGAACTTCCTTCTTATGCATGCTATGGGACCAAACGTTGCAGGTGTTATTGGCTCTGCTATCGCCGCAGGTGTGCTTTTGGCACTATTTAAATAAGAGAGGTTTATTATGAGTAAATTATTTATTACAGATACAATATTAAGAGATGCTCATCAATCACAAGCGGCAACAAGAATGAGAACAGAAGATATGATTCCTGCTCTGAAAACCCTTGACAGTATTGGTTATTGGTCACTTGAATGTTGGGGCGGAGCAACTTTTGATGCTTGTATGAGATTTCTAAATGAAGACCCTTGGGAAAGACTTAGAACTTTAAAGGCAAATATGCCTAACACTAAGCTTCAAATGCTTTTTAGAGGTCAAAATATTTTGGGTTATAAGCACTATGCAGATGATGTTGTTGAACAATTCTGTAAAAAGTCAATTCAAAATGGTATTGATGTTGTAAGAGTGTTCGATGCGCTAAATGACCCAAGAAACTTAGAAGCAGCAATAAAATTCGTAAAAGAATACGGCGGCCATTGTGAAACTGCAATCAGTTACACAGTAAGCCCTGTTCACAATATTGATTACTTTGTAAAACTTGCTTGTGAACTTGAAAAAATGGGTGCAGATTCAATTTGTATTAAAGATATGGCAAACTTATTATTGCCATATGACTGTTATGAACTAGTTAAGAAACTTAAAGAAAATGTTGGTGTTCCGATTCACTTGCACACACACAATACAGCAGGTACAGGTGATATGACAAACTTAATGGCAGTTAGTGCCGGCGTTGATATTGTTGACTGCGCATTATCACCACTTGCAAACGGAACATCAAATCCGTCAACAGAAGCAATGGTTGCAACCTTAAAGGGCACAGAAAGAGATACAGGTCTTGACCTTAACAAGTTATCTGACGCTGCTGCTCATTTTAGAAAGGTTGCAAGCTGGTTAAAAGCAGACGGAATACTAGACCCTAAGGTACTAAATGTTGACCCGAATGCACTTTTATATCAAGTTCCGGGTGGTATGCTTTCAAACCTTATCTCGCAATTAAAGCAACAAAATGCTGAAGATAAGTATTATGAAGTTTTGGCAGAAGTTCCGAGAGTAAGAAAGGACTTCGGTTATCCTCCACTTGTAACACCAACGAGCCAAATCGTAGGTACACAGGCTGTACTTAACGTTTTAATGGGCAGATATAAGATGATTTCAAAGGAATCAAAGGGTGTTCTAAGAGGCGAGTATGGCAGACTTCCGGGCGAAGTTAACGAAGAAGTTCGTAAAATGGCAATCGGAGACGATGAAATCATCACTTGCCGTCCTGCTGATTTGTTAGAGCCTGAACTTCCAAAATATACAGAAGAAACAAAGGACTTTGCAAAGTCGGAAGAAGATGTGTTAAGTTATGCATTGTTCCCACAAGTTGCTAAGAAGTTCTTTGACCAAAGAGATAATAAAGTAGAAACTCCGAAAATAGAAGAAAAGGAAGAATTTAACGGAGTTAGAGAAATCTTTGTTCAAGATTTATCATAAAGGAGAAAAATAATGGCTGAAGAAAACGTTTTTGACGTCCTAAAAGAAAGAGGGCTTTTAGCTCAAACTACACACGAAGATGAAATTCGTGAACTTTTGGGCAGGGAAAAAGTTACTTTTTATATCGGATTTGACCCGACGGCAGATAGTTTGCACGTAGGACATTTCCTTCAAATGGTTGTTATGAAGCATATGCAAGACCATGGTCATAGACCAATCGCTTTAATCGGTGACGGTACAGCACATATCGGCGACCCATCAGGAAGATCGGATATGCGTCAAATGATGACAAAGGAAACTATCGATCACAATGCAGAATGTTTTAAGAAACAACTTTCATGCCTTGTTGATTTTTCTGACGATAAAGCGATAATGGTAAATAATGCTGACTGGCTTTTAGACCTAAACTATGTTGAGTTTATCCGTGATATCGGCTCACAATTTTCTGTAAATGCGATGCTTACAGCAGAATGTTTCAAGCAAAGACTTGAAAAAGGCTTGTCATTTTTGGAATTTAACTATATGCTTATGCAAAGTTATGACTTCCTTATGCTAAACAGAAAATACGATTGTAAAATTGAACTTGGCGGAGATGACCAATGGTCAAATATTTTAGGTGGTATCAAACTTTGCCACAGAAAAGATGATAAGCAAGTTTATGGTATGACATTCACTCTTCTTACAACATCAGAAGGTAAAAAGATGGGTAAAACTGCAAAGGGTGCTTTATGGCTAGATCCTGAAAAATGCAAACCTTATGACTTCTATCAATACTGGGTAAATGTTCAAGATGCTGATGTTATTAAGTGCTTAAAACTTGTTACATTTGTTCCGATGGATCAAATTCGTGAAATGGAAAAATGGGAAGGCGCAGAACTTAATAAGGCAAAGAAGATTTTGGCATATGAAGTCACAAAAATGGTGCATGGTGAAGAAGTTGCAAACCAAGTTCGTGACGCAGCAGAAGCCGTATTCTCAGGCGGTGGCATAAGTGAAGATATGCCGACAACAGAAGTTGATAGCCTAAATGGTAAGGGCGTTTTGGATTTGCTTTGCGAAATCAAAGTTGTAGCATCAAAGGCAGAAGCAAGACGATTAATAACTCAAAACGGCCTTTCAATTAACGACCAAAAGGTTACAGATCCTAACCTAGTTTTAGATGATAGTTATCTTGGCGAAAATGGTATGGTTGTTAAAAAAGGTAAAAAGATATTCCATAGAGTAGTATTAAAATAATACTACTCTTTTGTATAGCAAAAAGAGGTAGAATATGAAAAATCAAGAAAGAATTGAAGAGTTTATAAAAAACAATGAAGAGTTGGCATATAAGATGTTAAAGGAATTATGCCTAATACCTGCGCCATCTTTTCACGAAGAGAAAAGGGCAGAATATTGTGTAGAGAAGATGAGAAGTTTTGGACTTAATGCATATGTAGATACAGAACTTAATGCAGTTTGCCCTATAAATTGTGAACATAGCGACAAAATCACAGTTTTGTGCGGTCATACAGACACTGTTTTTCCTGAATTAGAACCACTTCCGTATAAAGAAAAAGACGGCAAAATCTTTTGCCCCGGTGTTGGAGATGATACGGCGGCAGTTGTAGCGCTTTTACTTGTAGCAAAATATTATGCAGAAAACAAACTTATTCCAAAAAATGGGTTGCTTATTGTATGTAATTCGGGGGAGGAATCTATTGGTGACCTAAAAGGCACAAAGCAGATTTTTAAGGACTTTGAAGGAAGAATTGATAGATTTGTTGCTTTTGATAGCGTTATACAACATATTTATGCTGATTGTGTTGGTGGCTATAAATTTGAAATTACCGCAAAAGTACCTGGTGGCCACGCATTAGGTGATTTTGGGAACAAAAATGCAATTGCTGTTTTATCACAAATCGTAACTGAAATTTATAAAATTACTATGCCGGAAATAGAAGGTCATATATATTCATATAATGTTGGAGTTATTGAGGGCGGAACATCGGTAAACGCCATTGCACAAGAAGCTAAGATGCAATGTGAATATCGCTCGAATATGATTGAGTACAGAAAAATTTTAGAGGAAAAATTTAATAGCATAATTGATGGCGTAAAGGCTGATGATGTTGAAATCTCAATAAGAACACTAAGTGATAGACCTTGTGCAAATAATGTGTCAAAAGAATTGCAAGAAAGACTTATAACAAGTTGTGAAGATATTATTAAAGAAGTAACAAATAAACCAATCAAAAGAGTAAGTGGTTCAACCGACTGCAATATAGCATTGTCAAAGGGAATACCTGCAGTAGCAATAGGTGTAATGAATGGCCAAGGCGAGCATACAAGGGAAGAATGGCTCGATAAGGCATCAATTCCGGTAGGCCTTAAAGTTGCGCTTGGTGTTGCTGAAATGCTTGGGGAAATAGAATAAAAATTATAGCGAAATAAAAAAGACTGCTGATGATATACGCATCCAAAAGTGTCTAACTTTTGGGGTGCATATTATATAACAACAGTCTTTTTATCATTCTATTTTAAAATATTAGGAATGTTCGCACTTTCGGGATCATAGTCAAAATAGATTTCGTGTCCGTTTTTGAAGATTATTACAATTTCTGCACGTGCATGATTTAGCGTGTGGCTGGTTTCTGTGACAAAATTATAAATCTCTTCAATATCCGATTTTTCCTTTATCAATTTATCAAATGACCTATCTTTATAATCAACATCAACTTCCATAGTAGAACTTTCAGGCATATCATAGAAGTTTATACCAACAAAATCAATATCCTTTGCAGTTAGCAAATTATCGTAAAGACCAAGTTTTGCAAGGATTTCTTTTGTCCGTTCGTAATCTTTGCGAACATAGTATGTTTCGTGAATTATAGGTAGTTCTGTGGTTGGCACCGGTTCGCCGTTTTGGTATTGTGAGCCAAGACGCTTATACTCAATGCTGATACTGCTCACTGTTTTTCCTCTATTTGTGAATTCGTCGTAATCGGTATGGGAAACATCATATGACAAAGCAGAAATTATTTGGTCAATTTTATCCTTGTCGTTTGCATATAGAGAAATTGAGGATTGCTTTCGGTCATCATAAAGCTTAATTGAAATTATTTCCTTTTGATAATCGTTCATGATAGGGAAATATAATTTTCTCATTTGTTGCGACTCTAAAATTGGCTCTAATACGTCTTTTTGCTCTGTGAAATTTGCATGATATGCACGAGTCCTTGTCTTACCATTTTTCATTTTATAAAGGATTGTGAAATAACTATCGCTATCTAAATCTCTATTTTCGATTGAGTTTTTATGGAAAGCAATAACATTTTCAATATCAGCGGCATCAGTAAATTCTGCTTTGGTGTTATAAGTAACAAGTTTATCATTGATTGCGTAAAAATTACCGTTGTTCATATCTGTAGTTGTGTCTGAAACATAAACAGATGCGATTTTGTCAAGGGACGGAACTCGCTTTTCATATCCAAATATGTCAAATTTAAAGCCTAATTGAAGCAGTATCACAAATATGCAGAAGAAAACAGCAGGTTTTATCGAAAATTTTAAGTTTAGTGATTTTTTTACAAGCATTTGTGCTGCGATTATTGCCACAACGCCGAAGGGGATAAATAGCAAGATATTTGAAATGTTAAATAACTCATTAAAGTAGCAAAAACCCCACGCACCGCAGTAGATAGCCGCTCCGTAAACGAAAACCATTCTAAGTTTGGGAAAAGCAATAACTTCTTCACAGTGTTCTAATTTTCTGATTTTATAAAGTAGCATACCAAGAAAAGCAAAAACTCCTGAGAAAATCAAGTATTTTATTATCGGAAACAGTGGACTTGCAAAAGCGGTAGGCTCTACATATATAAAACTTGAAATGCTAAGGCTGTGATTTGCATATCCGTAAACTGTTTCGTTTAGTAAGAAATTAAGGAATCCTTCCGAAGCAACAGGGAATGTCGCAAGAATAGGAAATAGCACTATTGCTGCAATGCTATTGCCCGTCATCATTGTAACTAAAATAGATGCAGTAAAGGAAACCAATGAGTAAACCAAAAGCATAATTACCCAAAACAAAATATGGATTAATCGATAGTTTATAGGCATAGTAAAACGGCATAAAATCAGAATAAGAGCATTTACAATTATTGGGATTGTAAACAGGATTACTCCACTTAATATATGCGATAAGTAAAGTGTTTTTCGCTTTATAGGAAGCCCGTGTACTGCTGCGACCGATTTAGACGAGTTAATATAGGAAAATAGTAAAACTGCTAAAATAAATGGCATAAAAATCGCCCAAAAAACAGTGACACCGCTTGTCGATAGGAATGTCTCAGTTTCGTAAACGATAACAGTTTTGTTTTGTATTGAATTTATTATAGGCAGAATGAAACCTAAAAAGTCAGCAATGACATACAAAACAGCAAACCACCACATCCTTTTTAAATCAGATTTAATTATACTTTTATTAAAGAATGATGTTTTCAAATTCATAGCCTAATCCTCCTAACTCGTAAATAAATACTTCTTCCAAAGTAAGTGGTATAATATCGCAAATTATAGGATTTGCGAACCCAATTTTTTCTAAAATTTCATCTCCGTCGCCACGGACAATAAGCATAGAAACACTTCCCAAGGTTTCCTTATGAAGAATGTTGATTTGTGATGATAACGCTTCCGAAAAATCTTCCTTAAAAGCGACTTGGACTTTATGAATGTTGCCCTTTACATCATCTAATGCTTTTTCCAAAATCATATGTCCGTTGTGCATAATCCCTACGTGGTCACACACATCTTCAAGTTCTCTTAGGTTATGACTTGAAATAAGTACAGTTGTGTTTCTTTCTGCAACATCTTGCAAAATTAGTTTCCAAACATTTCGGCGCATTACGGGGTCAAGACCATCAACAGGTTCATCAAGCAGCATTATTTCAGGCATTGATGAGATTGAAATCCAAAATGCAACCTGTTTTTGCATACCTTTTGAAAGTCGTCTTACACGACGCTTTGTATCAATCTTAAAAATTTCTTTAAGGTTATTAAATCTTTCCCAACTCCAATTAGGATAAATGCCTGCATAGTATTTGGCAGTATCTAAAATCGAATAGGTTGGGTAGAAAAATAAATCATCACTTATAAATGTGACTTTTTGCTTTATGTCAATATTTTCAAAAACTTTTTGACCATCAATCAAAACTTCGCCGGAGTCTTGTGTAAATATTCCTGAAATATGTTTTAAAATGGTTGTTTTTCCTGCGCCGTTTGGCCCAACTAAACCATAAACAGAGCCCGTTTCGACATTTATGTTAAGGCCATTTAGCGATTTAAAACCATCAAAACTCTTGTTTACATTTTTAACTTGTATCATAGTTTGTAAATTCCTTTCTTAATAATTTTTATTAATTTTATCAAGTAGTTCTTCCTTTGTAACTCCTAAAAAATGAAGTTCTGTAAGTACTTGATTAAGCGACTTATAGGCGTCATTTTTTGCAGAGCCGTTATTTTGTATTGCGTTTATGCTTGAAACAAAATTGCCTTTTGATGGCTTAGAATAGATAAATCCATCATTTTCAAGTTCCTTGTATGCTTTTTGAATTGTGTTAGGATTAATCGCAAGCATTGAAGCAAGTTCTCTAACAGATGGGACTTTGTCGTCTTCCTTTAAAATACCACTAATTATGAGTTCTTTTATCTTGCCTTTTATTTGCTCATAGAGTGGTCTTCTGTCAGACGGATTTAGTTGAATCATTACCACACCTCCTTGTACCAACTGTATTAATACATATAATACAGTATAAATTTGGTATTGTCAAGAGAAATTTTAAAAAAAAATAAAAAAATTCCACAACCGAAGTTGTGGAATATATTTGATAAATAAATTATCTCTTTGAGAATTGTGGTGCACGACGAGCAGCCTTTAAGCCGTACTGGTTTGTACTAACATTGCTAAACCCATTGATATTACAGGGCTTTCAGGATATATCACCTGAATTTCACCCCGAATTTAGCCCTTGCATTTATTGACCACAGTTTTCTGATTAAGAGCTGCGTTTATTGTCCCTATCAAATCTATAGGTTTATTATACTTCACTTTTGCGTAAATGTCAATGGTTGTTTTGCTATTTTCGTGTCCGGCAAGATATTGTACTGTTTTCGGATCAACACCTTGATAAATCAAATTTGTAATATATGTGTGGCGAAGCTGGTGAGGTGTTACATCAAAGTCAAGTGCATAAACCAATTTAGGATTATTATATTGATGCGAACCAAGTTCCGGATTGATTGTACAAACAACTTTTTGCCCGTTGACGTATTTATAATACTTTCTTTCCTTTGCTGTTCTTACCTCAATATATTTCCAAACTCGTTGAAATTGCGAGTAGGAAAGCGGTTCGCCTTTGCTATCAGATATTACATAATCCGATATGGAATTTTTGTGTGCTTCTTTTAAGCAATCCACCAAACATTTCGGAATAGGTATATCTCTTTTGGAAGCAGGCGTTTTCAGTTCTGTACTGATTACAGGACGATTATTATCTGAACGCCATGCTCTGCGAACTGCTATGTATGGGGTTTTGTTATCTAAATATACAGAATCCCATTTGAGACCGAGTATTTCTTCACGTCTTAATCCCGCATACAGACCTATCATCACAAATACATACGGCGGAAGTCCTTTTATGGTATTGAGCAATAAATTTACTTGTTCATCGCTCAGAGCTTCTTTTTTTTGTGCCGGTTTTCCGCCTTTTGCAGATAACGTTATTGCCGGATTATATGGAATGATTTGATTATACTCGGCGGAATAAAAAATACATTTCAAAAGCATATTTACGTTACTATAAACTCCTGATGATTTTTTTGACACCGGAACCATCAAAACCTTTAAATCGTCTAATGTTACCTCATCCATATACATATCACCAATAGGTTCTATAACATATTTTTTAAGATTTTTTTCATATCCTCTTAAAGTTTGTGGCTGTACTGTTGCAGATTTCATCAATAACCATTTTTCACAATATTCTTTTACTGTTGGATTTGCTTTGCAAAATGCAGCATCTTCGATTTGCCTTTGAGCTTTTTTGACCTTTTCATAAAGTTCTTCGCAAGTTGCTCCGTAAATAGCGACACGTTTACCGTCATTATCTTTTATTCTTGTGCGAAAATACTCTGTACCATTATGTATTACCGTTTTATATTCGGGGATGATTTCTTTTTTTCTTGGCATTTGAAAAACCTCCTTTTATTTTTCACTCGCATTATTAAAATTATTGTCCCATACCGAAAATGTATTATCTAAAATTCCTGCAAGTTCGTCTGGTTTGTTATATTTTACTTTGGCATATATGTCCATTGTGATTTTGCTGTTCTCATGACCTGCAAGATACTGCACGGTTTTCGGATCAACCGATGCGTGAATTAAATTTGTAATATATGTATGTCTTAACAAATGCGGTGTTACTTCAAAATCTATACTATAAACAACTTTTCCGTTATGTGCAGCTTTTTCTCCGAGAACAGGTTTTACTGTGTGCTTTACACGTTTTCCGTTTTCGTATTTATAATAATTTCGTTCTTTTACTGTTCTAGTTACTATATATGTCCAAAGGCGTTTGAATTGCGTATATGAAAGCGGTTCGCCATTTCTGTTTGCAACAACAAAATCCGAGGTGCTATTTGCTTTTGCCTCTTTCAAACATTCAACAAGACAATCAGGCAATGGTATATTTCTGTGAGCCGCAGGTGTTTTCAGTTCTGTTAAAATAATAGGACGATTATTTTCTGTATGCCAAGCTCTGCAAACCGTTAGGTACGGGGCTTTCTCTTCTAAAAATACCGAATCCCATTTAAGACCGAGTATTTCTTCACGTCTTAATCCCGCATACAGACCTATCATCACAAATACATACGGCGGAAGTCCTTTTATGGCGTTCAACAACGTTTCAATTTGCTCATCACTGAGGGGAATTTTATCCGTTTGAGGGATTCCACCGCCTTTTGACGAAAGGTTTACAGTGGGATTGTTTTTTATTACTCTGCTTTCTTTTGCTGCTGTAAAAATACATTTATACAATACGTTGACAGATTTGAAAACAGATGCTGATTTTTTTGATGCCGGAATTAGAGCCATACGAATATCATCAAGCGTCACATCAGCTATATGCATATCCCCAAGTGGCTTAATAATATAATTTTTTACTTTTGATGTGTAATCTGTAAGAGTAGTTTGTCTTACATTTGCAGACTGCATAAGTAACCATTTCTCACAGTATTCTTTTACTGTTGGTGAGGAAAGGTTAAATGTTTTGTTGGCAATTTGCTCTTTGGTTTCTGATATTTTTTCACATAATTCCTCTGCTGTTTTAGCATATAAAGTTATACGCTTTCCACCCGGAACCGTTATTCGAGTCCTATAATACTCGATGCCGTTCAATGTAGTAGTTCCGAATTCTTTTTGCTTTTTCTTACCCATATAAAACACCTCCATAATTTTTATTTAATTTATGTTTTTATAAATGTCACATATATTTTATTTGTAAATAAAAAAACAGACAAGGATGTTGACAGGGGCACAAATAAGTGCTATACTATTTTGCCAACTTTTGATGTCTGTTAATTTATATCAGTTTTTACCGCATTATCTAAGTGCTCTTTGTTTACGATAGGTATTTCTTTTTTCAACAGGTAATGCACGGTGTGTGCACTTTGCAACATATTCTTGAAGTGCTTCGCTTGTAAAAAATACACAGCCGTTTGGAACATACTGAACAAAGGATATTGCTCCTGATGTTCGTGCCGTATCAAGTGTTGCCAAGCTGATGCCGAGAAGTGTTGCGGCTTCTTTTCTACTATATAATTTTTCCATATAATTTCTCCTCTCTGCAAAATACCGACACCTGCATATTTACAGATGTCGGTGTTTTTTACGGTGCTTCAATTTCTTCGGGAATGT
>DCIA01000007.1 GCA_002315735.1 Clostridiales bacterium UBA1738
GTGTGAGAAATGTTAATATTGTGAATATCTCTTAAAGCTTGAGCTGTTTTTCTTAATGACAGACCAAGATTGACATGATATGTTAAGCATAATCCCATAATATATGCACTTTGTTTTCTAAAACATAAAGACGATGCATATTTAGGGATTGAAGATATATCAATCTTAAAGAAATCAAGATTAAATTCACGATAAAGGTAGTGAAGTTTGTATTTGTTTTTGCCGTTAGGAGAGTTCAAATCATCTTTTTTAACCTTTTTGAGGTTGTTTAGGTAATATGAGCAATGCTTGTTAGTACATTTGTGGATTGTAAAGTTCTTGCGATCTTTGATAGGCACAAGAACATGGTTGCAATAAGGACATTTTAAAGACAAAGGTTTTGTTACAAATTTACCTGTTTCAAAAGATGTGGAGCAAACCTTGCAGAGGTATTCTCCTTTGCCACCGTTATTGTCATAAATGTACTGATGAGGAGCACCGCAACGAGGACAACAGACTGCTTCAGGAATAGTTTTTCCGTTTCTTCTGTTAATTGGGTGAATAACTTTATTGTATTTCCATTTGTAGTATTCAATGAGAAATTCGTAATCTTGTTTTTCAAATTTGATAATACGAGGAAGCTTATCAGTTTTGAATTTCTGATAATTAGGTGAATGAGAATCATCAAAAACAAATTGCTTCAAGGGTATAAATTTGCAAATAAATATTACAAGATAATTAATAATTTGTAAAAGGTATTGATTTTGTATAAGTAAATATGATATGATTGATTTCATACCAATAGTTCTCCTTTTGGACTGTTCATTTAATTGGATGTGGTAACTCAATTATACGGCAAAAAGGGGGTTATTGATATATTTTTTATGTAAAATAGGCAAAAACCACAAAAAACAAAGGTTTTAATGAAACTTAAAATAAAAAATGTAGTGTTAATTTGACACTGCCGATGAAACGAAAGGGTTAGTAAAATGAAGATTTCAAAAAAAGTAATATCATATATTTTAGTTTCATTATTAGTTTTTGGTACCTTTATAAATGTTGACGCTGCATCTTTCAAAGATACAAGTGGTCATTGGGCAGAAAAAGTTATTGAAAAATGGGTGTCAGAAGGAATCATTAATGGTTATGACGGCTACTTTAATCCGGACGCTTCTATTACAAGAGGCGATGTTGCTGTCATATTATGCAGATACAAGAAGTACGAAACAATCGGTCAAAATACTTTCAAGGATTTAAGTTTTGACGATTATTTCGCAGACGAGATTTTAAAACTTTCCTACGAAGGCATTATTTACGGCGATGTTGGAGGTTACATTAGACCGCTTGATAACATCACTCGTGAAGAAGCATTCGTTATGATTAACAGAATATGCAAATTCAAAGCAAATACAGTTAAACAATTTGCAGATAACGACCTTATCTCATCTTGGGCAAGGGACGATGTCTTAGCATTATGTGCTAACCATGTTGTTAACGGCTCTGAAGGGTATATAAACCCTACTATGAATATTACAAGGGCTGAATTTGTTCAGGTTGTTGAAAATTTGGATAAGGCTACCAGTCAAATCGACTTTACAACGGTTATCGGTGCAGATGACCAATGGCTTGGTAAAATAAAATAACTAATTTGTCAAGCAGGTAACCCTTGGCTATCTGCTTGACACAAACTTAAAAGCACAAGTGGTGAGGTTATGATAAAAACTATAATATTAGATAATGAAATCCCTTCGGCTTCACTGCTTGAATGTGCTTTCAACAAAACAGATTTTGTGGAATTGGTTGGCAAGTTTAATTTAAACTCCAACTCCTTGAATTTTGCAAAGTCAAACTCTGTGGACATGGTATTTATCAATGTTGAAACCAAAAAAAAAGATGTTGAATTTTTAAAACAGCTAAAGGAGTTTCTTCCTAATATAATAATAGTTGTTATTTCAAAGGATTGTAATGTGTCGAAAGATGCAATGAAAATCGGCACAGACTACTTTATGCCAATGCCTTACTCCATAGATGATGCCTTAATGGTATTAGAAAAAATGAAAGTTCTTGCTACAAGGCTCAATAAAAATGTTCGTATTCGGACATTTGGTTATTTTGATGTGTTTGTTAATGGCAAACCAATACATTTTTCAAGTTCTAAGGCAAAAGAACTTTTGGCATACCTTGTTGATAGAAATGGTGGTATTGTTACAAGCAGAGATGGGTTCTCTACTATTTGGGAGGATAAACCCTACGACCACAATATTGCAGGTATGTATCGCAGGGCGTTAAGCGTTCTCAAAAAAACACTAAAAGATGCAGGGGCAGACGAAATTCTGTTTGCTACTCCAAAAGGATATGCAATCAACAAAAGTTGTGTAGATTGCGACTATTTTAAGTTTTTAGACGGAAATAAAGATGTCATCGCAAATTGGAACGGTGAATATCTTACAAATTACAGTTGGGGTGAATATACCCTATCAATTTTGTTAGACAGACAATAAACAATATTTAGGGAAAGGGGAATATCATTTTGTATACTGTTGTAAAAAGATTGTTAGACATAATTTTTTCAATAATACTAATTATTATCTTTATCCCGATTTGGGTACTTGTGCCTATTATGATTAGGTTAGAAAGCAAAGGTAACCCTATATTTGTTCAAGACAGGTTAGGCGTGAACGGCAAAGTATTCAAAATATATAAATTTAGAACAATGTGCGTGGGTGCTGAAAATATGGGTAGTGGTCAATACTCTTTTGAGGGCGATTCCCGTGTTACCAAAATCGGCCATATTTTACGAAAGACAAGTATTGATGAATTACCACAAATTTTTAATATCTTGACCGGTAAAATGAGCTTTATTGGGCCAAGGCCTACGCTTACATATCATCCTATGAAATTTGAGGAATATTCTGCAGAGCAAAAGCACAGATTTGATGTTAGACCTGGTGTTACAGGCATTGCACAGGTTAACGGCAGAAAGCAAATTGACTGGGATAAGCGCATAGAATATGACAATTACTATGTGGCAAATATGTCTTTAATTATTGATATTAAAATCTTCTGTGCAACGCTTGTTTCGTTAATTAAAATGAATGACAATGAAAATGTTGAAGAAACAACTAATGCGAAAGAGAGCAAGGTTGGGTGAATATAATATGTTAAAATTGATGTGTATTACAAACGATATAAATATGGTTAAAATCATTGAAAAAACCGGCGTTGAAAGGGTTATGGTTGACCTTGAAAAGAATGGTAAGTTAGAACGTCAGCGTGGTTGGAATTCAGCTATTTCAAACCATACAATTGCTGATGTTGCAAGGGTTAGAAAGGCTTGTAAGAAGGCCGATTTGCTTGTTAGAATAAATTCAATTAACAAAAATAGTGCTAACGAAATCGAGGAAGTTCTATCATATAATCCGGATATTATTATGCTTCCCTATTTCAAAAAAGCAAGTGAAGTTGAACAGTTTGTATCAATGGTAAATGGCAGGGCAAAGGTTTGCATACTTATTGAAACCAAAGAAGCCGTTGAAAACATTGATGAAATCCTTTCTGTAAAAGGTATTGATGAGGCATTTATCGGACTTAATGACCTTAGCCATTCAACAGGGAAAGAGTTTTTATTTGAATGCTTGTGTGATGGAATGGTTGAAAAAATTATCGAAAAAATCAAAGAGTATGGCATAAAAGACTATGGTTTTGGTGGTATTGCTCACGTAGGTTATAAAAAGATTCCGGCTGAAATGATTATTGCAGAACATTATAGATTAGGCTCAACTTGTACTATTTTATCTCGCTCATTTTACAGTGAAGTTGAAGGTTTAGATAACAACGAGGATATGGAAGAATATTTCAAGGAACAAGTGGAATTGATTCGCAGAGTGGAAAAAGCTGCTTGCTATCTTGACGAAGATATGTTTAGGTATAATCAAAAAAGGCTTAAAACTAAGATTGACAATATTATTAAAAGTGCAAAACCGAAAAATAAGGTTAACATTTTAATTGCAGGGAATAGCTTTAAGTTAGATGACAAAAAGTATAAGGACAACAAGTTGCTTAAAATTAGTGTTGACTGTCAAGCATGGGAAACTGACGAGGTTGAAAATCCTGAAAAGTACGACTATGTTATCTGCAACAACCTATTTTTATATAACGATATAAAGAAGTTTAAAAATTTAAAGGTTATTCAACTTTTAAGTTCCGGAATTTCCGAAAAACTTAGAAAATATGCAGAGGAAAATAACATTACACTTTACAACGCAAAGGATGTTTACAGTATTCCTATTGCTGAAACTATTGTTATGCAGATTTTAAATATCAGCAAAAATTCTAAGTTCTTCTATAAGAATCAAGCAAACAAAAAATGGGAAAAGGACAGACAATTACGTGAATTAAGCGGCAAAACAGCCATGGTTATTGGTTATGGGAGCATTGGTCGTGAAACAGCAAAAAGACTTTCGTCATTCGGCGTAAATGTTTTTGCTGCCAACAGAACAAAGGTATCTGATGAATATATTTCAAATTGCATTTCAATGAACGAATTGATTAAAAATGTCGGAAGTGCAGATATTGTCGTTGTTTGCGTTGCCGGTGTAGAAGAAACACGCAATTTAATAAATAAAGATTTTTTTGATAATATGAAAAACGATAGTATTTTTGTAAATGTTTCAAGAGGCTTTGTTGTTAATGAGGAAGCGCTTATTAACGCGATTAAATCCGATAAATTCCGTGGTGTTGCTCTTGATGTATTTGAAAGTGAGCCGCTTAGCGAAAATAGTTGCCTATGGGATTATGAAAATGTATATATTACACCTCACAACTCCTTTGTTGGCGACGGTATAAATGACAGATTATATCAATTAGTAATATCAAATTTCAGAAAACATTTTGTGGAAGTGTAATGTAGTGAAAAAAGTACTTATTACAGCAACTGTGCAAAGCCACATATGCCAATTCCATACGGGTTTAATGAAAAGGCTTACGAAAAACGGGTATTGTATAGATGTTGCTGCAAAAAACAACCTGGATATTAAGCCTGGGCTTAATATTGAAGATGCAAAAAATGTTTATGACATTCCATTTTCAAGAAGCCCGTTTAATCTATCCAATGTAAAAGCATACAAAATATTGAAAAGTATTATAGAGAAAAATGACTATGATATTATCCATTGTAATACGCCTGTTGGAGGGTTTGTTACAAGGCTTGCTGCGCGTAAGGCAAGAAAGCGTGGTACAAAGGTTATTTATACTGCACATGGGTTCCATTTTTATAAGGGAGCTCCTGTTTTGAATTGGTTAATTTACTTCCCTTTGGAATGGATTATGTCGTTTTTAACAGATGTTTTAATCACTATAAATACTGACGATTATAATTTATCTCAAAGGTTTCTTCATCCAAAGAAACTTTTCTACGTTAAGGGCGTAGGTTTTGACCAGAATCGTGTTAAAGAACCTACATTAACTAAGGAAGAAATGCGAAAAAAACTTGGCATTCCCGATAATTCGGTTATGCTGTTCTCCATAGGAGAGGTTTTAAAACGTAAAAACCACGAAACTGTGTTAAGGGCAATATCTAAAATTAAGAATTTGGATATCTATTATTACATAGCAGGTAATGGCCCTATGGAGGAATATTATAAAACTTTAATTTCAGAACTTGGCATTAACGCAACTTTGCTTGGCTACACAAGGGATATTGCGAATTATATGAATATGGCAGATATCTTTATGTTTCCATCAATTCAAGAGGGCTTGCCTATTGCGCTAATGGAGGCAATGGAGGCAGGCAAGGCAGTTATTGCTTCTGATATCAGGGGTACAAGGGATTTAATTAAAGATAGTCAGGGTGGCTATTTGTTAAATACCTTTGATGTTGACGGCTTTGCTAAAAAGATAGTTGAACTGTCAAATGATAAGCAAAAAATTGATGAAATGGGCAAGATAAATAAGCAAAATGTTGAACCATATAAAATGGATAACATATTAGCAGAAATGTTGGGTTTATACAACAATCTATAGGAGGTTGTAATTTGAAAGTTTTACAAATAGTTACAGATTTGAGAATTTCAAATGGAATAATGAGTGTTGTATTAAATTATGCTAAGGCGATGCCGAAAGGTATCACCTTTGATGTGCTTTATTTTAGAGATTTTAAAGAAAATAGAAAAGCTGACATCGAAGATTTGGGAGGAAAGGTTTACCAAATCAAACAACCGGGCATTAAAAGCTTTGGGCATTGTGATATAGATGATTTTTTAAATGGACATAAGGGAGAATATCAAGCAGTACATATCCATGCACCACATTTGGCAATAATGCTTGTTCCAAAGTTAAGAAAATATGGGTTTAATCGCATTGCGGTTAGTTGTCATTCTGTGTGGTACTCTTTATTTCCTAAAAACAGGTTGCGTAATCACATTTTAAGCATACCTGTAAAATATATGAATGTGCAAAGGCTTGCTTGTGGCAAAATGGCAGGGGAGTTTTGGTATGGTAAGGGCAATTTTAAGGTGTTGCCTAATGCAATTAATTGCGAATGTTTCAGATATGACGAAATTAAAAGAATTAAAAAACGTGAAGAACTTGGCTACACGGACAAGTTTGTAGTTGGGCATGTGGGCAGAGTAAAGCCGGTGCAGAAAAATCATCCGTTTTTGATTGAAATTTTTGCTGAAATTTGTAAAATTAACAGTGAATCACGCCTTGTTTTAATAGGGGCAAACAAAGAGCCGGAACTTGTTTCGTTAGCACAAAAACTTGGAGTTGAGGATAAAATCGACTTTGTTGGGCAAAGGACAGATGTTAACCAACTGTTGGCGTCAATGGATGTCTTTATATTCCCTTCGTTTTATGAGGGACTGCCGGTTTCTGTGGTTGAGGCACAGGCAGCGGGGTTACCCGTTGTTATGTCGAATTCTGTAACAGACGAGGTTTGTTGTACTGATAAAATCATCAGGATTTCACTTGAAAAAAGTGCAAAAGAATGGGCAGAAACAGCAATGGAATATGCAAAAAAAGGCGTAGGAGATACCTTTGACCAAATGATTAAGTCGGGCTGGGACATAAATGCAAGCGGACAAAAACTTGCAGAGTTTTATGGTACGGGGGTGTTTAAGAATGACAGATGCTCCTAAACGCGTTTTACTTGTGTTTGGTAAGCTAAATCGTGGCGGTGCAGAAACTTTGGCAATGAATATATATAGAAATATTGACAGGGCTAAACTTCAATTTGACTTCATCGTTCACACCAATGATAAATGCGATTATGATCAAGAAATTTTAAGTTTAGGCGGTAAAATTTATCGCTTTCCAAGGTACAATGTAATAAATCATTTTGAATATAAAAAACAGTGGAATGAGTTTTTTAAAGAACATAAGGAATACAAAGTTATTCATGCTCATATGACAGGGTCTGCAAGCGTATTTTTACCAATATCTAAAAAGTATGGGCTTTATACTGTGTCCCACAGTCATATTGCTAAATCTCAAGAGGGTATTAGGCAAAAAATAATAGATTTATATAGGTTGCCATTAAAAAGAATAAGCGACTATATGTTTGCTTGTTCAGATATTGCAGGTGAATGGATGTTTGGCAAGAACATTAGCAAAATGCCAAACTACAAAATAATTAAAAATGGCATAGATGCAGAAAAATTTGCGTTTTCTGCGGAAAAAAGGGAACAAATCAGGAAGGAATTTAACCTTGATAACTGTTTTGTAATAGGAAATGTTGCTCGCTTTCATAGGCAAAAAAACCACGAATTTCTTATAAATATTATGCGAGAAGTGGTAAATATAGAACCAACTTCAAAGTTACTTCTTGTAGGTTCAGGTCAGTTGGAAGAGTATTTAAAAAAACAAGCGAAAGAACTTGGAATTGAAGAAAATGTTATATTTACCGGGATTAGAGAAGACATAGACAAAATACTTTGTGCAATCGACGTATTTTGTATGCCGTCATTTCGTGAAGGCTTGCCGGTATCCCTTGTAGAAGCACAAGGTTCAGGCGTTCAAATAGTGTGCTCGAATACTATTGCGAAAGAAATACAAATTACGGATTTAATTCATCAACTTTCATTAGATGACTGTGCATTAAAATGGGCAGATGAAATAATAAAGTACAAAACATATAATCGAAAAAACAGAGTTTGTGAACTTGTAAAGGCAGGTTATGATATTAAGTCCACAGCAAAGTGGATTGAAAATTTCTATTTAGGAAAAAGTGAGTAAAATGAGTGATATTAGGGTTTTGCATTTTGGATATAGCATCAATTTAGGTGGGGTTGAAATGGTTATTAAAAATATTGCATTAAATAGCCATATTCCTTGCGATATTTTGGTAACTTCTCAAAATGAAGTTCCGTTTGAAAAGGAACTGATTGATAGTGGTTGTAATATTATGCGCATACCTCCAAGGAGAGAAAACCCATTAGCTTATAAGAAGAATATTAAAAAACTTTTAGTTGAGCATCCTGAATATAAAATTATTCACGTACACCTTAACACTGCAAGCAGTATAGAGCCTATTGTTGTTGCTCGTGCGTTGGGTCGCAAGGTTGTTGTTCATAGCCATAGTAGCAATTCGTCCTTTGGAAAACTCACAAAAGTCCTTCACACAATAAACAAAAGAAGATTAAATATGCTTTCTGTTGTTAAAATTGCTTGTTCGGATTTGGCAGGAAAATTTATGTTTGTCAAAGATTATAAGGTAATTCATAACGGAATAGTTGTTGAACAATATAAATACTGCCAACAGTATAGGGAAGAAATACGCCAACAGTTTGGTTTGTTGATGGAGGATTTTGTAATACTAAATGTAGGAATGTTATATTCAATTAAAAACCAAAGTTTTTTAATTGATGTTTTAAAAGATGTTTTGAAGACCAAACCAAATGCAAAACTTTTGTTAGTGGGAGAAGGTTTTGACAAGGAAAAGTTAGTTGCTCGTGCAAAATCAAATGGTGTAGAAAATCAAGTGATATTCGTAGGAAAGTGTATATATGTTAATAAATTATACAGTGTGGCAGATGCTTTTGCATTGCCGTCGTTGTTTGAGGGGTATCCGCTAACCTTGGTTGAGGCAATGGTGTCAGGTTTAAAATGCTTGGTTTCTAAGAACGTTCCATATTTTAATTCAAACAACCTGGAGTATTTACCACTTGAACATAATTTGTGGGCAGAAAAAATATGTGGCATAAAAACAAATTACCATAGAGAAATTTGTGATAGTAGCCAATACGATGTTAAAAATATGGTTTCTAAAATAAACAAACTCTACGAAATATTGTTGTAAGGTGAAAGCTATTGAAAATAAAAAATGTTTTTTATCAAATATGGAAAAATATCTTTTATGCAGAGGAATGGCACTTGGCATTTAGATATTCCAACCAAAATATAATCGAAGATACAGAAAAATTATTTAATGTTGATTGCAATTCTAAAAGGTATTGGAAAGCAGATCCATTTTTGTTTGAAAAGGACGGAGTTGTGTTTGCCTTTTATGAGGTATTTGACAAAGTAAAACAAAAGGGAATGATTGCATATTCCAAACTTGATAACAACAAATTTACGGATATGCAAATAATTATTGAAGACGATACTCATTTGTCCTATCCTTTTATTTTTGAAGAAAATGGCAAGGTTTATATTATGCCGGAAAGTTATGGAAAAAATGGAGTATACGTGTGGGAAGCAGTTGACTTTCCAAATAAATGGCAACTTTCATACAAATTGCTTGACGGACATTATGCCGATACAACTTTTGCAAACATTAACGGAGATAGATATTATTTTACGCTTGATGTAAATAATAAGAATTTTGAAAATGACAGTTTATTTATATTTAAAGATGAGGGTGGCAAACTTGTTTCGCACAAATGTAACCCTGTTATTAAGGATAACTCGTCAGCAAGGCCGGCTGGTAAAATATTTGATTTAATAAGGCCGTCCCAAATTTGCACAAATGGGTATGGGCAGGGCTTGAATTTTAATAAAATAATTGACGTTGAAAACTATAAAGAAGAGTGTCTAAAAACAATTACCTGTTGTGATATCAAATTAGATAAAAAAGGTCGCTATGTAGGTATGCATACCTACAATAGGTTAAATAATATAGATATTATAGATGTAAAAACAGAGCATTTTGATTTGCTTAATTTTGTATTTTACATTTTAAGAAAAATAAAGGTACATATTAGATTGATAAAATGAAAAATGTTTTAATTGTAACATCGCCACTTACAGTAGGTGGTTTTGACATTATTGCAACAGGCTTGCAATTAAATATGAACAAAGAAAAGTATGATTTTACCTATTATATTAAAGGGGAAGAGATAGGCCCACTTGAAGAGGTAGTTTTAAAAAGCGGGGCAAAGGTGATTCATAGTCCTAATAGTGTTAAAGGGTATTACGGTCAATATAAATATCTTAAAAAAGTAATGACAGAGGGTGGGTATGATATAGTACATTCTCACTTAATGTTTTTTAGTGGCATTGTAATGAAAGCAGCCAAGGAATGTGGCATCAAAACACGTATTCCACATTCTCACATGACAAATCCCTGTATGGAGGACCGTATTTTGCCGGTTAGGATAATTGCTAAATTATATAGCATTGTTATGAAAAAATGGCTTAATAAATACGGCACAGACCTAATAGCCTGTGGGCCTGAGGCAGGGTATTATCTATATGGCAAAAGGAACTTTGAAAGCAAGGGAATTTTGTTAAATAATGCGATAGATTTTAACAAATTTGTCTTTGATAAAAAAGATAGAGAGAATATTAGAGCAGAATTTAACATCGACAATGACACCTTGATATTAGGTCATGTAGGTAGGCTAAATTATGTTAAAAATCATACATTTTTAATCAAGGTGTTTTATGAAACACAAAAGATTAATCCTAATTCCAAATTGCTGATAGTGGGCGAAGGGGAAGACAGGAAGTCGATTGAAAGCCAAGCGTACAAACTAAACATTCAAGATAAGGTGATTGTTACAGGCATTAGAAATGATGTTAGCAAAATGCTTAGCGCTATGGATGTATTTGTGTTTCCCTCACTTTATGAAGGAGTGCCCGTAACATTGGTAGAGGCTCAGGCTACCAAACTACCATGTCTTGTTTCGGATAGGGTAACAAAATATGTCAAGAAAAATGCAAATATCAAGTATTTTTCACTTAACAAAGCACCTGCCGAATGGGCTAAATCTGTATTGTATATGGCAAAAATGGACAGAGCAGATATAAGTTTAGACAATTTAAAAGAAAATTATGATATTAAAAAGATAGTAACACAGTTAGAAAAAATATATGACAACTAATTTAAGGGAGGGATAAAACGATGCAAGTATGGTTAATGATATTTATTTGTTTTTGCGTATCGTATTGGTTTGTTCCTCAAAAGCATATATGGGTGTTGTTTTTGGCAACAAGTATTGCATTGGCAGTAATGGCATTTCATTGTTTGCCGTCTAAAACTGACGACCTTTCCAACTATTATGTTCAACTTGATTATCTTCGTAGGGGTGGTTGGCATACATTCCAGCAAATGTTAAAGAACAACAACAACAACTGGGGCGCTCTTCCGGTATGTGGATATTATTTTTATATAATAAGCAGGTTAAAAGATAATGGCTACTTGCCTGCAATTACAATTTTCATAGCATATTTTTCAATGTTTTATTGCTTTTACAAGGCAGCAATCAGGTTTGAAATCGACAAGTGGTACTTGTTTTTGGCAAGTGTATTTTTATTTGTTACATATTGGTATTTTGATATTTGTAGTGGTGTTAGAAATGGGTTGGCATTTACTGTATTTATCGTATGTGTATATTTTGACATTGTTGAGCAGAAAAACAGGCCTCTGTGTTATTTAGGATATTTATTGTGTATGGGTTTCCATTCAAGTATTATCATTTTGATTGCCTTACGATGTGTTCTGTTTGTTACAAGGAAAAATGACAGTAAATGGGTGTTTATCGGAATGCTTTTGGCAATTTCTGTTGGTGGTAATATTTTGCAGATGATAGGTGAGGCAACAGGTATTCAGTATTTGCAATTATTGTCAGAAAAAGCAGCAAATAATATGGGCAGAGAAATCTTGTGGAATAAATCCTACATTTACATTAACTCATCAGTGCTGTTGCTCACATTGTTGTTGGGCTGGTATTTTTCCAAATTCATTAAAGAATCGGAAAAATATGATGAAATCAAAGAATATTCTAAATTCTTTTGGCTTATCAGTTTCTTTACGGCAGGTGCATTTACCAGCCAGCTTATTTATATTCGTATAATTAGATGGATTATTCCATTGGTAGGTGGGCTTGTATTTATGGTAGGAATGAAATGTTGCAATGAAGTGCAGAAAAAGGCAAGGAAACCATTAAATGTAAAAAGCATTATTATAGGAAGCGAATCAGTACTAGAGGTTAACGAACTGCTTATCACCTTGTTTTTTATAGCATACACAATAGTACATTTGTGGTACACTTGCAAGGGGACAAGTTTGATTTGGTTTCATTTTAGATAATAGGAGGTGTCGTCTTGATAAGCATTGTTGTTCCAATATATAATGTAGAAAAATATATTTGTCAATGTGTTGATAGTATTATTTCATCTAAGTATGACAATATAGAAATAATACTTGTAGATGACGGCTCTGTGGATAAATGTCCTAAAATATGCGATGATTACGCATTAAAGGACAACAGGATAAAGGTTATTCATAAGGCAAACGGTGGTCTTATTAGTGCCAGAAAGGCGGGAGTTAATGTTTCACATGGTGAATATGTAACCTTTGTAGATGGGGACGATTTTGTTCACCAAAATATGTATGAAGATGTTGCAAAAAGCATAGAAAAACACAACTCTGATGTTGTGATTTGTGATTTTTATTATGACTATGGCAACAGAAAAGATGTCAGTCAACAAATCTGCATAGAAGAATTTTATGACAAAACAAAATTAGTTAACGAAATTTATCCTAAAATGTTATTTGACGGTAACTATTATTCATTTGGTATTGCTCCAAATTGTTGGAGTAAGGTTTTTAAAAAGGATTTGTTAGTTAAATACCTAATGGAGGTAGATGATAGTACAAAAATGGGAGAAGATGCTTCGTTTACATATCCCATATTACTTGACGCTAATAGCATAAGTTATGTAAATAAACCTTTGTATTACTATAGAATTTTGCCTCAATCTATGTCAAGAGGCTATGATAAAAATCTAAATGAAATAATTTTTAACGCATATTATACAATTAAAAAATGCGCAAATAATGATTTTGATATTTCTTCTCAACTTGCATATTATATGGTTTATTTGGCTAATTTTGTTGTGCGAAACCAAATAAAGAGCAATGATAAATCTAAAACAAACAACTTTGTTAAACAACTTCTTGCAAATATTGACTTGATAAACTCTGCAAAAAAATTAGAAGTTTGCAAACTTCCCATTCATACAAAAATTTTTGTTTGTGGTTTAAGGTGTAAATCAAAAATAGTAATAAAAATATATATGGCAATTCTTAAAAAGATTATTAGACTGAAGGTGTAATATGAATAAAAAAATAGAAATAATTGATATTTTAAAAGGTGTGGCAATTTTACTTGTTATACTTGCCCATTCAATCATTACTTTTCCAATAGACATTGTCAACAATGTGAAATGGGCAAATATGTTAAGTTATGCAATTACAAGGTTGCACATGCCGATGTTCTTTATTATTTCCGGGTATTTATGTTCATTTAAAGGTAATTATTTAGAGTACATATTAAAAAGAGTAAAAAGGATTTTAGTTCCTTACTTGGTTTTTAATCTTGCCATTTCACTGTGTCGAATGTTGTTTACAAACTTTACAAACAGGAGGGTAACAGACCTAAAGGATTTGTTGCTAAAAATATTACTTCACAGTGATAGCAGTGCGGGGTATTGGTTTTTATACACAATGTTTATGATTGCTTTAATATCACCGATATTAAAGATATTATTAGGCAAAAAATATGGTAATTACTATCTCTTGCTAATTGCCTTGTCTTGCTTTGTAACTTCTTGTTTATTTACAGTTCCGGAGATACTTTCTATTAATAATTTGTTGTTCTTTATGCCATTTTATATTTTTGGTATGATATTAAGTGGAAAAGGTTTTTCCTTTGATAATTACAAAATAAAGCCTTTGGTTATTGTTTTAGGTATAATGATATATGCAATAGGCTTTGGTGTAGGATATTACACAGATTTTAATGATATTTTATGCGACTATTTGCAGTGTTTTAGTGGTTGTGTTTTAATAGCAATCTTGTTTGCTAAAATATCAATGGCTAAATTTATAAAAAACAGGCTGTTAATATCAGGGAAATATTCTTTGCAGTATTATTTAATAAATGCGTTTATTATTACAGGTTCAAGAATGTTTTTGGTAAATGTTTTAAATATTACGAATCCTATTGTTATTGTATTAGGAATATTTATAATAACATATACGGTAAGTGAACTTGTATCAAAATATGTTATTGATACAAACAAATTGTTTAGGACTATTTGTGGTATGTGATTCTAGGAGGATGCCTAATGAAAAGCGAACTAATCACCGTAGTTGTACCGGTGTATAAGGTAGAAAAATATCTTGCAAAATGTTTGGATAGCATAATCAACCAAACATATAAAAATTTAGAAATAATACTTGTGGATGACGGGTCACCTGATAACAGTGGTATGATTTGCGATGAATACGCCCAAAAGGACGACAGAATTAAAGTAATCCATAAGGAAAATGGTGGAGTTGCCAAGGCTCGTAATGATGCCATTGATATTGCAAATGGCGAATATATTGGCTTTGTAGACAGTGATGACTGGGTAGAACCTGATATGTACGAAGTCCTTGTTAACAATATTAAAAAATACAATGCCGACATTTCTATGTGTGGTGAAACAATATATGAAAACGGCGTAGTTTCAATAGATAATGCAGACGGCAAAGTTGTAGAAATGGATTGCAATATGGCAAAAAAGGAAACCGTAATTGGTGGAAGCATGGGGCTTATTTGGAATAAAATTTATAAGAAAAATGTTGTTGAAAATGTAAGGTTTAATTCTGAATACGGCTGTTCCGAGGACTTGCTTTTTGTGTATCAATGTATTGCCAATTCGAATAAAATCGTTTTAGATAATCAGTCAAAGTATAACTATTTTAGGCGAGAAGGCGGCATAACCAAAGGGGAATTTGGATACGGAGCATTTGGCGTAGTTGATGTAATGAAAAAGATGTTAGAGGCCGAAAGAGGAACAGATATTTACCCATATTGCGTAAAGGGAGTTGTAGATGCAACCTATACGGTCTTGTCCGGAGTAATTACAAGTGGCAAATGTCAGGACAGGTTTGAACAACTGATTGCAGAAATATTAAAGTACAGAAAAAATATTTTTACAAGCAATTTATTTGAAATAAAAGACAGAATAAAATGTATTTTAATTACTATATCACCAAAATTATATAGTAAAGCGATTAAAATGAACAAAAATATGTAGGTGTTTTGTATGGAAAGTAAAACGGTAAGTGTAATTGTGCCTGTTTACAAGGTAGAAAAATACATTAACGAATGTGTGGACAGTATAATAAATCAAACATATAAAAATATTGAAATAATACTTGTAGATGACGGCTCACCGGATAACTGTGGCAAAATATGTGATGAGTACACCCAAAAAGATGAAAGAATTAAGGTTGTTCATAAGGAAAATGGAGGGTTATCATCTGCAAGAAATTGCGGCATTGATGTTGCAAATGGTGAATATATTACTTTTGTAGACAGCGACGATTATATTCTTGATACAATGGTTGAAAAAATGGTTAACCTTTTTGAAAACCATAAGGCCGATGTTGTTCAAGTTAGTTTTACAAGAGGTAAGTTTGTTAATAAAAATGAAGAAACAACAGTTTTTTGCAACGAAGAGTGCATAAATAATTATGCGTTAGATAACCTTGTCAGGCCGGAAGCATGGGGCAAAATATTCAAGTCGAGTTTAATAAAAGATAATAAATTTAACGAAAATATTAAGTATGCTGAAGATTTGGAATTAGGATTATCGCTATATAAAAAGATTGACAAAATAGTAGTATCCAATGAAGAATTGTATTATTATAGAGAAAATCCAAATGGTATTACAAGCGATTCTGTAAACGAAGGCCGACTTTACGAGGCAGAAATTTTACATAATGCGCTAATGAAGGAAATTAAAGACACCAAAATATATAATTGCCTTTTGTATAGGTACATAAGGTGTTGCTTTGCTATTTTAAACAGGATTGTAGAATGTAAAAAGTATGAACATTTTAAAGATTTTAGAAACAAAATAATTAGTGAAGAAAAAGAAATTGCTAAAAATGAATACTTAGGCAAAAAATATCAAATCGGTTTGAGGATTTTAAAGATGATTTCAAACCCGAACCTTTACAGAATTACAATGAAACTAATACATACAGTGGTAAAATAGGAGAAAGTTATGGACGCAAAACTTGTTAGTATTATTGTTCCCGTATATAATGCTGAAAAATATTTAGGGAAATGCGTTGAAAGCTTAATAAACCAAACATACAAAAATTTGGAAATTATACTTTTAGACGATGGCTCAACAGATAATAGCCCTTTGTTATGCGATGAATATGCAAAAAAAGACAACAGAATAAAGGTGATACATAAAGGTAATTCGGGTGTATCTGATACAAGAAACAAAGGTTTAGAAGTTGCAAATGGGGAATATATCGGATTTGTTGACAGTGATGATTGGTTAGAGCCTGACACCTATGAGTTTCTACTCAATAATGCTATAAAGTATAGTGCAGATATTTCTGCATGTGGTGCAATGTATAAAAAGGATGACCTGAGTTTTTTTAAGATAGATGAGGAATGTTGGAACACGCCTACTTTGTTTGAAGGCAAAAATAAATTGGATTTTATTCTTGACAGTTATTACACTTCTTATGTGATTTGGAATAAATTATATAGGGCAGAAATAGTAAAAAATGTTAAAATGGATACATCTATGAAAATAGCAGAAGACTCTTTGTTTTTGTATAATTGTGTGAAAGATTGTAAAAAACTTGTGGTTGAAAACAGTCCAAAGTATTATTACAGATATTCAAGTAGTTCTGCCATTCATACATTAGGAGATAGAGATAACGACAGATTTATGTATATAGACGCTATTTATAAAGACGAAATGGAAACAAAAGAAAAACTTCCAAAATTCGCAAATTTCTATCTAAGATATTTAGTTAATAATGGCAAGGGAGTAATTGCAGATAGCCTTATTGCCAAGAAAAAGCGCACAGAAATCAATAAGCAGTTAAAACTTTATGCAAATAAATTAAGAAAGACACCACTTTGTTTTTATAAGCATGTTTCAATAGCAACCAAATTGAAAGCAATACTAATTGTATTTATGCCATATATTTATATGCTAATAGTAAAAAATCAACTGGTTAAAGCAAAGAAGGGGAAAATATGAAAATTGCAATATCAACGATAAACGAAAAGGGAATACCTAATTACGGTAACAGGTTACAAGCCTACGCAGTTAGGGAGTCCTTAAAAAGATATGCGTCAAATGTAGATCTTATCTGCCTTGATAATTGTGAAAAAACATATATTAAATTAAGAATAAAATATCTATATCAAAAGTTTTTTAATTATAAATTAGCAAGAAACCCTGACTTTTGGAGATTTGATTTTCCTAAAATTTGGAATTTTTATAAATTTGACAAAAAAAATTTGCCTGATGTAAATAGAGAAAACTTAAAAGAGTTAAATGGTCAGTACGATTATTTTGTTGTAGGTAGCGATCAGGTATGGAACTGTAATTGGTATGAAAAGGACAGCGTTAGGAAAGACCTTTACTTGCTGACATTTGCAGAACCTCAAAAAAGAGTTTGCTATTCTCCTAGCTTTGGTATTGAAATATTGCCCGACGGTTGGGATGAAATTTTCAGGAAAAGTTTAATAGAGTTTCAAAACATATCTGTAAGGGAACAAGCCGGTGCAAAAATAGTTAAGGATTTAACCGGTAAAGATGCAGAGGTCTTGATTGATCCAACGCTTATGTTGAATAAAGAAGATTGGCTTAAAATCGCCAAAAAGCCAAATGGAATAAAAACAAAAAAATTTGTGGTTACATATTTTTTAGGTCAAAGGACAGAAAAAATAACAAAACAAATGCAAGAACTTGAAAATGAAGGGTACACCGTTTATAACCTTAATGATAAAGAAAATTTAGATTTGTTTTGGGCAGGACCAAGCGAATTTCTGTGGTTGTTGGCTAATGCTTCACTTGTTTTGACAGATTCGTTCCACGCGTGTATTTTTTCGTTTTTGTTTGCAAAACCATTTTTAGTTTATAAAAGAGTGGATAAGGAAGATAGTATGTTTTCAAGAATGGAAACATTACTTGACAAACTTGATTTAATGAGGAAATATGTGGGTAGTGGTATAGAAAATCAAATTTTTGAATGTGATTACAAAACAGGCTTTGAAGCACTAAAAACAGAAAGACAAAAAGTTTATAAATTTTTGGATAAATCCTTTGGTAAATAAGAAAGAGAGTTTGGTATTTATGAAGATAGATAGAACTAAAAATGCTGTAAGAAATACCATGTACGGAATGGGTATTAAAATATATGGTATTCTTATTCCGTTTCTAATGAGATCGCTTATGATTTATTGTTTGGGCACAGAATATTTGGGCTTAAACAGTTTGTTTTCATCATTTTTAAGTGTATTAAATCTTGCTGAATTAGGAGTTGGCTCTGCTATGGTATTTTCAATGTACGAACCTATTGCCTATGATAATGAAGATAAAATCTGCGCACTTATGAAAATGTACAAAACTTATTACAGGATAATTGGTATTATAATATTGTTCATAGGAATTGCAGCAATACCATTCTTGCCATATTTAATTCACGGCAAGGTAGAAGCAGATGTTAATATTTATATTATTTATTTAATGAATTTGGCTGCAACCGTACTTTCCTATTGGATGTTTGCATATAAAAATTCAATAATTACAGCACATCAAAGAAATGATATTATTGACAAAGTAACAGCAATAACTAATGTAATATTAAACCTCTCACAAATATTGATTTTAATATTTGTAAAAAATTATTATTTTTTTATTCTTGCGTCAATAATTGTTCAAATTATTAACAATATTGTTATTGCAGTCGTGGCTAATAAAATGTATCCAAGGTATAAACCAAAGGGCAAACTAAGTGCAGAGGATACAAAAGAAATTAACAAAAGGATAAGAGATTTGTTTACATCAAAACTTGGCGCGGTTATTGTAGGGTCGGCAGATACTCTTGTTATTTCGGCATTTTTAGGATTGACGGTGTTGGCAAAATATCAAAATTACTACTGTATTTTAAATGCAGTTATAGGCGTGGTTACAATTGTTTTCGGAGCGTGTACTGCAGGTATTGGTAACAGTTTGATTGTTGAATCAAATGAGAAAAACTTTTATGATTTACGCAAATTTACAATGATAATTATTTGGATTACAAGCATCTGTGTTCCTTGCTTTTTAAATTTATATCAACCATTTATGAAACTTTGGATGGGCGAGGATTTACTGCTTGAATATTCGATAGTTATTTGCCTTGGTATCTACTACTTTATTTATGAGGTTAACGCACTGCTGAATCTATATAAAGATGCAGGGGGAATATGGAATAAGGATAGGTTTAGACCTCTTGTTACAGGTATGGTAAATTTGGGGCTTAACTTAATAATGGTACAGTTTTGGGGACTTTATGGTATAATTTTTTCAACAGTTTTGTCAATGCTATTTGTAGGAATGCCTTGGCTTTTGCAAAATTTATTTACAACAATGTTTCCTAAAAATAATATAAAACAATATTTGAAAGATATGGCTGTATATGCATTGTTTGTGGCTTTTGTTAGCACAATTTCATGCTTTATTTGCTTGTTTATAGATTTTGATCCAATACTTACTATTATAATCAGATTAGCAATATGTGGCATTGTACCGAATATTTTCGTTATTCTTGTATTTAGAAAGAGCGCAGTATTTAAAGACACTATTGAAATATTGGACAGGGCAACCGGAAGCAAATTTAGATTTGTTACAAAGTACCTTTTATAAATTGAGGTGAATTTTATGGATATACACTACACAAATGAAAAAAATACGCAAATAGTATTAAGCCTGTTAAAATCACACGGAATACGCAAGGTGATTGCAAGTCCCGGCACAACTAATATTAGATTAGTTGCAAGTATGCAACAAGACGATTTTTTTGAAATGTATTCAGCAGCAGATGAAAGATCTGCAGCATATATGGCGTGTGGAATGGCTGAACAAAGCAGAGAACCGGTTGTTATTACTTGCACAGGTGCAACAGCATCTCGCAATTACATTCCGGGCTTGACAGAGGCATATTATAGAAAATTACCCGTTCTTGCTATAACGTCAGCGCAACACTTTGGCAGAATAGGACAAAATGTTGCACAGGTAATTGACCGTTCTGTTCAAATGAACGATACTGTTAAATTAAGCGTTCAAGTGCCAACTTGTCATACAGATGAGGACGAATGGGCTTGTAATGTTCAAGTAAACCGAGCATTGTTAGAACTAAAACGCAATGGTGGCGGCCCGGTTCATATTAACTTAGAAACAACATATAGCACAGACTTTTCTGTTGAAGAATTAGAACCAACAAGGGTGATAAATAGAATTGCTTACAATGATGATTTGCCGATTATTGACCATAAAAGGATTGGTATTTTCGTAGGTGCTCATTCTAAGTGGACCGAAAAACTAACGGAATTTGTAGACGAATTTTGTTCAAAATATAATGCAGTGGTGCTATGCGACCAAACAAGTAATTACAGAGGAAAATACAGGGTTTTGTTCAGCTTGGTTACATCGCAAAGTAAACATTCATCACCTTGCAATAACTTTGATTTGCTAATTTACATAGGTAATGTTTCCGGTGCATATCCATGGCTTGGCACAGTTGAGGAATGGAGAGTTAATCCGGATGGCGAAATTAGGGATACATTTGGTAATTTAAGCTACGTTTTTGAAATGTCCGAAGAAAACTTCTTTGAAAAATATGCAGAATTAAAAACCCCGGAAATAACAGAAAATCAATTTGTTGACGAATGGAATGAAGAGTATAAAAATGTATATTCAAATATTGGAGATTTGCCATTTTCAAATATTTGGATAGCAAAAAGTTCAGTACACAAATTACCGGAAGAATCAATTTTGCATTTAGGAATATTAAATACACTTCGTTCTTGGAACTTTTTTGAAACTCCACGCACGGTAAATGTGTATAGTAACACAGGTGGATTTGGTATTGACGGAGTGCTTTCAACGGCTGTCGGCTCTGCATTAGCAGTGCCGGATAAACTTGTATTTTGTGTAATTGGGGACTTGGCATTTTTCTACGATATGAACGTAATGGGCAACAGGCATATCCCTAAAAATCTGAGAATTATGCTAGTAAATAATGGCAGAGGAACAGAATTTAGAAATTACAACCACCAAGGAGCAATGTTTGGTGATGAAGCAGACAAATTTATTGCAGCCGGTAATCACTACGGCAATCAATCATCAGAATTAGTTAAGAATTACGCTCAAAATTTAGGGTTTGAATATATTTTTGCATCTAAAAAATCAGAATATTTGGAAAAGGCAGATACATTCTTTGAAAATGAAATAAAAGATAAGCCAATTATGTTTGAAATATTTACAAATTGGCAAGATGAAAGTAATGCTTTAGAGCAATTAAATACCACTTTGGTTGATTCCAATTCCTCTATAAAACAAGCACTTTACGGAGTAATTGGAGATAAAGGCTTTAAAATATTAAAGAAAATAGTAAAAAGAGGTTAATCGCTTTGGAAATTAAAAGGTATTTTAAAAACATATTAAAAAGTATTTTGAATATGGAGTGTGGCAAACAAATAACAGTAAATGTGTTAACTACTTCACCAAGCGAAAAGTTAAAAGGAAAAAACATTTTAATAACCGGTGGAGGACGAGGACTTGGTTATCATATTGCAAAAAGGGCTGTTTTAGAAGGGGCTAATGTTGTAATAACGGGTAGAAACCAAGCAACTCTAAAAAAGGCAACAGAAGAACTTGGTGATATGGTTAAATATTTAGTTTTTGATGTGAGAAATGTTGAAAATGCTAAAACTATGCTTTGTAAGGCAGAAGAATTGTTTGGTAGTAAGGTTAATGCTATGGTAAGCAACGCCGGCATTTCCCTTCACGAAGGGGATTTTCGAAATGTAACTGAAGAAAATTGGGATATGCAAATAGATACCAATTTAAAGGGAAATTATTTTGCAGTTACAGAGTTTATTAAGTATCTTGAAGGCAAAGAGGATAAAGCAGGAAATATTGTTGTAATCACATCGGAAAGAGCAAAAAGACCTGACGATATTCCTTATGGCATAAGCAAAACAGCCACATCAAGTTTTGTTCAATGTATTGCTTCAAAAGTGATTGCAGAAGGTATTAGGGTTAATGGAATTGGCCCGGGCGTAACTGCATCAGATATGACAGGGTTTGACAAAGAGAGCAATATGTACGCTCAATGGCAACCAACAGAACGCATCTTTATGCCTGAGGAGGTTGCAGAGGTTGCTACATTTTTACTAAGCGATGTTTCGTCTTGTATTAATGGGGAAATAATTACTTGCGACCAAGGAAGGTATATTTCTCGTTGGTAATATATTCGGAGGTTTTATTATGCAAGCATATTTAATTATGGCTCATAACGATTTTAATATTCTTGAAAAAATAATAAAAATGATTGATTATTCTAACCACGATATTTTTATTCATGTTGATAGTAAAGTTAAAGAATTTGACTTTGAATATTTTAAGTCAATTCCAAAGCAAAGCAATGTTGTTTTTACTGACAGAATTTCAGTCAAATGGGGCGATTGCTCTATGATTGAGGCAGAATATCTACTGCTTAATAAGGCAATGGAATATGGCAATTATACTTATTATCATCTTATTTCAGGGGCGGATATGCCCTTAAAAAGTGCCGAAAAATTATATGAATTTTATGAGACTAATTATCCAAATAATTTTATTCATTTTGCTAACAAGCCAAATAAAATCGAGGAAAGTAGAATTAAACATTATCACTTTTTTACAGGACGCAGAAATATATTTAATCGCATAGGCACAAAAGTTGAACAAATTATTCAAGAAATTCTTAAAATTGACCGATTAAACGGCAAAAAAATATATAGGGGTTCACAGTGGTACAGCATCACCGATGAGTTTGCAAAATATTTAACAGATAACCAAATGTCAATGAAAAATCAATTAAAGCATACGCTGATTCCCGACGAATTTTTTGTGCAAATGTCCGTAATCAATTCGCCATATAAAGATAAACTGTATAAGCCTACAATGGACGATGATGCTAAACAAAATATGCACTTTGTTGATTGGGAGAGAGGCAATCCCTATACATTAACAGAGGAGGATTTTGACCTTATTATATGGTCGGGCTGTATGTTTGCACGGAAATTTACAAGCCATAATAATTTAAGCAATATGGTATTTGAAACAGTTAATAACGAGGGCAAGCAGTATGAATAAATTATTTAATGAATTTATAAAATTGATTGGTTGTTCTGTAAATAATGAAGAATATTTATGCACAAGCAAAGATGCAGAATATTTATATGAGCTTTGCGAATATCATAAAATAACTGAATTAACATATCCGATTTTGTATAATTTGGCAGATGAAACACTTGCAAAAAAAATCAAGAAATATCACGACATAAATCAATACAAAGCCTTGATGCAACAACAAACTTATAATGAAATAAAAGAGATTATGTACCAAAACAACATAAAATTTATGCCGTTAAAAGGAATTAAAGTAAGAAACTTGTATCCTCAAGAGTCCTTTAGAGAAATGGCAGATATTGATATTTTAGTCAAAAAGTATGATTTATCAAGGATAAAGGCTTTGCTTAAAAATGCAGGTTATTCACACTTGCATAAAGGACATCACGATGTTTTTAATAAGCAAGAATTTATTACAATAGAGGTTCACGAAACTGTATTAGACAAACAAAGAGAAACAGGATTGGACGAATATTTCAATGAACCTTGGGACAATACAACCGATGAAACAGAATATTCTATGACCTTGGAAAAAGAGTATATTTATTTAATATCCCACCTTTACGGACATTTTCGTCTTGGTGGGGTGGGCGTACGATTTGTTTTGGACATTTGGTTGTTTCAAAGGGAATACAGGGACAAAATCAATTTTGACAATGTGTTAAAAGTTCTTGAAAAATATGGCCTAAGCAATTTTTATAATAATTTGGATAAACTAATAAAATATTGGTTTGATGGCGAAAATCCAACTGAACTTATTGAACAATTTGCCGAATATATTATTTGTTCAGGGGCATATGGTTTAACGGAAAATCTTGTAAAGGATTTGCAAAACGGCAGTACAAAAGATATATCGTATATCGTAAAACGCAAATTTCTACTTTCAAATAAGGAAGTGGAAAAGCGTGTTAAATACAAAGTGTTAATGCCATTTTGGTATGTTTACCGTGTAATTTTTGCAATTAAGAACTTTAAGGAAACTAAAAATTGGTTACATAGTTTAAAGGTAAATAGAAAAGAAATCTCCAAACATAGAGAAAAAATGAAACAGTTTGGAGTTAATATTTAGAAACCCATTTATTATGCTAAATTCTAAGGTTTATGCTACCATTTTGTTACCAACAATATTGTATAATAAGGTATTAAATTAAAGGGGAAAGTTTAAAGTTCGGCTTTGTTTTTTTAAGGAGTAAAATTATGAAAAACACATACGAAATAAATATAAAGCGATTACTTTCAGAAATAATGTATAAATCATGGCTAATATTGCTTGTTACAGCTGTATTTGCTACAATGGGGTTTGTGTATGCTAAAAAGTGCCTAATTCCAAAATATACAGCAAGCACATTGGTATATGTTAATAACTACAGTGATAAAGTCAAGTCTGAAGCACTAAAAATAAATTCATCAGATATTTACACTTCTCAACAGTTAGTTCCAACATACTTGCAATTTTTATCAAGCGATAAGGTGTTAGATGCTGTTTCAGCTAAGTTGAATAATAAATATACCGCTGATGAGTTGCGCGGTATGATGAATGCAAGTTCATTGGAAGAAACCGAGGTTTTCAGTGTTAGTATAACGGCATCAGACCCTTACGAGGCAACTGAAATAGCTAACGTATTGGCAGATATGGCACCTGACGTTATTACAGAGTTTTTGGAAGGTAGTTCAGTTAAAATTGTTGACTATGCCAAAGTTCCTCAATCAAGATCATATCCGGTATATCGAAAATACATTGTTGTAGGTGGATTAGCAGGTGGTGGTTTAACAACACTTATTATCATTTTGATATTCTTGTTTAATTCAAGAATATCAGGCGAAGAAGATATTAACAAGTTGTTTACTGCACCTGTAATCGGTTCAATACCAAACCTTGACACAATATATGGAAAGCCGGGTTATAAGTATAAGTACAGATATTACGAGAGCAATCGTCAAAAGAGGTAATGAGTATGAGTTTTAAGATATTTAATAAAACTGAAAAAGACCAAATAAATTTTGACGTACAAGAAAGAGACAGAATACTTTCAGATAAGTCGAGTTTCTTTGCAAAGGAAGCATATAATACACTAATTGGTAATATTACATTTTCAATTACAGGCAAAAACTGTAAGATAATAGAGGTTACAAGTTCAAGACCACGAGAAGGAAAGAGCCTTACAACACTAAACATAGCAATTTCTTTTGCTAAAAACGGTAAGAACGTTTTACTTGTAGACTGTGACTTGCGTAAGCCTAAGATTAACAGATTGCTTGATATGAAAGCTTCCCCCGGTTTGTCAAATATTTTAATTGGTGAAAAGACAATTGAGGAATCTATTGTTCATTTAGAAGAATATGGTATAGATGTATTGTGTTCAGGGGATATTCCGCCAAGTTCCACACAACTTTTTGAAGCAGAAAGTATGGAGGAATTTATTGACGAGATATCAAAAAAATACGATTTTATTATTTTGGATACTCCGCCTGTAAATACGGTTATAGATGCGTGCATTACAGCAAGATATACAAATGGTATAGTGTTTGTTGTTAGACACGATTACGCAAAAAAAGACGATGTTGTTAATGCTGTTAAGCAATTAGAATTTGCCGGTGGTAAGGTTATAGGCTTTGTGCTTAACAATATTATGGATAAAAACGCTTTGGGATTTTCAAGCTACAAATACAAGTATAGGTATAGAGACAAATACAAAAATCGTTATTACGAAAATAACGGATATTCTGATAATCCTCAATATGCTTATGACGAATATGAGTTAAATGAAGAGGCTGAAAATCCGTCCAACAAACAAGGCGAAGAAAAATCGAACGGAAAGCTTATATAGCATAATGCTGTAAATAAGGTTTCATATCCTGCAAGTTCAAAGGAAAAAAAGTTAGCGATACAAAATAATAAACAAATTAATTGGAGGAAGATAAATATGATAGATTTTCATACACACATTCTTCCAAATATAGATGATGGATGCAAAACCGTATCTCAATCTGTAGAAGCTCTGACTACTATGAAAAATTCCGGTGTAGATGTAGTTATAGCAACTTCGCATTATTACAGAGGTTTGGAAACTATTGATGAGTTTTTACAAAGAAGGAACCAATCATACAAAATATTGATGAAAGAATGCACCCAAACAAAAGCGAATATTCCTCATATTATTTTAGGCAGTGAGGTAGAATATTATGGAGGCATCAGCAAAAATGATGACCTTGAAAAATTATGTATTGATGGCACCAGATATATGTTACTTGAAATGCCATTTACAAAATGGGATTCGTTAATACTTACTGAGGTTAGAAAAATCAGTGCAAATCAAGGCATAATACCAATAATTGCTCATGGAGATAGATATAATACATATAAAAATAAAATTAGTAAACTAAATGATTTACAAGTACCTATTCAAATAAATGCAAGTGCATTTATTGATTCTGTGACATCAAGAAAGTATATAAAACTATTAAAAATCGGCAAGGTTCACTTGATTGGTTCTGATTGTCATAATCTTGATGACAGGAAGCCAAATATTGATTTGGCATATAAAATTATTCAAAAACAACTTGGCGAAAGTCAGGTTGAAAAAATAAATAACTTGGGTTATAGGATAATAAATTTGGCAATGGGGACTAGTAATAATGTATGAAAGGAGATTACACAAAATGGAAAAAGAAAAATATGAAAAAATAGAAGCAGAACTTGTTTTTGTTAGTTCAGAAGATGTAAGAATGTTGACATTGGATAGCAAGTCTAAAGGTATGGATAAGTTCAAATGGGTATTTGAAGAGGAAGAATAATACAAATAAGGAGGAATAACGGCTTTGCATACCTTTATTATAAAGATTTTCAAGTATAATATTAAGATTCATTGCCGTAATTCTTATTCTTATAAATTATGCCAAAAATATATGTGCAATGAAGACGCAGAGGTGGTAATTAAGGCAACTGAACAAGAAATTGACTATATGATTTCTCGTGGAATTGCCAAATCGGAAGATGTTGCAGAAAGTAGAGTGTTACAGGACAAGGTTAATCAATTTCTGATTACTAAAGGTTGTGTGATGATGCATTCTGCAGTAGTTTCGGTAGATGACCAAGCCTATGCGTTTTTGGCTTTAAGTGGGGGAGGAAAATCAACTCAGGCTAAGCTATGGTTAGACCATTTTGGTAAGAAGGCAGTAGTTGTAAGTGGTGATTTTCCGGTTTTATCATTTGAATACAATAAAGTTTATGTTAGTGGCACACCATGGAACGGAAAAGAAGGCTGGGGTTTAAATATTACCATTCCTTTAAAGGGAATATTTTTTGTAAACAAAAGCGATTGCAACAACGTTTACAAGGCAAATAACAAAGAGATTATCAACAAAATATTTTATAATTTGCTTATGCCAAAGGACAACTTTGACCAAATGGAAAAGTACTTAATCATGGCAAATAAGTTAATTGAAACTGTTCCTGTTTTTGAGATGGATTGCACATTATCCGACCAAGCGGTTACAAAGGCATATAATGCGTTATGGAGTGAAACTGATGATACAAAATGAAAAATTTCATATTACTAAAATGGGCGAGGATTATATCTTAATATGTAAGGATAAATCAATTTTTCAGGGCATGATTAGGTTAAGCCCCAGCGGAAAGTTTATATGGGACCTTTTAGAAAATAATATTACCTATGAAGAATTGGTTAGTAAAACTATGGAAAAATACGACGTTGAGTTAGATGTTGTAAAAAACGATATTGATATTTTCTTAGACTCACTTAAAAAGGTGAATGGAATATATGATGTTAGATAATAGTTCTAAATATATAGTAATTCAGCCAAAAGGCAATAGTATGAAACCGTTTATTATTGAAGGTGATTCTGTAATAGTCGAAAAAAACACGAAAAGTATAAAAAAATACGATGTTGTATTATTTGAAAACGATAACGGACTTATACTTCATAGAGTGCTAAAATTACTTGACAACAATCACATTTTAGTTTGTGGAGATAACCAACTCACAACCGAAATTATTGCTATAAATCAAGTTATTGGTGTTGCTAAGGGTGTCGAAAAAGACGGAAAGGCAAATAATTTTGACGGTATTATATACAAATTATTGGTTAGGCTTTGGTGCATTGCACCTTTAAGACGGTTTGCTAAATGGCTAGCGCATTTAAGGAGAAAAAACAATAAGTATCGGCAGGTATCTTTTGATGTGGTACAGAAGTATTAAAATGGCAGTTAATTCTGTTAAGGGCTATTTTGCCGTGAAAAAACCAACCTCCAAATATGGAGGTTTTGCTTTGCTATTATATATTTTCAATTTTTATTATACTTGTGTTTCCTGATGCACCGGTTGTTTTTCCACCTGTTAAGACTATTGCATCACCTTTTTGAAGAGATAAAAGTTCTTTGGCTTTTTGTTTTGCGTGATAGAACAGAACATCTGTTGAGTCATAAACTTCGCATAGTGCGGGTGTAACTCCCCAAGAAAGAGCAAGCTTGTACCAAACTTTTTTTGTTGTTGCCATACCTATTATGTCAACAGGTGAGCGAAAACGAGAAACCATTCTAACTGTCATACCCGATACAGATGAAATTACCATTGCCTTAGCATCTATGTCTATTGCCATACCACAGGTTGCGTGAGAAATGGCATCTAATTGATTTTTTATTTTAAAATCGCTTGAAGAAAAACGCTTAGCGTAATGAATGTGATTTTCTGTTTCTTCAACAATTCTTGCCATTGTTTTCACTGTTTCAACAGGGTATTTTCCTGCTGCTGATTCCCCTGAAAGCATTACAACTGATGTTCCGTCATAAACTGCATTCGCAACATCAGAAATTTCTGCTCTTGTAGGTCTTGGGTTATAAATCATTGACTCCAACATTTCTGTTGCAGTTATAACACGCTTTCCTAAAAGTCTACATTTTGTTATCAAGTATTTTTGAATTGATGGGAGTTCTGCAAATGGAACTTCAACGCCCAAATCGCCACGAGCAATCATAATACCATCACATTCTTCACAAATATCGTCAATATTATCAATTCCGTCTTGATTCTCAATTTTTGAAATAATGTCGATATTTTCTCCACCATTTGCACAGACAAATTCACGAAGTGAGTGAATGTCATCTCTGTTTGAAACAAAAGATGCTGCAATGTAGTCGACATCGTTTTTGATGCCAAATAATAAATCTTTCTTATCTTGCTCTGAAAGGTATGTTTGGTGCAGAACTTTTCCGGGGAAACTCATACTCTTTCTGTTAGATAATTCTCCTCCTGCTAATACTGAGCAAATTAGGGCATTTTTCTTTTTTTCCTTTACTTCAAATATTACAAGTCCATTATTTACAAGAATTTTATCACCCAAAGAAAGTTCATCAACTAAACCTTTATAACTCACAGAAACAATGTTTTCATCACCATCAATATCATCTGTTGTAAAGGTAAAAGTGTCACCGTCTTTTAGCGTTATATGATTATTTTTGAAAGTTCCAATTCTATATTCAGGGCCTTTTGTGTCAAGCATTATTGCAATTGGAAGGTTGAGTTTTTCTCTAACCCTTTTTATCATATCAATTTTTTCTTGGTGGTCTTCGTGTGTTCCGTGGGAAAAATTAAGTCTTGCAACATTAAGACCTGCCTCACACATCTTTGTGAAAACGGCCTCATCAGAACTTGACGGGCCTATGGTACAAATAATTTTTGTTTTACGCATCATAATATCTCTTTTCATAAATAATTCCTCATAATTCTATCACATTTTACAGAGATTGTAAACAAAAGATAAATTTTTAACAATCAGAAAATTAAACTTAAAAAGACACGATTTTTACGTGTCTTTTGACTTTGAATTACTTTTTTTAGTTGATTTGGTAGACCTTTTTTTGTTAGTACTTTGTGTTTTATCGGATTTTTTTTGCTTTTCTTTTTTTAATTTTTCGGTAAGAACTAAAAATTTATCAAAATCGCCTATTATATTAATTGTTCCGTTTTCTTTTGCTGAAACTATATCAAGTTTTCCGGCAGCAAGCGATTTTAAATCGTTAAATGACGCCTCAATGTCAACATCAAAGTCATAATAATTATAAGGCTCTACCAAAAATTCGCCGTCCTTTTCTTCGATATAAAATGTACCGCCGCAATCAAGGTCGTTAATTCGCACTTGTATTGCAAAATGGTCTCCGGAAGATGTGACTTTGGTTTTTTTGAGTGAGTCTTTTAGTTTAGTAAACGCTTCTTCAAAATACATATTTTTTCACCCTTTCGTAAATGTTATTATAAGAATAATTATATGCTTCTTTAAGTAAAAATATTCCTAATTAACATATTATTTTGAATTTGGGATAATAATAATAAAAAAGCATTAAGGAGAAACAAAATATGGACAATAATGAAGAAAAGAACGGAATAGTAACAATAGAGGGAAAGCGTGGAAAAATTAAATGCCTAAATATTATAGGCACTATCGAGGGACATAATTTGGCAGATTCGGGAACGAAAACAACAAAATACGAACACGTTTTACCTGAACTTGTAAAAATAGAGGAAGATGATGAAATAGAAGGGCTTTTAATTCTTCTTAACACTGTTGGTGGTGATGTAGAAGCGGGACTTGCAATGGCAGAAATGATTTCAGGTATGTCAAAATCTACTGTATCACTGATTTTGGGAGGCGGTCACTCAATAGGAGTGCCACTTGCTGTATCTGCCGATGTTTCCTTTATTTCAAATTCTGCCACGATGACGGTGCATCCGATGAGAACAGCCGGCGTGGTTATCGGGGTTTCGCAAACTTTCCAATATATGATGAGAATGCAGGATATGATAATTCAGTTTATTACAAAAAACTCAAATGTTAATGCAGAAACATATAAAAATATGATGCTAACGACAGACGAAATTGCAAATGATGTAGGAACTGTTTTGTTTGGTAAAAAGGCGGTCGAATGCGGGCTGATTGACAAGGTAGGAACGTTAAGAGATGCCTTAGACGAGCTATATTCGTTAATTGACAAAACAAAGAAAAGATAATATAATTAAAATATTATATTATTAGGAGAAAAAATATGACAGAGAATTTTAATATAACTGGAATGGGTTGCTCTGCTTGCTCTTCAAAGATTCAAGAAAAACTAAACAATACAGAGGGCGTAAAAAGAGCAGAGGTTAATCTTCTTACAGCGTCTATGATAGTAGATTTTGACGAAAAAAAAGTAACTTGTGATAACATAATTAATATTGTTGAAAAACTTGGCTATGGTGCAAGCTTAAAAAAAAACGATTATGGGGAAGATTTTTCCGATAATTCGAAAATCTTAAAGGACAGATTTATATTTTCTCTTTTGTTTTTAATTCCGCTTATGTATATATCTATGGGGTCAATGCTCGGTTTTTGGCTTCCAAAGATACTTTCGGGAAAGGAAAATGCACTAAATTTTGCGATAGTTCAATTAGTTCTTTGCTTGCCTGTTGTTATCATTAACAAGAAGTTCTACAAAAACGGCGTATCATCTTTAATTAAGATGTCACCCAATATGGATACACTAATTGCAGTTGGCTCAGGCGCTTCATTTATTTACGGGGTTTTTGCTGTTTTTAGGATTTTATATGGAATAAAAGTTTCTGATTTTGAACTGGTTATGAGTTATCATTCAAATTTATACTTTGAAACAGCAGCAATGATTCCAACGCTTATAACCCTTGGCAAATATTTAGAAGAACTATCAAAAGGGAAAACCAAAGATGCAATAAACAAAATAATGAATCTTTCACCTAAAAAAGCAATTTTATTTGTTGGTGGTGAAGAAAAGGAAGTTGAAACGGATAAAATTAAGGTTTCAGATATTGTAGTTATAAAACCCGGAATGAGTATTCCATGTGACGGAAAGGTTATTTTTGGCACTACATCGATTGATGAATCAATGCTAACAGGCGAAAGTATACCGGTCGAAAAAAACATTGGGGACAATGTTAATACCGCAACAGTAAATGTTTCGGGATATATTAGAGTTATAGCAGAAAAAGTGGGGGAAAATACCACATTTTCCGAGATTGTAAAACTGATTGAGGAAGCATCTGCAAAAAAAGCACCTATTTCAAAACTTGCCGATAAAGTCTCAGGAATATTTGTTCCTATTGTAATGGGAATTGCACTTTTTACATTTATAATATGGATTATTCTGGGTGCTGATTTTGAAACGGCATTTTCTTTTGGTATTTGTGTGTTAGTTATTTCTTGCCCTTGCGCATTAGGTCTTGCGACGCCTGTTGCCGTTATGGTTGGTACGGGAAAGGGAGCTGAAAACGGAATTCTTATAAAATCGGGAGAGGCATTAGAAACTTCACATCAAATTAATACAGTTGTTTTTGACAAGACGGGAACTATAACGGAAGGCGAACCTAAGGTTACAGATGTATTTGGAGATGAAAAATTACTTGAAGTGGCTCTTGCTCTTGAAGAAAATAGCGAACACCCAATATCAAAGGCAGTAGTAGAGTATGCAAAAAATAGAGTAAAAAATAAAGTGGCTACTGAAAGTTTTGAAAATATCGAGGGATTTGGAGTCAAAGCACAAATTGAAGAAAAACTTTGCTATGCAGTTAGCCGTAAGTTTGCGATTAAAAACAAAATTGATATTTCAAAATTTGATAAGGAATTTGAAAAATTATCAGATGAGGGTAAGACGGTTGTATATATAATCAAAGAAAATATAGCATTAGGAGTTATAGCTGTTGCAGATACTGTTAAAGATTCAGCAAAAAATGCAATAGAAAAACTTAATAGAATGAAAATAGATGTGGTAATGCTAACAGGCGACAATGAAATCGTTGCAAAAACGATAGCAAAAAAAGTGGGAATTAAAAAGTTTATTGCAGGGGTACTGCCACAAGATAAAGAAAAGGAAATTCAAAAGTTAATAGATAATGGTAAAATTGTTGCAATGGTAGGTGACGGAATAAATGATGCACCTGCACTTGCAAGAGCAAATGTCGGAATCGCAATGGGGCAGGGGACAGATGTGGCAATAGAGAGTGCAGATGTTGTAATTATGCGAAAAGATTTAGTGTCAGTTCCAAATTCGATAAAGTTGTCAAAGTATGTTATGAGAAATATTAAGCAAAATTTGTTCTGGGCATTTTTCTATAACATAATTGGAATTCCTATTGCAGCCGGTGTATTTTATAATTCATTGGACTTAAAACTAAGCCCTATGATAGGAGCTTTTGCAATGAGTATATCTAGTCTATTTGTGGTAACAAATGCACTTAGAATTAAAAATATCAGGTTATAAATTAAAAGGTATAGCAATATGCTATACCTTTTAATTTTTCATATTATTCTTCGTCTTGGTCTAAAACATCGACAACATAATTATCTGAAACTGATTCGTACTCTTCGTCATCGTCATAATAATCTTCTTCAATGTCGAGTTTTTCACCACATTTTGAACAGTACTCATTTTCAATTGGATTTTGTTCTCCACATTTTGGACAATTAATACCTTCTTTTAGGGAAGCGATTTTATCTTTAATTTCTGTTAGTTCGGCTGTGAATTCATCTATTTCAACCATAGTTTCGCCAAGTTCACCATCAAATTCTCTTCCGGAAAGATATTCGTCGTAAATTATTTCGCCAATTTTTGCATAAAGTTTTGTTATTTTGCTTTCAGTATTACTCTTTGAAATGTTTAGTTTTGTAATATCGACAACGTTGCTTGTTTTGTTAATTGCTATTTTTGCATACTTTCCGGCACTCTGCTTTGCAACAGAAAAAGTATCTTTAACATCATCCCAAAAACTACTCATTATTATCAGCTCCTAATAAATATTTTTTTCATTCTATCATATAATATTCTTTTCTACAATAAAATGCAACATATTGTAATATAAAATTAATAATAATATGTTGACTTTTTGTTTAATATTATTTATAATTATATAAATAGCAGTTAGGGGAAGTTTAATGAATCGTTTTGATATTATAATAGTTTGTGCAAATTTAATAACGTTCTTTATGTATGGTTTAGACAAGTTTTTTGCGAGACATAGATTTTGGAGGATACCCGAATATGTACTTATTTCTGTGCCATTTTGTTTAGGTGGTGTAGGCGCATTTTTTGGTATGCTGGTTTTTGATCATAAAATTAGAAGACTTGAATTTAGAATCGTAATACCGATAGCGATTGTTGTTAATATAATTACGATATTTTTGTTTAATAACGCAACATTGTAATATTTTAAAAATTACAGATTTTTTATTGACAATATGATAAAAATGTGCTAAAATATTTAGGCAGTCAAATTTAGGGGTGTAGCTCAGTTGGTAGAGCAATGGTCTCCAAAACCATGTGCCCAAGGTTCGAGTCCTTGTACCCCTGCCAATATAAAAACGGCTTAAACACTAGGTTTAAGCCGTTTTCTTATGCGATTTTACTTAAATAAAACATCAAATATTTTCCGAATTGATGCCCGATTTTGAGCATCAATTTCTCATACAGTGTTAACTTTTGACATAGTTTCCGTCTGTTACATCATCAATAAATCATCAAGAGTTAATTATAATTCTTGATTTCATTCTCTCATATTCACTATTCTGCGAAGCAATTCTATGTACAAATTCCATCTATTAATTCTTACAAAAATTGCACATTTTTCAAAATCCCTCTTTCTTTGGTTTCAGTGTACCAAATTTTGACGCAGCGTCATTTGGTTCAATGCTGGCAAGATATATTTAGCAAAGATGGGCAAAAAGGTACATATAAGGCTTAAGTCGAGCAATTTGGGCACCAAAATTTCATTTTCCATTTCACATATTAAAGTTACATTATATTTTTAGCAACCCTTTATTTCTATATATTATTTATCAATAACCTCATTTACCACTTTATTAAATTCACTAATTGCATTTTCTTCACATATTGGTATAACACGAATTTTACCTAATAATCCCTCACACCACATCAACTTTTCAAAGCTTCTCCCACTATTGTTATAATCAAAGTACAAAAGTTTAGAATTCTCTTTTCTTAACCATTCGGCAATAATTGAATTTATGTGATTATCCTCACTGTTAAAATTATATCCTATTGCTATGAGTATATCTGTATCATCCAAACAATTTGCAAATCGCATAAACTGTTCAATTTGCTTTCTGCATATCATAGGTTTTATTCCACTTGGAATCATTATAAACGGCACTAAATTATCTTTATTATCTACTGCCTTTTTCAAGTCTTCTTCTTTTTCTATATCGTATATAGTGAGATTTTTCAAATCCTCAAACCAAGTTAATTTTCCGTGCAGATATATTACATCTTTATTTGTTTGTAACTTAGCTATATCAGTATAATTCGTAGTAACAACATTACAGTTTAAATCTTTAATTGAAGAATAATAAGAATTAGTATTCAAATCAGAATAATATTTCTTTTGCAATATCTTAAATACATTATCTATATCCCAAGACAAGTCTTTTGTATCATACAAATCTTTTATCATTAAAACAAATATTGAATAATAAACATACAGCACTTTCTTTGCATCTGCATTAAAATCTATATTTCTTAATGAGTTAAATCTACCGTCCAAGGCATCGAACAAAATGGCATTTTTGTAGAAGAAATTTTTTATTTCTTCTCTTTTTTTACATATACCTTTATTTAGTATCTCATCATCGAAAATACATCCGTAAAAGTCCTTGCATATAGGTTTAATATAACCCTGAAAACTTACAGTATTATCATCATTATTATAACGAATGATATTTTCTATAATTTCAGAACTAATACATTTTCTTGCTTCTTCTAAATTACTGCATATGGTTTGAATATATATTTTTGTACTATTCTTATTTATTAGATTTAACTTCCTATTTTTTCCTACCATCAATTCAATTTCTTTTTTATAAGATTCTTTAAGAATTGCCTCTGCAAATACATTTCCTGATTTTAAATTATTCAGGGCATTAGTATCAGCTCCTGATCCAAACAAAAATGTTAACATACTTAAACCTCCACCGATTACACATATCTACTTGTTTACCACAATTTTTTCAGTTCTAAATCCATAGTATGTTTTATTTTCGTCACTTGTAAGCCTTATTTTAACTGTATTTCCCGGGATATTAATTGTTTTTCCTGCAAGCTCTGTTCCGGAATACTTACCGATTTGTTTATCATTTTCATCATAGATGTATAGAAAATCATAGTTTTTCTCTGTTTCTGTATCCTCTGAAGATGTCACATCTATGCTATTGCAAGTGCCGTCATAGGTATATGTGGTTGTTTGGTCAATATTGTTATCATAAGTATGCTTTGATTCCAACCGAGTCGGTATCAGCTCCGACAAACTGCTTATAATCGTAGCAGGTGAATTCAAATTCTCTGTTGAAGCTCCCAATACTAATCCTTTATATATTCTATTTAAAATACAAAGTCTACTCCTAAAAAATATTGTTTGGATCAATATTACCAATGTTTGTACCATCTGTTACGTCAGTGCCCATTGTTGACTTTGGCTTATCAGGTGATTGAACTATTCCTATACTTGCAGTAATTATGTCTTGCACTTCTATTAAAATCATATCTATTGTTGGTCTGTTATATTGTTTCATATTCAATTCCTCCTATTGTGGTTTTCTGCCAAGCCACTTATCAAGCTCTGCAACGGAAGTTGCCATAATATCTCCCCAAATTGTTTCACCCGATACTATTACAAAAGGTTTTGCTACAACATATGTTGAAAGATTAGCCTTTGGTACTTGTAAATATATTGTAAACTTACCATTTGTATCGTTAAGATTTACTACCGTGTTTGATTCAATAGTCGCCCTTTTGTATTCGTTTGCTTGATTATATACTAAAAAACCATATCTTGAAATGTTATCTTTGTTTTCTTCAAACAAATTGTATTTACTTGAAAATGCAAGAATACCACCTGTTATTTCACTCATTGGGTCATCGTCTAATTCGGTGTAGTAGCCACCATCATAGGTATTTTCATATGCTGTTTCATCAACTGAAAATGGAAATTCTTCTGTGCCATCCCCTTTTAGATTAAAAGATGTCAGATTAAGGAAGAAAGCAGGGCGAACACCGCCGTCCCCATAGTATGCATTGTAGTCGGGGACATCGTCGGAAACGACATAGCGTACATCGTAACCGCAGCCGTAGTAGGCAGAAGGGGAGCGGAGCCAAGACCACCACTTCGTGGTGGAGGTTAAACTCGAATCTTTGTACTCCGAATTTGAAACTGCTTCAGCCGTTGGTGTTCCTATGTAGTAGTTACTTCCAAGAATTGAGCTATTATTATACACTGTATTTATCTGCTTTACATCAAGTAAAAACATTGTATCGGTTATTAGTATTAAACAAATTGTTTTTTTCTTCATTAAAATCATCCTTTCTATTTTACTACCACGCCTTTACAGGTAAACATTAGCTATCGCTGTAATCATTACAATTCCGCTTTTAAGTACTGTCAAAGCTCTATCTTGTCGCTAATCTGCCAATTTATTAGTTTATAAAAATCTCTAAGCATTCACTTACAATATTTTCTCTTCTCTCACGCATTTCCATCACCCCCCCCAAAAAAAAAACAAATCGCACGCTCATTTATCGATTAAAAAAATATAATACAACAGAATCATTATTATGTGGTACAAAAGCACTGCAATATCTCATTTGTAATGAAACATCCTATAAAAGAAATATGTAAAGTAGACCAATGTAATAATTATAAATTTCATTGGTTAAATTTGTTGTGAATAGTTTTATGCAACATGATATTATTTAGATGTTTTTTAGTCGAATCATTGACAATTACTGGATTTTTTGATATAATATCGTTGAAATTTGAATTAGAAATTTGTATAATACCACATAATAATGATTATGTTATTAGCACCGTAACAGGTGCATTTTTTCTATCTGTTTTCTGTGTTCTTCGCCCGTTTCCATGGTGTAAATTCTTGTTGTATCAACCGAAGAATGACCGAGAATATCCGCAAGACGAACAATATCCTTTTGCAATTGATAATATGTACGAGCGAATAAGTGACGAAGGTTATGCGGGAATACCTTTTCCTTTGATACTTCTGCCGATTCACAAAGCTTTTTCATATCTGCCCATATATTTGACCTATCAAGCGGTTTTCCGTTTTTACTTACAAACACGGAGCCGGTTTTTATATTGTTTTTCTTTATATATTCCTTTAGCATTTTACAAAGCATTTTCGGTAAAAATACAGTTCTTGTTTTACCTTTGCAATTGATAATTGCAGTTTTAATTTGTACCGCTTCTACCGTTATGTATTTAAGCTCAGATACTCTTATTCCTGTTGAACATATCGTCTGCATAAGGTAATAAAGCCGTTCATTCTTTTTCTCCTTTGCCGCCGTTAGTAGTCTTTCATATTCCGACTTCGTAAGCTCCTTATTTTTCTCGGCAAATATTTGTCTTTGGATTTTCAGAGCCTTTACCTTTAAGTCATACCATCCCATCCACTCAAAAAATGAATTTAATGATGAAATTACCGAATTAACACTTTTCGGTGCGTATTTCTCTATCAACTTCACTTTGTATTCAAGCACTTTTTCTTTGCATAGCTCAATGCCGGTCATAATTTCCGCAAATACCGTAATATCTCTAACATATTTATCAATCGTAGCCTTGCTCTTTTCCTCGCACAGAAGATAATTTTTAAAGTTTATAAGCATTTCATTTGTAATTGTTTTCATATAGACAACCTCTTTTCGTTTATATAATAATATTTTATCATAATAGAGCAATTGTCAATTCATATGCCGACTGAAATTCACCTCTTTTCTAACAACACAAGATACCACAAAACTTTATCAAAAGCTATCACCAATACCAACAATAATTCCGTTGCAAATCATACTAATACGACACCCTTTCAAATTCGCTCAAAATGTCTCACAAATCGAAAGGAAATCACACACGGTTTACCATCCTCATTTGATAACAAATCGTGTGTGCTATGGTTTATGGCTCGTTACATCTCGAATCCATCAGTTATGCCTTGCAGTCTTTCTGTATCTTTCTTTACATAGTATCTTTCGGTTATTTCGGATGTTGAGTGTCCAAGAAGGTCTGCAACTTGTCTTGGAGATAATGCTTTGATTGTGCCATCTTCTTGTTTTGTTCCGTTCACAAGTTTGGTTGCGAATGTGTGCCTGAGGCTATGCAAACCTTTGATTTCAATGTTTGCAGCCCTTAGTATTCGATAAAATCTTTTTCTTAAATTTAGTGGTTTTGTATAATCTCCATGTTCATCACATACCAGTGGCGAATCTTCGCCGAAGTAGAATTCATTTCGTAAATCCTTTATCATTTCTATTGATGTATTGTTTAGTGGTATTGTTCGTTTACTTGTCTTGCTTTTAGGTTTGCCGATCTTTATATCTCTGCCATGCGTTGGATCTGTACCATCTCTTTTTACAATAGTTTTTACTGCTCGTTGCACTCTTAATGTTTTGTTTTCTAAGTCTATGTCACTATTTAGAAGTCCTAACAGTTCGCCTGTTCTAAGTCCTGTGTTTAACATTAGAATATATGCTGCGGCTTGTTGATATTTTCTTGAACCTGTGCTATGTGTACTGAATGCTTCGTTTTTGAATTTTTCTATTTCTTCATCTGTAAATATTGTTAGTGTTTCACATTCCGGCAGGTTTTCTTTACCTTGTGCGGATAGGTAGTTTGCTTTCTTTATCATTTCAACATTATCCATCGGATTTTTGGTTATAAATCCTTCGGTATACATATTTCTAAAGTATTCATTTAGCAGTACATACGCTTTCTTTGTAGTGGTGAAGGCTAAGCCTTTATTCATCCAATGATTGAGTAAATTTTTAACATCTGCCGCAGTTATGTCACCAACTATTTTATCACCGAGAAGTGGATAAACTTGAGATTTTGCACTGCTTTCCGACCTATCATAAGTTGTTTGTTCAACCGATGGGAACTTGAATACTTTGAGCCAATTATCCATACTTTCTTTTAATGTTTTTTTCGATTCGTCAGAGTTTTGAAGCATCTTTTCAAAGTCGGATATATAGTTAGTTATCTTTTTATTAACTTCTTGCTTTGTTGTGCCTGAGAATGATTTTCTCTTCCTTTCGCCTTTTTCATCCATATACCATATAACGCCACACCATCTTTTGTCTGTCCGTTGGAATACACTTCCGTTTGTAAGTAGTTTTCTTTGCATTAAATCACCTCTTTCTTAATAGCAAACAATACTCTAAAGCTTTTCATAAGTCAAGCATCAAACACAACAATATTTTCTGAAAATATCGTATAATTTGTATGCACCTGTTGTAGCACTGTTTTATTAGGCAGTAAACTCGGTGTTATCAGCATACAGCACCAAAAACAGCACTATTATATTTTAACAGCACCATAAAAAATCTCCCGAACGGCTCTGCCGGTCGGTGTTTTCCGAAAGGTGCGTGGCAAAACGCACCTTTCTTTATCCCGCTTGATTTTAGGTCGGGTTATTTACACTGGTTATTGTAGTAATTTTTTCTGTGAGGCTATGTTGTTTTTCTCAAGTAATTTTGCGATTTCTTGCTTCCGAGTTTCCAACATATTCTTTTTATGTTGCTTGTCAATGTTATATTTTATCACTTCATATATTGGTCTTATTGTATACTTGTTATTGCCGTTAACTTTTAAATCTCCACGATATATTTGTGTAGGTTCAATCCATATTAATTGCTTTTCATATAGACTGTTTATATACTTTTTAACTGTGTTTTTTGAAACATTAATGTGTTTTGCTATTGTATTGTAGCTGGGCCAACACTGATAGTCTTTGTTCTCCAAACTAAGTAGATAAGAGTAGATTGCAAGCTCGTTTGGACATAGTCCTAATGTAAATATTTCCCTTGGTACAATGTAGTTATTGCACTTTGGTCTTGTTGGATATCTTTCAAATTTTATTTCGCATTCTCCTTTCCGATTTTTTATCAATCCATTCAATAAATTTTTCTTTTGGTACGATATATCTTCCACATATTTTTATACTTGGAAACTCATCTGACTTCATAAGTTCATACACAGATGTCTTAGATATACCAAGCACATCTCTCAGTACTTGTACATCAAGCATAAGCGGAAGTTCATCGTATGATTTGTAAATTTCGTCGCTCATTTTCTTTTCCTCCTTTCTTAAAAGAATTTCAAAAACATCTTGCATTTTTATTACTTTGGTGCTATAATATATTCAAGATTACAAGAGCAAAATACAAATCTTGTAATTGAAATTATATTTTAACAGATTCAAAAACATTTGTCAAGATTAAATATATCTGTTTACAATCTTGTAATATTTTAGAGGTGTATTATTATGTTTGATGTAGAAATTATTGGAAATAAAATCAATCCATATTGCAAGGATAGTGATGTATGGTATCCATTAGGTCAGCTTACTTGTATGATTGCTGCAGGCGAAACTGATTGGATTAAAAAACCTTTTACGGTAATTACTAATTGGAAACTTGTAGAAGAAAAAGCAAGAGATTATCTTGAGAGTTGTTTTCATAGTAATGATGTTACAGATAAAACCAAGGGATATTTGTTTTGCAGAAGCAAGTATACTTATGCAAAAGAAAGCTATACTGTAACGAAGCATTTTGATGAAATAATAGACGAGGGAAAGGTAAAACTGCAAGTTAAAGACTGCTATCATTTTGATAATTGGGTAGAACTAATGGACTTTGAAATGATGTATGCAACTGCAAATAATATCTCGATTTTTGTGTGTAAAAACTGCGGAAAATATTTTGCAACACTAAATTCAGGTGCAGTGTATTGCGATAGGATTTATAGAGATAACAAGACTTGTAAGTATTTTGGAGCAAAGAAATCTGCTGCTGAGCAAGTTAAAAACAATGAGATTATTTCCTTTTATGAGAAATCTTATCAGGCAATCTATTACAAGAAACGAATCGCAAAGAATAAGTCGGAAACTAAAAAGATTGATAAAATTTTAAAGACTATGCAGAAGAATAGATTGGAATACAGAAAAGGGAACCTCTCTGACGAGAAGTTCCTCAGTATGATAGAAAGTTATTTGACCGATAGCAATAATTGAGGGATGTTGTAATTTCATTTTTCGATTTTTGATATTCCGATAGACAATTCTGTTAGTTAATTCTGCCAATCAATTATCGCTCCAATTACCATTTTTCAAAAGTTCTAGTACCAACTGTTGATACATAAAACTCGCTCAAAAACATCCCAAAATGGTTCAAATTCCGATGTGAAATTCTTATTGGCACAAGGAGCTTCGCAAGAATAATAATGGCAAAGAGCTGGTCGCCTACGATTATTGTATTTTAATAATGATACTGTTTTAACTTGACAATATTTGTATTCAAGAATATAAGAGCATTAAGTAAATCAATATAAGTAATAAATAAAAAACCATTAATTAACGGAAAATATAGATGATTTCTGCAAAATTCTATAAAAGTCTTGACTTTGATGAATAATTATGGTATAATTCTAGTAGAATATTAGGGTAATAATATTTATTACCTTTGGGCTGGCTGAAAAGCCCTGGTCCACCGAATGGCGGGGAATTTCCCCGCCACTTTTTATTATAGTTGAGGAATATAACCATGGATAAAATATTAAGTGTTTTCATAGATGAATCCGGAGATTTTGGTCCTTTCGAGAATCACGCCCCATACTATTTGGTTACAATGGTTTTACATAATCAAAAGTTGAATATTTCAGAAAATATTGCTTCATTAGAAAATCATTTACATAAATTAAATTATAATTATAAAACGATACATACTGGCCCAATTATTCGTAGAGAAGAAATATATAGAAATATGTTAATGGATGAGCGCAAACAAATATTTAACATATTGTTTAATTTCACTCGTAAGTTGGATATTAATTACATCTGTGCTAGTGTTGATAAGTCAGAATGTGATGATGTAATCATTTTAACATCAAAACTATCTCGTAATATTGCAGAAATGATAAACAATAACCATGACTTTTTTTCTGATTTTGATAAGGTTATTATATATTATGATAACGGTCAAGTTGAATTGACGAAAATAATAACTTCAGTATTTAATGCATTTTATTCCAATATAGAATTTCGCAAAGTAAAGCCATCTGAATATAAACTATTTCAGGTAGCTGATTTATTATGTACTATGGAACTATTAAAGCTAAAAACAGATGCGAATTCTTTTTCAAAGTCTGAAAAGGAATTTTTCCATTCTCCGCGTGATTTTAAAAAGAATTATTTGAAATATGTATGGAAGAAAAAATTATAATTAAGATAAAATATATTATATTATGTTTTAAGGAGGGCTCATGCCAATCCTTTTCGATATTCCATCTCGCAATTCCGTTCAATAATTCTCGTTCCAATTACTATTTTTACAAAAGTCCTATTCTTTGGTTTCAGCGTACCAACTGTTGACACCTAAAATATTTAAATGTTATTGGGTGGAAGTGAGTTTGATTTTTATAGAGAATGAAACATAAAATCAACTTAATATATTCATTCTCCAATCTCATTTTCACCATTAATTTCATAGCATCAATAAAGCATCAAAAGGATTTTTTAAGATTTAATAAGCATTCGAACAAGGCTCAACGGTGGGGAATAATATGATGGTCTTGATTTTTCAGCAGTCACTCCAAAACCATGTGCCCAAGGTTCGAGCCCTTGTACCCCTGCCAATTTTTAGGATAGTCATATTATGGCTATCCTTTTTTTGTTTTTTGACCTTGGTCACCCGCTGGTTTTATAGTCGCCTTGCTAACATTCGTTTGCAATTCTCCTTAAAACCGAACAAAAACCGCCTTGCTTTATCTGCCACCGGCAGCGCTACGGCGATTTTTCCCAAGGTTCGAGCCCTTGTACCCCTGCCAATATAAAAACGGCTTAAACACTAGGTTTAAGCCGTTTTCTTATGCGATTTTACTTAAATAAAACATCAAATATTTTCCGAATTGATGCCCGATTTTGAGCATCAATTTCTCATACAGTGTTAAAGATTATTGACAAAATATAGAAAAAATGATAAATTTATAAGGTGAGGTAAAAATTATGTTTACATTGAAGGAAGTAATTATTGTTGAGGGAAGATATGACAAAATTAAACTCTCAAATTTTATTGATAGTCCGATTTTTGTGACAAATGGATTTTCTGTGTTTAACAATAAAGAATCACAAAAGGCAATTAGAAACTTCGCAAAAACTGACGGAATTGTAATACTTACAGATTCCGATTCGGCAGGACTTAAAATTCGTGCGTTTGTAAAGCAACTTGCATTAGAAGGAAATATTTTTGATGCGTATGTTCCGGAGATAGAGGGGAAAGAGCGTAGAAAAACGACTCCGGGAAAAGAGGGAATATTAGGTGTTGAAGGAATTACAGAAGAAATAATCATTAAGGCTCTTTTAGATAGCGGAGCTACGATAAAGGGTGAGAAAAAGACAGAAAAGAAAACCCTTCCGATAACAAAGAATGATCTATACATTTTGGGATTATCGGGAAGAGAGAACAGTCAAGACCTTCGAAAAAAAATCTTAAAAGAACTAGGTCTTCCTACAAAAATGTCTTCAAATATGCTGGTATCGGTAATTAGTAGACGATTTACAAAGGACGAATTTGCGGAGTTTGTTGAAAAAGTTAAAAAATTATGATAGAATATTTTATATAAAACTTTAAGAAAAGAGTAATTTATGAAAAAACAAAATGTTTGGAAATGGATAATAAATAACGGCAAAAAATCAATACCGGCGATTTTCTTGTTGACACTTATGAGTACTTTTCATTCTCTTATTCAAGTACGATTTGCGACTGCGTCAAAAAATGTAATGGATATTGCAACAAAACAAACAGAAGGCGTTTTGTCTTTTGCTTTTTTGACTCTTGCAGCACTGTTATTAATTAGGCTATGCATACAGATATTTGTGAATTATCTTGATGTTCACGCCTGTTCAAGACTTGAAATTTCGCTAAAAAGGCATATTTTTGAAACGCTTATCGACAAAGATTATCTTTCTGTTGCAAAGTACCATTCAGGTGAACTTATGAACCGAATTGACAGTGATGTGTCAATTATTGTTAACGGAATTATAGAAATTTTGCCTAGTGCTGTTATGTTTGTAACAAGTATTATTGCGGCGTTTATAGTGCTGTTTCATATTGATAATACACTTGCAATAATTATTTTATGCGTTGGGCCTGTTGTAGGAGTGGGTGCCAGAATTTATTCTGCAAAATATAAATCAATGCATAAACTTTGCCAAGAATATGACGGAAAAACTAAATCTTTTATGCTTGAAATTTTGCAAAATTTATTAGTTGTGAAGTCGTTTGGGTGCGAAAAGAAAGTTCTTGATAAAAGTGAAAATTTACAAAACAGAAGTTACAAACTAAGAGTAAAGAGAGTAACAATTTCTGTTTTTGCACAAATTGGAATGTTTTTGATTTTTAATGCAGGATATTATTTTGCAATGGCATATGCTGCGTACAGGCTTTCAAGGGGAGAACTTACATATGGTGATGTTACAGCAATTTTAGCACTTGTTTCACAAATTCAATCACCATTTAAGAGTATATCAAGTCTTATCCCAAAAGGTTTTGCGGTTTTAGCATCTGTGGAAAGACTAATGGAAATTGAAAATTTAAAGGACGAAAATATAACTAAAACAAATCTTCCGGAGAATATTTATGATAAAATGGAAGAACTCGTTTTTGACGATGTTACATTTTCATACAGTGATGACTCGGTGGTATCGGGTATAAATATGAAAATCAAAAAAGGTGAATGTGTGGTTATTGCAGGAGAATCAGGTGCCGGAAAAAGCACATCACTTAAACTTTTGCTTGGCATTATGTCGCCAAATAGCGGTAAAATCTATCTAAACTATGATGGTGGTACTCTTGAACTTGGCAAAAACACCAGGGAACTTTTTGCATATGTACCACAGGGTAATTTGATTTTATCAGGTACGATAAGAGAAAATATTTCTTTTGGAAATGACGATGCAACGGAAGAAGAAATAATAAATGCGGCAAAAGTTGCGCAAATTTGGGAATTTATTAAAACTCTTGATAAAGGTCTTGATACAGAACTTGGCGAAAAGGGACTTGGACTTTCAGAGGGGCAAACTCAAAGAATTTCTATCGCAAGAGCAATACTCCACGATGCACCTATATTGTTGCTTGACGAATCAACATCTGCACTTGATTCTGTAACAGAGAAAAATCTTTTGTCAGCAATTCGGGAAATGACAGAAAAGACTTGTATAATAATTAGTCATAAACAAGCGGCATTTGATATTTGTGATAATGTGATTTACATAGAGAAGAAGGCAAAGGAATTATAAAATGGGAAAATTTGACGGCATAATGATACTTACAGACCTTGACGGAACTTTGCTTGATTCTAAAACCGAAGTGTCGCAAGACAACATTGATGCAATTTCGTATTTCAAGAAAGAGGGCGGGCTTTTTTCAATCTCAACTGGAAGAATGTTAAAAGGTATGCTACCCATAGCAGAAATGGTAAAGCCAAATTGCCCCGGTGTTATTTTTAATGGTAGTGCAACATATGACTTTGAAACGGGAGTGATGCACGAGATTGTAAACCTTGACAAGAGTGCGTATGATGTTGTAGAAATGATTTTAGAAAAGGTAAATGATGTCGGAGTGGTTGTTGCAAATTCTGACAGTCAGTTTGAAACGGTAGGCGGAACATTCTTAAAAACATACTATGATGTAACAAAATATGAAACATTTGAAAAGGTTACTCCATCACAAATTTCAGGACAGTGGAAGAAAATATTACTTATAGCAAGTGAAGACAAAATAAAAGAAATTGCAAAAATAATAAGTGAATCAAAATATAAAGATGATTTTAACTTTGTGAAAAGTCTGCGGTTTTTGTATGAAATATTGCCAAAGGGGATAAATAAAGGTAAAACAGCACGAAAACTTTTTGAAAGTATAGATTCTGCAAAAATTCTAATCGGCATAGGTGACGGAGAAAATGATATTGAACTTTTAAAAGTTTCGGATATTGGAATTGCTGTAGGAAATGCTAACGACAAAGTAAAAGCTGCGGCGGATTATGTAACTGTAACAAATGATGAAAGCCCAATAAAAAAAGTTATAGAAGACTTAGAAAACGGAAAAATAAAAATCGGTGAAATTTAATTCACCGATTTTTTTGTTTATTTTTTTATGCTTAGAATTACTCCTAACACTATTGAAAGAGATGCTGCCATAATAACTTGATATTGTGGTGGCAATAAAAACGTTATTGTGTGTGCAGGAATCCAAAATAGTGGAATTGTTTTAAATAGTGTAAAGCCGACAAAACCTTTAAAGTCAATTTCGCCTATTGCGTCAAAAACCTTGTGAGGTTTTCCTTGCGATTTTAATTCTAACATTTTATCGGTGCATTTATGAAAAGCCATAAATGTTGGCCCAAATGTCAAATTCATAATTGCGCTTGTATAGAAAGCCTTTAAAAATTTATTAAGGATAGTTCCGTCTTTTCCTGCGAAAAGAACACCTGTATTTGCGTCTGTTAAAGCACTGACTCCGCCTTTGAAGGTTGTCATCATAAATGTGATTGCAATACCAATAAGCCCCCAAATTATAGCTCTTGAAACGACATATGTAGGAAGACACCACTCTTTTTTTGAAAGACGAATTGCAAAGATTTCTCCTATTGTTGCCATTAGACCAAATTTTATAAATGCCATACTAAATGGGTGAGATTTTGAAAGTGCACTGAAAACTTCACGGCTTTTTGGTATAATTAAAATTACCGCAAATAGTACCAAAATTAAAAAACTAATAAAAGCAGTCCAAAATTTTTTCATAAGTTCATCTCCTTAGATACGATATATTTCTTTTGCATCGGCAATTGAGATACCGTTTTTATTGAGCGCTTCCTCGGCTTTTTTTGCATCGGAAACTTTTACGACCATAAGTGCTTTTCCTGTTAATTTTCCAACAAAAGCATACATATAATCAACATTTATTTGATTTTCTAAAAATACTTCAAGAATCCTTGAAAGCCCACCCGGAGTGTCGTCCATTGCTATTGCAAGAACTTCTGTTATCTTCACGATAACGCCTGTTTCACGAAGAATGCTCGCTGCAACTTCCGGATTGTTAACAATAAGTCTTAAAATTCCATATTCGGAAGTGTCGGCAAGAGACAAAGCACTTATATCAATTTGGTTTTTTCCTAAAACATTGATGATTGCTTCAAGCCTTCCGGGTTTGTTTTCAATAAAAACAGAAAGTTGTTTTATTAACATAATGACTCCTCCTATTTCAAATTTCGCTTATCTATAACTCGTTTTGCTTTGCCTTCGCTACGCTCGATTGATTTTGGGTTTACCAAATGAACCTTTGCACCTATTCCGAGTGTTTCACGAAGCTTTGATGTAATTTGCTTTTCCAAGGTTTCGATAGAACGAATATCGTCGCCAAATAGAGATTCGCTCATTTCAACATTGATATCAAAAGTATCGTTGTTATTTTTTCTGTCAACAATGATTTGATAGTTAGGGGTAATTCCACCGCCAACCTTTAAAAGAACTTCTTCAATTTGACTAGGGAAGACATTTACGCCCCTAATAATTAACATATCATCACTTCTGCCGCAAGGCTTCTTCATTCTGATATGTGTTCTGCCACACTTGCAAGGCTCTTCAATAAGAGTGCATAAATCTCTGGTTCTGTACCTAATTAAAGGAAAGCCTTCTTTTGTAATTGTTGTAAAGACAAGTTCACCTTGCTCACCATACGGCAAAACTTCTAAAGTTTCGGGGTCAATGATTTCAGGGATAAACATATCCTCCCAAACGTGCATACCTGCTTGCTCTTCACACTCACAAGCAACGCCGGGCCCCATAATTTCAGATAAGCCATATATGTCATAGGCTTTTATATTTAACTTTTCTTCAATAGCATGACGCATATCCTCAGTCCAAGGTTCTGCACCAAAGATACCGATTTTTAATTTAAGGTCGTTTTTCGCTCCTGCATCTTCTATTGCTTCACCCAAATGCATAGCATAGGATGGAGTAGCGCATAAAACGGTTGCACCAAAATCTATCATTGTTTGAATTTGATTGTGTGTGTTTCCCGACGAAATAGGAATTATAGTTGCGCCGACAGTTTCAGCACCATTATGTGTACCAAAACCACCTGTAAAAAGACCATATCCAAAAGAGTTTTGAATAAAATCGTCTTTTGTAATTCCTATGGCAGTCATCATTCTAGCCATACAGTTATTCCAATTTTCAATGTCTTTTTTTGTGTATCCTACTACAATTTTTTTGCCTGTCGTACCACTTGATGCGTGAACGCGAACAATATCGCTTGTAGGAACAGCGAAAAGACCATAGGGATAGTAATCTCTTAAATCTTGTTTGTACGAAAAAGGGAGTTTTGAAAGGTCATCAACTGAATGTATGTCGGAGGGCTTTAATCCTATATCATCCATTCTTTTTTTAAAAAGTTCGACATTTTCATACATTCTGTTGACCTGCCAAATAAGACGCTCACTTTGTAATTTTTTAAGTTCTTCTCTTGGCATTGTTTCAATCTCTTTTTGCCACATCATAGCCTTTGCCTCCTATAAATTGTAACCTAAATCAAATGCTTTTAAGTTTACATCAAGAAACTTCGAAGGAACAGTTGTTTTAATTGTTTCAATCCATTTTTCGTATGGAATATCTGTACTTTTTGCCATTACACCGATTAATACTACATTTACTGATTTGAAGTTTCCTGCTTCGTTTGCCAAAGTTAATGCGTCTACAAAAGTCACATCAAGTTCTTTTGACAACTTTTGTGAAATTTCCTTTGGATATTCCATAGCACCTGTTATAACAGGCATAGGGTCGATTTCTTGAGTATTTACAATTATTTTTCCGCCTTTTTTAAGATATGGCATGGCACGATATGCTTCTAACATTTCGAAAGCAAGAATAATATTTGCTTCTCCTTTTCCGATTATAGGTGAATACACATTTTCACCATACTTAACATAGGTTACAACGCTTCCGCCACGTTGGCTCATTCCGTGAACTTCCGAAACTTTAACATCATAACCCTCATTTATTACAGTATTTCCTAAAATACGGCTGGCAAGTAGGGTTCCCTGACCGCCAACCCCAACAATCATTACATTTTTTGTCATAGCAATCAGTCCTCCTTAACGATAGCATCAAATGGACATACATTTAAGCATAGTCCACAACCATTACATTGTGTTAAATCAATCTTTACATTTCCGTCTTTGTCTTCTGAAATGGCAGGACAGCCAAGCTTCATACACATTTTACATTTTTTGCACTTATCTGTAATAGTACAATGTCCTGTATATTTCACAGATTTTAATAGAGCGCAAGGGCGTTGTGCGATGATGACAGATGGCTCATCACGATTAACTTCTTCTTTTACAACCATTTCAAAGTTTTTAAGGTCGAATGGGTCAGCAACTACAACATGGTCAACACCAATGGATTTACAAAGTGCAAGAAGGTTTACTTGTTTTGTTTCTTCACCGCGAATGGTAAAACCTGTTGTCGGGTTATCTTGGTGACCTGTCATACCTGTGATTGAGTTATCCAAAATAATTACAGTGTTTGCACCTTTGTTATAAACGATATCAACAAGACCTGTAATGCCTGAATGCATAAATGTTGAATCTCCGATAACTGAAACAAGTTTTTTATTAAATTCCTTTCCGCGAGCCTTTGCCATACCGTGAGCTGCAGAAACAGAAGCACCCATACAAATTGTAGTATCAACTGAGGCAAGAGGTGCCATAGCACCTAATGTGTAGCAACCAATATCGCCTGAAACAACAAGTCCTAATTTCTTTAATACATAGAATGTTCCTCTGTGAGGACAACCCGGGCATAGAACAGGCGGTCTTGCAGGAATGGTTTCGGAAATTTCGGCAAATGGAGGAATATCCTCATTTAAAATTGCTTTTTTAATCATTGCGGGAGTGTACTCTCCAAGCAAGGTAAATACATCTTTTCCGATAACATTAACACCTAATGATTTAGAGTGTTCCTCGATGACGGGGTCTAGTTCTTCAATTACATATACTTTATCAACCGATTTTGCAAAATCCAGGATTAGTTTTTTTGGAAGAGGGTAGACCATACCGAGTTTTAGGTAATTAACATTAGTGCCAAGTGCCTCTTTTGCATACATATATGAAATACCCGATGTGATAACACCGATTTTTGAGTTATTATTCTCGATTTTGTTAAATTCACAGTTTTCGGCAAATTCTGTTAGTTTTTCAATTCTTTCTTCAACCGAAACGTGACGCTTTACAGCCATTGCAGGCATCATAACATATTTTGAGACATTCTTTTCGTATGGTTTTAACTCCACATTAGAACGCTCGCCAATTTCAACAAGACTTTGTGAGTGTGAAACTCTTGTTGAAAGTCTTAAAAAGAATGGTGTGTCAAATTCTTCTGAAAGTTCAAATGCACGGCGAGTGAATTCCTTGCATTCTGATGAGTCGGAAGGCTCTAACATTGCAGTTTTAGATGCTTTTGCGTAGTGCCGTGAGTCCTGTTCGTTTTGTGATGAGTGCATACCGGGGTCATCAGCAACACAAAATACAAGTCCACCGTTTACACCTGTATAGGAAACAGTGAAAACAGGGTCTGCCATAACATTAAGACCAACATGTTTCATACAGGACATTGCTCTTGCTCCACCGATTGATGCACCGATTGCAACTTCTGCTGCAACCTTTTCGTTTGGTGACCATTCTGCATATATTTCATCATATTTTACAATATTTTCTGTTATCTCTGTGCTTGGTGTGCCGGGATAAGAAGCAACGACACGAACACCTGCCTCGTAAGCACCTTGTGCAACAGCGGCATTGCCTAGTAGTAATTTTTTCATATTTTTTACCTCTTTTATTGTTCTATTTCATTTTCGTGTGCAACAACCGATTTTGCACCATAAAGTTCGCGAAGTTTCGGCTTTTCAATCTTGCCCGTAGGATTTCTTGGCACATCTGCAAAGATAATCTTACGAGGGCGTTTATATCTTGGAAGGTCATGGCAGAAATTAAGTAGTTCTTCTTCTGTCATTTCTTCACCCGGTTTTAGTTCAATAATTGATGCTGCAATTTCTCCCAAACGACTATCGGGAATACCGATTACAGCGACATCTTTGATTTTGTTATTCTTTCTTAGGAAATCTTCAATTTGAACAGGGTATAGGTTTTCGCCACCTGAAATGATAACATCTTTTTTTCTGTCAACTAAGAAGATAAATCCGTCAGCGTCCTCCATGGCCATATCGCCTGTAAATAGCCAACCGTCTTTTAAGACTTCTTTTGTTGCTTTTTCGTCTTTGTAATAGCAAGTCATAACGCCGGGGCCTTTAACTGCAAGTTCGCCAACATCTCCTTTTGCAACAGTATTTTTGTTTTCGTCGACAATTTTAACTTCCCAACCAAAACCGGCCTTTCCGATTGCACCGACTTTATGTATGTTATCAACACCCAGATGAACACAGCCTGGACCGATGGATTCTGACAAACCATAATTTGTGTCATATTGGTGATTTGGAAACTGTTTTTTCCAACGATTAATAAGACTTGGAGGAACAGGCTGAGCACCGATGTGCATAAGTCTCCATTGCGAAAGATCATAATCGCCTACATTTATATCGCCACGGTCTATGGCGTCTAATATATCTTGTGCCCATGGAACTAATAGCCAAACGATAGAACAGTGTTCTTCCGATACTGTTTTTAAAATCCATTCGGGTTTTATTCCTTTTAATAGTACGGATTTTCCACCTACTAAGAAACTGCCAAACCAATGCATTTTAGCACCCGTATGATATAGTGGAGGAATACAAAGGAAAACGTCATCTTTTGTTTGAGAGTGATGGTTTTGCTCTGTCATAGCAGAATGCATAAGGCTTTCGTGGTTATGAATTATTGCTTTTGGAAAACCTGTTGTACCTGATGAAAAATAAATTGCAGCTTCATCTTCGTCTGTCAATTTGATTTTCGGAGCTTCTGTTGAGCAATATCCAACTAGTTTATCATAACTTTCTGAAAAACTCGGACAATCATCTCCGACATAAAGAAGAATATTGACATTTTTCATATTGTCGCAAATTTCTTCGACACGACCAATAAATTCAGAACCGAATATAAGCACGCTTGCATCTGATAAATCAGCGCAATATTTAATTTCATCAGCGGTATATCGGTAGTTTAGTGGAACTGCAAGTGCTCCTGTTTTTAAAACTCCGAAATATATCGGTAGCCATTCAAGACAGTTCATAAGAAGAATTGCAACCTTGTCACCTTTTTTTATTCCTCTTGATAATAAAAGGTTTGCGAAACGATTTGACTTCTTTTCAAAATTTGACCAAGAAAGTTCTTTTCTGTAAGTTTCGCCTTGCTTTGACTCAATTAGCGAGTATTCCTTCCAAGTTGTGCGTCTCTCACCGTCAAGTTGAGGATTAATTTCCACCAAAGCAATATCATTTGGGTAAAAATCCGAGTTCTTTTTTAAAATTTCGGTAATGGGCATATTAATGCTTCCTTTCATCTTGGGGATTTTTTTGTACAAAAAAATCCCCTGTATTTCTACAGAGGACGGAAATTCCGTGGTACCACCTCATTTTGTCCTATATCTCACAATATAAGACCTCTAAAGGTACAAAAAATACCTTCTGTGCTATTACGGGCACACCCGCTGCAGCCTACTTATAAAAATGTTCGGTACAGAGCTCACGAAGCGTATTTCGTACAAATTCATTCCATTGGCTCGCAGCAACCGCCAACTCTCTTTAGGTTCCGAATAAGACTACTTAAATTTCGGTCATCGCCTTTAATAAAACAATTATATCTTAAAAAAAACTATATGTCAACACTTTTTTTAAAATGCAGTAAAAAATATGTTGACATATTGTTAATTATGTGATATTATAAATGAAATTAATTTTATTCGGGGGATAATAATATGATTAAAAATACACTTTGCAATATGATTAACCTCCTCTGCGCTGTCATTATGATTCTATCATTGGAACATAACAGCGCTGTTTCTCGTGCATGAATGAAATTATATTTTTATATGATATAGTATATTTCAGGAATTTACGGTTGCAGCCGTTAAATTCCTGTTTTTTATTAGAAAAGGAGAATTTTGCTATGCAGAAAATAAGAATATCTGATGTAACATTAAGAGAAGACGAAAATTTTAGTTTTAAAGAAAGAATTAACATTGCTAAAAAACTCGATAAATTATCTGTAGATATTATCGAAACTTCTAAAATTAAAAATGCAAAAACAGATACATTATTTTTGCATACAATCGCACCTCTTATGGTGAACAGCACAATTTCTTGTCCAACAGAACTTAATAAAGATGCTGTACTATTAACAATTAATTCCTTAAAAGATGCAAAAAAAGCAAGAATAAAATTTGAGGTTCCGACATCAAGCGTGCAAATGGAATATCTACTTGCAAAAAAGCCGAAAGTTGTTCTTGAATTAATAAAAGAAATGATTTCTTTTGCAGTGGAAAATTCTGCAGAAGTCGAATTCTCAGCGCTTGATGCAACAAGAAGCGAAAAAGAGTTTTTGTATGAGGCAATAAAAACGGCAATAGAAAAAGGAGCAAAGACTATTACAGTTTGTGATACAGCAGGAGAAATGCTTCCTAATGAATATGAAAAATTTATCGACGATTTATACAAAAATGTTGATGAATTGAAAAATGTAACATTAGGTATTGAATGCAGTAACAATCTTAATATGGCAAATGCACTTATTGTGTCAGCAATTAGCAAAAAAATTGGCGAGATAAAAACTTCCGTCTTCGGAAATACCTTACCAAAACTTACAGATGTTGCGAAAATATTTAAGTGTAAGGGGGACTTTTTAGGGGCATCAACAAATCTTAATTATACAGAACTTGAACATACCGTTGCAAGACTTGGATTTTCAAATGGTAATTTAGATGAGAATACCATTTCCTTTGAAAATGTTTCCAGAGATAGCATAAAGTTAAATGAAAAAGATGATATTAATACGGTATCTTTTGCAATTTCAAAACTTGGTTATGACTTATCAGAAGAGGATAAGAAAAATGTTTATGAAGAGTTTTTGAAGGTTGCAAGCAAAAAAGAGGTGGGCGAAAGAGAACTTGATGTCATAATTGCAAGTGTTGCGCTTCAAACTGCACCAACATATAAACTTAAAAATTATATAATTAACAGTGGAAATGTAATAAATGCATCATGCGTTATGACAATGACAAAGGCAGAAGAAGAAATCAAAGAAATGACAATAGGCGACGGCCCTATTGATGCGGCTTTTCAATGTATAGAAAAAATCGCCGGAAGAAATTTTGAACTTGATGATTTTCAAATTCAAGCAGTAACAGAAGGTAAAGAGGCAGTTGGTGTTACAGTTATAAAACTTCGCTCAAACGGCAAGTTGTATTCAGGGAAGGGAGTTTCTACTGACATTGTCGAATCCAGTATTAACGCATATATAAATGCACTTAACAAAATTTGTTTTGAGGAGGTATGATAGATGAATTTATCTTTTTCAACAAATCGTTGGAAGAATGTTCCGTTAGATGACTTTATCGATATTGCAAAGGAATACAAATTTTCAGGAATTGAAATTCATAATATAGATGAAATAAAGGCACTATCAGAAACATACTATAAACTTATTGAAAATGGGATTAAGATTTCTTGTGTTGACCTTGTGACAGAAATTTCGGAAGAAAAAGCATACAAGGAAATTGAAGAAGTTTTTGAAGTTTCAAAAGCCCTTCATTCAAATCTTGTCAGAATAAAAGCGACAAAAGATATAGAAAGTGCAAGAGAATTTGTAAAAAATGTACTTCCTAAGGCAAGAGAAAACGGAATTATTCTGCTTATAGAAACGGTAGGAGTATTTTCAAATACAGAAATTTTAAAAGACTTTTTAAATGAGTTTGCAGATGATAATTTGGCGGCTTTGTGGGATTTGCATTATCCATATAGACTGCACGGAGAATCCCCTGAATTTACCGTAAAAAATCTTGGTGCATACATTAAACATATTCACATAAAAGACTCCGACGGAGAAAATTCGTTCAGCTTAGTAGGTGAAGGTTCACTTCCTATAAAAAATCTTATAGATGCTTTAAGGTCTATAAACTATGACGGATTTTTATCAATAGAATGGGATCCGAATTGGGACAGCGACATCTCTGATATGGATATAATTTTTCCACACTTTGTAAATTTTATGTCCCGATTTGAAAACTTTTCAAGAGCCAAATATACCTTCTATGAAAATAAGACAGGGACAGGTAAATTTGTTTGGAAAAAGGATACGCTGATAGAGAAAACATTTTCGCAAGTTCTTGATACTATGGCAGAGCGTTTCCCTGACGGACAGGCATTTAAATATACAACTCTTGATTATACAAGAACATATTCTGAATTTAGAGATGATGTTGATGAGTTTGCAAGATGCCTAATTTCTCTTGGAGTAAAAAAAGGCACACATGTTGCAGTTTGGGCAACGAATGTTCCACAGTGGTATATTGCTTTTTGGGCAACCGTTAAAATCGGAGCAGTTTTGGTTACGGTTAACACGGCGTATAAGATTCACGAACTTGAATATTTATTAAAACAGTCGGATACACACACTTTGATAATGATAAAAGGACTTAAAGATTCTAAATATAATGAAATTGTAGCTGAGTTGTGTCCCGAACTTGAAACCTTAGAAGAAGGAGAAAAATTGCATTCAAAAAGATTGCCGTTTTTGAGAAATGTCATAACGATTGGATATAAGCAAAAGGGCTGTATGACATGGAATGAAGCACTATCAAAATCATCAAGTGTTCCGATGTCAGAAGTTTATAGAATGGCAGCAGCAGTTGATGTGCACGATGTTTGTAATATGCAATATACATCGGGAACAACGGGATTTCCAAAAGGAGTTATGCTGACACATTATAATGTTGTGAATAACGGAAAATGCATTGGTGACAGAATGGATTTGTCAACGGCAGACAGAATGATGATTCAAGTTCCGATGTTCCATTGCTTCGGAATGGTGCTTGCAATGACAGCAACGATGACTCACGGCGGAACACTATTACCACTTCCGTATTTTACACCAAAGCCGGCGCTTGCTTGTATTAATCAAGAAAGAATAACAGCGTTTCACGGTGTTCCGACAATGTTTATCGCACTGTTATCACACCCTGATTTTGAAAAGACTGATTTTTCATATATGAGAACAGGTATTATGGCAGGTTCGCCTTGCCCTATCGCTACAATGAAAGATGTGATAGACAAGATGAATATGAAAGAGGTTGTAATTGTTTATGGTCAAACGGAAGCCTCACCGGGTTGCACAATGAGTAGCACCGATGATCCGATTGAGGTTAGAGTTTCAACTGTTGGAAGAGCGATGCCGGAAATTGAATGTAAAATTGTTGATCCTGAAACAGGTGAAGAACTAGGGAATAACAAAACAGGCGAATTTGTAGCTCGTGGATATAATATTATGAAAGGCTACTACAAGATGCCAAAAGAAACAGCAAATGCGATAGATGAGGACGGCTGGCTTCATACAGGAGATTTGGCAGAGCGTACTGAGGACGGCAATTTTAGAATAACCGGCAGATTAAAAGATATGATAATTCGTGGTGGAGAAAATATATATCCAAAGGAGATTGAAGAATTTATTTACACTCACGAAAAGGTAAAAGATGTGCAAGTTATTGGTGTTCCTGATGAGCAATACGGCGAAGAAATTATGGCTTGCGTAATATTAAAAGACGGCGAAACGATGACCGCAGACGAAATGAAAGACTATGTAAAATCGCATATGGCAAAACATAAAGTTCCGAAGTATGTAGATTTTATGGATAGTTTCCCGATGAATGCGGCAGGAAAAATATTAAAGTTTAAAATGCGTGACGATGCATCAGAAAGACTTGGAATTAAAAAAGTTTCGGGCATTGTTACAAAAGAATAATATAAAGGAGAATTAAAAATGGAAATCAAAGTAACTAAAACACAAAACCCAAAGGAAAAGCAAACGGAAAATTTAGGATTTGGAAAGGTATTTTCAGACCATATGTTCGTATGTGAATATGAGCGTGAAAAGGGCTGGATTAATGCAAGAATAGTGCCATTTGAAACACTTACTATTCATCCTGCATCAACAGTTTTGCACTATGGTGCTGAAATTTTTGAAGGATTAAAGGCTTATAGAACTGAGAACGGCAGTGTGCAATTATTTAGACCTCTTGAAAATGTTAAAAGAATGAATAATTCTGCAGAAAGAATGGGACTTCCACTTATGCCGGAGGAAGATATGTTAAAGGCAATTACGGAATTTGTTAAGATTGAGCAAGATTGGGTGCCATACGGAAAGGGAGAATCACTATATTTAAGACCATTTATGTTTGGTGATGACGAACATTTGGGCGTACACTCTATTCAAAAAGCAAAGTTTTATATCATAGCATCTCCATCAGGCAGTTACTATAAAGAGGGAATTAACCCTGTTAGAATTATGATTGAAAATGAAGACGTAAGAGCAGTTAGAGGCGGTACAGGCTATGCTAAATGCGGTGGTAACTATGGCGCATCTACAAGAGCAGGTGAAAAGGCTGAAAAATTAGGATTTAGCCAAGTTCTTTGGCTTGATGGTGTTGAAAGAAAGTATATCGAAGAAGTTGGCGCTATGAATGTTATGATGAAAATTAACGGCGAAGTCTTGACTCCTATGCTTTCAGGCTCGATTTTGCCCGGCATTACAAGAAAATCAATTATTGAGCTGCTAAAATCAAAAGGTTACAAGGTTACAGAACGCAAAATCAGCATTGATGAAATAGTTGAAGCACTTGAAAACGGAACAATGGAAGAATTCTGGGGTTGTGGTACTGCTGCTGTTGTTTCACCGGTCGGTGAACTTTCATATGGCGGAAAATCCTATGTGATTAATAACAATAAAATAGGCGAAACAACACAAATGCTTTATGACTCACTTACAGATATTCAGTGGGGCAGAGCAGAAGATAAGTTTGGCTGGATAACAAGAATATAAGAGGAAATTATGCAAAAAATACTGGATTTTCATGCACATGTTTTTCCTGATAAAGTATCAAAAAAAGCATCAACGGCAATAGGTGCATTTTATAATACTGAACCTAAAATGTTAGGGGATTTAAAAACCCTTTTAGAAGAAGGGGAAAAAGCACAAATTTCACATTTTTTAGTTCATGCTGTTGCAACAAATCCCAAACAAGTTTCAAATATAAATAAGTTTTTGGCGGATACTGTTAAAAATTCTAACGGAAAAATGTCAGGATTTGGAGCTTTGCACCCGGAAAGTGATGATATAAAAAGAGATTTTGAAGAACTTTTATCACTCGGTTTAAAGGGTGTAAAACTTCATCCTGATATTCAAGGATATAAAACTGACGACTATCGTATGCTTAAAATTTATGAACTTTGTGAAGAGAATAATATCCCGGTTTTAATGCACTGTGGCGATTATAGATATGACTTGTCAAATCCAAACAGAATTGCACCAATTCTTGATATATATAAGAACTTAATTCTTATTGGTGCGCATTTTGGCGGATATACAATTTGGGAAGAAGCATCAAAAAAATTATCAAAATATGATAATTTTTTTGTTGACACAAGTTCCTCTTTGTTTGGGGTAGATAAAAAATCTGCAAAACAAATGATTGAAAACTACGGAGAGGATAGGGTTTTGTTTGGAACAGACTATCCGCTTTGGAATCCTAAGGAAGAACTTGATAGGTTTTTGCTTCTTGACCTTTCGGAAAGCCAAAAAGAAAAGATTTTATGGAAAAACGGAGCAAAACTTTTAAACCTATAAAAAATGCCTTACAAAATTGTAAGGCATTTTTTTAATTTTCGCTATCGGTAATTGTTTCTAATAGAAAACTTACAGGTCTAAATCCGTCATTACATGATATCATAGCGGATTTTTTGTTTTTCATCCAGCCGTCGTAAAAATCCTCGCCGCCATGAGAAAGTGCTAAAACAAATGGTGAAATGCTATCCCAAGCACTAAGACAAAATCCTTTTGGTCTTGACCAACCGTTAGCAATGAAAACTTTTCCTATTTCCATATCGCATGTATGAAGAATAGGGTTTTCATATTTTTCAATTAAATCAGTGTAATTTGCCATTTTCATAACTGTAATTTTTACTTTTTTCATATCTAAATCACTCCATAGTTATTTTTACTTTGTTGCTAACCAAGAAGGCTAAAAACATTTTTATTAGGTCAGGAATAATATAAGGTAAAATGAGTAATAGCATAAGGCTTTTAATAGAATATGAGTTGCCACTGTATATCGAAAACCATAAAATTCCAATTGTATAACAAGTGATAAGTCCCAGACATAATATTAAAATTTGTGTTTTGGTATTTATTGTCATAAATTTTTCGAAAATCATATATATGATACCCATTACGATAAAGCCAAATAAAAAGCCGCCCGTAGCACCTAAAAGGTGACTTACTCCACATGAAAATCCTGAAAAAACAGGAAGACCAAGAATGCCTAAAAGTAGGTATAGAAGAATTGAAATTGTGCCATTTTTTCCACCTAATATTAGTAGCGAAGAAAATATTGCAAATGTTTGCATCGTAAATGGTATCGTAAAGGGTATAGAAATCCATGAACAAATTGTGATTATTACTGCCATAATGGCAATATATGATATATCTTTGACTTTCATTATCGTTTCTCCTATAATTCTTCTATCAGTTCATTTTTTTTTTTTTTTGCCATTTAATTAAAAATCTCGCATATTGCCGCTATTGTGCAAAGCATTAATACAAAAAGTGAGGTGTATATTTTACTGCAATATGGCAATGAAAGAGGATACAAAAATAACAGAAATCCTGTTAATTTATTTAGTTTGGTATGCCCGCCTAAAAATCCTTTTTTTATGACTGCATTTGTTAGCTTAATAACAGCAATAATTATTATCCAAATTATTATATAATTGGGAAAACTTAAAACCGGGATTAGTTTTAGTAAGCAGATACTGACAAAAATAAAATCAGCTACTGTGTCAAGTTTTGAGCCAAAATGGCTTTCTGTTTTAGTTTTTCTTGCGATAAAACCGTCTAGCATATCAAAAATTCCTGCTAGTATGTAAAAAATATAAAACACGGGTGAAAAAGTTGGCACAAATATAAGTATCATACTAAAAATAATACGCAATATTGTAATAGCATTCGCCATAATATCGTCCTTTATTTAATTAATAGCATTACCGATTCCACGTGCACTGTGTGAGGGAACATATCGACTGCTGTAACTTTTTCTACCTTATATCCATTATCCACCAGATATTTTGCATCGCGTGCAAGTGTTGCAGGATTGCAAGAAACATAAACTATTCGTTTTGGATTTGCAGACACAATAGACGATAGTGTTGCTTCATCGCTGCCCTTTCTCGGTGGGTCTAAAATCACAATGTCGGGCGATAACCCGTCTTTAATTAGTTTTGGCACTAATTCTTCGGCAGCTGATGCATAAAATTCTGCATTTTTAATATTATTTTTTATAGCATTTGATTTTGCGTTTTCGATTGCCTTTTCTACAATTTCAATTCCGATTGCTGATTTTGCATATTTGGAAGCGGTTAGCGAAATCGTGCCGATACCACAATAAATATCCAAAACTGTGTCTGTATTTTTAATATCTGCATAATCTATTGCAGTGCTATATAGTTTTTCGGTTTGGATAGGATTGATTTGAAAGAAACTTTCGGGTGAAATTTTATAATTTAAGCCGCATAAATTAGCAGAGAGTGTGTCTTTGCCCCAAAGCAAAATATTTTTATCACCTAAAACAAGATTGGTTCTTTTTTTGTTTATATTTAATACTATTCCGATAATTTTGTTTGAAAGGGAAGAAAGCATTTTGATAAGTTCTTCGGATTTAGGCAAATTATCAGAATTTACAGAAATAACTACAAGAGATTCTTTTTCGGTATTTCTAATAAAGGCACGGCGCATAATACCTTTATGCTCCGTTTCGTCATAGACAGAAATATTATACTTTCGTATAAAAGCCGTTATTGTGTTCATAATGTCTTTGTTTAGTTTATCTCCAAGTAAGCAATCATTTAAAGGTACAACATCGTGACTTCGCTCTCTGTAAAATCCCCAAGACCCATCAGGCAAAAATGGGAATACCATTTTATTTCTGTAATAAAAAGGCTCATCCATACCGATAATATCAATGTTTTTGTTAATCCCGCCAATTCTTTCAAGAGAATCGTGAACAAAACTTTTTTTAAAATTTAGTTGCTCTTTATAGTCTGCCATCATAAGTTGGCAACCACCACATTTTGAAAAATGTTCACATTTTGGGTTTACTCTATATGGGGAAGATTTTATTAACTTAACAGACTTTGCATATCCATAGTTTGATTTTGTCTTTAAAATAAGAAGCTCACAAATGTCACCGGGAACTGTTTGAGGTACAAAAAGGGTGTACCCTGAGATTTTTGCAATTCCGTTTCCGTCTGAGGAAATTGCGATTATTTCGGCCTTGTATGTTTTGTTTTTAACTACCGGTATTATGATAATCAATCCTTTTACATTTTTTATACAATTATATACTAAAATTCGATATAATTCAACCGATGTTCATAAATTGTTAACAAAATAAACCATGTTTTTTCATTGACATTATGGAAAATAGTGCTATAATAAAGGTCAAAGAAAGTCAAAGTCAGGAAAGGACAAAGATTAGTATGGGAATTAGTGACAAAATTGAGGCATTTATTACAGAACTTATGCGAGATGAAAAGGAAATGGCGGAGTTTGGCAGAAATGACCTTGCGAATATTTTTGGCTGTGTGCCGTCACAAATAAATTATGTGATAGCAACAAGGTTTAGTGCTGATAAAGGATATTTGGTGGAGTCAAGAAGAGGTGGCGGCGGATATATTAAAATTCGCAAAATCAATCTCGGAGATGCAAGTGATGTTATCGCAGGTATTGGGAATGGCTGTGATTATCACACGGCAAAAAGATTAATAAGCTATCTTTTTGAGATTGGAAAGATTGAGGAGCAGACTGCAAATGTGCTTTTAGGAGCAATCAGTGACAGAGCCTTAGTTTTGGCAAGTAATAAAGATGAAATTAGAGCAGATATTTTGAAAAATGCAATACTTAACATATAAAGGAGAATTATTATGTACGATTTATTTTCAGATTTTTTTGATAGTTTTGATATTTTCCCGGTGTATCACGAGGAAAAAAGATGCCCAAATTGTGGGAAATCATTTTATGATTTTGAAAAAACAGGTAAATTCGGTTGTGGAGAATGTTATAAAACCTTTGAAGAACCTATAAGACAAACACTTCGTCAAATTCAGTCAGCAGAAGAACATATAGGCAAAATCTCATCTAAAAAATCGGCAGGACTTATAAAAAAGAGAAAACTTGACGATTTAAAACAGAAATTGTCAAAGGCAGTTAGCGAAGAAAATTATGAACTTGCGGCAAAACTTCATAAAGAAATAAAGGAAATGGAGGGCTAAAAATGATTTGGTATAAAGAAAAGCAAGATAATGATGTAATTGTAAGCACAAGAATCAGACTTGCAAGAAATTTAGAAAAGTATCCATTTACTGAAACTCTTACAAATTCCGGCAAAGAAAAGGTATTAGGTGAGTTAAAAGAGTCAATAATGAATAATAATTCTACTCTTTCAAAGGATTTTACACTATATGAAATGAAAAATCTAAAAAAGAGCGAAAGACAAAGTTTGGCGGAAAAACATTTAATAAGTCCTGATATGGCAAAGAATGGCTTTGGAGCGGTATTTATAAGTAATGACGAGAATATGTCGGTAATGCTTATGGAAGAAGACCATCTAAGATTACAAGTTATAATGGGTGGAAATAAACTAAAAGAAGCATTTGACCTTGCAAATAAAGTTGATGATGCTTTAGAAGAAAATTTAGATTTTGCATTTTCTGAAAAATTCGGATACCTTACTGCATGTCCTACAAACACCGGAACGGGTATGAGAGCCTCTGTAATGATGCACCTTCCGGCACTTACCATAACAGGAAATATAGGAAAAATAATATCGTCTGTAAGGTCAATAGGACTTACGGTAAGAGGACTTTACGGAGAGGGCTCAAAAGCATACGGCAATTTGTATCAAATATCAAATCAAATAACTCTTGGTGTTACTGAGGAAGAAATAATAGAAAAACTTCAAAATATTACATCTCAAATTGCAAAACATGAGATAGAGTCAAGGGATGAATTAAAGCAAAATGATGCTGTAATAGACAAGTTGTGGCGTTCATACGGAACCCTTAAATTTGCAAGACAGATTTCATCTATGGAATCAAAAGCACTCTTATCCGATGTAATTTTAGGAGAAAATTTGGGTATAATAGATATAAAAGGAAAAAAACCAAAAATAGAGTTAATGGTTGAAACAGAGCCAAGCCTTATAATGGACAAAAAAGAGTTATCCCCGGAGGAAAGGGATAAGAAAAGGGCAGAACTTTTAAGAGAAAATGTATAAAAGGAGGTTTTTGATATGTTTTCTAACTTTACAGAAAAAGCAAGAATTGCAATACAAAACGCACATGATGTAGCGTGTGAGATGGGGCACGGATATATTGGAAGTGAACATTTGCTTTTGGGAATACTTATGGAAGGCACGGGAGTAGGTGCAAAAATACTTGAAAATTCGGGCGCAGTTAAGGAAAATTTACAAACTCAAATAGAAGAGGTTATGGGGAAAAATGCACCGTTTTCAAATGGAACTGAACTTGCACTAACTCCGAGAAGCAAACGAATTCTTGAAATTGCGGCTATGGAAGCAAGAAGAATGGGACATAACTATATCGGAACAGAACACATTTTAATCGGTATTATTAAAGATGGCGACGGAGTTGGGGCAAATATTTTGGCCTCCTCCGGAATTGATTTTAACAACCTATATAATGATATAGTATCATCGACAGAGCAAGGTTACATCGACCAAAAGCCACAAGGCAAGAAAAATAATTTTGGCGGAAAAACGCCAACTCTTGACCAATTTGGCAGAGACCTCACAAAGCAGGCAGAAGAAAATAAATTCGACCCTGTAATAGGAAGAGATGAAGAGATTTCAAGGGTTATTCAAATTCTATCAAGAAGAACAAAAAATAATCCATGCCTTATAGGCGAGCCGGGGGTCGGAAAAACAGCAGTAGTAGAAGGCTTGGCACAAAAAATAGCAGATGGAGATGTTCCGGAACTTCTTAAAAACAAAAGGCTTGTAACGATGGATTTATCGTCTATGGTAGCCGGTGCTAAATATCGTGGTGAATTTGAAGATAGATTAAAAAAGGCGATAGAAGAGGTAAGAAATGCCGGAAATGTGATTTTATTTATTGATGAAATTCACACGATTGTCGGAGCAGGCTCGGCAGAAGGTGCGATAGATGCATCAAATATCTTAAAACCGTCGCTTGCAAGGGGAGAAATTCAATTAATCGGTGCGACAACAATAAATGAATATAGAAAGTACATTGAAAAAGACGCAGCGCTTGAAAGACGTTTTCAGCCTGTTATGGTTGGAGAACCGAGTTGTGAAGAAACAATAGAAATACTAAAAGGTTTAAGAGATAAATATGAAGCGCACCATGGAGTGAAAATTTGTGATAGTGCAATAAAATCAGCGGCAGAACTATCGGAAAGATATATAACAGACAGATTTTTGCCTGATAAGGCGATTGATTTGATGGACGAAGCGGCAAGTAAAAAAAGGCTTACAGCGCTTACAGCACCTGATAATGTAAAATCACTTGAAAAGGAAGCAGAGGAAATCAAAAAGGAAAAGCAAGAAGCAATTATTTCACAAAACTTTGAAAAAGCAGCAGAACTTCGTGATAGAGAAAAAGTTATTGAACTTGAACTTGAAAAGGGGAAAAGTGAGTGGAAAGGCACAAATAACTCAGGGGCACTTTCTATATCGGAAACTGATATAGCAGATATTATCTCTGATTGGACAGGGATTCCTGCAAATAAAATCAAGGAAGAAGAAAGCGAAAAACTAAAAAATCTTGAAGAGGTTTTGCATAAAAGGGTTGTAGGTCAAGAAGAAGCAGTAAGTGCTGTTTGCCGTGCGATACGACGAGGTAGAGCAGGACTTAAAGACCCTAAGCGTCCAACAGGTTCGTTTTTGTTCTTAGGCCCTACCGGTGTCGGAAAAACAGAACTATCAAAGGCTCTTGCCGAGGCTATGTTTGGAAGGGAAGATGCCCTAATTAGAGTTGATATGTCGGAATATATGGAGAAACATTCAGTATCAAAATTTGTCGGCTCACCTCCCGGATATGTAGGATATGATGAAGGCGGTCAATTAACCGAAAAAATAAGAAAAAAGCCGTACTCAGTTATTCTGTTTGATGAAATTGAAAAGGCTCACCCGGATGTATTTAATATTATGCTTCAAATGCTTGATGATGGTGTTTTAACAGATGCTCAAGGAAGAAAAGTTGATTTTAGAAATACCGTAATTATTATGACTTCAAACTTGGGTGCAAAAGATATTCTGAATACATCGTCAAAGGTTGGTTTTGGAAGTGAAGAAAAGGCATCGGAAAAGGAAGAGCATGAACAGATAAAAGAAAGAGTTATGTCAAAGGTAAAAGATGCATTTAGACCTGAGTTTATTAACAGAATTGATGAAATAATTGTTTTTGATAGATTAAAGGAAAACGATATTGAAAGAATTGCAAGAATTATGCTCAAAGGATTAACTAACAGACTTAGTCAAAATGGAATAAAGGCAGAGTTTACCGATAATGCTGTCTCAAAGATTGCAAAGGAAGGTTTTGATGTTGTCTATGGAGCAAGACCGCTTCGCCGTGCAATTCAAAATAAGATTGAGGATATGTTGTCAGAGAAAATTATAGACGGCACTGTGGGAAAAGAAGTAACTGTTGATGAAGAGAATGGGAATTTTGTTGCCAAATAAAATTAGCGATACCTTAAAAGTATCGCTAATTTTTGGCATAAAGTGTTGAAAAAATCTTTGTAATGTAGTATAATTTATAAGATACTGGGAGAATATGATTTTGATACGACAGTGAAAATCGAAACTTTCATCACCTCATAAAAGAATTCAAAATAAAGAACCTAAGTATTTATAAATATTTTGGAAGGTAATACTTATGAAGAATAAAATAAGCAAACTTCTTACTATGAATGTTGGAATTTTTATGTTGTCAGTAGGAGTTTATTTTTTTAAGATACCAAATGGGTTTTCTACTGGCGGAGTAAGTGGTATAGGTACTATATTTGGAAATATATTCCCGATTTTCTCAGCGACACAGTGGATTTTGCTTATAAATATTGTGTTATTGGCTGTTGGATTTGTATTTTTAGGAAAGCAAAATGGAATTAAGACAGTGTATTGCAGTGTGATGTATTCTCTGTTAGCACGAGTTTTTGAAATTGTTTTCCCGTTATCACAACCACTAACAAGGGAACCATTAATGGAACTTTGTTATGCTATGCTGTTGACAGGTATAGGTTCTGCTTTTATATTTAATGCTGAGGCTTCTTCCGGGGGAACAGATATTATTGCATTAATCCTAAAAAAGTATACAAAACTAGATGTTGGTAAAGCATTGCTTTGTACTGATTTTGTTATAGCGATAGGTTCGTTTTTTGTTTTTGGTGTAGAAGTAGGATTGTTTTCTCTTCTTGGTTTGTTTGCAAAAGCGTTCTTAATAGATGTTATTATCGATAACTTAAACAGTTATAAATATTTTGTTGTTATTACAGAAAAGCCAACTGAAATTAAAAATTATATTATGTTAACACTTCATCATGGGGTAACCTCAAATAGGGCAATAGGTGAGTTTACATCATCAGAAAAGATTATGATTCATACAGTGTGCAAGCGAATAGAAGCCATAAAACTAAAAGCGAATATTAAAAATATTGATCCTCACGCATTTATTATTGTTACAACTACAAGTGAAATAATTGGAAGAGGATTTAGATCGGTATGATGAAAAGTGATATTAATTTTGTTAGACTAAAAACTGATTTTTAGTCGTAAAACAATAGAAATATAGAGAAGGAAAGGAATTTTATTATGGCAGATTTTATGACAGATTACAAAAGATGGCTTAATTCTGATATTTTGTCTAATGACGAAAAACAAGAACTTACAGATATTAAAGACGATGCAAAAGAAATTGAAGAAAGATTTTATCGTGAACTCGAATTCGGAACAGCAGGAATGCGAGGAATTTTAGGTATCGGTAAAAATAGAATGAATATTTACAATGTTCGCCGTGCAGCAAAGGGTGTTTCGGCATATTGTAAAAAGATGAATTCAAAAGACAAGGGAGTTCTTATCGGTTATGATACAAGAAATTTCTCTCGAATTTTTGCAGAAGAAACTGCAAAGACATTAGCAGCAGAAGGGGTAAAATCATATCTTTTTGACGCAGTTCATTCTGTTCCTGAAGTGTCTTTCGGTGTTAGGGAACTAAAATGCGGAGCAGGTGTTATGATTACTGCGAGTCATAATCCAAAAGAATATAACGGATTTAAGGTTTATGGCCCTGACGGTGGACAACTTCCTCCTGACAGTGCACAAATTGTTATTGATGCAATAAATAGTTATGATATATTTGATGATGTAAATGTTATCTCTTTAGAAGATGCAAAAAATAAAGGACTATTAGAAATTGTTGGCCCGATTTTGAATGAAAAATTCCTGGAAACAGTCAAGAGTCAGCAAATTAATCCTGAGGCTGTTAACAAAGTTTCAGATACTATGAAACTTGTTTATACGCCTTTTCACGGCTCCGGTGCAAGACCGATTAAAGAAATTCTAAAAAGAATAGGATTTAAACACGTTTTGGTAGTAAAGGAACAGGACAACGAAGACGGCAATTTCTCAACAGTAAAATCGCCAAATCCTGAAAATGCAGAAGGATTTTATCTTGCAGAAAAAATTGCAAAGGAAAATGATGTTGATTTAATAATCGGTACTGACCCTGATTGCGATAGAGTAGGAATACTTGTTCGTGATAAGGAGGGAGTATATAGAGCACTTACAGGAAATCAAACAGGTGCACTTTTAGTTGAATATATCCTAAGAGCGAGAAAAGAAGCAGGTAAACTTCCAAAGGACGGAGTTGTAATAAAGACTATTGTAACAACAGAACTTGCTGCAAAAATTGCCGAAAGTTATGGTATCGAAGTTATGAATCTTTTAACAGGATTTAAGTATATCGGCGAAAAGATGACCGAATTTGCAGAAAAGAAAAACCATACTTATCTAATCGGATTTGAAGAAAGCTATGGTTATCTTGTAGGAAATCATGCAAGGGATAAAGATGGTGTTGTTGCCACAATGTTAATTGCTGAAATGGCGGCATATTACAGAGGTATGGGCAAGACTTTATATGATGCTCTAATTGATATTTATGAAAAATACGGATATTTTGCAGAACGCACAGTGTCCTTTACAATGCCCGGTAAAGATGGTATGGCAAAGATGGCAGAAATTCTTTCAAATCTTAGAAAAACGCCTATAAAAGAAACAATCGGATTGACAGTTACCAAGGTAACAGATTATCAATTTGACGAAACAGGACTTCCAAAATCTAACGTTCTTCGCTATGACTTGTCTGACGGAAAAACTTATTTTATAATAAGACCATCAGGAACAGAACCAAAGATAAAACTATATATGGGAACTATTGCAAATAGTATGGAAGACGGTTTAAACTTAATTGAAAATTTGACAAGCGATATTAAAAATCAATTAGGAATAGAATAAAAAAAGACCTTTTAAAAGGTCTTTTTTTATTACTTAATAACTCTTACTCTTAATATGCCGGATACTGCTTTTAATTTATCAACAATATCATCTGTAACAATATCATCTGTATTGATGATTGTATATGCTAAATCCTTTTTGCTCTTATTTATAAGGTCAGCAATATTTTGATTGTTTTCTGCAAATATGTTTGTAAATTGTGTAAGCATATTTGGGATATTTTTGTGAAGTATAGCAATTCTGCCTTTTCCACTAAATGGAAGGTCACAGTTAGGGAAGTTTACAGAATTAAGAATGTTACCTGTTTCAAGATAATTTGAAAGTTCTTGTGCTGCCATAACGGCACAATTATCTTCTGATTCCTCAGTTGAAGCGCCAAGGTGAGGAATTGCGATAATATTTTTTTCGTTTATTACTTCGCCGTTAGGGAAGTCAACAACATATTTTGAAACCTTACCTGAAGCAAGGGCAACTTTCATAGCCTCATTATCAACAAGTTCACCTCTTGCAAAGTTAAGAACTTTAACTCCGTCCTTCATTTTTGCGATTGTATCGCCGTTTACTGTGTGCTTCGTTTCATCAGTTAGAGGAACATGAATTGTAATATAATCAGCCTCTTGGTACACTTCGTCAGCAGATTTTGCGTGCTTAATATGGCTTGAAAGTCTCCAAGCAGCATCAACAGAAAGATATGGGTCAAAACCAATAACCTTCATACCAAGATGAATTGCTGTATTTGCAACAAGAACACCGATAGCGCCAAGACCGATTACGCCCAAAGTTTTACCTTGAATTTCACTTCCTGCGAAGTTTGACTTACCTTTTTCGACTTGCTTTGCAACATCGTCGCCGGTGAGTGTTTTTGCCCAGTCGATACCGCCTGTGATATCTCTTGACGAAAGGAAAAGCCCTGCTAAAACAAGTTCCTTAACAGCATTTGCGTTTGCACCGGGAGTATTGAAAACTACAATACCTTTTTCAGAACATTTGTCTATCGGAATATTGTTCGTTCCGGCACCTGCCCTTGCAACTGCCTTTAAGTTTGTAGGAAGTTCCATATCGTGCATTGCAAAACTTCTCAAAATAATACCGTCGCAGTTGGTAGCCGCGTCATCAGTGATGTTATATTTGCTGTCTGCAAGTTGGTCTAAACCACAAGCAGCAATTTTATTTAGTGTTAGAATATTAAACATATTAATAACCTTCTTTATTTATTTTCTTCTTCAAATTTTTTCATAAATTCAACAAGAGCTTTAACACCTTCTATTGGCATTGCGTTATAGATACTTGCTCTCATACCACCAACAGTTCTGTGACCTTTTAGGTTAACAAAACCTGCCTCTTTTGCTTCTTTTATGAATTTTGCGTTTAGTTCTTCATCGTCTGTAACGAAAGGAATGTTCATAAGTGAACGGTCTTCAGGGACAACTGTACCACGGAACATTTTTGAATTGTCAAGATAATCATACAAAAGTTTTGCTTTTTCTTCGTTGACCTTTTGAACTGCTTTAATTCCGCCTTGTTCTTTAATCCATTCCAAAACAAGCTTCATAATATAGATGCCGTATGTTGGAGGAGTGTTATACATTGAACCGTTATCTGCGTGAATTTGGTAATTAAACATTGTAGGACAAATATCCATAGCATCACCAATTAAATCTTCACGAATGATTACAAGTGTAACACCTGCAGGGCCTAAGTTCTTTTGAGCACCTGCAAAAAGTACGCCAAACTTTGTAACATCAATTTCTTCTGACATTACCATTGAAGAAATATCAGCGATTAGCGGAATATCTCCTGTTTCAGGAAGTGTGTTAAACTTTGTTCCGTAGATTGTATTATTCATACAAATGTAGAAGTAATCGGCATCTTTTGAAAATGCATTTTTATCAAGTTTTGGGATATATGAAAAAGTCTTGTCAGCAGAAGAAGCAACCTTGTTTACGCTGATGAATTTTTCGGCTTCTTGTGCGGCTTTTTTTGCCCATTGACCTGTGATTACGATATCACACTTTTTATTCTTTGTTGCAAGATTTAGTGGAATCATTGCAAATTGGCTGGATGCACCGCCTTGCAAGAATAAAATCTTATAGTTTTCAGGAACATTCATAAGTTCTCTTACTAATGCTTCGCAACCGTAAATAATTTCTTCATAGTCCTTGGAACGATGACTCATTTCCATTACGGACATACCCGTATTTCCATATTCAACCATTTCCTTTTGAGCTTTTTCCAAAACTGATTTTGGAAGCATTGAAGGACCTGCTGAGAAATTGTAAACTCTACTCATTAATATCATCTTCCTTTATATATAATATGCTTACATTATATAGTAAAATTGCTGTTTGGTCAAGTTATATTGTTAAAAAAATATCATTTTTGTAAATTGCTACAAAATAATGTCTATTTTTCGGTTATTAATCGTGCAAAATACTTTTCGATAGCGTCGGAAATTGCCCATGCAAGCCGTGCTTCGTAATCTTCGGTATTTAATTTTGCTTCTTCCTCCGGGTTTGACAAAAATCCACATTCAATTAAAATTGATGGAATAGGTGGGTTTTTTAAAAGAAACAAATTTCTGTCAATGGTTTTTACAACACTCATTTTTGCACCGGTAACATCAGACATTCTAACTTGAATTTCTTCGGCAAGAGGTTTTATGTCTTTAGAATTTTCGGCATAAAAAATTCTAAGACCTTCTGCCAAAGAATTTTTATACGAATTCATATGAATGGAAATAAATAGGTCGGCATTTGAAGTTTTCATTAATTCTCGTCTTTTTCGCATATCATCTAATTTTAGTTCTCGAATGGTTGCGTTTTTTTTATTTGAAAGACAATTTTCATCCTCTCTTGTAAGTATTATGTTTATACCTTTTGCAGATAATACTTCCTTTATTTTCTTTGCAATTTCAAGATTTATTCTTTGCTCAACAGTTCCGTTTATGCCTATTGCACCTCCATCGGGAAGACCGTGCCCTGCATCTACCAGTACAGTCAAATTATTTCCTGCTTTGGTAAGCCCTGCGTGCGTACTTGATAAAATGATACTACCAAAGACAGCACCTAAAAATAACGAAATACAAGATATTAAAATATTTTTTTTAGTCACAATAAAAAACATCATATCACCCGATTAAGTATATGATATGATGTTATTTAATATTATCTAAATTTCTTGATTTTTTTTAGAGCAACGACACCTTTGTAGATTCAATTCTGTGGTCACAGATTTTTGTGACTTTTATGTTTAGTCCAAAAACTTCAATTTCAGGAGTTGAACCGTCCTCCGGAATTTCACCAAGCTCGGATAAAATCATACCTGCAAATGTGTTAAATTCTTCTATCGGTAGGTCAACGCCAAGAGTTTCGGAGACTAAATCAATATCGCAAGAGCCTGAGATAAGGTAAGTAGTATCATCAATTTTAGTGATATCATCTTCCACTGCTCCGTCATATTCATTTGATAGTGTTCCTACAATTTCTTCAAGTAGGTCGGACATTGTGATAATGCCTCCAAGACCGCCATACTCGTCCAAAACAATAGCAAAATGCGATTTTGATTTTTGCATTTGTCTAAATAAATCGTCAGCCTTTATAGTTTCAGGAACAAAATAAGGTTGTCTTAATATTTTTTCCACATCGGTGTTGTTTATGACTGCTCTGTAAAAATCACGGCTGTTTAAAATACCAACAATATTATCTATTGATTCGCTGCAAACAGGGTATATTGAATGATTTGTGCTTGAAATCTGCTCTTGCCACAAATCCTTTTCGTCAAGCCATAAAAGTTCTGTATCGGTTCTGTGAGTCATAATTTCTTTAACTTGCGTATCGTCAAGCTCAAAAATATTATGAATCATTTCCTTTTCTTCGGGGTCTATCGCACCGTTTTCACTGCCAAGGTCAACCATCATTCTAATTTCTTCTTCGGTAACTTCGTCATCACCATCGCTTGGTTTTATGCCAAAAAGTAATAAGAATTTGTCGGAAACCCAAGTCAAAATAATAGATGCAGGAAGCCCAATTAAATATAAAAATTTAAGTAAGTTTGAAGTCTTTAAAACGATTTCATCAGCATAAAGATCTCCAATTCTCTTTGGCGCATAAACACCAAAGATAAGAATTAAAACTGTTAAAATTGCAATTATTGACACATACGTAACAGTAGGTGATATGAAGTATAAATCATCTGCAAAATATGCTGCATCAAAAATGAAAATCAGCTCAATAATAACAGTTAAAATTCGGACAGAATTATAAAACTTGTTTGGATTTTCTGCAAGCGATATAACCTTTTTTGCGGCTTTATTACCATTTTCTGAGAGTTTTTGAAGTTTTGCTTCATTTACATTATTGATTGATGCCTCTAAGCATCTAAAAACGCCTGTAATAATAATAAGTAAAAAAATAATCAAACTTCGAGAGGGAATTGAATCCAAAACCATCATCCTTTCAATATTAAAGTAAGTATATCATACCAAAAATAAAGTAAAAAGTCAAATTATTAATATAATCCTAATTTTGTAAGTAGTTTGTCAATCTTAATTCCACCCGGTAGCATCAAAACTTCATCTTTTGAAAGAGTTTTAAATAGGGCAAGCGTAACGAAATACACAACTGCTGAAATAGGTACAGAAACCATCATTCCTATAAAGTTGCTCTTCAAGAAAATGATTGATAGCCTATAAAATAAAACTGCCGTAATTCCCATTAAAACTGAAGCTGTGATTGGCTTTAAAATATAATTTTTGAAATCGAGTTTTACATCAATTTGTTTTCTTAATACAACAAAACTATAAGTAAATGCAATTATTTGGCAAACTATTGAACTAATTGGCGCACCATATATGTTTATTTGTGGTTGTCTTATTAGAATCACATTCAAAATAAATTTTACAACACAACCTATTAGAAGCCCTGTTGCAGGAGCAAAGACTTTTCCGACACCTTGCAAAGAACCTGATAATGTTTGGTTTAGAGCAGTAAAAACCATAGCAACAGCACTTATTTGTAAAAGGTCAAATCCGAGTTTTGCATTAGGATATAAAAGTGAATATATTGGCTCTCCGAGTGCTATATAGCCAACAGCACAAGGAAGTGCAATAAGCAGCGAAATTAGCAGGGAATAATTAACCTTTTCTGATGCACTTTTTTTATCACCTGTTGCAAGAGCACCTGCTATTGATGGCACTAAAACAGTTGAAAAGGAAATATTAAGTGCAAGAGGGAGGTTTATTAAGGTATCGCTCTTTGCCAAAAGCCCTGATAATCTCGCCGCTTCTTTTGATAACTGTGATGCAGTTGGGTTTAAAATTGCAGCAACTTTTCCGTGAGCCGGAATTAAAGTCGAAAATGCAATTTCGATACCTCTTGTTATTGTTGCAGTATCAATAATTCTGTTTATTGCAGAGATTATTGAGCCTAGTGAAATCGGAATTGAAATCATTAGTATGCTCTTAAACATTTGAGAAAGTCTAACATCATCTGCTTTTGAAGATGCTAAATCAATATTTTCAAAAATTTTCTTTTTTCTTCTCATATAGAAGAAGAAAAGGTAAACAAAACTAATAAGTGTTGATAGGGTAGTTGCAACTTGTGCACCTGATGCCATAAATACGGCACGAGTATTTTCGTCATTTTCGGCAATGCCCCAAAGGCTAGACAAAATGACAGGGAAAGTTGCAAGAACATAAACAATTACAACTGTTAAAAGACATTTGAAAAATTGCTCTAAAACCTGTGATGTACTTGTTGCATTCATATTTTGCATACCCACAAAGTATCCCCTTATAACCGAGGACAAGCATACAAAAAGAATAGATGGCGCAAGGCACATAAGAACATACTTTGTATCAGGAAGTTTTACAATATATGCTGAAATAAGTCCTGCTCCGAAATATAAAATTGAGGAGGATATAACACCGATTATTCCAAACAAAATAAGTGCAGAACGGAAAATTTTATGTGCTCCTATATAGTCGTTTACTGCGATTTTTTCCGAAGTCATTTTTGAAATTGCATTTGGAATTCCGATTGAAGAAATCGCCAAAAGTAAGGTATAAATTTGGTATCCTACATTCAAATAACCGTTGCCTAAATCTCCGAAACCGGGGATATTTGTTATTACAACACGGTAAATCATTCCCAAAAGTTTTACGGCAATTTGCGAAAACATAACAATCGCAACATTTATCATAAAAGATTTTTTTTCTTGTTTCATTTTAATTCCCCTTTTGCATAATCGCATATATTATATGACATTTTACTGGCATTATCAAGTAAAATATGCAAAAATAACAAGAAAATATTATATATATTCTAAAATACCTTGACATTATATGGATAAAAGAATAAAATAACTATGTATGTAAATTTAGGAGTGATAAACAAAATGATAATAACAAAAGCCCCAAAAGGTACAGAAGATTTATTGCCAAAGGATAGTTATAAGTGGCATTACCTTGAAGAAAAATTTAAAAATATATGTGATGCATACGGATATAAAGAAATTCGTGTGCCTACATTTGAGCATACTGAACTTTTTGAAAGAGGTGTGGGTGACACAACAGATGTTGTTGAAAAACAAATGTACACATTTTTAGATAAAGGTGAAAGAAGTATTACATTAAGACCTGAGGGAACAGCATCTGTTGCAAGATGTTATCTTCAAAATAATCTTTTTCAAGATGCACTTCCTCTTAAAATGTGGTACGAGCTTCCTTGTTTTAGATATGAGAACAAGCAAAAGGGAAGACTTCGTGAGTTTCATCAATTCGGAATTGAAGCGTTCGGCTCAAAAGGCCCGTCAATCGATGCAGAGGTAGTATCGTTGGCACTTACATTTTTAAAGGAAGTCGGACTTTCTGATTTGGCGGTAAATGTAAATAGCATTGGCTGTCCTGCTTGCCGAAAAAAATATAACGAAGCGTTAAAGGATTATCTTCGACCATACTTAGATAACCTTTGTGATACTTGTAAGTCAAGATTTGAGAGAAATCCGCTTAGGATACTTGACTGTAAGTCACCGATTTGTCAAGACTTCGTTAAAAATGCACCAAGACTTCTTGACTATATTTGTGATGATTGCAAAGAACACTTTGATGGTTTTTTAAAAACATTAGATGCACTAGGAATTAATTATACCATTGATAGTGGTATCGTAAGAGGGCTTGACTATTACACAAAAACTGTGTTTGAAATAATTTCAGGTGGATTTACCGTTTGCGGTGGTGGAAGATATGATGGTCTTATTGAAGAATTTGGCGGTGACAGCACTCCTGCAATAGGATTTGGGCTGGGTATTGAAAGACTTTTAATAAGACTTTCTGAACTTGGTGTTGAGATAGAAGACACTAAAAAAGCCTCTTTATACATTGCACCTCTTGGCGAAAATGCAGTGGAAATGGCACAAATTTTAGTGTATGAATTAAGAAGTAAGGGTATTAGTTGTGAAACTGACCATATGGGAAGAGGATTAAAACCTCAAATGAAATATTCTGATAAAATAGGAGCAAAATACACTCTTGTTTTAGGGGATAACGAAATTGAAACAGGAAAGATAAAAATTAAAAATATGAATAGCGGCGAGCAAACGGAATTGGAATTAGAAAAACTTGCGGCTTTCTTTGAGGGGGATAAATAAATGGATACAATGAAGGGACTTACAAGAACTCACTATTGCGGTGAAGTAGAAGGTATAGGAAATACTGTTGTAGTAGGCGGATATGTTCAAAAAATTCGTAATATGGGAACACTTATTTTTATTGACTTGCGTGACAGAACCGGCATTGTGCAACTTGCATTTGATGATACATCGGTAAAGGAAGTTTTTGAAAAGGCAGCATCTTGCCATAGCGAATATGTTTTAATGGCAAAGGGCGTTGTTCGTGAGCGTGAGAGCAAGAATGATACAATAAAAACAGGTAATATCGAGATTTTTGTAGATGATTTGAGAATTCTTGCAAAAGCACAAACAACACCGTTTGAAATCACAGATGAAACAAATGTAAACGAAGAACTTCGTCTAAAATATCGTTATCTTGATTTAAGAAGAAAGCCATTGCAAGACAACATTATTTTAAGAAGTAAAATTGCAAAGGTATCTCGTGACTATTTCTATGAAAACGGATTTATTGAAATAGAAACACCTATGATGATTAAATCAACTCCTGAGGGAGCAAGAGACTATATTGTTCCGTCAAGAATTCATCACGGGAAATTCTATGCACTTCCACAATCACCACAAATTTATAAGCAACTTTTGATGGTTTCGGGATTTGACAGATATATCCAACTTGCAAGATGTTTTAGAGATGAAGACCTAAGAGCAGACAGACAACCGGAATTTACTCAAATAGATATGGAAATGTCATTTGTTGATGTTGAAGATATTCAAAAGATGGTTGAAGGATACATTTCAAGACTATTTAAAGAAGTTTTAGGAAAGGATATAACACTTCCACTTCCGAGGCTTACTTATAAAGAAGCGATGGAGCGCTATGGCTCAGATAAGCCTGACACAAGATTTGGTATGGAAATTCAAAATCTATCGGATATTGTAAAAGACTGCGATTTTGGCGTATTTACAGATGCTATTAATAACGGCGGCTCGGTAAGAGCAGTTGTTGCTAAGAATTCAGCAGGAACATTTACAAGAAAAGAAATCGACAGATTAACAGAATATGTTCGTGGTATCGGTGCAAAAGGTCTTGCTTATATTCGCTGGGCAGATGAAACACCAAACTGTTCTTTTGCTAAGTTTATGAAGGAAGAAGAATTAAAGGCAATATATGATAGGTTAGGAACAGAAAAGGGAGATGTTATCTTTATAGTAGCAGATAAAGATAGAGTTGTTTTGCCAACTCTCGGAGCAGTAAGATTAAAGGTTGCAAAGCAACTTGACATTATTCCGGAAGGCTATAATTTCTTGTGGATTACAGAGTTCCCGTTCTTTGAATATAATGAAGAAACAGACCATTGGGATGCTATGCATCACCCATTTACCATGCCTATGGACGAGTGCTTACAATATCTTGATTCTGACCCTGAAAAAGTTACAGCAAAAGCATACGACTTGGTGCTAAACGGAACAGAACTTTCAAGTGGTTCAATTAGAATTACAGACTATGAACTTCAACAAAAAATGTTTAAGGCACTTGGTCTTACAGAAGAAGAAATTGAAGCAAAATTTGGTTTTTTGGTAGAAGCATACAAATATGGTGCAGCACCTCATGGCGGATGTGCATTGGGACTTGACAGACTTGCTATGATTATGTGCGGAGCAGATAGTTTAAAAGATGTTACGGCATTTCCTAAGGTACAAAATGCATCTGAACTTATGTCAAATGCCCCAGGAACTGTTGATGAAACCCAATTAAAAGAACTTTCAATAGCGATAACTGAAAAATAAGTCGAAAAATTTAGAAAAAAAGTCTTGACAATTTGTAAATCATATGTTAAGATACCAATAGTTAGTGGTTAATCTTTAAATTTGATGCAGAGACATCGACAAGATAACTAATATGATTCTTTTGGATTAGTTTGCCTTGTCTGTTTTTGCAGACAAGGCATTTTTTTATTGACTGACCACTAAAAATTTAAATTTTTAGGAGTGGAATTATGAAACTAATTTACGACGTTAACGACAAACCAAAGTTTGGACAAGTATTAATTTTTGCTTTCCAACAATTGCTTGCAATTCTTGCAGCAACAATCGCCGTTCCTTCAATCGTTGGAAACGGTATGTCACAATCAGCAGCACTTTTTGGTGCAGGTGTAGGTACTATTGTTTACTTACTATTCACGAAGTTTAGAAGCCCTGTTTTCCTTGGCTCATCATTTGCTTTCTTAGGCTCAATGTTTGCAGCATTTGCAGGTGCAGCTACTGTTGAAGCAGGCTATGCAGGTATCATTCTTGGTGCATTATTTGCAGGTCTTGTATATGTTGCAATTGCATTAGTTGTTAAATTTGCAGGTGTTAAGTGGATTAATAAGCTTATGCCTCCTGTTGTTATAGGCCCTACCGTTGCAATTATCGGTCTTTCGCTTGCCGGAAACGCTGTTGGTGATGCACTTAAATTTGCTTCAAATGAAACAGGCGTTTTTGAAATGTCAACAAAGGGTTGGATTGGATTTATCTGTGCGTTGGTAACATTATTTACTGTTATGCTTTGCTCAGTATATGGCAAGAAGATGGCAAAACTTATTCCTTTCGTTATCGGTATATTGGCAGGATATGCAGTTGCTGCAATCTTCACAGTAATCGGCTTAAAGACAGGAAACGAAACTTTCCAAATTATTGATTTCTCATTATTTAATAATATGCAATGGTATCCTGACTTCACCTTCTTGAAAGCAGCAAAAGGCTTATCAGCGATTGATGGTAAGTATGTTGCAACAATCGCAGTAGCGTATATTCCGGTTGCGTTCGTTGTTTTTGCAGAACACATTGCAGACCACAAGAACTTGTCATCAATTATCAATAGAGAACTTTTAGAAGAACCGGGTCTTCACAGAACACTTCTAGGTGATGGTGTTGGCTCAATAGTCGGAGCAATCTTCGGCGGATGTCCAAATACTACATACGGTGAATCAGTTGGTTGTGTAGCTATCACAGGAAATGCTTCAATCGTAACAATTCTTGCAACAGCAATTATGGCGATTGTATTCTCATTCATCGCACCATTTGTAACATTCCTTGCTACAATTCCTTCTTGCGTAATGGGTGGCGTATGTATTACACTTTACGGATTTATCGCAGTTAGTGGTCTTAAAATGATTCAAGACGTTGATCTTGGTGACAATAGTAACCTATTCGTAGTTGCTGTTATCCTAATTTCAGGTATAGGCGGAATGGCATTAAAGATAGGACAAATCACATTAACAGAAGTTGCTTGTGCGCTTATCCTTGGTATTATTGTTAATTTGGTACTTTCAAAGGGCAGAAAAGCAGAATAATAAAAGCATAAATTTAAAAGCCCTACTCTCTGGTAGGGCTTTTGTGTTTAGGAGAAAAAAATGAAGTTTAAAACTAATCTTTTTGATGAAAATGCTGTAAGACGCGCAATTATAAGAATAGCACATGAGATTATCGAAAAAAACAGCGACCTTTCAAATTTGTGTGTTATGGGTATCAAAACTCGTGGCATCCCGATTGCAGAAAGGCTTGCAAAAGAAATATATAATATTGAAAACAAAAAGGTTGAAGTAAGTTCGCTCGATATATCATTTTATCGGGACGACTTATCCTTGGTGAGTGCCCCTGAACCTACGGTTAACGAGAAAATTGAGGCTCAGGTTGCAGGAAAAAATATCATTTTAGTTGATGATGTTATTTATACCGGAAGAACGGTAAGGGCGGCACTTGATGCTATTTTATCAAAAGGAAGAGCCGATAAAATTCAACTTGCAGTTATTGTTGACAGAGGTCATAGAGAACTTCCTATAAGACCTGATTATGTCGGGAAAAATATCCCAACATCAAAAAATGAAATCATTAAAGTAAATATTTTTGAAATTGACGGCGTTGATGGGGTAGAACTTTTTGAAAAGTAAAACCAAAACTTATACTTATGTATAAGTTTTTTTACTGGGGAAAAAAATATTAGTAAATTGAAAAAAATATCTTGTATTAATAATAAAAATGTGATATACTATCAAACATATTTTATTTAGTGGTTAGGAGTGTTAAAAGTGAGTATAAGAGTTGGAATTGTAGGTTATGGAAATTTGGGTAGAGGAATAGAAAATGCGGTAAATTCTTCAAAAGATATGGAACTTGTGGCTGTGTTTACAAGAAGAGACCCTAATGCATTAAAAATAGCAACAAAAACTGCAACGGTATGTAATATTAATGATGCACTTTCAATGAAGGACGAAATAGATGTTATGATTATGTGTGGTGGTAGTGCAACAGACTTGCCGGTTCAAACACCTGAATTTGCAAAAAACTTTAATGTGGTAGACAGTTTTGACACTCATGCACGCATTCCTGAACATTTTAATAATGTTGATATTGCCGCTAAGGCAAGTGGTAAAACCGGTATAATATCTGTTGGTTGGGATCCCGGAATGTTTTCGCTAAACCGTTTGTATGGGGAAGCAATTTTGCCTTTCGGTAAAACATATACTTTTTGGGGAAAGGGCGTAAGCCAAGGTCATTCTGATGCAATAAGAAGAATTGACGGAGTTGTTGATGCAAAACAATACACAGTTCCTTATGATGAAGCACTAGATGCAGTCAGAAATGGCGAAAATCCTGAACTTTCAACAAGAGAAAAGCATTGGAGAGAATGCTTTGTTGTTGCAGAAGAAGGAGCAGATAAAGAGAGAATTGAAAAAGAAATCAAAACTATGCCAAACTATTTTGATGAATACAACACAGTAGTTCATTTCATTACAAAAGAAGAACTTGACAAAAATCATTCGGGTATTCCTCATGGCGGAGTTGTAATTAGAAGCGGAAAGACAGGGGAGAATGAAGAAAATACTCATATTATTGAATATAAATTAAAACTTGATTCAAATCCTGAATTTACTGCCTCTGTAATCACAGCCTATGCAAGAGCGTGTTATAGACTAAATAAAGAAGGAAATGTTGGCTGTAAGACAGTTTTTGATATTGCACCCAGTTACCTTTTGGATATGGAAAATAGGGATATAGTAAAGAAATTCTTGTAATAAGAAGACCATCTTTGATGGTCTTTTTTAGAAAATTAATTAAAATGACTTGATTTTAGCAGAAAAGTAATGTATAATATTTTAGTGTTTTTAATATTTGGACGGGTATCGAAGTGGTCATAACGGGGCTGACTCGAAATCAGTTTGTCGGTAATTCCGGCACGTGGGTTCGAATCCCACCCCGTCCGCCACGTCGGAACAAGCGGAAAATCGCTTGTTCCGATTTTTTTATTACTCTAAATTTAACTTTCTTGATATGCAGTAGTTTGTTATAAAGAAGTAAGTAAATGCATAAAATAGTCCGTATAAAAGGAGTGGAATAAAAATCTTAGAATAACCATTTAGATAACTATTAAATGATAGTGATGTGCTTATTTCACCAAAAATATTATTATAATGCATAATTGCAAATAGGTTTATAAATTGTGATATTATATAAAATCCTATAAATACTGCAAAAGATAGCAAATCTTTTTTGTTGTTTGCAATGTAGCCGACAGATAATGAAGCATAAAACATCAAATTTGTGCTAATGATTATAATTATGCCACATAGCATAAGCCCTGATAGTTGTAAAATAATAATTGACGCTTGTTTTGCAATTTCGATATTAAAATAGTCAATTATTTTTGCAATTCCGTAAGAGATTTCATACCAACTAATTCCCATACTGTATCTTATCATTATGGATAATAGCATAGAAAAACTTGCGAAAATCATCGTGATAATCTGCCATAAAGATGAACTAAGTGCCTTACTTAATATTTTCTTAGTATTTGAAAGTGGCAAAGAATGTGTTAGATATCCTTGTTTTCCCAGCATACTATTTTTATAGTGACTAATCGAAATAACAATGCTCATAATACAGGTACTACCAAATAATATGAAGTACAAAACAGTTGTAATTAGTGGCACGGCACTCATTTGATTTAGAATAAATGCTGAGGAATTATCATTAAAAAGCCTTGATAGTAGTGATGAAAAAATCCCAACAACAAATGTTGCAGCATATAGGGGAAGAAGTGTCCTTCCGAGAGTTTTAAAATCATACTTAAATAGTTTTCTTAGCATTTGAATACCTCCCTAAATAGTTCATCTACGCTTTGACCGTTAGTTTCGCGAATATTGTCCACTGTATCTTGGAGCATAATTTTTCCGGATTTTAGAATAATTACTTCGTCAAGAATTTTCTCGATTTCGGATATTAAGTGTGTTGAAATAACAACAACTGCGTTTTCATTATAATTTGATAGTATTGTGCTTAAAATGTAATCTCTTGTTGCAGGGTCAACTCCGCCAATAGGCTCGTCTAAAAAGTAAACTAGTGCATTTCTGCTCATTGTAAGGATAAGTTGCACCTTTTCCTTAGTACCTTTTGAAAGAGATTTCAGTTTTGCATTTGTGTCAATATCAAGACTGGATATCATTGATAGTGCCTTTGATATATCAAAATCTTCAAAAAAGTCATCATAATATTTTAGAAGCTCCGACACCTTCATCCAGTCAGGAAGTGATAAAGAGTCGGGAAGATATGAAACAATCTTTTTTGTTTCAACACCGATTTCTTCGCCATTTATTTTAATCTCGCCACTTGTTGGAGTTAATAGTCCGTTTGCGATTTTAATTAGTGTTGTTTTTCCACTTCCGTTTGGGCCTAATAAGCCAACAATTTTTCCGCCTGTGAGTGAAAAAGAAATATCCTCTAAGGCAGGATTTAAACCATATTTTTTTCTTAAATTTCTACATTCAATTAAAATGTTAGAGTTCATTTTGTCACCATCCAATCTTATTCATTATTTTAGTTATGTCAGATTCATTAAAACCTAATGTTTTCATTTCTTTTAAAAATTTCTCCGTTTTTTCTTTTGCTATTTTTTCTTTTAAATCTTTAATAATTTCTTTGTCGCCCGTTATAAAACGCCCTGAAGTTCTGCTGGAATATAAAAGCCCTGTGTTTTCAAGCTCGGAAAGTGCTTTTTGCATAGTATTTGGGTTAACTCCTGCTTCTTCTGCAAATTCACGAACAGAGAACATCTTTTCACCCGGAGAAAGTTCGCCTGAAACTATTGCAAGTGTTATTATCTCTATTATTTGAGCATATATAGGCTTATCGTTATTAAATTGCCACTTCATATTTAACCTCCTTTGTATTATTGTATTAATAACTTAGTACAATAATACAACACTAATTTTATTTTGTCAAGACTTTTTATAAAAAATATTAAAAAAAATTTTTATGTGGTATAATGGTGAAAATGTTAATTTTGGAGAGAATTAAAATGAAAATTAAAAAAATAACAGAAAAAGATGCTGAAAAACTTTTGGAGATTTGTGCAGCATATGTCAAAGATACGGCGATTTCATTTGAATATGATGTGCCGACAGTAGAAGAGTTAAAAAACAGAATAAATACAATTTCAAAAAAGTTTCCATATATAAATCAACCTAATGTCAAACTTGGGTGAGTGGAAAATTTTATAGAAAGCAATCATTTTTTCTAATACTATAAATATGTAGTATTAGAAAACCGATAAATATATGCATAAAAATCAATATTTTTTCTTATCAATATTCTTCATAAATTCTTTTTACCGATATTGTTTTCTTTGTTTTCTCATCAATTTCAAATATTGCACCACAAAATTGACTTTTCCCGTTTGCAACAACAAATTTTCTTGGCATACCATCTAAAAATCTATTGATGATAATGTTTTTATCAACACCAAGAACTGAAGTTACAGGGCCTGTCATACCAAGGTCTGTGATATAGCCTGTTCCGTTTTGCAATATTTTTAAATCTGCTGTTTGAACATGAGTGTGTGTCCCAAAGACTGCCGAAACTTTGCCGTCGAGATAATACCCCATAGCAATTTTTTCGCTCGTTGCTTCTGCATGAAAATCAACTATTATTACATCACATTTATCTTTTAGTTTTTCTATTTCGCTGTCAGCTGTAAAAAATGGGGAAGATGCAGCTTGCTGCATATATGTTCTGCCGATTAAATTAATAACGCCAATTTTTATACCGTTTTTTGAAGTAACAATAGTACTACCATATCCTGAAAGATTTCCTTCAAAATTTGCAGGGCGTATAACATTATTATTATATCGCATAATATTTTCAACATCAGGGCAGCCCCATGTATGATTTCCAAGGGTGAAAACTTCAATCCCTGCATTTGATAGTTCTTCATAAACCGGTTTTGAAAGACCTCTGCCGTGAGAAGCATTTTCGCCATTTGCGATGACAAAATCGTATTCGCCTTTATGTCTTTCCAAACCTTCAAAAACGGCATCTCTTCCGGAGCGACCAAATATATCACCAATAGTTAAAATTCTCATAAAAATAATACCTTTCGTATTAAAAACGGTTACCACATGGATAACCGTTTTAATTTACTATTTTATTTTGCAAAATCAACTGCTCTTGTTTCACGAATTAAGCTGATTTTAATTTGACCCGGATATTCAAGTTCTGATTCGATTTTCTTGACAATATCTTTTGCTACTAAAATCATACTTTGGTCATCAAGAACATCAGGCTTAACCATAATTCTAACTTCACGACCTGCTTGAATAGCATATGATTTTTCAACACCGTCAAATTCGTTTGCAATTTCTTCAAGGCGTTGTAAACGCTTAATGTAAGTTTCGATGTTTTCGCGTCTTGCACCCGGTCTTGCAGCACTAATTGCATCTGCTGCTTGAACTAACTGTGCAACTATTGTATTTGCTTCAACATCACCATGGTGAGCCATAATAGCGTGAATTACATCTTCATTTTCTTTGTATTTTCTTGCAATATCAGCACCTATTGTAACGTGAGAACCTTCGATTTCGTGGTCCATAGCTTTGCCAATATCATGAAGAAGACCGGCACGCTTTGCAAGTGCGATATCAACACCAAGTTCTCCTGCCATAACGCCTGCAAGATGAGCAACTTCGATTGAATGTTTTAAAACATTTTGACCATAACTTGTACGATAACGAAGTCTGCCAAGTAATTTGATAATTTCAGGGTGAAGACCATGCACACCGGTTTCGAATGATGCAGATTCACCTTCTTGTTTAATAGTTGTTTCAACTTCTTTTCTTGCTTTGTCAACAAGTTCTTCTATACGAGCCGGATGAATACGGCCGTCAACGATTAGTTTTTCGAGAGCAATTCTTGCAATTTCACGACGAACCGGATCAAAACTTGATAGGATAACTGCTTCAGGAGTATCGTCTATGATAAGATCAACGCCTGTAAGAGTTTCCAAAGCACGAATGTTTCTGCCTTCACGGCCTATAATTCTGCCCTTCATTTCGTCAGCAGGTAGGGCAACAACTGAAACAGTTGCCTCTGCAACGTGGTCTGCCGCAACTTTCTGTATTGAAGATGCTACGATGTCTTTTGCCTTTCTTTCGGCATTTTCTTTTGCTTCTTGCTCTATTTCTTTAACCATAACAGCGGCTTCGTGTCTTGCTTCTTGTTCTAAATCTCTGATAAGCAAGGACTTTGCCTCTTCTCGTGAAAGACCTGAAATTTTTTCAAGTTCAGTTAGTTGTTTCTTTCTGAGTTCTTCGACTTCTTCAACTTTGTCTTCGTATTCTTTGAGCTTTGTGTTCAAAGATTGGTCTTTCTTTTCTAATGTTTCGCTTTTTTTGTCAAGATTTTCTTCTTTTTGATTAATTCTCTTTTCTTGTGCAGAAATTTCGCGTCTGCGATCCTTCATTTCGGCTTCAAAAGCAGTGCGTAGTTTCTGGTTTTCTTCCTTGGCTTCAAGTGCAATTTCTCTTGCTTGAGATTTTGCTGATTTCTTTGCATTTTCTAAAATGCTATTTGCTTCAGCTTCTGCAGAGCCAAGCTTTGCTTCTGCAATTTTTTTTCTGTACGAAATACCAAAACGAAATGACATGATATTCAGTAATGCAAAAATCGCAGCAACAGCTATAAGTACTAATTCAAGTGTTTCTATCTTGTACACCCCCCTGTTTAAAATAATTAAAAAATTAAATGGGGATATTGAATTGTATTTAAATTAGATATATAAAAATTATTTATAAACTACTATTAAAAATTCAACATTCCCAATATAATAGTTTAAAGAAATAATAAGCACTTATATTTTAACCTATTTTTATATTTATGTCAAGCAAATATTAAATTTACTTTCTAAAAAACATATTTTTTGGTTAAAATATAATAATAAAATATAAAACACAAGAATTTTGTCAAATTTGCACAAATTATTTTTCCAAATTTTACATTTTTAGTATTTACTGCATAACGCAATTGTGTTATAATCTATTGTGTATGTTATCGTGATTTTTATTTGAGGAGGACAACCTAGATGCCGACTGATATAAAGCAATCTTGGGCGGGAATTGATGAGTTTCAACTCTATTTATATAACAGTGGTACAAATTTTCAGTCATATGAAATGCTTGGACCACATAAAATTGAAAATGGCTGGCGTTTCGCCGTATGGGCGCCAAATGCAGAAAATGTGGCACTTTGTGGTGATTTTGATAATTGGCAAGGCAATCAAAAATTCCTTACTAAAATTTCAACAACGGGCATTTGGTTTGGTGTTTTTGACGATATAGAAGAGGGTATGCTATATAAGTATGCGATAACTGATAAGTTTGGAAATACAGTTTTAAAAGCAGATCCTGTTTCTTTTTTATGTGAAGTAAGACCGAACACAGCATCTATTGTAAAAGATATTCCGAAGTTTAGTTGGAACGATAAAGATTGGATTAACAAAAGAAATAATATTCCGATTTATGATAAGCCAATGAATATTTATGAAGTGCATTTGGCATCTTGGAAAATGCATGAAGATGGCAGTTTATACTCTTATCGTGAAATTGCAGACGAATTAGTGCCATATGTTAAAGATATGGGCTATACGCATATAGAAGTAATGCCGCTTACAGAGTTTCCTTTTGATGGCTCTTGGGGATATCAAGTAACAGGATATTTTGGTGCAACATCTAGATTTGGAAATCCTGAGGAACTTATGTATCTTGTGAATAAATGTCACGAAAACGAAATTGGTATAATTATGGATTGGGTTCCTGCACATTTTCCGAGAGATTTACACGGTCTATATAAGTTTGACGGAACTGCAACATATGAATATGCTGACTCAAGACTTGGGGAACACAAGGAGTGGGGAACAATGGTTTTTGATTACAGCAAAAGTGAAGTTGTGTCCTTTCTTTTGTCATCAGCATTTTATTGGGTAAATGAATTCCACTTTGACGGACTTCGTGTTGATGCTGTATCGTCGATGCTTTACCGAGATTACAGCAGAAAAGACGGGGAGTGGATTCCGAATAAATATGGTGGAAATCAAAACTTAGAGGCGATTGATTTTTTACAAAATTTGAATAAAATAATGTTTGAAAAATTTCCCAATATTCTAATGATAGCAGAGGAATCTACTGCGTGGAATATGGTAACAGGCCCAACCGATAAAGGTGGTCTTGGGTTTAATTATAAATGGAATATGGGCTGGATGAATGATACATTACGGTATATGTCGATGGACCCATATTTTAGAAAACCAAATCACGACCTTTTGACTTTTGTTATGTGTTATGCATATTCTGAAAACTTTATTTTACCACTTTCGCATGATGAGGTTGTGCATGGTAAAAAGTCGCTTGTGGACAAGATGTTTGGAGAATATGAGGAAAAGTTCGCAAGTTATAGAACACTTTTAGCATATTATCTTTCGCTGCCGGGAAAAAAACTTATGTTTATGGGTGGTGAAATCGCTCAGTTTATTGAGTGGCGATATGATGAAGGTCTTGAATGGCATCTTCTAAAACTAGAAAAACACAAAAAGTTTAAAACTTATGTTAAGGAATTAAATCATTTTTATGTTGAAAATAAAGCGTTTTGGCAAAACGATCAAGATTGGGGCGGATTTAAGTGGATTAATGCACAGGATAGAGATAACTCTGTACTGTCATATATGAGAATTTCAAAAGATAATGAAAAGGTTATTATTTGTGCAAATTTTACCCCTGTTGCAAGAGAAAATTATGTGATAAATGTTGACGAAGAGGGCGAATATGAGATTGTGTTAAATACTGATAGCAAAAAGTATGGCGGAAACTTGTCTGCCAAAAAGAAGAAGTTAAAGACCAAAAATAACGGAAATATGAGCGATTTGCCGTACGAACTTAAAATTAACATTAGCGGATTATCCGCAGTATATCTTAAAAAAATCGAAAAGGAGAACTAAAATGATAGCTAAAAAATGTGTTGCAATGATTCTTGCAGGTGGGCAAGGCAGCAGACTTGGTGCCCTTACTAAAAATGTTGCAAAACCTGCCGTGCCATTTGGCGGAAAGTATAGAATTATAGATTTTCCGTTATCTAACTGCGTTCATTCAGGCATTGATACGGTCGGTGTATTAACACAGTATCAACCACTTGATTTAAATACTTATATTGGAAACGGAAGTCCATGGGACTTAAACCGTACCCATAGTGGTGTATATGTTTTACCACCATATCAAAGTGCAAATGCAGGTGAATGGTATAAAGGTACTGCAAACGCAATATATCAAAATTTAGGATTTTTGGATAGATTTAATCCACAAAATGTCCTTATTTTGTCAGGTGACCATATCTATAAAATGCACTATGGAAAAATGCTTAAAGTGCATGAGGAAAGTGGTGCAGCAGTTACAATCGCTGTTATGCCTGTGCCGTGGGAAGAGGCAAGCAGATTTGGTATTATGAACGTTGATGATAACGGTAACATAACAGAATTTGAGGAAAAGCCCCAAAATCCTAAGAGTAATCTAGCATCAATGGGTATCTATATTTTTAATTATGAGGCTCTAAAAAAATACTTGATAGACGATGAGGAAAATTCCGAGTCCTCAAATGATTTTGGCAAAAATATTATTCCCGAAATGCTTAAGAACGGCGAAAAAATGGTTAGTTATCGTTTTGACGGATATTGGAAAGATGTTGGAACTATCCATAGTTTGTGGGAAGCCAATATGGACCTTATTGATAATCCGCCAAAGTTTGAGATTGATGATACAGATTGGAGTATCTATTCAAGAAATACAGCGCTTTCACCACAATATGTCGGGGAAAATGCAAAAATAAATGATAGTTCTGTCGCACAAGGATGCACTATTTACGGAACAATTAATCATTCTGTGATTTCGTCTAATGTTCAAATCGGTGAAAATACGATAATAAAAGACAGTGTTATTATGCCTGATGTTAAAATAGGCAAAAATGTCAAAATTTCAAAGACAGTAATAGGAGCAGGAGCTGTGATTAAGGATAACGCAGTGATTGGCGAAAGCGAAGATGAGAACGGAAATTATAAGTCAGGAATGTGTACTAACGGTCTAATACTGATTGAAGGTGGAACTGTTATCGAAGAAAATGCAAATATTCCAAAAGGCTCAATGGTTGAAATCGGGAAGTAAAGGGGGATAATAAAATGATAGATACAATGGGAGTTATAATAGCAAGCAATTTAAATATACCACCACTTACCGATATTAGAAGTGCATCAGCACTACCGATTGCAGGTGGATATAGATTAATTGACTTTGTGTTGTCAAATATGACAAATGCCGGCATTGAAACAATCGGTGTTGCAACAAGTGCAAACTATTCATCACTTATGGACCACTTAAAGTCAGGTGCACCATGGGATTTGCACAGAAAAGAGAAAGGTCTTACAATATTGCCACCAAATATAGGCAATAAAAATATGTATGAATTAAGAGGCAACATAGATGTATTAGCAGGAATAAGACAATTTATTTCAAGGTCAAATGAAACATATGTTATATTATCTCTTGGAAATTGCCTGTATAATATAGATTTCAAAAAAGCAGTAGAAGCACATAAGAAAAATCAAGCAGATATTACAGTTATCTATAAAAATATGAAAAGTGTTGACGAGAAAGAACTTTCCAGATTTACACTTCTTGAAGTGGATAAAGATAATATGGTTACCGATATCGAAGTTTGCCCATATTATCCAAAATCATCTTGTGCAAGCACCGATGTTTTTGTTATGGAAAAGGCACTTTTAGAAAGCATTGTTGATGAATGTACGGCAAAAGGATACAGTGATTTTATAAAAGATGCAATTGTGAAAAAGATGTCCGGAATTAGAATTTATGGGTATGAACACGAAGGCTTTGTTGAAAAAATAGATAGTATGAAATCGTATTTTGACAACAATATGAAATTCCTAAATGAAGACATTCAAGAAGAGATGTTTCATTCAAACCTTCCGATTTATACAAAAAACAAGGATTTATCGCCTACAAAATACGGCGAAAAGTCGGTAGTAAAAAATTCTTATATCGCAGATGGCTGTAAAATTTTTGGAACTGTCGAAAATAGTGTTTTATCGGGAAAAGTTACTGTCCAAGAGGGAGCAGTTGTTAAAAACTCAATTTTAATGCAGGGCGTAACTATCGAAAAAAATGTAGAACTGGAATATGTTGTTTTAGATAAGGGTGTTAAAGTTAGTGAAAATAAAAAGTTGATTGGTCAGGGAAATTATCCGCTACCTGTTGCAAAAGGAACAGTAATTTAACAAAAAATATTAAAAAGAACAAGCCCCTTGCTTGTTCTTTTTAAATCCAAGCGAAACTTTTTGATATTCCATTTTATAAATCTTTATTAATCTCAAGATAAATAAGTTGAAAAATCACTATTGAAAAGTATGGTAAAATTTGATATAATTAAAAATAGATTAATTTTGGAGGTTTAAAATGGAAGTTAAGAGTAATAAGATTGAAAAAACATTGATTATAAGTGTAAACGGAAGAATAGACAGTTTAACAGCCACAGAATTTGAAAAAGAGGTTGATTTAATTGGAGAGGATATTAAAGAACTTATTTTTGATTTTGGAAATCTTGAATATACTTCATCTGCAGGGCTTAGAGTTATTTTAAAAGCTCAAAAAATTATGAACGAAAAGGGTTCGCTTGTTGTAAAAAATGCAAACGAAAATATTAAAGAGATATTTGAAATTACAGGTTTTGCAGATATTTTAAATATAGAATAAAAGGAATAAATTATGAGTGAAAAGATTAATAAAGCAATAAAATTTGCGGTGGATTCACACAGCGAGCAAGTGAGAAAAATTACCAATCAACCGTATATCTTACATTGTCTTGAAGTATCTGCAATAGCGGCATCAATTACAAATAATGAAGATGTAATAGTTGCGGCACTTTTACATGATACAGTGGAGGACACATCTGTTACAATAGATACAATAAGAGAAAAATTTGGAGACGGTGTTGCAAATCTTGTGGTTAGCGACACTGAAAATAAAAGAGAAAATCTGCCAAAGTCAGAAACTTGGCTTATAAGAAAGACAGAAACTTTGAATAATCTTAAAAATAGCAATGTGGAGCATAAGATTATTTGGGTTTCTGATAAATTGTCAAATATTCGCTCTATATATTTAACTTGGCAAAAAGAGGGCGACAAAGTTTTCGATTATTTTCATCAACATGATAAGAAGATGCATAAGTGGTATTACAGTACTATTTTAGATTATACAGTAGAACTTGAAAACACCTACGCATATCAAGAATTCAAGAGAATATACGGAATTATTTTTGGGGAGGAAAACTAGATGAACAGCGTTTTAGAAAAAAATATATTGACAATTTTTCTTGAAGGAAAAATAGAATCATCAAATGCGAAGTCTATTGAAGAAGAAATTGATGCAATTATTCAAAATAGTCAATTTGAAAGTTTAATTTTTAATGCAGAAAACCTTTTTTATATTTCAAGTGCAGGACTTCGTATAATTTTAAAATTTAAAAAATTATATCAAAACTTAAAAATTATAAATGCATCAACGGATGTGTATGAAATTTTTGATATGACAGGCTTTACTCAAATGATTGATATCAAAAAGGCATATAGACAAATGTCTGTTGATGGCTGTGAAATCATAGGAAAGGGTGCAAAAGGTACTGTTTACAGATATTCGGACGATACAGTTATAAAGGTATTCCATAATTTAGATTCAATTGAAAGTATTGAAAATGAAATCAAACTTGCCAGAAAGGCTTTTGTGCTAGGTATTCCAACAGCAATCCCTTTTGATATTGTAAAGGTGGATGGTCTGTTTGGGTCGGTTTTTGAACTTCTAAATGCGAAGTCCTATTCAGAACTTTTAATAGAAGAGCCGGAAAACTTTGATAAATATGTAAAGAAATTTGCTGAACTTTTGAAAAATATTCACGATACCGATGTATCAGGCGAAAATATGGATAGTGTTAAAACTACAATAGATAGATGGCTTAATAATGTTAAAAAGTATTGCAGTGATGATTTGTTTTACAAAATATCAAAGAAAATAGATGATATTCCGGATACTTACAATATGCTTCATTGTGACTTTCATACCAATAATGTTATGATGCAAAATGGTGAAACATTGCTGATTGATATGGATTCTATGTGTCATGGGCACCCGATTTTTGAACTTGCAAATGTTTACATTACATATGTAGGCTTTGGATTGATTTCTCATTCATACATAGAGAATTTCATCGGTCTTTCCTATGAAAAAACTACAGAACTTTGGGATAAATTCTTGCATTATTATTTTGCCGACAAAAATGAAAGTGAAATAAACCAAATTGAAAAGAAAGTAATTTTAATTTCATATTTAAGGCTTATTAATCACATTGTTAAACGCTATGATTCAGATGAGGGCTTAAAGATAATTGAAAAATGTGTTGATGAAATAAAAAATAATATAGATTCATTTGATAATTTGTACTTTTGATACAGTTAGTAGGTGATATTATGGAAATGTTTTTTGAACTTAGTATGGCGGCAATGCTTACAGTCATTGCATCTATCCTATTTTATTTGTTAGAAAAAAAGACAAAATTTAAAAATTTACCATATATGTTAAAGCAAACAATAACAGGTATATTTTTTGGCGGAATAGCTGTTATCGGTACAGAGTTCGGTGTAGATGTTGGTGGCGCTACTGCAAATGCAAGAGATAGTGCCCCTTTATGTGCAGGACTTATTTTTGGAGGGCCTGCCGGTATTATTTCTGCACTGATTGGTGGTATTGAAAGATGGTTTGCTGTATTTTGGGGAGCAGGTGAATATTCCAAAGTGGCTTGCTCTTTATCCACTATACTTGCCGGGGTTTATGCGGCACTGCTTAGAAAATATATGTTCGATGATAAAAAGCCATCTTGGAGCATAGGATTTGCTATTGCAGTAGTTATGGAAGCACTTCATTTAACAATACTTTTCCTAACCCATCTAAATGATTCAGAAAATGCTTTTAATATTGTTAAGATAGTTACTCAACCTATGATTTTGGTCAATGCTTTTGCTGTTTCATTATCGCTTTTTGCAATCGCTTTATTGGGCAAAGAAAAACTAAAAAAGCATAGTTATTCAAAAAGTATTTCCGGTATTATACAGGGAAGAATGTTGGCTTGCGTAATTGTTGCGTTTTTTGCAACAACTATCTTTGTTTATGCTATTCAAACCGGTGTTTCAAAAAGCAAGGCAAAAGAAGAATTGGCTCTTGGAATTTCGGATATTGAAAATCAAATAGAGTCTGACTCAAACGCTAATATTTTAAGAATTACAAGGCAAATTGCAGCAGAATATAAAAATAACAATGATATTAATTTGACAGAACTTGCAAAAAAATATTCTGTTGAAGAAATTAACATAAGTAATAATGACGGAATTTTAATCAAGTCTACAAATCCGGAGTTTGTGGGTTTTGATATGAAATCCGGCGAACAGTCACAGGCGTTTATGGATAATTTATTTGAAAAGAGAGAATATGCGCAAAGCTTTGGCCCGATAACATACGACAACAGTATTTATAGGAAATATGCCGGTATGCTGATAGCTAACGGTTTTGTTCAAATCGGATATGATGCGGAACATTTTCAAAATGATTTGTATAGTTCTATAAAGGGAATTACTAAATACAGACATATTGGAAATACCGGATATATTGTTTTGGTGGACAGAAATGAAAAAATTATTAGTGACCCTAATGATTTGACAGGTATGAACTTTAAAGAAACAAGATATTATAAACCTATTATGGACTCGACAGAAGAAAATGAGGTTTTTGAAACTGTAACCCGTGGTATTAAAACTATTGCAACGTTCAAAAAAATGGAAGGATACACGGCGTTTGTTTTTATTCCAAAAGAAGATGTCTTTTATGATAGAGATGCAATTCAATACATAAATTCCTATATGGAAATCTTGGTTTTTGCTGCACTTTTTGCACTGATATACTTGCTAATAAAAAAACACGTAGTAACAGGTATTAGGAGTGTAAATAGCTCGCTTGCAAAGATTACAAGCGGTAACTTAAATGTTGAAGTTGATGTTAGAAGCAGTGATGAGTTTGCTAATCTTTCAGATGATATAAATTCCACTGTTGACACTTTAAAACACTACATTAAAGATGCAGAAGAAAGAATTAACAAGGAACTTGAATTTGCAAAACAAATTCAAACATCATCAATTCCAAGAGTTTTTCCGCCTTTCCCAAATGAAAAAAGATTTGATGTTTTTGCATCTATGAGAACGGCAAAAGAAGTAGGTGGAGATTTTTACGATTTCTTCTTTGTCGGGGAAAACAAATTAGCATTTTTGATTGCAGATGTTTCAGGAAAGGGAATTCCTGCTGCTATGTTTATGATGACGGCAAAATCTATAATCAAAAGCTATGCAGAAACGGGTATTTCGGCAAATGAAGTCTTGATAAAGGCAAATAATGAACTTTGCAAGAATAATGATGCAGGAATGTTTGTAACGGTTTGGCTTGGTATAATAGACTTATTAACAGGGGTTGTGACATTTTCAAATGCGGGACATAATCCTCCTGCTTTAATAAGACAAGGGAATAATGCCGAGTATTTGCAATCAAATTCGGGACTTGTGCTTGCAGGTATGGAAGGAATTCCGTATAAGATTTGCGAATGTAAACTTGAAAAAAATGATAAACTATTTTTATATACTGATGGTATAACCGAGGCTACCAACGCAAAAGAGGAACTTTTTGGCGAGGATAGACTTCTTAGGACTCTAAAAAATACTGCTTCATACGATGTTAAGACATTGTGCGAAAATGTTTTAAAAGATGCAGATATATTCGTAAGTGATGCGGAACAGTTTGATGATATGACAATGCTTTGCATCCAATATAATGGGGAGTGATGAAATGAAAGAGTTAAATATTGATGCAACGATTGAAAATGTTGGAACAGTGATGGAATTTGTAAATTGTGAACTTGAAAAATATGAATGTCCGATGAAAGCACAAATGCAAATTGATATTGCGATTGATGAATTGTTTAGCAATATTGCACGTTATGCCTATGACCCTAGTGTTGGTCCTGCAACGGTTAGATTTGAGGTGGTTAAAGAGCCGTTGTCAGTTATCATAACATTTATTGATAATGGAGTTCCATATAATCCATTGGAAAAAGATGACCCAGATATTACGCTTTCTGCTGAGGAGAGGGAGATAGGGGGTCTCGGAATTTTTATGGTAAAAAAGAGTATGGATGAAATAACATACGAATTTAAAAACGGACAAAATATTATTAAGGTAAAAAAGAATATATAGCATAAAAAACCCGATAGATTTATATCGGGTTTTATTTATAAAAAGTTTAGTGGATTTTTAAAGTATTAAGTTGTTTTTTTGTATTTTCCGGGGGATACTCCGACAATATTTTTAAAGACTCTAATAAAATTTGCGTAATCAGAAAAACCACATCGCTCTGCTGTTTCCGAAACACTTAAATCATTATTCAAAAGTTTTTTTGCCTCTGTTATGCGTTTGGAAATTATATAGTTATTAACGGTCGTTCCCAGATGTTTTTTAAATAGTTTGCAAAGTTCATTTACAGATATAAAGCAGTTCCTTGAAATTATTTCCAAAGTAAGCTTTTGTGAGAGGTTTGAATTTATATAATTAAGAATAGTTACAATAGTTTCATTTCCATAATCTGTGTGATAAGAATTTTTTTTGTTTTGATGCAAAAACAGCATATTTACTGTTACGATTATTTCTGTGATTATCATTTTTTTAATAATTTCGCCTGCAAAAATTTCTTCGGTTTCAAGTTTTTTGAAATTTTCAATCATAGCAATTTTTTCTTTTTCGGAAAGTGATATTTTGTGACTTATATTTTCGCCTCTTTGATAAAAGCAAGACGCAAGATTTGTATTTGGACTTGAAATATTATATAAAAACTCAGGATGAATTTGCAAAACATATCTTTTAAAAAGCGAATCGGTTGAATATGTAATCTTATGTGCTTCAAAAGGATTTAGAACAAATATGTCACCATCATTTACTTCATAAATTCTATTGTCGATAAAGAAGGAGTTTCCGCCCGAAATACAAAAAAGAATTTCACAACATTCGTGTATGTGAATATCTTCGTTTGAGTCATAATTGCTTGAAAAAAAGCAACCTACTCCTTTGGTAGAAATAGCTTCATCAATGGCTTTTGAACATTTTGAAAAAACAAAACTCATTTTAAATTCACCTCTTTATCTTGATTATATATGATTTTGTTATAAATTGCAATATTTTATATATTTTTTGCAAAGATTTTGCAAAAAATATCATTTATAATAATATGTAGTTAAATATAGGGAGTGATAGTTTGCTTACTTTAAAAATCATTTCAAAGGATAAAAAAGTTCTGTTTGAAAAAAGTGGTACAAATCTTGACATTACATATAATGGAGCGTATCATGAAGGAGATACTATTGTTGTTGATATTGTGAACAATTATTATTTATATTTAAAACTTGATGATAATATGAATGAGGGAATTTTGTATTGTCCAAACGGAAGATTTGAATTTCAAATTCCTATTAATTATTTGGGCGAATGTTACCCACCGGAATCTTTTTCAGGTGAAGTACATAGAATTATTGCTTGCGAACCGACCGATGAAGAAATTTTTTCTCTAAGAAACATTTCTCAAAATCCATATGACACATCACTTAGTAAATCATATCCTCATGTATCGGCAAATTTTGTAACACGAGGAGCACCGTGCTTTTTTGAGAGAAATGCTATTGATGGCGTGATAGAAAATAAAAGCCACGGAAATTATCCTTATCATTCATGGGCAGGCGGTGCAAGAGATGATCTTGAATATTTTATAGATTTTGGACAAGAGGTAGAAATTGAAAGCATTGTATTTTTCTTGCGTGCAGACTTTCCGCATGATACATATTGGAAGAATATTGATGTTGAATTTGATGACGGAAATGTCAAAACAGCAGAATTTGAAATGACAGAAAAAGGTCAAACGCTATTATTTGAAAAACCTAAAAAAACAAGAAAGGTTCATTTGACTAATTTTAGACAAGTGTCGTATCCACTTTCGTGGGCGGCTTTATCACAAATACAAATAAATGGAAAATATATCAAGGAGGATTTAAGTAAGATGGAAATCAGAAGCGCATCAAACCCAAAAGACGTAAAGAATTACACAACAGAAAGGCTAAGAGAGGAATTTCATATCTCAAAGCTTTTCACAAAGGACAACATTAGAATGGTATATAGCCATATCGACAGAATTATCACAGCAGGTATTATGCCTGTTCTTCAAGAATTAAAACTTGAAGCAGGTAAGGAACTTGCAGCAGACTATTTCTTAGAAAGACGAGAAATGGGCTGTATCAATATAGGAGGCAAGGGAATTATCACAATTGACGGAACAGATTATGAACTAAATGCTCGTGACGGAATTTATATCGGTATGGGAAATAAGGACATCACATTTAAGTGCGTTGACCCTGAAAATCCACCAAAGTTCTATGTTTCATCATGTCCTGCTCATAAGGAATATCCAATCGTTAAGATTGATATTACAAAGGCAAAGAAAGTTCCTTGCGGAAGTGTAGAAGAATGCAACAAGAGAGTAATTAATCAATACATTCACCCTGAAGTTATGCAAAGTTGTCAACTTGCAATGGGCCTTACTGAACTTGAAGTAGGCTCAAACTGGAATACAATGCCATGCCATACTCATGATAGACGTATGGAAGTTTATATGTATCTTGATATGGGCCCTGATGATGCAGTATTTCATATGATGGGCGAACCAAACGAAACTCGTCACATCATTATGCATAACGAAGAAGCTGTAATTTCACCAAGTTGGTCAATTCACTCAGGCGTTGGTACTAAAAATTATTCATTTATCTGGGCTATGTGTGGTGAAAACCAAGAGTTCACAGATATGGACTTTGTTGAAACAAGAGATTTAAGATAATCGGAGGGAATAATATGTTTGATTTAACAGGTAAAATAGCACTTGTTACAGGTGCTTCATACGGTATTGGATTTGCTATTGCAAAAGGATTTGCAAAGGCAGGAGCAACAATAGTTTTTAATGATATTAAACAAGAATTGGTAGACAAGGGAATAGCAGCTTATAAAGAAGAAGGCATAAATGCTCACGGATTTGTCTGCGATGTTACAAAAGAAGACCAAGTAAATGAAATGGTGGCAAGAATTGAAAAGGAAATCGGTGTTATTGATATTTTAGTTAATAATGCAGGAATTATTAAGAGAATTCCAATGTGCGAAATGACAGCAGAAGAATTCAGACAAGTAATTGATGTTGACTTAAATGCACCATTTATCGTATCAAAAGCAGTAATTCCTGCTATGATTAAAAAAGGTCACGGAAAGATTATAAACATCTGCTCAATGATGAGCGAATTAGGCCGTGAAACAGTATCAGCTTATGCAGCTGCAAAAGGCGGTCTTAAAATGCTAACAAGAAACATCTGCTCAGAGTATGGCGAATTTAACATTCAATGTAATGGTATAGGCCCGGGCTACATAGCAACTCCGCAAACAGCACCGCTAAGAGAAGTCCAACCGGATGGCTCAAAGCACCCATTTGATAGTTTTATCTGTGCTAAAACTCCTGCAGGTAGATGGTTAGACCCTGAAGAACTTGTTGGCCCTGCGGTATTTTTGGCATCTGATGCATCAAATGCTGTTAACGGACATATTTTATATGTTGACGGCGGAATACTTGCATATATTGGTAAACAACCTAAATAAACAAAATAAAAACGACTTAAACTCAGTTTTAAGTCGTTTTTAGATAACCTGTCTAAAAAAATGCTATTAGTGTTGAAAAGTATAAAACAGAATAAAATAGTATAGAAATGCTTTACAGAAAATAAAAGTTTTGGGAGAAAAAAATGTCAGATAAAATATGTGAAAAAGACAGTGATGTAAAAACGGGGTATTTGGTATTTCTTATTACATATGTTGCATATGTCATGGTTTGTATGACAAGAACCTGTTTTAGTGCGGCGACGGCACAAGTTGTAAAGGAAGGTCTTATGACAAAATCACAAACAGGACTAATTACAACATCCTTCTATTTGGTATATGCGGCTTTGCAAGTGCCGGGCGGAATGTTAGCCGACAAAATTAAGCCAATTAAACTTGTTATGCTAGGTATTATAGGGACATTTATAGCAAATACAGTAATATATTTTAATAACCGTTTTTATGTTATGCTGATTTTTTGGGTACTAAACGGGCTTAGCCAAATGGGATTTTGGCCGGCAATTTTGAAAATCCTTGCATCAGATGTTATCACAAAAAATGTAAAAAACAGCAGTTTTCTTTTTTCTACATCAACTGCTATTGGATTTTCTTTTTCTTATCTTGTAGCATCGCTGGTTAAAAAGTGGCAAGATAATTTTTTGTTTTCGTCATTTATGATGATGGTTATATTTTTTATGTTGTTGCTATTTTTAAAGCCCATTAAATATGTAACTTGCGAAAATAATACAGAAGAAGGCAAAGTTGCAGAAAATAATATAAATATATTAAAAGTTTTAAATTCCGGTGGATTTATGTTGCTTGTGCCTGCCATCTTTCTTTGGACACTGGTTAAAACAGGAACAGCGGCTTTGATGGCGACTATGTTAATGGAAAGTTATGATAATGTATCGTCATCTTTGGGAAATTTAATTACATCAATTTCGGTTTTTTCAGGGATATTTGGTGTTTTGTTTGTTAAAATTTTACTTGATAAATTTAAAAAACTTAACCAGCTAATAGTTTTTGAAATTTCATTTTTGATTTTATTGCCGTTTTGGATTTTTATGCCGAAAATAGGAGTAATTAATTTTTGGTTTGCAGCTTTTTCATTATATTTAACACAACTATTATTGGCGGCAGGACAACTTATTATCAATATTGACTATGTAATGGTTTTCAGTAAATTTGGAAAAGAGGCAACCGTTTCAGGTATTGTAAATGCTGTAGCATCGTTTGCTTTTGTTGCTGCTAACTATGGCTCTACAAGAGTTGCAGATGTTTTTGGGTGGAAAACACTTTGCACAATATTTCTTATAATGATAATTGCTATAAACTTATTAATGTTTTTTGTTTTACCTATTTGGGAAAAGTTTTTAAAAAGGATAGAAAATTAACATTTGAAAACGGAATTATTTAATCAGATTATAAATGCGTAGGGTAAACCCCTACGCATTTTACTTAGCCAAGAATTATATCTTTATTTATTGAAGTGTATTGAGAAAGTATATCTTTTGAAATCTCTTTATTAGTAACGATTTTATCTGCAATTTCAAGACCTGATATTTTTGTGAACGCATTTCTTGAAAACTTAGATAAATCTGCTGCTACAATGCACATATCAGAATTTTGAATCATTGCTTTATCGACAGAAACTTCTTTGTCATAATAGGTTGTAAGGCCACAAGAAACATCAATTCCGTCAACCGATAAAATTAACTTGTCGGCATGATAGTTTTCGATTTGAGAAACTGCGTTGCTTCCATAAGAAAATTGATATTTTGTATTGACTGAGCCACCTAATAAAACCACATTGAAGTTTGGGTTATCAGATGCCTCTAAGGCAATGGAAATTGAATTTGTGACAATATTAAGGTTATACTCGGTAGGTAATGCTCTAAATACCATTAAAGTTGTAGTTCCTGCATTTAGCATAACGGTATCGTTCGGCGCAATCATTTCTGCAATTTTTTTGGCAATATTAATTTTTTCGTTTTGATTTGTTTCAAGTCTTTGTGATAAATTCATACTGTAATAAGGTCTATATGAACTTATTGCACCACCGTGGATTCTGGAAAGAAGCCCTTTTGATTCCATATCTGTAAGATAACTTCGTATTGTAACTTCTGAAGTGCAAAGGACGTCTGCGAGCTGAGAAACCTTCACAGTGCCACTTTCTTTTAGCATTTCAAGAATAATATTTTTCTTTTCATCAGTTGTCATAATTCACCTCAAATTATTAGTAATACAAATTTATCATAATATTAAAACGGTGTCAACATAAAAATGAAATTTATTTTTATATTACGATTATATTAAAAACGAAAGTAAAACGAAAAATTATATTGACATTGTTTTTTCTTTATTATATAATAGAATAAAATTTTATGGAGGTAGGAAAATGCTTAAAAATGTTAGTTTAAAGCCACCGTTTTTTGAAATAGGCCCAAAAGCTTTTCTGTATGGAGAAGAAATGTTGAAACTTGCTAAGGTCATTGATAAAACGGCAATGAAATATGATGTTGATGTAATCGTAACACCGCAATACACAGACATCAAGTTGCTTGCAGATAACACTGAAAGAATTTGGGTTTTTGCACAGCATATGGATTATTTGCGTCCGGGAAGAGGTCTTGGATCAATGCTTCCTGAAGCGGTTAAAGCTGCTGGTGCAAAAGGTGTAATGTTAAATCATGCCGAAAAACCAATTTCAATGGAAGATATTGAAAAAACAATTCGTCGTGCAGAGGAAGTTGAACTTTTAACTATCGTTTGTGCTGACACTGTTGAAGATGTCAAGAAGATTGCGAAGATGGGGCCTGATATGATTGTTGCAGAACCAACTGACCTTATCGGTACAGGAACTACATCTGATTCAAATTATGTTATTGAAACAATCAAAACTGTAAATGAAATCAATCCTGATATTATGGTATTGCAAGGTGCAGGAATATCAAATGGTGATGATGTTTATAAGACAATTAAGCTTGGAGCACAAGCAACAGGTACAACAAGCGGAATTATGAAGTCGGACAGACCATATGAAATGGTTGAAGAAATGCTTTTCAATTTAAGAAAAGCATGGGACGAACTTCACAAATAAAGGATAAATGTAATGAAAAAAGAAACATTAGAACAGGTTAAAAATGCGTACATAATCGAAAGTGAATGTATAAGAGAAATGCTATCTTACTTAGATGAAGATGAATTTTCAAAGGCTGTTGAACTTCTTAAAAATGCAGAGAGAATTGGTGCAACAGGCTGCGGACATTCAGGAATTCTTTGCGGACATTTTGCTCATCTTATGTGTTGCATAGAAAGACCCGCAAAATTCATATCACCTGCCGAAGCGGTTCACGGCGGAACGGGTTTTATGAAAAAAGATGATGTTATGATTTTTGCTTCTCGTGGCGGAAAAACGAAAGAACTTTTGCCGATTCTTGATATTTGTAAGGCAAAGGGTGTCAAGATTATTGCAATTACAGAGAATTTAGACTCTCCGATAGCAAAAGAAGCGGACGTAACAATAAAACAATATGTAAACCGTGAAACAGATAAATATAATTGTCAAGGAACTACCTCATCAACAGCACTTTGTATGATTTTCCATGCACTTCAAACTGCTTTGATTGAGGAAACAGATTATAAAAATGAGTCTTTTGCTCTTATTCACCCGGGTGGTGCAGTAGGAGAAAGACTTAATAAATAAAATAATATAAACAAATTTTAGGAGGATTTAAAAAATGGAATTTAAGGTATTTCAAAAGGAATTAGAACTACAATCAAGAGGTTGGATCCCAACTTTCCACGACATCTCAAAGGAAGTAAACGAAATTGTTGCAGCATCAGGTATCAAAAATGGTACAGTAGCTGTTGTATCACACCACACAACATGTTCAGTAATGGTACAAGAATGTTCACATGATATCGATTCATTCGATTTGGAATTCTTACAACATGACCTATTAGACATTATGAGAAAGTTTATCCCTGACTTTATGGAAGAACATCAATATCGTCATCCGGGCCCAATACATGCTCAATACGGCAGATGGGTTGATGAACCTGGCGATTTTTCAAGTATGAACACAGATGGTCACCTTCGCAGCGTATTCTTCGGCAGAAGCGAAACACTAACAATTAAAGATGGCGAAGTTGACGGCGGAAGATTTGCTCACATCTACTTTATTGACTGGGATCATGTATTAGCTCGTCATAGACAAGTTAATGTAACAGTTATGGGAACAGCAGAAGATGTTGGAGATCGTAAGTGGAATAACGGCGAAGTTATCGATACAAAGCACAAATTTATGGAAGATGAAAAGGCATACGATCCACACTATGACCTTCAATTAAAGAGATAATTCGGGGGAACTATCTATGAAATGCTTAGGCATAGACTATGGTACAACTTCGGTAAAAGCAGCTTTGTTTGATGAAAACTTAAATCAAATTACAGTTAATTCAAGAGACTACACCCTAATCTCAAAAGGAGATAGGGTGGAGTTTCCTGCAAACAACTATATTGATATTTTCAAAGATTTGCTTACCGAAATTAAAAGTGATAACGATGTAGATTGCTTGGCGATCGATACTCAGTGTGAAACTTTGATTTTAACGGACGAATTTGGAAATCCGGTTCGCAATGCTATTGTTTGGCTTGATAATAGGGCGACAAAGGAAGCAGAGGAAATAGAAAAATATTTTGGACGAAAAAAAGTTTACGAGATAACAGGTCAACCTGAAATTACAGCAACTTGGCCGGCTTGTAAACTTCTTTGGGTTAAAAATAACGAACCTGAAATTTGGGCAAAGACCAAAAAAGTTTTCCTTTTGGAAGATTATCTGCTTTATAAACTAACAGGCAAGTTTGTGACAGAAAAAACATTGCAATCATCTACAATCTATTTCGATATCAAAAAAGGCGAATGGTGGAAGGAAATGCTTGACTACATCGGAGTAGGAGAGGATATGCTGCCAAGCCTATTAGATAGCGGGAAATATGTAGGTGATTATGATGGAATTAAAGTTGTCACATCAGGTATGGATCAGGTTGCAGGGGCAATCGGTGCAGGCGTTATTAAAAAGGGAATTGTAAGTGAGATGACAGGAACAACTATGGTTGTTTTTGTGCCAACTGATAAAATTCCTGAATATAATATTGACAGCATTGTTCCGTGTCACTATAATTATGATGGCACATATGTACTTCTTTCTTGGAGCCCAACTGCCGGAATGGCTCTTAAATGGTTCAAAGAAGCATTTTTCAAAGAGAAAAAAATGTACGAACTCGACGAAATGGCAGAAAAAATCGCAATCGGCTCTGACGGTGTGACATTTTTGCCGTATCTTTGCGGTTCTACAATGCCAAAATATAACCCTGATGCAAGAGGCAGCTTTACAGGACTTACAACTGAGCATACACCGGCTCATTTTGTGAGAAGTATTATGGAGTCAATTTCTTGTATGTTAAAAGCAAGTCTTGATTATCTAAATGTGCCTGTTAGTGAAATTCGTGCGATGGGTGGTGGCGCAAATAGTAGCCTTTGGTGCGATATGAAAGCCAATTTGACAGGTAAAAGCCTTGTCACATTAAAAAATAAAGAAACTGCCTGTCTTGGCTCTGCAATTTTAGCAGGTGTTGGCGCAGGAGCATTTGAATCTGTTGAAAAAGCGGCAGAAAATATTAAAACAGATAAAGTTTATAAGCCTAACGGAAAAGATTTTTCAAAGGTTTATGAAAACTTTGAAAAATATGACAGTATTTTAAATATAAGGAGATGAAAATATGGTAAAAGCAGCATTTTTGGGATTTGGTGAAGTAAATACACCAAAAGAAATTATCGTTAAAAAGTGTCAAGATGCAGAAGCAAACCTTAAAAAAGAAGGTTTGGATTTAATAAGCGTTTATCCAATAACAGACGATTATGAGGAAAAGGATATTAATAACGCGATCAAATCTCTTGAAGGCAAGGATTTTGATATTGTAATTTGTTGTATTGCAGGTTGGATTCCAACTCACGCAGTGGTTAAGGTTACAGAACATTTTAGAAATATCCCTATGGTTCTTTGGGGACTTTGCGGCTGGACAGAAGGCGACAGACTAGTAACAACTGCTGACCAAGCCGGAACAACTGCACTTCGCAAAACTTTCTATGATTTAGGATATACATTTAAGTATGTTTATGACATAATAGGTCTTCCATCAAAGACAAAGACAGTATATAACTATGCAGTAGCTGCAAAGGCTTGCAAGGATTTAAGATTTGCAAAATCGGGTATGGCAGGTTACCGTGATATGAATCTTTATGGCACATTATATGATGGTGGCTCATTAAAGAGAGAAATCGGCCCTGAAATAGAAACTTTTGAAATGCTTGAAATCGAACAAAGATATCAAAAGATTACTGATGCTGAAAAGCAAGCTGTAATTGACAACGCAATGTCAAAATGGAAGTTTATGAAACAAGCAAATCCGGAAAGTCTTAAAATGGCAGCAGGATATTACTTGGCTGTAAAGGCGATTTGTGACGAACGTGGTTATGAAGCAATTTCTTTAAAAGACGTTGATGGTATGAAGAAACTTTTAGGCTTCCCACCGGCACCAATCTTTATGCTTTTAGCAGATGAAGAAAACCTTTGCACAATCCCTGAAAACGATTCTCTTGGAAGCGTTACACAAATGATAATTAAACACTTGACGGGTCAATGTGCATTCTATCTTGAATTCTATGAATTTATGCAAGATAGAGTTTTGGCAGGAGTGCCTGACTATATTCCTGCAGAAGCAGCAGATGGCGGAATTACAGTTATGCCGGCTGCATTTGGCGAATTATCAGAAGGTATTTTAAATGTGAGCAAGGTTAAAACAGGCGAACTTACAATGTGTCGTCTTACATATGATGATGGTCTTTACTATATGCATATGGTAAAAGGCGAAGGCATAACTCCAAGAAAGTGGGAAGAAGCAGGCTGGACACAACCGGCACCACAACTTCCGGGCCTTGAAATTTTACTGGATGATGTTGAAAACTTTGCACAAAATGTAATGTGCCAACACTATATTATTTCTTATGGTGATAACACAGAAGTTATCGAAAACTTCTGTAACATTTTAGGAATTGAAATTATTAGATAAGGAGAAATAAAATGTTATATATTTTAGATACAGCTGATCTTGAAGCAATAAAACATTGTAATGAGTTCTATCCTTTGGCAGGTGTTACAACAAATCCATCTATTATATCAAAAGCTAATACGGATTTTTGGAAACTTGTAAAAGAAATTAGAAACATAATCGGTGAAGATAAAATGCTTCACGTTCAAACAACACAAAAAACAGCGGAAAAGATTGTTGAAGAAGCAAAACTTCTTAAAAAAGAACTAAAAGGTGATTTTTATGTTAAAATCCCGATTAATGAAGAAGGCTTAAAAGCAACAATGGAACTTAAAAAATTAGGAATAGGTGTAACAATGACTGCAATTTTTACACCAACACAAGCACTTATTGCAGCAAAAGCAGGCGCAAGCTTTGTTGCTCCTTATGTCAATCGTCTTGACAACATTATTGGTGACGGAACAGAAGTTGTGGCACAAATTGTTGAACAATTTGACCTTTATGGTATGGATTGTAAAGTTTTAGCCGCAAGTTTTAAAAATGCAGAACAAGTTCACAAATGTTCAATGGTTGGTTGCCAAAGCGTTACAGTTACAGCAGATATTCTTAAAAATGTAATTTCACACCCAATGACAGATGCCGCTATTGCAGGATTTGATAAGGATTGGAAGAGTGTTTACGGAGATAAGACTATTTTAGATTTCTAGGAGGAACAGAAAAATGACAAAATTTTTGGTAGGTTGGGACGAGCAAAGTTTAGTGCCACAAAAAAAAGTTAGACTTGCAGGGCAGTTTTATGAAAGAATTTCTGATTATGTAGAAACTGATATTACTGCAACTGCTATGGCAGTTGAAGGCGATAATGACCAAATGATTGTCGTATCTGTTGATATTGTAAGCCTTAGAGATAATGTGATTAGTAAAGCGAGAAAAATATTAAAGCAATTACTTCCTGATTTTCCTTCGGAAAAATTAATTGCAGGAGCTACACATTCTCATACTTCAATAGAATATAGAAGTGAAGATAGTTTCGATAAGGATATCTTAGAAGAGTTTATGCCGGAAAACAAAAAATACACAAAGCTTGTTGAAAGTGATGATGTGTTAGACCCTGATGAAGCAGTTGATTTTATTGCAGAAAAGATTGCTACTGCTGCAAAAAATGCTTGGGAAAAACGCTCAGAAGCTATGTATGCAAATGAATTTGGCAGAGCAGTTGTCGGATTCAACAGGCGTGTAGAATATGACGATCACACAGCACAGATGTGGGGAGATACCAACACTGCAAACTTTAATGCTATGGAAGGTGGAAACGACTCGGGTGTTGAACTTCTTTATATGTTTGACAAGAATAAAAAGTTAACAGGCGTTGTTGCAAATATTGCGTGCCCTTCACAAACTCTGGAACATAGAAGTTTTATCTCGGCTGACTTTTGGGGATATGTAAAGGAAACATTAAGAGCAAAATGGGGAAAAGATATATACCTACTTGCTATGGGAGGTGCAGGCGGAGACCAATGCCCAAGAGATTTGGTGCGCTGGGTAGAACCTGAAACACCAATCAATGACCCTAACATCAATAGACCGAATGTAATTGAAAGAAAAGCAGACCCATCAATGTTCGACATTAAGGGTTGTAAATTGATTGCAAAGCGTATATCAAATGAAATTATTTCAGTATTTGAAGAAATAACTGAAATAAAATCGGATGTTCCTTTTGAACATAAAACATATGTTCTTGACTTACCGCTTCGCCGTGCTACAATCACAGAGTACAATGAGGCAGTAAGAGAAATTGAATATTACTTTAACAAGAACAAAGATAAAGCAGAATTTAATTTTAGAGATAAGGCTGCAATGTATGTTTATGCCGGCACAATCGCAAGATATCGTGAACAACAATTTAAAGAAGTAGTTCCAACAGAAGTACATATTATTAGAATTGGTGATATTGCGATTGCAACAAACCCATTCGAGTTATTCTTAGATTATGGTAACCAAATTAAAGCAAGAAGTTATGCAAAACAAACATTTATTATGCAACTTACTTGTGGTGCTTTGGGATATTTACCGACCGAAAAGGCTGAAAAACACGGCCATTACAGTGCATATATTTCAAGTGGTAATGTTGGTCATAACGGCGGAGAACAACTTGTTAGAGAATCAATTACAGAAATTAATAAAATGTTTAAGTAAAATTAAAAGAACTTCAACTACAAAACAATAAGTCAAGTTGAAGTTCTTTTTTTTGAAAATGAGAACTACATTCTATATTTATAATTTTAATTGAAATTTTTAACAAAATATGATAAAATTTCAATATATTTATGATGTGCGAGGAAAGAAAAATGGACATAAGAGAAGAATCACTAAAAAAACATTACGAATGGAAAGGCAAGATTGAAGTTGTTTCAAGAACTCCTGTTAAAAATAAGGAACAATTATCTTTGGCATACACTCCCGGTGTTGCAGAACCTTGTCTTGAAATAGAGAAGGATATAAATAAGTCATATGAACTTACAAGAAGACAAAATTTAGTGGCAGTAATAACAGACGGAACTGCCGTTTTAGGACTTGGTGATATAGGACCGGAAGCCGGTATGCCTGTTATGGAAGGAAAATGTGCTTTATTTAAGGAATTTGCAGATGTTGATGCATTCCCACTTTGCATAAAGTCAAAGGATGTAGATGAAATTGTAAGAACAATTTATCTTTTGTCAGGTAGCTTTGGAGGAATTAATCTTGAAGATATTGCAGCCCCAAGATGCTTTGAAATAGAAAGAAAATTAAAAGAAATATGCGATATTCCTGTTTTCCACGATGACCAACACGGAACGGCAATTGTAGTTGCAGCAGCACTTATAAATGCTTTAAAGGTCGTTAAAAAGGATATTACAAAGGTTAAAGTTGTAATTAACGGTGCAGGAAGTGCAGGAACTGCAATCGGTATGCACTTATTAAAACTTGGCGTTCAAAATCTTACAATGGTTGATAGATTTGGTATTATTTGTGAAGGTGATGAAAGTCTAAGCGACGCTCATAAAGAACTTGCAAAAATAACAAATAAAGAACATAAAACAGGAACTCTAAAAGATGCAATGGTTGGTGCTGATGTGTTTATCGGAGTTTCTGCTCCAAATATTGTTTCGGAAGAAATGGTAGCATCAATGGCAGAAGGCTCAATAGTATTCCCAATGGCTAACCCTACGCCTGAAATTATGCCTGATTTAGCATTAAAGGCAGGCGCAGCGGTAGTTGGCACAGGAAGAAGTGATTTTCCAAACCAAATCAATAATGTTCTTGCATTCCCCGGAATATTTAGAGGTGCGTTAGATGTTCGTGCAAGGGACATAAATGAAGAAATGAAGATGGCAACATCATATGCCATTGCAGGTCTTGTATCTGACAAAGAACTAAAAGCAGACTACATACTTCCAAAGGCATTTGACGAAAGAATCGGAAAGACTGTTGCAAAAGCAGTCGCAGAAGCAGCAAGAAAAAGCGGAGTAGCAAGAGTATAAGCGTTTTGTAGGCAGAAAAGTAAATTAAAAATGAAGAGGTTGAGATTAGTGATAAAAAATGCATTTAAAGAGCAATTATTAATAATTTTGGGTGCGTTAACATATGCATTGGGAACAAATATGTTTTTAGCACCAAATAAAATTTCAGGTGGGGGAACAAGTGCAATAGCAACAGTCCTTTTGCATTTGTTTGGAGTTCATTTGTCGGTGACGAATATAGTAATAAATGTTATTCTATTTGTCTTGGGATATAAAATACTTGGCAAATACATTGTTTTTAAGAATTTGACAGGAACTCTATATGTTTCCGTGTTCCTGGAAGTAACAAGGAAAATATCAGTCTTTTCTGATGATTTAATGATTGCAACTATTGCAGGTGGAATGATTGTAGGAATTGGAGTGGGAATTACCTTAAAAGCAGAAGGCTCAACAGGTGGTACAGATTTTGCGGGTTTAATTATAAAAAAATTTCTTCCGCATATTCCTCTTGCATACACCATACTGTTTCTTGATTTGCTGGGAGTAGTTATAGCCGGATTTATTTTTAATAGTTTTATAGTTGCATTTTATTCGGGATTGGCATTGTATATTGCTGCAAAAATTACTGATTTTATCCTATCCTATGGTGACAGTGCAAAGTCGATAAGCGTATTTTCTGATAAAAATGATGAGATTTACAAGTGCATTGTTGAAAAATTTGAACGTGGTGCAACAGGAATATATTGCAAAGGTATGTATTCCAATGATGAAAAAATAATGCTCTATTGCATTGTAACGCCCAAGGAACTTCCACAAATAGTGTCATATATTAAAAACATTGATAATAGGGCTTTTATAGTTATCAATAGTGCAAGAGAGGTAATAGGTGAGGGTTTTAAACATATTGATTAGAAGTATTACAGATAAAAACGATAAGAAGACAAGCACATCTTGTAAAAGGGAAACTTACAATAAGTGAGCAGAAAGCGGTGAAGATAAGAAAACCGGGAACATGTTGTATTCATGAAATAAATGTACTAAGCTTGAAGAAATTTTGACATCAATATAAAGAATCCTACTAAAATGCAGGATTCTTTGAAAGTAATATTCAAAACAAAATTTTGTGTGTACGAACTGTTTCTTCATATTTTTGAAGTTTTATTATACCTTTCTTTTTGGTTATGTCAAAGTCGCTGTCGATAAAGTCGGGGATTCCACACCAAGGCTCTAAGCATATGTATTTTGCACCTGGTTTTGTCCAGATTAAAAGGTACGGAAATCCAGTAAAGTCAAGTTTTCTCTCGTCACCTGTCATGTTATTTTTAAGAGTCATACTTCTTGACTTAATATTCAAAAATACGAGAGCGTCTATCTCAAAATAACTGTTTTTAAGAGGCAGTTCACGAACTTTTTTTGCAATAATATTTTCGTCATAGGTAAGAAGTGGACCATCAACAGGTGTTGCAACTAAATTTTCCTCCTTTTCAAAAATTACGCTGTAATCTTCAATTCCGGTTGGGCAAGAATATGCCTCGTGAGCTCCGATTGAAAAATACATATCACCATCAGTAAGATTTTTTACATCATAATTAACTGTTATCTCATTTTCGACAATGGTATAAACTACTCTTAGTTCAAACTCAAACGGATAGATTTTCCTTGTGTTCTCGCTTGATTTTAACAGAAAAGATGCACTGCTTGTGTCTTGCTTTTCTAACTCAAATTCTGTTTTTCTTGCGAATCCGTGTTTTGGAAGAGTGTATGTTTTGCCTTCAAAGACAAATTTATCTTCTTTTAGTCCACCACAAATAGGGAAAAGTAGCGGTGCATGACCTGCCCATACGTTAGGGTCTGCTTGCCATAAAAGTTCCTCATTGCCTTTTTTTACACTTACCATTTCTGCACCCATTGTTGAAATGGTGATTGCCAAAACGTTACTTGTAATTTTGATTTCTTTGCTCATTTTTATTTCTCCTTTATTTCATTTCACTTGGATTTTTACCTGTAATTGATTTATATATCTTTGAAAAATGCGCTTGTGAACTGAATTTCAGTATATCTGCAGTATCACAAACAGAATATCCCTTTTGTAAAAGCTCTGTTGCATATTGGATTTTTAGCGTCAAATAATATTTGTATAACAAATTTACAAAATACGGAAGAAAACACACCTGTTCCGGAAGAAAAACCTGAAATTGAAAAAGCAGCCGTTGGTAGCCAAGTGCCGAATGCTGATAACAGCCCACAGCCCACGCCCGAAACGCCCCTTGTCTCATCGTCTGCTTCTGATGATGCTTCTTTCAAGTCCAAGCCTGAAGCTGATAATGATAACAGCTCGCTTGGGGAAACAGCACCCACTAATAATATACAACAAGAAAATGAAAATGTCAATACATCTCAGGCTGAAAATGTTGAGCAGTCTGCAGAGAACACTTCTACACTCACCGATAAATGTGAAATGCACGAAACCACTCACACTAAAACAGGTGAAAAATTATGGGTAATTTCCTTGAAAGATAAAATTACAACTGATAAATACAAAGAGTTGAGTAGCATCGTCAAAAAAGTCGGCGGATATTATTCAAGGTTTGCTAAAACTCCTGATGGAAAAGCAATCCCCGGTTTTATTTTCAAAAGCAAACCTGATTCAGAAGTAATTAAAGTTTTTAATGATTTCTTTGGTGTAGCAGAGAAAAGCACCTCACCCGATACAGATATGTTGAAAAAATCGGACGATAGTGATAATCGGCTGTTATAAACTCCCTGCAGGTGTGTTCTCACGAAACGCCGACACAGATGTTCAGACCGACCTGATTATACTCCGTAAGCGTGCAAACAGTGAAAAGCCGAGTGGCGATAGCATATTGAATGTTATCACAAACAAAGACGGGTTGCGTATAAATGAGTATTTTGAAAAACATCCTGAAAATGTTTTGGGCGTTCTTTCAAAAGGCACTAACGCTTGGGGGGAAATAACAACAGTCCTTGATGATGGTAGCTTTTACGATAAACTTGAAACCGCTATGAAGAAGCTACCGAAAGATTTATTCTCCGGCAAAACAGAACTAAAGCCTATCGAAACTATTGTATCAGTAAGTGACAAACCGAGGTTCTTTGAAAAGAACGGTAAGATATACTCTGACGATGGTGCAGGAACGGCAACACAGGTAACAAACCGTGAACAGACAGTCCGTGACTATATGGCCGTGCGTGATGCGTACAAAGAGCTGTTAAATGCTTATGAGCTTGACAAGTTTGAGGAAGATATAAAACCTCTGCGTGATGCTCTTTCCAAAGCATACGACAAATTCTACAAGGCACACACCGCTATTACAGGTGACGGCAAAAAGAAAATCGGAAATACTAAGTGTAAAAACAACACTTTCCTTGAAGCTGATGCTGATTATTATTTGGTTAGTGGTCTTGAATACTACAATGCAAAAGACGGCAAATTTGAAAAATCAGCACTGTTTGAAAAAGATACTCTCAGGAAAAAGAGAGTTACAAGCGTTGATGCTGCATCTGATGCGTTGGCGGTATCTCTTAACGAAAGCGGACATATTGATTTTGAGAGAATGAAAGAGCTGACCGGGAAAACAGAAACACAGCTTGTAGAGGAATTAAAGGGCGAAATCGTACTCACTCCTGAGGGTGAATATGTTTTGACCGACATATATTTGTCAGGTAATATCTATGAGAAATTAGAAGCTGTAAAGGGTAAATCTGAATTTAAGGAACAACAGGCGATGCTTGAAGCGGTATTGCCTACTCCGAAAGATGCTTCCTCTATCACCGTTAAACTCGGTGCAAACTACATTGAGCCGTCCTATATTCAGGACTTTGTTGCTGACATACTATTATTGCAAACGGCGAAAGCTATAAACAGTATAAGGCAATGGGTGGCGGTCATTCCTCAGAGTTAAGTGCAAATATTAAAAATATTAAATCAACTTTGCGTAAAGTGGCACAGAAAGATATGGGGAAAGCAAGACGATTGGCATACTCAATATTCAGGCACCCGGTTGAAACGGTCGCATCATTTAACGATTTAATCGAAAGTGTGCCAAGATTTGCAGAATTCCAAAGAACGCTTACAAATGGTGGTGACCTGCAAGAAGCTATATTTAATGCAAGCGACCTTACTACGAACTTTAAGCGTAGTGGTAGCGGTGATACGGCAAAGGCAGTCAATAAAATTATTATGTTTAACAATGCAGCTATACAAGGTCTTGATAAGGCATTCCGGACAATTACAAATAAAGATATTAAGAAGCGTTACAAAACATTATTAAAGTGGTTACTCAATGCTTTGATTATGGGTATTCTCGGTTACCTCTATAATAATGAAGTTGATGAGGAAGGTTATAAAAACCTGTCGGCATATAAGAAAAATAATTTTTATAATTATGCTCTTGGTGATGGAAAGTTTATATCCCTTCCGAAGCCAAGGGAAAATGCTTTACTTGATACCTTGACAGAAAGAACTTTTGAATACCTGCTCAATGAAAACGAAGAAGCGTTCTATGATTTTGGAACATACTTAGGTCAGCAATTATTACCGCCAATGCTACCCGACACCATCGACCCTGTTAATGCAGCACGCTCTGTATTAGGTAGTACCGTCTTAGGTGGGTTAGTAGATGTTGGATTTAATCAAGACTTTAAGGGAACTCCTATTGAGGGTGCGTATGATAAGTACATTCCGAGCAACGAGAGGTACACAGAAAGCACTTCAAAGGTTGCTTATGCCTTAGGGAAAACACAACTTGCAAGAGATATTGATATGTCACCAAAGAAAATAGACCACCTTATTTCCTCTTACGCAGGTATTCTCGGTCAGGTTAACAAAGCATTATTCCCGATAAATCCTGAACGCAAAGACAAAAGTGTTGGTCTGAGAAACAAATTTATATCTGACAGTAACTATTCTACCGATGTCCTTAATAAAATGTATGAGAATGAGGAAAAGGCAGAGAAAGCATTTCAATATGCAGGAACTATCGACAAGGCTGTAGAATACGAGCAGAACGCTATAATCACAAGTTACATTTCGGGTATGAATAAAGCCATAAAAGCTCTGCCTGAAAGTGAACAAAGAAATGGTCGGGTCTATTTGCTCCAAACTCTTAATCGTTGGGATTATAACAATACTACATCGCAAACAAATATGCTTAGCCGTCTTGATGGTGAAAAGGTTTCTGACGGTGTTATTATCACGGACTTACCTAAATCCACAATGGAATGGACTGTTTATGAAACAAACTCAAACGGCAACAGGATAAAGCGTGCAGATGGAAGCTACCTCAGAACCAAGTGCGAATATCAAATGACACCGCAAGAGTATGATGCCTATATCAAGGACTACTTAAACTTAGTTGAAAAATATCGTACTTGGCAGGGCAACAATATTTCTAATACAGCAGATTACACAGCGGCTTTAGAGGAAACAAGCACAGAAGTTAAAAAGGTACTGAATAAAAAGTATCAGCAGAAATACTACGGTAAAGCTCAGAAATCTGTCAAGGAATAATGTGTTACTAAAAGTGCAACAAATGGTGTTACAGGCTGAAAAGCGTGTAAATATGTAACGAAATCACTTGTTACATAAAAACAGATGTAACACCATTTGTAATTTTAATTGTTACACTCAAAATCTGCAATATAAAAGGGTTTTCCCTTGTTTGTAAACAATGTAACATTTATTTCCTATTAAGTATTAAATAAAGAGTTTATAGAGAAAAAATATTCTTTACGCCTATGTATATGCGTGTGTATAGGAATTTGTTTGTAACTCCGTAACATAAGTATAAAAATAAAACTCCGCAACAGGTTTTACCTGCTACGGAGTTTTACTATTATCGCAAACATAAACAGTTCGGATAATACGCTTATGGTGAGCCATCGGGAATTCGAATCCCGGACAACTTGATTAAAAGTCAAGTGCTCTGCCAACTGAGCTAATGGCCCTGGCAGGGATGGAAGGAATCGAACCTTCGAAATGCCAGAATCAAAATCTGGTGCCTTAACCGCTTGGCTACATCCCTATATTAAATAAAGTAGAATGTGGGGTGGATAGTGGGATTCGAACCCACGACATTCAGTGCCACAAACTGACGCTCTAACCAGCTGAACTATATCCACCATATCAAATAAATGGCGCGTCTGAAGGGATTCGAACCCCTGGCCCACTGCTTAGAAGGCAGTTGCTCTATCCACCTGAGCTACAAGCGCATAAAAATGGAGCGGGTGATGGGAATCGAACCCACACAACCAGCTTGGAAGGCTGGGATTCTACCATTGAACTACACCCGCATATTTGGAACGACTGATATATTATCACATGATTTCGGAATTGTCAAGAGAAAAAATCATCTTTTTTCATCTTTTTTTCATTTTTTGCTTTGCTGTAAATTTTTTTGCTTGTCAATTGTTTTAAACATAGATTATTCGGCACGATTATTGGTTATTGTGCACAAAAATATTCATTTTATTTAAAAGGCTTTGACATAGTATAAAAAATAATATAATATATAAACATAATTCCACTAACGGGAGGTATGATCAATTGGCTGTATGTCCTAAATGTCAAAAAAAGATACCAATTTATCATCTTGGACAGATGTGCCCGCATTGCGGTGTCAATATGAGGTTTTATAACTTCGATGTCAACTTCTATCGTGATGCGAAGCGTGCAGAGCTTTCGCTTGCCAAGACGAGCATTTTCATTTCTCATGTCAAGGCATCTTTTATCGGCTCTGTGCTCACAAAGGTCAGGCTTTGCCTTATGCTTCTTCCGATTGTTTCGTTGCTCGCTCCGTTTGCAAATGCGGCTGTTAAGCTGCCTTTTATTGACGGAAGCATAACGGCTTCGGGTCTCGGTCTTTATTCTGCTTTTTCGCAGGGATATTTGGACTTCATTCTTTCGATGATAAAGGGCGGTGCAGATGCGGCGGCTTTCAAAGCTCTGCTTTTTCCTCTTGGTGCGATTGCGGTTCTTGCACTGCTTGCGTTGCTTATTCTTATTCTTACTCTGCTTTCGTTTGCAAGCATTAAAAAGATGCACAAGGTTCTTTGCGGCTTCGGGCTTGTGGGAGCACTTGTTTCTGTTGCGGCAGGCATCCTTTCTCTGAGATTTGTTTCCGTTGCTTCGGCTTCGGCAGGAACAATTCTCAGCGGTTCGGTTTCGTTTGGCTCAATAATTGCCGCTGTTGCATTCGGTGCAAACTTTGTTATTAACCTTCTCATTGCGAAAAAAGGTTATAACATTGAATATAAAGAAGGTGTTCTCGAAAGAGCTGAAATTGCAAAGAAGGTCAAGGCGGGAGAAATCAACCTTGACGACCTTCCTCAGCCTGTTGTTGAAACGGAAGAAACAAGAGAGATTGACCGTGAAATAGAAAGACAGCAACAGCTCTACCGTGAAAAGGAAGGAGGCACTGACGATGAAGAAATTTAACTGGAAGAAGCACATTTATAAGATTGTTGTAGTAGTTCTTGTTGTGTTCTTTGTCGGCGGTGTCGGAATAGGAGCCGCAAACATTCTTTCAATCGAGGGAACATATGAGCTTTATTCTCCGAAGGGCTCTCTTTCACCTATTCCCGAAACGCAGGAGGATGCAGTAGCTTACATAAATTCGGCAATAACAAAGGCGATTGAAACGAAGCCGCTCACAACGATGAATGAATCATTTTCGATTGACGATGATTCGGTGAAGAATTCGGCAGAGAATGAGCAGCTCAATGCCGCAGCAGTTCTTGCGGTTGACAGCATTGAAAATGCAGTTGAAGATTCCTTCGAAGCAAAGGAAGCCGGATACGGCGAATCCTCAGCAGAATTTCTCCATGTGCTCGGCATCAATCCTGCCGATGTTGAAGATTTTTCAATCAATTTCAAGTATTTCAAATGCTCGATGTGCGAATCACATATTGATTCTGAGGATTTTGCCGAGAAATGTCCCGAATGCGGAAATATCAACACTCTCAACGAAAGGTTCAGCGATGAATACGATATTGAGCTGAAGATTAAACCGAATTCCGCAACGGCAGGGGAAAGCATATTCCCTAAAACCGAAAGCATTGGAAAAACCATTTCCGATGCAGGCGAGGGATACTATACCGCAGGTGATACGGAGAAATCGGTAACCGATTGCCTCGTTTATGCAAAAATCAACCGTCTTACCGATGAAATTCAAGAGCTTCGCTTCGAAATGACCTCCGAATTCAAAGCTCCGATTTCTCTTCAGGGTGCATATGCAGACCTCGGAAGCGTTGATGTCAGTGCAACCGCAACGGATAAATATTCCTATTCATTCACATGGGCAGGAATAAGACTTGATAAGAATGAAACAACCATTGAGCTTGGTTCTTCAGAGGTTCTCAAGGCAACGCTTATCTGCGATAACCCGATTGATTATTCGGCAAAATGGTCTTCCGATAATGAGGATGTTCTTACGGTTGATGAAGAGGGCTACCTCAAAACTCATAAGAAATTCGGCGATGCGAATATTACCGCCGAATATGAATTCAACGGCGTAACATATAAGGATACCTGCCTTGTTCATGTCGGAGTTCCCGTTGAGGGCGTTGACCTCAACAAGGGCAAGCTTGAGCTTAAAGAAGGGGAAACATTCCAGCTTGTTGCAGAGTTTGACCCGAAGGATTCAACAAACACAAAATGCTACTGGTTCACGAATGATGAATCTGTTGCAAAAATTGACGAAAGCGGTGTTATCACCGCAGTCGGAAAAGGTTCAACAAAGGTATTTGTTGTTACCGATTTCGGCAACTTCTATTCATCCTGCGAAGTGGAGGTGACAAACTGATATGGCAGAAGAACAGAAAAACGCAATAAGATCGTTCTTTGATGCGGAAGATAATTCCGCCGCTTCTCTTGACAAACAGAAGCTCAACAAATACAGCAACATCGCAGTCAAGATGTTCCACACTCCCGTGCTTGACGGCAAGGAGCTTGCGGTTCCGGCTATTGCACAGTTTGCCACAAAGGTGCTTAAGGGCGTTGAAATTTACGAAACTCTTTATTTCGTAAATGTTCTGAAAATCAATATGATTTATGTTACCGCAATCAAAGCACTTATCGGCATTTACGATGTTCTCAATGACCCTCTCATGGGAATTGCTTATGACAGAACGAGAACCCGTTGGGGTAAGGCAAGACCTTATATCCTTTTCGGTGCTCTTCCTTATTTCGTTGCAACCGCAATTATGTATTCGGGTGCATTGTTCCTGAAGAATCCGTCGGGAAATGACCCGAAAAAGATTATGTTTGTTTTCATAATGCTGTTCATTAAGGAAACATTCTCAACCATTTATAACATACCGAGAGATAATATTCTGACGCTGATGACGCCCAACCCAAAGGACCGAATAAATGTCAACCTTCTTCAGACATATATCGGCGAATGGGGCTCACAGCTTGTTTATGCAATTTTCCTTCCTCTCATGGAGCTTAACAACAAGGGATATATCTCGCTTCCGATTTCATCGCTTTTTGCTATTCTCGGTTGGATTGCCGCAGGAATCGGCATCGCCGGCAACATAGCAATGGCGGTCACCTGCAAGGAAAGAGTTATGCTTCAGCAGAAGCCTGCTCCCGTTGAAAAGAGCATTTTCTACGTTCTTAAGAATAAGTATATGCTCCGTAACTTCATCGCAAACTTCTCAACCTCATGGTGGGCAGACGGCGGCTACTCATGGGATGTTGTTTCTCAGCAGGAAATTCTCGGCGGTACAATCTGGTCGCTTATCGCATATACGCCTTATAACATTCTTGACCCTGTTTCGGTCACCTTTATCCCCAAATTCGCAAAGATGTTCAAAAACAATAACAGAAATGAGCTTATTGCTCTTCGCCTGTGGGATGTTGTGTGCGTAGTCGGTATGTGGTCGGCTATTCCGTTTATCGACAAGAAGTATGTTGTTATGATTATCTATGCGATATTCTACGGAATCAACGCCATCAATAACGGACCTGCGAATGTTGTTGAGGGCGAAATCGGCAGAGAAATCAGCGACTATACCGAATATGTAACGGGCGAACGCCCTGACGGTTCTGTTAATATTCTTACAAACCTCATCACGAAGATTACCGCTCCTCTCAATGCGATTCTTACGGTTATGCTCTTCAAATGGTCAGGCTATGACACAACCATTGATATGCTTCCGTGGTCACAGGGCAACAAGAAGGTTTATCAGAAGGTATGGTTCCTCTTCAACGGAATCAATGTTCTTCCGAGAATTGTTAAGGTTATTCCTTATTTCTTCTATGACCTTGTTGGAGAGAAGAGAGAAAAGATGTATGTTGAGCTTAACGAACGCCGTGCACTTATGGCGAAGAAAACAGAGGGCATGGATGAGGGCGTTGACGAAATGATTGAAATGCTCGCAGAAGAATGATAACAAAATGATAAGGAGCTTTAAGTTCTGACGGTATCGGAACTTAAAGCTCTTTTGGTTATGTATAAAGCGATGAAACAATATTCGAATAAATTTTTGATGGGTCCTTCAGAAGCTTATGCTTCATATCCTGTGCCTGCTCAATATCGGCGGCATAGAGCGAAAGCTCCATGAGCTTGATTTCATCGTGCATGATGCGGAATCTGACATTATATCCGTTTTCGATTTTTTGAATTTCAACGCAGTTTTCTTTTTCGTTTTTTTCAAGAAGCTGAAGCTTTTCAACATCTGCAAGAGCAGTTTCTTTAACCGAAACGGGAAGCTCATCAGAAAGCTCACGGAGCGAAATAATGCCCTTTTCCGTAAGAGAAAGAATATTGTTTTCGTTATTCAGAATTCCGTTTTCCGTCAGCTCCTGAATTGAATCAATTATTTCAAAATAATTCGCAAGCCCGTGAAGCTGCATGGCTTCGGTTAAAAGCGAAGTGGTAAGTGCACGGGTTGATGAACCTGCAAGAAATGTTATGAGAATTCTGATCTGCGTTGAGTTTCGCAGACCGCCGGGTTCAACACCTGCATCAAATGTATCAAATTCGTTATCCATTGCTGTCTCCTTTAAATACTCTCTTGACCTTAAGAAGCTCCGTTCCGTCATTTTCACCTATGCCGATGAAAACGTTTTCGGGGTCATAAATTCTGTATAAACCGATTTCCGTTCTGACATTCAGTCTTTCCGTGAAAAGCTCACCGCCGTTTGAAAATCTTTTTGCCTGTGCCGCAGTAACTCTTATTGCAGGATAGGCGGTCATGGCTTCTTCAACGGGAATGAGAAAATCTTCGGGATTTCCGCTTTCAAGCTCCTCAAGCGTTACTGCTTTTGAAATGTCGAAGCCGTTTGCCTTCGTTCTGCGAAGAGCAGTCAGAACCGCTCCGCAGCCGAGCTTTTCGCCGATGTCGCTTATCAGCGTTCTGACATATGTGCCTGATGAGCATTCAACATTTATTGTATATTCGTTTTCATTGACATTATCGAGAAATTCGATAGAAAAGATGTTAACCATTCTCGTCGGTCTTTCGGCTTCAATTCCCTTTCTTGCAAGCTCGTAAAGTCTCTGACCGTTGACGGAAACTGCCGAATACATGGGCGGAAGCTGCTCAATTTCTCCGATGAATTCCTTGGCGGTGTTCTTAACATCTTCCTCGGAAGCGGTGACTTCTCTTTCCTCGAGAACCTTGCCCGTTATGTCAAGAGTATCTGTTGTTATACCGAGGCGGAATGAAGCGGTATACGCCTTATCGTGACTCGGAAGAAGCTCGCAGAATCTTGTTGCTCTGCCGAGAAGAATGGTCATAACGCCCGTTGCCATCGGGTCAAGAGTGCCGCTGTGACCGCATTTTTTCTCTTTGCATATCCTTCTCACCCTTGCAACTGCACCGAATGAGGTTATGCCCTCGGGTTTATCAATAAGAATAAGTCCGGTCATTTTCTTCGCCTTTCATGTTTAATAGAGAAATTATACCATAATCCTGAGATTGTTTCAATACAAAAAACAAAAAGCCTCCCCGAAAAAGGAAGGCTTTTATCAGCATATATTAATTGGGCTTATGCTTCGCCGTTCTGCTTCTTTGCAAAGCACTCGCTGCAGAATACAGGTCTGTCTTCACGGGGCTTGAAAGGAACCTTTGCCTCTCCACCGCAAGAATCACAGGTTGCTGTGAACCACTCACGCTCGCCACGGGATGCGTTCTTTCTTGCATCACGGCATGCCTTGCAACGCTGGGGCTCGTTTACAAAGCCTTTTTCAGCGTAAAATTCCTGCTCGCCGGCTGTGAAAACGAATTCGTTGCCGCATTCTTTGCAGATGAGAGTTTTGTCTTCGTACATGATTTTTAACCTCGCTTGAAAAAATTTTTTAACGCCCGTGTACGGACTCGCACCGTCACCTTTGATATACAACGCTCTTCTTTAAGCTACGTGGGCATATATGAACTCCCGAGGGAGCTTCAGACTTTTGAACGGAGCTTTTTGCGGATTCTTTGCATGGCGTTATCAACCGCCTTTTCGGAGCACGCAAGCTCGTTTGCAATTTCGGAATAGCTCTTTTTTGAAAGCCAACGCTTGATAACATTTTTTTCAAAATCCGAAAGCTCTTCTTCAATCAGATTCATTATGAATTCAACCGATTCATTGACCGAGAAAATATCGGCAGGGTCGCTGATTGCGGAGGATTCATTTCCGTTATCTTCATCATCAAGAGAAACCGCATTCGAAAGCACGATGTTTTTATTGTTGAGGGATTCACGGATTGCGGAGAGAATTCTGTTGTTTATGCATATCCCCGCAAACGCCCTGAACGGAACGCCCTTATCAACATTGAAGCTTCTGACTGCATCAAGAAAACCGAGCATACCCTCCTGAACAAGGTCATCCTGCGAAACACGCAGATTACCATAGCTCGCCGCCTTTGCTTTTGCAACGGGAGTAACTCTTGCAACAAGAAGAGCCATTGCTTCGTCATCACCTTGGGAGGCAAGCAACGCAAGCTGTTCATCTGAAATGTTGTCTTTGAGCATAAAATACCTCGGTATAGTTTCTCTATGCTAATAATAAACTGCGATTTGAAATTTGTCAACAATTTTTTTCTTAAACTCCGAAATTTTTTTGTGTTTTGTTACGAAAAAGACATTTTTGCCACATAATGTGCTTTTTCTTTGGCTCAAAATGAATCTTATAATCATCTTTTTTTATTCAAAAATAGTATGGGAGATGATTTTTATGTCGGAAAAACAAAAAAATTTGTGGCTGACGGCGGCGTTGTCGGTTGTTGAGCTTGTGATTATGATTACACTGTGTAATGTGAATGCTCATTCGTTTTCACTCGGCTACGGCGGAGAAAAGGTTGCGGCTCTTCAAAAAATGCTGAAGCAAAGCGGAGCGTATGACGGCAGAATAAGCGGATTGTTTGACATCGAAACAAAGAATGCGGTCAAGAAGCTTTTTCCCGAAAGCAACGGTGAAGCGGATTGTTCTGTTCTGAAGGAGCTTGGTCTCGATTGCCGATGCTGCGGATTTTCGGCAATGTCCGACCTGACAGCAAAATATATTTTCAGCAAGATGGACAGCACACCGATTTGTTCTATAAAAAATACCATTGAAGAAAACAGCATATCATCGCTCATGCGTTCCGATTTTGATTTCTTCTGCGGAATAAAAAGCCTTGAGCCTTCATCCGATGCCTGCGATTGTGCATATAGATATGAAAATAATATGTAATTTCCGAAAATAATGGTTGACTTTGCCGTGATAGTGTGTTACTATGGTAAAGCGATAAAACGAGGCTTGGAGGGCGTGTTTATGAGTAATATCCGTTCGGAATCGCTTGACAGATTATTTCAATCGTTTCTGAATTTAAAATCAATAGATGAATGCTACGATTATTTTGAGGATTTATGCACTATCAAGGAGCTTCTTGATATGTCGCAGAGGCTTGACACCGCAGTTCTTCTTGCTCAGGGCAAAAGCTACAATCAGATAAAATCCGAAGAGGGCGTCAGCACGGCAACAATCGGCAGAGTCAACAAATGCCTTGTTTACGGAACGGGTGGATATAAAACCGCAATAGAAAGACTTAAGGAGAACAGAGAATGATAAATCTTGAAGCAAATGAAAAAATAATTTTTGACCTTCGTGAGCTTTATGATTCATATGGCTATTCGCATTACAGGATGAGCAAATTCGAGGAATACGGTCTTTATCTGAAAAATAAGGACTTCCTTGTTTCAGACGGAGTTATCACATTTACCGACACCAACGGTAAGCTCATGGCTCTTAAGCCCGATGTTACGCTTTCAATAGTCAAGAATACGGTCAACTCAGTCGGCTCGGTTCAGAAGCTTTATTATAACGAGAATGTTTACAGAGTCTCAAAAAGCTCTCGCTCATTCAAGGAAATTATGCAGGTCGGACTTGAATGCATCGGCAATGTAGATGATTACTGCATCTGCGAGGTGCTCAAGCTTGCATTGAGAAGCCTTGACAGAATTTCAGATAACACGGTTCTTGATATTTCAGACCTCGATATTCTTGTTGAGCTTGCACAGAGCATCGGCATTCCTGAGAGCGAAAGTGCTGAAATTCTTCGCTTCGTCAGCGAAAAGAACGCTCATGAGCTGGCAAGAAAATTCAAGGAGCTTGATATTTCCGAAAAGGATACGGAGCTTTTTGCTTCACTTGTTTCAATCAGCGGTTCGCCTGAAAATGTTTTGCCGAAGCTGAAAAATCTTCTTGCAGGCAGAGTGAGGACCGAAACGCTTGAAAAATTCGGCAGTATCGTTTCTTCTCTCGGAGATGAAAAATCGGTCAACATTGATTTTTCACTTGTTGATGACATTAACTATTATAACGGTATCGTTTTCAAGGGCTTTGTTGAGGGAATTCCCTCCGGAGTTCTTTCCGGCGGTCAATATGATATTCTGATGAAGAATATGAAACGCAATTCGAAGGCTATCGGTTTCGCTGTTTATCTTGATATGCTTGAACAGCTTAACACAAGCAAGGATGAATATGATGTTGATATTCTTCTTGTTTATGCTTCAACCGCTCCTGCCGTAATCGGTGCAATAGCCGATGAAATGAGAAAAGAAGGCAGTGTGCTTGCAGTTGACTCTATTCCGGAAGGAATAAGATGCAGAAAAACGATTTATGTAGAGAATGGTGAGGTGAAGTCAGTTGAAAACAATGCTTAATGTTGCTCTTCCGAAGGGAAGACTCGGAGAAAAGGTTTATGCCATGTTTGAGAAGGCAGGCTTCCCCTGTCCGTCAATTAAAGAAACAAACAGAAAGCTTATTTTTGAAAACGAAGAATGCGGAGTGCGTTATTTCTGGGTCAAGCCCTCGGATGTTGCGATTTATGTTGAAAGAGGAGCGGCTGATATAGGAGTTGCAGGCAAGGATATTCTTCTTGAATATGAGCCTGAAGTCTATGAGCTTCTTGACCTTAACATAGGCAAATGCAGAATGGCTGTTGCCGCAAAGCAGGGCTTCCGTGATGATACGGACAAAACTCTTCGGGTTGCAACGAAATTCTCAAACATAGCCCGTCAGTATTATCTCTCAAGAGGAAGAGATATTGATATAATTCATCTCAACGGTTCAATTGAAATCGCTCCGATTCTCGGTCTTTCGGATGTTATTGTTGATATTGTTGAAACGGGTGCAACGCTCAAGGAAAATAATCTTTCGGTCATTGAAACGGTTGTGCCGATAAGTGCAAGATTTATTTCAAACAAGGCAAGCTACAAATTCAAAAGCGAAGCAATAGACAGACTTGTTTCGGAGCTTGCAAAACAGGTGGAGGAATAAAAATGATTAAGATTTTAAAATACGGCGAGGTCTCAAACGATGAAATTTTCGCAAGAGCAATGCCGACAATGAATGTTGAGCAGATAGTTGCCGACATTATCGAAAATGTTAAGCAGAACGGCGATAAGGCGGTTCTTGAATATAACGAAAAATTTGATAAGGCTAAGCTCAATTCTCTTCTTGTTTCTCAGGAAGAAATTGAAGAGGCTATTGCTTCGGTCGAGCCTAAATTCATTGAAATACTTGAAAAAGCCGCAGAAAACATAACGAAATTCCACGAGAAGCAGAAGAGAAACAGCTTCATCATAAACGATGAAGACGGCATAGTTATCGGGCAGAAAATTATTCCGATTGACAGAGCAGGTCTCTATGTTCCGGGTGGTACGGCGGCTTATCCGTCAACCGTTCTCATGGATTCGATTCCTGCCAAGATTGCGGGCTGCAGAGAGGTTGTTATGGTAACTCCTCCGAATGCCGAGGGCAAAATCAATCCCTTCATTCTTGCCGCCGCAAGCGTTGCCGGCGTTGATAAAATTTTCAAGGTCGGCGGAGCACAGGCAGTTGCCGCTCTTGCTTACGGCACGGAAAGCATTCCGAAGGTTGATAAAATTGTCGGACCGGGCAATGCCTTTGTTGCAGAAGCCAAGAAGCAGGTTTTCGGCAGAGTTTCAATTGATATGATTGCGGGTCCGAGTGAAATTCTTGTTGTTGCAGACGGAAAATCAGATGCGGCTGTTGTTGCGGCAGACCTTCTTTCACAGGCAGAGCATGACAAGATGTCAAGTGCGGTTCTCGTAACCGATTCCGCAGAGCTTGCCGAAAAGGTCAGCGAAGAGCTTGAAAAGCAGATTCCTCTTCTTGAAAGAGCGGAGATTGCAAGAGCATCCGTTGATAACAACGGCAAAATCATTGTTGCTGACTGCATTGAAAGAGCGATTGAAATTTCAAACGAAATTGCTCCGGAGCATCTTGAACTCTGTGTTGATAATCCGTTTGATTATCTTGATAAAATTCGCCATGCAGGTTCCGTTTTTATGGGCAGAAACTGTCCCGAGGCTCTCGGAGATTATTTTGCAGGTCCCAACCACACTCTTCCGACTGTCGGTACGGCTAAATTTTCAAATCCTCTTTCGGTTGATGATTTCATCAAGAAAACTCAGTATACATATTACACAAGAGATGCCCTTAAAAAGGTTGCAGAGGATGTTGCATATTTTGCAACCGTTGAGGGGCTTACGGCTCACGCAAAGAGTGCAGTAATCCGTACCTCGGAGGGTAGAGATGAGTAAATTTTTTTCAAAGAAATATGAAAAGCTTGTTCCGTATACTCCGGGTGAGCAGCCCAAGGAATTCAAATATATCAAGCTGAACACAAACGAAAATCCGTTTGCACCGTCTCCGGTTGCGGAAAAATACGCAAAGGAAGCCGCCTATGACCTTCAGCTTTATTCTGACCCCGAATGCCGTGACCTTGTTAAAACGGCATCGGAATATTTCAAGGTTGAAAAGGATGAAATCATCTTCACAAACGGCTCGGATGATATTCTGAATTTTGCATTCATGGCATTCTGCGATAAGAACAGACCTGCCGTTTTTGCGGATATTACTTACGGTTTCTATCCCGTTTTTGCAGAATTCAACGCAGTACCCTATGAGGAAATTCCTCTTCGTGAGGATTTTACAATTAATGTTGAAGATTATATCGGTATCAATAAAACAATTTTCATTGCTAATCCCAATGCACCAACGGGAATTTCTCTTCCGCTTTCCGACATTGAACGGATTGTCAGTTCAAATCCCGACAGTGTTGTTGTTGTTGATGAAGCCTATGTTGATTTCGGTGCAGAGAGTGCAGTTTCGCTCATACATAAATACGATAATCTTCTCGTTACGCAGACTTTTTCAAAATCCCGTTCGATGGCAGGGGCAAGGCTCGGCTTCGGAATTGCCTGCAAGGAGCTGATTCAGGATCTGAACACCGTCAGATATTCGACGAATCCGTATAATATCAACCGCATGACTATGGCGGCAGGAATCGGTGCTCTTGAAGATAACAAATATTTCTTCGATAACTGCAAAATTATTGCTAAAAACCGTGTGTGGACAACCAACGAGCTTCGCAGACTCGGCTTCACGGTTCTTGATTCGCAGGCAAATTTCGTTTTTGCAAAGCATGATACGCTCAGCGGCGAATTTATCTATAAAGAGCTGAAAAACAGAGGAATTCTTGTCAGACACTTTGACAAGGAGAGAATAAAGGATTATAATCGGATATCAATAGGCAATATCTATCAGATGGAAGCACTTATTGAAACGCTCGGTATAATACTGGAGGAAAACAAATGAGAACTGCTGAAATAAAAAGGAACACCGCCGAAACGCAGATTGAGCTTTCTCTTAATCTTGACGGAAAGGGAAACGGCAGAATAGACACAGGCTGCGGTTTTCTTAATCATATGCTCACTCTTTTTGCGAAGCACGGCAGATTTGACCTTGATGTTAAATGCAACGGAGACACCGATGTTGATTACCATCACACCGTTGAAGACATCGGAATTGCTCTCGGCTCGGCATTCGCAGAGGCTCTTGCGGATAAAAAGGGTATTATCCGTTACGGCAATATAATCCTGCCGATGGACGAAGCTCTTATTCTTTCTGCGGTTGATATTTCGGGCAGAGCTTATCTCGGCTATGACCTCGGTCAGCTCAACGCCAAGGTAGGAGATTTTGATACGGAGCTGGTTGAGGAATTCTGGTTCGGCTTTGTGAGAAATGCAGGGGTTACCCTTCATATCAAAAAGCTTGACGGAACAAATACCCATCACATTATTGAGGGTGCGTTCAAGTCGGTTGCAAGAAGCCTCAAAACGGCAGTTGCAATAGACGGAGAATTTGCAGACGAAATTCCGTCGACGAAGGGTGTTTTATAATGATAGCAATAGTTGATTACGGCGTAGGCAACCTCTTTTCGCTCAAAAGCTCTTTTGCGGCTATCGGAGCTGATGTTATGGTTACGGCAAACGCCGAAGACCTGAAAAAGGCTGACAGCATTATTTTGCCCGGAGTAGGTGCATTTGAGGATGCGGCTGAGAAGCTCTTTGAATCCGGTCTTGTTGATGTTATTAAGGAGCAGGTTGCACTCGGAAAGCCCATGATGGGAATTTGCCTCGGAATGCAGCTGCTCTTCGAAAAAAGCTTTGAATACGGCGAGCATGAGGGCTTGGGACTTATCAAAGGAAATGTCAGACCTATTGCCGATGTTATTCCCTCTGACCTCAAAATTCCGCATATCGGCTGGAATGCACTGATTTTCAAAAAAGAAAATCCGCTTTTCAAATATATTTCTGACGGTGACCATGTTTATTTTGTGCATTCATTCTATGCCGCCGACTGCGGAGATTCGGTTATCGCAACTGCCGAATACGGTTCAGAGTTGACAGCCGCAGTTGCAAGCGGAAATGTTTTCGGTTGTCAGTTCCATCCCGAAAAGAGCGGAGCAAAGGGACTTGCGATTCTTAAGGCGTTTGCCGAAATGAAGGGGGCGGAGAAATGCTGATTTATCCTGCAATAGATTTGTTTGACGGCAAGGCGGTCAGACTTTTCAAGGGCGACTATGCACAGATGACGGTTTATGATAATAATCCGCCTGACACAGCTCTGAAATTCAGAGCCGCAGGTGCAACTCATATGCACATTGTTGACCTTGAGGGAGCGAAGAACGGCACAACTCCGAATTTCGAAACGGTTTGTGCAATAAAAAAAGCCGCAGGTCTTTTTTGCGAGATAGGCGGCGGAATAAGAAATATTGAAACAATTGAAAAATATGTCAATGCAGGAATTGACCGTGTTATTCTCGGCACTGCCGCAGTAACAGAACCCGGTTTCGTTGAAAAAGCGGTTGAAAAATTCGGCGATAAAATCGCTGTCGGTATTGACATTAAAGACGGAATGGTTGCCATCAAAGGCTGGACTGAAAAATCGGAATTCACCGCATTTGATTTTTGCGAAAAGATGCAGAGGGCAGGGGTCAAAACTCTTATCTGCACCGATATATCTAAGGACGGTGCAATGCAGGGAACTAACCATTCTCTCTATGCTCAGCTGATGGAGAAATTCGATATGCAGATTATCGCTTCCGGGGGAGTATCAAGCATTGAGGATGTTGATAAGCTTGCAAAAGCAGGAATGTACGGTGCAATAATCGGTAAGGCATATTATACCGGTGCAATTGACCTTGAGGAAGCAATTGAGGTGGCGAAATGATAACAAAAAGAATTATTCCGTGCCTCGATGTCAAAAACGGCAGAGTAGTAAAGGGCATAAATTTTGAAGGACTTCAGGATGTTTCTTCGCCTGTTGACCTTGCAAAATATTACAGCGATAACGGTGCAGACGAGCTTGTGTTTTATGACATAACCGCTTCATCTGACGGCAGAAAGATATTTACCGATATTCTCTGCGAAACGGCTAAAAAGGTCTTCATTCCGCTGACTGTCGGCGGCGGCATAAATTCGGTTGCCGATTTCGACAGAGTGCTTAAATGCGGAGCGGATAAGGTCAGTGTTAATTCGGGAGCAATAAGAAATCCCGATCTTGTTTACGAGGCGGCAAAGCTCTACGGCGACCAGTGCGTTGTGCTTTCGGTTGATGTTAAAAGAGTTGACGGTGTTTTCAGAGTGTTCGCAAAAGGCGGAAGAGAAAACACGGGAATGGAAGCAATTGAATGGATTAAACGCTGTGTCGGCAACGGTGCAGGGGAAATAGTTGTCAATTCGATTGACACAGACGGCGTTAAAGGCGGCTTTGACCTTGAAATGCTCGAAAGGGTCTGCGAGGTTGTTTCGGTTCCTGTTATTGCTTCGGGCGGTGCAGGAAAAATTGATGATTTCATCACGCTTTTCAAAACGCTTCCGAAGGTTGATGCAGGTCTTGCGGCTTCCATCTTCCATTTCGGAGAGGTCAGCATAAATGACCTTAAAAAAGCCATGTCTGATTCAGGCATATACACAAGAACATAAGGAGATTACATAAATGATTAGTATTGATGAACTTAAGTTTGACGAAAAAGGTCTTATTCCCGCAATCGTTGTTGATGCGAAAACAAAGAAGGTGCTTACTCTTGCTTATATGAACAAGGAGAGCCTTGCAATTTCAATGGAGAAAAAGCTCACCTGCTTCTGGAGCAGAAGCCGTCAGGAGCTTTGGCTCAAGGGCGAAACGAGCGGCAACTATCAGCACATTGTTTCAATCACGGCGGACTGCGACAAGGATGCACTTGTTGTTAAGGTTGAAGCGGACGGACCTGCTTGCCATCTCGGAACGGAAACCTGTTTTGAAAATGAAGTTTTCGAAAGCGACGAGCTTCACGAATTCTCATATGAGGGACTTATGAAGCTTATCGAGGGCAGAAAGACCGAGAAGAAGGAAGGCTCATACACAACCTATCTTTTCGAAAAGGGTCTTGATAAAATTCTCAAGAAGGTCGGTGAGGAATGCACCGAGGTTATCATTGCCGCCAAGGCAGAGGATAAAAAGGAAACAATTTATGAAATTGCCGACCTTGCTTATCACACAATGGTGCTTATGATTAATCAGGGAATCAGCCTTGAAGACATCAGAAGCGAGCTTGCTTCACGCCATGTTATTGACCATAAAGTCAAGCAGGAAAAAATGACAAAATAAAATGATGAAAGCCGGAGAACTTCAATCGAAGAACTCCGGCTTTTAATGATATGGCTAAACGGTTATTTCCGTTCCTGACCTGAATGAATAAATAATCGCTTCCTTGACGGGAATGCCGATTGATTCCGCAAGGCATCTTTTGTAGATACCGAGCTGTTCGCTGTATTTTTCCTTCAGCTCCTCCGGACTTGCACGGTCTGTCTTATAGTCAACGATAACAAGCTTTCCGTCTTCTTCAAATGCACAGTCGGCAACGCCTTCAATGATGATAACCTCGCCCTTTCCCTCTTTTTCGGGAATTTCGGGGTGCATCTCGCAAAGAGGAATTGAAGAGGTGAATGAATATTCCTTGTAGATTTTTGGGGATGAAAGCATTCTCTTCGAAAGCGGAGACTCAAAGAACTGCGAAATTGCTTTTGCGTCAACTGCATCGGCTTCAGGCTTCGTGAGCATTCCTTCCTCAACGAGGCGTTCAAGCTCCGAATTGATGTTTTCCTTTGCCTTCTGATAATCGGCAAACTGCATAAATCTGTGAGTTGCCGTTCCTCTCTGGGCAGGGGTGAGCTTTTCCTTGCTCATGAAAGACGGTTTCGCAGATGCAAAATATTCTCCGCAGATGTCCTCCGCTTCGAGTCTTGATGCAATTCGCTTTGAAACAATTCCTTCAAGAGAAGCAAAAGGATAAACGAATTCTGCTCTTTTGCGGATTTTTTCAACAAGACCTTCGTCTGCTTCGGGAGCAATGAATTCAGCTTCTTTTAATTCTTCTTTTTTGGAAAGATATACAATTTCAGACTTCAGCTTTGTTGACGAGGGCAAAACAAATTTATAAGGAAATCCTATCTCCTCCCGAAGATTATTTGCATCGGGGTGGCGTAGAAGAGCGGAGAGAATCCCGGCTTCATAGCTTGAAAAATTGGTAACAGTCAACGGGTCAATGTGCTTTTCCGTGCGTATGTTCTTTGCGGCAGAGAGAAGCTTTGCCTTAGGGTCGGAGCATGAGCAGAGCATAACGAGCTTTTCCTTCGCTCTTGTGAGAGCAACATAAAGCACACGAAGCTCCTCGGAATGCTCAGCGGATTTTGTTTCGATTTTTGCGGCAAGCCTCGGAAGAGTGTCATATTTAACGCTTGAATCGTTGATTGCAATTCCTATTCCGCTTTCGGGAGCTATAATAAGGTCTTCCTTGTTGAAGAAATCATTATATTTTTTTTCGCACATTCCGAGAATGCAGACGGGAAATTCAAGCCCCTTGCTCTTGTGAATTGTCATAATTCTTACTGCGTCAGAAGCTTCGGAGCTTGTCTGACCCGATTCAACATCCTTTTTGCCCGCAATAAGCCGGTCAATATATTTCACAAGCCCCGAAACGCCCTTGCCGTCTGTTTTGTTTGAAAGGTCGATGAAACGGTTGAGGTTTGCTCTCTTTTTAACGCTGTTGCCCGTTGCACAGATGATTGCTCCGAAATCATTCACAAGTCTTCTCACAAGCTCGCCTGCGTGGAGAGTTGCCGAAAGCCTACGCATTGCGGTTAGCTCCGCAAGGAACGAAACAGCTTTCTTGTTGCCGCCTTCGGCATAGGCGTTCAGAGCCTGCCAAATATTTCCGCTTCGATTAGCCGAACGCATTAAGGCAAGGTCATCGGGCAGAAATCCGAATATCGGCGAAAGCATGACCGCCGTGAGCGGAATATCATCGGCAGGGTTGTCAATTATCTTGAGCAGGGAAGTCATGAGCATTATTTCGGGAGAGGTCAAAAATCCCTCGCTTGCTTCACAGCTGACGGGTATTCCTTTCTCATTCAGTGCATCCATGAATGCCGAGGCATTGCTTTTGATGCTTCGCAGAAGAATGCAGAAATCTCTGTATTGCGGTTCACGGAAGCCTTCTCCGTCTGAAATTTTCATTCCGCCCGACATTGCATCGGCTATGTAATCGGCAACAAATCTTGCCTGCGTTTCCTTATCCTTTTCTTCGTCATTGCTCTGAATAAGATAAAGCTCTGCATCCGCTTCGGAATGCTCGGGATAGCTTGCGGCGGCTTCGAGAAATTCGTTTTCGTCATATTCAAGTCCGCCGGCTTCACGGCTCATGAGCGAGGAGAAAATCATGTTGACCGTTTCAGTAACTCCCTTGCGGCTTCTGAAATTCTTGCCGAGAGTGACCTTGGCAGGATAGTTGCCGCTTGAATATTCCTTCATTGAATCTCTTCTGGAAAGGAATATTTCGGGCATTGCCTGACGGAAGCGGTAAATGCTCTGTTTCACATCGCCGACCATAAAAAGATTGTTTTCGTTTCTTGAAAGAGCAGAGAATATCATATCCTGTGCCTTGTTGACATCCTGGTATTCGTCAACGAGGATTTCTTTATAATTCTCTGAAAGCATTTCGGCAAGCTCTGTCCGCTTGAATGAATTGCCGTCGGGTCTTGCAAGAAGCTCAAGGGCGAGATGAAGAGTGTCGGAGAAATCCGCTCCGTTTTCTTCCGCTTTCAATCTGCTGAATTCCGAGCCGAAATCCTTGACAAGCTCAATCAGCTCGGTAACTATCGGAGAAAGCTTTGCAATATCGTTGCCGTGGTCGGAGGAGCTGATATTGAAAATTTTCGAGAGAGATTTTATGTTATCTCTGTATTCCGTTCGCAGAGCTTTGCATATATCTTTTCCGATGGATTCATATTTTGACGGAGCATTTTTTGCTCTTTCAAAGGTGATTTTTCCGAATGAATCGCAGATTTCATCCCACGAGTTTTCAGCGAGCTTATCAAGAAATGAATCAATAATATCAATGTCAAGCAGGAAGCCTTCATTATATCTGGCGGCAAGGTTGGGTTCATCCTCAAGAAGAGAAAGGCAATAAAGTGCACTTTCCTTGGCACTGCAAGCCGTGCGTATGGCGTGATTTATCAGCATTCTGCCCCAGGGCGATTCCTCAATCGGGGCAGGTGAGGTGAAATTCTCCGTGAGCGAATCAAGCCATAATCCGGGGAAGGGATAGGCTCTTGATAAATCGTAAAGCTTGAGAACTATATCAAGAAGCTTATTGTCTTCGCTCGTGTTACCTGCAAGGTTGCACAGAGCCGTGAATTCCGCTGTCGGGTTTTTGTGACGCTCATCTATGACCTTGTTGACGGCGTTAACCTTTAAAATATTGATTTTTCCTTCGTCAAGCATCGCAAAATCGGGAGCAATGCCGAGAGCGTGAAAGTTTTCACGGACCAAACCGATGCAAAATGAATCTATTGTGCATATGCTGGCACAGGGTAGCATGAGCTGCTGCCTGCGAAGATGCTTATCCGAAGGAAGTTCGGCAATTTTTTTGCTCAACGCCGCAGAAATTTTTTCCTTCATCTGTGCTGCTGCGGCATTTGTGAAGGTTACGATAAGAAGGTTTTCAACTCCGCAGGGGTCGGAGGTGTCGCAGATACGCTGAATAACTCTTTCAACGAGAACTGCCGTTTTGCCAGAGCCTGCTGCCGCACTGACGAGCAATGTTCCCTGCCGTGCTTCAATGGCTTTCTGCTGGTCATCAGTCCATTTCATCTGCTTCATCTCCTTCCGAAAGAGCTTTCAGAACCTCTTCAAGGTCATCATCAAAAAGATTTTTTCTCGGTCTGTTTTCTTCGTATCCGCAGACCGCTTTATAGTTGCAGTGTTCGCACACCTTTTCATAGCTTTTGCCTTTGACGGGGCAGGCTTCGATGTAACCGCCGTGAAGCGAATCTGCCATTCTAATCAGAATTTTATCAGCTTTGTCTTTGAGCCTTTCGAGCTGATTAAGACTGATGAGCGAACCTGAAACATTTCCTTTTTTATCAAGCTTTGCAGGGATGAACAGACCGCTCATTTCCTCGTCCATTGCGGCGATAACATCAAATTTATCAAGCACTATGCCGTCCATGCGGCTTTTTTTCTGCTTTTCGTCAAGTATTTTTTCCTCGGAATCGGTTCTTTCAACTCCGATAAGCGGTGCGTTTGCAGGATAATAGAGCACTCCGGCAGGGAGAAAATCGCCGAATTTCTCTTTGCCGTTTTGCCAGAGCGTGAAAAGATAGACGAACATCTGCATATTCAGCCCCTGAGCCACATCGCTTAGCCTGAATTTCTTTCCCGATGATTTATAGTCAATGATTCGCAGATATTTCTGACCGTTGATTAAGGCGGTGTCAACCCTGTCAACCGAACCTGAAATAATGATTTTTCCACTTGAGGAGGTTAGCTCATAGGGAGCAACCTCTCCGTTATTCCCGATTTTCAATTCAAAAGCAACGGGTCTGAATCTGCTTCTTGAAAATTCTCTTATCAGCCTTTTGGCAACATCACGGATTGTGCCGGCAAGGCGGTTATAAAGATAAATAAATCTTTCATTCCTGCCCGATGCATCAAGAAATTCCAGAAGATAATCATTCATGTAGGAGGATATAATTTCAAGCAGTTTGTCGTCATCCATTTCCGAAAGCTCATCATGCGAAAATTCCGAAAAAAGCTTTTCAAGTGTTTTATGGATAACATTTCCCTTCTGCATAGGGTCAAGCTCGGCAGGCTTTCTGACCTTTGCACGAAGACCGTATTCGCAGAAATATGAAAATGCACATTTGTGATAGCTTTCAATCTTTGAAGCGGAAATATTGATATTTTCTCCGAAAAGAGCTTTTGCGGCTTCCTTGCTTTCAATTGAAAATGCTTTGCTTTCGATTGTTCTTTCAAGAGAAGCAAGCTTGTCTGCCCATTCCTCTTCGCCAGAAAGATATTTTTTCGCCGAAGCCCCCTCAACGGTTTGATGTTCACTTGCAGCAAGCTCAAATGCGGATTTTTTGCTTTCAACATAGAAGATTCCGCCGAGACCCGAAGCATCAACCTCCCTGCATTTCGGGAAAAGAGCTTTGATTTTCAGATAAAGCTCCGAAGGTGAAAGAGCATTACCTCTGTTATCCCTTTCGGGAGAGCAAACAAAGAGCTTGTGAGAAGCACAGCAGAAGGCGTTATAGGCAATGAGCTTTTCTTCCGCAAGCTTATATTCGCCGAAATCGGAAAGCTCTATTCCGAGAGAAAACATTTTTCTTCTGTCTTTATCGGTAAGTGCGGAGCCACCGAATGCAACCGCAGGGAATACTCCGCTGTTTGCACCTGCGATGAATACCGCCTTCGGAGCGGAAACTCTTATTCTGTCCGCAGAACCGATGGTTATTTCGTCAAGTCCCTGAGGAAGATTGCCCGATGTCTGAACGGAAAGCATGAGCGAAAATGCTTCGCAGAATGATGAAGCGGTGACAGCTCTGCCTCTGAATAGCGTTTCGAATGAATCAAGAAGCTCCGTGAGGAGAGTCCACATTCTTTCAAGCTCAATGACTATTCCCGTTTCGCCTGCATCAACAAGGCTTTGAGCAAGTGCTTTGAGGTTTTCGGCAGCGTTCATTCCTTCAAGGCAATTGTAGAGAGAATGTGCCGCCTTTTCGCCGTCTGCATCCTCAAGAGATTTTTTGAAATCGCAGAGAGGGAAAATGATTTTTTTACGGATTATGTTAAGATTTTCAAGAGCGGCTTTGTCCTTATCCGTAAAAGCTCCGAAGCCCGACGGATTATGCTCCCATTCATGAAGCCAGTCCGTGCCGTTTATCTGCCAAAGATAGCAGTAATTTTCAACTTCGGAAATCTCTTCGGGGTCTATGCCTGCAAGCTCCGTTTTGAGGCATCGCATAACAGTTTCAGTCTGAAATCCCTTTGAAGCAATTTCAAGAATACTGCAAGCGAGCGTTGTTACGGGCGAAGCATCAATCGGCTGACGACTGTCTTCAAAAACGGATATTCCGCATTTCTTCAATGCACTACGCAGTGGTGCTTCATAGGCATCGCTCTGCCTTGCAATAATCGCTATGTCACGGCAACGCAACCCGTCTTCACGGATAAGCTTCTTTGCCATGCAGGCTATATATTCACATTCCGCATAAATATCCGAAGCCTTGACGAGGGTGATATTATCGCATTCATCATCATATATGTCCGGAGAAGGGGAAAAAAGCTCTTCCTCAAGAGCAGCAAGCTCCGGAGAAGCAAAGCGTTCGAATTCGGGCGAAGGATATATCGGAGGATTAACTGTTATTCCGTTTTTCTTTGCTGATGAAATCAGCCTCATTGCCGTGCGTTTCGTGTGAGCAAAAAGATCTGTTTCATCATCCGCATTGTTGAGATTATCGGCACAGAGAGTAAGATAAACATCCGCTGATTTCTTCATCATGAAATTAATAACATCATATTCACGAGCGGTGAATCCTCTGAAGCCGTCAATGAAAACAAGTCGGTCTGAAAAATAATCGCTTTCGGGCAAAATGTCGCAAAGCTCGGTCAGCAGGTCATCGGGGTCAAAATAGCTTCCCGAAATGATTGAATCATAAGCGTCAAGCACATTGGCAATATCGGTCAGCTTCATTTTGAGAAGACTGTTTTCCATGCCTGCGAGAACATTTCTGACAAAATCTGCCGAAACCGAATTCTGCTTGAATTCAGTTGAAAGAGCAATAAATTCCGAAATTACCGATGGTTTTGTTGTGTGACCGCCGTAAAGCTGAAGCTTATCCCTGACCGCTTCAAGTGCCATTCTCATCAGCACGGATTTGGAAGCATCATCAAGCCTGCGTCTTTCGTGAAGAGCGGGTTTGCCGACAAGCTTCTCTCCGAGACTTGTGAACGAAAGCACATCAATGTTGCTCATCGCTTTTGCTCCGACCTTGCCGAGCATCATTTTTTCGCTCATGAAGCTGAACTGTTCGGGCACGATGAGAGTCATTTTTCGATTTCCCGATGCACTGAAATCAGAGATCAGATTTGTGATATGCGTTGTTTTACCGCCGCCTGAACGGGCAAGAATAAGATAAAGCATAGCATTTCTCCCGATTATTAATATGCAATATTATAGCATAGCAGGGAGATTTTGTCACCATTTTTTAATTTTGGTTGACAGCGTTATTCTACTATGATATTATATACAATGACTTTTTATATTTGAAAGGAGCAAATCCAAAATGGATGACCCCGGCCCTGCGATTTCAATAATTCCCAAACTGGCACTTCTCTTTGTGCTGATTGTAGTCAACGCATTTTTTGCGATGAGCGAAATTGCGATTATTTCTCTCAACGACACGAAGATGCAGAAGCTTGCCGAGGAGGGCAACAAAAAAGCAAAGCAGATAGTTAAACTGACTGCGAATTCAAGCAACTTTCTTTCAACAATTCAGATCGGCGTTACCCTTGCCGGATTTCTTACTTCGGCTTCGGCTTCACAGACCTTTGCCGATATGCTGACCAATGCTCTCGCAAACCATTTCGAATTCTGCAAAACATATGTCGGCGTTGTTTCGGTTGTTTCGATTGTTGTCATCACAATCGTAACCTCCTATTTTTCGCTTGTTCTCGGTGAGCTTGCTCCGAAGAGAATTGCAATGCAGATTCCCGAAAAGGTTTCGTTTAAGGTTGTCGGCGTATTGCTGTTTGTTGCGAAGGTAACGAAGCCCTTTGTTAAAATTCTTTCGTTTTCAACCAATGCCGTAGTCCGCATTTTCGGCTTTGACCCGAATGCCGATGAAGAGAATGTTACGGAGGAAGAAATCCGTATGATGGTTGATGTCGGCGGAGAAAAGGGTGTTATCGAAGATTCGCAGAAAGAGATGATAGATAACATTTTCGAATTCGATGACCTCGATACGGGAGATATTATGACTCACCGCACGGAAATGAGTGCAATTGAGGTTACGAAATCTCTTGCTCAGGTTGCGGAGCTTGCAATTGAAAACGGTTATTCGAGAATTCCCGTTTACAAAGATGACCCGGACAGCATTGTCGGCGTGCTTTATGCGAAGGATTTGCTTAAATATGTCGGCAAGAATATTCCGAAGGACCTCACAATTGAAAAGGTTATGCGTAAAACCCTTTATGTTCCCGAAACTCAGCCGTGTGCAGACCTCTTCAAGGCGATGAACGAAAGCCATACCCAGTTTGCTGTTGTTGTTGATGAATACGGTGGAACGGCAGGTATCGTTACTCTTGAGGATGTGCTTGAATCCATAGTCGGCAATATTCAGGATGAATATGACGATGAGGAAGAGGAAATCAAGAAGATTGATGAAACGACCTTCACTGTTGAAGGAACAACCGACCTTGATGAAATTGACGAGCTTGTCGGAGCGGAATTGCCTGACGGAGATTATGACACAATCGGCGGATTTGTTATCAGCCTGCTCGGTTATCTGCCGACTGAAAACGATATTTCAAAAAATATCACCGCAGAATATGAAAATCTCCGCTTCACGGTTCTTTCAATTGATGAACGCAGAATCGACCAGATAAAAATAGAAATTCTTCCTGTTGAGAAAAAAGAGGAAGACGAAGAGGATTAAGAAATAGTCTCTTCACAAAAATATTGGGATGTCAATAATATCAGTATTAATAATATTGACGGAGAAGGTTCGACCGTTGCGAGCGAAGCGTGGCAATCCGTTTCCCTTAGCCGAATATTACGGATTATCACACCGGTCTGCGGACCGATTCGTTATGACAACCTTTCCATGTATTTTTATCCACAACCTTCCGTGAAAAGCGAGAAAACGGAGCTGCACTGAGCAGCTCCGTTTGACGTTATGTTTGAAATTATTCTGCGAAGCCTGATTCAACAAGCTTAACAAGCTCTGCAACTGCCTGCTCTTCGTCGGGACCGCCGGCAATGATGCGGATGCTTGTGCCGCCCATAATGCCGAGCGAAAGAACACCGAGAAGGCTCTTTGCGTTGACTCTACGCTCCTCTTTTTCAACCCAGATGGATGATTTGAATTCGTTTGCCTTCTGAATAAAGAAGGTTGCGGGACGGGCGTGAAGGCCAACCTGATTCTGAACGGTAACGTCTTTAACAAACATAATCTATATCTCCCAAACTAAAATTCTTTTTGTTATTTCATATTATAGCATAAATATTTGCTCCGTCAACAATTTTAGACCATGCATTCAATAATTCGTTTGCTAATCCAAATTGACGGCTTTTATTAATTTCTGTTTTGTTTATTTTGACAAAAAGCTGATGGTCATGTTTATTTCGTGAGGATTGATTGTGACTGATTTTCAATGTTTTTTTGATTAATAGGAAAAATATGGGCGTTTTTGACGAAAAATATAATGTGCAAAATGACTATGATTGGAAGGAAAAAATTTTTGCTTGACCTTTCGGGATGTTTTATATATAATATACATTAGAAATTTGCAGTCATTAATTGAGCATAAAAATCAAAAGGAGACATAATAGAATGAAATGTGCAATTTACGGAGCAGGCTCCCTCGGAACGGTTCTCGGCGCTTATATGACAAAGAACGGTGCAGAGGTTGAGCTTATCAACCGCAACAAGGAGCATATTGCCGCTCTCAGAGAAAAGGGAGCAACAATTAAAGGTACGGTTGAAATGAATGTTCCCGTCAATGCAATCACTCCCGATGAAATGAGCGGAAAATATGATGTGTTCTTCCTTATGACAAAACAGCTTTTCAACCAAGAGGTTGTTACAATGCTTAAGGATTTTCTTACGGAGGACGGCGTTATCGTTACTCTTCAGAACGGAATTCCCGAGCCGGGAGTTGCCGAGATTGTCGGCAAAAACCATACTATGGGTTGTGCCGTTGAATGGGGAGCAACTCTTTCAGCTCCCGGAGAATGTATTCTCACAAGTGACCCGGACAGCCTTTCATTCCATATGGGCAAGATGGAAGGTGTTACCGATGAGCAGTTCAATCTTGTTAAGGGACTTCTTGAAAAAATGTGTCCCGTTCATTTTGAAGAGAACCTTATAGGAGCCCGTTGGTCGAAGCTTCTTATCAACGCAACATTCTCAGGTCTCGGAACAGTTGTCGGCGGAGTTTTCGGCGATGTCTCGGAGGGAAAGGATGTTAAACCCGTTGCAGTGCGTTGCATGAAGGAATGCATTGATGTAGGCCATGCCGCAGGAGTTGAATTCGCTCCCGTTCAGGGCAAGGATATAACAAAGCTTTTCTACTATAATAACGGTCTTAAAAAAGCTTTTGCAACTCTTCTTCTTCCTATTGCAATGAAGAAGCATCGTGCAATTGAGCCGTCAATGCTTCAGGACCTCAAAAAAGGCAAATCCTGCGAGATTGACGCAATTAACGGCGTTGTCTGCGAATGGGGAAGAAAATACGGAGTTCCCACACCGATAAATGACAGAATAGTTGAAGTAATTAAGAAAGAGCAGAATGGTGAGCTTAAGCTTGAACATTCAAATATCAGACTTTTTGCTGACCTTCTCAAGTGAGTGATTATGAAGCGTTTAAAAAATATTTTGTGCCTTATCGTTATATTCACACTGACAGTGTCTGCTTTTTCGGCAGATGCCGGTGCATCGTGGTATAATGATGTTGTGGGCGGAACATATTCTTCAATAATAGGCATTCCTTATGTTGCGGATACCTTCCACGGAGTTGAAGCCCGTTATTCTCTTACGCCCGGTTCATATCAATGCACCGAGCTTATTACGAGATTCTATAAGGAAGCTTACGGACTTGATGTTTTCATTTTTGCAGATTACGGTTATCTTGTGCCGGGCGGAGCAGAACCAATTGAAATGCTTACCTCGGGATATAAGTTTGTTACCGGTGAATCTCCGCAGCCCGGCGATGTTATTTATTCGCCGTCAAGCAAGAGAGACGGCAGGGGAGACCATTGGGCGATTGTTAAAAGCTTCAACGGAGCAAGCATAACTCTTTTTGAGCAGAATGTTAAAGACGGTTCAAAAGCAGGTTCGGGCAGAAGAGTCAAATATCCGTCTGAAAACTATATTCTCTATTCTCCGAAGTTTGCCGCCGATAATTCGAGACCCGTTCTCAGGGATGTTGTGTCTGCAACCACGACAACAACAAAAAAAGCTGTCACAACAAAGGCGGCAACAACTGTTGCGGCAACAACTGCCAAGGCAACAACAACTGCCGCCGCAAAGACGCAACCTGTTTCAAGCACCGAAACAACAGCAACTACTGCCGTAACCACTTCGGTTCCCGAAACAACAACGGGTATTTTCTATATGGAAGATGGAATGTATGAGGTTGTTGTTCCTGCAAATGAAATTGTGTTCAGCGAGACGGACGAATCAGCAACCGCTTCCGAAGAAACAACAACATTTGCCGAAGCGACCTTCCCTTCGGCGGCACAGGCTTCGTCTTCGTCTCAAACGACAGATGACACTCATAACAAGGATATAATGCTGATTCTGGTGATAGGAATTTCAGGAGCTTTCCTGACAGCGTTTGTTCTGTTCTTAATATTCGGTAAAAAGCGCAGGGGATAAACTCCCCTGCAATATTTTTAAGGGGCAACAGGATGGTTGAAACAAATCTCAGAAGGCAGCAGGCTCAGGGCAGGCTGCTGATAATCGGAACGGCTCTTTTCTGGGGACTTGCCGGAGTGTGTGTCAAATCAATTCCGTGGAATTCAATGTCCATCATGGCGGCGAGATGCGGAGTCGGCATAATAATGCTCGGTATCAATAAAAAGAGCTTTAAATTAAGCTTTGAAAAGCATACTTTTCTCGGAGCGGTCATGACATCTCTCACCGGCATTCTTTATATGATGTCGATAAAACTTACCACGGCGGCGACGGCAATTGTTTTGCAGTATATTGCACCGATTCTCGTTTTCATATTTACGGTTATCGTTCAGAAGGTCAAGCCGAAAATGATAGAAACGGCAATCGTTATAGCCGTTTTCGGCGGATGCTTTCTTTCGTTTGCCGATAAGCTTGACGCAACACACATCATCGGTAATCTTCTCGGACTGCTTTCGGGCATTACCTTTGCGGGTCAGATAATTATTTTCAGCGATAAGAAAGCGGATTCGGCTGAGGGAATGTATCTGAGCAATGTGATGAGCTTCGCTGTCTGCTTCCCGTTTATGTTCTTCGATAAGAATATGACCTTTGACAAAAGAACTCTTTTCTGGGTGTTTATTCTTGCAGTTTTTCAGTTTGGCGTTGCCAATATATGCTATGCAAGAGGATGTCAGAAAATCAATAAGATTGAAACCTCGCTTCTGCTTACGATTGAACCTATTTTCAACCCCATTCCGGTCTGGCTTGTGACGGGTGAAAAGCCGGGAACGCTTGCTCTTATCGGTTTTGCGGTTGTAATCATTGCTGTTACCGTGTATGGTTTGTTACCTGTAATTGAGATGAGAAAGGAAAATGCTGCATGAAGATTTCCGATATTGATTTGAATTTCAGAATTAAAACATCAATCGGCGAAAAGAATATCAGATTTTTCAATGCCGCCGAAAAACCGTTTTCTCTTCACGGAATTTCAGCTCCCGATAAGGTGGAAAATTATTACCGCCGTATGCCTGCTTCCGTAACGAAAAATATCAACAGCGGCGTTGAGGCTCTTGCCAAAAACACCGCAGGCGGCAGAGTAAGATTCAGAACCGATTCGCCCTATGTTGCAATCAAAGCGGAGTATCCCGATGTCTGCGTTATGAATCATATGGCTCAGTGCGGAATTCAGGGCTTCAGCGTTTATTCCGATGATGTTTTTGTCGGCTCATTTATCCCGAACAGGGAGAAAAAATACGAGGGTATTGTTTATCTCCCGAAAGGCAGAATGCAGAATATCACCATTTATTTTCCGCTGTATAACCGCCTTTCGAAGCTCTATATCGGACTTGATAAGAGCGGCGAAATTCTTGAGGAAATTCCTTATAAAATCACTTCTCCTGTTGTTTTCTACGGTTCGTCCATCACCCAGGGAGGATGTGCTTCAAGACCGGGAACAGACTATGAAGGCTTTCTTTCAAGAGCACTGAACTGCGATTATCTCAACCTCGGTTTTTCCGGAAGTGCAAGGGGCGAAATTGCCCACGCAAAATATATAGCGGATATTAAGATGAGTGCTTTTGTTATGGATTATGACCATAATGCTCCCGATGCAGAGCATCTCGAAAAAACTCACGAAGCATTTTTCAGAGAATTCAGAAAAGCTCAGCCGACTACGCCTGTTATTTTTATTTCAAGACCCGAGCTTCCGAGAACCGAAGACAGGGAAAAGCGTTTTGCGGTAATAAAAAAGACCTATGATAATGCGATTGCACAGGGCGATAAAAATGTTTATCTGATTGACGGCGGAACATTCTTCACGGAAACCGAATTCAACGATGCAACAGTTGATAACTGCCATCCGACAGACCTCGGATTCTATCTTATGGCAAAAAAGATTGAGCCGATTCTTGCAGGGTGCATCTTATGAAAATAACAAATGAAACGATTCTCCGCACGGCAATGGAACAGTCTGCAATTGATTGCGGTTGCAGAGCGGAAGACTTTTCAAAAAAGGAAAATATAATTACGGAGTTTGTTCTCCGTGAAGGCTCAAAGGTTTTTTATCAAAAGGATATTGGCGTTAATTTTGTTTCATACGGGAATAATACGGTCGCTTCGGCAAGAGCCGAACTGAAAGAAACGGTTTCGGAATATCTTTCAAAATACGAATTTTTCCATTGCTTTGAAACGCCGAATCTTCATTTTCTTGATGAAAAGCTTGAAAAGAACGGATATAAAGTCTGCTTTATGGCTGAATATTTTCTGCCCGATATGGATAAGCTCTGCGAAAACGGATGTGCATACGAAACAAGAATTCTAATGCCTGATGATTTCCGTGAGCTTTATTTGCAGGAATGGTCAAATGCACTCAATAAGAAAAGACCTCAGCTTGACCGCATCTGTGTCGGAGCGTATGATGACGGAAAGCTCATCGGGCTTGCAGGATGTTCGGAGGATTGCAGGGATATGTGGCAGATAGGAATTGATGTTCTTCCCGAATACCGTGGGCAGGGCGTTGCATCATGCCTGACGGGAAAGCTTGCATCTGAAACTCTCGAAAGGGGAAAAATCCCGTTTTACTGTGCGGCATGGTCAAATATCCGCTCGGTCAGAAATGCAATAAAATGCGGATTCAGACCTGCGTGGGTTGAGATGACGGCAAAGCCGACAGAATATGTTTTAAGCATGAATGAATAAAAAGAATTTTAATAGCAGAAAGGCAGGAATCCGGAAAAGATTCCTGCCTTTCTCATTCTTCCATCTGTTTGCCGAGAAATGATGCGGCAATCTGAGCAAGCTTTGTTTCTGTCTGCGTGGGGCATGAACCGTTTTCATGCATGAGCATAACCACCGCTCCCGAAACATCTCCGCCGCCGACTATCGAGAATGCCACAGCGGCATCCTTGTCAAGACCTTCAACGGGTCGAATTCTTTCGCTGTCAACGGCACAGATATAATTTTCATGGCGTTCCATGAGCGATTCAAGGCTCTGGCTTACTCTTCTGTCCATAACCTCTTTCTTTGAAATGCCTGCACAGGCGATAACGCTGTCACGGTCCGTGACGATAACGGGAAGCCCCGTTCCCCTGAAAAGCACATCTGCATAGTGCGATGTGATTGAATTCAGTTCGCCGATTGGCGAATACTTCTTGAAAATGACTTCCCCGTCAGCGTCAGTAAAAATTTCCAACGGGTCACCCTCACGGATACGCATGGTGCGGCGGATTTCCTTTGGGATGACGATTCTGCCGAGGTCATCTATTCTTCTTACAATACCTGTTGCTTTCATATATTTTTCCTTTCCTCACTCGATTGAGCAATTGAAGTTTGCTCTGTTATTGTTTGTCATAAAATGCGGTTTATTCCGAAAATAATGATGATATTTCGCAGAATAAACTTTGAATTTTAATGGAAAGTCGGAAAAAGGCAACAGCTTTGGTAATAATTTAATCAGCGATTCCTTAAAAAAAATCATGTTGTTGCGAGTGAACGAAATATGTTTAAATTGAATTTTGATTCGAATTTTGTTGTAGGTATACTGTAAAATGTTCGGAAGCAGAGCTTCTCGAAATTATTCATAGTCCGTTATTTGTCTTTGTATGATTTTTCGGAAACGGCAACTCTTTATCGGTGTTTCCTACGATAAAATCTGCTGAAATATTAAGAATTTTACAGAGTCTGTGAAGATGTGTAATAGGCATAATGTTTATTCCTTTTTCGTACCTTGCATATTGCTGTTGCTTTATTCCCAAATAATCCGCAACCTCTTTCTGAGTCAGCGAACGGCAGTCTCTTATCCAAACAATTCTTTCGCAGTAATTCAAAGCTATCACCTCGAAAGCATTGTAGCAAGCACAACATATTTGTTGTTGACAAATGAACACATCTGTTGTATAATTTCTCAAACGAATATATTATTGGGAATTTTACTCTATTTCCTGCTCCAAATTCTTGAATTCATCAGTGCTGAAAAAATCCGATAAGCTTATTGACAATCCGTCACACAGCATTTTTATTGTAACAATTCCGGGATTCTTGCTTTTTCCGTAGAGAATATTTTTGACGGAAGACGGAGCAACTCCGGATTCTGTTGCCAGCTTGTTGATTGTCATATTTTTTTCATTGCACAGCGTAATTATCCTGTTTTTAACACTTTCATAAGTTCCCATTTCATCACACTCCAATGATATTTTATATCAATTAGGTTGACAAAATAGGCTATATATGATACCATATAGGCTATAAATAGTCTATAAAGCGAAATCAGGAGTTTTCTGTAAAAAATTGAAAGGAATAATGTATTATGAAAAAAACTTTTTTAAAAATTGTGGCATCGGTTCTGGCTGCGATGATGATATTGAGCGTTGCACCGTGTAATGGTTTGGCAGGGCTAAATCTTAATGTAGTTGCTTCAGCCGGCGATGCTATTATCGGTAAAAAGCTTCCGGTTGCCGATGTGTATGGATGTGGATTAAATAACATTCCGTTGTATGTTTCTTCCCCCGATTCATCATTTTCGGTATTTGATGATTATTTTTTATATGGGGAAAATGAGGATGCTATAGTTACTTTTGATGAAACAAGCCGAAAAATTTACTGGTATCAAATCGATTCAGGGGAATCAAATTTAGCCTTTACTTATGATATCGGCAATGGCGATTTTTCTGATGGAACTATCGAACTCGTTGGCTGGGGTTCTGATTCAGCAAGCAAAGAAGAAATCGAATATCGGGTTTCATTTGCTCATTTGAATATTTTATCAAATGTATGTTCTCCTATAGAAAGTTATGAAAAAGCAGGCGTTGAAAAACCGGGCGTAGAAATATCTCGCAGTGAAAGCTATGATATGTATTGGAATAGCATGTTACCGCCTGATGCATCAATTTGCTTCGACGAATCAAGTAACATCTTTTATTTTTACTTTCCGGAGGCATATTTGCGAACCGAATTGCTGCTTGCAACATACGATATGAACGACGGCACATGGACTTATTTGCCGGAAATACCCGAAGAATTTGATGACGAGGCTGCGGAGTTATTTTTAGAAAGATATATGGAACCGACTGAGACAGTGGTTAGCTATCTTTCTTATTACCTTTCTTCACCTTCTTTTACCGATGAAGAATTAGGAGCTAAACTCTCTGCAGAAGCAAGCAACGAAACATATTGGCTGACAGACGAAACTGATTTTGATGTTTATTACAATTATGATGATAAGATTTTTCGCTTTTTCGCAACATTTGATTCAAATGATGATGGCATAGAAGAAAGAGTTTTTTTGTGGTCATATGATATAAGTAACGGAGACTTTTATGACGGTGTTGTATCCAAATCTTTTTTTGCATCATCTATGTATGAAATTGAAGACCTTGAAATAGGGCTTTTAATGCTTGAATTAGTAAAGAAGCCTATTCAAGCCGGCACTTTCACGGTTCTTACAACTGAAGTCAGTGACAGCACCTATTGGTTGGCACTCGATCTTTATGAATCTGATGGAATTTCGCTTTCATATGATGAAGAAAACAATTGTATAAAATGTTCAATTCCTGAATTGGATCTTCCTGTGTGTAATTATTACCCATCCACCGGTGAAATCATTTATGAGAAAGATTTCATAAACCTTCTTTTGGCAAATGGAACATCGGAGAGCGAAATTGAAGAAGTTAAAGATGAAACAAGCAATACTATACTCTCTGCCGTTAATCCGCCTATTCCCAACGGAGACTATGCTACTGTTTATGTCGGAGAAGAAAACTGCCCAAATGCCTGTACAGATTGGTATCTTACGCAATTATTAGATTATTTCGTGTTTGAAAATGTAAAAATTTGCACAGTAGATGATGTTACATATTTGTACTTTGAAGCCAAGTCAAAAGAGGATGATTCGGTTGAAAAATATTCAATGATAGTCGGCGATAACAGATATGAATTGTTTGAGGATGGTCTTTTTAATCTTTATGCTCCCGGTCACATTGATGAAAACGAAGATGGTATCTGTGAACGTTGTCTGAAAGAATTTTGCAAACATAAAAATACCGAAAAAATAAATGTTAAAGTCGTAACCTGCAAAGAAGATGGTTATTCAGGCGATACCTATTGTAAAGATTGTTTCCAAACATTTACTGACGGACATATAATCAGCAAGGAAACCGTTGAACATTCCTACGGAAAATTTGTTAATACAAAGGAACCGACAATCCGTGAAGAAGGCGAATGTTCAAGAACCTGTTCCGTATGCGGAAAAACGGACACAAAACCTATAGAAAAGCTGAAATCAAATGAAGCCAAGGACGAAAATACCAATACACAATTCAATTATGATGATGCCGCCTACGATGGACAGAATGTTGAATTTAATGTTGAATTGAAGAAGCAGAATGAGTGTTTTTATAAAATTCCCGGATTATACAAGGTCTATAGTATTACATCAACTGTAAATGGTGTGGAAACACAGCCGAAGAGCGGAGTAGTTGTTAAAATTAAAATACCGGAAGATATTGAAAATCCGCAAAGCTTGAATGTATATCATATAGACAGTGTAACTAATGAGCAAACATTGGTTACGGATTCTAAGGTGTTCCGGGAAAATAATGAGTGGTATATAGAATTTTTAGCGTATTCCTTCTCGGATTATATTATTGCCGACGAAACCGTTGAATGCATGCATAACTACATTTGCAGAACAACATCCGCAACCTGCATTTCAGAGGGCAGTAAGGACTATACCTGTGCTATATGCGACGATTCATATTCCGAACCTATTGAAATCGCACCGACAAATCATAGCTTCACAAACTATGTTTACAATAACGATGAACGTGTCGGCGTTGACGGAACGGAAACGGCTAAGTGCGACCGTTGCACTGCAATTGATACAAGAACAAAGGTCGGTTCTGCAAAGGCTTCACCGGTCTATGCAATCAGGAATATGAGCAAGTATAACGGTCAGACGATTGAACTCAAATCATCGCTTACCATTTATGCCGATGTTCAGAATTGCACGGATGTCAAGTGGTTTGTAACAGGTGCAAATTACACACCCAACGCAGACGGCAGCATCACAATCAATCAGGCAACAACTGATTTCAGCGTTTACTTCACCGCCAAAGACATTGACGGAAACACCGTAACGAGCGAAATCGAAACGGTAAAGGTTAAAACAGGCTTCTTTGCAATGCTTGTTGCATTCTTCAAGGGTCTGTTTAAATTACTCCCGGATTTGAAGCAATAACATATATTTTAAAGTCGTCACAGCAATGTGGCGGCAGCACTCTGAACGTACAACGTGAATTTCTCAACTGAAATGAAGAGCGGATTGCCACGCTTCGCTCGCAATGACGGGAGGTAGCTTTTACGGCAATGGCAACCATAACGATGAATGAAAAAAGTCTGTCATTCCGAACCGGTCCGCAGACCGGTGTGGGAATCCGTTTGGGATATTGTTTCGAAAATCAAAAAAACATTGCATTTTCAGCAATATTATTGTAAAATTTAACCAAATAGATTAGGAGGGCACAAAATGAAAAGAAATCTTAAAA
>DCIA01000009.1 GCA_002315735.1 Clostridiales bacterium UBA1738
GTCAATACTTTTTTACAATTTTTTTCAAAATATACAACATTACTCCATATTTCTTATATTACCTATCTTCTTTTATGCAAAATGACCACATATATGTGGTCATTTTAGTTTTCTTTAATTTTATCCCAATACTCTTTTGTTGCTTTTTCTATCTTATTTGCACCATATTCATAGTATTTTTTATCTTTGATTTTATCAGGAAGATATTGTTGCTCAATATAATGATTCGGAAAAATATGTGGATATTTATATTCTACTCCATGCCCCATTTTTTTTGCACCGTCATAATGCGAATCCTTTAAATGTTGTGGAATTGTACCTGTATCGATTTGTTCTATATCTTGCATTGCAGCATCTATTGCATTTATTGCCGAATTTGATTTTGGCGATGTTGCAAGCAAAATTACGGCCTCCGCAAGCGGTATTCTTGCTTCCGGCATACCAAGTTGCAGCGCCGAATCAACGCAAGCCTTTACGACCTGAATTGCGCCGGGGTATGCAAGCCCTATATCCTCTGCCGCAATAACTAATATTCTTCTGCAAGCAGAAAGCATATCTCCCGCTGCCAAAATCTTGGCAAGGTAATATATGGCGGCATCCGGATCAGAACCTCTTACTGATTTTTGAAACGCACTTAAAACGTCAAAATGACCATCACCGTTTTTATCATATTTAAGCACATTTTTACCTGTCGTTTCAACAGCATTTTCTTCGCCTATAACAATTTTGCCGTCTTTATTCGGCATGGCTGTCAAAAAACAAAGTTCAAGTGCATTTAAAGATTTTCTAACATCTCCACCTGAAGTATATGCAATATGTTCCAATGCCTCATCTTCAACTTCAATCTCTATATCTTTATAATCAGTGTTTTTAAGTTCTTTTACTGCTCGTTTTAGTGCCTTGATAATTTCTTCTTCTTTTATAGGAAGAAACTCAAAAACTGTGCTTCTTGACAAGACTGCACTATAAACATAAAAATATGGATTTTCCGTTGTACTTGCAATTAGTGTAATCTTTCCATTTTCTATGAATTCCAAAAGTGATTGCTGTTGTTTCTTATTAAAATGCTGTATCTCATCAAGATAAAGAAGTACGCCATTGGTTGTTATAAAAGTATCCAAAGACGCAATAATATCTTTGATATCTGAAACCGATGCATTTGTTGCGTTTAGTTTGTAAAGTGTTTTCCCCGTATTTTGTGCAATGATATTTGCAATAGTGGTTTTCCCTGTACCACTTGGCCCATAAAAAACCATATTTGGCACTTCGCCTTGTTCTATTATTCTTCTTAGAATTTTCCCCTGTCCTATTAGATGTTCTTGCCCTACGACTTCATCTAAATTTTTAGGTCTGATTCTATCTGCCAGTGGACTACTCATCCTTTGCACCCCTTACATTTTTGTGGGACGGTTAAGTCTTTTGTCATCTTAACATATTTTTCTCCGTCCACTTCGTATATTTTCCCTATTGTTTTATAGTCTTCATATTCAAAAAAAGGTATAAGAGCAACAGGACTATTAAGAACCGCTTCCTTTGCCCCTAGATTAATCGCCTTGTCAGCAAGAGCTCTCATTATTAAATCGCCGACAAATTGGCGTCTATATCCATCTTTCACTGCAACATATGATATTTCATATATTAAATCGTTAATTTTTGTAAGCCTTGCTACACCAATTTGCTCTAACTTGTCATATCCAACAAAGTGAAATGACTCATCTTCCTTTTCATCAGTGGCACTAGTTCCTAATATTCCTTCTCTAAAATTCTTACAAATCTCATAACCCATACTGCCATAAACAAAATTAAATTCAAGCATTTTTAACTTCTTCCTTTAACGCATTTATTTCTTCCTTTGATACAGTGGTAATCATACTATATCTGCAATCGTCTATCCTATCTGCAAGTTCCTTTGCCTTTTTGTAATTTCCCATTTTTACGGAAAGTTCTGCAAAATGATAAAATCCTTCTACATACTGAGGGTATTTTTCCACAAGCTTTTTAGCAATTTCTTCCGCCTTTTCGTATTCACCCAATCTTGTGTATGACACTACCATATTATCTGAGATATCCCTATCATCGCTGTTATACTCATATGCCTCTTTGCAAAATTCAAGTTCTGCATCTCCTGAAAGAAGTTTTAAATATCCCAACATTCCGTAAACGATAGTATTTTTGTAATTTCCAAACACTTCCTCCATAGATTCTATTGCTTCTTCCGTTCTTCCCAATTTGTGATATGCCATAGCACGATATGAATAAACATTAATTTTTTCCTTTTGCGGTATTGTGCGATCACAAATAATTTCTGTCAACATAATTTCAGCCTCTTTATATTTTCCGATTCGCATAAGCAAAAGCGAATATTCCGACTTATATCTAACATTTTTACTTGCTATTTTAATAATATTTTCATAAAGAGCGATTGCCTTTTTCTCGTCGCCGTCCGCATATGCTCTTAGTGCTATAATTCTTGTTATCGGAGCAATAAGTTTTATTAGTCCCAATACCAATAAAACAACAAGCAAAATAAGTAAAATTTTCATACCCTAAAAGTCCTTTCGATAAAGTCAAAGGCTGACATATTTTAGTCAGCCTTTATTATTAAAACTCTGCGCTTCCCACAGTTCTTGGGAATGGTAATACATCACGGATATTTTGAATACCTGTTAGATACATAACCGCTCTTTCAAAGCCTAATCCAAATCCTGCGTGTTTATTTGTTCCGTATTTTCTCAAATCTAAATAGAATTCATAATCATCAGGATTTAGCCCGCATTCCTTCATTCTTCCAAGTAAAACATCATAGTTTTCTTCACGCTGACTACCACCTATAATTTCACCAATTCCCGGCACTAATAGGTCACAAGCCGCAACAGTTTTTCCGTCATCATTAAGTTTCATATAAAAAGCCTTAATTTCCTTTGGATAGTCTGTTACGAATACAGGTCTTTTGAAGACTTCTTCTGTAAGATATCTTTCATGCTCTGTTTGTAAATCGCAGCCCCATTCAACTTTATAGTCGAATTTGTCATTATTTTTCTTTAATATTTCAACTGCTTCTGTGTATGTCACACGTGCGAAGTCATTAGAAATAACATTGTTTAGTCTGTCTAAAAGTCCCTTGTCAACAAATTTGTTGAAGAATTCCATTTCTTCAGGAGCGTTTTCTAAACAGTAGTTTATAATATATTTAATCATTGCTTCTGCAAGTTCCATATCATCAGCAAGGTCAGCAAATGCAATTTCAGGTTCAATCATCCAAAATTCTGCTGCGTGACGAGTTGTGTTAGAATTCTCCGCACGGAAAGTAGGGCCAAATGTGTAAACATTTCTGAATGCCATACAGTATGTTTCAACATTTAATTGTCCCGAAACTGTTAGATTTGCAGGTTTTGAGAAAAAGTCGTTTGTGTAATCTGCTTTTCCGTCCTTTGTTTTAGGCAAATTGTTCATATCCATTGTTGTAACTTGGAACATTTCACCTGCACCTTCACAGTCGCTTGTTGTAATAATCGGTGTATGAACATATACAAAACCACGGTCTTGGAAAAATTGGTGTATTGCATATGCCAACATTGAGCGAATTCTAAAAACTGCACTGAATGTGTTTGTTCTAGGTCTTAGGTGGCACTGAGTTCTTAAAAACTCCATCGTATGACGCTTGTTTTGAATTGGATAATCAGGTGTTGATAATCCATCAATAATAACTTCTTCTGCTTTTATTTCAAATGGCTGTTTTGCATCAGGAGTCAAAACAAGTTTACCTGTAACAGTAATTGACGCAGAAATATTAAGCTTTGAGATTTTCTCAAAATTGTCTAAGTTTTCTTCATAAACAACTTGTATGCACTTGAAAAAACTTCCGTCATTAAGTTCGATAAATCCAAAACTCTTTGAACTACGAATATTTCTTACCCAGCCTGAAACTGTGACCTGCGTGTCTGCAAAATTTTCGGTATTTCTAAAAATTTCCTTAACTAATGCTTTCATCATAAATTCCCTTCTTTTAATATATGTAATTATTTTTTATCAACTATTTTAATATTGTCGAGTGTTGCTCTGAAATTTTTCTTCACTGCCGAAATGTATTCTTTATAAAGTGCTTGCTGCTCCTTGATTTCTTCAGGTGTTAAACCCTCGTTTTTCTTTTTTTCGGCAAGATAGTTTATCCTCAAAATTTTTTCCTTTTCCATAGTACACTCCCCTTCAAAATACTATTATATACCAAAAATAAAAAAATTTCAAGACAAGCTACCAAATCTTCTTAAAAAACATAATATATATCAAACGGCAAAATTGCCGATATGAAAGGAGGCAAAATAAATGAACGATTGTGGATGTGGATGTGGCAACAGTTGTGGTGGTTGCGGAAACTTTGACTTCGATATGATTTTATGGGTACTAATCATCATCGTTATCGTTACTTGTATGTGTAACTAATTTACTTATCCCAAAATAGTAATAACACTTGTTTCCTTATTAAAAAGCGTACATTTCTACCCTAAAAGGTCACAAAAGTATTGTGACCTTTTTTATTGACTTTTTTGATTTTTCGTATTATAATTTGCATTGATGTATCATTTCGTTTGTTAAGGGGGAATTTTATGTCTCAAGAATATAATAAAAAGCTTGCAACTCGTGTATCATTTCATACAATAATCTGGAATATTATTCTTACAGTTTTCAAACTATTTGCAGGAATTTTTGCACACTCAGCCGCAATGATATCTGATGCGATACATTCCTTTTCTGATGTATTAAGCACTGTTGTTGTGATAATAGGGATTCGTTTGGCAAATAAAAGTTCTGACGAAGCGCATCAATACGGCCATGAAAGATTTGAATGTATTGCCGCAATCATTCTTGCTTTAATGCTTGCCATTACAGGTCTTGGCATAGGCTTATCAGGAGTAAAAAGCATTTTGGGTGCTTCAAATAATTTGAAAACCCCCGGAACGCTTGCACTAATTGCCGCAGTTGTTTCCATAATAGTAAAAGAAATAATGTTTTATTATACAAGATGGGCAGCAAAAAAAATCAATTCAGGAGCCTTACTTGCTGATGCTTGGCATCATCGCTCCGACTCCCTTTCATCAATCGGAAGTTTCGTGGGCATACTAGGTGCAAGAATGGGCTTCCCTATTCTTGACCCACTTGCAAGCATCATAATCTGTGTGTTCGTTGTGAAGGTTTCCATTGATATCTTCCGTGATTCAGCCCAAAAACTTACCGATAAAGCCTGCGATAAAGACACGATTGATAAAATAAAAGAAATCACGCTTTCAAAAGAGGGCGTTATGGGAATTGATGACCTCAAAACTCGCAGATTTGGAGATAAAATCTATATAGACCTTGAAATTTCAGCAGATGGAAATATATCTCTTACCGATGCACACGATATTGCAGAAGATGTTCATGACTCAATCGAACAGGAAATCGAAAATGTTAAGCATTGTATGGTGCATATAAATCCATATCTTGAAAATTAAATATTCATTAAATAAAAAATCACCTCTATATTTATATAGAGGTGATTTTTTATGAACGGCGAAGAATTAGCAATCTTAATTAACGCACTGGCACTTTCTTCTGCAAAATGTTTATCAATAGATGACCTTAATATTTTAGTTGCAGTATTTACGCAGCTTGCTGATACTTATGCCACTATCTCTGTAATTCGTTCTATTGAAGAAAGTAAAACAGCAGCACAATCCGAAAGAAACGAAACATCACAAACGGAGGAAGACATAATTGCGCTCGAAACTACATAGTCACAAGTTTACATAATTTTCATATTATGTTAACATAGACCGTATGGTCTAAATAAATCAATTAGGAGTTTTAATATGGAAAATACAGTAAACACATCCGTTTGCACATGTGTCGGATATGGATATGTGCCTATGCAAACGCTAAGCACCGTATATTCTGCAAAAGATGCTCTGAGTCAAGGTTCTGTTTTCCCTGAACTTGTGCTAACCATCGACGAATACGGAAAATCATGTAAAACGGGAGGCAAAACAGAATGAACCAAAATGATTTACGACTGGAAATTCAAAGATACTGTTTTGCAACCCACGATATGCAACTTTACTTAGATACTCACCCTGATGACAAAAAAGCATTTTCTCTTTTTAAGTCGCTAGCCCAAAAAGCAAAAGAGTTAAAGAGTCAATATGTGAAAGAATTTGGTCCGCTAACACCAATGGATAACAGCGAACTTGAAACATATATGTGGCTTGATAGTCCATGGCCATGGGAAAAAGGAGGTAATAAGTAATGTTTTGTTATGATAAATTCTTGCAATATCCTATAAAGTTAAAAAACAAAAACCCAAAACTTGCAACAATAATCGCAACGCAGTACGGTGGCCCAAACGGAGAACTTGGCGCATCGCTAAGATATCTTTCACAACGTTTTATTATGCCTGATGATGTAAGCAAAGGCTTACTTACAGATATCGGAACGGAAGAGCTTGGACACTTAGAAATGGTCGGAACTCTTGTTTATCAATTATCTGACGGAACGCAAGGCAAAGATTGGCTAAATGGTCAATCTGCCGAGTATTATGCTGATAATGGTGTATCGGTTTTCCCTCAAAGTGCGCAAGGTTCACCATTTACAGCGGCTTCAATCGCAGTAACAGGCGACCCAATCACAAACCTTTTTGAAGATTTGGCAGCAGAACAAAAAGCTCGTGCGGTTTATGACAATATTTTAAGGCTTTCTGATGACCCTGATGTGAACGAAGTCATAAAATTCCTGCGTCAAAGGGAAATTACTCACTTCCAACGTTTTGGCGAAGCTCTTGATAGGCTTCAAGAAAATCTATGCAGAGGAAATGTTAAAGGAGTAGGAATAAAAAAATAAAACAAAAAAACAACCGTATTTCGAATGAAATGCGGTTGTTTTAATTTGTACAAAACCATTATTGTGGCATCTGTGGCAAGACTCTCATATATGTTGAAGAGAAACCACCTCTGTTGCCTCCAACATATAATCTAAAGTCATAGTCATAGCCGCCTTGAAGTATGGTATTATGGTCAAATTGAGCATCGTTTAATGTAATACTTGCTGTCTTCCATGTAGCAGACTGTGCATATTTTTCAATAGTGGTAGTTACTTTCTTTGAAGTACTGCCGTTATTATATGCAAGATAATCAATTTGTATATATTGTCCATTCATAGCACCATCACTATCGTCAAAGTAATCAAACTCAATTTTAACATTTCTTGTATTTGAACTTATCTTAGAATTGTCAACCTTAAAGCTCATATAA
>DCIA01000003.1 GCA_002315735.1 Clostridiales bacterium UBA1738
GTCAATACTTTTTTACAATTTTTTTTGACTTTTTTCAAGTATCGACAAATTGCGCAACAATACTCCCTTTCCTCGCCAAGAAAACGCCCTGTTTGCATAGATTTTTTTAAAATCTCTATTGCTAATTTTGGAATCCAACTTCAAATCTGTTATTATGTTTTCTTTAAATTCATCAATATCCGTTATCTCAATACCATCATTGTGAGGGCAAACTTCTTGACATATATCGCAGCCCCATATCGTATTTGCCTCTAAAATCTTGTTTTTCTCTTCTTCTGTAAGTTCATCTTTTTTCTGGGTTATATACGACAAGCACTTTTCATCATCAAATTTTTCACCAATAGCACCCATAGGACAAGCCTTTATACACCTATCGCAGCCAACACAAGCACCATTATCAATCCGACTTTCTTCTATATAATAGTCAGTCAATATGTAGCCTATAAAAAAATAACTCCCAAGTCTACGATTTATCGCCATCTTATTTTTTCCGATAAATGCAATCCCTGATAATTTAGCCAAAAGTCTTTCATTTAGATAACCATTATCCGAAAACGCTTCCGCTTTATATCCGTTTTCTTTTATGAGTTCTGCTATACTGTTCATTTTTTGCATAGCAACAATATGATAATCTATGCCTTGCGCATATCTTGAAATATTACCTTTTTTCTCGCCGTTAAAATAATTGAAGGCGCAAACTATGATAGTTTTTGCACCTTCTAATACTTCGTTTGACTTCTTTCTCTCCTTGCATAATTTCGGAAGCACCGTTATATCCTTTGCATATTTATCATAAGTTTCTGCTCTGCAAAAGCCTATCTCAGAAATCTTTTCCTTTTTTGCAAGCTCAATTATTTGTTTTTTCATATAAGTTCTTCTATCTTGTCACGATAATCGTCGGCATCGTGAACACCAACAAACTTTTCAACAACTTTTCCGTCTTTAAAAAGTATAACAGTAGGAATTGACACTATCGCAAATTCCGCTGCCAAACTTCCTTGTTCGTCAACATTTACCTTTCCTACTTCCAAATCACTATATTCTTCGGAAATGCTTTCTATTGTAGGTGCAAGCATACGACACGGGCCGCACCAACCTGCCCAAAAATCTACAAGCACGGGTTTTTGAGATTTTACAATTTCTGCAAAATTCTCCTTTGTTAATTCCTTTACCATTTTATTTCTCCTTATCTCGCCTTATAATCAGGGAATGTTGAGTACAAATTACATATTCCGCCGGTTGAGAATACTCTTGTTGAGAATACTTGATTTTCAACAAACACATCTTCTTTTTTGCTGTAAGTATATGTTCTGATTTCTCTGTCTGCTCCGCTGAAAATATACGCAACGATAATAGGTGTCGCCATACCTTGAACATATGCCTCGCTAACCTCTGCATATACAAGTCCGCTAACTCTTTGATAGAAAAGATTATACGCACCAAATTCTGTTATTACAGCAAGTGTCCAATACTGCGAATCGTCCCATTGCATTTCCCCATTTACAGATTGTGCAGATGTTGCCAAAACTATTCTATCTTTTTGCCCACTATTTGTAATATTTTTTTCGTAGTCGCCCATTATTGACCATTCATTGTTCATATGAAGTGTTTTTGATAGTGGAATCTTTGACACCGGCTCTTCCGATTCTACGTTTATTTCCGGTTCGGGAGCAAGTTCTCCGGCGTCCTCTTGTTCTTCTTTCGGAGAAATGACCTTTGCTACGGTTTGACACCCTGATAATGTAAGCATTGATGCCAATATTAAAAATATTAATAGCTTTTTCATAAAAATTTCCTTTCTTATTTAATATCAATATATTTTTCACACAAAATTTTAAAAGTTGCTTTTCCCGCAGAAATTTCTGCAAGTTCTTTTTTGAAATTTTCCGTTTCGTCTTTTCTTAAATTAACCGTAATTTCTACATCATCGGCATAGTCTGTTTTTTCCAAACAATACCCTTTTGATGAAACAAGATACTGCACCTTTCCTAAAAGTGTATAATCCACTTTTGCAAGTACGCTGTCGCATAATACCCTTGTGATTATTCCGGCATTTTTAAGGCACTCCGAGGCCACCGTCCCATATGCGTGAACAAGTCCTCCCGTACCCAAAAGTGTGCCGCCAAAATATCTTGTTACAACAGTAATAACATCGACGACGCCTTCTTTCCGCATCGTATCAAGAACAGGCATTCCCGATGTGCCGCTAGGTTCGCCATCGTCGGAGTATCTAAAAATATTGTTCTCGTCAATTATATACGCATAAACATTATGATTTGCATCGCTGTATTCGGAGCGCATCTTTGAAAGAAAATCAAGCGCTTCCTCCTCAGACGAAACAGGCTTTGTGTGAGCAATAAACTTTGATTTTCTATCAACAAAAACCGCCTCTGCTAATCTTTCTACCGTTTTAAAAGATTCCTTTTTTGAAATTTTAATCAACTCTTCCTATTTAATAATGTAGTTTTTCAATTTTTCATAAGTGATATTATCTGCTAATAAAGATATTTTTGTTCCTTCTTCCAAATATTCTTCATTTAGGATTTTTTGATTTATGTGCAAATCGTTCACAAGAGTTCCTTCATTATAAGGAATCACCACGCACAATTCCTTTTTCTTTCCGGGTGCAATATCCGATATTGCATCAATTAATTTGTCAATGTTTTTGCCTGTCTTTGCAGAAATATCGACACTTGCATCAAAATCTCCACAGGCTCTTTCAACACTTTCACAAACATCAATTTTGTTATACACTGCAATTATTGGCTTTCCTACTGCTCCTAAATCACTTAAAACATCATTTACAACCTTAATATGATTTTCAAATTGCGGATTTGACGCATCTATTACATATATTAATATATCTGCCTCTATCGTTTCTTCCAAAGTGGACCGAAACGCATCAATTAAGTGGTGTGGAAGTTTTCTTATAAATCCTACCGTGTCAATTAAAAGGATTTTTCTGTTATCTTCCAAAATCAAGCCTCTCGATGTTGTATCAAGTGTTGCAAAAAGTTTGTTTTCTGCCAACACATCGCTTTTAGTTAACCTATTCATAAGCGACGATTTTCCTGCATTTGTGTAACCAACAAGACACGCAGTTACCATGCCGTCTTTTTTTCGTCTTGTTCTTAAAAGTTCTCTGTGCTTTTTTATTTCTTTTATTTCACTTTCAAGAGCCGAAATCCTTCTATTAATATGTCGTCTGTCCGATTCGAGTTTTGTTTCTCCCGGGCCTCTTGTTCCAATTCCGCCACCCGTTCTGCTTAAAACCATTCCAAGACCTCTTAATCTTGGAAGTCTGTATTTTTGTTGTGCAAGTTCTACTTGAAGTTTTCCCTCACCGCTTCTTGCACGCATTGCAAAAATATCAAGAATAAGAATTGTTCTGTCAATAACCTTTATACCGAAAAATTCGGCAAGATTTCTTATTTGAATAGGAGATAACTCATCATCAAAGATAATTGTGTCGATTTCCAAAGGCTCTATCATATCTTTAATTTCTTCGATTTTGCCTTCACCCATATATGTGCCGGGTTCTAAATCGGACTTATTTTGGATAACTGTCGCCACAACTTCTGCATTTGCAGTTTTTGCAAGTTCGGAAAGTTCCTCCATTGATTCCTCTGTTGTATCATTAATGACGTCTAGTTTGCCTGTATGAACACCGGCAAGTAAAACTCTCTCTTTTCTTTCTTCAACATTTTTAAGCTCCATATTATTACCTCTTATAATAGTATTATTAACTATTTTTTGCGTTTTGTCAATAAATATTGTTTAAATTTAAAAAAAGGTTTGAATTTTTGTAAAAATGTTGTATAATATATAAATAGTAATTTTTTGTTAGGAGGAACAAAAATGCAAAACGACATTCTGGATATCTTGGAAAAAGCAGACGGCAAACTTTCAAACGAACAGATTGCTCAAATGCTTGGTTCAACAGAGGAAGAAGTTTCAGAAATCATTAAAGGTCTTGAAAAGGAAAATATTATTGTAGGTTACAAGACTATGATTAACTGGGAAAAAACAGATAAAGATCTGGTAACATCAATTATTGAACTTCGTGTTTCACCACAGCGTGGCGAAGGTTTTGATAAAGTTGCAGAAAAAATTTACAAATATCCGCAAGTAAAATCCCTTTATTTGATGTCAGGTTCATATGACCTTTGCGTTGTTATTGAAGGTCAATCAATGAAAGATGTCGCTCTTTTTGTCGCCTCCAAGCTAGCGCCAATGGATAATGTACTTAGCACATCAACAGGTTTTGTGCTTAAAAAATATAAAGACGACGGTATGATTTTCTATAACGACGAGGAAGATACCAGACAGGTGATTACTCTATGATAAAATACGAAGATATATTAACAAGTACAATTCAAGAAATTCCGCCGTCCGGCATAAGAAAATTCTTTGACCTTGTTGCAACAATGAAAGATGCAATTTCACTAGGTGTCGGCGAACCTGACTTTGTCACCCCTTGGACAATTCGAGAAGCAGGCATTTACTCTCTTGAAAAGGGCAGGACTCACTACACTGCAAATGCAGGTTTGTTAGAGCTTCGCGAAGAAATTTGCAATTATACAAACAGAAAATTTGGCGTCCGGTACGACCCAAAGACAGAAACTTTGGTTACCGTCGGTGGAAGTGAAGCGATAGATCTTATGATGAGATGCATAATAAACCCCGGCGATGAGGTTATTATCCCCGAGCCAAGTTTTGTTTGCTATAAACCTTGTGCAAGAATGGCGGGCGGTGTTCCTGTCGTAATCGAAACAAAGGAAGAAGACGAATTCCGCCTTATGCCCGAACAATTAAAGGCAGCAATTACACCAAAAACAAAACTTCTTGTATTGCCGTTTCCAAATAACCCAACAGGCGGTGTTATGTCAAAATCAGATTTAGAGGCAATCGCAGAAGTTTTAAAAGATACAAACATTATGGTTCTTTCTGATGAAATCTACGCAGAACTTCGTTATGACAGCGAGGGAAACACAACTTTCTCTGCAATAGACGGTATGAAGGAGCGAACAGTAATTGTAAACGGTTTTTCAAAAACTTTTGCTATGACAGGTTGGCGTTTAGGCTATGCATTAGGCCCCGCTCCACTTATTAAAGCAATGACAAAGCTTCATCAATACGGAATTATGTCAACCCCTACAACAAGTCAATTTGCCGCAATCGAAGCACTTCGTTCTTGCGATAAAGAAGTTATCGCCATGCGTCAAGAATATAACTATCGAAGAAGATTTATTGTTGACGGATTTAGAAGTATGGGGCTATCCTGCTTTGAACCTCTTGGTGCATTCTATGTATTCCCTTGTATAAAGTCGCTTGGTATGACAAGTGAAGAATTTGCAACAAAACTTTTAAATGAAGAAAAGGTTGCGGTCGTTCCGGGAACTGCTTTTGGCGAATGCGGCGAAGGTTTTGTAAGATGCTCATATGCCTATTCAATCGACAATATTGAAGAGGCTCTAAAACGAATTGCAAAATTTGTAGAGCGACACAAAAAAATAGTTTAATAAAATCATTAGCCACCTTTTGAACAAATATAGATAATAAAAACGACAGACTTTACAAAGTCTGTCGTTAATTTTTTATTCTGCAACGAAAGGCAACAAAGCGATTTGTCTTGCTCTTTTAATAGCGATTGTAAGTTGTCTTTGATGCTTAGCACAGTTACCGCTGATTCTTCTTGGAACGATTTTGCCACGTTCTGTGATGTATCTTCTAAGCTTTGCTGTGTCCTTGTAATCAATATTTTCTACCTTATCAACGCAAAAAGTACAAACTTTTTTCTTAGGTCTTCTTGCTTTGAATGGTTTTTCCATCTTTTCAGCCATGATTATTCCTCCTATCAATTTTTATCTTTTTAGAACGGTAAGTCATCCTCTGAACCTTCAATAGTTTGGAATCCCATACTATCGATATCTCCGAAAGCGTTATCACTTGCCGGAGAAGGTTGTACCATTTGGTAATCACCTGCACCGCCGGCGGTTCCGGATTCTTGTTTTGAACCTGTGAAATGTACTTCTTCAACAACAACATCTGTTGCATATTGTTTTTTTCCGTCCTGGCCGTCCCAAGAACGAGATTGTAAAGATCCAACAAGTGCCATCATAGAGCCTTTGTGGAAGTATTTGCAGATAAATTCTGCTTGCTGACGCCAAGCTGTGCAGTTGATGAAGTCAGCATTTTGTTGACCATCTTTTGCAAATCGGCGATTAACAGCAATAGAAAAGCTGCATACTGCAATACCGGATGTTGTTTGACGCATTTCAGGATCACGGGTAAGTCTTCCCATTAAAATCACTTTATTCATAAAGTCACCTCTTTAATTAGTTGTCCTTACGAATAATGATTGTACGAAGAATACCATCTGTGATTCTGTATTGTCTGTCAAGTTCTTTCGGGAATTCTCCGTCAGAAGTGAAGTCAACTAACACATAGTAACCCTCCGTTTTATCATCGATTTCGTAAGCAAGTCTTCTCTTACCCCACTCGTCTGTTGATTCAACCGTTCCGTTTTTAGCGATAAGGTTTGTGAACTTTTCAACAAGCCCTTTAACAGCGTCCTCTTCCAAACTTGCATCAACGATAAAAATTGTTTCATAGCTGTAGATTAGTTTTTCAGCCATCTTTCGCACCTCCTTATGGACTTATGTCCCAAGATGTAATCCTCTTGGGCAAGGATAGCTTTTATATTAAAAGCCTACATATTATATACTACATTACAAATATTGTCAAGACTTTTTAAGATATTCTTCATTATTTATAAGTGTTTCATAGAATTCCTGCATTTTTTTGATGCCCTTATAGTTCAAAATTGTCAAATCCAGCGTCGTTTTTATAAGTGGATATGAGTTTTGCTTTTCTTCCGAAAAGAAATTAGAGTCAAGCGAAAAAATCTCTGCATACTTTCTTAAAAACTCTACCGATGGTGTTCTTTTCCCGCTTTCCCATGCCGAGAGAGTTGACCTTGAAATCCCAAGTTTGGATGCAAGTGCCGTTTGTGTGACTTTTCGGGATAATCTTTCATTTTTTAATTTTTCGCATAGTTTCATACTTTCTCCCCCTCGCAATATTAACTAAATTATAATATATTTACCAAAATTGTCAACTGTTAATAAAAAATTCACAAAATTTATGAAAATCTTTCATATAAGTGTGGTAACATATATAAAGAATAAAAAGATAAGGTTTGCAAAGAATATTTATGTAAAATAGAAAGGAAGCTTTTTTATGAAACAATATCCTTATACCGAAACAACAGAAATTATTATGTATAAACCTAAACGCAAGTTTAAGTTTAACGCAAAAAAATATATGCCATGTGTTTTATCTGCATTTTTGGCAAGTGTAATCACGGCAGGTGCTGTAGGCGTCGGCGGATATTATTATATGAAGCCTATTAAAGCACAAAGCGTTGCTTATACAAATACAAACGGTACATCTTCGGAAAATGGGGCAACTCCTACACTTTTTAGTGATACCGCAGCATCTTTATCGGTTACAGAAATTGCAAAAAAAGTTGGCCCCTCTTGTGTCGGCGTAATCAATAAAGCAAAAGTTCAACCGCAAAGATATTACGACCCGTTCAGTGGCAGATATTACTATTATCAAAGCAGTGATGAACTTGTTGAACAAGGCTCAGGCTCAGGAATTATTATAAGCAGTGACGGATACATCGTTACAAATCAGCATGTTATAGCAGAAGCAACAGAAATCACAGTAATTTTAAATACAGGAAAAGAATATACTGCAACACTTGTCGGAGCAGACGAAAAGTCAGACCTTGCAGTTTTAAAAATTAACGAGTCCGGTCTTACTGCCGCAACTTTGGGCGACTCATCAAAAGTTCAAGTAGGCGACCTTGCAGTTGCAATCGGAAATCCACTTGGTCAAGAATTACAAGGCTCTGTCACAGCAGGAGTTATTAGTGCAGTTAACAGAAAAATGACAGTTGATAACAGAAGTTATAATCTATTACAAACAGACGCTGCTATAAACCCCGGTAACTCAGGTGGTGCACTGGTTAATAATAGGGGCGAAGTTATAGGAATCAATTCGATTAAAATGTCGCAAACAGGTGTTGAAGGCATAGGCTTTGCAATCGCAACCGCCGAAGCAAAACCGATAATTGACGACCTTATGAATGAGGGCTATGTTTCCGGAAGGTCGCTAATCGGCATTACCGTTACAGAATCAAGTAATGGCCTTACAGTATATTCTGTATCGGACGGAAGCGGCGCACAAAAAGCAGGCATAAAGCAAGGTGACCTAATCGTAAAAGCAGACGGAAAAGTTGTAAAAACAGGCGAAGAATTAAATGATATAAGGGATGCTAAAAAACCCGGCGAATATGTGACTTTAACAGTTATTAGAAATGGTGAACTTGTTGAAATAAAGGTAAAACTTATGGAAGATAAACCATCAGACAAAAATTAATATAAAAAATGCGAGCAAATTGCTCGCATTTTTATTTTGCTAATTCGTACATTTTCAAAAGTTCATCTTTATCAAAGGTATATCTATTATCGCAAAACTGACATTCAACTTCGCATTTCCCGTCCTCGTCAATAATGCGCTTTAATTCCTCTTTGCCGATTGAAATTACTGCATCACGCATTCTTTTTTGTGAACATTTACATTTATATTTCGGCTCTACTGTTTGATTTTGAATCATCATATCAAATCCGTCGGTCAGGAAGAACAAAATATCCTCCGCGCTCATACCCTTTTCAAGCATTTCGGTTATTGGTGGAGCATTTCTAACCTTGTCTTCTATTGTTCCTGCCACCTCTTCGCTCGCTCCCGGCATAAGCTGAATCATATATCCACCGGCAGAAATTGCCTTATTGTCCGTTCCAACCAAAACACCAAGTCCGATAGCCGTCGGAATTTGGTCGCTTTTTGCAAAATAATAGGTCATATCTTCTGCAATTTCGCCCGTAACAATCGGAACTCGTCCGCAGTATGGTTCTTTTAAATCAAGGTCATAAATAACTGCAAGTTCTCCCTTGCCAACCGCTTTTCCGACATCTAGTTTGCCTTTTTTGTTAAGTGGCAGTTCTACAAAAGGATTTACCGCATATCCGCGAACCTCCGATTTGCTATCCGTCACCGCAACGATATTCCCAAGCGGGCCGTCACCACGAAACTGAATGGTAACAGAATCCTTTTCATTTTTCAAGTTTTGTCCCATTATGGCGGCTATTGTTAGCGTTCTTCCAAGTGCTGCCGTTGCAATCGGGAAACTGTTGTGAGTTTTTTGAGCATCGTTTACAAGGTCGGTCGTTATCGCAACAAAAACCCTTATCGTTCCGTCAATGCTCTGTCCTCTTATGATTATATCTGACATTTTATTCTCCTGCTTCTAATTTTACTGTCGCTGTATAGTTTTCATCTGTATCTATATCGTTAAGCGATATAATATCGATTTTTACTTCCTCTTCATCGGAAGTCATATTTTTCAAATCCACAAACGCCTCAACCTTTATTTCTTCCGGATTTTCTATTGATTTTACAAGTATCAATTTTTCTTCCGGATCAATTATCGCTTTTTTGCCGTTTGGAACATTTTTTGCCATTATTTTTATTCTCATTGTGTGCGTTTGTTTTTGGATTATATCGCCTGTTAGTGTTATTACTCTTTCTTCTTCAGGAAGATATACCCCATCAGGAAGCACAATTTTTGCAGTAAGTTTATCCTCATTGTTTGACAAATCTACTACCGCCTCCAAATATTCGATTTGAATATTATCTTTTATCCCAACTTGGACAGTTTTTTTGTCAATCGTCTTAACCAAAACACCATAGTCTTTTCTGTTTTTACTGTCCAAAACAACTTTAATCGGGAGTTCTTTTCGATTATAAACATTGTTTTCAATACTAATGGTATTATGACTCTTTTTTATAATATTGTCTTCTAAAATCAGATTGTCCTCTTCATCATATAGTTTATAAACACATTCTTGTGTGCTGAGTTTAGTAACATTTTCAATGTCAACATCAGCTTTGGCATATGCAATCTTATATATCACACTTTCTGCACCGGTTATTGTTACCGTTTTGTCATTCGAAATGGGTTCTACCGCTAAATTAATATTCTTTTCACGATTTAACACATTTAGTTTTACCGGAATTTCCCTTGAAACAAGGCGTTCAACATCTAAGGTTACAGTGTTTACCCTTGATTTCACAAGCGAAATGCCGTTTGAAAGATATGAATACCTAACTTCCACATCATTCTTGCCCACCGACTTTATTTTTGACACATCTGCCATAGCATAAATTGAGCCAAGAGATGCAATTACATTGCTTCTGTTTCCACGAATTACCACACTGATTTCAGGAAGTTGATTTTTGTTAACGATAACCAGACCACTATTATGAAGTGCTTCTTCTCCCTCAAAGGTAAGGTTAATTCCCATAACACTTTGGCTTATCACAGGGTCTTCCGTATAGGTGATTGCAAACCACAAAAATATCGCAATTATGCAAGATAAAATTTTTAGGAGCAGTTTATTGTTTTTAATTATTTTCATTTTTCACTCCTCCAAAAATTAGATTTTTCACTATCAAAGGAGAATGCCTTGTTAAGTGCTGAACGAAGCGACTTTTCGGTTAAGTTTCTTGTCAAATTTCCATTAACTGCAATAGATATTTTGCCGGTTTCTTCGCTAACAGTTATAACAAGTGCGTCGGAAGCCTCGGAAATTCCAAGTGCCGCACGGTGTCTTGTTCCTAGTTCTCTTGATAGATTATCATTTGATGTTAATGGAAGAAAACAGCCTGCTGTATAAATTCTGTTTCCACGAATTATTACTGCCCCATCGTGAAGTGGTGTGTTTGGCACGAAGATGTTTTCCAAAAGTTCTGCACTTACATCAGCATTTATTAAAGTACCTGTGCTGATTACATCGCCCAGTTTCGTTTCCCTTTCCATTACGATAAGTGCGCCTGTTTTTGTTGATGCCATCTTTACAGACGCTTTTACAATCTCATCAATCGCCGCAGATTCGCTATTTATAGAACCTGCTGCAATATCAAAAATTTTGCCGACACGAGAACGGCCGACCTTTTCCAAAAGACTTCTAAGCTCGGGCTGAAAAATTACGACAATCGCAAACAGTCCTACCTGCATTGCGTTACGAAGAAGATAGTTAAGGGTATTAAGATGCCCCCACGAACTGATTTGCCAAATAAAGAAAATTATTATAATACCTTTTACAAGTTGTAAGGCTCTTGTTTCTTTTATTAGTTTTAAAAGGTAATAAACGATTATTGCAATAAGCAAAATATCAATAATATCGGTCACCTTTAAAACCTTGAAAAAGCTTTGTATGTATATCAAAATCGAACTCATCAAATCTTCCTCCTATATATATTATTTTTATTATACAATATTTTGTATCGGTTTACTAGTCATTTTAGTTATTTTTTTTCAAAAATAGTTGTAGTTTTGCAAATTTTATGATAAAATTATGTCAAATATACTTTGGAGGAATTTTTTTATGAAAAAAATAATCAGTTTAATGATGGCTCTAACACTTGTGCTATCACTTGCAACCTCAGTTTTTGCAGAATCAGAAGTAGGTATTACTGTTGACGGAAGAACAATCACTTTCCGTGAAGATGTAGCCCCTACAATCATTAACGACAGAACATATGTTCCTGTAAGACGTGTTTTAGAGGCAATGGGTGCGAAAGTTTCTTGGGTTGCCGAAACAAGAACTGTTAAAGTAAGTTCTGCTGACAACACAGTAAAACTTGACCTTACTATTGACAGCAAGGAAATTTCAGTTTTGACATTCACAAGCATTCTAAATTCAGAACAATCAACAATCATATCAGATGTTGCGCCAATCATTTTAAATGACAGAACCATGCTTCCTATAAGAGTTGTTGCAGAAGCAATCGGTGCTAAGGTTGAATATGATGACGAAGCAAAGCTTGTTAACATCACAACAAAATATGCTAAAAGAGTAGCAGAAGTTAAGTATGATGCAGATACAACTTCCGGCGACTTTAAGGTTGAAGAAACAGTTTCAGAAGACCTTCCTAAACTTTCAATTTCAAGCGATACAAAAGATATAAAACAAGGCGATACGGTTACTTTAAAGGTTAAGGTTTCAGACCTTGAAAAATTACATAAAGATGCTAAAATTTCAGGTTTAACATTCTGCCTATTCTATGATCCGGAAAACTTTGATTTTGACGGATTTACACTAATTTCAAAAGAAGGCGAAACTTCACCGACTCTTTCAGCAAGTAATCCTACTTTCTATGACAACGGTCTTAAATTTGTTTATGTAAACACATACGATGCTTCATATGAACCTGCAAAAGATGGTACAATTGTAGAAATTAAATTCACTGCAAAATCTGAAAACGGCGGTTCTTTCAAGATTTCAAACGGTATTTCAGAAATCGGTTATGACTGTGAACTTCTATTATTAGAAAACGACGATGTGTCTTCACTTAGCAAATACACAGAGTTATTTGTTGATACAACACCTGTATTTGTAAAATAATTATTTAAAGATTAAATGCACCCTGTTGGGTGCATTTTTTGTGCAAAAAAAATCGGAATAAGTGTTTTTCACTTATTCCGATATGGAGCTAGTGGCGTGACTTGAACACGTGACCTGCGCATTACGAATGCGCTGCTCTACCAACTGAGCTACACTAGCGAATATAAATGGGGAGAAATATTCTCCCCATAAATTATGATAACAAATCTTTTGCAATTTCGTTAATCATTCTACCGTCAGCTCTGCCAACAGTCTTATTTTTAGCCTCTGCCATAACTTTTCCCATATCCTTAATAGAAGTAGCACCAAGATTATCAATAATTTCTTTAACGATAACTTGAAGTTCTTCACGGGTAAGTTGCTTTGGCAAATATTCCATCAAAACATCCATTTCCGCCTTTAATTCGGCGATTAAATCGTCTCGGCCACTCTTTTCATAATCGGGGAGAGAATCTTTGCGCTGCTTTAATTGCTTTGCAATAACTTCCAAAACTCCGTTATCATCAAGAGTTACCTTATTGTCCTTTTCAACTTGTAAAACTCCGGCTCTTACGAACTGAACTACATTTTTACGGACTATATTTTTATCTTTCATTGCCGATTTTAAATCTTCGGCAAGTCTTTCTTTCAAGGTCATAACAATATTACCTTATTTGAACTTTCTCTTACGAGCAGCCTCGGATTTCTTTTTACGCTTAACGCTTGGCTTTTCGTAATGTTCACGCTTTCTAAGTTCTGACATAACTCCTGATTTTGCGCATTGACGCTTAAATCTTCTAAGAGCACTATCTAATGATTCATTTTCTTTAACACGAACTTCTGACATTTGTATTTCCCTCCCTCCGGCAAAACAATTTCCGGCTGTTTGATGGATAATATGGATATTATACCACTTTTTCTATTATAACTTATTTTTCCTATAATTGTCAAGGCATTTATAACATTTTTTAGAAAAGTGTTCATATTTTAGCCGGCAGGCCACAAAAATTGTCTGCCGCCTGTTAAGTGAAAGTGCAAATGTTTTACTGTTTGTCCACCGTCTTCGCCACAATTATTTATTACACGATATCCATTTTCAGCAAAACCCAACTCTTTTGCAATCTTCGGTACAACCTCAAAAATTCTTGCCACATACTTTGAGTTTTCTTCTGTTAATTCATTTGCAGATGAAATATGAATTTTTGGCACAATCACAATATGATACGGCGCTTGAGGCTCAATGTCGTTAAAAGCATAAACCATATCATCTTCGTACACTTTTGTTGACGGAATTTCTCCTTTTATAATTTTGCAAAATAAACAATCTTCCATTTTAAATTCCTCCATTTATTTTCTTTTATATTCTTTACATAAATCTTTTAGCATACATTCTTCGCACTTTGGGCTTCTTGCTATACAAATAAGCCTTCCGTGGCAGACAAGACGATGACAAAATTCCAGCTGCTCTTTTGGCTCAATTATTTTTATTAAGTCCTTTTCAATCTTTGGTGGCGTATCGTTTGCAGTAAGACCAAGCCTTTTTGAAAGGCGCATACAATGTGTGTCAACTACCACTGCAGGTTTTTTAAAAATATCACCCAAAATAAGATTTGCAGTTTTTCTGCCGGTACCTGCAAGGCTTAAAAGGTCTTTCATATTATCAGGAACTTCCCCACCAAAGTCGGACAAAAGCCTATTTGCACAAGCAATTATATTTTTTGCCTTATTCCTATAAAATCCGGTAGAATGAATATCTCGACAAAGCTCCTCATAATCTGCCATTGCAAACGACTCTATCGTAGGATATTTCAAAAACAACGACTCTGTCACAATATTAACTCTTGCATCGGTGCATTGAGCTGCAAGCTGTGTTGCAATGAGAAGCTCAAATGCAGAATTATAATTAAGAGTACACGAAACATCAGGATAGAGTTTTTTTAATATTTTTACAATTTCTGTAGCACGCTCTTTTCTTTTCATAATTATTGCTCCTTAGTATAGTTACATTATATCTTTTATTTGTATAAAATTCAATAAAAATATTGCAAAATTTACAAAAAGATGTTATACTAAAATAGAATACATATGTAGGAGATGATTTTTTGAACGAAAGAATAGAACTTGCCGATATTATAGATATGATGATACGCCGCTGGTGGATTTGGGCGGTTTGCGCCGTTGCATTTAGTATATTAGCTTTCATCTATACCGAAATTTTTGTTGACCCTATGTATAGATCAACCGGTTCTGTTTATGTTAATGCACAAAGAACCCAAAATGTCGATATCACAGCAGGTGAAATGAGTTCATCTCAAACGCTTGTTGTAACATATAGCGAAATTTTAAAAAGAAGATCATTTCTATCACAAATTTCAGAAGATTTGGAAAACAGGTATTCTCCTGATGAATTGGCCGGAATGATTTCTTATGCTGCTGTTAATAAAACAGAAATTATGGAGGTCTCTGTTTCGGGAAAAGTTCCGCAAGATGTATATGATATTTGTCACAGCGTTTTACTTCATGCTCCTGACGAATTGATAAGGGTTGTTAATGCCGGTTCTGTAAAAATTCTTGAAGATGGTCAAGTTCCTAATGTGCCATATTCTCCGATTGTAAAAAGAGATACTCTAATCGCTTTCCTTGCCGGAATGCTAGTCGGAGCAGGAATTATCTTCTTACTTGAACTGTTTGATACCAGAATAAAAACGAGAGATGATATAATTAATAAATATCCGGAACCACTACTTGGTGAAATTCCGGAAGTTATGCCAATAGAGGAGGTTTCGATTAAGTAATGAATATCATGAAACTAGTCGGTGATTTCAATATCAGAAAAGCAAACCACCGCTCCGAAGCATCAACTATAAGGCGTGTCAGCACAGTTATTAATGATAAATCCACTTTTTTAGTAAGAGAAGCATATAATTCTGCAAGAACAAACATTATTTATTCCCTTACTCAGCAAGAAGAAGGCGGAAAAAAGATTTTGATAACAAGTGCGAGTCCCCACGAAGGTAAAACGACAACCTGTCTAAATCTTGCAATTACCTTTGCTCAAACAGAGGCAAAAGTCTTAATAATAGACGCCGACCTTAGAAAACCCAGAATTAACCGTCATCTTTCTATTGACAGACAAAACGGTCTTTCTGATTATTTGTGTGGACTTATTTCTCTTGACGAAGCAATAAAAAAATGTCCAAATCATAATCTTGATTGTATTACATCAGGTCAAATTCCTCCAAACCCAACAGAACTTTTGTCATCATCAAAAATGGGAGAGCTTTTGACCGAACTTGCAAAAAGATATGATTATATTTTCCTTGATTCACCGCCTATCACTGTCGTTTCAGAAGCAATGGTTATGTCAAAATATGTTTCAGGCGTAATTTTAGTTGTAAGACAAAATTCTACTATACACGAATCAATAAAAAGAGCAAAAACTATTCTTGATATGGCAAATGTAAAACTTTTAGGATTTATTCTAAACGATGTTAACCCTTCAAGATATGGCTACGGAAGTGGATATGGCAGATATTCATACAGAAGGTCTTATGGTTATAGCTATGGTAACTATGGTAACGGTGGTTATGGTTACGGATATGGTTATGGTTACAGCCACAGATACGGCAAGAGTTATGGCTATGGTAAGGGGCAGTATGGTTATGGCTATGGCTATAAAAAATACGGCGACTATACTACCAAAAAATACGGTGACAACGAGGGTAGCGATACTTTGCCGACAGTTACAGAACCTAAGAAGATTTCTCTATTTAAGAAAAAAGAAAAACCGGAAAAACCACAAAAAGAAAACAAAAAGAAATAACAAAAAAAAGACTGTGAATTTGCTCCACAGTCTTTTTTGTTATCTTTATTCAGCATCTTCCGGCATATCCCAGTTATGATAAACATCTTGAACATCGTCATCGTCGTCAAGATTATCAAGCAATCGTTGCATCAAAACGATTTGGCTTTCGTCTGTTAATTGTGTCATTGTTTGCGGCACCATTGAAACTTCTGCTGACGATAAAGTATATTTTGCTTCCAACGCATCACGAACAATATGGAAAGACGATGGGTCGGTTGTGATTTCAATACAATCTTCTTCAACCGTTAAATCCTCAGCACCTGCTTCTAATGCATCCATCGTTATTTCGTCTTCATCTATTCCGTCGTTTTCAATGATTATAACACCCTTTTGGTCAAACATAAAGCTTACACAACCGTTTGTTCCAAGGTTTCCGCCAAACTTGTCAAAATAATGACGAACATTTGCGGCTGTTCTGTTTCTGTTATCCGTAAGGGTATTTACAATAACTGCAACACCGCTTGGGCCATAGCCTTCATAAACAACTGTTTCGTAATTATCACCATCTGTTGAACCTGCCGCCTTCTTGATAGTACGAGCAATGTTATCATTTGGCATATTAGCTGCCCTACCCTTTGCAATAGCATCTTTAAGTGATGAGTTATTGTCCGGGTCCGGACCTCCTGCCTTTACTGCAACTAAAATTTCACGAGAAATTTTTGTAAATATTTTTGCTCTTTGAGCATCATTTGCACCCTTTTTTCTTTTAATGGTACTCCATTTTGAATGTCCTGACATAAGTCTTCTCCCTTCAACTTCAAAAATTGATGCCAAACGACATCAATTTTTAAAAGATATATTAATTAGTTTTCTTCAGTTTCCGAAATTTCGCTGTTTCCTGCTAAAAATTCATCAAAACTCTTTGCTTTATTGTGGTTTTGTTGTCTGTATTCCGATGCAATGTGTGATGAAATATGTGGTACAGAAACAGGCTTTCTTTCTTCATGCACACTATTATTTCTAACCGGTGCATTTTTTGGAGCAATAACAACTTTTCTGTATGGCTCTTCCCCTATTGAGAATGTTGTAACATCTTCATTGGCTTGAAGACATGAATGAATTATGCGTCTTTCATATGGGTTCATTGGCTCTAATGTGTGCTTCTTGCCTGATTTTGAAACCTTGTCAGCAAGGCGAGCAGCAAGTGCTGTAAGAGCATTTTGGCGTTTTTCACGATAGTTTTCAGTGTCAATAATAACTCGTACACGCTCGTCTGACTTGTGATTTACCACTAATGATGTTAAATATTGAAGTGCGTCAAGAGTGTCGCCTCTTTTTCCTATAACAAGTCCCATATGTTCGCCTGAAACATCAATGTTTAGGCTGTCATCATTTGATTTTGCAACTACTTCTGCGTCAAGTTTCATAGCATCAAAAACATTTGAAAGGAAAGTTTTTGCAACAACTGCATTTGGGTCGTTTGCCTCAACTAATACCTTTGTACCCTTTGAGCCGATACCAAGAAAACCTTTTGTTCCCTCTTCAACTACTGTAATGGTTGCTTCATCTTCTGTAATATTTAATTCGGCTAAGGCTAACTTTGTCGCCTCATCTGCGTTTTTTGCCGTTTTTTCTGTTTTTGTCAGGTATTGTAACAACGAAATCATCTTCTTTCTGATCTAAATATTTATCTAATGCGTATTGTTGCAAAATTTGCATTACACTCGAAATAATCCAGTAAATTCCAATTCCTGACGGAAGTGAGAATGTGAAAAAGCCTGTCATAATAGGCATCATCAAATTCATTGATTTACTCATAGATTGTGCCGGATCATCATCATTTTGCTTTACATTAGGATTTTGTGTCAGTTTTTGTGAAATGTGCATTGAAAGCCAAGTTGTAAGTATCGCAAAAATCGGGATAAGTATAAGAAGAACTGTTCCGATATCGGAAAAATCGCCCGTTCTAATTGCTACAAGTGATTTGCTTGGCACGCCTGATAGGTCAAGACCTAAGAAGTTAAAGTTGATATGCCAGCCAAGTTCACCGCCAAGTCCCAATTTGTCTGCCCAAGTTGAAAGTTGAATTTGGTATGATTTTTGAATTTGTTCAACCGACATAGTTGAAATTTTTCCGATAACATCGGGGAATTTCTCCTTCATTTGCGAAACGATATTCTCGACGCTCTTAATTACGGAATCATCGTAAAAATTCACACCTCTTATATATGTGATAGGTCTTTGAATTACACGATAAAGTGCAAAAAGGATAGGCATTTGAATAAGAAGCGGAAGACAACCACCTGTCATACTAACACCGTTTTCCTTATAAACCTTCATCATCTCTTGTTGAAGTTTTTGCTGGTCATTTGCATACTTTTTTTGAAGTTCTGCAATAATCGGTTGAATTTTTTGCTGTTTTTTCATTGCCTTTTGCGACTTAACTTGAAGTGGCATAAGGATTAATTTGATAGCGATTGTAAACAAAATAATGGTAAGACCATAGTTTTGCACAAGATTATAAATCATTCGTATAACAAATCCAAGAGGACGGGTTATACAAAGTTCAAATAAACTAAGTTTCATTTAGTTACCTCATTTAGCCTATGGAAGTGGGTCATAACCACCCTTGCAAAAGGGGTGACAACGCAAAATGCGTTTTATCGCAAGATAACTTCCCTTTAAGGCTCCGTATTTTTTTAATGCTTGCAAAGCGTATTCCGAGCAAGTCGGAACAAACCTGCAAGATGGTGTTGGTTTTAGTCCGGACAAATACTTTTGATAAAAACGGACTAAAAAAATAAGAATCGTTTTCATAAGAACAAATTAAGCTTATCGAATGCATAGCGAAGGTCTTTTTGAACGGAAGGACATTTCTTTCCGCAAATGGCCGTACGAGCAATAATTACGAAGTCGAAACCTTGCTTTAAATCACCCGATAACAGACGATAACTTTCTCGCATCAAGCGTTTTGCACGATTACGCTTGTTTGCTTTACCGATAGATTTACCACACGTAAGCCCCAATCGATTGTTTTTTAGGCGATTTTTTTGAGCATAAAGAACAACCGTACGAGTAACCACGCACTTGCCCCTATAATAAAGGCGTTTAAAATCCTTGTTAAGTTTTAAAGTTTCTGCACCGTTCATAAATCTTAATCCAATCTACAAAGAAAAAAATCCGCAGTACAAAAAAGGCAAAAAGCATAGGAAAAAGTGCTTCTTGCCCTCATGTTAAGCTGATAATTTCTTTCTGCCCTTTAATCTTCTTTTAGATAAAATTTTTCTGCCGGAAGCAGTAGCCATTCTTTTTCTGAAACCGTGTTCCTTAGCTCTTTGACGCTTCTTTGGTTGATAAGTTCTTTTCATCTTTTGAACACCTCCGATATAATTGAAATCATTTAAGTCTATTACGATACAAATGCACCGAAAAAATTAGACATCGCACCTATTATATAGGTTTTAAACAGTTTTGTCAATAGTTTTTTATAATTTTTTATTTTGTCAAATAAATGTAAAGAGAAATGGGTTATATATTGCAAGAAGGTCAACCTCCTTTATTTTGTGATTCATTATATGCCGGCATAATTATCTAAAAAGAAAAAAAGGTATATTGTCAAAATTCCAAGTTGACAATATACCCTTTTTAGAAGTCGCCGTTTTTAGGGCTATTTCTTTCCACAAAAATCTCCCACATGCACAAACGATACCTCTGCCGCAAAAACAATTATACGGCAAATAAATCCTTATAACAATGGGTTTTTGTGCTGTTCTAAACAGTATTTACATATCATAAAAAATATTCAATAAAACGGACATAAATTTATGTTAATCAAGCCATTTTCTCTTATTTTGTGTACTGTTATAAGTAGTTTTTTTCACCTACTTTTTTAGTTGTGCATTTTTTAATAGCGAAATTTGTAGAAAACACAATATGTTGTAGAAAAATGAAAATTTATACCACTATATATCGAATTACATACTACAAATTGCTGCTCTTAATTTGTCATTTTCAATTTCTATAACTCCATATGTCCTTCCATAGCAAACAGAGCCAGGGTTTAGCATTGTAATTTTGCCTCTTATATCACAAAGGCTATTATGCGTATGTCCAAAAACAATAGCATCGCAATCAAGTTCCTTGCCCCTGTTTAAAATCGTGGCATAGTCATAATCATATTTAACGCTATAATTATGGCCGTGAGTCAAAAATATTTTTTTATTATCTGCCTCAATTATTAGTTCAGTAGGAAAATCACCAAAATCACAATTACCTTTTACAAACCTTACAGGGATATTTGGAAATGCTTTTTGTAAATACACGGCGTCAGAAGCATGGTCTCCGGCGTGGATAATCATATCAATACCGATAATATTTTGAATTACATCTATGCAGCGCTTTGTATCTTTATGTGTATCTGAAAAAACAAGTATCCTCAAAACTTTTCTCATCTCCCTTACACGACAAATTATAACACCAAAAAGTCGTATTGTCCAAAAAAATGGGGTATTTGTAAAATAAATGTATTATTTGGGTTTTAATATCCTATTTTTCGACAAGGAGTTTCGATAAATTATACTTATAAAAGATGATATACTATGTAAAACTCACTATAAGAAGAGGGATTAAAATGAACATAAATACGATAAATTTAGAAAAAGTGATAAGTCTTCCCACAAAAGAGGACTTAGTAAGAGGGATTTTTATAATTCTTCTTACAAAAATGAAGATAGTAGGGCTTTCCCCTATCGGAATTGCTTTTGCCGGTATTTGTGCAGAAAAGAATATTATCGTTTCTGTTATTTCTCTTTTGATTGGAACGGCAAACGATAGCATCGGCACAGCAGAAAAATATTTACTTACCTTATTATTATATCTTGCAATAACAATGATACGGGGTTTTAAGTCAAAATCCTTAAAGGCAATGTCAATGGGAACGGCAATGTTCTTATCGGGGCTTTTAAGTATGTTCTGGATTGGAATTGATATTAAAACTGCGCTTTTAATTCTTCCTGAATCTGTCTTAGTCTATGGATTGTTTAGACTCTTTTACAGTCTTGGCAAATCGGGAATAAAAGCATATTTTGCTGAAATAATAATTTTAACCTGCTCCCTTTCAGCAGTCAAAGGCATATATATTCCATATTTGGAGACAAGCATTAGTTTTTTTATACTCCTAATATTTTTAATGAGCATTTGCCACTCATCAGGAATACCCACCTCAATTTTTTCCGGTGCAGTAATAGGTTTTTTGTATTTTTTAAACGATTCTATTGCCTTTGAAATGGCGGGAATGTTCGCATTTTCGGCAATGATTGCATCGGTTCTTTCAAAAATGGGAAAAATCGGCACATCAACAGGATTTCTTTGTGGTATGACAATTAGTGTTCTTTATTTTGGCTCGCTAAAAGGGCTTAGTGCAAGTGATATTTTTGCAGCTCCTGTAATGTTTGCAATATTTTCCGAAAAACTGTATATCAGAATAGGCAGTCACATAAACGAACTTTTAAGCAGTGAGTTTTCTCGTGAGAGCGATAAAATCGTTACAAAACTAAAAACCGTCGCAAAAGCCGTTTGCGATTTGGGAAATGGCGTTAAAATTTTTTCCGAAACAAATAAAAGCACCAAAAAATACGATATATACAATGAAGTAATAGAAAGATGTTGCCTAAATTGCAAGTTTTTTAATACCTGCTTTAAAATAAATCCTGAAACTACATATTACAATGTAAGTCAATTAGGAAAAATAATTGACAGCGACGGATATTTAAATGAACATAATATCCCCGATAATTTTAAGCGTAACTGTATAAGATGGGAAAAGTTCTTAAATGAATTTGTGCATATGTATGAAATCTACAAACAGGATATTTTGTATGACGGCGAAACGATAAATGACAGAGAAATTATTGCAAAACAGTTTGGCGAAATATCAAATGTTATAACCGATTTATCGGAGCAAGTAAGGCGTGAATGGGGTAAAGAGGAAGAAAATGAGTGTGTTTTCAGTGTAGATGTTGCGATTAAACAAATCTCAAAAGATGGAGAAAACGAATGTGGTGACAGCATTACACAATTTAAAAAAAACAAAAAATTTTATATGATTTTGTGTGACGGAATGGGCTCCGGAACTAAGGCAAAAGAGGAAAGTAAAATGACGGCGCAGTTATTTGAGGAATTTATAACGGCGGGAGTTGAAAAGAAATCAGCAGTAAAAATGATAAATTCAGCACTTGCATTAAAGGCTGATAGGGAGAGTTTTTCCTCTGTTGATATTCTAGAAATTGATTTATCAACCGGTGATATTGAATTTTTAAAAATAGGCAGTGCTGAGAGCTACTTAAAACGCAATAAAAATATTGAAATTGTTTCATCAACAGCACTTCCCATAGGAATTCTTGATAACATTGAAGTAGAATCGCAAAAAAGAAAGGTTAAAAGGCGAGATATTATAGTTATGATGTCGGACGGCGTAAGCGAAGTCGGAAGCGGAGTTTATAAAAATGAGTGGATAAAAAAAATTCTTATAGAAGAGGGTGATATTGAAAATATTTGTGAAAAACTGATAGAATCGGCAAAACGGAAAATGGTTTGGAATGATGATATGACGGCGATTGTGATTAAAATTGAGAAAGGATTTGATTTAGAGTGAATGTCCAAAATACTATGACTGCAAAAATTATCGGTGAAGTTATTGCAAATGGTATGAGTCTTTGCGATGTAAACTTAAAAAACGAGGTCGAAATTGAAGCCATAACTATTATTGAAAAAATACAAAAGGTAATTTCAGACAAAAAACTAGGAGAAAAAAAGAAGATAGAAAAAATAAACGAAATATTTATTAACGAGGGAATATTACAAAAAAAATAGAACGATTTTCGTTCTATTTTTTATTCTGTTATATGAATCATAACTTGCTCAACTATTCTTTTTACATGGTCATCATTAAGGGAATAAAATGTGTTTTTGCCATCTCTTCTTGCTTTAATAAGTCTTGCCTGCTTTAAAATTCTAAGTTGATGAGAAATAGCAGATTGACTCATTTTGGTTTTTTGTGCAATTTCAGCCACACAAATTTCATTATCAAAAAGATTCCACAAAATTTTAATTCTTGTGCCATCTCCAAAAACCTTGAATACATCTGTTAGATTGTTTATGATATCCTCCGATAACTCCCCGTTTTTAAGACGGTCAACAATTTCTGTATTATATTGGCAATGCTCACACTTCATTTTTCACCCTCCAAAATACCTTCAATTTATTATATCAAAGATGTAAAAAAATGTCAATTATTCATAAAAACATCGCCAAATTCTGCTCCGAAGGATAATTCATCTTCAATTCTTAAAAGTCTGTTATATTTTGCAACTCTTTCTGTTCTTGACGGTGCACCTGTTTTTATTTGTCCCGCATTTAATGCAACTGCAATATCTGCAATTTTTGTATCCTCTGTTTCTCCGCTTCTGTGGGAAATTATCGCAGTATATCCTGATTTTTGTGCCATTTCAACCGCATCTATTGCCTCTGTTAATGTTCCTATTTGATTTACCTTTACTAAAATTGAATTTGCAACGCCTTCTTTTATTCCCTTTTTAAGTCTTTTTGTATTTGTGACAAACAAATCATCTCCGACTAATTGAATATCCAGTTTATCTGTCAGCATTTTAAATCCTTCAAAATCGTCCTCACCCATTCCGTCTTCTATTGAGAAAATCGGATATTTATTAACTAAATCTTCCCAATATTTTACCATTTCTTCCTTTGTTTTAACTATACCTGCCTTTGGAAATTTGTATGTTCCGTCACTTTGAACCCACTCGGAACTTGCCGCATCTATCGCAATTTTAAAATCAACACCCGGTTTATACCCTGCTTTTTCAATCGCTTCAATTATTAGTTTTAGTGCCATCTCATCATTTTCAAGGTTAGGTGCAAAACCTCCTTCGTCCCCTACTCCCGTGTTATACCCTTTTTCTTTTAAAACACTTTTTAAACTATGATAAACCTCTGCACATTGTCTTAATGCAATTTTAAATGCTTTTGCACCAAAAGGTACTATCATAAATTCTTGAATATCTACATTATTATCGGCATGAGCACCACCATTTAAAATATTCATCATAGGCATTGGAAGCCTATGAGCATTTACACCACCTAAATATCTAAACAAACTGATATTAAGTGCTTTTGCAGCAGCAGCAGCACAAGCAAGCGAAACACTTAGTATTGCATTTGCACCAAGTTTTGCTTTATTTTCTGTGTTATCAAGTTTTATAAGTTCCTTATCTATAAGTCTTTGATTAAAAACGCACATATCTAAAAGCGCATCATTTATAGTTGTGTTAACATTATCAACTGCTTTCAAAACACCTTTTCCTAAATATCTTTCCTTGTTACCATCACGAAGTTCAACTGCCTCAAAAATTCCAGTTGATGCACCGGACGGAACAATAGCCGAGCCAATAACGCCGTTTTCTAAATATACTTCTGCCTCAATAGTTGGATTTGCTCTTGAATCAAGCACTTCCCTTGCATATATTTTCTTAATTTTCATATATTTCACCCTTTCTTTTTCTATTTTGTCTAGTTTTTTATGTAATATTACAAAAAAAGTTCCTTTTTTTCTTGTAAAATGTTATTTTTTCTGTTATTATAGAAATGGAGATTTTTACGAGATTTATTTTTTGGGAGGATAAAAATGGATACAAAACAAATTTGGTTTGCTGCTTTGTCATATATCCAAAAAGATATAAATTCTATGGTTGGATTTAATACATATATAAAGGATATCACACCTATTTCATATGATGGTGAAAATTTTATAGCAGGTGTTTCAAATTTAATTTGTAAATCTATGATAGAAATACGTTATGTAGATACTATAGAAAAAGCGATTTCTAAGATAACTGCAAAACCTTCAAAACTTATTATCGTTTTAAAAGATGAATATAAAAAAGAAGAAGTTAAAGTTAAGGAAACACCAAAAACAAATGTAAAATCACATTTAAACCCAAGATATACATTTGATAATTTTATCGTTGGCTCATCAAACGAATTTGCAACAGCGATTGCAATGAGTACGGCAAAAAATCCCGGTCAAGAAATGAATAATCCACTATTTTTATATGGTGATTCAGGTCTTGGAAAAACTCACTTAATGCAAGCGATTGGTAATAAAATTGCAGAAAACTCGCCTGAAAAAAAGGTGGTTTATGTAACAAGTGAGCGTTTTACAAACGAAATGATTGAATCTCTTCATATTAAAGATATGGGTTCATTTAGACAACTTTACAGAAATGTTGATGTTCTATTAATCGACGATATTCAATTTATCGAAAATAAACAGGGTGTTCAGGAAGAATTTTTCCATACATTTAATGAACTTCACCAAAATAATAAGCAGATTGTTTTAACAAGTGACCGTATGCCAAGAGAACTTGTTACTCTTGACCAAAGACTTAAAACTCGTTTTGAGTGGGGGCTTAGTATTGATATTATAAAGCCTGATTATGAAACAAGAGTTGCAATTCTTAAAAAGAAGGCAGAAAGTCAAAATATTTACATAAACGAAGATGTTTTATCATATATTGCTGAAAGAATTGACTCAAATGTTCGTGAACTTGAAGGCGCACTTTTAAAAATCATCTCTTATGCAGGAATGAAACATACAGAAATTTCTATTGAAATTGCAGAAATGGTAATAAAATCAATTATTCCCGATGATGGAATTATTAAAATTACACCACAAAAAATAGTTGATTGCGTTTGCTCCTACTATAATATTCAAGAGGACGAACTTTTAGGCAAAACAAAACAAAAAAATGTTGCTTTTCCTCGTCAAATTGCAATGTACCTTTGCAAAACTTTAACAACTATGAACTTTTCAATGATTGCAAGAGCGCTTGGAAATCGTGACAGAACAACCGTTATGTATGGTGTGGATAAAATTATGATGGCAATTAAAACAGATTCTGTCTTAAAGGCTGATATAGATGCAATTACAAAGGATATTAATACTATTTAATCTATTAACATATAAATATGGAAAATTTGTGGATAAAAAAATCAGCATTTTTAATGTGTTTATAACTTAAATTAATCCACCTATTATTAACACAAAAATTTTAATAATAATTTGGCATAAACACGGGATAAAAAATACCTTTCCACATATTCCCCTTTTCTACTATTACTACTACTATAAATATATTATATACGTACGTACATATAGTAAAAATTTTAAAAATAAATTATCCACGAAAGGAAATAAAAAATATGAAACTAATTTGTCATAAACAACAATTATTAAAGATTATTAATACTGTTCAAAAAGCAGTATCAGCAAAATCAATTATGCCTATTTTAGAGTGTATAAAAATAGATGCAAAAGCAAATGGTGAACTTACAGTTTTTGGTAATAATCTTGATATTTGTATTGAATATAATGATACTTGTAACATTACTGAGGGCGGAGAAATCGCAATTTCTTCTAAAATGTTCGGTGAAATTATCCGTAAACTTCCTGATACTGATGTTTTAATTAATGTTAATGAAGAAAATAATATTATGACTATAAAATGTGATAAATCTGAATTTAATATTCAAGGTTTATCAAGTATTGAATATCCTGCTGTTCCTGAAGTTAAAGAAAATTATAAATTCTCTTTATCACAAAAAGCTTTAAGAAAAATGATAAGAAAAACTATCTTCTCTGTTTCACAAAATGAAGCAAGAAAGCCTATTTTAACAGGTTCTTTGTTTGAAATTGAAACAGGCGTTTTATCAATAGTTTCAACTGACGGATATCGTCTTGCAATTTGCAAAGAAACTGTTGATAGTTCTCTTAATAACTTTAAATTTGTTGTTCCCGGCCTTACACTTCGTGAAATTTTTAAGGTTTTGGAAGACGATGATGAAAAGATGGTTAATGTTATCGTTTCAGAGCGTCACGCTATGTTTGAATTTGATAATTATAAAATAGTAACAAGACTTTTAGAAGGTGAATATATAAATTATAAGCCTGTTTTAATGACACCTAATAATATAGTAGTTACTGCAAATACCTCGGCTTTTTCGGAAAGTTTGGAAAGAGCATCACTTCTTATTAATGATGACATAACAGCAAAAGCTGAAAAAGTTCCTGTAAGACTTAATATCACAACAGATAAAATTGAAATTACTTGTATCACAGGAAAAGGTAAAGTTCACGATATTGTAGATGTTAGCGCAATTGGAGAAGATATTGAAATAGGATTTAATCATAGATATTTATTAGAAGCCCTAAGAGCGTCGGAAGAAGATGAAATAAAAATTGAACTTTCAAATCCAAGAAGTTCTTGTTTTATTCGCTCAACAAAAAATGATGATAGCTTCACATTTATGATTTTGCCTGTAAGATTATATAACTAATATGGAAATTAAAACTATTAAAACAATTAATATGGACCAAAATTGCTATCTTATTACCAATAATAATGATGGAATTTTGATTGATCCGGGAGAGAATACCTTTGAAATTATTAAAAATATAGAAGGTGTTAATGTTAAATATATTTTGCTTACACATTGTCATTTTGACCATGTGTATTCTCTTAGTGAAATAAGAGGCAAAAAAATCGTTTGTGGCTCGTCTAATTTAGAAACTAATATAATGAATCCTAAAATATGCTTATTAGACCTTGGACAGAATTTTAACGGCAAAATAGACATGGTTTTAAAGGATAATGAAACTGTAAATTTAATAGGTCTTGATGTTAAATGTATTTACACACCCGGCCATACAAATTGTAGCAGTTGTTATCTTATTGAAAATTCGCTTTTTTCAGGTGATACACTGTTTTTCAAAACTATCGGAAGAGATGATTTTCCGACAGGAAACCATAATGAGCTTGAAAATTCAATAAGAAATATTTTATATAAACTGCCAAATAGTACGGTAGTTTTTCCGGGCCACGGCACAAAAACTACAATACAAAATGAAAAGAATTTTGGTTATTTTAAGGAAGAATTTTAAATGTTACTTATTCAAAATGGTTATTCTTGCGATTTTGAGATGAATATTTTTATTAATATATTCTTTAAAAAAAGCGAAGAAGGGACTATAACAACAGATTTTTCACACGAAAATGATTTAATAAAAGTAAATACAAAGATAGAATTTAGTGGAAAAGAATATTTTGGTGACTTTTCATATTCCTTTAAAAATAGCATAGATGATAAGAAAAAAATTAAAAAGATTTATGGCATTTGTGTTGTAAGAAGTTTTATTGTTGCAGCTAAAAATATTAGAAATATTGATATTCCTTGGGGAGTTTTAAGCGGAATAAGACCTGCAAAATATGTAAGAAGCCTAAAAGAAGAAGGAAAAACAGAAGAAGAAATTACAAAAATTTTGACCGAAACTTTTGATGTTTCGGAAAAAAAATGTAACCTTGCAAAAAAAGTCGCAAAAAACGAAGAAGAAATTTTAAAAAGAGTTAAGAATAATTCTGTAAGTTTATATATTGGTATTCCCTTTTGTCCATCAAGATGCCTTTATTGCTCCTTTGTTTCTACCGATATTAAATTAAGCGGCAGATATATGGACGAGTTTGTTAATCTTTTAATTAAAGAAATTGAAAAAACGGGCGAAATTTTAAAAGAACTTAAATTTTCAGTTCAAAATATTTATATCGGAGGCGGAACTCCCACTACATTATCAGAAAATCACTTAAATCGTATTTTTGACGCAATAAAAACCAATATTGACATAAAAAATATAGACGAATTTACATTAGAAGCAGGACGACCTGATACAATAACAAGGGAAAAATTATTAGCTGCAAAAAATGGAGGAGTTACCAGAATTAGCATAAATCCTCAAACATTAAATGACGAAACATTAAAAATTATCGGTAGAAAACACTCGGTAGATGAATTTTACAGAGCATTTGAAATTTCCAAAAGTGTAGGGTTTAACTCAATTAATACCGACCTTATCGCAGGACTTCCGGGAGAAACACCCGAAATGTTTAAAAAAAGTGTTGACGGGATATTAAAATTAAATCCCGAAAACATCACTATTCATTCTATGTGTGTTAAAAAATCGGCAGAACTTAATTTTAGCGATTTTACGCTTACGGACAGTGAAAAAATGAATTCGATGCTAAGTTATGCCGAAGAAAAAATTACAGAAAATGGAAAAGAGCCTTATTATATGTATAGACAAAAAAATATTTCAGGCAATCTTGAAAACGTAGGCTATTCCGATATAGAGCATTTTTCAGCATATAATATTAATATTATGGAAGAAATTCAAACAATCATCGCACTTGGTGGCGGTGGAGTTTCAAAAATTGTAAAAAATGGCGAGATTACAAGAATTCCAAACTTTAAAGAGCCATACGAATATATAAGAAGATTTGATGAAATTATAGCAAAAAAAGAAGAAGCAAAAAATATTTTAAAATCATAAGAAAGGAAGGATTTTCGTGATTTTTGAACAGGAAGCACTTAGAAAGATTTTTAACCAATATGATGAAAATAGAATGAGAGCAAGAGTTGAACGTGATAAAAGAGTAGAAAAAATAAACAATAACTATCCTAAACTTAAAGAAATCGACTCTGAAATTACAAAACTTGGTCTTGAAAATTTTAAAAATATACTAAATAATCCTGAAAAAAGTGCAGAATATAACCTTTCTTTTGAAGAAAATCTTAAAAATTTAAAGAAGAAGAAAGAAAAATATTTAATTGAAAATAATATTCCAAAAGATTTCGATGAAGTAAAATATACTTGTGAAAAATGTTTGGACACAGGGTATATTGACAACGAAAAATGTCCGTGTCTTATACAAAAAATCATAGATGTTCACTATGAAATGTCAAATATGAAGAGTATGCTTCACGATTTTTCAGAGTTTTCCTTTGATTATTACACCGATAAAAAGATTGAAAAATTAGGAATAACCGAAAGAGAAAATATAGAAGATATCTATAATAAATCGCTAAATTTTTGCGAGAATGTTAATAGTAAAAACCTACTATTCTACGGCGGTTGTGGTCTTGGAAAAACATTTTTATCTTCTTGTATTGCAAAGAAAATGCTAGATAGCGGAAAAAGTGTTGTTTATGAAACTTCTGTTAGCCTTTTTTCTGATTATGAAGACTACAAATTTGGAAAGCGCAACGATAATTTTGATGAAACTATGGAAATTTTGTATAATGCTGACCTTTTAATTATTGATGACTTGGGTACAGAAGTTTCAAACCCTATATCCTCCCAATTCTTCCTAGATATTATAAATAAAAGGGCAGCGCTGTCTAAAAAAGTGATAATAAGCACAAATCTTACAATGGAAGGTATAAGAAAAAAATATACCGACAGACTATTTTCAAGGCTATATGAGAGTTTTGAAATACTAAACTTTGTTGGAAATGATGTAAGAATACAAAAATTAATTAACGGGGGAAAATAATAATGGCAAATTTACTAAGCCGTGATGTTGAAGATACAATATGGTCGGTTTTGACTTCTTTTGGATTTAATGAAGAAGACGAAAAATCACAAAATTTAAGATGTTTTAATCTTGATAAAAAGAATGCAAATATACTAAATGGCAGCACACTTTTGGCAAAAGCGGAAACTGTTGCAGCAGTTATCGAAACTGTTTTTGCGATTGGCGAAACTGAATTTAAGGTTACAGTATCAAATAAAGAAATTTTTGATATGCTTGTGCTTTTTGGTTTTGAAAACATTTTAAGACTTGAAGAAAATATAAATGATGGTTTTTCAGTTGTTTGCGACCATACAGAAATTGCGTTTGGAAAATTTTACGATGATAAAAGTACAGCAAGAATTGATATATCAAGTCTTTTGCATACTTCAAAAAATATTGAGGAAGAAAAAAGTGTGTCAAAAAGTTTAGCTTATGCTGAAATTGATGCGGAAGGGCTTTGCTATGATGTTTGTTATAATCTTCGAGTAAATGGCTGTATTGTGGAATATTATACAGGCGACAGAAGTATTAAAAAAGCCTGTGAATATGCAGAAAAAGAGGGTCATTCTTGCATTTTAAGATGCTATAAAGACGGAAAATTAGAGATTAAAGATTTAGTTAAAAATGAGATTACAGAAACAACTGTGCAAGAATTTTTGGGTTATTACGAAGATGATTGTGATGATGAAGAATGTGATTGTGGGGAGCATCATCACCACGGTGAAGAATGTGATTGCGGACATCACCATCACTAATATAAAAATTTAAAAATTTATAAGGAGGATATGGCATTGGTAGGCGTAATAGATATTGGGTCTAACACGATAAGACTTGTCGTTTATGATAAAAAAAGACATGTTTCAAACAGTGGTCTAAATTCAGATATAATAAGCGATACCGAAAATGGTGTTTTATCGGAAAACGGCATAAAAAAACTTATTAATGCTATCTCTTTTCTAAAAGAAAAATCAAACGGTATTAAAATTTTGGCATTTGGAACATATGCTATGCGTGTTTTGATAAATAAAGAAGAAGTAAAAAAGCGTGTTTTTGATGCAACCGGTATAAATATTGATATTTTATCAGGAAAACAGGAAGCAGAATATGATTTTTATGGGCTTTTGGATACTATTGATAGTAGCGAAAGCGGAATTGGTGTTGATTTAGGTGGCGGAAGTGCACAGGTGATGATTTTCGATAATGGGAATATTAAGTCACTAAACTCCTACCCACTTGGCTGCAAACAAATTAAAAACAAATTTGCAAAAGATTTAAAAATAACAGAAAAGGAACATCAAAAAATTAAGAGTTATGTTGAGTTTAATTTGCAGAATTTGAAAAATAATAAGACAAAAAAAATCTATGTAATGGGCGGAACTGCAAAAACTGCCCTTAAAATTTATAGTTTTTTAACCTCGGAAAACAGAAATGTAATTGATGTTAAGAAAATTCCTGATATTATTAATTTTATTACCGATACTCCGCCAAAGGCTGTAAACAACATTATTAGAAACAGATGCGATAATATTTTGGTTGGGCTAATCATCATGGAAGAGATTGCAAAATTTTTTGGTAGCGAAAAGATACATATTAAAAAATGCGGAGTTCGTGACGGTTACATATATAAAAACTTTAAAGAATAAAATGACCTTTTTAAAAGGTCATTTTTTATAGAAAATAAAAAAATCGGCAGAATATTTTCTGCCGATTTTAATTTTACTAGAATCTATCTCTCTTTTTGTATGTTGTGTGAAGTAGTTCGTGAGCCTTGTGTGAACATGGTTCGCCGAAATATTCCTTATAAAGAGCTTGAACATATGGATTCTCATGTGATTTACGAAGTGTTGATGCTTCGTCTTCTTTGTAAAGAGCTTTTGAACGAAGTTCTTTAACATTTACAGTTGACTTTGTCTTAGAATCAACGATTGGTTGACCACCACCATGGATACATCCACCCGGACAAGCCATGATTTCGATAAAGTCATAGTGTTCGCCTGCTTTAACCTTTTCTAAGATAGTTCTTGCATTCTTTGTGCCGTGAGCGATTGCAACCTTAACATCTTTGCCTGCAATTTTAAGAGTAGCTTCTTTAACACCTTCTAAGCCACGAACAGCAGTTACATTTAGATTATCAAGAGGCTTCTTTTCAAGAATTTCATATACTGTACGGATAGCAGCTTCCATAACACCGCCTGTTGTACCGAATATAACACCGGCACCTGTTGCCATACCGAATGGCTCATCGAATTCTTCATCAGGAAGTGAGTTGAAGTCGATACCTGCTTGCTTAATCATTCTTGCAAGTTCTCTTGTTGTAAGTGATGCATCGATATCTTGATGTTCTTCTCTTGAAATTTCAAACTTCTTTGAAGTACATGGCATAACTGCTACTGAGTAGATGTTTGCCTTGTCAATACCTGCTTTTTCAGCATAGTATGATTTTATAACTGCACCAAACATTTCCATTGGAGATTTTGCAGTTGAAAGGTTGTCGATAAATTCCGGATAATAGTGTTCGCAGAACTTAACCCAACCAGGTGAACATGAAGTGATAAGTGGAAGTTTTTCTTGTTTTGTAAATCTTTCGATAAATTCTGTTCCCTCTTCCATAATTGTAAGGTCAGCAGTAGTATCTGTATCAAATACTTTATCAAAACCAAGTCTACGAAGAGCTGCAACCATCTTACCTGTAACAGGTGTTCCGATTGGAAGACCAAATTCTTCGCCAAGAGCTGCACGAACAGCAGGAGCTGTTTGAACAACAACGTGCTTTTCAGGATTGTCGATTGCTTTCTTAACCTGTGGAATATGAGTTTTTTCATATAATGCACCAACAGGACAAGCAACGATACATTGTCCGCAATATACGCAGGCAACATCTTTCATTGGCTGTTCAAATGCTGCACGAACTTCTGTTGAGAAGCCACGATTTACAGCAGAAATAACTGAAATATCTTGGTTATCACAAGCTGCGATACATCTTCTGCAAAGTACGCACTTGTTATTATCTCTAACTAGTGATGTTGAAGAATCATCAATTTCGTGAGCGATATTTTCGCCATCAAAACGGATTTCGTCGATTCCAAGTTCTTCAGCAAGTGTTTGAAGTTCACAGTTTTTGCTTCTTACACATGTTAGACATTTTCTTTCATGGTTTGAAAGAATAAGTTCAAGTGTTGCACGACGAGCATTACGAACCTTTTCAGTGTTTGTAAATACTTCGATACCTTCTGCAACAGGATATACACAGGCAGCTTGTAATGCTCTTGCACCTTTAACTTCTACAAGACACATTCTACAAGCACCGATTTGGTTTAAATCTTTAAGATAACATAAGGTAGGAATGTTGATACCAACCTCACGAGCAGCTTCAAGAATGGTTGTTCCTTCTTGAACACTAACTTCTTGACCGTTTATTTTTAAGTTTACCATCTTATTCATTCCTTTCCTATTAATCTTTATAAATTGCACCGAACTTACAAGCAGCTTGACAAGCTCCGCACTTAACACACTTAGTTTGGTCTATAACAAATGGTGACTTAATTTCGCCGGAGATAGCACCAGCCGGACATTGTCTTGAACATAAGCTACAACCTTTACACTTATCAGGATCAATCTTGTATTGTGCCAAAGACTTACATACATGAGCCGGACACTTCTTATCTTGAACGTGAGCAATATATTCATCTCTAAAATAACGAAGAGTTGATAGAACAGGGTTTGGAGCAGTTTGTCCAAGACCACAAAGTGCAGAAGACTTGATTGCATAGCAAAGTTCTTCAAGTTTATCAATATCTTCCATTGTTCCTTTACCATCAGTAATCTTTGTTAAGATTTCCAAAAGTCTCTTTGTACCGATTCTACATGGAGCACACTTACCACATGATTCATCAACAGTAAATTCTAAGAAGAATTTAGCGATATCAACCATACAGTTGTCTTCGTCCATAACGATAAGTCCGCCTGAACCCATCATTGAACCGATTGCGATTAGTGAGTCATAATCGATTGCTGTATCGATTAGAGATGCAGGGATACATCCGCCTGAAGGACCGCCTGTTTGAGCAGCCTTAAACTTCTTGCCGTTTGGAATACCACCACCGATATCTTCGATGATTTCACGAAGTGTTGTACCCATTGGGATTTCAACAAGACCTGTGTTGTGAATCTTACCGCCAAGAGCGAATACCTTTGTACCCTTTGACTTTTCAGTACCCATTGATGCGAACCAATCAGCACCGTTTAAGATGATTTGGCAAATATTTGCGTAAGTTTCAACATTGTTAAGAAGTGTTGGCTTGCCCCATAGACCCTTGATAGCCGGGAATGGAGGACGAGGACGAGGTTCACCTCTCTTACCTTCGATAGAAGTAAGAAGTGCTGTTTCTTCACCACAAACGAAAGCACCTGCACCAAGACGAATGTCAAGGTCAAAGTTAAAGCCTGTGCCGAAGATATCCTTTCCTAATAGTCCGTATTCTCTTGCTTGATTTATAGCAATTCTAAGTCTGTCAACAGCGATTGGGTATTCAGCTCTGATATAGATATAACCTTGGTCAGCACCTATTGCATAGCCTGCGATAGCCATAGCTTCGATAACTGTATGAGGGTCACCTTCCAAAACTGAACGGTCCATGAATGCACCCGGGTCACCTTCGTCGGCGTTACAGCAAACATACTTTTGATCGCCTTGTGCGTCATGAGTAAATTGCCATTTCATACCTGTTGGGAATCCGCCGCCGCCACGGCCACGAAGGCCTGAATCTTTAATAATTTTGATAACGTCTTCAGGTGACATTTCTTTAAGAACTTTGCCTAAAGCCTTGTAACCGTCAAGAGCGATATATTCTTCGATATTTTCAGGGTTAATAACACCACAGTTACGAAGTGCAACACGGTGTTGTTTTGCATAGAATGTAGTTTCATTAAGTGACTTAATACCGTTATCAGTAACAGTTTCATCGTAAAGAAGTCTTGTAACAACGTTACCCTTTACCAAGTGTTCTTCAACGATTTCTTTAACATCTTCTGCTTTAACTCTGCTGTAGAAAGCACCTTCCGGATAAACAACTACGACAGGGCCTAATGCACAAAGACCGAAACAACCTGTTTGAACAAGTTGAACTTCATTTTCAAGACCATTTTCAGCAATGTATTTTTTGAATTCTTCTTGTAAAGTTACAGAACCTGATGATGTACAACCTGTACCACCACAAACTAAAACTTGGGCTCTGTAAGAACCTTTAGCTCCGTCATTTCCTTTACGAAGATTTACATTTGCAAAAGCATTATCACGAATTTGTTGTAATTCTTCCAAGCTTTTCATAAGTTTTCCTCCTAAAATTATAGATCATATTTGATTATCATTTTAACAAATGATATTAATTTATATATATCAAAGTAAACGCTTTGTCTATGTATAAATCACAATCGTTTTCGGCAAATTTGAGTTTGCCAAGGCACGACATAAGCGCTTTTTTAAGTAAGACTAAAAAAATTAGTCTTGATATTTAGCAAAAATATCGTCCAAATCTGCCGGAGTTAATCTGCCGTAAACAGCATCATTAACTGTCAAAACCGGAGCCAAACCGCAAGCACCGATACAACGAGTTGCACTAAGAGAGAATTTTCCGTCAGCAGTACATTCGCCAACACCGATACCTAAACGTTCTTGAATCTTTTCGATAAGAACACCTGAGCCCTTAACGTAGCAAGCTGTACCAAGACATACAGCAACTTCGTACTTACCCTTTGGATATAGCGAGAATTGTGTGTAGAAAGTAACAATTCCGTAGATTTCAGCAAGAGGAACATTAAGTCCGTCTGAAATCATTTTTTGAACTTCAATCGGCAGATATCCGTAAACATCTTGTGCTTCATGAAGAACAGGGATTGTAGCACCGGCCTCGCCTTTGTGTTTTGCGATTATTTCTTGTAGTTTTGCTTCTTGTTCTTTTGTACCGTTAAATGGTACACTGATTGGATTGCTCATTTGTATCCTCCTTATCATATTACAAAAAAGTACAGATTAATTATAACACAAAGTTTTACAAAATGCTACCCTATAAATAAAAAAGTAACAAATTTCTAATAATTGTTAGAAAATTAACAAAAAATAATGCTCTTATTAAGCAAAATGACCGAAAGATGCTTGTATTTAAGCATCTTCGGTCAAAAAAGTATCTGTATTTTCTCCATTTAGACTCTCTACGTCCTTTAATTTTTTTTGGATTGCACGAGTTCTTACACCGACTAGTTTGTCAAGTTCTTTGTTTGCCTGTTCAAGCCTTGACTGCGTTGCCTCTAAAACTGTTCCGAATTTATCAAATTCTGTCTTTACAGAGGATAGGATATTCCAAACCTCAACACTTCTTTTTTGGATTGCCAAGGTCTTAAAGCCCATTTGCAAGGAATTTAACAGTGCCGCCATTGTGCTTGGGCCTGCAATGTTGACTTTATATGTATTTTGCAAGGTTTCAACCATTCCCTGATTTACAACCTCTGCATAAAGCCCCTCAAACGGCAAAAACATTATTGCAAAATCTGTTGTGTATGGTGGTTCTATATATTTATCGTGGATATCCTTTGCAAAAAGTTTGATTCGTGAAAGCAGAGTATTCATAGCCGTTTTAATTTGCTCTTGCTCCCCTGTTTCGTATGCAGATTGAAGTTCATAAAAGGCATCTCCCGGAAATTTTGAGTCAATCGGTAGATAAACAAAGCCGTTCTCGTTTGGCATTTTTACTGCAAATTCAACAGGGTTACGGCTTCCCGGAACAGTAACAACATTTTCGTCGAATTGTTCGGGGGATAAAATCTCTTTTAAAATTGCTCCGAGTTGAATTTCGCCTAAAATACCTCTTGTTTTAACATTTGACAATACTTTTTTTAGGTCACCGACGCCAACTGCCAGATTTTGCATTTCGCCAAGACCTTTATAAACCTGCTCTAATCGCTCGCTTACCATTTTGAAAGACTTTGACATATTTTCTTCCAGTGTTTTTTGGAGTTTTTCATCAACAGTCTTTCGCATATCTTCAAGTTTTTTTGCGTTATCGTCTTGCATCTTTAAAAGGCTTTTGGTCATTGTTTCTCGCATCTGGTCAAGCTTTTGCTCATTATTTTGCTCAAAAGTTTTAAAACGCTCTTCCATTTGCGAAAGACTTCCGACAACCGCCTTATTCATTTCGGACTGCTTTTCGGTAATATTTTTATCAATCTCCAAAAACTTTTTTGATTGATATTCGTCGGTATTCTTTTGGTTTTGCGATATCGTATCACCAAGAATTTTTATGGTTTCTAAAATTCTTCCGTCACCGGAAGGCTCATTTTTCCTAAATAGTAATATTGCCAAAAGAATAATCGAAAGAATAATTAAAATAATTAGTAAAATATCGGTCATAAATTTTGCTCCTTTATTTTATTTTAAAAATATCTGTATTTTTGGATTTTATTAGTTCTAAATCTGTATTTTTTAAGATGTTTTCAAAAATATCTATGACAATTATTTCTGTTGGGAAATGCCCTGCATCTATTATTGAAATGCCCGATTCTGTTAAGTTTATCATATCGTGATATTTCATATCGGCAGTTATCATAACATCTGCGCCCTTATCTATTGCGACAGGAATAGAATCGGAGCAAGCTCCCGAGCCTATTGCAACTCGTGAAATTTTGGCGTCATCACTACCACTGCATCTAACAAATGGGGTTTTGAGATTTTTCTTAGTAACCTTAATAAATTCAGAAAAAGTTAAAGGGTTTTTTAGGTTTCCGATTCTTCCAAGTCCGGTATCTTCAAGATTTTCCACATCAGTAAGATCAAAAAGTTTTGCAAGTTTTGCATTTATGCCGTTTTTACCCACATCGCAATTTGTATGAGCGGCATAAACTGCAATATTATTTGACATTAGAGATAACAAAACTTTTCCCTCTATGGTATCGCTTGTGATTTTTTTTGTTCCGCCAAACAAAATTGGGTGGTGTGAAATTATAAGGTCAACGCCGTTTTCTATCGCTTCTGTCGCTGTGTTATAGCAGACATCAAGAGTTATTAAAACTTTTTTTACTTCCTTTTCCCTATCTCCTAACAATAGCCCGACATTGTCCCACTCGTATGCATCGGATAGGGGGAATTCCTTTTCTATTAAGGTTGCAATTTCAAATAATTTCATATCTTTTCCTCCAAACTTTTGGCTTTATCAAGCAGTAATTTTGCCTTTTCGATTTCTAAAATATCCGTATTTGTGCCTTTTGAAAGACCGTCGTAACACTTTTTAAATTCTCTGATTTTCTTTTGCAATAAATCTGAAAATAGTGGGTGAGTATATAGCGACTTTGGAAGATGCAAGAAAAATTCATCTTCCGGAACTTTCATATTCCCTTTTTCGCAGATTATCAAATTATATATCTTAAACCCCTCTTTTGCAAGGTCTTCTTTTATGATAGTAAATCCGTTTTCGATCAAAAATTTTCTAAGCTCTTTTTGCGAATTCATAGGTTGTAATAATAGTCTTGCAGAAAGTGCCTTTTCAAAATCGGCAGAAATAATCTTTTCAATCAGTTCCCCACCCATTCCGGCAATTATTATCTCATCGGCATCTCCAATATTTAGTGGTGCAAGACCACTTCCTAATCTTAACTCAATATTTTGATTGTTTTTTATAACATTTTTTTCGGCATTTTTAAGCGGACCAATGTTCACATCGGTTGCAATAACCTGTTTTCCCATCTTCGCAAGTTCAATCGGGAGATATGCATGGTCAGTTCCGATGTCAGCAATCTTGCCTTTTTCTATATTTTCCAATATCATATTTAATCTTGGAGTAAGCATAATATTCCTTTCCTGCATAATTATTTATTTATACAACATTTTTCCACAGGCGTGGATAACTTCTGTAAACCCCATAAAGCCAATAAATATGCGATTTTGAAAAATTCTATCAATCAAAATCCTACAAAAATCCATAAAATTTTACATAAAAAGTGGAATAACTATAATAATAATTTGTAAACCAACGCAATTTTTCCAAATTACCGAAATAAGCCACTTTTTACCCACGATTTTGCAGTGAATAAGATGTGGATAAAGTGGATAACTCAGCAAAATCGGTTAAAACAGGGCAATTTATCAATGTTATTTACTTTTTTTGGTGTGGATAATAATATTCATTGGTTTACATAATAATTTGCATATTTTTTGTGAAAAATTAAACGATTTAGTAATATTTAAAAAAACAGAACGAAGCAGTTGCTCCGTTCTGAATCAATTATTTCTTAATAATATCAGTACCCATATATTGAACAAGAGCTTCCGGAACGGTAACTGTACCATCTGCGTTTTGATAATTTTCCAAAATTGCAGCAACTGTTCTTCCGACTGCAAGACCTGAACCGTTTAGTGTATGAACAAATTGAGCTTTGTCTTTGGGAGTCTTCTTAAAGCGAATGTTTGCACGGCGTGCTTGGTAATCTTCAAAGTTTGAGCAAGAAGAAATTTCAACATATCTTCCGTAACTTGGCATCCAAACTTCTATGTCGTATGTGCAAGCTGATGAGAAACCTAAGTCGCCTGTTGATAGACAAACTACTCTGTAAGGAATGTTTAGACCTTGTAATAGTCTTTCTGCATCATTTGTAAGTGATTCTAACTCTTCATATGATTTTTCAGGATCGGCAAATTTGACAAGTTCTACCTTATTAAATTGGTGTTGTCTTATAAGACCTCTCGTGTCACGACCTGCTGAGCCTGCTTCTGCTCTAAAACATGCTGAATATGCACAGTATTTAACGGGAAGTTTTGTGCCGTCTAAGATTTCGTCACGGTGTAGGTTTGTAACAGGAACTTCGGCTGTGGGGATTAGGAAATATCCGTTATTTGTTACTTTAAATGCATCTTCTTCGAATTTTGGAAGTTGACCTGTGCCGGTCATTGATGCTCTATTTACCATATATGGAGGTAATATTTCTGTGTATCCGTTGTCTGTGTGTGTGTTTAAGAAGTATTGAATTACGGCTCTTTCAAGTCTTGCGCCAAGTCCTTTATAAACTGTAAATCTTGTTCCTGAAATTTTGGCACCTCTGTCAAAATCAAGAATATCAAGGTCTGTTCCTATATCCCAGTGTGCCTTTGCTTCAAAATCAAATTCTCTTGGTGTTGACCAACGACGGACTTCAATATTTTCACTATCGTCAGTTCCTATAGGTGATTTTGCTGATGGAATATTTGGGATACGAAGCATAAAGTTTCTTAATTCTTCGTCAATGCCCGAAACTTCTGTGTCAAGTTCTTTAATTTCATCAGAAAGTTTTTTCATTTCTGCAAAAACTTGTGTTGTGTCCTCTCCTGCCTTCTTCATTGCAGGAACTTTCTTTGAAATTTCGTTTTGAGTTGCCTTCATTTGCTCAACTTTTGCTAAAAGTTCACGGCGCTTTGTGTCAAGTTCAATAGCCGGGCTTATGTCTAAATCATTATTACGATTTTTTAGCGCCTCTCTTATTTTTTCCGGTTCGGTTCTTAAAACTTTAATGTCTAACATTTTATATTTCTCCATTCTGCCTTCTGGCTTGTTATTCTGATTTTTTTACCAGTAAATCATAGTAATCTTTTTGTGAAGTTGTTAAATCTTCTGTATAAATATTTTTAAGCAGTGTTCTTGCTGCTGATTTGTTACCACTTAAAATTTTCTGCGCAATCGTTGATAATAATTTGTAGTTTTCAAGTTCTTTTTTTGTAAGTTCATTTTCTTCTTTTAAGGTTATGTTTTCCTCTTCAAGAGAAGTTTTAGAATCTTTTAACGCTTTGTTAAGTTCAACTAACTGCATATTTTCTTCACTTACCTGCGCTGCCTTATTAGATAATGAAACTTTTTCTTCTTCATCTTTTGTGATTTTTGACTGGTCTAGGTGAGTTTGGGCGAAGAAGGAAACAATAATCATTACTATTGCTACAATAAATATCAGCGAAGTGTACATAACTAGTGATTTGTCGTTTTCTTTCTTTTCCATAGTTACCTCCGTTCTATAAGGTCAAGCAGTCTTTCAAGGTCACGATTGCCATAATATTCGATGACAATTTTACCTTTTTTTTCTGTCCCCGAAAGCACAACTTTTGTTCCCAACTGTTGACGAAGTCTTTCGGAAATGCGGTCCATTTCTATTTTATATGCAGAGGAAACCTTTGATTTTTCCTTGTTTTTAGGCGCTTTTGAGAGTTCTTTTGCCAAAATTTCTGCTTGACGAACGTTTAGTCCTTCCTCGATAATTCTGTTTACAAAAAATTCTCTCACAACACCTTCGGGAAGCGTCAAAGCACATCTTGCGTGACCTTCTGAAATCTTGCCTTCTAAAAGTTTAGATTTAGTGTCCCCGTCTAGTGAAATTAAGCGGACAGAGTTTGCAATAGCACTACGGCTTTTGCCTACAATTTGGCTAATTTCCTCTTGTGTTAGGCTGTATTCGTCCATTAAAGCAAGATAACCTTCTGCTTCTTCAATAGGATTTAAGTCCTCACGCTGAATATTTTCAACCAATGCAATTTTTTTGACTTCCAAGTCGTCATATTCACGGATAATAACAGGAATTGTCTTTAAACCTGCTTTTTTTGCTGCACGCCAACGCCTTTCTCCTGCTACTATTGTATAGCCAAGGCCTGATTTTGTCACAATTATTGGCTGAATTAAACCATGTTCCTTTATTGACTCTGATAAAGCGAGCAGTGCTTCTTCATCAAAGTTTTTTCTTGGCTGGTCCTTGTTTGGCATAACTTCGTTTAGGTTAACTTCGGTCACCCCAAGATTTTCGGTATCTTCCGCAAAAAGTGCGTCAAGTCCTTTTCCTAAGCCTTTTTTTGCCATTTTATCACTCCTCGTTATTGGTAATAATTTCTCGTGCCAAAGCAAAATAACTTTCAGCACCTTTTGATGTAATGTCATATTTTATGATAGGTTGTCCGTGACTTGGAGCCTCAGAAAGTCTGACATTTCTAGGTATCAAAGTTTTAAAAACCTTATCATCAAAATGTGAGCGAACTTCATCTAATACTTGTCTTGATAGATTTGTTCTTTGGTCATACATAGTCCCTAATATTCCTTCTATTTCAAGGCTTTTATTAAGCGACTTTCTAATCGATTTTATTGAATTAATTAACTGTGATAGCCCCTCTAATGCGTAATATTCGCATTGAATCGGTATTAAAACGCTATCTGCTGCTGTCATTATATTAATTGTAAGCATACCAAGTGCAGGTGGTGCATCAATAATTATAAAATCATAATCATCAATTATTGGTTTAAGAGTATTTTTTAAGTAATTTTCTCTGTCTTTTTCCGATGCCAACTCTATTTCGGCTGCCGAGAGTTCAGGTAACGACGGCAAAATCGACAAATTATTCATAGAAGTTTTGACAATAGCAGATTTTGTCTTAGAATTGTCAGCAAGACAGTCATATATAGATAATTCCAGTTTGTCTTTTCTTATGCCTACGCCGGAAGTTGCGTTTCCTTGGGGGTCGCAGTCCACCAAAAGAACTTTTTTCTTCTTATAAGCAAGGCAAGCAGAAAGGTTTACGGATGTCGTGGTCTTACCGACTCCGCCTTTTTGATTGATTACGGCTATTATTTTCCCCATAAAGTTTACCTTCCTATTATATATTACTACTATATTATAGCACAAATTTTTAAAATGTAAATGTTTCACGTGAAACATTTTAAAAAAATTTGCATATTTTAATAAATATTTGGAAATAATAGTATAAAATTACTATAAAATAATGAAAGTGAAGGAAAATGTTAAATTTAATTAAGAGAATTTTCCTGTTTGATGCAAGTCTACAAGAAAATAAGTTTGATTTTAACTTGACTGATAGTAAAAATGGCACAGAAAACAGTGCTACTGTAAAAAAAGAAGTAAAAATATCAAAAAAAATAAAAGATAATAAAACATATATAGAAAGTAGATTTAGTGTCCCAAAAAATAATGATGTTGTAATCAAAGAGTTAAAAATTAAAGGGGACACAAAAGCCTTTGTGTTATTTTATGATGGTATGTGTGATGGCGACCAAATAAACGAGGGAATTATTAAGCCATTGCTTGAAATACCGCTTTTTGAAGAAAAAAAGCATAAATTTAATAAAGATGTGATCTTGAATTCATTAATCGTCCATAATCAAGTAAGTGAAAAGGACAATTTTGATGATATTATTGATGATGTAAACTTTGGTTCTTGTGCGTTGTTTGTCGATGGTATAAATGTTGCTTTTTCGATGGATGTCAAGGATTGGCCGCATAGGAGCGTTGAAAAAGCCGAAAATGAACAGTCAATATATGGCCCGCAAGAAGCTTTTGCTGATATGCTTCGTGGAAATTCGGCGCAGGTCAGAAAAATTCTTAAAACAGAGTCTGTTATTTGTGAAAAAATCACTGTCGGAAAGGTTTCCAAGACTCGCGGAGTTATAATGTATATTGACGGTGTGGCAAATAAATCGCTAATAGATGAAGTGAAACGGCGAATTGACGGAATTTCTACCGATTATATTTTTTCTGTTGAAGAGATATCTATGTATATAGAGGAAAATCCGTTTATGATCACCGGACATATTTTAGCAACCGAAAGACCTGACAGAGTTGCCAGAATGCTTGCTGATGGCAGAGTTGGAGTTATTTTAAACGGTAGCCCAAGAGCTTTGATTTTACCTACAAATGCATATGAACTATTACACTCGGCTTCGGATGCGTATTTAAGATTTGATTTTGCAAATATGTCCAGAATTTTAAGGCTTGTTGCAACGGGAATTTCTGTGCTGCTTCCTGGGCTATTTCTTGCAATAACACTATTTCACGAAGAGATGCTTCCAACATATTTATTATATGCAATAAGTGCATCAAGGCAAAATGTACCTTTTCCGAGCCTTGTAGAACTTTTGCTTATGGATTTTTCTTTTGAAATGATAAGGGAAGCAGGACTTAGAATGCCAAATCCTATTGGCTCAGTGCTTGGAATTGTAGGCGGACTTATTTTAGGACAGGCTGCGGTTAGCGCAAAGATTGTCAGCCCCATAATGATAATTGTTATAGCAATTACAGGCATTGGTTCATTCGCAACGGCTGACTATTCGCTTAGTTGGAGTTATCGAATTTTAAAATTTCTGTTTGTGATTAGTGGTGCAATGTTTGGATTTTTAGGCATTGCACTTGGAATCTTTACCTATTCAATGGTTATTGCGGGCAGTAAAAGCTTTGGAGTACCTTTTTTATCTCCCGGCCCAAGCAAATCGTTGGTTTTTGGGTCTTTATTTGTCCCACCTATATGGAAAACAGAAAAACGGCACGAGTTTTTAAAACCTATTAGAAGGTTTAAACAACCAAAAATAAGCAAAAAATGGAGATATGAAGACTAAAATGTTTCACGTGAAACATTTATGAGGGAAGAGGTAGATATGAGTATTAATAAAAGAGATTTAACGATGCTAATGTCAAACTTAATAATAGTAAAATTTATATTTACATTCCCAAGGAATTTATTTGAGGAAAGCGGCAACAGTGCTTTTATAACATCTGTTTTTATGTCCCTAACTGCTTTTATGCTTGTGTGGCTTTCCTTTTACGCATATAGGGATTGCGGAAACAGAAGTGTTCTTGAACTTAGCGAGATATTCGGTGGCAGAACTTTAAAAATAGTGGTGTCACTTTTAGTTTCGTTTGTTTTAATTGCTAATTTCACAAGCGAACTCAGAAATTTTTTGGAGTCGGTAAAGATTGTATTACTGCCTAAAACGGACATCGAAATACTAATGATACTCCTTGCAATAGCAATTATCATAGGTGCAAAAAAGGGAATATTTCCGATAAGCACAATAAATGGTATTTTATTTCCTATTTGTCTTTTGTTTTTGGGGATAATCTGTGTTTCTCTTATAAATAACTATGACATAAATAATTTGTTTCCGATATTTGGCAAGGGTGTAGACAAAATACTTTTAGGGACAGTAAAAGACATATCTTGTTTTTCGGACGTTTTGGTATTAAATATATTGTTGCCGTACTCAGAAGATATAGAAGCGGCAAAGAGTGGTTCTTTAAAGGCAGTTATTATTGGTGGTGCTACGCTGTTTTTTATTACTCTTTGTTATGGGCTTTCCTATCCATATCCGAGATCGGAAGAATTTTTATTGCCGATTTATCAATTATCAAGAATGATTAAGGCGGGCGAATATTTCCAAAGATTTGAGGCGTTTTTTGAGTTTATTTGGACAATTACAGAACTAATTTATGCTGAAATATACCTGTTTGTCATAGCAGAAGTGTTAGCGGAAGGATTTTCTGTTAAACGAAAGGAAATGCTTTTATATCCTATTGCATCGATATGCATTTTGTTAACATTAGAGCCTACATCTGTCGTTGATGTTTTAAATTTTTCAAAGATACTGGGATATTTTGTCTCGCCTGTTGCTTTTTTATTACCTATAATTGTTCCCCTAATATATAAAACGAAGGAGAGGGACATAAAATGAAAAAGAGTTTGATGTGTACGAGTTTAATTTTGATGTTTTTACTCACATCTTGCAACGATGCGGTTGAACCTGAGGCACTGGGGTATGTTGTTGCCATTGGTATAGATAAAGCAAGTGATAATCAAGATGGGTACAATATAACTATTCAATATGCAAATCCAAATAAAATTAGTGGCGGCTCAGAAGAGTCGGGCGGAAAAGGCGGTAGCGAAAGCATTAATAATATTATGGTAGAAGCATCAGGGATATACTCTGCTATTAATATTGCAAACCATATTATAAGTAAAAAATTTGTTTTGTCGCACACAAAACTCATAGTGTTTTCGGATGAAATAGCAAAGAGCGGGATAGAGAATTTTTTGGAAGCAATAGGCAGAAGCAGCGATATAAGGCCAAATACTTATTTGGCGGTTAGTAAGGGTAGTGCAGAAGAATTTTTAAAAGCAGTTAATCCTGAAAGCGAGGTTAATCCTGTAAGATACTATACAATGATATTTGAGAATGATTATTCGGGATTTATCCCGCAGCAGCAAAGTAGGGATTTTTATTTTTATTATGACAGTTTGGAAAAGGATGTAGTAATGCCGCTTTGCTCGGTGAAAAAAGAAGAAAAGGGCAATAAAGAGGAAAACTTTGAAGGCTATCAAATAGGACAGGAAAATTATGTTGCAGGTCAAATCAACACAAAGAGTGAAGAAACGCAAGTTTTAGGCTCTGCTGTTTTTGACGGGGACATAAAAGTTTCGGAGTTATCCGATGTTGATACAGAAATTTTGAATATGCTTATGGGAAAATATAAAAGTAGTTATGTGTCCTATAAATTTTCAAAAACGCCGGATACTCCTATAACTGTTCTGGAGGAGCAAAAAAGAAAGCCCAAAATTAAGGTTAAAATAGGCAAAGAGGGAATAAAAGCAGATATAAAAGTATTTTTAGAGGCTGATTTTTCATCAGGAACGGCAAGAGAGATCGTAGAAAATCACTTGGACGAATTTACAGATGAGGCAGCAGAAGAAATAAAGCTTAAAATCTTGGAAGTTTTAGAAAAAACAAAAGAATTAAATCTTGATTTAGTAGGTTTTGGAAGTTTTGCAAAGCGAAATTTCCTCACACTGAAAGATTTTGAAGATTTTAAGTGGAAAGAAAAGTATAAAAATATTGAGTTTGATGTATCTGTTGTATTTGAAATTAAAAGAACAGGTCTAATAGTTAGGAGTGAATAATATTATAGCGCTTATTTCTCTTTTGGTGGCATCGGTTTCGATTAAAACGATATCATATGCGATATGGGAGTTTAGAAATAAAAATAAACTTGCAGGATTTTTTGTTTTATTTTTGGTTTTAAGTGTAATATTTTTGACTATAAGATATATAAATAATGTTTTGACTTGACAAAATATATAATTTTAACTATAATTTTAATTGAGTAAGTCAGACGGTTGCGGGCATATTATATGCGTGAGGAAAGTCCGGGCTCCAAAAAGCAGGATGCCGGCTAACGACCGGTGGAGGCGACTCCAAGGATAGTGCAACAGAAAATAAACGCCGATTTATCGGTAAGTGTGGAAATGTGAGGTAAGAGCTCACAGGGGAGAGGGTAACCAAATCCCCGTGTAAACCCCATCCGGAGCAACATCGACTGTGCGATACGGCCTGCTCGGCATAGCACGAATGATGGCTTGAACAACAGGGTAACCCGTTGTCACAGATAGATAACCGTCCAAGACAGAACCCGGCTTATAGATTTGCTCAAAAATGAAAAAAACCCGTTGACATACAGTCAGCGGGAATTTTTTTATAATACTTCAATTAAATTTATATCGTGCTTTTCTAAGCAAGATTTCCAATCGTCCGTCATTTTTTCATCGGTGATGACGATATCAAGCCTTGAAAAGTCGCTAATTACAGGAACACCAATTTTGCCAATTTTTGTATGGTCGCATAGGAAAATTGCCGATTCAGAGCAGTCTATCATTGCTTTTTTTATTTCTGCTTCTGCCTCATTTGATTCGGTAAGACCACGCATTAAGGTTGCTCCACGACAGGAGAAAAATACCTTGTTTGCAAAGTAGTGCTCACGGATTGTAGATTCCACGATTCTGCCAACATAGGACATATTTTTCTGTGTCAAAAGACCGCCGGTTGAGATTGCACGGATATTTTCAGAATGTGCAAGTTCTGTCATAATTCGCTCGGAATTAGTGATAACGGTGATGCTTTTTTTGTCCTTAATATTTCTGGCTATGTGAAGGCTTGATGTTGATGCATCAAGAAAAATAGTTTCGCCGTCCTTTATTAAGGAGGCGGCACGCTTTCCGATTCTTTGTTTCCCTTCAAAATTTATAACGTCACGGTCTTCAACGGAAATTTCAGTTTCAGAACCACAAGAAAGCGTAGCACCGCCATAAGTACGAACCAAAACGCCTTGTCTTTCAAGCCTTTCAAGGTCGCCTCTTATAGTTTCGGTAGTTACATCAAATTTTTTGGCAAGTTCCAAAACCAAAACACTTTTTTCTTTTAAGATAATTTCTTCGATTTTATTTCTTCTTTCAACTGCAAGCATAAAATAACGAAGCCTTTCTTTTTATTTATTTTCAATATCTTTCATAATAGCATCAGCGGCTGCTTTTCCTGCACCCATTGCAAGAATAACTGTTGCAGCACCTGTAACGGCGTCGCCGCCTGCATAAATTTTAGCACGTGATGTAAGACCTGTTTCTTCATCTGCAATAATTCCGCCCCAACTTTCAGTTTCAAGACCTTCTGTTGTGGATTTAATCAGCGGATTAGGGCTTGTGCCAAGTGCCATAATTACGCAGTCAAGGTCGATTACGAATTCACTGTTTGGCTTTATTTGCGGTCTTCTTCTGCCCGAACTATCAGGCTCACCAAGTTCCATTTCAACGCATTTTACACCACCTACGAAGCCGTTTTCGTCCGATAAAATTTCGGTAGGATTTGTCAAAAGTTTAAAGATAATGCCTTCTTCCTTTGCGTGTTCAACCTCTTCTAAACGTGCAGGAAGTTCTGCCTCACTACGACGATAGATAATATATACTTCATCAGCACCAAGACGCTTTGCACATCTTGCGGCGTCCATTGCGACATTTCCGCCACCGACAACAGCAACTTTTTTGCTGTTTTTGATTGGTGTTTTTGAGTCCTCTTTGTATGCTTTCATTAGATTAACACGAGTTAAAAATTCATTTGCAGAATAAACTCCGTTTAAGTTTTCGCCGGGGATTTCCATAAACTTTGGAAGACCGGCACCTGAGCCTATGAAAACTGCTTCAAAGCCGTCGTCTAGAAGTTCATCAATAGATAAAACTTTTCCTATTACCATATTAGTTTCAACCTTAACGCCGAGGTCTATCAGAGTGTCAATTTCCTTTTGTACGATTGATTTCGGAAGACGAAATTCCGGTATGCCGTAAACTAAAACGCCGCCGGCAAGATGAAGTGCCTCAAAAATAGTTACTTCGTAGCCCTTTTTAGCAAGGTCGCCGGCACAAGTAAGCCCTGATGGGCCGGAGCCGATAACTGCAACTTTATGACCGTTTGGAGTAGGCTTTTGTGGTTTTTCGGTCACATTTTTGTTGTGCCAATCGGCAACAAATCTTTCCAAACGACCAATACCAACGCTTTCGCCTTTAATTCCACGCACGCACTTGCTTTCGCATTGGCGTTCTTGTGGGCAAACTCTGCCGCAAACGGCAGGGAGAGAACTTGAAAGGGAAATAATTTGGTATGCTTTTTCAAAATTTCCTTCTGAAACTTCCTTAATAAATTCAGGGATATGAATTTTTACGGGACAACCACTTACGCAAGGCATATTTTTGCAGTTAAGACAACGCTTTGCCTCGTCTATTGCAGTTTCTTCGGAATATCCCAAAGCAACTTCGTCAAAATTTTTGTTTCTTATATCAGGTGCCTGAGTAGGCATAGGATTTTTGTTTGGTGACATATTAGGCATATTATTCTACCTCCTTGTTAAAGAGATTGCAAGTTTCTTCGTGTGCGTGGCGTTCAAAAGGCTTATACATTGAAGAACGCTTCATAGCCTCATCGAAATCAACTTCGTGACCGTCAAAATCAGGGCCGTCAACACAGGCAAATTTAAGTTTTCCACCGACAGTAAGTCTGCAACCACCACACATACCTGTGCCGTCAATCATAATAGGATTCATACTGACAGTGGTTTTTATGCCATATTCTTTTGTTAAAAGACAAACGAATTTCATCATAATCACAGGGCCGATAACGATAACTTCGTCATATTTATTACCGTTTTCGATAAGAGCCTTTAAAGCATCGGTAACAAGCCCTTTTTCGCCATAACTTCCGTCATCGGTCATAATAACCATTTTGTCGGAAACATCCCCAAATTCCTTTTCTAAAATAACAAGGTCATGATTTCTAAAACCTACAACCGAGTGAACTTCTGCGCCAAGTTCGTGTAGTTTTTTTGCGACGGGATATGCGATTGCACAGCCAACGCCACCGCCGACAACAGCAACTTTTTTAAGATTTGTAAGGTCTGACGGTTTACCGAGAGGGCCTACAAAATCGGCAATAAAATCGCCTTCATTTTTATGATTTAACTCTTCTGTTGTAGCACCGACAATTTGGAAAATTATGGAAACAGTTCCGTTTTCACGGTCGAAATCTGCAATAGTAAGCGGAATTCTCTCGCCGTCCTCCGAAACTCTTAAAATAATAAATTGCCCCGGTTCAGCCTTTTTAGCAACAGCAGGAGCCAAAATATCCATTTTTGTTACAGTTGGATTTAAAACTTCTTTTTTAATGATTTTATTCATGAAAAAAACCTTCCTTTTAGGTATATAGAACTATTATAACCACTTTTTTTTTATTTGTCAATTTATTGGGATAAAGAAATTAAAAACAGATATAATAAATATAAGAAAAAAAGGAAAGGACAAGAAAAATGAAAGAATTTACTTATAAAATTTGTGATGAAGTTGGAATTCATGCAAGACCTGCGGGGATTTTGGTTAAAAAAGCGGGAGAGTTTCAATCGGAAATAAAAATAATTAAGGGCGAGAAGGAAGCAGATTTAAAAAGACTTTTTGCAGTTATGGGGCTTTCTGTAAAAAAAGATGATTTGGTAAGGGTGACAGTTTCGGGAGAGGACGAGGAAAAGGCGGTAGCCGAGATTGAAACCTTTTTTAAAAATAATTTGTAGGAAGTGATAGATAATGAATACACTAATAGGTAAATCGGTGTGTAGCGGAATCGCAATAGGAAGAGTGGAAATCTATAAAAGAAACGCACAAATGATAAAAAGGGAAAAGGTAGAGGACGCTCATGCAGAAACGGAAAGATATGTTGAGGCAAGGAATAAGGCGATTGATGAACTCGAACACTTGTTCTATAAGGCGACAAGGGAGATAGGCGAAGCCGAGGCACAGATTTTTTCAATTCATAAGATGATGTTAGAGGATATAGACTATAACGAATCGGTTGTGAATATAATAGAAAAACAGATGGTAAATGCAGAAACCGCCGTATTATTAACAGCAGATAGCCTTGCCAAGATGTTTTCCGAAACAGAGGACACCTATATGACGGCAAGGGCAGGGGATGTAAGGGATGTTTCGGACAGGATTATAAATATTTTGTCGGGAGAAAGGACAAAAATGCCCGAAAGCAGCGAAAATACAATAATTTTTGCTGACGATTTAGCACCGAGCGAAACCTTGCAGATGGATAAAACAAAAATCACGGCATTTGTGACAGAAAAGGGAAGTGCTTCGTCGCACACGGCAATTTTGGCAAGGTCAATGGGAATTCCTGCGGTAATAGGGATAAAAATTTCCGATGAAATGGACGGACAAGCCGTTGCAGTTGACGGATTTACGGGGATAGTTTATTTAGACCCTAACGAAGAAGTTTTGAACAAATTAAGGGAAAAAAGTAGGGAAAGAGATAGACAAAGGGAACTTTTGGAACTTATGAAAAACCGCCCAACCGAAACTAAAAACGGACGAAAAGTAAAACTTTATGCAAATATCGGAACGCCAAACGAAGTGGGAAGTGCAGTTTTCAATGATGCTGAGGGAATAGGGCTTATGCGAAGCGAGTTTTTGTATTTGGAGAGCAGAGATTTCCCAAGTGAAGAATCGCAATTTGATGCGTATAAGAGAGTTTTAGAGGGTATGAACGGGAAGATGGTAATTATCCGAACCCTCGATATCGGAGCAGATAAAAAGATAGATTATTTCAATCTGCCGAAAGAGGAAAACCCGGCAATGGGACTTCGTGCAATAAGAATTTGCCTAACGAGAAAAGATATATTTAAAACTCAACTTCGTGCGATATTAAGAGCATCAATTTTTGGGAATGTTTCTATAATGTTTCCTATGATAGTGTCGGTAGAAGAGGTAAAAAAAGCAAAAGCGATTTTGGAGGAAGCAAAGGCAGAACTTAGGGAAAAAGGCATTGCTTATGAATATGATATCCCTGTCGGAATAATGATAGAAACACCTGCATCTGCCGTGATTTCTGACGAACTTGCAAAGGAAGTGGATTTTTTTTCGATAGGCACAAACGATTTGACACAATATGTGCTTGCGATGGACAGGCAAAATATGGCAGTTGCGGATATGGTGGACACGCATCATAAGGCGATTTTGCGAATGATAAATGTTGTTATAAATAATGCGCATAAAGCGGGAATTTGGGCAGGGATTTGTGGAGAATTGGGGAGTGACACGAGCATAATTCCCGAACTTTTGAAAATGGGAGTTGATGAACTGTCGGTAAGCCCAAATAAAGTACTTGAAATAAGAAAAATCATAAGAGAATATGAAGAATAAAGAAAGGTGGAGAAAGATATGTTTGGTTTAAGAAAAGAAAAGGGCAAAATATATGCAACGCAGGACGGAAAATGCGTGAGTTTGGATAAAGTTCCTGACCCTGTTTTTGCAGATAAACTTTTGGGTGACGGAGTTGCAATAATTCCTAATAGTGATATTGTAAAATCCCCCGTAAACGGCACAGTGGAGCAGGTTTTTGATACACTCCACGCATATTCTGTAAAATCAGATGACGGACTTGAAATTTTGGTGCATATCGGTCTTAATACCGTTGAATTAAAGGGTGAAGGCTTTAATGCACAGGTCAAAAAAGGCGATAAAGTTAAGGTTGGGGATACTCTTTGTACTGCAGATATTGACCTAATCAAAAGCCGTGGATACGAACTTTTTACCCCTATCGTTATCACAAATATGGACGAAATTAAAAATTGCGATTGTATTCAAGGTAAGACCGTTTCGGGTGAAACTGTGGTGTTTGAATACTCAAAATAAAAAATATGTCGAATGATGCGACAAAAAGTTATAGACAAAACTTTTATAATATGCTATAATTAACTCGCCTAAAAGAACTAAATATATAAATGCATTTTTTTGATGCAAAAACCACGGCCTCTGAAAACAGTCGTGTTGTTTTGCAATGCATTTTATTTAGTTGTTTTGGGCAACAGAGGTTCGTGTTTTTATGTGCGACCTCTTTGGTTGCACTTTTTTTTGTGCAACGAAAAAGCCTGACTTTATCTCACAGTGCATAACAAGATTCTTTGTCGCAAAAATAATCTTAACACAAATTTAAAAGTCAGGCTTTATTTTTTTGTAAATTTTTATTTTTCAATAACGCTTTCACCTGTCATTTCGGCAGGTTTTTCGATATTCATAAGGTCAAGCATTGTTGGTGTTAGGTCGCAAAGTTTGCCTTTTTTTAGTTTAACATCGCCTGCACCGATAACGATTAGAGGTACAGGGTTTGTTGTGTGGGCTGTGAAAACATCTTTTGAATCAGGGTCAAACATCTTATCAGCATTTCCGTGGTCGGCTGTTATTAGAACTTGTCCGCCCTTTTCTAAAATTGCATTTACAACCTTTCCAAGACATTCGTCAACGGCTTCAACAGCCTTTACAGCAGCGTCAAATACACCTGTATGGCCAACCATATCGCAGTTTGCAAAGTTTAGGATAATGCTGTCATACTTGTCTTCGTTAATTAATTCTACACAAGCATCAGCAACCTTATAAGCACTCATTTCAGGCTGCATATCGTATGTTGCAACCTTTGGTGATGGGATAAGTTTTCTGTCTTCGCCTTCATAAACTTCTTCAACACCGCCGTTAAAGAAGAATGTAACGTGTGCATACTTTTCAGTTTCGGCAATACGAAGTTGTTTTAAGCCTTTTTTAGAGATATATTCGCCGAAAGTGTTTGTCAAAACTTGTGGTTTAAAAGCAACATTTACATTAGGCATTGAAGCATCGTATTGAGTCATACAAACATAGTAAAGTGGGAATAATTCTCGCTTAAAACCGTTAAATTCAGGGTCGACAAAGGTTCTTGTGATTTCTCTTGCACGGTCAGGACGGAAGTTAAAGCAGATTACAGAATCGTTTGCACCGATTTTGCCGACAGGCTCTCCGTTTTCTGTGTTAACCATAGGAACGATAAATTCGTCTGTGATAAGTGCGCCGTTTTCGTCCTTTGTAATGTATGATTTTTCCATAGAAGCGATAACATCATCTGTAATAACGCCTTCATTTTTAACCATAGCATCATATGCTTTTACAACTCTGTTCCAGTTATTGTCACGGTCCATTGCATAGTAACGACCGCTTACTGTTGCGATTTTGCCGACAGATGCGTCAAGTTTTTCTTGTAGTGCTTTTAGGAAAGAAATTCCCGATGTTGGCGAAACATCACGGCCGTCCATTATAGGATGCACGAAAACCTTTGTAAGACCGTTCTTTTTGGCAAAGTCGATAAGCCCAAAAAGATGTTCGATATGTGAGTGAACACCACCGTCGGACAAAAGACCGATAAAGTGAAGTGCAGAATCGTTCTTTTTGCAGTTTTCAACAGCACCTAAAAGTGCTTCGTTTGAATAGAAATCGCCGTCATTTATAGATTTTGTAATTCTTGTAAGTTCTTGATAAACAACTCGTCCTGCACCGATATTTGTGTGACCGACTTCTGAGTTACCCATTTGTCCGTCAGGAAGGCCAACTGCCATACCGCTGGCATAAAGGATAGTGTTTGGATAGTTTGCAAAATAACTGTCAATGTTAGGTTTTTTTGCAGCCTTGATTGCGTTTCCTTCGGTAGCTTCGTTAATTCCGAAACCGTCAAGGATTATAAGGGCAATCGGTTTTTTATTCATAGTAGTTTCCTCCGTATCAAAAATTACGGCGGAACTTTCGTTCCACCGTAGAATTTAAATTAGCAAGCTTTTGTGATTCCTGCAAAATCTTCGGCAACAAGTGATGCACCACCGATTAGGCCGCCGTCAATGTTTGGCTTTGCCATAAGTTCCTTAGCATTTGATGGCTTCATGCTGCCTCCGTATTGAATTGTAAATTCAGGAGCACATTTTTCGCAGTAAAGTTCAGCAATAACCTTTCTTATGCCACAGCAAACTTCTTCAGCCTGTTCGCTTGTAGCAGTTTTGCCTGTTCCGATAGCCCAAATAGGTTCGTATGCGATAACAACCTTTTTAGCATCTTCTGCAGAAATTCCTGCAAATGCCTTTTTAATTTGGATTGTGATTAAATCCATTGTTATGCCTGCTTCTCTTTGCTCTAATGATTCGCCTACGCAAACGATAGGGATAAGACCTTTTGAAAGAGCCTTTTTAGTTTTAAGATTTACAGTTTCATCTGTTTCGTTGTTGTATTCTCGTCTTTCTGAGTGACCGATAATTACATAGTCAACGCCAAGGTCAACCAGCATATCGGCAGATACTTCGCCTGTAAAAGCGCCTTTGTCCTCGAAATGTAGGTTTTCAGCACCGATTTTTACGTGAGTACCCTTAGCAGCTTCAACTGCCATCGGAAGACATACAAAAGGTGTGCAACAAACTACTTCGCAGTTTGAACCCTTTGTTGCTTCTGCAACTGATTTTACATAGTCATAAGTTTCACTTGGAAGTTTGTTCATCTTCCAGTTTCCTGCAACGATATATTTACCCATTTTAGTTTCTCCTTTGTAATTTATTATTTGTCATTAATAGCAACAATGCCGGGAAGGTCTTTTCCTTCTAAGAATTCAAGTGATGCGCCACCGCCTGTTGAGATATGGCTCATCTTATCAGCAAGACCTGCTTTATTAACAGCTGCAACACTGTCTCCGCCACCGATAACTGTTGTGGCGTCAAGGTCAGCTAAAACCTTTGCAATAGCATTTGTGCCCTTTGCAAAGTTTGACATTTCAAATACGCCCATAGGACCGTTCCAAACAACTGTCTTTGCATTCTTTAATGCATCGGAGAAAAGTTCGGTTGTCTTAGGTCCGATATCAAGTCCCATATAGCCATCGTCAATTCCGTTTTCTGTTACTTTAAATTCGGCATCATTTGAAAATTCTTTTGCTTCTATTGTATCGACAGGAATTAAAAGATTAACGCCCTTTTCTTCTGCCTTTTTCATCATATCTTTTGCATAGTCGATGAAGTCTTCTTCAAGAAGTGATGTGCCGACCGAAAGACCTTTTGCTTTCATAAAAGTGTAAGCCATACCGCCACCAATGATTAGTGTGTCAACCTTTTCAAGAAGATTGTTGATAACAGAAATCTTTGAAGAAACCTTTGAACCGCCCAAAACGGCAACAAGTGGTCTTACAGGATTATTAACGGCATTACCTAAGAATTCGATTTCCTTTTGGATTAAGTAACCACAAACGGAAACAGGAACAAATTCTGTAACACCGACGTTTGAACAATGTGCACGGTGAGCAGTACCGAAAGCATCATTTACAAATACGTCAGCAAGGGAAGCAAGTTCTTTTGAGAATGCTTCAACATTCTTTGTTTCTTCTACTCTAAAGCGAGTGTTTTCAAGAAGAACAACATCTCCGTCAGCCATTTCACTAACTGCCTTTTTAGCATTTTCGCCAACAACTGTATCATCTGCTGCAAAGATTACGTCTTTGCCAAGTTTTTCAGAAAGAGCTTTTGCAACAGGAGCAAGTGAAAGTTCAGGCTTTGGTTCGCCCTTTGGCTTACCCATATGTGAGCAAAGAATAACCTTTGCACCATTTTGAACAAGATATTTGATTGTAGGAAGAGCACCTACAATTCTTGTATCGTCAGTAATGTTTCTGTTTTCATCAAGTGGAACGTTAAAATCGCATCTAACCAGGACGCGTTTGCCTTTAACTTCGATATCTTCTACGCTTTTTTTGTTTAACATAAGGACACCTCTTTATAAAAATCTTTTCTTTTAAGGGTTATAACCCCACAAAAAGCATTGTACCAAAATTTAGCACAACTTTCAAGAGAAATCGACCAATTTTTGAAAATTTTGTTAAAAATTTATCGTACTTAGGAAAGATGCACATAAAATTCCAACTAAATCACCAAAAATTGCAGCCAAAACTACCCCTTTTGTATATTTTACCCTAGTTGACCTAAAATATACAGAAATGGTATAAAAGGTTGTTTCGGTTGATGCGCACAAAATAGCGGCAGTTCGTGAAATTCTGCTGTCTGCACCGTAGGATTTAATCATATCGGTCAAAAGGCCGATTGAACCACCACCTGAAAAGGGACGAAGAAGTGCGAGCGGCAAAATTTCAGAAGGGATGCCGACTGCTTTTGCAGGCTTTGCCAAAAAGCACACAAAGATATCCAAAAGTCCCGATGCCCGCAGCATAGCAGAGAGCGACAAAATCGCAATAAGAGCAGGAGTGATTTTAAATATGGTTTTTAAGCCGTTTTCAACGCCTTCTAAAAAGAGCGAATAGATAGGTGCTTTGTTTTTTATTGCGACAAGTAAAACTAAAATAATTAAAACAGGAAGAACAAATTCTATTTTTTTTCACCTCTTTTGCAAAAAATCATCTCGGCAAAAAGGGCTGCCGAAAGGGACAAAAATGAGCAAATCCAAACGGGAGGAACTATCGAAAAAGGATTTTTCGAGCCGCACGATGCTAAAATGCTGATAACAGTTGTGGGGAAAAGCCCGATACTTGCCGTATTCATAACGGTAAATCGGCACATTTGATGGCTTGGGTATTCGCTGAAATTATTTTCCTCGTCAAGCTTTTCCATAGCCGAAATACCTGCTTGTGTTGCCGCATTTCCCGTGCCGAAAAGGTTTGCAATAACATTCATTGTGATACTGCTTTTTGCAGAGGTTTTAGGAAAGAGTTTTGAAATTATGGGGGACAACCATTTTTCAACACATTTTGCTGCTCCACCCTTTTCTGCAACATTTAAAATTCCCGACCAAAAACATAAAATTCCGGCAAGGGAAAGGGCTGTTTCAATAGCCGATTTTGCACCGTCTATGCCACTTGTTACGGTGGTTTCGAGGTTTCCGAAAAATGCCGATGAAATAAAAGATAAAATAATTACAAAGGGAAAAACAAAGTTCATAACATCACCTACAATTTATTTATATAATATAATATTGTAATTTTTTACCGACTATGATATAATGGAAAAATATATAATAGGTGAGGTGTCGTTATGAGTTACGCAGATGAAATTTTTAAGAAAAATTGTGAAGAAATTTTAAACCACGGTGTTACCGACGAGTCTATGCAGGTACGCCCTCATTGGGAAGACGGAGAAAGTGCATATACAAAGAGCGTTTTTGGGATTGTGAATAGATATGACTTGTCAAAGGAGTTCCCGATTTTGACGCTTAGAAGAACATATTGGAAGTCTGCACTTGACGAACTTTTATGGATTTGGCAGAAAAAATCAAACAATATTAACGAATTAAAAAGTCATGTTTGGGACCAGTGGGCAGACGAAACGGGAAGTATCGGAAAGGCATACGGATATCAACTCGGTATTAAGAACAAATATAAAGAGGGCGAATTTGACCAAGTGGATAGGGTGCTTTTTGACCTTAAAAACAACCCGAATTCAAGAAGAATTATGACAAATATCTATAATCATGCAGATTTGTCAGAGATGCATCTTTATCCTTGCGCATATTCCACAACATTTAGTGTAAAGGACGGAAAACTAAACGCAATTTTAAATCAAAGAAGTAATGACTTTTTGGCGGCAAATAACTGGAATGTAGTGCAATATGCACTTTTGGTTCATATTTTTGCCAAGGTTTCGGGACTTTTGCCGGGAGAACTTGTTCATGTAATTGCAGATGCACACATTTATGACAGACACCTGCCAATCGTGGAAGAACTTATAAAAAGACCGACTTTTGAAGCACCAAAACTTGAAATTGCAGATTTTGATGATTTTTATAAAGTCACAATAGACGATTTCAAACTAGACGGATATAAATTTAACGAATTTACAACTAAAATACCGATTGCAATATAAAAAGGATTAAAAAATGAAACTTATTGTTGCTGTATCAGAAAATTGGGGTATCGGAAAGGACAACAACCTTCTTTTTAATATCCCAAAGGATATGAAGTTTTTCAGAGAAACAACTCTTAATAAAACGGTGGTTTTGGGCAGAAAAAATCTGGAGAGTTTTCCAAACCAGAAACCTCTTAAAAACAGAGAAAATATCGTGATTACAAGAAACCGAGATTTTGTTTTAGAGGGCGCAAAAATTTTTCACAGTATTCCCGAATTTTTGGAATATAATTATGATGATGAGAATACATATGTAATAGGTGGGGAAAGTATCTATCGTCAGCTTTTGCCGTACTGTGATACTTGCCTTGTCACAAAAGTTAATAAAACTGTGCCTTGCGACAAATTCATGGTGAATTTAGACGAAGAATCCGATTGGGAACTAAAAGAAGAATCGGAAGAAATCGAAGATAACGGATATATATTAAAATTTCTGAAATATGAAAGAAAATAGGGGGTAATATCGTGAATTTGCACAGAATTGCAGATCTTACGGTGGATATGGGCTATAAATATGAGCGTCTTAAAAAACAAGCCGCAATATATCGCATAGCGGAAGATATAAAACCGGATATTACAATTTACTTGTCTTACGAATTCCTAAAAAGCAAGCAGGAAGAAAACAAAAATATTACTCCCGAAATAGCAGAATATCTTTATACAGGGAATGTCTTTTATTCAGCGCTTGTAAATTATGATGGGTTTATGCTTCACGCATCGGCAATTTTGATGGACGGATATTGTTATTTGTTTTCAGCTCCGAGCGGAACGGGAAAATCTTATCATGCGTCTTTGTGGCAAAAGGTCTACGGAAGGGAAAGGGCAAAGATTATTAATGATGATAAACCGGCAATTAGGATAGATAAAGACGGCGTTTTTGCCTATGGTACGCCGTGGAGTGGAAAAACCGACTTAAATCTTAATGTAAAAGTTCCGATTGCGGGTATTTGTTTTTTAGAGCGTGGGGAAAAAAATGAAATTGTGAGGGAAAACGGCGGTGCAAAAATCCTAAAAGTTTTATCCCAAACAGTAAGACCAAATAGCGAAGAAAATATGGACAAATTACTTAAAAGCCTTGATTTTGTGCTAAAAAAAGTGCCGATTTATACCATGCAATGCACAATGGAAGAGGAAGCGGCAAAGGTAGCATACGAGGCAATGAGAAAAGAGGTAAAATAACAAATGGCTTGGGCAGTTGTAACAGGGGCTAGTTCCGGCATAGGAAAAGAGATAGCAAGAGAACTTTCGGAAAGAGGATATAATCTTGTTTTGGCGGCAAGAAGAACAGATAGACTAAATGAAATTGCACTTACTTTCGGAGGCGAGGTAGAAGTTATTCGTGCCGATTTGTCGGTTGCAGAGGATTGCTTTATGCTTTACGAAAAGTGCAAGGAAAAGGACGTAGAAGTCCTGGTTAATAATGCAGGATTTGGAGCGTTTGGTGAGTTTAATGATATTCCTCTTGAAAAGGATATGGAGATGCTTTCGGTAAATGTAGGAGCAGTTCATATTTTAACAAAACTATTTTTAAAAGATTTTATAGAAAAAGATAAAGGAAGAATATTAAATGTAGCATCAGCCGCAGGATTTATGCCGGCAGGCCCACTGCTTTCAACATATTATGCAACAAAATCATATGTTTTGACTCTTTGCCAAAGCATAGCAAAAGAACTTAAAAAATCAGGCAGCAAAGTCACTATCTCTGCACTTTGTCCCGGACCTGTCAAAACAGAGTTTGACAGTGTTGCAGGAGTGGAATTTGGTGCAGTAGGCTTAAATCCTGATAAAGTTGCCGATATTGCAGTTCGTGGAATGATAAAGGGAAAGACTATAATTCTGCCCGGTGAGTTTGTAAAAATCGGCAAAGTTTTAACAAAAATTTTGCCCGACAGCGTTACTGCGGCATTTGCGTATAAATTTCAAAAGGCAAAGGAAAGATAAATATGATTACAGGTGCAAAAGATTGGGACGAACTTTTAAAGGATGAGTTTTCAAAGGACTACTTTAAAGAACTTGAAACCTTTTTAAAAGATGAATATGAAAATCATACAATTCATCCCGATAAAAATGATATTTTTTGTGCTTTAAATTGGACAAGTTATGAAAACACCAAAGTTGTAATTTTCGGACAAGACCCATATCATGGGGAAAATCAAGCACACGGACTTGCTTTTTCCGTAAAAAAGGGTGTTGATATACCGCCATCACTTCAAAATATTTATAAAGAACTAAAAAACGAGTTAGGACTTTATATTCCCAATAATGGGTATCTTGAAAAATGGGCAAGACAGGGAGTGTTGCTTTTGAATTCTTCCCTTACCGTTCGTGATGGCGAGGCAAACTCTCATAAAAATAAAGGTTGGGAGAACTTTACAAACAGGATAACCGAGATTTTAAATGATAGGAAAAAGCCTGTAATTTTTCTTTTGTGGGGAAATGATGCGAAGAAAAAGGAAGAATTAATAACTTCGCCGCAACACATAATTTTGTCAGCGGCACACCCCAGTCCACTTTCTGCAAGCAGAGGATTTTTCGGGTGTGACCACTTTAAAAAGGTTAATAATATGCTTATCGCAATGAATAGAGCGCCGATTGATTGGCAGATAGAAAACATATGAAAATAAGAGGAACGGCAAAATGAAAAAATTATTAATAACCGACTCAAACAGTCTTATAAATCGTGCATTTTATGGTGTGCGTTTTTTGTCGTCCCATGATGGAACCCCGACAAATGCACTATATGGTTTTATGATGACTTTAATGAAACTTATAGACGACAATAAACCTGACTATATTTGTGCAGCGTTTGACCTAAAAGCACCGACATTTAGGCATAAAATGTATGACCAATATAAAGCACAAAGAAAACCTATGCCTGATGCATTAAAGGAACAAATGCCTATAGCAAAAGAAATTCTAAAAGCAATGGGCATAACGATTTTGGAAAAGGAAGGCTTTGAAGCAGACGATATTATAGGAACAGTTTCAAGGATTTGCGAAGAAAATGATATCGAATGTTTAATTGCAACGGGAGATAAGGACGATTTGCAACTTGCATCTAAAAAGACGAAGGTTCTTTTGACGGTTACAAAGGCAGGAAATACCGAAACGGATTCTTGTGATGATAATGCAGTTTTTGAAAGATACGGCGTAACACCAAAAGAGTTTATTGATGTTAAGGCACTTATGGGGGATACTTCGGACAATATTCCGGGAGTTAAAGGCATAGGCGAAAAGACTGCAATGAGCCTTATTGCCAAAGCTCATAGCATTGAAAATCTATATGAAAAACTTGACGAATTTGGACTAACAGCAGGGAATAGAGCAAAGCTTGAAAATGATAAAGATATGGCATTTTTGTCAAAAATTCTTGCAACGATTGATAGAAATGTACCGATTGATTTGGACTTTGAGTCAATGAAGATATGTGATTTCAAGAATAAATCAAGCCTTTATGATATCCTAAAAAAACTTGACTTAAATAAGGTGATTGCAAGGATTGGTGTTGAAAAGGAGCAGACCAAAAAGGAAGTAGATTTTCTTAAAAATGCCGAAATTGAATCGATTTATGACCTAAAAGGCTTCAAAAAGGTCTTGGAAAAAGTCACAAAAAAGGGCGAAATGGCGTGTCTTTTTGAATTAAATGACGGAAAAATCGAAAGAGCAGCGATCTCGGTGGATAATTATGCTGCGTCAGTTTTGGTAAATAGTGAGATAGAAAAGGAACTTATTTCTTTATTATTAGATGACAAAATAAAAAAATACTGTGCAAACATAAAAGATACACTTGTAAATTATGAGATTAATAATCTTGCTTATGATGTTGCAATAGCGGCATATCTACTAAATCCTGCAAGAAACGGATATTCCGTTTCCGAACTTTCCTTTGAATATTTGGGCTTTGAATTTAGCGAAGAAAAACAACTATCGCTTTTTGAGGATAATTCCGACGATTTTGCAAAAAAAGCGCTGGCAATTATGCCGATTTTTGAAAAAACGAGTCAAAAATTAAAGGAAAATAACCAAGAAAAACTGTATTATGACATAGAACTTCCACTTGTTGAAGTTTTGGCAGATATGCAAAAACAAGGCATTTTGATAGACAAGGAGAAGCTTTCAGAGTTTTCTTTGGAATTATCAAAAAGAATTGATGAATTAGTATCGAAAATTTATGAAGAGGCAGGGGAAGAATTTAATATAAATTCACCCAAACAACTGTCAGTGATTTTGTTTGAAAAACTTGGGCTAAAAGCAATCAAAAAGACAAAAAACGGATACTCTACAAATGCAGATGTACTTGAAAAATTGCAGGATAAACACGAAATTATATCGCTTATTTTGGAATATAGAAGTTTGGCAAAATTAAAAAGCACATATTGTGACGGACTTATGGCGGTTATAAATGAAAAAACCGGTAGAATTCACTCGGTGTTTAACCAAACGGTCACAGTAACAGGCAGAATAAGTTCAACAGAACCAAATATGCAAAACATTCCCACAAGAACAGAACTCGGCAGTCAAATGCGAAAGATGTTTGTGGCAAGGGAAGGCTGTCTGCTTGCCGATGCCGACTATTCGCAGATAGAACTAAGAGTTTTGGCACATATCGCAAATGATAAAACAATGATAAATGCCTTTAAAAATAATGAAGATATTCATAGAGTTACTGCGTCGCAAGTTTTGGGGATATCCCAAGAAGACGTCACAAAGGAGCAAAGAAGCAGTGCAAAGGCAGTAAACTTTGGGATAGTTTACGGTATAGGGGAGTATTCTCTTTCGCAAGATCTTAAAATTTCGGTAAAACAGGCAAAGGAATATATAGAAAACTACCTTGAAAAATATGATGGCGTAAGAGAATATATGACCAATATCAAAAAAATCGCAAAAGAGCAAGGCTATGTGGAAACAATGATGCACCGAAGAAGATATCTTCCGGAAATTGCGTCATCAAACTTTAACACCCGTGCATTTGGCGAAAGAGTTGCGCTAAACACTCCGATTCAAGGCACAGCAGCAGATATTATAAAACTTGCTATGGTAAGAATTTACAATGCTCTAAAAAAAGGTGGATATAAATCAAAACTGATTTTGCAGGTTCACGATGAACTTATTATTGAAGCATACGAGGAAGAGAAGAAAGCCGTGGAAGAAATTTTAATAAGAGAAATGGAAAATGCGGCGAATTTGAGTGTTCCGCTTGTGGCGGATATGTCGGAGGGCAAGAGTTGGTATGAGGCAAAATAAGATAGTTGTCGGCATAACCGGCGGAAGCGGAGTTGGAAAAAGCTATATCTCTGACCTTTTAAGAGAAAGCGGATATCCTGTAATTGATGCCGATAAAACTGCTCACGACAGTATAAATGAAGAAAAATGCATAAAAGAGCTTGTGTCATTTTTTGGCGAAGAAATTTTAGAAAATGGCAAGATAAATCGCAAAAAGTTGGGTGCGGTTGTCTTTTCTGATGCACAAAAACTTAAAAAACTAAATGAGATTTCTCATAAATACATTTTGGCTGACATCGAAAGAAAAATTGAAAAGGAAGCGTCAAAGATTGTTTTTGTTGATGGCGCAACTTTAATAGAAAGCAAAATGCCGCTTGATAAAATTTTTGCAGTTTTGGCAGATTTTGAACTTAGAAAAGAAAGAATTATTAAAAGAGACAATTTGACAGAAAAAGAGGCAAAAACAAGGATTTTGGCACAACAAACAGATGAATTTTATCATAAATTTTGCGACTTCACTATATATAATAATGGTGGAGAAATTGATGCTTGTGATATAATAAAAAGGATTGTAGAATGAAAAAAATAAAAAGATTAATAGCCTTTTTGCTTATTTTTGCAATTTTTGCATTTGTAGCAAAAACGGTGATTTATAGTGTGTTTCCTATTTATTATAGGGAGTACATAGAGAAATGTTCAGAAGAATATGGGCTTTCTCCCCATCTTGTTATGGGGGTAATTTATGCCGAAAGCCGGTTTGATAATGAAGCACATTCGGGCGTGGCGCACGGTCTTATGCAACTGACCGACGAAACGGCAGAGTGGTCAGCAAAAAAGGTTGGTTTAGAGGGCAAAATTGATTTAGAAGAGCCCGAAACAAATATAAGGCTTGGCTGTTACTATCTTTCCTACCTTATAGAGCAGTTTGGCGAACTTGACACGGCTCTTGCGGCATATAATGCAGGTATGGGAAATGTTTCAAAATGGCTTAGTAGCGAGGAATTTTCAGCCGATGGCAAAAAACTTCAAAATATCCCGTATGCAGAAACCGATAGATATGTAAGAAAAGTTAAAAAATTCACAGAAATTTATAAAAAGTTATATAAATAGGAGATAAAAATGGAATTTGTAAAAGCAATAATATTAGGAATAATTCAAGGAATAACCGAGTGGTTGCCTGTTTCAAGCACAGGTCATATGATTTTGGCAGATGAATTTATCCACCTTTTAAACGGCAAAAATGCAGAGTTTGTAAGGCTTTTTGAAGTGGTTATCCAACTCGGCTCGATTTTAGCAGTTGTTACACTTTATTTTAATAAACTAAATCCGTTTGCACCAAAGAAAACAACACTTCAAAAAAAAGAAACATGGTCTATGTGGTTTAAGGTAATGGTGGCAGAAATTCCGGCTGCGATTGTGGGGCTTTTACTTGAAGATATTATTGATACAAAAATGTATAATTGGTACACGGTTTCGCTAATGCTTGCCGTTTACGGCATTGCGTTTTTGGTGGTTGAGGGCAGAAATAAAGAGCCAAAAATAAATTCAATCGAAGAAATTACATATAAGACAGCACTTTTAATGGGCGTATTTCAAATGCTTGCGCTAATCCCCGGAACATCACGCTCGGGAGCGACAATCGTGGGAGCGATACTTATCGGCACATCAAGAGAAATTGCGGCAGAATTTTCCTTTTTCCTTGCAATTCCCGTAATGTTCGGTGCGAGTTTTTTAAAACTTATTAAGTATGACGGAACGCTTTTGGGAGGAGAAATCGCAATTTTAATAGTGGGAATGATAACAGCATATGTTGTTTCGGTATTTGCAATAAAATTTTTAATGGGCTTTATCAAAAAGCACGATTTCAAGGCATTTGGCTGGTATAGAATAATCTTAGCCGTGCTTGTTTCGGCGTACTTTTTACTTGCAGTTTGATATAATTTACAAATAATTCAAAAAATTTATGTTGCAATTTTCAAAAAAAAGTGGTATATTATCTCTTGGACATAAAAATTCACAATGGAGGAATTAAAAATGAGCGAAAGACAAGCAAGAATAAAGCGTAAAGATAGTACCCAAAATGATGCTCCTAAGAAGAAAAGTTCAGTATTAGGAAATGTCATCATAACGGTAGTAATCCTTGCATTTTTAGGCTTGGGCGGATATGCTTTGAAAGATAATCTAAAAGCGCTTATTCCGGAAAAGCCTGAAAAGACACCGACAGTTACCGACATGGCAAAAGAGCGTGATATGAGCGTCGAAGACTTTTTGAAAGAATATGGCTTAGAAGACGGAACAATCACAAAGGATAGTACAGAGCAAGATTTACTAGGCGTATTTACGGTAGAAAATTACGCAAAATATCAAGATAAGACGGTAGAAGATTTGCTTTCCGAATACCAAATTGAAGGTGCTGCTGCCGATATGAAGTGGAATGACGCATTCCAATTAATGCCTATGTCAAAATATGCAGAAATGATGGGAGCGACATTTGAAGATTTAAAGGCACAAAGTGGCTTGCCGGAAGAAATCACAGAAAAGACAACATTAGCTGAAACACAAAAAATTATGCAAGAGGCACAAGAAAGTGCACAAACAGAGGAAACACCTGCAGAAACACCTGCAGAATAATAAAGATAAGGAGAAACGAAAATGGACGAAAATAAAGAATTAGAAATGAACGAAGAGATTGTAGAAGAAGTAACAGAAGAAGTTACAGAAGCAGAGGAATGTGCTTGTTGTGAAGGCGAGTGCAAGTGTGAAGAAGAGCCTTGCGAATGCTGTGGCGAGGAATGCGAATGTGCAGAAGAAACTTGCGATTGTTGCAGTGCGGAATGTGCTTGCGTAGAAGTTGAAGAAGCGCCTGCAAAGAAGATGGACAAGAAGACATTGGGAATGATTATCGGAGCAGCAGTATTGGTAGTCTTAATTGCTGTCGGCTTTGCAACAAAAGTATTGCCATGGAACAAATATAACCATATGGGATATATAAATATCACAGGAAGAACATTAGGCGATATTGCAGAAGAAAACGGCATAGAACTAAAAGAATTAAAAGAACAATACGGCTTGCCTGAAAATATGAAAGCAAGCACAAAAGAATCAGCAGCATACTATATGATGCCTGTTAAGACAGTAGCCGCAATGTATGGTATGGACTTTGCGACAATGAAAGAAATGTTAGGCTTCGGCGACGAAATCACAGAAGATACACCATGGGGCATAGCAGAAGGTGAAACAACCTTGGAAAAATATGTCGGCAAGGACAATTTTGAAGATTTCAAGAAAGAATATGGCTTCGGCGAAGAAGTAACATTGGAAACAAAGTGGAAAGAAGTTCGTAAGACAGTAGATAAGGCATCAAGAAAGAAATATAAAGAACAAGAAAAAGAACAAAAGAAGCAAGAAAAGGAAGCAAAAAAGAACGAAGGCAAAGAAGCCGTGCCAAGTGATGCAGAAGTACCGATAGATGAAGCACCGGTTGAAGAAGCACCGGCAGAAACACCGGCAGAATAATAAGAAAAAGCGAGTGTAAAAGCACTCGTTTTTTTGACTGAAAATAAAGGAAAAGGGGGGGTAGAGTATGAAATATTATGCCGTAAAAAACGGGCGCAAAATCGGAATATATACCGATTGGGCGAGTTGTAAAGAGAATGTGGACGGATATTCCGGTGCGGAGTATAAATCATTCCAAAGTAAAGCCGAGGCAGAAGAGTATATAACGGGCGAGAAGAAGACGGAAAGTTTTAGTGGAGTTACTGCGTATGTCGACGGAAGTTTCAAGGTAGAAACGGGCGAGTTTTCGTATGGAGCAGTCATTTTAGAAGGCGAAAAAGAACTGACCTTTTCGGAAAAATTCAGCGATTTGGAACTTGCGACAATGCGAAATGTGGCAGGCGAGATAAAAGGGGCAGAATTTGCAATGCGCTACTGTGTCGAGAATGGAAAAACCACCTTAAAAATCGTCTATGACTATATGGGAATAGAGGCTTGGGCGACGGGGGTATGGAAGACAAACAAAAACGGAACAAAAGCGTATAAGGCGTATTTTGATAGCATAAAAGATAAAATTTCCGTAACATTTGAAAAGGTGAAAGGTCATTCCGGCGATAAATATAACGAGATGGCAGACGAACTTGCAAAATCAGCGCTTGGAATTGAAAAATGATTTTGTGTGAGATGTATATAAAAAATAATAGAAAAAGATAAAAAACTTTGAAAAAATCAAAAAATCAAAAAAAATAAGAGCCGAAAAAAGTGATAAAACCTAGCGTTTTTGGAAGATATGTGCAACTTGCACAAAAAAAAGTTTAAAATATGCCCAAAATGCCGATTGAAATAAAAAAGCAAAAAAGTTATACTATTATTGTATTAATATACACATAGTGGCATAAAGTGTGGCTTTGTGGAGAATTGGTCAAGGATAAAAGGTTAGAAACTTGCAAATTTTTCTTCTAAAAACCGCCTTTTGGCACAAAAAAAATTTAAAGGAGGTACACTCAAATGAAAAACATGAAAAAAGCTTTGGCTCTAGTAACCGCAATAGCTACAATGTCAGTTTCTGTTTCAGCACTTGCTGCAACAACAGGTACAGCATCATTCTCAGGTGATACTAATGTAACTGCTGATGCAACAAATGTTATCTCAGCAAACACATTGACAGCAACAGTGGCTTCAGCTGAGGCAAGCTCAGAAGCGTCTTTCGTAATCCTTGATAAGGAAACAGGTGCTACTATTGAAGCAGATGATATCCTTTATCTTGATCAAAAGACACTAACCGGTACTAATGACACATTTACAGGCGTTATTAACCTATCAAGAGTTGCTGATATTGCACAAGATGCAACACAACTTCCTGATGGAACATATCCTGTAAAGGTTGGTTACAATGACAAGACCACAGGCGATTTCAAAATTGCTGAAGGTTCAATCGTAGTAACAACAACAGCCGACAAGGTTGCAGTTAAGTTCTGGACGGCAGATGGAACAACAGTTATCAATTCAACTTCATATGAATATGATAAAGATGCTGCTGTAACAGCTCCGGATGCTCCTGCAGCACAAACACATTATCACTTTGCCGGTTGGGCAACACAAAAAGACGGCGCAGTTGCTTATGCATCTAATGAAATTCCAAATGCATCAGCAGAAGCTAACTACTATGCAGTTTATGAAGAAGACACAAAGTATGATGTTGATTTCATGAACGGCGCTTCAAAGGTAGAAACAAAGAGCTTCTATGAAGGCGAAACAATCACAGGCCCAACAACAGCTCCTGTTTCTGCGACAGCTCATAAGGTATTTGACGGTTGGTCAGAAACTGACGGCGGCGAAAAGGTTGCGCTTGGCACAATGGGTACAGCAAAGAAAACTTTCTATGCAGTATTCACAGACGAAGCTAAGTACACAGCTACATTCTATAATGAAGATGGTACACAAGTTGTCGATGCAAGTACAACATACTATGTTGATGAAAACATCGTAGCTCCGGCTGACCCTGAAAAGGCTAACTACACATTCGTTGGTTGGTCAAAGACTATCGGCGGAGATGTTGTAACTGTAGCTAATGAAACTATGGTTAAAGACGGCGTTGCATTCTATGCTAAATTTACAGAAAATGCTAAGCATACTGTAAAGTTCATGAATGACACAACAGAACTTAAATCAACTACAGATTATGATGGTACAGCAATCGTTGCACCGGAAAACCCTGAAAAAGCCGGTTACGACTTTATCGGTTGGAACACAGATTCTGAAGCAACAGTAGCAGGTACAGTAGCAGCTACAATCACAGAAGATGTTACATACTATGCTATCTTCACAGAAAAGGCTCCAAGTGGTACAACAATTACTATCCTTTGGGGCGACGTTAACGAAGATGGAACAGTAAATAC
>DCIA01000011.1 GCA_002315735.1 Clostridiales bacterium UBA1738
CAAGTTGAAATTTTATTTTGCATTAAAGGAAAATTAATTGTTTTTAATATGGATGATCAATATGATCTATCGGAGGGTCAAGCAATTATTATTTTCCCAAATCATTTGCATAGTTACAAAAGTGTTGGTAGCAATAGCAAATTTGCAATTATCTCATTTTTGCCCGATGTCGTTTTTTCATTTAAAACTCAAATACTATCATTTGAACTTCAAAATCCCGTATTTGATTACTGCAATAACAAAACAATATTTTCATTATTCAAAGAAATCACCGATAATTATAAATCTAAAACTGAATCTACCATAGCATTGCTTGTAGGCTTTGTAAATGTATTAATGTATTCTGTTTTTGATGGACTGAAATGCATTCAAACAAAAAACAACCCGAATGGGCTGCTGACCAAAGTGCTAAATTACTGTATGTTGAATTATAGTGACGAAATTACCATTGAGAAAATTGCAAAAGAATTCAGTTCAAACCCTAATCTTATTTCCAGTATATTTAATGCTAATATGGGAATCGGCATTCCAAAATATGTAAATTCGCTTCGTGTTTTTGAAGCATGCAGACTATTAAAAGCCACGGATTACAACATTGCTCAAATATCTGGAATAGTCGGATTTGGTTCAATCAGAAATTTAAATAGAGAGTTTAAAAATATCATCGGCATTACACCGATAGATTACAGAAGCACTTATAGGTTAAATAATTATCAATAGTCTTTATTTCTACCTAATAAGCCGTCCTTCTTTTCTTCGGGTGAAAGATCAGAAAAGTCCGAGTTGATTTAATTTAGTCTTATAAGTTTATCATTTCTCAATTACAAATTGTATTTTCACGTTTTTTTCTTTGGCGGTTTTATGTTTTGTTATCAATAATTATCTTGAAAAATGTTATACTGTCTTCCTACTTTATTTTTATCTTGACGAACAGGAATGACAGGTTAGAAAAAACCTCCGTATCATTGTATCTACTACAATTATACGGAGGTTTTATTGAATTCAAAAATGTGTGTCGTCATTATCTTTTTTCTTTGGTGTTGACTTCAATCAGTTCTTTCCAAAGATTTACCGGTCCTATTTACGGTAATAATACTGTAATCATTTTTGTTTTTATCAATCATTTAAGTTGACGATTTTTGAAAGGTCGTAAAGTTTGATATTGTTATCTTGCTCGGCTTCGTCAACTATTTTCTTGTCAAATCCCGATTCCGAGAACAAAGCATAGTAAAATTTTGCTTTTCCTTTCATCGGTGACAGTTTTGCTTTCGTATCAAGATATTCGGAATACGAAAACGGCTTACCTTTGAATTTACATTCACCGACCAAATATTCCTTGTCTTTTGCTCCGACAGCAAGCAAATCAATCTCCGTTTCATCAACTCTCAGACCGTTCTTACTTTCGGTATCTCTTACGGTAGTTTTACCCATCCATCTGCCCATTTTTGCATAACGGAACGGCAATTCGTTTTTCTTCTGCATTTCTTTTACAAATTCTCTGCAAATATCTTCAAAAGAGTAAGATGCAAAACTGTGAAGCTCAGGTTCAATTATATATTGATAAACACCGTCTATATCCCTATCTTCAAGCTGTGAAAAATTTGCAAAGCAAAATGCATACCAAAAGCGGAAGAAATTATCTGTCAAACGGTATATTCCCCTATTGGAGTTGGCTTTTTCCTTTGTCTTGGTGTCAACCGAATATTCACGACCTACTATACCGAGTTCAATAAGATTTTTCAGATACACACTTGTCTTTGAAGTGTCTTCAACAAGCGATTTTTGACTGATGTCATTAAGGCGTGTATTACCGAGTGCCACCGCTTCAATAATGGAGTTGTAGATTGGGGTTTCACGAAGTTCCTGATGAAGCAGAAAATCTACCTCGCTGTATAAGACGCAACCCTTTGTCAGTATATTCTTTTTGATATTTTCAGCAACCGACAACTCGGGACAGAATTGACTGAGATAATGGGGAATTCCACCGAGAATAGAATAAACAAGAACTTTGTCTGCATCTGAATAGTTTGGGAAAAATTTGATTGCATCGTAAAAATTCATTTCGGTCATTTTATAAATTCCCGTTGCTCTGCCATATAAGGGATTTTTCTCGGAAAGCAATTCGTTTTCAATAAAACTCATTGCACTGCCGCAAAGAACAATCATAACATTCTCATTTTTAAGCTTTGCATCCCAAAGGTTTTGAATAACAGAAGGAATGCTCTTATTGTTCTTACACATATATGGAAATTCATCAATTATAATAAGTTTCTTTTTGTCGCCGTAAGGAAGCTCGGAAATTGAATCAAATGCCTTTTCCCAATCCGAAAATTCGGAAATATACTGCTTTGCAGGAATATCCTCTTTAAAAAGCAGTTTTGAGATCTTGGAAAGTTGTACCTTGTCTGTGCATTGTGTGCAGGAGTAAAATATATGCGGCTTACCCTTGCAGAACTCTCGTAATGTTTCGGTTTTACCGACACGCCGCCTACCGTAAAGGACAATAAGCTGTCCTTTTTTTTCTTCGTATTTTTCTTGTAAAAACTGAAGCTCTTGCTCTCTTCCGATAAACATAGAACAAACCTCTTCTTTTCAAATCTAAATTTACTAAATCGTGATTTGATGTTATTATAACCCGAAAATAGTAAAAATGCAAGAGTTTCTTGAAAAAACAAATATACAATAAGATATTTGCTTTTCCATAAGTTTATACTATGAGGGCATATTTAAGTTTGATTAAACCTAGTAAATAAAATGTTGAAATACTTCCAATCTAAATATTATTAAACGATTTCGGATTTAATGACGATAATGATTAACTCAAAACGAAAACAAATTAGGTCAAGGAGTAATTGACCTTAAAAAAGGAGTGACGACCATCATGGTCATACACAAGAGAAAGTTAAACTTGGAGAAAATGAATATCGGTTGATTCAAATTAAAGCGGAAAATTTATATTATGTATTTAAAGTTGCTTTATTCGTTTAATGCGGTATAATAAAATCATACTATAAACCGAATAATGATACAAACTGATGAATACATATAATTAGGGCTAATTATTGAATACGAACACTGTCTTATTTTAAGTGTTGAGTAGTTCTCTTTTTTGAAGTTGGTTTGTAAATGATAATTGCTTAATTTTTTTTAAATTAAGGAGTTTGGTTTATAGTGATTAAATTCACTTCTACATATCAAAATGAAGAAGAAAATGCGCAAAAAGATGCTTTTTTAGTTATTTTAGAAAAGTATATAAGCACCGAAGAATTTGAGGGAGAATCGCCGGTCTTAGCACCGGCTGTTCTTTTAACTGAAAAAACGGCTTAATCAGTATTCAAGGTGGTAAAGTTTGAAAGATAAATCTTCCAAACTTTAAAAATTATAACGCGCCGTTTTTCTCACCTCTCACGAGGCAACCGAAAAACATGGCATTTTATGACCATCCCTTTCATTGGTCATTTGTGCCTAAAAGCGAAAGCGAAAAGGAATGGTCATAAAAATGATACGAGTAGCATATTATCTTCGCCTATCAAAAGACGATTATAAAAAGAAAAAATCTTTGGAATCAAACAGTATTGAAAACCAAAGAGAAATATTAAACCTTTATTGCAGTAAACACGAGAATTATGTTCATACCTACGATGATGAATATATAGATGACGGTTTAACCGGTATGAATTTTAATCGTCCCGGCTTTCAAAAAATGTACGAAGATGCAAAGCTTCATAAATTTGATATTATATTAGTTAAAGACCTTAGCCGTTTCGGTAGAGAACAACAAGGAACACATAAGTATATATATGAATTAACACATAAATATAAAATTGATGTTTATTCTGTTAGTGAGAATTTAAGTTGCCTTAATAACTTCTCGGGTTTTGAAACAAAGGTACGCTTTTTGTTTAATGAGCTTTACTCACAAAACATTTCCGAAAAGGTTCGCTCATCTCAACGAATGAAGATGGAAAAAGGCGAGTTCATAGGCAGTTTTGCCTGCTATGGGTATAAAAAAGACCCAGATGATAATAATCATTTGATTATTGACGAAGAAGCGGCAAGAGTGGTAAAAAGAATTTTCGCCGATTATCTTTCGGGAATGGGTCAACAAAAAATAGCCCGAAATCTTAATGCTGAGGGTATTCCTTGTCCGTCGGCCTATAAGGAGTTAAAAGGGCTTTCGTATCATAACAGCAATCAGTTGCCGTCAACAAAATCTTGGACATACTCGACAATTCATAAGATGCTTTCTCAAAGAATGTATGTCGGAGATATGGTTCAGGGGAAACAACTTAAATCAAAATTTGCGGAAGCATCCGAACAAATTGAAAAAAGTAAAACCGAGGGAATTATAGTAGAGAATAAACACGAAGCAATAATAAAAAGGGAAGACTTTGAACTTGTTGGGGCTTTACTTAAAAAGAATACAAGAACATTAAAATTTGATAATATCAGCCTTTTTGCGGGATTTATTCACTGTAAGGAATGCGGACGAGCATTGGCGAAAACAAAGAGCGGCGATATTATCACTTATGTTTGTACAAGCT
>DCIA01000004.1 GCA_002315735.1 Clostridiales bacterium UBA1738
TCGAACCCTCGAACCGCTTTTGACGATTACACGATTTCCAATCGTGCGCGCTAGGCCAACTACGCGACTTCTCCATAAGACACCAAAACATTATAACATAAAGTTTTGGTGTTTGCAAGTATTATTTAATTAATTTTTTAAAGCATGAAGTGGTGCAGGTATTCTTCCTCCGCGTAAAATAAATTCGCTGCTATCATACTTCGATACAGGCATTACAGGAGCGTTTCCTAAAAGTCCGCCAAACTCAACATTTTCACCAACTTTTTTGCCAATGGCGGGAATGATTCTAACGGCAGTTGTTTTTGTATTTATCATACCAATTGCAGCTTCATCTGCTATTATTGCTGAAATTGTTGAGGCAGGTGTGTCGCCGGGAACTGCAATCATATCAAGTCCAACAGAACAAACACAGGTCATTGCTTCTAATTTTTCAAGTTTTAATGCTCCGCATTCTGCCGCTTTAATCATACCTGCATCTTCGCTTACCGGTATAAATGCACCCGATAAGCCTCCAACATAAGATGATGCCATTACCCCACCCTTTTTTACAGCGTCATTTAAAAGAGCAAGTGCCGCAGTTGTTCCGTGTGTACCACACTTTTCGATACCCATTTCTTCTAAGATATATGCAACACTATCACCAACGGCCGGAGTAGGTGCTAAAGATAAATCAACTATACCAAACGGAACTCCAAGTCTTTTTGACGCTTCTTCAGCTACAAGTTGTCCCATTCTTGTTATCTTAAAAGCAGTTTTTTTGATAGTATCCGCAACAACTCCAAAAGGCTCACCCTTAACTTTTTCCAATGCACATTTTACAACTCCGGGGCCGCTGACACCAACATTTATGACGCATTCGCCTTCGCCTTCTCCGTGAAAAGCACCAGCCATAAATGGATTGTCCTCTACTGCATTCATAAATACGACTAGTTTTGCACATCCAAAACCTGCTCTATCAGCTGTTTTTTCAGCAGTTTCTTTAACAATTTCACCCATTTTGCGAACAGCATCCATATTAATTCCTGCCTTTGTAGTTCCGATATTTACACTAGAACATACAATATCAGTTGACGCCAAAACATCAGGAATTGAATTTATAAGTGCCATTTCACCATCTGTAATCGACTTATGGACAAGTGCAGAATACCCTCCAATAAAATTGACACCGACAGTCTTTGCCGCTTTATCCAAAGTTTTTGCAAGTTTTACGCAATTCTCAATATTTTTCTCATCAAGAGCATCAACAAGGTTAGCAACAGGTGTTACAGAAATACGTTTATTAATAATGGGTATTCCGTATTGATTTTCTATATCACAGCCAACAGAAACAAGATTTTTAGCAAGTCGTGTTATTTTATCATAAACCTTTATACAAGTTTTGTCTATGTCAGGATCGGCACAATCTTTAAGAGAAATACCCATAGTGATAGTTCTTATATCCAGATTTTCTTTTTCAATCATATTGATTGTTTCTATTATTTCAAAAGGACTTATCATATCAATTTCCTCACACTCTATGCATTAAATTAAAAATATCTTCATGTTGAACGTGGATAGAAAGATTCATGGTTTCTTCAATCTCTTTTATTCCACTAGCGATATCACTAACCTTTTTATCTTTCATATCAACCATCATAATCATTGTAAACATTTCTTGCATTATTGTCTGGGAAATATCCAATACATTAATTCCGTTGTCTGCCAAAAGATTAGTCACTTTTGCAATTATTCCGACATTATCTTTTCCGATTACTGTTATTACTGCTCTCATTTAATTTCCTCCATCATATCTCTCTTTGACGCACTATTTCATACATCATTACTGCTGCTGCAACAGATGCATTCAAAGAATTAATTTCGCCATACATAGGAATTTTGCAAAGAAAATCACATTTTTCTTTTACAAGATGTGAAATGCCTTCACCTTCACTGCCTACAACAAGTGCGATTGAGCCTTTTAAATCAGTGTTATACATAACATCACCGCAAGCCTCAGCGCCAACAACCCAAATTCCCTCTTTTTTTAAGTTATCTATTGTTTGGGAAATATTAGTAACCTTTGCAACAGGAGTATATTCAACTGCACCGGCAGATGTTTTTGCAACAACATCAGATATTCCGACACTTCCACGTTTTGGAATAATAACGCCATCAGCACCAACACAATTTGCAGTTCTTAAAATTGAACCAAAATTATGTGGATCTGTAATTTTATCTAAAATAATAATAAAAGGTGCTTTTTCTTTTTTTCTTGCATTATCTAAAATATCTTCTACCGTGCAATATGAATGTGCCGCAACATATGCTATAACACCTTGATGATTCTCCCCTTCGGAAATAGTGTCAAGTTTAACTTTATCGGCTTCAATAACAGGTATTTTTAAATCCTTTGCTTTTTTTATGAGAGGTATCAATGAACCGCCCATTTCGCCTTTTTTTACTAATATCTTATCAATTTCTCTTCCTGCTTTAATTGCTTCCATTACAGGATTTCTTCCAATTATTTTATCACTCATATAAAATTCCTCTTAAAAAAATTTAGGTGGACAGTAGTTTTGCCCACCTTAAATTTATTAGTTCTTTAACATAAATTCGTCATGAATTGCGTTAACTGCGCGTTCTGCATCTTTCAAATCTACCAATACAGAAACTTTAATTTCTGATGTTGAAATCATTGAAATGTTTATGTGTGCATTATAAAGTGCTTCAAACATTTTTGTTGCAACACCAGGATTTGTAACCATACCTGCTCCAACAATAGATACCTTTGAAATATCTTTTGAATACTTAATATCCTCTGCACAGATTGTGTCATTATTCTTTTTAAGAAGTTCCAAAACAGGTTCTAAGTCAGCTTCTTTTACTGTAAAACTAATATCTTTCTTTCCGTTGTTGCCTATTGATTGAAGAATAATATCAACGCTTATATTTTCATTAGAAATCAAAGCGAAAACTGTAAATGCTTTTCCCGGTGTATCTTCTACTCCGCAAAGAGAAATTCTTGCAACATCATTATCTCTTGTAACACCTCTTACTAACATCTTTTCCACTTTATTTTCCCCCTTTACATATGTACCCTCATTATTATTTAGACTTGATTTTACTGCTAGATTTACGCTGTATTTTTTTGCCATTTCAACCGAACGATTATGGAGAACGTTTGCTCCCAGTGATGCAAGTTCCAACATTTCATCATAAGAGATATCTGAAAGTTTTTGTGCATCTTTAACAATTCTTGGGTCTGCTGTATATACGCCGTCAACATCTGTGTATATCTCGCAAATATCTGCACCCAAAGCGGCAGCAATAGCAACTGCTGATGTGTCACTACCTCCCCTGCCAAGAGTTGTAATATCTTCATTTTTGTTGATTCCTTGGAACCCTGCAACAATGACAATGTTACGTCTGTCTATCTCATTTTTTAATCTTTCAGTATTTATAGTTCTAATTCTTGCATTTGAAAATGCCGAATCAGTCCTAAAACCTGCTTGCCAACCTGTAAGCGAAATAACAGGTCTTCCGATTTTTTCGATTGCCATTGCTAAAAGAGAAATTGAAATTTGTTCACCTGTGGAAAGAAGCATATCCATTTCCCTTTTTGAGGGGCTTGTATTAATCTCTTTTGCTTTTTCAATCAAATCATCAGTTGTGTCACCTTGGGCAGAAACAACAACGATGACATTATTTCCTTCATCGTATGTTTTTACAATTCGGCGTGCCACATTCATCACTCTTTCGGCATCTTTAACCGAACTGCCGCCGTATTTTTGAACTACAAGTCTCATTATATAAATCCTCCAATTAAATTTTAAGTGTTCATAATATAATATGATTTTTTTTGAATACTGTTAGGCTTCTAAAACTCTAATTTTACTTATTACTGCAAAATCATCAAGAATTTGAGAAAATTCTTTTTCCGTCATTAGGTTTGAAATAAATACATTTTCGCCGTTTATCTTAGAAATTTCAACATTTCCGAACAAGTTTTTAATTTTCTCATTAGATTCAGTAGTCCTAATAAAGTATCTAACTTCGCTATCTTCAACAGGTAAAACATTATTGTCTTCTGTCACTTTCCAGTCAATAAATGCTTTGGTTGCATTTATATGTCTAACAGATTCAATTACATCTGCTACAATAGCACTTGCGGTTGCAAATTTTCCGGCACCTTGTCCATAAAACATTGATGGGCCAAGATAATTTCCTTCAACTAAAATTCCGTTAAATACACCTTTTACACAAGAAAGAGGACAATCCTTACTTACAAGCATAGGTGAAACCCTTGCAAAGACTTTGCCTTTCTTTTCGGCATAACCAATAAGTTTTATTACATACCCAAGTTTATCAGCAAGATTAACATCATCAAGTGTTATATTCCTAATACCTTCTGTTAAAACATTGTTATAATTTACATATTCTCCCCAAGCAAGAGATGATAAAATTGCAATTTTTCTTGAAGCATCATGTCCGTCTATATCTGCTGATGGCTCTCTCTCGGCAAATCCGTTGTCTTGAGCAAGTCTTAACGCATCTTGAAAAGCACTGCCTTTTTCAATCATTTCAGTTAAAATGAAATTGGTTGTACCATTTAATATACCTGCAATTTTCTTTATTTTATTTGCTTTAAGGCTCGAGCACATAGGCTTAATGATGGGGATTCCTCCGCCAACGCTTGCCTCAAAAAGATAATTAACATTTTTTTCTTTTGCAATATTTAAAAGTTCAGGGCCGTGAGTTGCAACGAGTTCCTTATTTGATGTTACAACATTTTTACCGGCTAAAAGAAGTGATTTTGTAAATTCATAAGCAGGCTTTAATCCACCCATAGCTTCGACAACACAGTACACTTCTTCGTCATTTAGTATCACATTAAAATCTTTTGTGAACAGATTTTTTTCCGGATGGTCAGAAAAATCTCTAATATCAAGAATATGACTTACAGTAATCGGACACATAGCCTCTTCTGTAAATTTATTATCTCGAACAATCTCGTAAACACCGCTACCGACCGTGCCATATCCCATTATTGCTATCTTAACCATAATTCTTCCTCCCTATTGTATAATTGAAAATGGTAACATATTTCTACAAAAAAGTCAATATTATATATCAGAAAATAGTGCTTTTGAAAAATTTTCAGCATTAAAGAGTTGTAAATCTTCAACACTTTCACCAACGCCTATAAATTTAACAGGTATGTTTTGCTCTTTTGTTATTGAAACGACAATTCCACCCTTTGCAGTTCCGTCAAGTTTTGTTAAAACAATACCTGTAATATCAGCAACTTCCGAAAATAATTTTGCTTGTGATACCGCATTTTGACCTGTTGATGCGTCAAGAACAATCAAAATCTCTTTGTCGGCATCAGGTAGTTCCTTTTCGATAACTCTATTGATTTTATTGAGTTCTGCCATTAGATTAACTTTATTATGAAGTCTTCCCGCTGTATCACAGATAAGAATATCGGTATTTCTGGCTTTCGCAGCTCTGCAAGCATCGAAAACAACTGAAGCAGGGTCTGAATTTTCTTGATTTTTTATTATATCACAATCTGTTCTTTTCGCCCAAGCATCAAGTTGCTCTATTGCCGCTGCTCTAAATGTATCTGCTGCTGCAAGTAGCACTTTTTTTCCTTGTGACTTATAATGAGATGCCATTTTGCCGATACTTGTTGTCTTTCCGACTCCGTTTACGCCAATAACAAGTATTACTGACGGATTGGTTGTAAGATGCATTGTGGTATCTTGCTCTGTTAAAATCTCACTGAGGACAAGTTTTAATTCTTCTTTTACCTCTTCTACATCAGTAATTCTCTTCTTCTTTACATTTTCACGAAGTCTATCAATAACAAAAGTAGATGTTTCAACACCTAAATCTGCCATGATAAGAGCCTCTAATAATTCCTCAAAAAATTCTTCATCTACTTTTACAAAGGCTGAAAAAACATTATTAACTTTATCAGAAAACGATTCTCTTGTTTTTCCAAGTCCTTGTTTTAATTTATCAAAAAAACCCATTTTTTACTCCTATTTAATTAGACTTTGATCTACCTCGTCTATTGCAAGTGAAAGCATCTTTGTAACACCTTTTTCTTGCATAGTTACACCATATAAGGTATTTGCAGCTTCCATAGTACCACGCCTATGAGTAATTACAATAAACTGAGTATCATCAGTATAGTTATTTAAGTATGTAGCAAATCTCCAAACGTTTACATCGTCAAGAGCTGCATCAATTTCATCAAGCATACAAAATGGTGTAGGTTTTACCCTTAGAATTGCAAATAATAGTGCAATCGCAATAAAAGATTTTTCCCCACCTGAATATAGATTGATGTTTTGAAGACTCTTTCCCGGAAGCTGAGCTTCGATTTCAATTCCGCTTTCTAAAACATCGTCAGGCTCGGATAGGTATAGTCTACCGTGGCCTCCACCAAAGAGTTCTGTAAATACTTTCTCAAAACTTTTATTTATTTCTTCAAACTGCTTTGCAAAGTGTTCTTCCATAAGTTCTTGCATTGAGCCTATAACTTTTGTTAAGTCGTCCTTTGCTTTTTCTAAGTCGTTCTTTTGATTAGATAAGAATTCAAATCGTTCTTTTACATTTTTATATTCTTCGATTGAATCCAAATTAATACTTCCAAGCGACTTTATCTTAGTTTTTAATTCACCACAGCGAGCAAAGGATTCCTTTTCGTTTTCGATATCAATCTTAATGCTTTCAGCAGTTTCCAAGGTTAATTCATAGTCGTCCCAAAGCCTTGAAATCATAGAATCTCTTTCGGTCATAAGCTTATCTTCTTTATTTTCAACTCTTGAAAGTTCTTGTTGCAAAAGAATTAGCCTATCTGTGAGTTCTTTGTTTGTAGACTGCATACCTTTTAGTTTTTCGAGAACTCTGCTTTTTTCTTTTTCAATTTCCGAAAGTCTTGCTTTTATACTGTTAGATGTTTCAAGTGTTTTTGAAATATCTTCCTTCTTTTTTTCAATTTCATTTGAAAGGTCTTCGCTTTTTGACAGCACAAACTCAATATCTCTCTTTTTCTTTTCAATTTCTTCAAGGTTTTCGGAGATATTTTGTTTCATAGAATTGATATTTTGTTTTTCTGTTTCAATATCTTTTTCAAAGGAGCGAAGTCTTACCGTTTCGTCCATCATTTCTTTTGCTTTATTATCTTTACGCCTTTGGATTTCCTCGTATTCCTCTGTTAATTTAAATCCTTTTTCGTTAAGTTCTTCTATTAAGTTTTCATCTTCTCTTACTTTACTTATCAGAATTGCTATTTCTTCCGAAGAATCTGAAAGTTGCTTTTCTAGTTGCATAATTTCTTCTTCAAAAGTCTTTCCGCCTTCACTATCATTTTGGATTGTTGCTTCTAAGTGAGCATTTGTATTTTCAAGAAGAAGTACATCATTTTCATATTCTCTGGCAAGCGGCGTAAATGTTTCAAGTTGAGTCTTGATATTATTAATATCAGAATTTTTAGATTCTAATTCCTTCTTTAACTTTTCAATTTCTTTTGACAATTTTGAAATGTCGGCTATAAGAGTTTTGATTTCTCCTGCACGAGATAAAAATCCGCTTGTTTTATTAACACTACCGCCACTCATAGCACCGCCTGCATTTAAAACATCACCAAGCAACGTTACAACTTTAAATTTGTAACCGAATTTTTTAGAAAGTTTAATTCCGCTATCGATATTGTCGGTTATAACAGTTCTTGCAAGCAGACTATCGATAACTCCGGCATACTTTTTATCAAAAGTTACAAGTTTATTTGCTATTCCAATTACACCGGGTTCTTTTTTTATTTCATTTTCGTTATCTAGATTTCTTCCTTTTACCGATGAAACCGGTAAAAATGTTGCTCTTCCAAGATTATTATTTCTAAGATAAGAAATTGCTGCTTTTGCGTCTTCTTCGCTTTCAACAACTATGTTTTGAAGAGCACCTCCCAGTGCAGTTTCAATGGCTACAATATAATCTTTTTCAACATTAATAAGACCTGATAAAGCACCATAGATGCTTCTATTTTTAAGTTCCTGTGCTTTTAAAACGGCTTTTACACTCCTTGCATAGCCTTCGTAATCATTTTCCATTGATTCTAACATATTTTTTTTGGAATTTTTAGAGTTTAATTCCAACTGTTTATTAGAAATTGCCTTGGAAATCTCCGATAGTTCGCTTGAAAGACTTGTGTACTTTTCTGTATGGTCTTCCACACGCTTATTCATCGCTATAAGTTTTGATTTTGTTTCTTGTAGTTTTTTATTATTTTCTTTAATTTCGTTTTTAATATCATCTGTGTCTTGCTTTTTTGAGGCTTGCTCTGCATCAACTGCCGCTTTTCTTTCAAGATGAGCCTTTCGCAAATTTTCAAGACCTGAAATTTTTGCCTTGTTTGTAGAAATCTCGTTCGATTTCTCCATAATTTCTTCTTTAACTCTATCAATTTTCTTTTTGCACTCGTCCATTTCATCATAGACGGCGCTGCTATTTTCTTGCATTGCAGCAAAATTAGACATAAGTTCCCTGCTTTCTGCCTCTTTTTGCTTTATTGTATCTTCCGATTCTTTTATTCTGTCTTCTAGTTGAGTATTTTTATTTAAAATGTTTTGAATTTCACCTTCAATACGCATTTTAAAATTTGCATTGTTATTTATATTGTTTTCTGCAATACTAATTTCGTTTTCAAGTTTAGAAACTATATTTTCATTTTCCAAAAGTGCATTGTTGGTTTGTGTCTGTTCTTCGTCCTTTTTTTCGCTTTCTGTATATAAATCAGCCATTTGAAGTTCAAAACCGTCAGCTTTTGACTTTACTTCATTAATTTCTGCAATTACATTCTCTTTTTTTGTTTTAATATCTTTTATTTCGATTTCTCCGTTTTTTGTAGATATCAAAATAAGGCTCACATCTAACCCCTTGTATTCTTCATAAATTACAAGATATTCTCTTGCTTTTTTTGATTGTCTTTCAAGAGGTTTAATTTGAGATTCGAGTTCTATCGTAATATCGTTTATACGAATTAAATTGTCATTTACAGAAACAAGTTTTCTTTCAGCTTCTTCTTTTCTGTGTTTAAATTTTGAAACGCCTGCTGCACCTTCAAAAAAACTCCGTCTGTCTTCTGATTTTGTTGATAGCACCTGTGCGACATTTCCTTGACCTATCATAGAATACCCATCTCTTCCAAGACCTGTATCCATAAAAAGTTCTTGAATATCTTTCAGTCTGCAATTTGCGCCATTAATTTTATATGCAGTTTCACCTGAACGGAATACTCGTCTTGTTACCATAAGTTCATCAAACTCTATTGGAAAAATTCTGTCTGTGTTATCAAGCACCAAACTAACTTCGGCAAAATTTAGTGGCTTACGAGTCTGTGTTCCGTTAAAGATAACGTCTTGCATATTAGAGCCACGAAGACTTTTTGCACTCATTTCGCCCATAACCCAACGAATAGCGTCGGAAATATTACTCTTACCACTGCCATTAGGGCCAACTATCCCTGTAACTCCACTTTGGAAGTCTAAGACTGTTTTGTCAGCAAAGGACTTAAACCCTTGCATTTCAATTCGTTTTAAGTACACTTATGTTCATTCCTTCCAAGCCGAAACTTGCCATTTTTTAAGCATACTATTCGGCTTAATTTTTATCTCAAATCCGTATTTCTCTTTTATTCGTTTCATATTTTTCTTTCCGTTGCCTATTGCCTTGGAAATATCTTCCGGTATTACCGATACATTTCTAATTTGATTATCACTATCCAATAATTTGCAAATCTCATCAAAATATATTTCGCCTTCTGCAAGTTCACGCATAGCACTATGAAACGGCCCTGCAACAACTGAGCCGTTTGGTGAAATTTCATCTGTAACCGCTAAAGCGACTCTTATTATATCAATATTACTTTTATAAAATATCGGTAAAAGTGTTTTTAAAAGTGTTACCGCTTCATCTAAACTTTGCGGCTTGTAATCGCCTTTCATATACATCTTTTCAAGATAAGTATCTTTTAAGACTAATGTTGGATATATTCTAACAAAATCAGGTTTTAACGTAATAATTTCTTTGGCTGTATTTACAGATTTTTGAAAAGTATCCCCCGGAAGTCCTGTCATCATTTGCAGACCTAATTTAAAAGGATATTGCCTAATCAGTTTTACTGCCTTTATTACATCTTGTTTTGTATGACCACGACCTGAAAGTTTTAAAACTTCGTCATCCATTGACTGAACTCCAAGTTCTATTGCAGTAACACCATATTTTTCCAGTCTGTCTAATATTTCAGGAGAAATATAGTCAGGTCTTGTCGACAATCTTATTCCGTCAATTTTAGATGACATAATAAATTTATGTGCAATCTCTAAAAAGGCAATTTGTTTTTTGGGTGAAATACCTGTAAAACTACCTCCAAAAAAAGCAACTTCTATAGAACGATTAGTTTTAGGAAGCGTTTCTAAATACTTTTCTATTGTGTTTTTTACCTCATCTTCTGTCATAGATGTATCGGAGCCTGTTATCCTTCTTTGATTACAAAATGTACAGTCGAACGGACAGCCTTCGTGAGGTACAAAAATTGGTATATTATAGTGTTTCATAGTAATTCTATCGCATTTTTTGCAGCATTTTGTTCTGCATCTTTTTTGCTTTTTCCTTCGCCTTCTGCAACCTTTTTATCATCGACAAAAATCGCAGATATAAAATGTTTGTTATGGTCCGGTCCTTCTTCCTTAATTAGTTCATAAGTGACCTTACCTTTATTGCCCTTTTGTGTTATTTCCTGTATTAATGTTTTATAATCCTGTGATGAAAAATGACCTGTATTTTTAAGTTCATCTTCCATTAGAGTTAATAGCCATTTTTTCGCTGTCAAAAAGTCAGAATCTAAAAATATAGCTGCTAAGAGCGCCTCAAAAGCATCAGAAACAACAGACGGTCTTTGTCTGCCCCCTGTTTGTTCTTCGCCGTGACCAAGTTTTATAAAATCTGATAATTTAATTTTTTTTGATAGTTCAAAAAGACCTTTTTCACAGACAAGTGATGCTCTGATTTTACTCAAATCGCCTTCATCATCTTTAGAATGTGTCAAGAAAAGTTTTTCACTAACAATCAAACTAAGAACTGAATCACCCAAAAACTCAAGACGCTCATTATTATCAATATGATGTTCATTAGCAAAAGAGCTATGGGTTAGTGCAGTTTCTAAAAAATGTTTGTTTGTAAATGAATATCCTATTAATTTTTCAAATTCTACTAATGAATTCATTTTCTACTCCAAATTTGCACTTTGTTTTATATACTCAACAATATCTTTGACAGTTGTTATATTTTCTACTTCATCTTCATCAATTTCAGTGTCAAATTCAGATTCAAAAGCGATTATAAACTCAACAACATCAATAGAATCTGCGCCTAAATCTTCAACTAATTTAGAATCTAATTCTATAGTATCCTCATCTATCTCCAACTGTTCTGCTATAATTCTTCTTACGTCATCAAATACCATAATCATTTCCTCCAAATATATAAATTACCTATTATAGTATAACCCAAAATACAGATTTTTGCAACATTTTTGATAAAAAAATGACTATTAAAAATATTTTTAATAGTCATTTTAAATTATTCGTTATTTGCGTGTGGACAACAAGAACAGTCAGATGTACACCCGGTGTGAACATCTTCAACTTTGTCAGCACCTCTATAATTATCTATTGCAGATTTTATTGCTTCTTCTGCTAAAACAGAACAGTGAATTTTCTCCGGTGGAAGTCCATCAAGAGCCTCCATTACTGCTTTATTTGTAAGTTTTAGTGCTTCTTCAACAGTCTTTCCCTTAACCATCTCTGTTGCCATTGAACTAGTGGCAATGGCAGCACCACAACCGAAAGTTTTAAATTTTACGTCTTTAATAACTTCGTTTTCATCAATATCCATATAAATTTTCATAATATCGCCGCATTTTGGATTTCCAACTTGTCCAACTGCGTTTGCATTTTTGATTTCGCCAACATTTCTTGGATTTTCAAAGTGATCCATTACCTTTTCGGAATACATATATTTTCTCCTTTAACTATTTAAAACTTCTTCATATAGAGGTGACATCATTCGTAACTTCTCAATTATCTTTGGAAGTTTCTCTAAAACATAATCAACCTCTTCTATCGTTGTATCTTCTCCGACACTTAATCTTAATGAGCCATGTGCAATTTCGTGAGGCAATCCAATCGCCAATAGCACGTGCGACGGGTCAAGTGAACCTGACGCACAAGCACTACCGCTTGATGCTGCAATACCATACATATCAAGCATCATAAGAATTGATTCGCCTTCTATATATCTAAATGAGAAATTGACATTATTGCAAAGTCTGGTTTCGTCCTTTGGGCCATTAAGATTACAGTAAGGTATTTTTGTCTCAATTCCCTTAATGAGCCTATCTCTCATTTCTCTCATTTTGTTTGTTTTTTCAGAAAGATTTTCGTTAGCAAGTTCAAGTGCAGTTGCCAAGCCTTCCATACCGGCGATATTTTCTGTTGCGGCACGCTTCCCTCTTTCTTGTCCGCCACCGTGAATAAGATTTTCAATCTTAACACCATTTTTGATGTAAAGCATTCCAACACCCTTTGGTCCATGGAATTTGTGAGCAGAAAGTGAAAGCATATCTACTCCTAAATCTTCTACATTAATAGGCATATGACCTATTGCTTGAACGGCATCCGTATGGAAAATAACTTTATGTTCTTTACAAATTTTTGAAATTTCTTTAATTGGTTCAATTGTTCCGATTTCGTTATTTGCAGTCATTATCGAAACTAAAATTGTATTTTCTGTAATTGCTTTTTCAACATCAAGAGGATTTACTCTGCCCACTTCATCAACCGGTAAATAAGTAACCATAAATCCATTCTTTTCCAAAAATTCACAAGCACCTAAAATCGCATGGTGTTCTATTGATGAAGTTATTATGTGATTTCCTTTATTTTTATTTGCAAATGCAATACCCTTGATTGCCCAATTATCTGCTTCGCAGCCTGATGCAGTAAAATAAATTTCGTTTGTTTTTGCACCAAGAATTTTTGCAACTCTTTCTCTAATTGACAAAACAGCTGCTTCTGCTTGCCTTCCGACTTCGTAAAACTTAGATGAGGCATTACCATAGATGGTTGTTAAAAAAGGTGTCATAGCGTCAAAAACTCTTTTATCTAAAGCAGTCGTTGCATTATTATCCATATAAACATTCATTTTATCATCTCCGTATTCTAACAAATGAACAACTATTCATATTATAAGTCATTATGCATAATTTGTCAACCGATATTACGGAATTATTATGTATCAAAATAGATAAAATTACTCTGTACAAAACGATTTTTTTGAGTTATAATAACTTTATAATTTTATTCGGAGGTTACTAACTTGAAAGTTGCTGCAATAATATGCGAGTATAATCCTTTTCATAATGGTCACAAATATCAAATAGAGCTTATAAAAAAAGATTTTGATGCTGTTATTTGTATTATGAGCAGTAGTTTTGTTCAGCGTGGCGATATTGCCATTTTTGACAAATGGACACGTGCTAAGGCTGCCATTAAAAACGGTGCGGATTTGGTTTTAGAACTTCCGATAAGATATTCAATTTCGTCAGCCAAAGACTTTTCAAAAGGTGCTGTTGAAATTTTAAATGCAACAAACATTGTGGATTCTCTTGTTTTTGGCAGTGAAATCGGCGATATTGATGTGCTTAAAAAAACCTCGGAAATTCTATTAAACGAAACCGACTCTATATCAAAAGAAATAAAGTCACTTCTGGACAAGGGAGTCAGTTTCCCTGTGGCAGTCCAAACAAGTTTTAAAGGACAAATAAGCGAAGATATTTTAAGCAGTCCTAATAATATTTTAGCAGTTGAGTATTTAAATTCGCTTACAACTACTAAAAGCAAAATATCACCTATCACTCACCTTAGAACGACCGGATATTTTGATAATAGTGAACAAAATGATATTTCATCTGCGACACATATTCGTGACAAGATTGCAAACTGTGAAGACTATTCAAGTTTAGTTCCGTTTGATTATACAAACTGTGAACAGTATGACATAAATAGACTTACAGAAATTTTTAAGTATAAAATGCTAAATGGCTCTGAAGATTTGTTCTTACAAATTGCCGATAGCGAGCCCGGCATATATAATCGGTTTATGAAGTTTTATGAAAGCAATACTTTTACCGAAATTATAAATAAATCTATTACAAAAAGATACACTCGTTCTAGACTTAGAAGAATCGCACTTCGTTATGTTTTAGATATTTATGGCGGATATACTTCACCTTCATACATTAGAATTCTAGGTGCAAATAAAACAGGACGACAACTGTTGTCAAAAATGAAAGAAGTTGCAACGCTCCCTATTGTTACAAAGGTGGCAGACTTTAAAGATGTTAGCATTCCGGAAGAAATAAGAGCAACAGATATTGCAGCCTTATGCTCAAATAAAAGTGCAAAAAAAGGAAGAGATTTTTTAATCTCTCCCATAATGCTTTAAATTGTTAAAATTGTAAATCCTGAAATAACACCAATGAAATAAAGTGTAAATAGTATAGTTAAATTTTGTTTTAAGTTTTTGTTTTGCTTAAATAAAACAATAAGTCCGACTCCTGCACCCGTGCAAAGACCTCCACATAAAGATGCAAAAGTGATTTTGCCTGCAAGATAAAGTTCAGTTAATACAACCGATGCCGCACAATTTGGTATTATTCCAAATAATGGTGCAATAAAAAGTTGTAAAATCTTATGCCCTTCGATATAATTCATAAATGAAGACATAAATTCCGTAAAAATGCCCAATAAAATACTAACTACAAAAATGAATAGGAATATTCTTATTGAATGAATAACAGCAGATTTTAAAATTCCACCTTCACAGTTTTCACAATTTCCGTGAAAATGCTTATGATTATGTTCTATTTCGCAACAAGTATGAGAAACTTTATGTTCGTTTCTTACGGCAAAGTCAATAAAAGTACCCACCAAAACTGCAATAACAAACTTTAACAAAATTAATGAAAGCATATCTTTTATTTTGTTGGGATGTGCAAGCATAAGAGGAATTGCTTCATCAGATGTTGCAACAAATATTGCAATTAATGTACCAAGTGATATGGCTTTTTTTGAAAATAATTCAGACGCAATAACAGAAAATCCACACTGTGGAATCGTTCCAAACAGTCCACCTAAAATAGGGCCTGTTTTTTTTGACCTCTCAAATAAATGGTGAACAAAATTGTTATTTTTGTGTTCTAAATATTCTACTAACAGATAGATAATAAATAGAATAGGTAATAATTTTAGTGAATCAATTAAAGAATCCAGTACAATTTCTAACATTTAATTATATTATCCCCTTATCTTTCATTTCTTGTATAGACATTATAATACCAAGTTTTGCAGATTCATAAATCAGACCGCCTTGCATATATACCATATATGGTTCTTTCATAGGTCCGTCTGCACTTAGTTCTATTGATGAGCCTTGATTAAATGCACCTGCCGCCATAATTACCTTATCGCTATATCCCGGCATTTCGCTTGGAACAGGCTTTGCATATGCATCGACAGGTGAACCTTTCTGTATTCCTTGGCAAAATGCAATTAATGCCTCCGGTGTTTTAAGTTTAATTAGCTGGACAATATCATTTCTCAATTCTTTTGAAGAAGGCTCAACTTCAAAGCCTAAGTTTTCATAAATATAAGAACATAAAACCGCAGTTTTTAGTGCTTGCGATACAACGTGTGGGGCAAAATATATTCCTTGATATAATTGCTTATTAAGACCAAGTGTTGCTCCGTTTTCACGGCCGATTCCAACACTTGACAATCTATTTGCACATAGATTTATAAGTTCTTTCTTGCCTGCTATATATCCACCTGTTGGTGCAATTCCTCCGCCTGCATTTTTAATAAGTGAGCCTCCTATTAAGTCAGCGCCATAGTATGTAGGTTCTCTATCATTTACGAACTCGCCATAGCAGTTATCGACCAACGCAAGAGTATCCGGTGATATTTCTTTAACAAAAGAAATCATTTCGCCAATTTCTTTGCTGGAAAGCGATTTTCTTTCTGCATATCCTTTTGAGCGTTGAATCCAAACGGCTTTAATCTTATTATTTTCTAAAACATCTTTAATTTTTTCAAAATTAGGCTTATTGTTATCTAAAAAGTCAATCTGCAAATAATTAATTCCAAAATCAATTAGAGAGCCGCCTCCCTTATCACCTGTAATTCCAATTACTTCCTCAAGCGTATCATAAGGTTTTCCTGTAATTGCAACAAATGTATCGCCGGGTCTTAAAACAGCAAAAAGCATTGTGGAAAGAGTGTGTGTACCTGAAATAAAATTATGTCTTACAAGAGCATCTTCTGCATCAAAAACTTGGGCATATATTTTATCCAAAGTATCTCTTCCTATATCATCAGTTCCATATCCTGACGAAGCTATAAAATATTCACTTGAAACTCTATTATCTGCGAACGCTTTCATAACTTTTAGTTCGTTTAATTCAGCAATATCGTTTATTCCTTTAAATTGTTCATTAAGTTCGGTTTCAGCAGAATTAATCATATCCAAAACCTCTCTTGAAACATTGAACTCATTTTTCAAAAATTCACTTTTATCCATATTTTTTCTCCTTAAATTAACCTAATTATTATAACTCATTTTAAATGTATTTGCAATATTTTTATTTAAAGAATTGAAAATCCTGATTATCTGTGTTAAAATACAGACGAAAAAGAGGGATTTTTTTATGAATATTTTAGAAAATTGCACACTGTGTCCAAGGAATTGCAAAATTGATAGAACAAAAGGTGAAATTGGATATTGCGGTGCTACCGATAAAATTAAAGTTGCACGAAGTTCCTTGCACTTTTGGGAAGAACCTTGTATTTCAGGAACAGAAGGCTCGGGGACTGTATTTTTTTCACATTGTAATATGGGGTGTGTTTTTTGTCAAAATCATGAGATAAGCAAAAATGGTCTTGGAAAAGAAATTTCTATCGAAGAACTTTCCGATATATTTTTAGTTTTGGCGGCACAAGGCGCGAACAATATAAACTTGGTCACCCCTACTCACTACGTCCCACAAATTATAAAAGCAATAGAACTTTCAAAAGCAAAAGGCTTACATCTCCCTATTCTCTATAATTCAAGTGGATATGAATGCTTAGAAACATTAAAACTTTTAGAGGGATATATCGATATTTATTTACCCGATATGAAATATTTTAACGATAAATATGCAATAAAATATTCAAACGCAAAGAACTATTTTGATATATCAAAAAAGGCTATAAACGAAATGTTTCGCCAAGTTGGAGAGTGTCAATTTGATGAAAATGGATTATTAAAAAAAGGTGTAATAGTAAGGCATTTAATGTTACCGGGGCTACTTTTTGATACAAAAAAAATACTCGACTATCTTTACACAACATATGAAAATAAGATTTATATAAGTATAATGAGTCAATACACACCACTTGCAACACTTCCCAATAAATTTGAAGAGTTAAAAAAGAAGTTAAATCCAAAACACTATGATGCAATTTTAGACTATGCAACATCGTTAGGGATTGAAAATGCATATATTCAAGAAGGTGAGTCTGCATCGGAAAGTTTTATACCTGAATTTTTTGGCGAATAAAAAAGCACTTTAAAAGTGCTTTTTTTAAACATTAAATCTAAACAGAACAATGTCGCCGTCTTTCATAACATATTCTTTTCCTTCGGAGCGGACAAGGCCTTTTTCTTTTGCAGCAGTCATTGAGCCAAGTTCCATTAGGTCTTTATAGGCTACAACTTCTGCCCTTATAAAGCCTCTTTCAAAATCGGAGTGAATTTTCCCTGCTGCCTGCGGAGCTTTTGTTCCTTTTTTGATAGTCCAAGCTCTTACCTCAGGCTCACCTGCTGTTAGATAACTGATAAGTCCAAGAAGTGAATAACTTGCTTTAATAAGTCTGTCAAGTCCCGATTCGCTCATTCCAAGTTCTTCTAGGAACATTTCTTTTTCTTCTTGTTCAAGCTGAGCAACCTCTTCCTCAATTTTTGCGGAAACAGGCATAACTTCTGCCCCTTCTTCGTCTGCACGCTCTTTTACTCTTTTTACAAATTCGTTATTTTCTATGCCTTTTTGGAAGTCATCTTCAGCAACATTAGCAGCATAAATAACGGGTTTCATAGAAATTAAGGAAATTTCTTTCATTGTTTCTAATTCATCATCGGAATAATCTAAACTTCTTGCAGATTTTCCTTCTTCTAAGCAAACTTTAACTCGCTCTAATAGGTCTAATTCTTTTACAAGACCTTTATCACCTTTTAAAGCTTTTTTTGTACGGTCTATTCTTCTTTCAATTATTTCCAAGTCAGAAAAAATCAATTCTAAATCTATCGTATCGATGTCTCTAATCGGGTCAACAGTACCTTCTACATGCGTGATATTAGTATCTTCAAAACATCTAACAACATGAACTATCGCATCAACTTCCCTTATATGTGACAAAAACTTGTTTCCAAGACCTTCGCCCTTTGAAGCACCCTTAACAAGACCTGCAATATCTACAAATTCAATGTAAGCTCTTGTAATTTTTTTTGGGTTATACATTTTTGCAAGAGAATCGATGCGTTCGTCCGGAACATCAACAACCCCAACATTTGGTTCTATTGTGCAAAACGGATAATTTGCAGACTCTGCTCCTGCCTTTGTTATTGCGTTGAATAATGTGGATTTACCAACATTTGGAAGACCAACTATTCCTAATTTCATAATTTATCATATCTCCTTTGTTTATCAGTGTTTCGGGCGTTTTATTTTGTTTACTTCGCCATTTTTTCGCCATTTTTTTATGCAAAATGCCTTTCAAAATCCTTGACGGCATTTACAAGGGAATCCTCCGTCACATGAACATATCTGTCCATTGTGGTTTTTATGCTTGCATGACCGAGTAGCTTTTGCAAAACCTTTGGTTGCATACCGCTTTCAATAGCACGAGTTGCATACGTGTGGCGAAGTGCATGCATACAAAATCTTTTGATATTTGCCTCATCGCAAAGCTTATAGAGGTGCGTATCATACGAGCTGTTTTTTGCAGGCTCGCCGGTTCGCCAATTAATAAATACAAGGTCCTTCATCACAAGCTTACTTGTTTTTCCTGTTCGCCTGTCTATGTACTCAAGGGACATATCAAGAAGCTCGGAGGACTTTTGATTTTCTCTTTTTGATGCTATTTCCTGCAAAATTTCATAGGCAGTATTTGTAAGCGGAATTGTTCGGTAGCTTTGTTGAGTTTTGGGTGGTCCTGCTCTCCAATAACCATTGTCATGTCTGTACTCTAATGTTTTGTTGATGGTTAAAGTTCTCTTTTCAAAATCTATCGCATCCCAAGTCAAACCAATCATTTCACCGGTACGAAGCCCTGTTTGTAAAATCAAAGCATACTGAAAATAATTATGTGACCCTTTTGCAACGTCTAAAAACTTTTTCTGTTCCTCTACTGTAAGAAACTTAATGTCGTTTACTGCACGGATAGGCTTTGAATACTTTACACTGTCCATCGGATGCTTTGCAATCAAGTCATTCATAAGTGCCGATTTAAAAAGTGTCCCCATTGTAATATACGCCTGCTTTATGGTTGAGCCTGCATATTTTTCATCCATATTATTCAATACCATTTTGCAATGCAAGGGTTTTACATCGGAAAGCTTCATCTCTCCAAGCACCGACTGAATATTAATCGTATATCTTTCGTAATAATTCCTTTTTGTGTTAGGTGCTAAGTCGTAAATAATATGCTCTATCCAATATTTAAACCACTCATCAACAGTCATTTCTGTCGAAACAAAGACATTTGTTGTTTTATCCTCGTATTTTGATTTTTCCAACCAATCTCGTGCTTCCTTAACGGTTACAAAGCACTTTTCCTTCCGTTTTCCATTTTTGGATAGAAATCTTGCACTAAACAAACCGTCTTTTCTTTGGTAGATACCTTTTCCGCATTCTTTGCCTTTAAGATTTTTACCCATATATATCAGCTCCTTTCTCATATTGAGAAAAAAGCCAATGCAACACATATATTATATCACAAAGGCTTATTTTTTTCAATATAAATTATAACTAAGTTTATTTTCTTTTTTTCGCCATAAGTTATGAAAACAGTTTACAGTCCGAAAATTCAAATTAATCATTAAATTTCACAAAATAGCATTTTGACTGATGTAATTTTCAAATTCCTTTCGCTTAACTAACTTTTTTGCTCCGATATATAAAACAAACGGACAATTTGGCATACGAAGCATACTGTCGATTTTGTTTATTCCTATGTTGCTGTATTCAGCTGCTTCTTTAATTGTTAATGTCAATTTGCAATATATTGGCACGCTCTCAATATTATTTCCCATATGTGCCACTTCCTTTATTCGTCAAATATGTTACCTTCATCAAACAAGTATCCTCGAAAAACCGTGCCTTCATTTGTTACAAACAAGCCTCTTGAATGCTTTGGTACCTAAGCTCTTCGGGTCAATTATTAAATCGTTAATAGTCATAGTTTTGGACTCCTTTCTGTAGATTAAATCCGGATTTGTTTGTATTCTACCACTAAAAAATAACTTCCTCAAACTTTAATAAATGACGCAAAAATCGCATAATAACAGCATTTTTCTGGCTTTCTTGTTTGAAATTAGGCATTTTCCGTCATTTAATAAATGACAAACAAATAAAAAAATACCGTAAACATATAAAATAATATGCTTACGGTATGCTTTTACATAAATTCTCGTGACCCTAAATAATATTTTTCTTCGATTCCTATTTCATTTAATCTGTCATTGCAATCATAAATATCATATTCATAATAATTGAAAATTAAATCTAAATATGCAAAATCTACTAGTCTTGTTCTTGAAAGCTTGTAGCCTGAAAATTCTATTAATTCCAAAGACTCATCCGGCTCCAAGCTTAATCCTATGCAAATTGTTACAATCGTTCTTAACTGTGGTCTCCTTGACGGATTTCTTTTAATATCAAATATTACATTTCTGTTTAAGCATGTTTCATCATAAAAATCATTCATTGATAAATTCTTTTCGTTTATTAATTTCATAATCTTTTCGTATAAGGTTTCACTTTTGGATAAATGCTCATTATACTTGTCTAAAAAGCTTTTATCCATATTTGCCTTTTACAATTTTGTTTTATTGTCGGAGGATGAATGTGTAATTAATAAAAAAATGTATGTTGTTCTTGATTTCTTTATAATATTTTGATAGGGAATAAACATACGCACCACCTCCTTAGAATTGACAACTCCAACAGTAAAACCGCCATTTTTCTGTAATCGAAAACACAGCCTCAAAAAGACTGTGTTTCATTAAATAATATTTATTTAATTTATTTTTGGGCATAAAAACCCCATAAAACTCAAATACAAAATTAATGTTCGTATGCCGGAAAGTCAATCATTATAGACTTTCATCAATGCACAAATAGTGTTTGTGATTACAGTATAGAGCACTTTGCAAAGCTCTTCAACCGTTAATATATCTTTATACTCGTTAAGCATCTTCATCACCTCTTGACAGATAAATCCGAGTAACATCATCACGATGATGACCGAGTAACTCCGATACCTTTCTTCTTGCAGTCACATCGTTATTTCCAGCCATAATAAACTCCTCATATTTCTCATGTGCATATGTATGGCGTAATCCGTGAAAAGTGATTTTGTTTTCTGTAAAAGCTTTTCTGTGATAAACAATAAAGCATTCTAATCTTTTCATTGCAAGATGTGTTTTGTCCTTTGGCGAAACAAACAATTTTTGACCGATTGGTGTAATCTGCAACAACTTACTTAACATAATTCTGATACTTTCATTTATAGGAACATATCTTCTTAAACCACCCTTTCCCTTTACATACAATTCGCCAGTTTTCAAGGCTTTTTTAGCATCATTGGTATCAATCCTAAAGCATTCTTCAAGCCTTAACCCGGCATAACGAGCCAAAGTGAACATTGCTGCATAATCAATTCTTTCATTTTTCATTGCAACACCAATCATTGCATTAACCTCTCTTCCACTCCATGCTCTGTCCACTCCGCCGAATCTTCTTCTTTCCAAGTCGAGCGAAGAATTTTCAGGTAATTCATTTCTTGCATACGGCATTGCATCATGGAAGAATCTGATTGCCGAAAGTTCTGTCTTAATGGTTGATGCAGATAAACCTTTCTCTTTCATTTTTTCAACATATGCTTTTATATGTTTTTCTGAAATGTTTGAAAGCTTTTGAAGATGAAATTCATCAGCTAAGAAAAAGATAAATCTTTTGAAGCCTTTTTTGTATCGTTCTCTTGTCTTAAAACTCCCTGTGTTTGTGTGCCTAAAAACCTTCTCAAACTGCACCTCTAAATTTTTGTAGTAGTTATTCATATTCCTTTTCCTTTCTTTTTTTGTGCATAGTTATGCCGTATTTCTAACCGATGTTTCCACCATATTTCCCTCTTTGAAATATTTGAAAACCTCATAATATCAAGAGTTTGGAGCAGTTATTATAAGTCTGTCTCCTATAGTATTAAATTGTTTCTTGCATATTGCTCGTTTAGTAATATTCCCGCCTATATTGAAATTTGTCATTTCTGCGGTCGCATAAAGATGCTTATATATATCATTGCAGTGATATATGAAAAATTATTCACAGCTGCAACTGTGTCGATGCACTGTCCTGCATCTATGGATTTACGCTATGAAATCCGGTGAAAGTTTTTAGATAACACATTAAGAAGTTGACTTTTCGAATCCAAAAATACGAAAGAAATATTTAAATTATAAAAAGTCCTTCTTGGTGTCATTATTATCATTTGCCCGCTACGCAAAAGACAGTTTGCATATATAGTGCTTGAAGGCATTATTGGGCTTTCGTTATCTTTTTAATTTCATTATTGTCTTAATTGTTTAAAAAACAAAAAAACAGAACTGAATTGACAAAAAAGTCAATCTTCGTTCTGTTATTTAAGTACGGATATTTCCGTAAAGAAAATGAAAAAGCCAACAGCATATACCTCAAAATGGGCATGACTATACTATTGGCTTAAATACAAAATTAATGTTCGTATGCTGAAATGCCACTGCATTTCTGACCATTGTCAACGCATAAATAGTGTTTGTATCTGCACTATATCACAACATGTTGTGCTTGTCAAGTACAAAAACCACAAAATGTATGAATAATCTATGAATTTTTATCAGAGATTTTGTGACGAAAAGCTAACTTTAATTTTACATCTTTTTTAATAATACGTATTATTACGCAATAATACGCATTATTTGATTTCAAAAGTGAAAATTTGTCCGGATTAGTGCTTCGTTTATCGTTGTATAAAATCCGGCATTTTCGCCATTACATTGTATTTCATAGCTTTTATTATTATTTATCAAATTGTCATAGTGCATTTGAAAAAGAGCAACCACCGATATATAGGTTTATAGTGTTAACTTACTATTTTTGCTTCTTGCTATCCTGTGAACATATCTTTATGCGCTTCTGAAAAACTATTTCCGATTGATAAAACATTAATTTTGCTCATCTTCTATTATCTCCGTATATATCTATTTTTCACTAGCAAAAATATTCCATTTATTATTTGCAATACAAACCAATAAAATTGCAATTATTAACATTATCGTAAAAATAATAAATACTGTTGTCCAATTATAATTATCCGAAAGCTCTCCTACCGCATAGCTTGAAATTAATATCCCAAACGAAGCAACAGCATTTAGTATTCCTGCAACAGAAACATCGCAGTTATCCTTTGCAAATTTTTTAGGTATTAGTACATTTATGAATTGTGTTATTGCTGTAAGCGGTATCAGCGCCATAACAATTGTCAAAAAGAAAATTACCCAACTAATCTTTTGCGCATAGATAAGAACAACATTCATAGTTAATGCAATTCCAAACATTACAGTTATAGTAACCGTTGATGATTTGATTCTTTTCGGGTAGAAAAAATTTAAAAATAAGATTCCAAAAGCTGTTGAAATTGATATAACCCCACTTAAAAGATTTGAAACACTGACTGACAAGTTAGGAAAAAGCTCCGTAAGCATAACAGGAGCAAAAACCTTAATTCCGTTACTTACAAAAAACTGTATTACAAATGCCGGTATAATAATTAAAATGCCACTTTCTATAAGGCTTTTACATAATCGATTATTATCCTTTTTTTCATTTATTTCAAGCGTTTCCTCATCTTGAACAAATCCGCCTTTTTTATCTATAAATTTGTAAATGATAATAAAAGCGAAACCACTAATTAAAAGCAGTACCGACGATATAAGAAAATTTTCTTCCCACTTTTTCACAATCGCAGCAAAAACATAGCTAAGGGCAATTCCGAGTATAAATGTCATAGGAATATAATAAGATGCATTCCGCCTATGATTTTTATGTAATTCTTTTGATAAAATTCTGAAGGTCGATGGCCAAACTCCAAGCTGAATAATTGCATTTAATGACCAAATAATTATCATTGCATAATAATTGTGAAAAAAATACAATAATAGATTAGCTAAACCCGAACCAACTACCCCCAAAAAAACAAGTCTTTCAGGCTTATATTTATTTGAAAGCATTCCACCCGGAATTTGGAATATTGCATAAAATAGCCAAAACATCGCAATTATTGTGCCTGTTTGGGTTTTGCTCATAACTTTTTCACTTACAATTGCCGCTATTGCAGCAGCAAAACAGTTTTTTGACATATACACAATTGAATACATAACAAATACTGTAATGCACAAAAACATACTGTATTTTTCATTTACCAAATATTTTTTGTAATTTGCAAATTTTGTATTTTCCATAATAATGTAACCCCTTATAATGATATTCGTCCTTTGAATGGTGTATTTTTATTAACACGAATGTCATATGTTTGTCAACAGTTTAAGTAATTCGTGTAAGTGGTTGTGCAATTTTTTATATCTGTTTTTAGAAAATTCGGTATACAAATACCCATCAAGCAAATTAATAAATCTATTAATTTTTCTCCTACCATTTCTATGAACTTATATTCTACATCATATAAATTAATCCGTACAAAATTGGTATTGTAATTACACATAGCGTATGTGAAATCATCGCCATCGATGCTCCCGTTTTAGTATCGCCGCCATAAAGTGCAGGAAATACAACCGTGTTTAATCCAAGCGGTGTCCCAAACGCTATAAATGTAAGCATAATTATTTCCTTTTTAGCACCAAATAAATGAAGTGCATATACAAATATCAAGGGAAAAACGATAAGTCTTAAAAATGTTATAATATACACTTTTCCATTTTTTATCAAGTCAACAAAATTATATTGAGCAATTACAAAGCCTGTTAATACCATTGCCAAAGGTCCCATACAGCCTGAAATATTATTTATTGCCGAAACCAAAAAATTCGGCATATGGTTTCCTGCCCCCAAAAGACCGAATAGTATTCCGATTACCATCGAAACATTACTTGGATTTATCATATGTTTCCAAGCAGGAACCTTTTTTTCTCCTTTTGGTGCAAGAATTACAAGTCCCCACGAATACACAACTGCTGACAGTGGCAAGCAGAAAAGCAAATATTTATATAGCATTTCTTCACCTAAAATCATAGGAACAATTGCATTTCCCATAAATCCGTAATTGCCGAAGGTGAGAGCATATTTATAAATATTTTTTGTGTATTCATCTTTCGTAAATACACCTGCCAAAAGAATAGCAATTACAATTGCTACAGCTAAAACAGCACTTGCATATAGAAGTAATTTATAGTTTTCTTTTAATGACTGAACCGTGCAATACTTCATAAAAGTGTTTAATACTAGTGCAGGCAAAATAAAAAGGTTTTCACATTTTGATAAAACTGTTGCCGTATTTTCCGGAGTTTTCTTCGATTTATTTAATACATAACCAATGATTATGCATACAAACATAGTAAGCATTGGTGATAAAGTACTTTTAAAAACTTCAAACATTATTTCTACCTAGTTTCTATTCAAACATCTTATTGATTTCGGTAACACTTTCTCTTACCAGTTGTTCTCCACCTTGATGACCAACTTTGCCACTTGAAATATATGCACTGTAATGTCCGTGCTTTTCTGCTTTTTCTGTTGGAAGATAGCCGAAACAATCTGAAGTTAATTGCATAATAAATGTTTGTTTTGCAAAGCTTCTTGCCTTTATTTGATTACCAAAATCTAAGAATAGTTCAAATGGGTTTGTTGCTATTGCAACATCACCAAAACGGATAATATGTACTTCCGTCGGAACTACTTCTTTAAACTGTTGTTCTCTGTATCTTTCGATTGTTCCTGCATAAACGTGCATTGCAGCTTTATCTTTGAAATTGAATTCTTCCTTATCCTTATTCTTATTAAAGTAGTATTCAATTTCCCTTACCCTTACTGTACAAATATTCAATGCTATCATTAGCCCAGTCAAAGTTTTCTATATCATTAAACGGTAAAGTATTGATTTTGGTAGTCTCATTAGCTGGTTCTGATATTGAAACAGTACCAAACGAACTGCTACCGCCTCCACCGCCTGATGAACCTTGTTGTTGACCTTTTCCTCTGTTATTGATAATTTCATTCATCATCGTTTTAACATCAGATAAGGCGGTTATTGATTTTCCTGTTAGTTTGCCGTATTCTTCATCAGTCAGCTGATATTTAGAATCGGTTACACCTAATATTTCTTTGTTTGTCTCAATCAACAGCTTTACTTGATATGCTGTCACGCTTTGTTTTAATGCATTAGAAATGACGGCAAACTCAAATTTTTCTTTTGATTCATTGATATTTGAAATTGAAGATTTTGCATAACTTGTTAATATTTGATCACCGCAAAGATTTTTAAAATCATAATATGATTTTAATGCGGTTGAATTATTAATACCAAGTGAAAATTGCCCGTCTTCGCTTTCTACCATGTCTCTAACTTTATTAACATCATTTGCACTTAAATTAAGTACAGTATTGTATTTCCATAATCAAATATAATGTTTTTTATCATATCACATCTTCCTCATTAAATCACCTAAAAAGAAGGAACTGCACAAAACACAATTCCTTCCTTTCTACCATTTTATTTATAAAATAAAAAAGTTTTTAGCAACATAATAATATACTACATTTGCTAATATGTCAATAGGCATTATTACTTTTGCTTAATAACTTCTTCCCTGTTATTTACGTTTAAAAATATATCCATATAACAAAATAGCACCACCAATTTTTACCAAATTTATCTCAAATGTTTGACAAATCCGAAAATGAGGTGAATAATAAGCATAGAAAAAGGCGGTCTGTTGAACGGCTCGCACAAGTATAACGTAAAATCAGTCGACACATTTGGTCGTGTGGGCGACTAATTTGCTTTTATGGTCAACACAATTAAAAAATATGACTGTCAATAATATAATTCGTAATATTTTTAGAGCCATAAACACCACCCACTTCCATATGTAATATGTGGATTGGGGCGAGCTGTCCACGGAATGTTCATTTCAAGACTACCTTTATCATCATAAATTCTTTTTATATGTTGATTTATTGCCGATACAGAAACATCATATACTTCTACCATCGTTCTTTGCGTAAGCCAAATATTTTCATCTTCGTATCACATTTCGACACTTTGCTCGCTGTCGGCTGTTGATGCAAAAATGTTTTATTCTTCAGTGTTATAAAACTCATCTAACACATATGTTTTAACCGGTGTAATATATAATTCGTATTTAATAATCAATTTAACCAAATCATTGCCATCGATCAAAGTAATAGGAGAGCCCTCTCTTGCTGCATTTCTTGCAGAATTCGTAAATCTGCCATTTGTGATAAAAACACCATAATCTGCTTGATACTTATTCATTGCACCCAAAAATTGATTGATTTCAGGCTCGCTGACAGGAGCTACATTATATCTTTTACATTGAATAACTACTCTTGTTGTTCTGAAATCATTTCCATCAATGTGGTATCCATATCCGTCAATACCGCCGTCATTACTTATTTGAGCTCCTTTTTCTGTAAATTCTACGCCCATTCTATTCAATAATGCTCTTGAAAAAGCCTCAAATTTTTTAGGACTCATTTTAGCGATAGCGCTTAATAGAGTCTCTTTAAAATCGTCTTTTATTTTTTCTTCTGCCTGAGTTTCTTCTTCATTATCGTTTACATCTGCAATTTTGCTCTTTTTATTCTTTTTGCTCAATTCGTCCCAATGGACTTTTGATGTTTCAATAATTTCTCTTTCAACATCAAGTTTGTCTAATTCAAGGTATAAACCTTTTTCGGTAAGAGTTACCGGAGAAGAATCTCTGTAAGTCAGAATATCATTAAAAAGTAAATCTTTAATCGCAAAGTTAAATTTGAAATTGAATTCAGAATAAGTATTTCCCGTTTTCTTGGATTTTTTTATATTTTCAGCAAATTCTGCAATTTGGTCATCTAAATCACATATTCTCTCTTTTATTTCTGAACGTTCTAACTGTCCTCCGGCTTCTTGCAGTACCTTTAATATTGGCTTTATTAAGTATGCAATTTTTCCGTCTGATGGTAATTCTTTAAGTTTCATGGTAATATTCTCCTTCACATTGTTTTCTATATTGGAATATAAAGATTATATGATATTCATCTCATTTTCGATTTCTCAATACTGTCCAAAATTATTTCAAACGGCATTTTTATTGCATCATCGCTGTAAGCAACCTTCAGTTCCTCAAGCTTTGCAATCATCATGTCGCGGGCGTGCTTTTGATAAGTTAACCATTTGATTTACTCCTTTTCAGGCAAGAATATCATCTCATATTCTATGTCTCAAAAACGGACTTATCATTCTTCTGTTTCGTAATAATAAGAATAATCGATACCTTTCATGATGATTTCGCGATTATTGATATCGTCTGTTAAACCGTTGTTTAGTAAAACAAAGATTTTCTGCGGGTCAACAACACTTTCCTTCATTGCAGTCAAATATTCGGTTTTGTCGATAAGACTCCAATCAACACACTTTTTCAAATTCTTTTTGAGAATTAAATCAAGCCAGATGCGAGTACTTCGTCCGTTGCCCTCCATAAAAGGATGTGCAATGTTCATTTCAACATATTTTTTGACGATGTTTTCGAAGGTATCTTCCGACATCGTTTCGATAGAAGAAAGGGTGCTCGTCAAAAATTGAGCAGAAGCAAAAGCAAAGCCACCCTTTGAAATGTTCTGCGTGCGAATCTGTCCGGCAAAATCATAGAGTCCGCCGAAAATATAGCCATGAATCTGTTGAAGCCCCTTTGTTGTACCAATTTCGATATTGTTGATAAAACCGCTTTCAAACAGTTCGTATGCCTTTTGCTTACTTTTTTCATCCAGAGAAGTTTCTATATTTTTCATCCACTTGCTGAAAACTTCCGTTTTTTTGCTGGGTACAAGTGCAATAACTGTGTTAAGACCGATTTCATCTACCACATCGGTGTTGTAGAATTTTCCATCTTTTGCTTTTAATTTCAGTTGTCGACAAATTGTCGACAACTCGCTTTTTCTACGCTTAATCGCATTCCAATAAGAACGCGGATTTATGCTTTTTGTCAGAGCTTCTGCAACGTCCGCCGCACAATACCACCACTTTGCACTTTCTTCATCCCATACGGCACGAACAGGAATATTTTCAAAAAATCGAATAGAAGTTTTATTCATCATAGATTTTCCTCCACATCTTTACTCATAATTCTGATGTATTCATATACCCATGATGTAGCAGCCTTGGCTTCGTCTAACATAACATTTATCTCGTCGCTTGTTAATGTTTTTTTAAGTTCAAAAATAACATCATCCGTTATATTTTCTTTTCCAAGTGCTTTTAATGCTTGTATTATTAGGGCAGTTTTATATGAGAGCTTTGAAATTTCCTTATTTGTTGTTCTTTTAAATTTAATTGTCGTATTATCAAAAGTGTATTCTTTATATGTTCCGTCGCTTACATACGACCAAACTGCAGGCACTTGAGTTGATAATCCTAATATATTTAGCGCAGTATCTCCGCATGGAACAATAGTCCATCCGAAATTTCTTGCAATAGCTTCTGCAACAAGTGAAGGAGAAGGTTCCACATATTCTTTAAGGAATTCATTGTATATAGGTTTGTCGTATATACCGCGCGTGATTCTTCTGATAATTCCATCGGTTTCCAAACGCGATAAAACAACTCCCACTCTTGAATTTTCTGCTATATCCACAAAATCAACGGGAGTAAAAATTGTACCTTCTTTTGAATTTAATATTCTTTCTTTAATCTTATTAGCATTACTCGATATGCCCATAATACACCTCAATATCATTGATAATAAAAGTATACACCATTTTTATCAAAATGTCAATATGTCGATAAAAAGATTGTGCACTATTTTTATCAAAAATATAACATGGTAAAATAATGAAGTTCGTTATCACAAAATACCAAAAAAAGTCAACATTTTTTTGAACACAGTTTTGTAAATTTGTTATCGTTTTTTGCAATTGATTTAAGCCTATTTATGAAAAAGAAAAATTCCGACTTTACTCAAAAGGAAAATCGGAATTAAAATTTCTATTCATTTGTTGCACGGCTTTTATCTCAAATCTTCTCCATTTACTTCGCCATTTTTTCTCCATTTTGTTATTGAGTTTTATAAAGTTATAAAATTTTTTATAAAAATCAAAACTTCAAAAACCGCATAGGAAATAGGGTTTCGTGGATTTTTATGAAGAAATGACGATTTATAAAAACAGGTCAATATATCTCTATTCCTAATTTCATAATAAATCCCTCCTATTCCCACTCAACAGTTGCCGGCGGTTTTGATGTAATGTCGTAGACAACCCTTGTAATGCCTTTAACTTCATTAGTAATCCTGCTACTTGACCTTTCAAGAACTTCAAATGGAAGTCTTGTCCATTCAGCAGTCATAAAGTCGTCAGTGGTAACTGCTCGCAAAACTATTGTCCTTCCGTAAGTTCTGGCATCACCCATAACCCCCACACTCTTAACATCTGTTAAAACTGCAAAATATTGATTTGTTGATTTTTCTGCGCCTGCATTTGCAACTTCTTCACGGAAGATTGCATCGGCATCTCTTAAAATATCAAGTTTTTCTTTTGTTATATCTCCGATAACACGAACTGCAAGGCCGGGGCCGGGAAATGGCTGACGCCAAACAAGTTCATAAGGAATACCTAATTGTGTTCCGACTTCCCTGACTTCATCTTTAAATAAATCTCTTAAAGGCTCTACGATTTCTTCAAAAGAAATAACATCAGGAAGTCCGCCAACATTATGATGACTCTTAATTACAGCAGAAGTGCCATTTCCACTTTCTATAACATCAGGATAAATTGTTCCTTGCACCAAAACATTGATTTTTCCTAGTTTTTTTGCTTCATCTTCAAAAACTCTTATAAATTCTTCTCCAATTATTTTTCTCTTTTTTTCCGGTTCTGTAACTCCTGCAAGCTTTGACAAAAATCTATCTTCTGCATTTACTCTGATTAAATTAATACCAAAACCTGTACCAAAAGTTTTTTCTACAAAATCGCCCTCGTTTTTTCTAAGTAGACCATGGTCAACAAAAACGCAAGTCAAATTCTGTCCGATTGCTTTATGTAATAAAACTGCTGCAACAGAAGAATCAACGCCACCTGATAACGCAAGCAAAACTTTCTTTCCGGCAAGTTCCTTTTTGTATTTTTCGATTGAAGATTCAACGAAATTTTCCATCTTCCAATCTTTATTACATTTACAAACCTCAAAAATAAAGTTGTTTAAAATTTGTTTGCCAAAAACAGTGTGTGTAACTTCCGGATGGAACTGAACGCCAAATAGTTTTTTTTCTTCGTTGCACATACCTGCAAACGGACATTTTTCGGTGTGAGCAATTTTTTTAAAGCCTTCCGGAATAGTGCTTATATAATCTGTATGACTCATCCAACAGATACTGCTATTAGGTGTGTCTTTAAACAAAACATTTGTATTATCAAAAAAGACTTCTGTTTTTCCGTATTCGCTCGAATTTTCAGCACTGCTAACCTTGCCATCTGCCATAAATGCCATAAGTTGATCACCATAACAGATACCTAATATTGGTATTCCTGCATCTAAAATAGCAGGATCATAATGCGGAGATTTAGGGTCATACACACTATTAGGCCCTCCGGTGAAAATGATACCTTTATAACCTATATTTTTAATTTCATCAATAGTAATTTTGCTGAAAAGTTTGATTTCTGCATAAACATGTTCTTCTCTCACTCTTCTTGCAATCAACTGATTATATTGACCGCCAAAATCCAAAACAAGTATTTTGTCCACTTTTCTACCTCTTTTCAAAATTTTGTCTTTTAGAAAAAAAGCAAAGCATCTTTTAAGAATACTCAAAAGAACTTTGCTATATCTATATTATAATATTAATAAATGTTTTTGTCAACCATAAAAGATAAGATTTGACATTTTATTTTCCTATTATACTTCTAATCATTTTAAGAAAAATTTTAACAAAACTTAATTTATTTATATCTTCTGACGCTACCAAATCAATCGTATTAAGTTCTTTATTATCGCAAATAAATGTTATTGTACCAAGTTTATCGCCTTTTTTTATTGGTGCGAAAATTTTGTTATCAATTTTGATATTTTCAGTTATTTCCTTATTATCAGATTTATTAAGCAAAAGATAATAATCTTTGCTTTCCTCGGCAGAAACTCTATCTTTTTCTCCCCAAAGCACCGGAATTTCTTCAACAAAATCGCCTTTTTTAGAAAGTTTTTTTAGTTTATAGTTTCTATATCCGTAATCAAGCATTGTTCTTGCAGCATCAAACCTAGTCTTAGTTGAGTCTGCTCCCAAAACAACCGAAACAAGTTCCATACCGTCTCTGTTTGCCGTTGCACTAAGACAACACCCTGCTTTTGATGTAGAGCCTGTTTTAAGACCTGTTGCTCCACTATAATTTCTAATAAGTTTATTAGTATTTGCTAAAAGGAATTTTCCATCTCTTAATGAATCTGTCCAAATGGTTGTATAGTCAAAAATTTTTTCGTGCTTTATTAGTTCTTTTGACATAATTGCAACATCTCGTGCGCTGGAATGATAAATTGTAGCATCTACATCATCATCAAGACCATTACAATTTGCAAAATTAGTATTTGTCATACCAAGTTCTTTTGCACGCTTATTCATAAGTTCCACAAAATTTTCTTCACTACCTGCTATATGTTCAGCCATTGCGATACAACCGTCATTTGCACTTGCAACCGCAATTCCCTTTAACATATCACTAACAGGAAACTGTTCCCCAACTTCCAAAAACATCGTAGAACCACCATAACTTTCAGCATTCGGGCTTGCAGTTACAATATCAGTTAGTTTTAATTCTCCTGCATCAACCTTTTCCAAAATTATGAGCATTGTCATTATCTTAGTAACGCTTGCTATCGGCAGTTTTTCATCAGCGTCTTGTTCATAAAGAACTGTATTTGTTTTTGGTTCAATTAAAATTGCAGATTTAACTCCTGTTAACATATTTTCAGCCTTTGCCGGAATATGTAGCATTGAAATAATCAAAACAAAAGAAGTAATTTTTTTAATTTTTCTCACAGAACATCTCCCCTTTATATAGAGTATTCTAAAACATACTATCTTATGTTTTGGTTGAGAATTTATTTTTTGTAATATTTATTTATTTTACACAAGAATTCTTTATAATCCTTTGAGTTTTTAAGGAAGCACAATAACCTTCCCATTGTATCATAAGTGTTTTGAGCATTTATGTTTCTTCTGATTGCCCAGAGTGTTTCTGTCTCTTCTTTTGAAAGGAGCGCTTCTTCTCTTCTTGTTCCTGATTTTAAAATATCAATAGCAGGGAAAATTCTTCTTTCTTGAAGCCCTCTATCAAGTTTTAGTTCCATATTTCCCGTGCCCTTAAATTCTTCAAAAATGACATCGTCCATACGAGAACCTGTTTCAACTAATGCAGTAGCTAAAATTGTTAAACTCCCACCCTCTTCAATGTTTCTTGCAGCACCAAAGAATTTTTTAGGTTTCAACATCGCATCAGGATCAAGACCACCTGAAAGTGTTCTTCCTGTTGGCATTACGGTTTGATTATACGCTCTTGCAAGTCTTGTTATTGAGTCCATTAAAATTACAACATCTTTTTTTTGTTCCACAAGGCGCATTGCTCTTTCTAGTACCATTTCGGCGCATTTTGTGTGGTTCTCAGGGCTTTGGTCAAAGGTAGATGCAACAACCTCACCATCGATTGAGCGTTTCATATCTGTTACTTCTTCCGGTCTTTCATCAATTAGCAAAACGATTAGTTTAACTTCCGGATGATTTTTAGATATAGATTGCGCTATTTGCTTAATTAATGTGGTTTTTCCGGCTTTTGGCGGAGCAACTATCATACCCCTTTGACCTTTTCCTATTGGTGTTATAAGGTCTAATAACTCTTGTGTAAATTTTTCGCCGTCTCCCGTATCCATAATCAGTCGCTCTTTTGGATAAATCGGAGTTAGTTTTTCAAAATTTTTGCGTTTTAGTGCAATTTCTAAACTATCTCCATTAATCTTTTTTACAAACAAAAGCGGAGAATACTTGTCTTCATCTTGCGACGGTCTTGTGTCTCCTGTAATTTCATCACCGGTTTTAAGATTAAATCTTCTAATTTGTGTCGGCGAAACATATACATCATCTTCACTGGGTTTAAACCCATCGATTCTTAAAAATCCAAAGCCGTCACTCATCACATCGAGAACACCGGTAACTTCGATTACATCTTGCGGCCTTTGTCTTTTTTTAGGCGTTTCTAAATTCTCATTTTCTTCCCTTTTTTTTGAAATCGCCAAAATAATCTCATCTTTTTTTAAAGATGAAATTTTTTTAATTCCCAAACCGCCTGCAATTTGTTTAAGTTCTTCTTTTGTGCATCTTTGTAAATCTACTGTTTCAGTCAAAAGATTATCCCTCACTTTTATATAAATAATGAAAATAGAAAATTAGTGTCATAAAAATATTTTACTAGGTATGTTTTACTAATAACTTCTCTAATAAACTCTTGTTTTTCAGGGGGTGCAAATAAACTTACAGCTCCGCAAATAATATAAATTATTATCAAGGCATTTATTATACCTAAAATTGAGCCTAAAAAACGATTAACACTGTTTAAGCCCGGAATTTTAAATAATGTTTCAAGTAATTTTATAATCAAAAATACCATTATCTTTACCACTAAAAATACTAAAAGAATACCGATTACTTTTAGTATCATTAATGTTATCGAGTCAGCAATTACTTCTAAAAGATTGTTTTTTATCTCAGTCATACCGGAAATTGTTGTTTTTATGCTATTTTCCATAAATTTAGGATACGCCAAAGTTTCACAAGCCTCAATGGATTTTTCTTGATCGGTTGTGTCAATATCTTCAGATATATTTTTCTCTTCATAATTCTTAGAAACATTTTTTACAACAATATTCCTAACCCCCATACTAATTGGAGAACTTTGCAAAGCATTAAATATTGTTATTTGCATTGTGGTAATAAGAACAGCTGTAAGAATTAGTGCTAAAATGTTTTTAGATGCACTAAGAAATCCCTTTTTCCCTGAAAGTATAATGACAGAAAGTGCTAATATTATAAGTGCACCGTCTAAAATATAGTTAAGATACATACCCATTATTTTTCTTCCTTCTTTTCAGTTTCAACAGTTATATCTTCTATTTTCTTCTTTTTTTCTAATTCTTTTTCTTGAAAACTTGCTGCAAATACACAAAAAACTCTGTCATCACCTGTAATATGTACTTGTTTTATATCAGCATCACAGTCAGATACAAGAATTTTTTTTCCGTTATAGTTGGCTATAACTGCTTGTCTACCATTATTGTATGCAAGTAGTTTTGAATTAATGTCAATGCTAAACGGCATATCTTGTGTTTTTAGTGTTCCACAAACCTTAGCATTACTGTTTAATGTGACAATTTCGCCGGTTCCTAAATTATCAAATAATAATCCGGCTATTCCGTTATCTGAAAAATCATATTGTTGTAATCTTCTATTATCAAAACTATACTCTTTCTTAATTTTACCTTTTAGAGAAAGAGTCATAAACTTTGTTTCTGATATTGCTAATAGTTTATCATTATAAAATCTTACATCAAAAATTATTGTATCTATAAACGGTTCTGTTTTACAAAGTTTTTTACCATCTACATTAAATATTTCAATAATGCTGTCAGCACCTGCATCGGTGCTAAGTAGTGAGATGGCAACTTTTCGTGTTTTTGAAACAGAAGCATCTAATATGCTATATGAACCGGAATCCCATACGAATATTTTTTTGCCTGCTTTGTTGAATACAACAACTTGTCCCTTATAATACTCTTTTTCGGTGACACATACAACATCACCTTTTGGTGATAAATCTGCTGTTAGGATATTCCCCTCTGTTTTTTCGGAGAATAAAAGTTTTTTATCTTCGTACAAACTGATTTTTTTACCGCCTGTTTCGCTAATCAAAATATACTTCCCTGAAACTGTCAAAATCGGGTTTTGCATTTGGATTTTTTGTTTCCAAATTTGTTCTCCCGTTAGTTTATATTTTGAGAATTCGGTTTCGTTAACACATATTACTTTTCCGTTATAGATTGAGAACTTCGTGTTTTCGGCAGACGGAAAAGCCGTTGGCAAATCGGTTATTTTTTCGTATTTCTTCTTTGCTGTAAGAGTCGCATCGCCCTTTTTTTCTTGCGCTTCCTCCTCTTTATATCCGGGGTATGCAAGTGATTCTTTTGATTCATTATCTTGATTTTTTGACGAACTTGGTGTCATAGGCTCAAAAGTTTTAGCAGGTGCTGTTCCGTCAAGATAGAGTTGAATTTCTATTGGTAGTTCAACATTTAACTTATTACAAATACCTAAAATATTTCTTTTGAAATTATTTGTATAATTAACAAAAAAGTCAGGGGTGTCTCCGGATTCGACAAGTGCGAAAACTGTTACAACAGATAATGTTAATATCAAAGCAAATATCTTTGCAAAGCTATGTTTTCTTTTCATCAATAATACACCTCCGTCAAATATAGTCCCTGTGCAGGAGCAGTTATACCCGCTCTTTTTCTATCTTTCGATTTAATAATTTCAGGCATATCCAAAGGGTCGATTTTGCCTGTCCCGACAAAAGCGAGAGTACCTGCGATTATCCTTACCATATTATACAAAAATCCATTTCCTACCACTGTGATTTTTATCATATTATCCTCTTGCTTTTCAACATCAAGAGAATAGATTTCTCTAACTGTAGTTTTAACAGTAAATCCGCTGGCAGCAAAACCTATAAAATCATGTTCGCCTATAAAAGCACTTGTTGCAATTTTCATTTTTTCAATGTCTAATTTATATGGAAAATGCCAAGAATAGTTCCTCATAAACGGATTGGGAAATTTTGAATTAGAAATATAATAAGTATAGCACTTTTTATGTGCTGAAAATCTTGAATTAAACCCTAAATCAACATCTTCTGCAGATACACAAACAATATCGTCCGGAAGACAAGTATTTAATGCAATGGGTAACTTTTCAATAGGTATATTAGTTTCCGATTTAAAATTACATACAAAACCTTTTGCATGAACACCTGCATCTGTGCGACTGGACCCAAATAGTTTTGGTTTTGCCTTTGTGATTTGTTCTATTGCACCTTCTAACGTTTCTTGAACCGTCGGTGCATTTAATTGAGTTTGCCAACCATGATAGGCTGTTCCGTCATATTGAAGTGTCAACTTAATATTACGCATTTTTTACCTCATATTTTGAAGAAGAATTATAAACGCCACAAAAATAATCATTAAAATTGCAGCAATTACATCTCTATATGTCATTTTCATCTGTTTCATTCTTGTTCTTTTTCTGCCACTGTTATAACAACGAGAATCCATTGCAATAGCCAAATCATCGGCTCGTTTAAAAGCTGAAATAAATAATGGAACAAGAATTGGTACCATAGCTTTTGCACGCCTTAAAATGTTACCGGATTCAAAGTCTGCACCTCTTGCAGTTTGCGCTTTTATTATTTTTTCGGTTTCTTCCGATAATGTTGGTATAAACCTTATTGCAATAGTCATCATCATCGCAATTTCATGTGATGGTACTTTTATTATTTCAAATGGTTTTAAAAGTTTTTCTATGCCATCGGTTAGCATAAGGGGTGTTGTCGTCAAAGTTAAAAGTGATGTCCCGATGACTAAATACACAAGTCTTAACACCATTCTAACAGCAACAACAGTTCCCTCTTTTGTAATTTTAAGTGCATTCCAAAAAGGGCATTGCCACCAAATAATATTACCCGGCGTCATAAACAGATTTAGCGTTGCTGTAAAAATCAGTATGTAAAGCATAGGCTTTAAGCCTTTTAGAATGTATTTAAACGGAACTTTTGATAACAAGACTAATGAGACAGTGAAAATTGTAAATATAGCATAAGCAAGTGGTGTTGTTATCATAAATAAAACTACAATATATGCTATTAGAAGCATTATTTTCATTCTTGCATCAAGTTTATGAATAAAGGAGTTTCCGTCAACATACTGACCGATTGTAATATCTTTAAACATTTTTTTGCGCCTCCTTTATGAGATTTCCATAAAGTTCGGCTGCAAATTTTACAGTGTAAACATCGGGACGGATATCTATACCTTTTTTTATTAGTCTATGTGTAAGCTCTGTTATTTGAGGAACATCAAGCCCAATACCTTTTAATTCTTCGCCTCGTGCAAATATTTCTGAAGTAGTCCCATGCATCACTAACTTTCCGTGATCCATAACCAAAACGTGCTCTGCGAGTTTTGCAACATCTTCCATGGAATGTGACACAAAAATTATCGTTAGTTTGGGATTTTCCTTATGCAGTCTTGATAATTGACCTAAAATATCATCTCTGCCCTTTGGGTCTAGCCCTGCTGTTGGCTCATCTAAAATAATCACCTTAGGGCGCATTGACAAGACTCCTGCTATTGCGGCACGTCTTTTTAACCCACCTGATAATTCAAATGGTGATTTTTTCAACTTTTCTTCGCTAAGACCAACCATATTTGCAGCTTCTAGAACTCTGTCTTTTATTTCGCTTTCAGAAAGACCCATATTTGTAGGTCCATATGCAATATCTTTATACACGGTTTCTTCAAACAACTGATGCTCGGGATACTGAAAAACAAGACCAACATTTTTTCTGATTGTACGCAAATTAGTTTTGGAATCTGTAATATCTATACCATCAATTTCGATTTTTCCGAATGTAGGTCTTATTAGGGCGTTCAAATGTTGAGTTAGTGTTGATTTTCCTGAACCTGTGTGACCGATAATAGCCGCAAAATCACCTGTTGGGATTTCAAAACTGACATCATCTATTGCTTTTTTTTCAAACGGCATACCCTGCTGATAAATATGGGTAAGCCCTGATACTTTTATCATTATATTTTCCCCTTTACTTTTTCAAGAAGAACCTTCTCACACTCTTCAACAGTAATCACATCATCAGGCAAATCAATTCCCATCTTTTTAAGTTCAAAAAAAAGTTCAGTAACTTGCGGAACATCAAGACCTATTTTTTTTATGCCGTCAACATCTGAAAACACTTTTTTAGGTATATCATCCATCAAGATTTTACCGTGATCAATTACAACTATTCTGTCTGCTAATGCTGCCTCTTCCATAAAATGAGTAATTAAAACAACCGTCATATTTCTTTTTTTATTAAGTTCACGGATAGTTTTCATTACCTCTTTTCTGCCTTTTGGGTCAAGCATAGCCGTTGGTTCGTCTAGAATTATACAATCAGGCTCCATAGCAAGAACAGCTGCAATGGCAACCCTCTGTTTTTGCCCGCCTGACAAGCGTGACGGCGAATATTTTGCAAACTCCGTCATATTAACTATTTTTAAGCATTCATCAACTCTTCTTCGAATATCTTTCGGCTCTACACCAAGATTTTCGGGTGCAAAGGCAATTTCGTCCTCTACGACAGCCGCAACCATTTGGTTGTCAGGGTTTTGAAAAACCATTCCTGCCGTACTTCTGATATCGAAAATTTGTTTTTCGTTTGATGTATCCATTCCCGAAACATAAATCTTACCTCCACTTGGAAGAAGAATTCCGTTAAAGGTTTTAGCAAGTGTTGATTTTCCTGAACCATTATGGCCTAAAACGGCAACAAAACTGCCCTTTTCAATTTGTAAATTTAGACCTTCGAAAATCATTCGTTTTGGTTCTTCATCATCATATGTAAAACTTATATTTTCTGCTTTTATCATAGATTATTACTCCAACGACAACTTATTCCGCAAGGCAAAACCATTTTTTTATCTTGCATCATAAGTCCAATTTCATCACAACTTACCTCTCCACCAAATTTTTTGCAAAGGGTAAGATTTATTACATTTTCCATAATAGTCTCGGAAAGACCTGTTGTATATGAATTAATTAAGAAAAACAGTGGCTCATCTGATAATATTTTCATACAGCTTTCAATTAATGGATATAGTTCATCTTCAATCTTCCAAAGTTCTCCCGATGGACCTCTTCCATAAGACGGTGGGTCCATTATTATTGCATCATACTTTTTTCCGCGTCTTTCTTCTCTTGCAACGAATTTTTTTACATCATCTACAATGTACCTTACCGTTCTATCCGATAAGCCTGATGCTTCAACATTTTCTTTCGCCCAAGAAACCATTCCCTTTGACGCATCAACATGGCAAACTTCTGCACCGGCAGCCAAAGCTGCAACGGTTGCGCCGCCTGTATAAGCAAACAAATTTAAGACTTTTATTGGTCTTTTTGCATTTTTAATCAAATTACCAAACCAATCCCAATTAACAGCCTGCTCAGGAAAAAGACCGGTATGTTTAAAACCCATAGGTTTTATATTAAATGTTAGACCTTTATAGTTTACAGTCCATCTTTCAGGCATCTTTCTATTAAAAATCTCCCAATGACCGCCGCCCTTATTACTTCTTTTATATGTAGCATCCGTTTTAGCCCAAAGTTTTGTTCCTGATTTTTCAGTCCAAATTGCTTGTGGGTCAGGGCGTCTTAATAAAATATTTTTCCAATACTCTAATTTTTCACCGCCTGCGGCATCTATTAAAATGTAGTCTTTCCATTCATCTGCACACCACATTATTTTCTCCTTTTTGCAACTGCATCACTGCACGCTTTTGAAATTATAGTAACAAGCAAAGTTGTTACAACTGCTTCAACCAATGAATTTGTGGTAATTAAAACACTGATAACTTTAATTATATTATCCCCTAAGGTTTTAATTGCTTCTGTATTATTAAAAAGCACAATTAAAAATCCAACGAAAAGTATTGTATTTGTAGCAGCTGCTACAAATGCCGAAATTGCATACGAGAAAATTAAAGATATATTTTCTTTTAAAAATCTAAAGGTAAGCCCTGAAAAATATCCTGTCAATATCCTTGGGATAATACAAAGTATAACTGTATTTATTGGATTTACGGAAAACAACAAAGTTCCAAAAGCATCAGCACCAAAGCATTGAATAAGGCTGGTTATCCCAAAAAGAAAACCTAAAACAGCACCCTCAGACGGCCCTAATATTATAGCACCGATAGCAACAGGGATTGTAAGAAAAGTAATTGAAAAAGGCCCTACCTTTAAGTAACCTAGAGGAGTCAAAGCCATTATTAGCAAAATAGCCGCAAGCATTCCTAATTTAGTCAATTTTTGTGTTGACATTTTCTGCGTTTTCATTTGTTCATCTCCGAATATAAAATTTCTGCCATATTATCATATTATTTTATCATAATCAGTAAAAAAGGTCAATAGTTTACGATATAAATACTTATAAACCCTTAATAATATTTATATGACTTACAACTTTTATTCGTTACATTCTATTTTACCTTGAAATTTATCTTTATTTGTTATAAAATACACTTTGCGAGGTGAGAAAATGCGAGAATTTGAATTTATAATTCCTAATGAATACGCAGGTAAAGATATTAAATTTATTTTGAAAAATCACTATCATTTTTCTTCTAATTTGATAACATCTTTAAAAGTCGGAGACGGAATTTTATTAAACGGCAAGAAAGAGTTTGTAAATAAAATTGTAACTAATGGAGATCTTTTAAAACTCACACTTATTGATAGAACTTCACAAAACATAATAAGTGAAAAGATACCTATTGATATTCTTTATGAGGACGAGGACTTAGTTGCAGTAAATAAGCCGTATAATATGCCTACTCACCCATCAATTTATCACAGAAGCGGAACTCTTGCAAACGCAATTATGTATTATTTTAAAGAAGATGACTTTACTTTTCGTGCACCGTCAAGACTAGATAGAGATACTTCGGGAGTTTTAATAGTTGCAAAAAATGCATTTTCTGCTGACGGAATTTCAAAGCAAATACAAGACGGAGAATTTAAAAAAGAATATGTTGCTCTAACGGTTGGTATTCCAAAGATAAAAACAGGAACTATAAACGCTCCAATAAAAAGAGAAGCCGAAGGAATTATTAAAAGAATTATCGCTCAAGACGGAAAACTTGCCGTTACCGATTATGAAGTCATTGAAGAAAAAAATAATTTTGCACTGATTAGATTGCACCCAAAAACGGGCAGAACTCATCAAATAAGACTTCACTTATCTTACATTGGTACTCCGATATATGCTGATTTTTTATATGGCGAAGATATTAAAAACGAGCGTATTCGTTTGCACTGCAAGAGTGTGGAATTTTTGCATCCTATCACTAATAAAAAAATCAAAATAACAGCACCATTGCCAAACGATATGAATTTAGAAACAATAAAAGCGGCATCAAAATGATGTCGCTTTAAAATATTTTGTTATTTCCTCTTTACTCGCTAAAAACTTTCCTTGCATTTCGTCTTTTCCACCACCACGACCATTTAATGATTCGTTTATTTGCTTTGATATTTTGGTCAAATTGATATTCTTACTTGTTAAAAGATAACTATATCCGCCTTTTGGGTCAGGTGAGAAAATCGCTGTAATACCTTTAACATTATCTTTTATTAGATTTGCAAAATATCTCATCAAATTTGTGTCACACTCGTCAAGAAATACGCAAAAATTTTCGTCTGTTATTTCGATATTTTCTGCTTTTAATTCTAATATTTTTTTCTTTAATGAATTAATCTCTTGTTTTAATTCCCCATTTTTTACAAGTAAATTTTCGACTTCTTCGTCTACAAAATCAACTTTTGCCGACAGCAAATTTGAAATCCTTATTATCTCTTTAGACTTGTATTGATAATCTTTTATTGCGTCCATTCCGCAAATCATAGTAATTCTGCATCCACCACGATGCCTAATTGCATCTGTAAATTTTATAACGCCAATTTCTCCTGTACTTTTTACATGCGGTGCGCAGCAAGCACATTTGTCTATTCCTTCTATCTCAACAATTCTAACATTTTCCGAAAGGTCAAGTTTTGCTCTATATTCAATCTTTTCCAGTTCTTCTTTTTTGGGATAGTATGCACTGATTTTATGATTTTCTTGTAGGGTAGCATTTGCCAATCGTTCAATTTCAGCATATTCATCTTTTGAAAATTCCATATCAAAATCAAAAGTCACTTCCCTGTCGCTTAGATGAAATCCAACATTATTTGCACCATATTTTGAAAATACAATTCCGGATACAATATGCTCGGCACTATGGTGCTGCATTTTTCTATATCTTATCTTCCAATCAATTTTTCCAAAAACTTCTTCACCAATTTCAAACTTGTTTTTGACAAAATGATATGTATTGTTTTCTCTTACAAAAACATCTAAAACTTCTTGATTAGAAATAGTTCCCCTATCAAATTCTTGTCCACCGGCAGTTGGGAAAAATGCTGTTTTATCTAATCCAACTAAATATCCATCTTTAAATTCTTCACAAGATACAACCTTTGCAGAAAATTCGCTTATATAACTGTCATTATCGTATAATTTAATCATCAAAAAAAGTCCTTCCAAAATTATTAATAATAATTATAACAATCAGAAAAATTATTGTCAAGAAAAAAAGCGGTAGGCAAAAACCTACCGCAAATGTTTAATTATGCATTTTTCTTATCAGTAATTGCTTTTATTACAAATAATGTTCCAATCATAAGTGCAATCGAAAGCGGAAGAATAATCCAAACAGTTTGTACAAAGCCGGCAATTATATATGATACGAAAGAAACAGCAGCAACTGTTAGTGCGTATGGAAGTTGAGTCGAAACGTGATTGATATGGTTTGATTGTGCACCTGCTGATGACATAATAGTTGTATCAGAAATTGGTGAACAGTGGTCACCACATACAGCACCTGCCATACAAGCAGAAATTGCAACGATTGTGATATCACCTTTGTCAAATCCGAATACAGCGATAACGATTGGAATTAAAATACCAAATGTTCCCCATGATGTACCTGTCGCAAAAGACATACCAACTGCAATTAAGAAGATTATAGCAGGAAGCAAGTTCATAAATGAATTTGCAGATGATGAAACAACGCCATCAATGAATTCTTTAGCACCAAGGCTATCTGTCATTCCTTTTAAAGTCCAAGCACAGATAAGAATCATAATTGCAGGAACCATTGCCTTAAAACCTTCCGGAATTGCTTCCATACAGTCCTTGAATGATAAAACTCTTCTTAACATAAAGAATGCAACTGTTAAAATTAATGTAATAAATGAACCAAATACCAACCCAACTGATGCATCTGAATTTGAGAATGCTTCAATGAAGTTGTGATATGCATCTTCACCGGCGGTAAAGAACCCACCTGAATAAATCATACCAATAACACAAGCGATGATAAGTACAATAACAGGTAATACAAGGTCAATAACTTTACCTTTTGCATTTGCATAAGTTTCCGAAACTGCATCTTTAAATTCTTCGGCATGAGAAGTAAACAAATCACCATTTTTAGCATTTTCTTCATGCTTTTTCATAGGGCCGAAATCGAATTTCATAAGTGTGATTGTAACCATCATTACTATTGTCAAAAGTGCGTAGAAGTTATATGGAATTGCACTTAAAAATAGTTGGAAACCGTTCATTCCTGAGCCTTTTGCAAAACCACTTACAGCAGCTGCCCAAGAAGAAATAGGAGCAATAATACAAACAGGAGCAGCAGTTGCATCGATTAGGTATGCAAGCTTTGCTCGTGATATATTTTGCTTATCTGTAACCGGTCTCATAACCGAGCCAACTGTTAGACAGTTAAAATAGTCATCAATGAAGATAAGTACGCCAAGCGCAACTGTTGCAAGTTGTGCGCCGACTCTTGAATGAATCTTTTCTGATGCCCAACGTCCGAAAGCAGCACTTCCGCCGGCTTTATTCATCATAGCAACCATTGCACCAAGAACAACCAGGAATATCAATATTCCGACATTGTATGAGTCTGCAACGCTACCGATGAAGCCGTCTTGAAATACGTGCACAATTGTCATTTCAGGATTAAAGTTAGCATACAAAAGTCCGCCAACAACAATGCCTGCAAATAGTGATGAATATACCTCTTTTGTGATTAGAGCAAGTCCAATAGCTATAACTGATGGAAGCAAAGCCCACAAAGTGCCATTGAAATTACTAACATACTCTTCGTCTCCTTCTGCAAATGCGCATACAGTCATTGCCAACATGAAAACAAAGGTAAGTACGGTCATGACCGTAATTTTTTTCTTTGAAAACATAACTATGTTCCCCCTTAAATAAAAAAATGTGATTGCGAAAACGCAAATCACAACAAAAAAACTTTAAATAATTGTCATGATAGCGCTCCACGATTTCGTGACAGTACGATATATGTTTTATATCGTCCCAGTAGTATGTTTTCGGCAAAAAACATACCCTTCGGCAATAATTCCTTTCACCGTTTTCGCATCGCCGTGCTATAAAAAACGGATACTAATAATTACTGCACCTCTATACACAACTAGAATAATACCACAAATTATAACAAAATGCAAGTATTTTTTCTCTTTTTATTCTTTGTAAAGTAAATATAATATTTTTTAAACAAATTCTGTTTCTCTTATCCTTTGGATTGCTTTTTTCTCTATTCTTGACACTTGCACTTGTGACACACCTACTATTTTAGAGATTTCATCTTGAGTTTTTCCTTTATAATATCTTAAAAGCAAAATTTGTTGCTCCCTAAAAGAGAGAGACTTTAAAATACCGCTGATAAAAATCTTATCTACTATTTTATCTTCTGAATAATTGTCCTGCAATTTCATTTCCAATTCTTCTTTTGAGTCATCAAAAACTTCCTTATTTAGCGAGTCAGGCTCACGAACCGCATCAAAAGCACAGGTTAAATCTTCTACAGAAATCTTGCTTTCCTCAGAAATTTCCTTAATAGTTGGTTCTCTCATTAGTTTTTTCTCTAATCTCTCACGAGCCGAAAAACCCTTAAACGCTATCTGTTTTAAACTTCTGCTTACCTTTATAATTCCATCATCTCTGAGAAATCTTTTAATCTCACCCAAAATCATCGGCACGGCATATGTAGAAAACTGCACATTCTGTTCCAAATCAAAATTATCTATTGCTTTTATAAGTCCTATTGTTCCTATCTGCATAAGATCTTCATTTAGTTCGCCGTTTTTTGAAAAACTAAAAACGATTTTTCTGACAAGCCCAAGATTTTCTTCACACAAAGAATCTCGTGCCGATAAATCCCCACTCTTTAAAATTTCAAATAATTCATAATTTCTGGTTTTAAAATCTTCCATACTCTATATCTCAATCGTCTTTTTCATTTTAATCGTCGTTCCACTTCCTAATATACTTGTAACTTCAACTTCGTCCATAAAACTTTCCATTATGGAAAATCCTAAACCTGACCTTTCAAGCTCAGGTCTTCCTGTATATAAAGGAGTTCTTGCCTTTTCTATATTTTCAATTCCGCACCCTTCATCAATCACTAAAAATTCAACAGTATTATTATGAATTTTTCCTTCCATTTTTACGATGCCTTTTGTATTTTCATAGCCGTGAATAATCGCATTGGTAACAGCCTCCGAAACAGCAGTTTTTACCTCTGCCATTTCTGCTGCTGTCGGATTTAACGGTGTTATAAAAGCTGCGGCTGCAACACGTGCAAAACTTTCGTTTTCCGATAAATTTAAAAATTCTATTTTCATTGTATTATCCATTGTGTATTTCCTCCTTATCAATTAAGTAAATTGCTTTTTCTAAATTTGAAGTAAGTTTAATTACTTTATCCATTCCTGACATTTTTATAATCCTTAAAGTATCGGAATTAACACCATAAGCGATTGTTTTTCCGCCTAATGCTCTTGATTTTTTATAGCGTCCCATTATCGTTCCTATTCCCGAAGAATCCATAAATGTCATTTCAGAAAAATCAAAAATAACATTTATCGCATTTGTTGTTAACATTAGTTTATCTGCCTCTTCTTTAATTTTTGTCGCAATATGGTGATCAAGTTCGCCTGTTATTTTAATTAATAGTGTCTTTTTTTCACCAATTAGTTTCATTTCCACTTTAAAAATCCTCCTTTTGTATTTATAAATTTATACCATTTCCATTCTGTTTACCGATACTTCATAAGCCGTTTTCTCAATAACCTCATCTTCCGAAATATGTTTTTGATAAACTCTTGACTGTATTCTTCCCCAAACCTTTACATTATCTCCGACATTGATATTTTTGCAATATCTTGCATTTCTGCCCCATGCAATTACAGGAATATAGTCAGATTTGTTATAGCTTCTGTTTACTGCTAATAATAAATCAGTTATCTCTCTTCCGAAAGGTGTGGTTCTGTAAACAGGCTCTTTGCATATATATCCGTTTAAAAATAATAGGTTAGGATTTTTTTCTGCATCTTCTTCCGCTAATTTTAAATCCTTCGCAAATACCGTAAGCACTAATCTATTATCACCGTTTTCATAACTGTTATATGATCTGAATTGTCCATCAACTTCTACTACATCCCCTATTTTAAGGTCTTGATCAGTTAAAAGTCTATCTGATACCATAACTCTTACATTGTCGCTTGTTCCGGACAGTCTTGGAATTTCTAATGTAAATACATAAAACTTTTCGCCATAAATTTCATGACTAATCTTTGGTTCATCACTGACAATTCCAATAACTTCTGCATGATTATTAAGTGCATAATTTTCCATAATAAAATCTCCTCTTTCTTGTAGTAAAAAATAATATTCCAAATGTTTTTTGCTTATAAATATATTTATTCATAACTTTTCTAAAATATTCGTCTTTTCCTTGACAAATTCAAAAAAAAATGAGATAATATACTTTGTATTTTTGTATTTTTAAATGGAGGAAATTATGGAAGATAATAAAAACATTGCAAAAAATTATAACCCATCTGAATTTGAAGATAAACTTTATAATACTTGGGTAGAAAAGGGATACTTCCATGCAGAAGTGGATTCTAAAAAAGAACCATTTACAATCGTTATCCCGCCACCAAATGTAACAGGGCAATTACATATGGGACACGCCCTAGACGAAACATTGCAAGATATTTTAATTAGATATAAAAGAATGCAGGGCTATAATGCCCTTTGGATTCCGGGAACTGACCACGCCGGCATCGCAACTCAAATCAAAGTTGAAGAAAGCCTTCGTGTAAATGAAGGACTTACTCGTTATGACCTTGGTTATGATGCTTTCCTTGAAAGAGTTTGGGATTGGAAAAAACACTTTGGCGGTAGAATTATTAATCAATTAAAGAAAATCGGTTCTTCGTGTGACTGGGACAGAGAGCGTTTTACAATGGACGAAGGCTGTTCAAAAGCCGTTCGTGAAGTGTTTGTAAATCTATACAATAAAGGCTTGATTTATCAAGGTTCCAGAATTATTAACTGGTGTCCTCATTGTGTGACTGCACTTTCTGATGCAGAAGTTGAGCACGAAGAACAAGCAGGACATTTTTGGCACATTAAATATCCTATCAAGGATAGTGATGACTTTGTAATTATTGCAACTACAAGGCCTGAAACACTTTTCGGCGATACTGCTGTTGCTGTAAATCCTGACGATGACAGATATAAGCATCTTATTGGAAAAATGCTTATTTTACCTCTTGTCGGTCGTGAAATCCCTGTAATTGCTGACGAATATGTTGATAAAGAATTTGGTACAGGCTGTGTTAAAATTACTCCTGCTCACGACCCTAACGACTTTGAAGTTGGACAGCGTCATAACTTAGAGCAAATTAGAGTTTTAAATGACGATGCTACAATGAACGAATATGCCGGAAAATATCAAGGTATGGATCGTTATGAATGCAGAAAAACAATGATTGAAGACCTTGACAAACTTGGACTTTTGGTTAAGATTGAAGAACACACTCATAATGTTGGTGTATGTTATCGTTGCGGAACATCTGTTGAGCCTATCATTTCAAAACAATGGTTTGTAAAGATGAAACCACTTGCAAAGCCTGCTATTGAAGCTGTTAAAAATGGTGATGTTAAATTTGTCCCTGAACGTTTTTCAAAAACATATATGAATTGGATGGAAAATGTTTTAGATTGGTGTATTTCTCGTCAACTTTGGTGGGGACATAGAATTCCTGCTTTTTACTGTGACGAATGCGGAAAAACAACCGTTTCAAAAGAAGATATAACTGTATGCCCACATTGTGGTGGAAAGGTTCATCAAGACGAAAACGTATTAGATACTTGGTTTTCTTCTGCCCTTTGGCCGTTTTCAACACTTGGTTGGCCGGAAAAAACCCCTGAACTTGATTATTTCTATCCTACAAGCGTTTTGGTTACAGGTTATGATATTATTTTCTTCTGGGTATCAAGAATGATTTTCTCTGCGTTAGAACATACAGGAAAGTCACCATTTAAGCACGTATTTATTCACGGTCTTGTTCGTGACTCACAAGGAAGAAAAATGTCAAAATCTCTTGGAAATGGTATCGACCCACTTGAAATTATTGATAAATATGGTGCTGATGCGCTAAGGTTTACACTTGTTACCGGAAACGCACCGGGTAACGATATGAGATTCTATATGGAAAGAGTTGAAGCAAGCCGTAACTTTGCAAATAAAATTTGGAACGCTTCAAGATTTACTCTTATGAATCTTGATATTACAGAGAACAAACTTCCTGATATAAAAGATTTACAATTAGAGGATAAATGGATTCTTTCAAAATACAACACTGTTTGTAAAGAAGTAACAGAAAATCTTGATAAATTTGAACTGGGAGTTGCAGTCTCAAAACTATATGACTTTATTTGGGACAATTTCTGTGATTGGTATATTGAACTTGTAAAGCCTCGTTTGTTTGATAAAGAAAACCCATCAGCAAAAACTGCTCAATATGTTTTAACATATGTTTTATCTAATACGATGAAGTTATTGCACCCATTTATGCCATTCATAACAGAAGAAATTTGGCAACATCTTCCTCACGACGGCGAAAGTATCGTAATTAGCGATTATCCAAAATATAGTGACGAACTTTCCTTCCCAAAAGAAGAAAAAAATATGGAAATCATTATGGACGCAATTTCTGCAATTAGACTTCGCAGAAGTGATATGAATGTTCCACCTTCAAAGAAAGCAAAACTTACAATAGTAACAAAGCGTGAGGACATATTTGGTCTGGGAAAAGCATTTTTTGAAAAACTTGCTTCGGCATCAGATACAATCATTACAAGTTCAAAAGATGGTATCGAACAAAATGCAGTTAGTATTGTAGTTGATTCTGCCGAAATTTTCATTCCAATGGGCGAACTTGTTGATAAGGATGCAGAAGAAAAAAGACTTTTGGCTGAAAAGAAACGTTTGGAAAGCGAAATTGACAGAGTCAATAAAAAACTCTCAAACGAAGGATTTGTAGCAAAAGCACCTCAAAAAGTAATTGATGAAGAAAAAGAAAAAGGCGAAAAATACTCACAAATGCTTGAAAAAGTATTGGAAAGCATTGACGCACTAAATAATATTTGATTTTTGACGGGACGGGTTTTTATCTGTCCCGTTTGGTAGGTAAAATGAATTATAATGAAGTTATAAACTATTACAACAATACTCCAAAATTTTCAAATATGGAATCGAAATGTAATCTTCAATTAAAAAAACTGCTTGAAGCTTTGGGTAATCCTCAAAAAGAATTAAAATACATTCATATTGCAGGAACAAACGGAAAAGGTTCTGTTTCTTGTATGTTATCTAATGCATTAATCGCTGAAGGTTTAAAAACAGGGCTCTATACTTCCCCACATTTAGAATCTTTTAACGAACGAATTAAAATCAACGGCAAAAATATACCTGATAATGAATTGATTGATGTAACAGAAACCGTTAAATCAACTTCGGAAAAATTGAATTTGAATTTATCTTATTTTGAAAAGATTACAGCCGGTGCTTTTCTCTATTTTAGCAAGAAAAAATGCGATATTGTGGTTTTGGAAGCAGGCCTTGGTGGCAGACTTGACGCCACCAACATCATAACCCCAAAGATTTCTGTTATTACAAAAATCAGTTTAGACCACACAGAAGTTTTAGGAAAAACAATTTCTAAAATTGCTTATGAAAAATGTGGAATTATTAAGCCTAATATTCCTGTTATAACTACAAAACATCAACCGACTGATGCTTTGGAAGTAATAAAAAATGTTTCAAAAAAGAATAATTCAAAACTAATTTTAGGTGACACTTTTTCTGTTTTTGACCTATCTCTAAAAGGAGAATATCAAAAAGAAAATGCCGAACTTTCTTATCTTGCCTTAAAGGAACTCAAAATTTCAGACGATTCTATAAAATACAGTTTAAAAAATTCATTTTGGCCTGCAAGATTCGAATTTATTAAACCAAATTTGTTACTTGATGGTGGGCATAATCCTGACGGAATATTAAGTTTACTTATTTCTTTAAAAGAGCTAAATAAACCGGTCAAATTTGTAATTGCTATGATGCAAGATAAAAATTATAAAGAATCTGCAAAATTGATTCGTGAATTTGGTGGCGACGTTATCGTCACAAATATTGACAATCCAAGGTGCTTACCTGCCGATATATTGGGAAAAGAATTTGTTGCACATGTCATAATTAACAATCCAATTTCTGCTATACAATATGCATTAAACTCAGCAAAAAATGATGAAATTGTTTGTGCTTTGGGTTCGTTATACTTCGTAGGTGAAGTCAGAAGAAAATTCCTGTAACTTTATTTACAAAAAAATCAAACTGTGCTAAAATAATTTTAAAAATACTATTAGAGGGCAAAAGCAATGCTTAAAAATATTAACTCACCGGAAGATATAAAAAATTTATCAATATCCGAATTAAACAGATTGGCATTTGAAATTCGCAAATTTCTTGTTGAATCTGTTTCTAGAACAGGTGGTCACCTTGCATCAAATTTAGGTGTGGTAGAGCTCACACTTGCACTTCATTCTGTGTTTGATTTTAAAACAGACAGACTGATTTGGGATGTCGGCCACCAATCATATGTACATAAAATACTTACCGGGAGAGCCGATGGATTTAAAAATTTACGCAAATTTGGTGGTATGAGCGGATTTCCTAAATCTCAAGAGAGTATCTATGATGCATTTGACACCGGTCATTCGTCTACTTCTTGTTCTGCTGCAATGGGAATTGCAAGAGCAAGAGATTTAAAGGGCGATAAGTTTGATGTGGTTTCTGTTTTTGGAGATGGTGCACTTACCGGTGGAATGATATTTGAGGCTTTAAACGATGCCGGACATTCTAATTCAAAAGTTATCTTTATTTTAAATGATAATAATATGAGTATATCTCAAAATGTGGGTGCGATTTCAAGATATTTACAAAAATTACGCCAAAAACCCGAATATTATAAATCAAAGGACTTTATAGAAGAATTGCTTTCAAAACTACCTATCGGTTCGGATTTTGCAACAAACACTGCAAAAAAAGCAAAAGGTGCTATTAGAAATAAAGTTATTCCACAAACTCTTTTTGATAATTTAGGTTTAAACTATATAGGCCCTGTTGACGGTCACAATATTGAGGCTCTTAAAATTGTTCTTGAAAGAGCGAAAAACTCTGATAAATCTTCCTTTATTCATATTAGAACAATAAAAGGAAAAGGTTACAAACCTGCAGAAAAGAATCCATCACAATACCATGGAGTTTCTGCAAGTATATCAAATAAAACAGACTATGCTAAGTTTTTTGGTAAAAAATTAGTAGAAATTGCAAGAGAAAATAACAAGGTTGTAGCAATAACGGGTGCAATGCCTATTAATACAGGTCTTGTTCCCTTTATGAACGAATTTGAAAATCGCTATTTTGATGTAGGCATTGCCGAAGAACACGCAGTGACAATGGCTTCAGGCTTTGCAAAATCAGGTTTTACTCCGGTAGTGCCGATTTATTCAACTTTTTTTCAGCGTGCTTATGACCAAATTTTACACGATGTAGCCTTGCAAAACTTGCATGTTGTACTTTGCGTTGACCATGCAGGAATTGTTGGTCCTGATGGCGAAACTCATCAGGGAATGTACGATATTGCATACCTTTCACATATACCTAATATGACAATTTTATCACCATCTTCCTTTGAAGAGTTTGGCGATATGTTAGAATATGCAATTAACACTCATAATGGGCCGATTGCAGTTAGATATCCAAAAGGTTCTCCTGAAGTTATTACAGCAAATTTTGAATTCGGAAAAGCTCAAATTCTAAAATCAAGCGGAGATATCTTAGTGATTTCAACAGGACGAATGATGGCTACTGCTTCATCTGTATCAGAACACTTTGACTCTGCCCTACTTGCAGTTCCAACAATAAAACCACTAGATGAAGATACAATTTTAAATATTGCAAACAACAAAAAATTGATAGTTACTATAGAAGATGCTACAAAAATTTCCGGACTTGGCTCACTTGTGGCTACTACCTTAGCCGAGAACGGAGTTTCTTCTCCTCTACTTATCTGTGCTTTTCCTGATACACCAATAGTTTCAGGAAGTACAGAAGATTTAGACAAACACTATTCTATGGATGTTGATTCAATAATACGCAGAATTGAGGAAAAACTAGATGACACAAAAGCAAAGAATTGATGTATTATTAGTTGAAAAAGGTCTTTGTGAGAGTCGTGAAAAAGCAAAGGCTCTTATTATGGCAGGTCAGGTTTATATTGATGGGACAAAATGTGATAAAGCAGGCGAAACTTTTGATGTTTCAAAGACTCCTGAAATACGTGGTGAGCAACTAAAATATGTAAGCCGTGGCGGTTTAAAATTAGAAAAAGCAATGAAGGAATTTCCTATAAATTTAACTGATAAAATTTGTATGGATATTGGTGCTTCTACGGGTGGTTTTACCGACTGTATGCTACAAAATGGAGCAAAAAAAGTTTTTTCTGTCGATGTCGGATATGGTCAATTTGCTTGGAAACTTCGTAATGACGATCGAGTTGTTAATATGGAAAGAACAAATATTAGATATGTAACCCAAAAGGACATAGGAACTTTATTGGATTTTGCATCTATTGATGTATCTTTCATCTCTCTTAAACTTGTTTTGCCGGTAGCGTATGAATTGCTTTCCGAAAACGGCGAACTTGTCGCTTTAATAAAACCTCAATTTGAAGCCGGTCGTGAACAGGTCGGAAAAAAAGGCGTTGTTCGTGATATAAATGTGCATCTTGATGTGGTCAAAAACATAGTTGAATTTGCAAAAGAATTGAATTTTTCCGTTTCCGGTCTTTCCTTCTCACCTATAAAAGGACCTGAGGGAAATATAGAATACCTAGTACACTTAAAAAAATCTTTAGAAAAAAGTTATGTTGATTTAGAACTAATAAAAAATGTTGTTACCGAATCTCATTCTACATTATAGGAGAAAAATATGAATCTTAATAATGATATTATTATTACAGGAAATCGTGCTATCGCAAAGTCATACGCAAAAGTAAATTTAACATTAGACGTATTAGGTCGACTGGAAAACGGATATCACGAAGTTGAAATGATTATGCAGTCATTAACATTATTTGATTTAATTATAATAGACAAGCGTTCTCACGAAATTCATATATCAACAAATATTAAGTCGCTACCAAACAACGATAATAACATAGCGTATAAGGCAGCAAAACTGTTTTTTGAAACAACTAATGTTTCCGGTGGGGCTAAAATACTAATACATAAAAACATTCCAATCGCTGCCGGTCTTGCCGGAGGCAGTGGAAATGCAGCAGCTGTTTTGTGTGGATTAAATCTCTTGTATAACACAAATTTATCACACGACGAACTTCTTAGTATGGCTTTAAAACTAGGTGCAGATGTGCCTTATTGTATTATAGGCGGAACTTGTTTGGCAAAAGGTATTGGAGAAAACTTAACACCTCTTTCCCCCATTCCAACGTTTCCAGTTGTATTAGTAAAACCTGACTTAAATATTTCAACAAAACTAATTTATGATAAAATAGATTCTTTAAAAAATCCCGTTCATCCAAATAACAAATCAGCAATAGAAGCAATATCTAATGCTGATACAAAACGATTATTCGACAATATGGATAATCTTATGGAAGATGTTACATCAGATATATGTCCTGAAATAAAAGAAATAGAATCAACAATGTATAAATTTGGCGCAGAAAAAGCAATGATGAGTGGTTCCGGCCCGTCTGTTTTTGGTTTATTTTCTAATGATACTTCTGCAAAAAAGGCATTTGATGAACTTTCAAAAAAATACTCACAAACATTTTTAACCCATACATTTAATTAAATTTTTACAAAAAAATCCTTGACAAATATTGATTTTTATTGTATAATAAATTCTGTTGTTAAGCAACGCCCAAGTGGCGGAATTGGCAGACGCCCAGGACTTAAAATCCTGTGGGAAGAGATTCCCGTGCCGGTTCGACCCCGGCCTTGGGCACCAAATAAGAGTGAATAGTTTCACTCTTATTTTTTATTTTTTTTAAGAAAAATTAAGAGCACTTATGTTGAAGATAAGTGCTCTGTTTATTTAATATAAAACTGTCCGTTTTTATTCTATTGTAATCGTTTTTCCTGATTCAATACTATATAGTTTTTCATCAATGTCAAACCATATTTTTTTCAATGTAGGGTTATATATCTTCTTTCCGTTAGCGCTGTATATTAGTGAGTTATAGGCATTAACATATTCACAAATTTCCATATTTGTTGCATACCAGATATCATCTTTTCTTGAAATCTTTTCACAAATATTTTCTAACAAATCCCAGTTATTCTCCCTATCAAATTCGTAGGAATGACCCCAAAGATAGAATAACCTTGAATCTCTACTGGCGCTATAATCTTTTATAGGGAAATCAGGATTTGTAAACTTTTCAATATACTGCATCAAATTTGGATTTTTGTGATGTGCCGTAGGTACCCAAGCATAAAAATCTTCAGGAATATTAAAATTATCATTATCAGCACCCAATGTTCTTGCATATGCGATATCAAGATTCTTTAAATACTCCCTAATTTGTTCATAACTAACACCCGGTAGCATTTTAGTTATTCCACTATCGGGGTATGCCATACCTCTTATTATTATGTCAAATCTTTCTTCTAAGTCAAGTCTACAATTTAACACTTCTTTTATTCCTTCGATAGGTCGTACTTTCCCTAATGCACGATGCAGTTCACCATGTACTGCTATTTCGTGATTATTTTCTAACACATTTTTTTTAATTTCATCGACAGAAAAATTCTGATTGATTTGTGAATTTAAGTTAAATGTGCATTTTAGTCCATATTTATTTATTGTTTCTATAAACCTTCTATCTGCTTCAGGTGCATCGTCATAACTTAGAGTGAACGCTTTTGCTTTTCCATCAGGAAATCTCATTAATTGGTATCTCATATTTTCCTCCCTGTAACAGTTATTATCTATTCAAAAATATATGTAGCAATAGAGTGCGCTTCTGCTTTTGTATTTAATATTTCACCATTTATTGAAATATTAAATTCAGTATCGTTATCTGTCATATTAAGCACAACTGTTACTATCGTTCCATCAGGATTTTTGAAAGAAACAGTGTCTATAATAGGAGACCATTTGCTGCTTCCTATTCTTTTTGCACCCTTTTGTACATATTTGCTGAAATGTCCGATGTAATAATATGAATCATGAATAAATACTTTGTCATTAACAGTATCCGCCATTATCGGAGCATCACAGAAATTGCCAACATGATTTGGCCCGCCTTTTTCATCTAGCAGCAAATTCCAATCGCAGAATATATTACAATAATTATTGAAATTTCCAATAATATCATGTGCATATCTTTCTCCGATTTTAACGGTATCTGTTTGTCCTAAACTATACTCATAACACCCTTCCGAAAAAACGATATCTTTATCAGGATATAGTTTATTAAACATATTTAATTGTTCAAAATGGTCACCACTGTACCAGTGGAACGCTATTCCGGAAATGTATTTATTTGCATCGTCATCAGTCAAAACAACATTTGATCTACTGATTATTCTTTCCTTGTTATGATCCCAGAATAAGATTTTAACTCCGCAGTCATACATTTTTTTGCCAAGATAATTCTTAACAAAATCTCTTTCCTCTTCTGCTGTATAGACGCAGGAGTCCCATGTTTGTGCTGCTTTTGGTTCATTTTGAACAGACACAACACCAATGTTTATTCCTTTTTCTTTGTAGGCTTCTATAAATTTTACAAAATATTCTGACCAAGCATCAAAATACTCTTCTTTTAGTTTTCCACCCTCATTCATCATACCATTTGTTTTCATAAATGCCGGTGGGCTCCAAGGTGATACAAAAAAATCTATATCATTATATTCCAATGCATCTTTTATCATAGGTATTAGGGATTTTTCATCTCTTTTAATATTAAAAGTTTTTAATTCAGCGTCACCCTCTTCTACACAAGTGTAGTTTCCAAGAGAGAAATCACAACTATTCATATGTATGCGACCAAAATTATATCCAATGCCTTCTTTTTTATCAAAATACATTTTTAATATTTTTTCTCTGTTTTTTTCACTAAGTTTATCAAGAGTTGTTGATGCAGCTTCGGTAAAAGCACCTCCAAACCCCTTTATTTCTTGATATTCTATCTCCGGAAATACACATACAAGTTGACCTTCTAAATTTGTATTTTTAATGCTCGAAAAATCTTCGCAAACACTCATGGGTTCTTTGCCTTTAACTGTTTTGATTACTTTGGTCTTCATGACTTATTGCTCCTTTTGCTTAATCTATTAAGTTATTATATATTATCATATCCAATTTACCAATGTCAACACATAAGAAAAAGAATATTACATTTTTTTACATTTTAAATTATACTATTGACACAGAACTATATATTGCTATAATGTTGAATATATATTATTGTTTTAAGGAGGCAGGTATGTTTACTAAAAAAGTTAATCTTAAAAGATTTTCTAAATGGTTGTTACCTCTTTGCATTTTTATTTTATATTTTATTAGCAGTATGGTTTTTTTTACAAACGGAGTTATTGACAAATTCTTTCCAATAAGTATTAATTTTCAGTTTTCAATACCTATTTCCTTTATTTTTGCAGGACTATTTTGTGCTATATTTATTTTACTAACAAAAAATCAAATTTCAGATACTGTTTTTATATATAGGCCGCAAAACAAACTATCAATGTATGATTATCTAATTTGTGCCATACTCGCATTTTTTACTTCAGCGATTTTTTCGTTATTTCCGCATAGCATACTTATTCCAAAAAACTACCGGAAATTTATGAAGAGGCAAATCTGATTAACCAATATTTGTTAAAGCAAACTAAATCAAACAATTATTTGCTTATAGAATTTGACAATTACTATCTATATGAACCCTCAAATAAATAGTAATTGTCTCAACTATAAAGAAAACAGAACTTTACCATTTTTCACCGGCGTTATGAAATTCTTTTCCGACAAACGCTGTTTGCTTAAAATCTTCCATGTTATGTCTTATAATATAATCGATATAAGATTCTATCATATGTGCAGTCAAAAGATAGCCGGAAGCATTTAAATGACCGCCTAAATAAAAATTCTTTTTAAAATCAGAATCATACTTTGGAGCATATTTTCTAAAATCTAATACATATGTATTTTCAAAGATATCTGATATTTGATAAATTATAGATTGGTGCTTTGTAAACTCACTTTCGTTTTCTTTATCCAAATCATCAGGAACCGTCATTAAGAAAAATTTTGCTTTCGGTTGAATTTCTTTTAGTCTTTGAATGATTTGACCATAATAACCGGCAAATGTCTTTTTATTATTATGCCAATCATTTACATCTATATCATTTACAGAGCCAAGTTCTTTCTTTTGATTAACTTCATTAACTCCAAGCGCTATTATATATGCTTGACATTCAAATTTAGGTGACCAAAAATTATTTGCTTTTGCAAAAGTTTCGCAGTATTCTTCCCCTGTCATTCCGCCTCTTGAAAAGTTATATACCTTTGCGCCGATATTTCTCGCAATAAATTGTCCCCATGAATATTCATAATAGTCATGATATCCTTTTTCGTTATTTTCATCAAGCGATTCCATTTCACCTGACGAAAGGCTATCACCAACACAGCCTATTGTTCTAAAAATTCCGCAGAATCCACCATCTGTGATATATTTATCAAGTGGTTTTTCATTTTTGCTAAAAAACAATTCATTAATATTCATTTTAAATTCCCCTTAAAATTCTTGAATTTTTTAAATCTACATTATAATAAGTTCTATAACTTAGACAGTTTCTCAAATATTCCGACTGCTTTATCTGCACAATATTCTTCGCAAATAAGTGGCACATCAACTTTGTACTCATTTATAAGACTAAATAAGTAAGCAAAGTCTAATTCTCCCTCAAAAGGAATTTCGGCTTTTTTATTACCGTCTATTATTGAAAAATCCTTAATATGTATAGCACAAATTTTATCTGAAAATAGTTCAAATGACTTTTTTAAAATCTCTCTTTGCTTATCATAATTGTTAATATCAATATAATTTACAGGGTCTAAAATAACCTTTACATTGTCAGAATTCAAATCATCTAAAAGCCTTTTCATCTTTTCCGGTGTGTTTATTACAAAACAATGCACGCCTTCAATTCCTATGCACACATCATACTTTTCAGCTTCTGAAACAATTTCTTTTAAATTTGACAATAAATACTCATAAGCTTCTTCGGTATCAGTCATATTATCTTTGTACATTCCCGTTTCAGTGCCTACAACAATAGGTTTTAAAACACTAGCATACTTGATTTTCTCTTTAAATCTTTCAATATCAAATCTCAATTCATCATAATTTGGATTTGTAGGGTTTATATAACTTCCTAAAACAGAAATCTTTATTTCACCAAGTTGCTCTTTTATTGAATTGGCATATTCTTCTGTAAAATCACCAAATTTAAAGCCATCAACAGTTTTTTCTAAAACCAATTGAAGATATGATATATCATTTCTTTTACACCAATTACAAATATTAATAAGTCCGTTTACAGGTGCATCGTGACCTCTTATACCTTTTTTCATTATATCCCCCCGATAAGTAACTAAATTTTCTTCATTATACCATATTATTTAATATTTTTCAATAAGTTATAAAAACCAGAAAACAAAAAAGCGACCAATATTTGATCGCTTTTAGTTATTATGCTTATTTTGACGTTTAATTTTGTGTTCTAATTTTTTCTCTTCTCTTTTCATATTATTAATAGTTCTTGCCCTATGGCCTTGTCCTATTCTTGCAAAAGTCATCACAATAAAGTAGAATAAAAACGTAACCGGTATAGAAACAAATTTAGAAGTAAACCCTAAAATGTAAGATGTTTTTGCCGCACAAAAGAAGAAAGTATATATTGGCTCCGGCACAAAAAAATAACCGACAATATTGATTGCAAACAGCAACAAAATTACTATTGTATTCACCTTAAAATATGTTAAATCCCCTCGAATATGTCTTCTATGTTTTCTCATAAAAAAGAACTCAACTGTAAGGATTACCAAAAAAGTCAATAAAACAAACATTTTGCTAAATCTTATAGTGGTACTAACATTAATTTGTGTATAGAAGAGTACCATTAAAAAATTACCTACAAACCAAACGATAAACGCTTGAAATAAACGAATATTAATATATGTGAGTCCTTTAACTTGATTTGCATATAATTTATTTTGATTTTTATAACTCATAATACCCTCCAAATTATGTTTTAGTAAAAAAACGGAACAGCAATTTTTCACTTGTCCCGAGATTGTAAAAGCCGACCAATAAAGATATCCGATTATCACCAGGGTTTACCTGTTACATAACCTTTTTTATACCAATAGTTATCATCAACCTCTGCCATTTTTCTGCCCTTATGAAACAAACGATAAATATAAAATATAGTCTTTACCCTAATTGATGGTGTTACATTGTCACTTGATTTTTTTATTTTTATAACTGTCCTGTCTACTTTTTTATATATTCTTCTCATAAAGTGTTCCGGCATATTATTCCAATCGTATCCCCATACACCCTGTTTAATATAGTGCGTTCTTCCAACTCCCCAATAATTCATACTGTCCTTAATATCTTTAACTGTGGATTTCATACCCCCGCCCGCAGCACTTGTAACAATGAGTGCTTGTTTTTTCATAAAAGATAAATCAGGACTGTGAACAATCCAACGATATCCGAAATGGTCGAGAAGTGTTTTAATTTGTCCGGGAGTATGATAAACATATGATGGTGAACAAAATATAATAAGCTTCGATTTTTCCATTGCATCAATTATCTTTTTTATATATTCATATCCACCGCATTTTTCGGGATGACCTCCGAAACAAGCATAACACCCAACACACATATGAGGCATATCTTGAGGAAGATAAAATTCATATAATTCATCGCCGCAACGAAGCTTGTCAATCACTAAATGTGCAATTCCGAAAGTAACCGATTTTGTTTTTCTTTTGTTGGGATAAAATATTGTTATATTCATAATTTCCACCCCTTATTATTATCATTTAAAGAAATCTACGCTCCATCGCTATGCATCGGCATAAATAGCTTACAACAAATCCTCTAAAGTCTTATTATCAAAAAACTGAACAATTAATTTGTGGAGTTCATCCCACATTTTTATAGTGTGGCAAATATTTTTTTTAGGACATTCATTTGTCGCTGTAGACAAACATGAAACAGGCGCTAAATTTCCTTCTGTAAGTTTTAGTATATCTCCAATTATATAATCTTTTGGTTGTTTTGTTAAACGATATCCGCCACCATTTCCATGGACACCCTCAATCAAATTGTTTTTTTGTTAATACAGGCAAAATTCTTTCTAAATATTTAAGTGATATACCTTGTCTTTCGGCCACTTCCTTCATAGGGATATACTTTTCTTTTCCGTTTTGAGCTAAGTCAATCATGACTCTTATTGCATATCTGCCCCTTGTAGAAATCATAATCATTCTCCTTCTATTATTGTTCCGCCGCCTAAGACTGTGTCATTATCATATAACACACAAGCCTGACCGGGCGTTATTGCCCTTTGCTTCTCTTCAAAAACGATGCGAATAGTTTTATCGTCTATTATATTCACGGTACAATTCTGTTCTTCTTGTCTATATCTAATTTTTGCTTTGCATCGAAATTCATTCTGTGGCACTTCACCGCTTACCCAATTAAAATCCGATACAACTGCTTCATATGATAACAAATCACTTTTATCGCCTAAAACAACATTTCCGGAATCAGGACAAATTTTACAAACATAATATGGTTTATCCGATGATATTCCCAATCCTTTTCTTTGCCCGATTGTATAATTAATTATACCATTATTTTTTCCTATAATCAACCCATCCTTTGTTACGAAATTCCCCTTTATTAAATCTTTATTTGTGTTTTTTTTAATCACGCTTGCATAATCACCATTTGGGGCAAAGCAAATATCCTGGCTGTCAGGCTTATTTGCATTTACAAAATCATTGTCATTTGCTATCTTCCTAACTTCACTTTTTTTCAAACAACCAAGCGGAAATTTCAAATGTGCAAGTTGCTCTTGGGTTAAAGAGTACAAAACATAACTTTGGTCTTTTGTACTGTCCACCGCTTTTTTTAAAACAAATTTTCCATTTTCAACTTCAATTCTCGCATAGTGGCCTGTTACAATATATTCACAGTCTAAAACCCTTGCTCTATCAAAAAGCTTATCAATTTTCATATACCGATTACAGTCAATACAAGGATTTGGTGTTATTCCCTTTTCATAACTCGCAACAATTTTTTTTAATTATCTTTTCGTAAAAATCTTCTGTAAAATTAAATACATAATAATTCATTCCAAGATTAAAGGCAACACTTCTTGCGTCTTCAATATCTTCAAGCGAACAACAAGTATGTTCTTTTTTTATCCCTATATCTTCATTTTGAAATAGTTTCATAGTGCATCCGATACACTCATATCCACTATCAACCATTATTTTTGCAGCAATCGACGAATCCACTCCACCACTCATGGCTATTAACGCTTTTTTATTCATAGGAGTATCTCTTTTCTTAATTTATATGAAAAATATCACGTACAAATATCCGACACTTATAATTTGTGATGTCGGATATCTTCTTTATTCTGTGAATAATGGTGTAGATAAATATCTATCACCGGTATCAGGAAGTAAAACCACAATCGTCTTACCTTCGTTTTCAGGACGTTTTGCAAGTTCAATTGCCGCATAAGTTGCAGCACCTGATGAAATGCCAACCAAAACTCCTTCTTTTTTACCGATTAGTTTGCCTGTTGCGAATGCATCCTCATTTGAAACAGGGATTATTTCATCATATACCTTTGTATTTAACACATCAGGCACAAAGCCTGCACCTATTCCCTGTATTTTATGAGTTCCTGCAACACCTGTTGAAAGAACTGCTGATGTTTCAGGCTCAACTGCAACAACTTTTACTCCATCTTTTTTTGACTTTAAGTATTCTCCGACACCTGTTATTGTTCCGCCCGTTCCCACGCCTGCAACAAATATGTCTACATTTCCATCTGTGTCCTCAAAGATTTCAGGTCCTGTTGTTTCTCTGTGTGCTGTTGGGTTTGCCGGATTTACAAATTGACCCGGGATAAAACTATTTGGAATTTCCTTTGCAAGCTCCTCCGCTTTTGCAATAGCACCCTTCATTCCCTTTGTGCCTTCGGTCAATACTATTTCTGCACCGTAAGCTTTTATTAACTGTCTTCTCTCTACAGACATAGTTTCAGGCATAGTTAATATAATTTTATAACCTCTTGCCGTTGCAACGGATGCAAGTCCTATTCCAGTGTTACCGCTTGTTGGTTCTATAATTACCGAATCAGGAGTTAACTTGCCTGATTTTTCTGCATCATCAATCATTGCTTTTGCAATTCTGTCTTTAACTGAACCTGCCGGGTTAAAATATTCAAGCTTTGCAAGTATTTTTGCTTTTAATCCTAATTCCTTTTCTATATTTGTTAGCTCCAAAAGAGGAGTTTTTCCTATAATTTGAACTGCTGATTTATATATTTTTGACACAATATTATATTCCTTTCATTTTACAGTATATTGTTTAGTTAAATCCAATAAAACACAACATCGAAAAATCACTAATTCATTCATATAATCTACCTCACTTTATAGCATTAAAGCCTTCTTCTAAGTCGGCAATAATATCATCTATATGTTCTGTTCCGATTGAAAGTCTTACTGTTGTGGGTGTAATTCCCGATGACGGCAATTCTTCCTCACTCAATTGACTATGTGTTGTAGATGCCGGATGTATAACCAACGATTTAACATCTGCAACATTTGCAAGAAGTGAAAAAAGTTTTAAGCTTTCTGTAAACTTCTTTGCATCTTCCGATGTACCGTTAATTTCAAAGGTAAAGATTGAAGCAGCACCGTTTTTAAAATACTTATCATGCATCCGAATCTATAATTATTTCTCACTAATAAGTTAATTGACTTTTGCATAGTATTTTCTCCTACCTACTTATTTGGTATGTTGTTATTATATCACAACTTACCTACCTTGTTAATAGGTAAAAAGAAATTTATCCAACTTTTAACTTTTATTTTTATCCATAATGAAACATGGCCACTACCCTATATGAAATTAAAACTATATTAAAGATAAAAAATTTGCATTTAAATAATTAAAATGCAAATTATCTACATAATTTTCTATTTTAGCAACAAACTTTTCAATAGTATTGCCGCTTTTTTTGTATCCTCTAAATCGCCAAATGTCGAAAACCTAAAATAACCTTCTCCGCATTTACCAAATCCTTCCCCGGGTGTTCCCACAACCTGTATTTCGTTTAATAAATAGTCGAAGAATTCCCAACTTGTCATATTGTTTGGACACTTAACCCAAATATACGGAGCATTCTTACCACCGCAATACCAAATTCCAAGTTCATCAAATGTCTTCATTAGAGCTTTTGCATTTTCTTTATAGACTGCAATGTTTTGATGTATTTCCTTTTGACCTTCTTTAGTAAAAACAGCTTTTGCACCTTCTTGAATAATATAAGACACACCGTTTGTCTTTGTTGTTCGATTTCTAACCCACATAGTGTTAAAAGACATACCATCTCTTTCTAAATCCTTCGGAATTACTGTATAACCAAGCCTTGTTCCTGTAAAGCCCGCAGTTTTAGAAAGGGAACAAATTTCGATTGCACAAGTTTTTGCACCTTCGATTTCAAATATGCTATGTGGTAAATTTTCACCTTCAATAAAAGCTTCATAAGCCGCATCAAACAAGATGACAGCTCCGTTTCCATTTGCAAAGTCTACCCATTTTTTTAGGAGTTCCTTTGTAAAAACCGCTCCCGTAGGATTATTGGGAGAGCAAATATAGATAATATCTGCATTACAATCATTATTTGGTGTTGGCAAAAATCCATTATCCTTTCCTGAATCTAAATGTATTATCTTTCTGCCTGCCATAATGTTAGCATCAACATACGCCGGATATACCGGTTCTATAACTAAAGCTTTACTTGATTTATCAAACAAATCTAAAATATCGCCAAGTTCATCACTTGCGCCACTCGATACGAACACTTCTTCAACATCAAGTGAAATTCCATTCTTTTTATAATACTCTGCTATCAAACTGCGAAGTTCTGCATCGCCACATTCAGGCATATATCCATGAAATGTTTCTTTATTTCCTTGGTTTTCTACTGCTTTATGAAGTGCATCAATAACAGATTTACACAAAGGAAGAGAAACATCACCAATCCCCATTTTATATAGATGTTTGTCGGGATTTTTTTCCTGATATGCTTTAACTTTTTGTGCGATGTTGTAAAAAAGATATGAATCTTTAAGATTGTTATAATTTTTATTTGGAACTATCATTTTACCTCTCCTTCATAAACCGTTTCACATGGACCTGTCATATTAATTTCATTGTTTTTATTAATTTTAATTTTTAATATTCCACCGTCTAATATTACTGAAATTTCTTCATCATACTTACAATATCCGTTTTTGATTGACGCAAGAGTCGATGCACATGCTCCTGTTCCGCAAGCCATAGTAATTCCACTCCCTCTTTCCCACACTCGCATACGAATTGTTTTTTCATCTATAACTTCGACAAATTCAACATTAACTCCGTCTTTAAAATATGAATTCTTTTCAATGCATGGACCAAGTGTATCTATCGGTGCATTATCAATATTTTCAACAAATGTAACTGCATGTGGATTACCAACAGAAACAGGAGTAAATTGTGTATTTTTAAGTGTAATTTTATCTTCTGCAATTCCTTTTCCCATATCAACAGACACTTCTTTGACTTTGCCACTTCTAATATATAGCTTCAATTTTTTAATTCCGGATAATGTTTCAATTTCAAGTGTTGTTTTATCTGCATACCAAGGCAAATCCCAAAATAGGGCACATGATTTTCTCTTGCATACTTTGCAGACAAAATCATTCCTTCAACTCCCCTGTCGCCAAATCCTCCCGGAACGATAATACCATCCACTCTTGAAAGCACTTCTTCATAAGTATCATCTGTCAATTCTTCAGAATTAATCCATGATATTGCCACATCGGTATTAAAGCAATATCCTGCATGTCGAAGTGCTTCGGCAACAGATAAATACGCGTCATGTAGTTCAACATACTTTCCGACAAGTCCGATTTTTACAGTCTTATTTCTCGTATGAATTCTATCTACAAGCTTGGTCCATTCTGTCAAGTCAGGCATTGGTGCATTTACGCCAAGCTCTCTTAACACTATTGATGAGAAGTTTGACTTCTCAAGCATAAGGGGGGCTTCGTAAAGATTCGGAAGTGTTATATTTTCGATTACGCAATCATTTTTTACATTACAAAACATAGAAATCTTTTTAAATATCGAATCCTCAAGCGGTTCGTCACATCGAAGAACAATGATATTTGGGTTAATACCCATCCCCTGAAGTTCTTTTACCGAGTGCTGAGTTGGTTTTGACTTGTGCTCGTCACTTCCTCTTAAAAAAGGAACTAAGGTTACATGAATATCATTTCTTTTAATTCATAAATATTGATATTCTTATCTGCACTTACATATATTTCGTTTTGGGTTTGCTTCGGAATTTTGGGCAGTAAATCGCATTTATTATAAGCTACAATATACGGAATATTTTTGTTTTCAAATTCTTTTGTTAAATTCTTATCCGTTTCATTCAATCCTTTTTGGGCATCGACAACCAAAATTGCAATATCTGTTTCGGAAAGAATATCCATTGCTCGTTTTACACGCATTTTTCCGAGTGTTCCTTCATCATCAATCCCCGGTGTGTCAATTATTACAACAGCTCCGATAGGCAAAATTTCCATTGCTTTTTTGACCGGGTCTGTTGTAGTTCCCAAAATGTTTGAAACTAATGATAGATTTTGACCTGTAACAGCATTTACAAGGGAGGATTTACCGACATTTCTAAGTCCGAAAAAGCTTATGTGTTTTCTTTCTCCCGAAGGAGTATCATTTAAACTCATAATAGTATTCCTCCCCTTTAAAATCTGAAATCTCGTCTGTTTGAATTTCTTATATCGTTAACATTATTTTTTGCTATTTCTTTAACCTTTTCATTTGGTATTTTTTCAATCTCGGTTGCAATCATTTTGTACAAATGTGCGAAAGCCAATCTCATATCCATTTTTGCAACATTCTAAAATTTGTGATTTACTTAAAATATATCTTGAACAATTACTGTTAGATTTTCTGATTCCGCAATACAAGCAATCATTTTTACAAGCATTGCTAACCTCAATCAAGCCACGAATGAAAACTTGGTTTCCGTAGTATTGTTTTCTTAATTTATCAGCTATCATAACAGCTTCTTTCTCAAACAAACACCTGTTTGAAATCAAAAACTCGTATTCTTCTAATGATAAGCTATGCTCACTTACTAATTTTTCTAAAACATTATTCATCAAATATCACGCTCGAAAATGCAGTTTTGACACTAATACCATTAATGTTGCCTATTTTACCTGCTAATGCTGAAATAATATCCTGAGGAGCATCTAACGCGATAGAAATAACATTTATTTTCCTTTTTTTGTAAGGAATTCCCATTCTGCCGATGATATACTCACCATAAGCATGTAGGCATTCATTTAGTTTACCTACCGATTCTTCATTTTCAACTATTATAGCCATAACGGCCACCTTGCTTTGCATAGCAAAACCTCCTTTTAAATTAATTTTACCAAACAAAAAAGTTGTACCACAAAAAGGGTACAACTCACCATTCACAGATATAATTGTCTCCCTTTCACTCAGAAATACTTCTTTATGTTAGGTAACACCGGTATTATATCATAACTAATCATATTTTACAATATTTTTCTAATAAATTTGTCGAAATGCCAAATTCCAAAAACAGTTTTTCTGTATTTTTATTCTAATCAACTTCATTTTTTGAAATTATCCTCTAAATCTATCTATTTAGTTGTCGTTGGTTCAAACCTCCTAAAAAGGTAAGAATATCTTTTTAATATTCCATGTAATTCGAGTATCTCTGTTGATGCTGTTTCAATTCATTTTTCCTTGCTAAATCATCAATTTTTCTTGCTCGTTGGTTCGTATCCTATAAATCTCAGGTGGATATCCTTGATTTTAGTGTAAAAAAAGGATTTGCGAAAATCTCCGCAAACCCTTGATTTCACTGAGAAAAAAGACATGATATCTTTTTTCTATTTCTTTGTGGCACCCCCGACCGGAGTCGAACCGATGACTAACCCTTAGGAGGGGTTTGTTATATCCACTTAACTACGAGGGCAAATATTTAATTAATTTTAATCACAAAAACTATAATGTAACATATTATACAGTATTAGTATTTTTAAGAGGTGATATGTATGCTTCATCTTGGTACAAAAGCAATGGGGCTTGCCGCACTTACATTCTGTATCGGAATGATATGTGGGCTGATTTTCCCGATATATGTCGTTACTATTGTGGAAACGGTAATGTTACTTATGATTGCTTATTGTTGTTTGTTTAGATGTTGAAAGGAGAAAAATATGAAAATTGTTGTATTTAAACTTCCAAAATTCATTTCCGGAATTGTAAAATCAGTCTTAAAAATCGAATAGAAAAACTCCCGAAGGCATTTGCCTTCGGCTGTTATTTTTCTAAATTTGATATCTTATCAATTCTATTTTGGTGTCTGCCACCTAAAAATTCATTTTCAATCCAAGCATCTATAATCATAAACGCCAGTTCTCTTCCTGTTATTCTGCCTCCCAAACAAATAATATTAGAATTATTATGTTGTTTTGTCATAGTCGCAGAATATACATCTGTTACATGTGCTGCTCTTATACCTTTAAATTTGTTTGCAGCAATAGACATTCCAATACCTGTTCCACAAACTAGTATTCCTCTATCAGTTTCGCCTGTTAATATACTGTTACACACCTTTTTCGCAATATCAGGATAGTCAACACTATTCTCATCAAAGCATCCAAAGTCCTTAATCTCAATCCCTTTTTCTTCTAAATGTTTAATGATGTGGCACTTTAATTCGTATCCACCATGATCACATCCAATAGAAATCATAATACCCTATCGCTCCTCTAACTCTCTTTCAGCTTGTGATTTTCTCAAATATTCCGGAACAAGTTCAAAATATTTAAGTTTATCCTTGCTTTTAGCAGCCTCGGCAACACTTGACGCTCTTTGTTCATTAGCGTTTTGAGGTGCAAAAACTGCTAAATCTCCTAATTTTTCTATAATAACATCTTTAAAAACCGGTACACCATCACCCAAAAATACAACCTTTTCATTTTTCGATAAAAGTTCTTCTAAAACATTAACAAGTGGAAGTGCTCTTGGTGCAACAACCTCATTTAAAATATCATCATTAAACTTATAAATTGCATTATAGACTTCCCCACGCCTTGCGTCCATTATCGGACAAATAATGTATGGACAATATGGCAAATTATATGCAAGTGCCAAAAGGGTATTAACCCCAACAATATCCTTTTTACAAGCGTGCGCTAAACCTTTTACTGTTGTAACACCAATTCTAAGACCTGTAAATGAACCCGGTCCATTTGAAACAGCAAACAAATCAATATCAGCAGGTGTTAATTCACTTTTATCAAACACCCTTTTTATCATAGGCATAAGTGTTTCAGAATGTGTGAGTTTATTATTCAGCACTTCTTCACATATTAGTTTATCTCCGTCAACTATCGCAGCAGATGCTACTTTTGAAGATGTATCCACAGCCAATATTTTCATTATTTCACCGCTTTTCAATTTCTATTTCTCGAAAATCTTCGTGTATTTCAAGATTTTTCTTTATCTTTATGTCATATCGCTCGTCAGGTAAAATGTCGTCAATAATATTTGCCCATTCAATAACGCAAATTCCGTCGCCTTGTATGTATTCGTCAAAACCTATATCAAACATTTCGTCACTATCGGAAATCCTATATACATCAAAATGATATAGTGGAAGATATCCATCATAACAATTTACAATAGTAAAAGTAGGACTTGAAATATACTCACTAACACCAAGACCTTTTGCTAAACCCTTCACAAAAGCAGTTTTTCCAACGCCCAAATCTCCGTCAAGGCACAAAACATCACCCTTTTTTAGAGTTTTTGCAAATGATTTTGCAATATTTTCTGTTTCTTTTGATGAATTAGACTTATAAATCATATTAGAAAAATCCCTTACACACTAAACAAGACTATACCAAAAGGCATAGCCTTGATTTATTAATACAATTATTTATTTTCAAAATAAGCTCTGTCGTCATGAACTTTCTTTGATAGCATATCAAGGCGCTTTTCAAGATCATTCAAAATATCATCAGCATATTGATCACAGTCAGTTTTGATTTCCATTGCTTTTTGTTGAGCGTCGTTTACCATTTGGTTTGCTTGTTCAACAGCTTCCTTCGTAACTTCGTGTTCGTCAATCATTTGAATAACTTTTTCTTCAGCATTTTTGATAAGTTCATTGCTTCTTGATTGAGCTTCTGCTAAAATTCTTTCTCTTTCTTCCTTTACCCATTTTGCTTCCTTAACTTCATCAGGAAAAACAAGACGCATTTCTTGAATATAGTCCAAAATGTCTTCTTTATCAACAAGCACTTTTCCGCTTAGTGGAACAGTAGGTGCCTTGTCAATAGTTTCTTCCATCATATCGATGATTTCCATGATTTCCATAATCAAAACTCCTTTTGTAAATTAATGTATTTTATCTTTTATTTTAATGATAACTTCTTGTGGAACTAATCCTTCAAGTTCGCCATCATATTTAGCAACTTCTTTCACCATACTTGAACTTATATATGAATACTTAGAGTCTGTCATCATAAACATGGTTTCATAGTCGGAATTAAGTGATTTATTAAGCAGTGCCATTTGAAATTCATATTCGAAATCTGCAACCGTTCTAAGACCTTTTACAATGACTGATGCACCATTTTGTTTTGCAAAGTCAACCAAGAGTCCACTAAATACATCACAACTAACATTAGGCAAATCTTTAATTTGCTCATCTATCATTGATTTTCGTTCTAAACTCGTAAACATTGGGCTTTTACTGCTATTATCTAAAACACCAACAATTAATCTATCATATAGTTTTGATGCTCTTTTTATTATGTCCAAATGTCCGTTTGTAATTGGGTCAAAACTGCCCGGATAAACGGCTATTCTCATCTTTTCACCCTCTTTGGTAAATTGTAACATAAGTTCTACCGTACTTTTTCTCTTTTATGATATTAAGACCATCTATTTCCCCATGGTCATCAGAAAAATCGCTTTCAAGAACAATAATTCCGTATTCTGTCAAAACATCTTGTTTGACAATTTCAGTTAGTATAGGCAAGATATACCCTTTGTTATATGGTGGGTCAAGAAAAACTAATGAATATCGCTTATTTTGAGTCTTTAAAAATTCCATTGCTTCAGAATTTTTAATTATTAGGTTATCAAATTTTAGTACAGCTTGATTTTTTTTAATCAAGTTTATGGAGCGAATATCTCGATCAACACAAGTAGCTTCTTCTGCTCCACGGCTTAATGCCTCAAAAGACAATGCACCACTACCACCAAATAAATCAAGCACGATACTTCCTGAGACATATTCTTGAATTAGATTAAAAATCGACTCTTTCACCCTGTCAGTAGTTGGGCGAATATCCATTCCGTCAAATTCAAATAGTTTATGTCCTTTACGGCTACCCGCAATAATTCTCATATAATCCTCCAAAGGTATATACATATATTCTACAATATTATTTTGAAATCGTCAATATTTTTTTAGATATTTTTGAAAAAGATATCCTAAAACCACTAATTTAAAATTATACTGTCAGGTATTGCCTTTTCAGCATAGCCAAAAAGTATCTTTTCTTCTTCTAATGTGAGATTTTCTTTTTTTGTGGCAATATCTTCTGCAACTTTATCTGCCAAAGCCAAAATATCTCTATCGGAAAATAAATTTGCAATCTTCATTTCAGGAAGACCATGCTGACGAGTACCGAAAAAATCCCCCGGTCCACGAAGTTTTAAATCCTCTTCCGAAATATAAAATCCGTCATTAGATTTGCATAGTGTTTCCATTCGTTTTTTAGTGATTTCGTTGTCAGAATTACAAAACATAATACAGTATGACTGCTCACATCCTCTACCAACCCTGCCACGCAGTTGGTGAAGAGTAGCAAGCCCAAAACGTTCTGCATTTTCAATAATCATAATATTACTGTTAGGAACATTTACTCCAACTTCAATAACTGTTGTTGAAACTAAAATATCTATATTTTTATCCAAGAATTCTTGCATAACTGTATCTTTTTCGTCTGCTTTCATCTTTCCGTGGATTAAACCTATGTTAAAGTTTGGGAAAAGGTTTTTTAATGTTTTACACACGCTTTCTGCATTTGCAAGGTCTTCCGTTTCACTTTCTTCAATAAGCGGGCAAACAACATATCCTTGCATACCTGCCTTAACATTTTTTTCAAGAAATGCATACACCCTTTTTCGCATTTTTTCATCAACTGCAAAAGTCTGTGCAGGCTTTCTTCCGGGCGGCAACTCATCAATTATCGAAATGTCTAAATCTCCATAAAGAATAAGTGACAAAGTTCTAGGTATAGGTGTTGCGGTCATAATAATTGTATTTGGATTATCTCCCTTTTCATTTAATTTAGCCCTTTGTGACACGCCAAATCTATGTTGTTCATCTGTAATTGTAAGACCTAAATTGTTATACAAAACTTTATCCTGAATTACTGCATTTGTACCAACGATTATTTGGTACTCTCCATTTTTTATTTGTTCTAATACTTTTTGTTTGTTTTTTGTACTTTTTGTTAAAAGTGCAATTTTTAAATCTGTATTTTCAAAAAGTTTATTAAAAGTTTCAAAGTGCTGATTTGCTAAAATTTCTGTTGGTGCCATTATTACCGATTGATATCCGTTTTTCACTGCAACATACATAGCCGCTGCCGCTACAACAGTTTTACCTGAACCCACATCTCCCTCAATCAGTCGATTCATAGGCACTCTTTTTTTTACATCTTCCATTATTTCATCAACAACTCTTTTTTGTGCATTTGTCAAGGAAAATGGTAAAGAATCTATAAAACTTTTAACGCAATCAATATTTTCAAATGGCATTCTTTCCTTTTTCGTATTCGATTCACGCCTTGATAAAAGGGCTAATCTTAAAAATAAGAGTTCTTCAAACACAAAGCGCTTTCTTGCAAAATTATAATCTTCAATTTTAGAGGGAAAATGAATGTTTTTCATCGCAAAATTTATATCGGCAATACCATATTTTTGCAAAATAGTCTTTGGCATATATTCAGAAATTGTTCCGACTTTTTCTAATGCTTCTTCCATAAGCGTTGCAATTATTTTTTGCGACAAATTTCCGGAAAGCGGATAAATAGGGACAATTCTACCTATAAAATGTTGTTTTTTAGGTTTTTCATAGATTGGATTTTGCAAAACTTTTTTACTTCCGCTAAGCGTCACCTTTCCAAACAAAAGTACATTCTCGCCTGTCAAGAATGCACCTTTTAGAAATCTATTATTATACCACACAACATTCATCGAACCGGACTCGTCAAAAACTGTCATTTGATATAATGTCAAGTTCTTTCTGATTCTGGATTCTCGTATTGGCGAGTAAACTGTGACTGAAAAGCACACAAATTCCCCCACGACAGACTCTTTTATATCAGTAAAATGAGTCCTGTCCTCGTGAGTTCTCGGAAAATAATATAATAGGTCATTAACTGTTTTAATTCCCTTTTTTTCAAAGACTTTTGCTCTTTCCGGGCCAACGCCGTGCAAGGTTTTTATGCTTTCCATAACTATTCAACAGAAATTATATAGTAATATAACGGCTGACCACCGTATTTTACTGAAACTTCTATATCCTCATACATATTTTCAAGTTCATCTGCAACGCTTTCGGCATCTTCCTTTGTGATTTCTTCGCCATAATACAGTGTTACAAACTCGCTATCATCGTCAATCAGTTCTTTTGAAAGTTCAAATAAAGCACTTGTTACATCTTTATTCACAGAAGTGATTTTGCTTCCGATAATTCCTAAAATGTCGCCCTTTTCAATCTTTTTATCATCTGCCTCAGTATCTCTTACAGCATATGTTATTTGTCCGACCGAAACGCTTTCGCTCGCTTTATTCATTAGTTTTTCGTTTGTTTCTTTGTCGTTTGTTTCTTTATACTTCATCATTGCGGCAACACATTGCGGAATTGATTTTGTAGGAATTACAACAATATTTTTTGTTGATATTTCTTTCGCCTGATTTGCTGCTAAAATTATATTTTTATTATTTGGGAAAACAAATATCGTTTCTGCATTTATGTCATTTACTGCATTTAAAATATCGTCCGTGCTGGGATTCATTGTTTGACCGCCCTCAATGACAACATCAATTCCGAGATTTTTAAAGATATTCGCAATACCTTCTCCTGCACAAATAGAAACAAAACCATATTTTTTAGGAGGCTCATCTTCCTTTTTTGTTTCTTCTACAATCAATGATTGATGCTGGTGTTTCATATTATCAATCTTTATATTAATCATTGCACCCATTCTAATTGCACTTTCCAAGACAAAGCCCGGATTATTTGTATGAATATGAACCTTTACGATTTCGTCGTCATCAATTACCAACATACAATCGCCGATTTTCTCTATTGCTCGCTTAAAATTTAATACATTTACATTCTTATCTCTTTTTTCTACAATAAATTCTGTACAGTACATAAATTTAATGTTTTGTGTGTCAATCTTTTGTTGTGCATCGCTCTTTTTCTCAGTAGTTTCAGTTGATATCTTAGCGTCGCACTCAACAATTTTGCCTGTTTCTAAAAATGTTAATGCTCCTTCTAAAACGAACATCCAACCCTGTCCACCGGCATCAACGACTCCTGCTTTTTTAAGTTGCGGCAGCATTTCAGGCGTTTTTGAAAGAGCGTCGTTTCCCGCTGTTACTGCTGCTTTTAGAACTTCTAAGATATCGTTATCAGCACTAATTGCAGCGGTCGCCGCTTCTCTTGCAACAGTCAAAATTGTGCCCTCAGTTGGATTCATAACAGCATTATAAGCAACATCAGAGCCTGCTTTTAGTGCAAGTGCAAAATCAGATGGCTCACATTCATTTTTTCCTTTTAGGTTCTTTGAAATGCCCCTAAAAAATTGCGACAAAATAACACCTGAGTTACCTCTTGCTCCTCTTAGTGTGGCAAAAGACATAACATCAGCAGTTTTTGTTATAGATTCGGACTTCATTTCAAGAAGTGATTTTGCCATATTTTGTGCCGTCATAGACATATTTGTACCTGTATCACCGTCAGGTACAGGAAAAACATTAAGTTCGTCTACAATGTTTCTTTTATTATATAAATTATTTGCACCGGATAAAAACATTTGTGCAAGCAATTCTCCATTAATCATTTTTTTACTCCTTAACTCTGACTGATTCAACAATTACATTAACTTTTGTAACTTTAAGTCCTGTATTATGTTCTAATTGATATTGAACATTATGAACAATGCTATCACAAATAGCATTAATATTAACACCGTATTCAACAATTATATGCATATCAATAACAATACCGTTTTCCTCAACACGAACAACGATACCCCTTGACATATTATCCATTTTAAGAAGTCTAATAACTCCGTCTTTTTTATTTTTAGACGCCATTCCGACAACACCGTAACTATTTGTTGCAACATAGCCTGCAATAGATGCTATAGCATTATTATCAACCGAAACCTCGCCCAATTCACTATTAATTAAAATTGACATATATTATCACCCTTTCATTCTGTAAATACAAATTTACTTATATATTTTACTATATTATTGGAAAATAGTCCATAGTTTTATGAAAATATTATTACATTTTTTTAATTTTGTTGAAAATTACAAAGTTACAATATATACTAACATAAAAGAGGTGATTTTGTGGCAAAGCAGCATTACTTACGAAACTATCTTAGTGAACTTCCTGATTTTGTGTTTAGTTACATAGAGGAATACTACACAGGCGAAAGTATAAACACACAGCTTGGGTATAGTATTGATATTAAAATTTTTTTAAACTATTTAAGGTCGTATAAATATCCTAACATAAAATCAAACGAAGATTTCACATTAGAGCACATTGAAAAAGTTACTCCAAGCGATTTAATCAGATTTAAAGCCTATCTAAGAGAGTATGAAACAGAATATCTATCCCCTGCCGGAAGAAAAATAAAAAGAATTTGTAAGAATTCGCCTTATGGCATTAACAGAAAGTTATCAGCCGTTCGTGGTATGTTTATCTATCTATATAAAACGGAGCAATTATCACAAAATATCACCGACAAAGTTGATTTTGCAAAAATACATCAAAAAATTAAAAAGCCACTTACCAGTCAAGAATCAATAAAATTAATTGATGTTATTTATAATGGCGAAAAATATTTTGAAGGCAGAACTCTTACCGAATACAAAAATAAAAAAGAACGGGATATTGCAATTTTTACAACATATTTAGGAACAGGAATTCGTGTAAGCGAGCTTGTGAATTTGCAGATACAAGACATTGATTTTGACACACAATCATTTATCGTCACAAGAAAAGGCGGCGACCAACAAGAAATTTTTATGCCTGTTCAGGTTAGCAATGCGATATACTCTTATCTTCACAAAGATGAAGATAATGTTCGTGATAAAGGTCCACTTTTTTTAGGTCGTGGTGGAAAACCTTTAACTACGGCATCGGTTGAAAAAACATTAAAAAACTACTGCTACGCTGTTGACATCACACACCCTGACAAAACAAGACCTCACGCATTAAGACGAACCTTTGCTTGTAGATTATTAGAAGATGGCATTGACATTAAAATGGTTGCAGAACTTATGGGGCATAAAAATATTGAAGTTACACACCGATATTATGCTCAATATTCATCGCAAAAGCGTCGTGAAGTTATGCAGAATCTTGATGTTTTAAAACTTCCCGAAGAGGATTTATAACACAAAAAAAGTGAAGACGAAAGTCTTCACTTTTTATTATCTTCTTGAAAGAACATCCTTTTCATATTTTTGAACATCCGAAAGCCAATCAAGACCAACTTTTTTGCCTGTCTTTTGACAATAATAATCCCAAACAAGTGAGAATGGTGCAGCCTTAAATTCTTGTGTATATGCAAGTCTTGCAGAAACATCACCCGACGCTTCAATTTCTTTCATTTTTTCATTTGGTTGTAAAAGTGCATATAGCATAGCCTTTCTAACATTTCTAAGCCCGGTTACCCAAGCAGAAATTCTGTTGATTGATGCATCAAAGAAGTCTGTTGCAATATATGTATCTTTAAGTTTATCCATTCTTACAAGTTCTTCCATAATTGCCTTTGTTTCATCATCAAATGCAACAACATGGTCGCTGTCCCATCTTACAGGACGCGAAACATGTAGCAAAACAGAATCCGAGAATGTAAATATAGATGATAGTTTTGCAGATACCATTTCAGTTGGGTGATAGTGACCTGTATCAAGTGTCATAATGATATGGTCTTTTTTTGCATTCATAACATATCCCATACAGAATTCATGTGAGCCTACCGTATAACTTTCAACACCGATACCAAACACCTTAGATTCAATACCGTCAACAACACCCTTTACAAGTTTTGTTGCCTTGAAAATTTTATCATAACTATCTTTTAGTCTTAATCTTGGTGAAAGTGTATCGACCGGGAATTCCTTGTCGCCGTCAGGTGTCCAATGGTTAATAACACAAGGTTTTCCTGTTGTTTTATAGAAATATTGTCCGATTTTTCTACATCTGATTCCGTGCTCTATCCAAAACTTTCTTGTTTCCTCATCTGCTGCTGACAAAGTGCCTTTTTCACTCTTTGGGTGTGAGAAATATGTAGGGTTAAAATCAAGACCTATTCCCTTTGCCTTTGCCCAATTTGCCCAGTTTTCAAAATGTTTTGGTTCGATTTCATTTCTATCAACAAAAGTATCCGCTTCTTGATAATTTGCGTGAATATTTAGTTTCAATTCGCCGGGGATAAATTCCATAGCTTTTTCAATATCGGCACGCAATTCTTCCGGATTTCTTGCTGCTCCCGGATAGTTTCCTGTTGCTTGGATACCACCTGATAATCCACCGTCCTTTTTTTCAAATCCGGCAACATCATCACCTTGCCAACAGTGCATTGAAATAGGTGTTTTATCGCAAATTTCTATTGCTTTATCAACATCGATTCCAAATTCTTTATAGTATTCTTTTGCAAATTCATAACCTTTTTGAACATCACGCATTTTTTTATTCTCCTTTGTTTTTTAAATTATATGTTGTAAGAATTCCAACTTGTGTTTTTGAATCCTTAATCTCATTTGTTAGTACCATTTCAACCGCTTTTTCTAGCGGAACTTTTAAAACTTCCACAAATTCGCCGTCATCTAAATCTTGACCTACAAATTTTAGATTTTCGGCTAAATAAATATGTATTTTTTCATTTAAGTAACCGGGTGACGGATATGTCTCTGAAATTTTTGTGAACTTTTCTGCAATAAATCCCGTTTCTTCTCTTAATTCTCGTTTGCCTGCCAAAAACGGGTCTTCATTCTTTTCAAGTTTTCCTGCAGGAATTTCTAAAAGTTCACTGTCAAATGGTTTTCTATACTGTTTTACAAGCAAGACATTATTTTCATTATCGAGTGCAACAACACATGCTCCACCATTATGCAAGACTAACTCTCTTTCTGCAATTGTCCCGTCCGGCAAACGCACTGTATCATTTTTTACCTTAATAATTCGACCGTCATATATCTCTTTTGTAGAAATAGTTGTTTCAGTAAAATCCATTACTATTCCTCCAAAATACCGACAAACTTCTTTATTACATTAGTAGAATTTCTTGCCGCAATTTTCGTAAATGTAGGGAAATCCATAGTTGCTCCGCCGTTTGCTTTGTCGCTCATGGCACGGATTACGGTAAATGGCACATTGTTTACATAGCAAACATGCCCTATACTTCCGCCTTCCATTTCACAAGCTTTTGCATCAAAGTTTGTTTTAATGTAATTCTTTTTATCATCACTTGCAACAAACTGGTCGCCTGAGGCAATAACACCCACCGAATAATTAATTCCGACAGCCTTTACGGCCTCAATAAGTTTATTTTTCATTTCAACATTTGTAGGAATTTTTACGATATTAATATCTGATAACATACCAACCGGATCGCCGAGAGGAGATATATCCATATCATGCTGAACAACACTGTCTGCTATTACAACATCGCCAATATCAAGAGTTTCATCAAGACATCCGGCAACACCAATATTAATAATCATATCAGGTTTATATTTTAAAATCATTGCTTCGGTGCAAATTGCCGAAAAAACCTTTCCTATACCACATTTTGCAACAACTGCTTTCTCGTTTCCTAAATCACCAACACAGAAATCTATACCACTAATACTTTCTTCTGTTTTGTTTGTGAGTAAAGCTTTTAGACTTTCGACTTCTATATCCATTGCTCCTATTATCCCAAGCATAATAAAATCCTCCTATAATAATGGTAGAGGATGAACAAATACGATATCATCACGAATTGCAGCATCTCCCTCTGCAAAAACAAATGCTTTTCCGTAAACATTCGCACCGACTTGATTTAAAATATTTTCAATAGCCGTAAGTGAAGAACCTGTTGAAACAACATCATCAACAATTAGAACATTTTTGCCTTTTAGTTTTGAGATTTGCCCGTTATCCAAGTGTAAATAATGTGGATTTTTTGTTGTGTATGTATCAACCATAGCCTTTGTTACATTTGGGTGATATATCTTTTGTTCTTTTCTTAAAATTGACATTTCAACACCTAAATATTCTGCAATTTGATATGCCAAAATAACACCTTTTGTTTCTGCCGATAATACTGCATCAACCTTTGATAAATCAATATTTGATTTTTTTAGTGTTTCAAATAATTCTATACTTGCATCCTTTGCCAAATTTGAAGAAGAAAGCATATCGAAAACTGCGATTGAAAGACCCGGTTTGATTTCAACAATCGGTAGTCCGTATTCCTTTCCGTTTAATATTACCTTATGTTCCATAAAATCATCTCCGAAATTTAATTATTACTTATGAATTATATCACATTAAATACATAATTACAACCTTTTTTTTACTATTGACTATTTATTTCTAATGTGTTAAAATGATAAAATAAGTATATTATTGTTGAATTGGTAATAATTGTCTTAACTTAGAGGAGAAATTATGATTAATCGTAAAGAAAATACTGCTCAATTTTGGGGTTTGATTCTATCCGATTTTCTTTTAATCGGTGCGGGAATATTAAAGTTTTTTGATAAAGATTATTTTACTTTTATAATTTTCATTTTAACAGCTTTAATTTTGACTTGTTTTTCAGTTGTTTTTACATTGAAGAATAAGAGCGAATTTTCACATTATATCAAGATGATTACCGATACTCGTGAAGGTATGTCGGGGGACGCTATAAGCAAATTTCCATTACCTATGGCAATTTTGCAAATAGACGGAAAAATTGCATGGTTTAACGATTTATTTTCTGAGATGTTATCTTCTTCTGACCTTTATGGCGTTGTTATTAGTGATATTATGCCTGAACTTCGTTGGTCCGAAATCTTAAAATCAAAAGGAAGTATTTCAACCTACGGAACTTATAAAGGCAAAAAGTATAATGTCGTAGGCGATATTATAGAAAACGAAAATTCAACCTCAGATAAGCCAAACTATACGGTTTTATTATATTTTATTGATAAAACCGAAATTGAATCGTTAACAAAAAAATATGAAAACGAAAAAATTGATGTTGCCATAATTAACATTGATAACTATGACGAAATTTTTCAAAAAATGGAAGATGTCGAGGCTCAGCAAACTATGGCTAGCATAAACAAATATTTAATTGCTTGGGTTTCGGAAAGTTCAGGCGTTTTAAAAAAGACTGAAAGAGATAGATATCTTGTTCTTTTTGAACATCAATATTTAAAAAACTATATTCAAAAGAAGTTTGATATTTTAGAAAATGTAAGAAAAGTCGGCGATAAATTAAAACTTCCAATTACTATCAGTATCGGTATCGGTGTTGGAGGCTCAATATCTGAAAATAACATAAATGCTCGTGCAGCAATTGATATGGCTCTTGGTCGTGGCGGTGACCAAACAGCCATTAAAGATATGTCACAATACAATTTTTATGGTGGAATTGCAAAGGATTATGAAAAAAGCACAAGAGTTAAAACAAGAGCTTTTTCCGTTGCCTTTAAAGAGTTTATCCAAAATTCTGATAATGTAATATTTATGGCACATCAAAACCTTGATTATGATGCTTTTGGCGCTGCAATCGGTCTTCAAAGAGCAGTTAGACTTTTAAATAAGACACCATACATTGTAGTTGATAACTCCCCTGCTATTTCCAATCTTTATGATGAGGCTGAAAAAATCGAAGAATACAAAAACTTATTTGTGACTACTGAAAATGCAGAAGATGTTATAACCGAAAATTCATTGCTTGTAATTTTGGATACGCATAGGCCTTCACTGCTTCCAAATGAGAACTTACTTTCTAAAACAAATAACATTGTTCTTATTGACCATCACAGACGAAGCACCGATTTTATAAGCAATACTGCACTTGTTTACCACGAACCATATGCTTCATCTACTTGCGAAATTGCGACAGAAATTTTGCAGTATATTGACACTGACAAAAAATTCCTACCATTTGAAGCAAAGGCATTATATGCAGGCATTTTGATGGATACAAAGAATTTTAGCATAAAAACCGGTGTCAGAACTTTTGAATCTGCTTCATATTTGAGGCGCTATGGACTTAATACTACAGAAGTCAGACGACTCTTTAATTCGGACAAAGATGATTACATTCACCGTTCTGAAATTATTAAAAATTCAGAAGTTATTGCAGACAAAATGCTTGTTTCTGCTTGTAAAACCACCTACCCAAATATGCGTGTAATATCTTCTCAAGCAGCTGACGAAATGCTTAATCTATCAGGTATTACTGCGGCATTTGTTTTGTATCCAAGTGAAAATGAAATTTGTCTTTCAGCACGCTCTTTGGGTGACATAAATGTTCAATTAATTGCCGAAAAACTTGGTGGTGGTGGTCACGCAACCATTGCAGGCGCACAATTTAAATCGAAAAACATCGACGAGGTTTTAACTTTGTTAAAAGATAGTATAAATGAATATATTAAAGACAGTGGAAAGGATTGATATTATGAAAGTTATTTTAAATCAAGATGTAAAAGGACAAGGTAAAAAAGGACAACTTGTTGAAGTTTCTGATGGATTTGCGAGAAACTACTTATTACCAAGAAAGTTGGCTGTTGAGGCTAATAATTCAAATATTAATATATTAAATGGAAAGAATGATTCCGAAGCACATCGTAAACAAGTTGCACTAGATGAGGCAACAGCTCAAAAAGAGAAAATGGAGCAAATCGAAGTAAAACTTACTGCAAAAGCAGGCGAAAACGGTAAACTTTTCGGCTCTATAACATCAAAAGATGTTGCAGATGCATTAACTAATCAACATCACATAAAGCTTGATAAAAAGAAATTTGTTATGCCTGACGGCATCAAAGTTTTGGGTACAACAGTAGTTGAAGTCAAAATTCACCCAGGTGTTATCGGAAAACTAAAAGTAGTAGTAACTGAACAATAATATTTGATTTTTTACAAAAGGAAAATAATTATGGCAAACTCAAATAACATTCACGATTTGGAGCTTCCTAACAGTTTGGAGGCCGAAAAAGCTGTAATCGGTTGTATTCTTCAAGACAAGACATCTCTTGCTTCTGCGCTTGAGATTCTTTCCTATACCGATTTTTATTATGATGCAAATCGAGAAATTTTTAAAATTGCCGTTGAACTTTTTAACGAGAATGTTCCTGTTGATATTGTCACAATTAGCGACAGATTAACAAGACATGATAAACTTGATGCGGTTGGTGGTATCACCTATTTAGCTTCTATTGCTCAGAGCATTTCCACAACCGAAAATTTGATTTATTATGCGAATATTATTCAAGAAAAATCTGTTCTTCGCAAACTTTCAGATGCTGCCGGTAAAATCAAAGGTCTTTCAACAGGTCAAGATGGCGAATCGGCAAAGCTTTTGTCAGAAGCAGAACGTATTATCTATGACATTTCTTCAGACCGTGAAAAGTCCGGTATATCACCAATTAAAGATATCCTTTTACCAACCTATGAAGAAATGGTTGAAAATGCGCAAAACCCTAACAAATTAACCGGTGTTGACACAGGATTTGATGAACTTAATTATCGTACAGGCGGATTTCATGGTGGCGAACTTATCCTAATCGCAGGGCGTCCCGGTATGGGAAAATCAAGTTTTGCAGTTAATATTGCAGAAGCCGCCGCTATTCGTGACGGAAACCCGGTTGCAATCTTTAATCTGGAAATGCCAAAATCAATGATTGTACAAAGAATACTATGCTCGCAAGCATATATAGATTCACAAAAACTATTGTCAGGAAAGTTTGAAGGCGAAGATTGGGCAAGACTTGGAAAAGTTCTTGATAAAATCGCTTCTGCCCCACTTTATATTGACGACTCTTCTAATATTACTGTTTCGGAAATTCATGCAAAATGTCAACGCTTAAAGCAAACTCATGGACTTTCTATGGTTGTAATTGACTATCTTCAACTTATGCAAGACGATTCACATTCAGAATCTCGTCAGGTTGAGGTATCATCTATTTCTCGTGCGCTTAAAATTATGTCAAAAGAGCTTGGAGTTCCTGTTTTGGCACTGTCGCAGTTGTCCCGTGCAAACGAAGCAAGAAAAGATAAAAGACCAATGCTTTCAGATATTCGTGAATCGGGTTCTATTGAACAGGACGCAGATATGGTTATCTTTATATATCGTGATGATTACTATAACCCTGACAGTAAAGATAAAAATGTAGCAGAAATAATCATCGCAAAGCACAGAAAAGGCGAAGCCGGCACATTTAAACTTGGCTGGCAAGGTAGATACACAAAGTTTGTAAATATTGATTATCATGCAGAAAGTGATGCTCCGGCAGATCAGGATACGGAATAAATGGATATTATTAAATGTGTTGAGAAAGCAATAATTAAACACAACTTAATACAAAATGGTGATAGAGTTTTGGTGGCTTTATCCGGCGGAAGTGATTCTATAACCCTTTTATTTACGCTTAATTCCTTAAAGGACAAGTTAGGCATTACGCTTGGTGCTTGCCATGTTAATCATATGCTCCGTGACAGCGCTGACCGTGATATGCAATTTTGCAATGAAGTATGTAAAAGGCTCGGAATAGAATTTCACATATTAAAAAAGGACATTAAAACAGAGTCAAAAAAACATGGTAAAAGCGAAGAACTTTATGCTCGTGAAGTAAGATACAATTTCTTTAAAAGTCTTAATTATGACAAAATTGCAACTGCACACAATAAAAATGATAACGCAGAGACCATACTTCATAATTTCATGCGTGGTTCTTCCCTTCAAGGTTTATCAGGAATTCCGTATAAAAGAGGCAATATCGTAAGACCACTTCTTGATATAACAAAACAAGAAATTAATACTTTTTGCAAAGAAATGGGCATTGATTTTGTCCTTGATGAAACCAATCTAAAACCGATTTATACAAGAAATAAAATTCGCCTTAATTTAATTCCTGAGATAGAAGAAAATTTTAATCCAAACTTTATTAACACTGTTACTTCTAACTCGGTAATGGTACAAGAAGACTGCGAATATCTTGATAATATCGCTAAATCTTCTTATACCGATGAAATTTTAGTAGATGATGTTTCAAAATATCCTGCATCAATTTTAAGGAGAATGATAGAACTTCACTATAAAAAATCGGCAAATTCTGATAAAAACTTATCCGGTTTATATATTTACAATATAATAGATTTATTAAAATCAAACGAAACAGGAAAGCAAATTGACCTTCCAAATTATTACAGCGCCTATATTTCATATGGAAAGCTCATTATTGAAAAGAAAACAAAAAAATTAGAATTTGAATACAAAATCATTCCAAATGTTCCGCTCTGTATAACTGAGATTGGCAAAGAAATACTTTTAAAAGAAGATAAAAACGGAAAAATTTTTCTTGATACAACAGACAATCTAATAATACGAAATAAAAGAAATGGCGATATTTTTTATCCTACTAAAATGTCAGGCAAAAAGAAATTGTCCGATTTTTTTACAGATAAAAAAATCCCCAAAAAAGAACGAGAACAAATTCCACTACTACTTTCAAACTCTAAAATTGTTTCTGTAATCGGATATAGAAATGACAGAAATTTTGAAAACGGCAGTGGTAAACAATACAAAATAATAGTTAAGGAGATATAAAATGCCCGATAGACGACGAAGTTTTTTTAGTTGGATACTGATTGCACTAATTATTGCAACGATTTTTTCCTTTGTGCAAGAGTTTTCTGACAAGACCATACATTCTGACTACTCAACACTGCTAAAATGTATTAAAAATGGTGCAGTTTCAGAACTTTACATTGACCGGACTACAGCAAAAGCAGTAGTTGGTGAAGATATTATATCTTGTGAAATACCTTCATATGATGTTTTAGAAAAAGACGCAGGCGAAGAATTAAGAGATTTAATTCAAAACGACAAATTAAAATATAAAATTGCAGAAAAGAGGGTTTCATGGGTTGATTACGCTCTTCCGATAACCTCAATTCTTACACTTTTGTTATTTGTTATTTTCTTATTTGCGCAAGGAAGCGGAAAAGGTGCTGCAAACTTTACAAAAAGTCGTGCCAGGCTTGATACTGCCGGCGAAAAATCTATAAAATTTTCGGATGTTGCAGGTGCAGATGAAGAAAAACAAGAATTAGAAGAAATTGTTGAATTTTTAAAAAGCCCACAAAAGTTTATTGCTCTCGGTGCGAGAATACCAAAAGGTGTTTTGTTGGTAGGCCCTCCCGGAACAGGCAAAACGCTTCTTGCAAGGGCAGTTGCAGGCGAAGCAGAAGTTCCATTTTATTCTATATCCGGTTCTGATTTTGTTGAACTTTATGTTGGTGTTGGTGCTTCTCGTGTTCGTGATATGTTTCAACAAGCAAAAAAGACAAAACCATGTATTATTTTTATTGACGAAATCGATGCTGTGGGTCGTCAGCGTGGTGCAGGAATGGGTGGCGGTCATGATGAGCGTGAGCAAACCTTAAATCAACTTTTGGTTGAAATGGATGGATTTGGTAAAAATGAAGGCATAATTATTATGGCTGCAACAAACCGACCTGACATTCTTGATAAAGCTCTACTTCGTCCCGGCAGATTTGATAGACAAATTGTAGTTGATAGACCTGACTCAAAAGGTCGCGAAGAAATTTTCAAAATCCATGCAAGAAACAAAAATCTTTCAAAGGATATTGATCTTTCAAAGATTGCAAAGGAAACATCAGGTTATACGGGTGCGGATATTGAAAATGTATTGAATGAAGCAGCAATTTATGCAGCAATTCGAAATAAAACCGAGATCGATGAACAAGATATTGAAGATGCGAATATTAAAGTAATGATGGGGCCACAAAAGAAATCCCATATAATTACAGAAAAAGAAAAAAGGCTTACAGCTTACCACGAAGCAGGCCATGCACTACTCACAAAGTTAATTTCAACCCGTGATACAGTCCGTCAAGTTTCAATAATTCCAAGAGGCCGTGCAGGCGGATTTACTATGTCTATCCCTGATGATGATTCTATGTATATCGCAAAAAATGATATGCTAAATGAAATTGTAATCTTGCTGGGCGGCAGAGTTTCGGAAGAACTTACAATGGACGATATTACAACAGGTGCTTCATCAGATTTAAAACGTGCAACAACACTAGCACACGACATAGTTTCAAAATATGGTATGTGTGAAAATGTTGGTCCTATCTGCTATGACAATGAAGAAGAAGTTTTCTTAGGCCGTGACTATGGTCATTCTAAACAGTATTCCGAAATGATTGCCTCTCAAATCGACAAAGAGGTTGAATCTCTTTTAAATAGAGAATACGAAAGAGCAAAAAAAATATTATCCGAAAATATGGATAAACTAACAAGGATTGCAGAAGCTTTGTTGAAATTTGAAACACTAAATGAGACAGAGTTTTTGAAATATTTTAATAATGAAGGAGATAAAAACAATGAAACAAGTAACTAAGGATATGATTATAAGGGACGTATTATCGCTAGACCCTGGTTGTGCTGATTTCTTATTAGCAATCGGTATGCACTGCCTAGGTTGCCCATCTGCAAGCGGTGAATCTCTTGAAATGGCTTGTGCCGTTCACGGTGCTGATGTAGATAAACTAGTTGATGATTTAAATAAATATTTAGCAGGCAAATAATTATGAATAGTATTTCTTGGAAAATTATAGTTTTGGTAGTTCTTATCCTGTTTTCAGCATATTTTTCAGCCACTGAAACTGCATTTTCCTCATTAAATCACATAAAACTTAAAAATGAAGCAAAAAATGGTGATAAAAAAGCAAAAAAGACGCTTGATTTATGCAAAAAATATGACAAATTGCTTTCAACAATTTTGATTGGAAATAACATTGTTAATATTTTATCTGCATCTATTGCTACTGCTCTTTTTGTTTCATATTTCCCTACAAATGGTGTATTGTATTCTACGATTATAATGACACTTGTTGTTCTTACTTTTGGCGAAATTTTGCCAAAAAGTTTTGCAAAAGAGTCTGCTGAAACCTTTGCAAAATTTTCTACACCATTTATTTCTGTGCTTATGTTGGTTTTATCACCAATAACACATTTTTTCAGTGGCATAAAATCTTTTGCCTCTCACTTTTTTAATATTAATCAAAACAATTCAATTACTGACCAAGAACTTTTAACAATCGTTGAAGAAGCAAAGACTGAAGGTGGTATTGACGAAGCCGAAAGTATCCTTTTAAAAAGCGCTATCACATTCTATGACCTTGAAGTTTCAGATATTTTGACACCTCGTGTTGATGTTGTTTCAGTCGATATTGATGAAGATATTAACGAAGTCAAAGAGATATTCAGAAAAAGCGGTTTTTCAAGACTTCCTGTATTTAAGGATACCGTCGATAATGTAATTGGGATAATTAATGAAAAAGACTTTTTCTATAATCCTGACATCAAGTCTATAATGCACCCTGCTGTCTTAGTTTTGGGAAACATGAAAATTTCAAAACTTGTTACTCTTTTAAAAGAAAAAAAGCAGCACCTAGCCATTGTTACTGATGAATACGGCGGTACTGTCGGTGTTGTAAGTTTGGAAGATGCATTAGAAGAACTGGTTGGCGAGATTTGGGACGAACACGATTCTGTTAACCCTGATTTTGTCAAGTTGTCTGATTACAGATACAGAATTTCAGGTAATGCAAATATCGAAAAAATGTTTGAATTATTTGACGTGACTCCGAAAATAGAGTTTGAAAGCAGTTCTGTCAGTGGTTGGATTACAGAAATTTTAGGTCGTATTCCAAAGCGTGGTGAGCGTTTTGATGCCGAAGGAATTTTCATAATAGTTATAAAAACCGAACAAAATCGTGTCACCAACATTTTGGCAACTAAAACTACTCTTGGAACAAAAGATTAATAACCTCTTTTTCAATCTTTTGCCATTTTACAAGATTTTTATTTGTTAAATTGCTCATTTTTATGAGCAATTTTTTATTTAATTTTTTATCTTTTTTTAATTCTTTATCACACAGCTTATTTAAAAGCATTATACACAAATCACAATAATATCCAAAAATAAATAATTTTGAAGATAACAAAATATACGCCATTTACTTTCTCCCCTCTGCTCCACTAAATATAGTATCTTCTAATTATCCAATTTTATGTAATAAGATATTGAAAATGTAAAAAAATAATAGTATAATAGAGTCAGCATTTATTGAATTGGGGTGACTATTTTTGAAGCAAAAATACAATAGAACTTTTAATAGTTTTGACTATACATTATTTTATCTTACTATAATTGCCTGTCTTATTGGAATTGTTGCAATTTTCACTGCAACTCGTTCTCTTGGCACTAATACTAATGTAATTGTACAATCAGGTGCATTTATTATAGGAATAATAATTATGCTTATTCTAAGCAAGATAAACTATCAAACTTTTGGTTATCTTTCTGTTCCAATTTACATTGTTTGTGTTATTTTATTAATAGCTGTGCTAATTTTAGGTTCAACAGGAAATTGGGGCGCTAGGTCTTGGATTCGATTCGGGCCTATTGGCATACAGCCGTCAGAAATATGCAAAATCGGTTTTGCAATAACATTTTCCAAACATCTTTCAATGGTCAAACACAAAATTAATAGATTCTCCACACTACTTCTTCTATCCTGCCACTTATTAGTATTCTTACTTCTAATAATGTTACAGCCGGATGCCGGAAGTGCCTTTGTTTTCTGCTTTATGTTTGCAATAATGCTATTTACTGCGGGAATATCATATAAGTATATTTTCCCCACGCTCCTTGCATTTGTAGCAGCTTGCCCTATAATTTATTTTTTCTTGCTAAGCGATTATCAAAAGCATAGAATTGATGTGTTCTTTAATCCGGAACTTGACAAGCTTGGTAGCGGATACAATGTAATTCAATCAAAAATCGCAGTAGGATCAGGAAGATTTTTTGGTAAAGGATTTTTAAAAGGCACACAAAATCAATTAGGGTTTCTGCCTACTAAGCACACCGACTTTATTTTCAGTGTAATTTCTGAAGAATTTGGTTTTATAGGCTCTGTATTTGTAGTCTTAATTCTTTTCTTAATAATTGCAAAATGTATTTCAATTTCTCAAAAGTCCGGTGACAGTTTTGGTAAATTTCTTTCGATTGGAATTGCTGCAATGCTGATTTTCCACACTTTTGAAAATATAGGAATGTGTATTGGACTTATGCCGGTTACAGGAATTCCTCTTCCCTTTATGAGCTATGGCGGTACATCACTTCTAACAAATATGATTGCAATCGGGCTTGTATTATCGGTATCATCACATTCAAAATCTTCAAAATATGTATAAAAAAAGGCTTTTAAAAAGCCTTTTTTATATTATTTGTTTTATTATTCCAAATGACAAAAGCGACATAATAAGTCCTGCTGTAATTACACCTAAGAAAATGGGGATAATAGAATCCTTGAACTTCATTCTAAGAAGAACTGCTGCCAAAGAACCCGTCCAAGCTCCTGTTCCCGGAAGTGGTATTGCAACAAATAAGTATAGTCCGAACTTTCCGTATTTTTTTATTTGGTCAGCTTTTGATAATGCTCTATTTTCAAGTTTCAAAACCAATTTTTTACATTTTGTAGTTTTTAGCCATGCAAATATTTTATCAATCAAAAGTAAAATAAATGGTATCGGAAGCATATTTCCTATTACTGCTATTATAAATGTGCTGAAAAAATTCATTTTCAAAAATCCCGCAGCAATCAAACTTCCCCTTAATTCTAAAATAGGTATCATTGATATGATAAAAACTATTAGTCCGTTAGAAATCTTTCCGCTAAATGTATTTACAATTAATTCAATTATATTATCCATAATATTCTCCTTAATATCTCAAATGTTTAGGATAGTGATTTTTCAAGATTCCGCCTGATGCCTTTCCCCAACCGATTGGGTATCCTTTATATAAAAGAACTGTCCAACCATTTTTATCACAAGCCAGCACTTGACCTTCAAAATATTTTTTTGCATCTTCACAAGAAACTTCAATAGTATTTTTGAAATCATTTTTAGTAAGTGCGAGTGCTAATGCGTGAGAAGGCTCAAACCTCCCCTTTTTTGCACAACCTAAAAACAGTCCTGCCAGAGTTACTTTTATCTTGTCAATATCTATACTATCCGGTAGTAAAAATATCTTTTCTCCAAACGAAATTAATCGTTCAGGTAGGTTTATATTTAAAAAGTCTTTTTCAAAATCCCTGTATTCTTTTGATTTGATGTATTTGGGCATTGTCTTAGTAACACTCTTATCGTCTCCAACCTTTTTAAAAAGTGCCAAAAAATGTCCTTCACCTTTTAGTTTATGTGGAAAAATACGTTTTGCATATGAAAAATCAGCGTCTGAATTAATCCATTTTGCATTTGCATCACAAAGTTCTTCATTCTCTATTGGAACAAGTTTTACATCTTCATATTTACTGAGAATATACTCTACTATTCCCTCGTTTTCGCAAGGTGCAAATGTGCAAGTGGAATAAACAAGGTATCCACCCTGTTTTAGCATAGTAAATGCATCATCTAAAATTTTCTTTTGCCTTTCTGCGCACGAATATGTATGTTCAACGCTCCACTCTGTTATTGCCTTTTCTTCTTTTCTAAACATCCCTTCTCCTGAACAGGGTGCATCAACTATAATTTTATCAAAGAAGGACGGAAACTTTTGGGCTAGATGTGTCGGGGTTTCATTTGTCACAATAGCATTAGAAATCCCCATTCTAACAATATTTTCCGCCAAAATTTTTGAACGCTTATCAACTATTTCGTTTGCAACTAAAAGACCTGTTCCATTAAGTTTTTCTGCAGCAGCAGTTGCTTTGCCTCCCGGTGCTGCACAAAGGTCTAAAACATAGTCATTTTCTTTTATTGGAAGCACCGACACAACCGACATAGCCGATGGCTCTTGAAAATATACAAGTCCTGCATTATGATATGGGTGCTTACCTGAAATCAACGACTTATCGGCATAGAAACCATTATCGCACCATTTAACCTTTTCAAGACTTCCCAAAAGTTCAAAAATAGCATTTTGAGAATTTGCTTTTAAATTGTTTATGCGCATACCGGAATATGATGTGTTCTCTGAAAAAGAGTTCATAAAGTCGTCATATTCCGAGCCTAACATATCTCTCATTCGATTTTTAAAATCTTTTGGTAGTTCTTTAATTTCCATTTTCCTTCACAATTCCCATAACAAAGTCACATAAATCTATTGTAGAATTTGGTTTACCTAAATGTTTTACTGCTGTTTTTAAAGCGTCAAGCCTCCATTGGTTATTCAAAACCTCATATAATGCTTCTTCTAAACTAAAAGTTTTAGTAGCCATTACTGCTGCGCCACAGTTAACCAAAAATTCCATATTTCTGTCTTCTTGTCCCTTGATTGGATTCATAATAATTGCCGGTAATTCTTTTGCTAAAAGTTCAGAAGTCGTAAGTCCTCCCGGTTTAGTTATGATACAATCCGAAGCATCCATCAACAAATCAACATTATTTACAAATCCGAAAGTTGTAATTTTCTTTTTCCAAGGATACTCCGACACTTCCTTAAACATTTTCTTGTTTCTTCCGCATACACACAAAACTTGAAAATTTATATCAAGATCATCTATTTCCTTTATTTCTTGCAAAATATTTCCAAATCCCATAGAACCCATTATGATTAGAATGGTCGGAATATCTTTAATTTTCAAGGATTTTCTCGCCACTTTTTTATCTATTTTATTTGAAAATTCCTTTCTGATCGGAATTCCAAACGGCAAAATTTTGCTTTTAGGTATGCCCTTTTTTATCATTTGATTATCTAAAAGCGAATCTGCCGTTACATAATAATCAAGTATAGTGTTTTCCCAAAACGGATGAACTGTAAAATCAGTCACAATACCGATTAATGGGCAAGAAATAACCTTTTCTTCCTTCAAATATGTCATTAGCATACAGGCATATGAGTGAGTTCCGATTACAATATCCGGCTTAAAATCATTTAAAAAGTCCTTTAACTGATGCGATACAATTTTAGACAAAAGTGCAAAAATCGAATGATTGTCAATCTTTTCATCGTGTTTGTCAAGTTTGTCATATGCCTTTCCGTAAAGTTTTGGTATATATTTAGTCGAAAACAAATATCCATTATCAATAGAATCTGCAAGAAGTGGATTTATATATTCAAAAGTGTCAAGCATTTGACACTCAATTCCTCTTTCTTCAAATTCCTCAATCAATGCTTTTGCAGTTGAATGATGTCCGTATCCGGCTTTAACTGAAATAATTAAGACTTTCATAGTTATAACCTCTTGAATTTTTCTATTAATTGTGATACAATTATAATATACCATAATATGAGAAAAAATTCAACACTTTAGTTTATTCGGAGGAAATTTATTGTGATATTATATCTTGGAGAAAGAGAAACATTTGATTATCTTTCCTCTCTTGGCATTCACGCAGTTTTTTCAAATTCACTCTCGAACGCTGAAAAGGTGATTGTTACGGAGTTTTCGGAAGATGCAATTCGAATTATTAAAGAAGCATTGCTTATTAATATTCCAGTTCTTGGCATTTTAGATGGTTTTCAAAGCGTAGTTTCTGCATTTGACGGAAAATGTGAAGAAATTAACTGTGCTGAGGGAAGGCAAGAATTTGCTGTCATTGATATAAATGTTCCCATTTTTAAAGATTTAGAAACCGTTATAAAGATATGCCGTGGCAAGCCTGTTGGACTTTTGGAGTCATCACTCCCAAAAGATTTGGACATAATCTCTCGCTCAAACGAAGGGGATATCTTGGCTGTAAGTAACCTAATTGCACCTGAAAAACACGGAAACATTTATGGCATAAATTATTATTTAGCATCAGGACTTACTCCCGATGCCGAAAAGATAATTAATAATTTTATTAATTTGTAGGAGTATTTAGAATGAAAAAAACAAAAGAAGTTGCTTTGGCGTCAATTTTAACCGCACTATCAATTTTAATTACATATTCACCTCTTAAACTTGTTATGCCATTCTTCACACTAACTCTTGGTGCTCACGTTCCAACAATGCTTGCAGTTTTTGTGAGTCCGTGGGTTTCAGTTATGACAATTATTGGAAGTTGCATTGGTTTTATGCTTACAATCCCTGCACCTAATTCAATAATCGTTGTTACAAGAGCTGCAACGCATATTATTTTTGCATTAGTCGGCATTAAACTTTTAAAAACTAACAAACTTAATATTGTTTTTATTGTTTTAATCACCGCACTATTACATGCTCTTGCAGAGGGGTTAGTTGTATATATAATGACACCACTAATTCTAACATCAGAAACAACAGCACTTATAGCAGGCTACATTGCAACAGGTGGCACATTCCTACATCACTTAATTGACTCTGCAATCTGTACACCTGTTTTACTTGCTCTAATGAACGCAAAAATTATACACCCAATAAAAAGGAGAAATACCAATGCATAAAGACGTCGAAAAAATACTTATAAACGAAACTGAACTGCAAGAAATTGTTCAAAACATAGCAGAAAAAATTAATAGCGACCTAAATGGTGAACCGCTTTTAGTTGTAATAATCCTAAAAGGCTCAACACCATTTGCAATGGACCTTATAAAAAAACTTACAATGCCTGTTGAAATTGATTTTATGCAAGTTTCAAGTTATGGCAAATCAACAGCATCCAGTGGATTTATCAATCTAAAAAAAGATATTGAACAAGATATTACAGGCAAAAATGTTTTAATCGTTGAAGACATTATTGATAGTGGAAATACGCTAAACAAAATCAAGAAATTATTTGAACACAGACAAGCAAAGTCTGTTAAGATATGTGCCTTACTTGACAAACCATCAAGGCGTGTTGTTGATGTAGATGTTGACTATTCAGGTACTGAAATCCCCGATGAGTTTGTTATCGGATACGGACTTGATTATGCTGAACAGTACAGAAACCTTCCATATGTAGGAGTTTTAAAAAAATCTGTATATGAAAAAGTGGTTGATTAAATCAACCACTTTTTTTCTTATACTAAACCGAATAATAAATCTGCATATGATGGATATGGCCAATAGTTTCTGTCGGTTAACACTTCCATACTGTCCACTGTAACACGAATTTCGTCCATTTTTGATATAATAACATCTTTATAGAAATCAGCAAGTTCTTGCGCAGATTTTGTCCAACTATTTGTGATTTCTAATTCCTTATTAAGTTGATTTACATTGTCGTAAGTCTTTTTAATAAGTTCTGAAAGTCTTTTTATTATATCTTTTTCATAGTCACAGTTAATATCCTTTATAACCGTTGTTTTTGAAATAACTAAATCCGAAATATTCTTTACAAATTCAGAAACTGCCGGCAGGATATCTTTTTTAACCATATCAACAACAGTTCTTGCTTCAATATTAATTGTCTTTGAATAGTTGTCCAAATGAATCTCATATCTTGCACGCATTTCAGGTTCAGTAAATACCTTATGCTCTGTAAACAATTTAATATTCTTTTCTGCAACATAGCAAGGCAAGCAATCAGGCGTTGTTCTAAGATTCAAAAGTCCTCTTTTTTCTGCTTCTAAAACCCAGTCATTGTCATAACCATTTCCACTAAATATAATACGCTTATGTTCTTTAATTGTTCTTTTGATTAAGTTATGAAGACATTCATCAAAGTCGGTTGCATTTTCAAGCTCATCTGCAAATTGTTTTAAACTTTCTGCAACTGTTGTGTTTAAAACAACATTTGGACCTGAAATTGATGCCGTAGAGCCAAGCGCTCTAAATTCAAATTTGTTACCCGTAAATGCAAATGGGCTGGTTCTGTTTCTATCTGTCGAATCCTTTGGGAATTTTGGCAAAATATGCACTCCAACACGCATTACAACACGTTCTTTTGCATCATATCCCTCATCATTTTCAATCGCTTCTAAAATTTCTGTAATCTCTTCGCCCAAGAACATAGAAACAATTGCAGGTGGTGCCTCGTTTGCTCCTAATCTATGGTCATTCCCTGCAGAAGTTACAGATACCCTTAGCATATCTTGATAATCGTCAACAGCTTTTATTACACTGCATAAAAACAGCAAAAATTGTGCGTTTTCATGTGGAGTTTCACCGGGGTCTAACAAATTCTTACCTGTGTTTGTTGAGATTGACCAGTTATTGTGCTTACCACTTCCGTTAACCCCCTCAAACGGCTTTTCATGAAGAAGGCAAACCATTCCATGCTTTTTGGCAATTCTTTGCATCAATTCCATTGTAAGCTGATTTTGGTCTGTTGCTATATTTGTTGTTGTGAAAACTGGCGCCAGTTCATGTTGAGCAGGTGCTGCTTCATTATGTTCTGTTTTTGCAAATACACCAAGCTTCCAAAGTTCAACATTTAATTCATCCATAAATGCTTGAACTCTTGATTTTATCGTTCCGTAGTAGTGGTCATCCATCTCTTGACCTTTTGGAGCAGGTGCACCAAACAAAGTTCTACCTGTAAAAATAAGGTCGGGACGCTTTTCATACATATTTTGATCAACTAAGAAATACTCTTGTTCTGCTCCAACTGTCGTTTTTACAGACGTTACATCGGTATTTCCAAAAAGTCTTACAACTCTAAGAGCCTGCTTATTAATCGCCTCCATAGAGCGAAGAAGTGGTGTCTTTTTATCTAGTGCTTCACCGCCGTATGAACAAAATGCAGTAGGAATGCAAAGTGTTTTTCCCTTTATAAAGGCATACGAAGTAGGATCCCATGCCGTATATCCTCTTGCTTCAAAAGTTGCTCTAAGCCCGCCTGACGGAAAACTTGATGCATCAGACTCGCCTTTTACAAGTTCCTTTCCGGAAAAATCCATAATAATATTTCCATCATCAGTCGGAGAAATAAAACTGTCATGTTTTTCTGCTGTAATTCCCGTCATAGGTTGGAACCAATGAGTAAAATGAGTAGCACCATTTTCAATCGCCCAATCTTTCATTGAACTTGCCACAACATTTGCAATGTTTATATCAAGGTGTTTTCCGTCTTTTATTGTTTTTTGTAGAGCCAAATATGTTTCTCTTGGTAAACGCTCTTTCATTTTTGACTCGTTGAAAACATTAATTCCGAAAATTTTTGATAAATCCTTCATAAGCTCACTCCTATAATTAAAATAAAAAAACAAGGTCATTCAGAAAAATCTAAATAACCTTGTCTGAATAAGGAGATTATAGCATTTTAGAGGTGATTTGTCAACAAAAAACACTCCTATTCTGCAATATTATCCAAACTTCCAAACTCGTAGCCTTTATTTTTTGCTATATTTATTATATCCTCCAATGCCTCTGCATTGTCCTTTGATACAGCGTGCAATAGCAGTATCTCGCCATTATGAAAATATGGTGTTACAGAATCTATGGCATACTGTTTTCCCCTAATATTATCCCTTAGCCAGTCTTTATATGCAAAACTCCAAAATACCGTTTTATACCCCTCATTTTTTGCGACAGCAATTACTCTTTCGCTATACTCGCCCTCAGGTGGTCTCATATACTTAAAATGTTCCCCAAACTTTTCATAGTACTTTGAATCTAAGATTGATAATTCTTCTGCAATTTTTTGTGGGTCACTTAATTTATGTAGATTATGATGATGCTCTGTATGATTGCCCACAATATGTCCTTCCTTTACCATTCTCTCAACAAGTGCTATCTCCCTATCAAAATAGTCACCTGTAATAAAAAACGCTGCAGGAACATTACATTTTTTTAGTGTATCCAAAATTGATTCTGTGTACCCTGCCTCATAACCTTCATCAAAAGTTAAATAAATTACATTTGTTTCTTTTGGGTCTATGTAGAATGTATTATACTTTTTAAATTCTTCTGTGATTGATGCCGGTATATCAGGTTTTTTATCCTTTTCTTTTTTAAACCCCCAACCTGAGCCCTTGTTATCAATGGCATACGCATCAAAGTTTGTGCTATCTGTTACTGTTATGGTTTCTCGTGTTACTCCGCAACTTCCTAACAGAAATGTTAGCATTGCTGCTATTAAAGCTATACATTTTTTCATAAATTCACCTCACATTATATATAATGCAAGTCTTATAAATAATATAATTATTTTTTACAAAAAAAGTATTGACAAGCGTGGAAAATTATAGTATAATAACACTCGTCGTTGATATGGCGGTATAGCTCAGTTGGCTAGAGCACACGGTTCATACCCGTGGTGTCATAAGTTCAAATCTTATTACCGCTACCAAAAAAAGAAGAAGTTTTTACTTCTTCTTTTTTACTTTAAAATTTTTCTAATTTTCCCTTTAATAATTTTAATTGGTAATCTTATTAAAGCAAGTATTCTTTTGCACACTAAAACCACCGAATAAAATCGGTGGTTTTATATTAATTTAGTATCATTTTTCCAATAAGCTTATTGCTTCTTTTAATAAAGTTTGTCATTCTCTCAGGCGATAGTGGTTTATGACATAACAAAGCAAGGTCATAGATATGCTCACAAAGCATATTTTTATCCTCGTCATTTACTGTATCAATTTTCTTGATTAGTTCGTTATTCGAATTTAGAACAAGTGTAAATTCATCTTTATAGACTTATATATTGCATCTGAAATATAGTTCTATCTAAACATTCAGCATCTGCTAAAAAACAGATGCCAGACATTTAAAATATAAGATTAATTTTTATTTTATTGATGTTTTTTTGTATTGCCTGTATTAAAGAATACGCCGAAAATATTACTCTGACAACAAAACTGTCTTAGTTTCCGCAATCCAATCAACCTTAACTCCCAATCCTTCCGAAATAGCTCTTACAGGAACAAGTGTTCGGTTATCAACTATAATTGGTGGAACATCTAATGTGATTTTGTTTTCTTCGGAAGTAGCTACATCCGAAACAATCATCATATTAGCACCTATTTTCATTGTCATTATTTTGCTGCCTTTGATTGCAACAATTCCTTGTTCTGCTTCAATCCAAGAAACATTTGCACCCAAAGTTTCAAATATTTTTCTCATTGGAACTAATGTTCTGCCATCTACTATTTGAGGTTCAACATCAAAAGCAATTTCTACGTCATTGTATTTAACCTTTATGTCATCTGAATTCTTAGTTTCCAAAGCCGATTCTTGTGTAGCGATTAGTGGTAATTCTTCTGCCATTGCAGTCATATTTATTGCTAAACTTGAAAGAACAAGTGCTAATGTTATCATCTTTTTTATATTCATCTTAATATCCCCCTATTTTTTATGTTTTTTTATTAAAATCATCTTTTTTATATTTAAAACATCTCTGTATGTAGCATAACATATCATACAGAAAATGTCAATATATCATAAATAATTAATTAATGTTTTTATACTTTTTACACGATATTTTTCTTATCTTAAATAAGTTTTAGGACTTCAAAAATATCCTTTTCAATAAGCGGTCTCATAGAGTCATTATATTTTGAAAGTTCAATTTGGTTAATTCCGTCTAATATTATATTCGTCAGTTCTTTCCTATATGCAATAATTTCCTTAACTGCATTTAAGCATTGTCTTACAACGGTAGGTTTATCATCACAAAAAAGTAATACCATATCAGGTAAAATTTCTTTAATCTTGCCTTTATGATCCCATCTGGACTGAGATGCACACAGAATAAAAGCACGAATTCTAATATGTGATTTTTCACTTTTAAGAAGCTTTGAAAAATCATTAAGATATTCATAATACTTATCCGAAAGTTCCGATTCTTTTGCAATCATTTTCGTATTTTCATAAGCTATTTTATCATTTTTGTCGGTTATCATAGATAAAATATCCAAAGCAATCACCCCTTTACACACTAAAACCACCGAATAAAATCGGTGGTTTTATATTAATTTAGTATCATTTTTCCAATAAGCTTATTGCTTCTTTTAATAAAGTTTGTCATTCTCTCGGGAGATAGCGGTTTATGACATAACAAAGCAAGGTCATAGATATGCTCACAAAGCATATTTTTATCCTCTTCATTTACTGTATCAATTTTCTTGATTAGTTCGTTATTCGAATTTAGAACAAGTGTAAATTCATCTTTAAACATATCTCCCATACTTGCAAACTGTTGTCCGTATGATTTATACATCTCCTGCATTCTTCTGCTTTCTTCCGATAAAAGAATAACGGCAGGTACATCTTCATTTTTAAGCGCTTGAACATCAAATTTCAATGCATCGTCCTTTAATGCACCCTTAAAGATTTCTGTTAGTTTTTTATTAAATTCTTCATTCTTTTCGCCGTCCTTTTGTGCCGTTTCGGAAACTGAAGAATCAATTCTCTTAAACTTCACTCCCTCTTCTTTCATTTCAATAAAAGAAATGAAGTGAGTATCCATAATAGCAGGCAAAATAACCGCATCAAGACCTTGTTCACGGAACATATTGATGTATTGAGATTGCATATTTTCATCTGAAACATAGTAAATATCTTTATTATCTTTGCCTTCTAAACACTCTGATAATGTCAAATATTTTCCATCAAGATTTTTATAGATAATAAAATCCTTTACCTTTTCATAGAACTTTTCATCACGCATACAACCATACTTAATGAAAACATTGATATCTTCCCAATACTTATCGTATTTTTCTCTTTCTTTTGTGTAAATCTCTTTTAGTTTATCAGCGACTTTTTTTGTAATGTGCGCTGATATTTTCTTTACATAACCATCATTTTGCAAAAAACTTCTTGATACATTAAGTGGCAAATCAGGGCAATCGATTACGCCTTTTAATAGCATCAAAAATTCAGGAATAACTTCCTTAACGTTATCTGCAACAAATACTTGATTATTGAAAAGTTTAATTTGTCCCTCATTCGCCGCAAATTCGTGATTGATTTTAGGGAAATATAGTATTCCTTTTAAGTTGAACGGGAAGTCTACATTTAAATGAATCCAAAATAGCGGTTCATTAAAGTCCATAAATACTTTTGTGTAAAACTCTTTATAGTCTTCGTCCTTTAAATCCTTTGGATTTTTTACCCATAATGGTGTAGTATCGTTAATCGGGATAGGAGCAATAACATTTCCGTCTTTATCCTTTTCCGGTTCTTTTCCTACAATATCCAAATAGATTTCAACCGGCACAAATGAACAATACTTAGAAAGCACGCTTCGCACAGTGAATTCTTCCAAAAATTCCTTTGAATCTTCTGCTATTGTAAGTGTTATCTTTGTTCCACGAGTAGCTTTATCACTCTCACCTATATCATAAGTCATACCACCATCGCATGACCATTTTACTGCCTTTTCGCCATCTTTATATGAAAGAGTTTCAATTTCAACCTTTGTGCTTGGCATAAAAGCAGAATAAAATCCCAAACCAAAATGACCTATTATTTGTGCACCATTATCATTTTCATCTTTGTATTTTTCCAAAAACTCAGTAGCACCCGAAAAAGCAACATCTGTTATGTACTTTTCAACTTCTTCCTTTGTCATTCCTATACCGTTATCCTCAAAGGCAAGTGTAGAGTTTTCTTTATCTACTGTAACGGTGATTTTAAATCTTTCATTTTCGTCTAGTTTTGCTTCGCCGATTCCTGATAACTTTTTAAGTTTCGTTATCGCATCACAACCATTTGAAACAAGTTCTCTTATAAAAATGTCTTTATCAGAATAAAGCCATTTTTTGATAATGGGAAATATATTTTCCGAATTTACTGATATATTACCCTTTGCCATTTATATTACTTCCTCTCTGTAAATTACTTAACAACAATGTTCACAAGTTTCCCCGGAACAATTATTACTTTCACTATTTCTTTTCCGGCCACTGCTTCTTTAACCTTTTCAGCAGCAAGCGCTTTTTCTTGCATACTTTCACGGCTTTCATCTTTTGAAACCATAATCTTATCTTTTATTTTACCATTAATTTGAACGACTACTTCAAGCTCATCATCAATAGTTTTTGCTTCGTCAAATTCAGGCCATTTTGTAATCGCAAGAAGCTCAGTATTACCATATTTTTCCCACAATTCTTCTGTGATGTGTGGAGCGACAGGGTTTAAAAGTGCGATTAAAACTCTATATTCACCCTTTGTGACACTGCCCTTTTTATAGAAGTCATTAACCAAACTCATAAGAGTCGCAATGGCTGTGTTATATTTCATTTTTTCATAATCATCGCTAACCTTTTTGATTGCTTTATGAACTGCTTTTTCAAGGTCTTTTGACATTCCCTCGTCATCATTTACCATATCTTGCAAGTTCCAAACACGCTCTAAGAATTTATAGCAACCCTTTAAGCCCTTTTCTGACCAAGGTGTTGATTGGTCAAACGCACCTATAAACATTTCAAATGTACGAACTGCATCTGCACCATAATCGTTTACAACTTCATCGGGATTTACAACATTTCCTCTTGATTTTGACATTTTTTCGCCGTTTTCACCCAAAATCATACCATGAGATGTTCTCTTTTGATATGGTTCTTTTGTAGGAACTACACCGATGTCATATAAGAATTTATGCCAAAATCTTGAATATAATAAGTGAAGCGTTGTATGTTCCATACCACCATTATACCAATTTACAGGCGACCAATAGTTAAGTGCTTCTTTTGATGCTAATGCTTCGCTGTTATCAGGATCCATATAGCGTAAGAAATACCAACTAGAGCCTGCCCATTGCGGCATTGTATCGGTTTCACGAATCGCTTTTCCTCCACAGTGTGGACAAGTTGTGTTTATCCAATCTGTTGCCTTTGCAAGTGGCGATTCACCATTTTCCCCGGGCTCAAATGTATCAAGTTCAGGAAGTTCTAGTGGAAGTTCCGATTCAGGAATCGGTACCCAACCACACTTTTCACAGTAAACTAGTGGAATTGGTTCACCCCAATACCTTTGACGAGAAAATACCCAATCACGAAGTTTAAAGTTGACTTTCTTCTTGCCTATACCCTTTTCTTCCAGGTGTTTAATCATTGTAGGGATTGCTTCCTTTACACTAAGACCCGTTAAGAATCCTGAATTCACCATTGTACCGTTTGATACATCTGTAAACGGTGCCTCGCAAACATTTTCTCCACCACCTACAACTTCTATAATAGGCAAATTGAATTTCTTTGCAAAATCCCAGTCCCTTTCGTCATGCGCAGGAACTGCCATTATTGCACCTGTTCCGTATGTAACTAGTACATAGTCAGAAATGAATACAGGAATTTCTTTATTTGTTATAGGATTAATTGCTTTAATTCCTTTTAACTCTGCCCCTGTTTTATCTTTTGCAAGTTCTGTTCTTTCAAACTCAGACTTTTTAGCAGCTTCTTTAATATAGTTTTCAACTTCTTCTTTATTTTGAAGATTTGGCAAAAGTTTTTTTACTATTTCGTGCTCAGGTGACAAAACCATATATGTAGCACCAAACAGAGTATCACATCTTGTTGTATAAACAGTAACTACATCACCTGATGTTAGTTTGAACTTAACTTCTGCGCCTTCGCTTCTTCCAATCCAATTAACCTGCTGAGTCTTGACTCTATCAATATAATCAACTTCATCAAGGTCGTCGATAAGTCTTTGTGCGTATTCCGTGATTTTAAGCATCCATTGGCTCTTTCTCTTTTGGACAACCTCACTTCCACAACGTTCACAAACGCCGTTTACAACTTCTTCATTTGATAGACCTACTTTACAGCCTGTACACCAGTTAATCGGCATTTCTTGTTTGTATGCAAGACCTTTTTTGAATAGTTGTAGGAATATCCATTGTGTCCATTTATAGTATGACGGATCAGTTGTGTTTACCTCTCTGTCCCAATCAAAAGAAAAGCCCAACATTTTAAGTTGCCTTGTAAAGTTTTCAATGTTATTTTTAGTAACTATTCTCGGGTGAATTTTATTTTTAATAGCATAGTTTTCGGTTGGCAAGCCAAAAGCGTCCCAACCCATAGGATAAAGAACATTATATCCTTGCATTCTTCTTTTTCTTGCCATAATGTCAAGCGCTGTATAACTTCTTGGATGTCCTACATGAAGTCCTTGTCCTGACGGATACGGAAATTCAACAAGCGCATAAAAAGGCTCTTTGTCACTTCCATTTTCTGCGTGGAAACAGTTTTTCTCTTCCCATCTCTTTTGCCACTTCTTTTCAATGGCTTTGTAATCGTATCTTTCCATTTTCTGCTCCTTTATTTAATCAACATTAATTTCAATTTTTTCAGCATCGTCCCAAAGTCGTTCAAGCGCATAAAACTCTCTGGTTTCCTTTTCCATAATGTGCACAACGATATCTCCAAAATCAACGAGTGCCCAATTTCCGCCACGATACCCTTCAATATGGAGTGGCTCAAATCCTAATTCTTTTGTCTTCTCTTCGACTTCATCAGCACAAGCCCTTACTTGAACATCAGAGCCACAAGAACAAATAACGAAATAATCAGCAAGCGATGTAAGTTTTGAAATGTTCAGTACATCAATTCTGTCTGCTCTTTTGTCATCAAGTGCCTTTACAATAGTTTGTAATTTTTCCATAAAAATTCCTCTCAATAAAGTATCAAATTATATTGTACTACATTTTCTACAAAATGTCTACCATTATTTGTTATAATTCTTTTTAACTTCTAAGCAATAACTAACACCTTTATATGAATTTATAGTATTATCTTTATTTTTGGCATTATACTTCTTAACAAACATTTTAATATCTCATTTTCATCACAATTATTATAAACTAAAAATCCATATTTTTCAAGCAATTTTACTGTATATTTATTTTAAAAAACTTAATTTCTGTGAAATATGTTATATTCTTATAATAGTATGATTTTGGCTTCAATACCTGATTTTTCATTAAGAGTCTTCTATACAAAAAAACAAGTATAGAAAAACTATACTTGTTTTTTACTAGCCTTCCATATGTTTCCCCAAGAAAACTGCTGCTGTTTCTGCAAGTTTGACTTCTGTTTCTGTTGGATTTTCCTTGTCTTTCATAACGAAGATTACAGAGCCAATCGTGTCACCCTCTGACACTATAGGTATAACAACACCTGCATTATATGACTCCACTCCCTCTGCAATAGGCAATTTTTGCTCAACATTTTGTGATTTGTATGATTCTTTTTCGCTCATTAGGTTTTCAATATCAACGCTTACTCGCTTTTCTAAAAATTCTTTTTTAGAAACACCGGATACTGCAATAATACTATCACGGTCAGTGATTAAAGTTGGAACTCCTGCTGTCTTGTTAAGTGTTTCTGCATATGTTATTGCAAAATCGCCCAGTTCACCAATAGGTGAATACTTCTTAAATATAACCTCACCATCTTTTTCTGTATAGATTTCTAGCGGGTCCCCTTCTCTTATACGCATTGTTCGTCTAATCTCTTTTGGAATTACAACTCTTCCTAAATCATCTATTCTTCTTACAATTCCTGTCGCTTTCATATTTTCCTCCCTGATTTTTTTGTCAAATAATTTTGTATGTAGTCATATTATCTGTCAAAAAAAAGTAAAATATGCAAGAATATTTGTAAAAAAGTATATATTTTGTAAAATGTATTGATTTATTTGATTTTATGTAGTATAATATTCTTCGTTGGTCATTCAATTTCGGGATATAGCGCAGTTTGGTAGCGCGCTTCGTTCGGGACGAAGAGGCCGCAGGTTCAAATCCTGTTATCCCGACCACGTCGGAACAAGTTTCGCTTGTTCCGATTTTTTATTGTAAAAAAACCAATTACTCGCTTCGCTACTCCTCCTCTTTCGCAAAAAAGCTCACTTTTTTGCGATGGTTTATTTTTGATTTTTGTTAATTTCACGCACAAAAAAGTCTTAACTATGCGATTTGTGCATTGTTAAGACTTTTATTTTTTTTGCTGTTGTTATCCCTTTGACCACATGTTATCCCACAGACAGATTTTTTTGGAGATTTGCTTTTTGATTTGCGATTTCATTTTTCATTTCGGTTATTAGTTGTTTTAGTTTTTCTTCGCACTCTTCTTTTGTAGGTGCATATACATTTCTTGCTATCCTTTTTCCGTATGCATCTTTTGGTGAATATCTGCCTTCATACAGGCGGTCATTTATTTTACTTATGCACCCTGTTCCCGGTTTTCTTATCTTTCCCACTTTCGGCTCAAATTTTGCTCGTGTCGGTTTTTCTTGTTGCTTTGGTGTAACTTCTCCAGTATTATTATCCTTGCTGAAATGGGCGTTAATTTTGTCCGCTGCCGTTTGTTTCATTTCTTCTGTACTGTGTAGATAGATATCAAGTGTTGTTTTACTTGATTTATGTCCGATTATAGAGGACAGCGTTTTTATATCCATTCCGTTTGCAATAGCAATTGTAGCAAATGTATGCCTAAGGTCGTGAAATCTAACTTGTTTACATTCTGCCCTTTTTAGTACAGTTTGCATCATTTTTCGAATTGCAGATGGATCTCTTGGCATATCGTTATTTTTAGGTGACGGAAACATCCACTCAGAATTTACTGTATTTTTGTATTCTTTTAATATTTCTAAGAGGCTTTGTGGAAGTATTATTGTTCTCATGGAGTCTTTTGTTTTTGGTTCACTGATTGTTAGCTTTCCTTTTACAAGATGAGCTTGCCTTCGTATTTTAAGTTCACCGGTTTTGAAGTTTATATCTTCCCATTTTAGTGCTACATCTTCGCCACGTCGCAATCCAGTAGATAGTGCTACAAGAAATATTTCATAGAACCCGTCATATTTTGCTTGTATCAGAAATCGTTGTATTTCATCTCTGGTCAGCACTTGCATTTCTCTTGATCTTTTTGGTGGCAGTTTACAACCTATTGCAGGATTTTTATGAATCAATCCTTCTTCTACCGCTTTTTGAAGTGCCGACCTAACATTTGCATGTGTACTTCTTATGAATCTATTAGATAATCCACTTCCCATAGTATCTTGACACTGTAATCTTCCATTTAATTTTAAATCATTGTAAAATTTCTGCAAATCATTTTGAGTAAGTTCGTTAAGTGGTATCTTTCCTATTTTTGGAATGATATGTTTATATATTCTTGATTCATATCCTTCCATGGTAGATTCCTTGATTCCTATTTTACAGAAATTTTGGTACCAGAAATCTATCCATTCACCGAAGGTCATAATGCTATTAGCGGAAAGATTTCGTATGACGAATACTACACGTCTATTCGTAAGTAGATTTAATTTTCCAAATAATTCTCAAAAATGCCACAAAAGGCGCAAACAAATTTTAATGGTGTAATTCTACCAAGAAATTAACAAGGTCACAAAAGCAAAAACACGGTGAATTTCGGGGATGAAATTTCACCGTGTTATAAATTGTTTCTTAGAGTATAATATCAAGCATATTCATAGCCGTCATTATCATAAGCATATGAGTTGGTAACATAATTTTGTGTTTCATTTATTAATTCACCAAAATCATCATACACAAGATTTTTACTTTCTGTTTCACTGTATATTTTAATAGAATTGCCAAACAAATCATACTCTGTGTTAACGGTTCCCACATGATTATTTGTCCTCTTAGTAACAAGACCCAATCCGTTATATTGGTTTTCTGTAACATTACCATTTGCATCGGTCTGTTTTGTAATATTTCCCGAAAGGTCATATTCATAAAGAGTAACCTTGCCAATACTATCAATGCTTTTTATCGGTCGTCCGTAAGTATCTAAAACATACTCGTTTGTATGACGTTCCTTTGTGTTAATTCCGCCATAGGATGTTTTTTTGATGTTACCTTCGCCGTCATACTCATATTCGGTAGTAATACCATCGTCTGAGCTTGCGTATTGTTATATGGTTTATTGAAAAATAAAGAGAGGCAGAGTTTTATTTCTGCCTCTCTAATGGGATTATTAGGTGTATTTTACAATATGTAGTGTAATGTTGAAATCATCTTATCGAATTGGGGAATATTTTTATTTTATGATCAATATTTTCTAACAAAAACTGCCCCATCCCTAAATTATTCTTCCCAAATGGCATTTGTTATCCCCTTGGAAACTTACCAATTTACTTCAATTATCAATAAAATGCTACCAAAAAATGTACGTCCCCAAATGGCTTCTTTAATAGTGCAGTTACATTACCATGACCATCTTGAACATAATACTGTCTTGCTCTATTGTCCGAGGTATAGCCTATAAGTTCTGTTCCACGAACATAGTTATAGATATCATCTGCCGTTATTTCACCTATTATATTTGCATTATCATAATAATATGATGTTGTTTCTATGCTATCACCAAATAGTTCATATTCCTTTGATATGTTGTTATAGTTATCAAATTCATACTCTGTATAGGTATTGCTTGATTAGTTCGTAAAACATTTTTCAACATTTTGAACAGGAAATATGGAATTATATGTTTTCATGGCTCTATTTTCTTGACAATCTTCAAACTCACTATTTCATATGGTTTTATCTCGATTTTTACTGAGTTATTATCTACTTTGACATTTGTTAATTCATTTTCCATCAGGTCGCATATCGATACATTATTGACATCAAATCCGAATGTTAACACAGTATCAGTCCTTCTGTTGCAGCATTCGTACATTCTTACAATGATTTCATCTGATTTTTCTGCCATCTTTACAGTCTCGATAATAACATTATCCTTGTCGGTACTAACAAAAGAGAACTCGTCAGGTAAAACACCGTTGTTTTTATTAACCCTAATTGCGTAAAGAGGATTGTTTAGAAGATATGCCTGCTTTTCAACTTCGCAATTTCTAACATTATTTTTATGAGGATAAAGCGAATATGTAAAGCAGTGTTCACACTTATCTGCCTCAGGATTAGGATAGGTTGCAGACTTTAATAGTGTTAATCTAATATTACTGCCCAAAACATCATACCCGTACTTGCAATCATTTATTAGAGCGGCACCATAATCATCTTCCGAAACATCTGCAAACTTGTGAGCGCATACCTCAAATTTTGCTTCATCCCAGCTTGTATTTCTATGAGTCGGTCTCTCTATATTACCAAATTGAATGTCAAATGTAGCCTTATCTGTATGAACATCAACAGGAAAATCTGCTTTTAGTAAGATATGATGTTCCTTCCAGTCAATATAGGTTTCAAAATCAATTCTTTCGCTGTTTTTATAAACTAAAATTTCTTGCACTATTACTGAATTTAAGAAGGCTTTTTTAATTTTAAGACCTGCTTTTTCGCCGTAGTCAACAATTTCTGTTGATATGACATCATCTACCACCCATGATTTTTCCGCATAATAGTTTGTAATTTCCCATGCATCGTATTTCTTAGGATAGTCCTCAAAAGCTATTAATCTGTTTGCAAGCTTGCCCTTTTTAATAACTTCTCGCTTATTTAACTTGTCATAAAATTTACTGATATCGCCGTTCTTAAACTTGATTTTGTAAAACTTATTTTCAATTGTGTCCTCTGTTACTGTAATATTTCCCTTTGTTTCGGTTGGCTTTACAACCTTATAACCATTGGCGGGAATATCTTTAACATATACTGCCTCGCCATCTATCATAACGCTACCGCTTTGCATAAACGGTGTATTGTTAAATACTAATATTCCGCCGTTAGTTTTAATATTCTCTGCTATAATTTTATATTTTTTATCTAAAATACCATTTCCGATTTCAAAGATTTTGTCATAAAGGCGGTCGCTCTCATCATAAACAGCCTTTATTGATGAGCCCGGAATAATGTCGTGGAATTGATTTAGAAGAATTCCCTTCCAGCCCTTCTTCAATTCGCTCTTTGGATATGCTCCGCTCATCAATATGTTATCTGTAAGCGACATCAATTCTGCATTATGGTATAAATATTCAGCTTTTCTGTTCTTTTTCTTATTTTTTGCTATTGAGGTATACGTACCTCTGTGGAATTCCAAATATAATTCTCCCACCCATTTTGGCATTAATTTTACTTTTTTAAGTTTTTTATGAAGATTATCGCAAAATTCGGTTACAGTTCCGAATTTCACAATCGGACAACCATCCAATCCCTTTTCTAATCGTTTTCCGACTTCAATCATTCTTTCTGTCGGTCCGCCACCGCCGTCGCCGTAACCATATGTTAATAATACTTCATCATTAATTTTTTTGTCTTGGTATCTATCCCATGTTCCTGCCGTCATTTGTGGTGACAAAACTCCATTATATGTACAATATCCAACAGGCTTTTCGCCTCTTATTTTATCTTGTACTGTCAAAAAGTATGTCAGAATTTCAGTACCATCAATACCTTGCCACATAAAAGTATCATGGGGCATTGTGTTACTCTCACTCCAACTAATTTTTGATGTAACAAAGGTATCAATTTCGCTTTTTTTAAGTATTTGAGGTAGTGCTGCAGAATACCCAAAAACATCGGGTAACCATAGTACCCTACTATCTTTGTCAAATTCTTCTTTGAAAAATTCTTTCCCTAAAAGGATTTGACGAACCAAGCTTTCACCGCTCAAAAGATTGCAATCTGCCTCAACCCACATTGCACCTTCTGCATCCCATCTGCCTGCCTTAATTAGTTCTTTTATTTCAGAATAAAGTTCAGGTGCGTCCTCTTTTATAAATTCATACTGTTGTGCAGTCGATGACATAAACTTGTATTCAGGGTATCGTTTCATCATACTGACAACACTTGAAAATGTCCTTTGAACTTTTTCTCTTGTTTGCTGTACCGTCCAGAGCCATGCGCAATCAATATGCGAATGTCCAACAGATAATACGCAAGGCTTTGAACTGTCATTTTTTTTATTATAAAGAGTTTTTTGTAAGTAGTTGTCTGCCTCAATTACGGACTTTGAAAAGGCATCTGATGGTGTGATTCTCATATCCACCATATTTATGGCATTTTTTAAGATTTCCATAGTATCAACATAAGTCTTATCTTCCTTTTCAAGATAAGAGCATATATCGTAAGGCACATTCAAATCAAAGTATAGCTTTTTGACATCCTCATCAATTTCGTTAATAAATCCTCGAAACTCCTGCCGTCTGTCGCCATCATTTGTATATGCGTATATGTACATTTCGTAATCGGTATTTGGCATTATTTCAATAGATTTATGAAAACAATCCATTCCATATACCATCTCACCATTCAAATATACCAAAAACTGAGGGTTGCCCGGTCCCCATCCTTCTCCATATATACCTGTTGTTAACTTAAAAACTGTTTCCTTTTTTGTATGGAATTTATTGTAGAACCAATAGTGTTTACCCGGCTCTCCGCCCCACAAATCATTCTTTCCAATTTTTTTCCAATCAGATGTAACATTTGGAAAAACATTTGATGACTTATATTCACATTCAGTATACAAAAAATCACATATTTCTGTACTTTTTACTGTGATTCTTTTATTAAGTTCGTCCAAATATACTCTGATTTTTTCAGTTGTGAAATCCATAAAATAACCTCCTATTATTAATAATATTTTATTTTTGCACAATACATCTCTTAAACATTATTATATTCATTATTATAAACAAAATCTGTCCATTGCGATTATTTGTTCATAAACAATAATATAATAATATCTTTTCCCGTCCTCTTACCAGCGAATCATAAAGTATTGTTTTACATCTTTTGCTCAATTTTAGTTAAATTTTGAATAGTTGTTGAACTTTTGTTAAACTTTTTAATGTTAATCCAAGTCGGTATTTAATTCAATCTTCACAAACCATTAAAATTAAACATATATCATCTTGACACAAACACCTTACTATTTTCTAATCTGACGGTGTATTTTTTATTCTCTTTGGGAAGTATTTTCCCAACACATAAAATATGTGTTTTATTTATCACAAAATTATATCAAGCATTTCTATAAGATTATCAATGTGATAGTCGCACATATCGCCAATGCCTGCTCTTTCAATATTGCCGCCCGATATTCCAACACAAGAAAAGCCTGCAAGTTTGATTGAAACTACACCTGCTGAACTATCTTCAATTCCTATTACCTTGTGTCTTCTTTCAAAAGGTATTCCAAGACCAACTCTTGCAGTTTCAGCATATAGCCATGGATGTGGCTTTGGCGCAAGTTCTCCCAGTGTTCCTGTTTGACCTTTATGAAGTGCTTGTCCTGCTGTTATTATGCTATCATAAAAGTCAACAGGATTTCCCATATCAAGTTGCTTAAATGCAGATATAATTTCAGGCATAGCCTTTTCGTAAAGGCCACTCGTTACAAGACCGATTTTAATTCCTTCGTTTTTAACAGTGGTTAAAAATTCTTTTAGGTTAGGTGCAGGAGTGAAAGCATCTTGTTTTCCTCTACCCTTTAGTATTTCGTTCATTTCATGATTTACAATCTCAAAGTAATACTGTCTTGCAAGTTCTAAACTTCCACCTTTTGCATACTTATCAATCATATATTGAAGATGTTCTGAAACTGAGTGTCCTGAAATAAATGGTTCATCCTCTACTTCTCTTTTAAAGTTGTTATTTCCTAAAAGTCTTGCTGTTGTTCTCTCAATTACCCACATCCAAAAACTTTCACTATGTACTGATGTACCGTCTAAGTCCATCAAAATCGCTTCTGCTTTTGGTTCAAAATGAGTTTCATACATAGGATAAATTGCAGGGTATCCCATTCCGCTTTTCACATAGCATAGTTTTTTATCATCAAATTCTACTATGTCAATCTTCTTGTCATCAGGAGTTAAGATTTTCTTAACTCCATCTTTTCCCACTTCAAAGAAGTCGCTTTTTTTGATTTCATTCATTTGTTTTTCCTCATTTATTCTAAAAATACACTTAACTTTGTAAATATAATATGATATCCTTGGCATTCATATTTGTTGACAAAATTTTGATTTATATTCTTTGATATAGCATTACAAAAGTATATATTTCTACATTATTTTTTCTGTAATTCTTTCAGCAATTATTCTCATACCTTTATCGCCTGGGTGAATCTTAATTCCTTCATGTTCGTATTTGCTTGCTAAATTCTCTTCATCCAAAATTAAATCACTTATAAATACAAACTCGGTTGAATATTTTTCTGCATACAATTCTAAAGCTTTTGTCTTTTCCTCATTATTAAAAAAGTTGGAACATACAATTATTTTTGCATTTTTATTTTTGCCCGATAAGTACTTATGAAATTTATGAAGTTCAGCAATAAAAATTTCAGAATCAAAATCTTCATTTATCACATTTTCACTCAACAAACAAATCATCACATCAGGATTAAAATTAGATGCTTCTTTAAAATACTCATCAATATTGCAATTTCTATATGACCGTTCCCAAACAGCACCTTGAACAATACAAAAGACAGCATCGGGATATTTTTTAAGAATTTTATTCATACAAATGTGTACATAATCATTTTCTATTGATGATGCGCCCATTCCCCAATCACCATGCCAACCAATTTGAGGGGCAACTCCGTGCTTTGTAATAGAGTTTCCTAAAAACATTATTTTAGGCTCGCCATTCATCATATCACCTAATACAAATACATTTTGAGAAACCTGATTGGTTGCTTTTACTGTATTCTTTTTTTCAAAATTTTCCATATTTTTCACCAATTTACTTTATAGTAATTTCTTTTGAATTTATTATTTCCGGATTAAAAGCATCAAAGTTATCCTGCTTTATACCATCTAAATATATATTTTCAAAATAGAATCCGTGAAGGCTCTTATTTTCATTTACCGACTCAATTCTAATTTGTGGCTTGTAGTCTATATTTTCAGTCAATATATTGATATTTTTAAAATATACATCGTGAATATCACCAATTTTTTTGGGAAGTGTTCGTATTAGTTTACTCGACTTTACTCTTGTTTCGTACTGCCAATTTGAACAAGCAACAAATTTTGTTTCCATATGCTTATCATATCCTGTATACTCTTGAGTGTCTGCCGTTTGAAGTTCTTGAAGCATTGTATCATTTTGAAGTTCAATATTTAGATTTTCAAAAGTTATATCATGCATATCGGCAAATCCTCCAATTACTCCGCCACCAAAAATTTTGACATTCTTAGCACCCTTTGTAAAAATTGAGGCAAAAACAATTGCTTCTTTATCAACATATACTGTGTCGTTATCCTTTAAGTTAATAATCATAGGAAAATGTATTCCATGTCCGAAATAATATGTTGCATTCTTTGCTCCGGGATATTCTTTATATTCATTATAGAAAATATGCAATACATTATGAGTACCATCAAGTTCCAGAACATAACTTCCAAATTCTTTTAATTTGAAAGAATCTTCATCTTCAGAAACAATCGGTGTAATACCTTTAGAAACAGGTCTAATTTTTGCGTCTTTGAATTCTTTTTTACTTTTTACTTTAATTGTCACTTCTTCATCAGCATAAAATGAAATATATCCTGCCGATTCTGTTTGGTCAATTGATCTTTGCTTACCCGGCCAAGGTCTGTTAAATGGTATTGCAGAAACTCGGCATTCACGGGCTTCGCATTTTTCCCCATTTATCTCAACATCAAAATTATCATTTAATAATTTAAAAACAGTTTCTTTCGTATCGATTGCATAGTCGGCAAATTCCGTTCTGCCAAATGCCACAAACAAATTATCGGATACACCGTTTTTATTTTTGGAATTACTAACATCATTATGCTCCTTTTAGTTATTTAGCCTAAGAAGACAACAGGGATAACAATCGGTTGTGCAAATGTTGCACCGCTTATCTCAACATAAACATTATTTATTGACTGTACAATTTCACCTGATGACACTTCAAAGTCTGCATAGGTTGTATAATCAACATTATCTTGATTCATAAGCATCTCAATCATTAATGATTTCTTATAGTTAGGTGCTGTCCACCCTTCCGGCAAAATCAATCTGAAATTCAATCGTTTTGTATCTTGACAGTTATTCTTTATATGAATTTTGAAGTTATGAGTTTCATTCGGGTTAATTACAGGTGCCTTTTCAAACTCAACTATCGCTCTTAAATGATGATAATTCAAGATTTCATAGCTATACTTTGGAAGATAAAGCACTTCCTTTGCTGTCATTCTGTTATACTTTTTGATTACTTCATCATTGGGAACAGTTTCATTTTCGCCTAAGTCAACAATAACATCGCAGAATTCAAGCATCTTAGGAACTTGCTCCAACACACGCTCTGTAAGTTCTGTACAAGTATGCGGCAAATTATATACCTCTTGCCCGTTTACAGAAATTGTGATGATTTTATCGCCTATATACTCCTTCCAATCATCAGGAATAATCTTTGTACCACCAAACAATCCAAGAGTTGCTCCAACAGTTGCTGCCGTACAATCAGTGTCATCACCGCAGTTAATAGCGTATATCATTGACTTTTTGAAGTCACCCTCACCATACAAAAGACCGATAATTACATATCCGACATTTGCAGGAGCTTGGAAGAATCCAATATCCTTACTTAATTCTACAAGCATATTTCTAACAACTCTATAATCAGTTCCTTTGTTGTATTCATCAATGACCAATTGTACCGACTTTGCAACAAGTGAATCTGATGGGATTTTTGTTAAGGCATTTTTAATTACTGCCATTATATCGCTGTTAAATATCGCACCACTTTGAATTGCAACTGTAAATATCTCTGCGTATGTGCCCTCGCTAATGCCATGGTCAACCATAGCGTCCATTGATGCAAATTTCATCGCAACATCAGGGCAGAACGGGAATAAAACAGCCCAAATTTCACTTCTTATCCATGCACCGTTTGATCTTTGCCATCTTTGATTTTCTATTTCACCAGATAATGGTGGCATAATACCGGCTTTTAGGTTTTCTCTTGCAATGCCGTATTCGTTCCAATGAGGTGCAATCCAATCAACCCAATATTCGCCTAAAATATTTTGGTTTACTGTATTTATTCCTTGACGTTCTATTATAAATAGCCACAAAAGTTGTAAATCAAGGTCGTCATTTGGAAGTGGTTCGCCAGGTTTTGTTTTAAACCCGCTAATGTCAAGCATCTCTTTTGATGCTTCGTATGGTCCACCCATTGTTCCTCCAATATTTTTTCCCAGCCAACAAGCGTATACCTTATCAAAGTACCAATCCTTATTGATTGACATTGTGTCCATATGTTTAAATCCCATTTATCTGTCCTCCAATTATTATTATTTATTTTTACAATACAAATATTATCGTCGAAGCCAAACATAACAACAAAGAAAATGCTTGTCTATTTGATATTTTTTCTTTAAAAGAAATCAGTCCAAGCAGTGCTGAAAATATTATTGTTCCTCCCGACAGTACCGGAAACTGCACCGTTGCAGGCAGTCTTCTCGGTTTTGCACATTCCAATTGAAACATATATGAAATACTGCTGATTATTGCCGAACCTATTATTGTACCATATATTTTTGGCTTCATTTTAAGAACACTTGTGTTTCCTTCTTCAAACTGGTATGTTTTTGTAAGTGCAAAATTAATTGCACTTACAAAAGTTGCAAGAAATACCATTATGTAAAATATCATATCACATTACCTCAACTGTATAAATCTTGCCTTTGCCGACACTTACTTTGATTTGGTTATTTGAAACTTTAAGTTCTTCTCTTACTTTACCGTCTAAACGGATTGATTGTGCTTTTGTTGTGTCAAAGCCAAGTGTGATTGTGCCGTTTATTGTTTCTTCTGTTGGGTTATATACTCTTATGATTGTTGTGTCGTTATCCGACTTTGAAACAGAACTTAAAATTAAGTTATCACCATCAATCTTAACAAAGCTATTTTCTGGTCCAAAGATACCTTCTTGCTTGCCAAATTCGCATACTTTAAGTGGTGCATTAAACGCCAATCCTTCGTTATAAAGCCTAGCATTTTCCCAAGTATCTGTATGTGGCATAAATGCGTATCTGTATGTTAGTTTTTGCAAATCTTGTGCGCTTTCGTCTCCCGGATATTCCATCCAAAGTCTATTATCACAAGCAATTCTAAGTCTTGTACCTCTAACAAGTCCCATAGCAACTGTTGTATTTTCATCATTTTCAAGGATTTCATAATCCTTAGTAGCATCAGTTAGAATTGCAAATCCGTTATCCTTATCAACTGTATCGCACCATAATTGGAACGGATGACGAGCAAGTTCATTTCCTCTAACCTCACCAATTACAGATGGTTTTGTTGGGTATTCGCAAACCATAAATGAACCTTCTGCATAAGTCTTTTCAGCATTTAGACCTGTTGGCATACAAACCTTGAAATAGTGGTCTTTTGCAGTATTATCAATAGTTGTTTCTACCTCTAAGAACTTGCTTCCCTTTTTAAGCGTAAATTCAACAGAAACAGGCATATCAACCAATGTTTCATTTCTTAGTTGTTTTGCAAAGTCATAGTCTTTTGGAAGTTTCATTGTTAAATCTACCTTAAACTTAACACATAATGGACCGTTTACAGTAGTTGCAACATTTGCTCTTTCACCAATACTTGTGATGATTCTATCACATGGGATATTATCATAAGTCCACATATTACCTTTATCGCCCATATCCATAAAGTAGTTAAGGTTTTCATATACCTTGCCGGTTTTCTTATCTGTCATATTAACAGTACCATCAGGATTAACCTTTACTCTTATGAATTCATTTTCTGCTTGGTTTGCTCCCGTTAGCATATTATTTGCAAGTATTCTCGGAGCATCCCAATCCTCGTGTGGATATGGGTAGATATTCTTTTCTGCCCACTTAATCTTGAATGTCTTATATCCCATAGCAGGAATATCATTTGCTTCAAAGAACAAATGTACCTTAGTAGCATAGTAAGGCATATTACGGCTTCTTGGGTGATAGATACCGGCTCTTACATTTTCTTTTCTTTCAACCTCTTGAACTTTAACAGGGTTACCGTTCATATCTTCAATTATGATATATTTAAGTATTACATTGTTAGGGATATCAACATATGCTTCTACAATGTCACTTCTATCAAAAGAAGATGGGTTATGTACCGCTAAGAAGTATTCTGTGTCCTCCACCTTGCTTGTATTGATTTCCTTTGTTATGTTTTCTAAGCCTTTTCGTTCTAATCCCTTTGCGATAATGCCGGCTTGAGATAGTCTTGACATTTCACCATCCACTAATGTTTTAGGGCCTAATCCGTGCATTGAATCGTGGGCATGGCTTTGGAATAGAAGTGTCCAAATCTTTTCAAGATATGTTGTAGGGTATTTTGCCAAACCGAACTTCCAAGCAAAAGTGCTCATAGGTTCTGCATAGCGGACGGTTGTATTTTCTGTATGAGAGTTTTCTATCATAACCTCGGGATGAGTTGAGAAAACATCTGTATGAATACTTCCTACAGGGCCATCACGCATAGGGCCTTTTACAGTATCTAAATCTTTTACTTCTTTTATCTGTTCTTTTAGTTCTGTTAGGTAGTCTGTAAGGGTTGAGTGAACAATTTCAAGTTCACCTTTATATTCCTTTTGAAGTGCCTTAATAATCTCAGGAGTTAATGGGTGTGGCTCGGTAAAGTCTGTACCCTCAAACATAAGTACACAGTCAGGGCATGCAGTACCTTCAACAGTCTTTAAAGCACGGTCCATACCTTTTCTCAGATTTTCAGGATGATATGAAGTTTCAGGGTCTAAAATATCATAGAACCAACCATAGTCGTCCTTATTTGCTGTATGGAATGGCTTACCAAGTTCACCCCAAGTATATTGCCAATCCTTATGCCAAGCATCCTTATCATATACAATCGGAATATGACCTGCAAAGAAGAAGTTCCATCTTGCTTCCGGGCCCAAATGAGATGCCAATGCTTTTGTTCCGTCAGGAGCTTCCCATATGAACTCATAGTATTTTGACTTTTTAGGATCCATATATTTGTAGAATACAATATTATCAATATCAAAGTCAGCATAAATTTGAGGAAGTTGTCCTATTTGACCAAACGAGAACACATTGTAACCGCAGTTTAGTGGGTTACCGAATTCCTTACATTTTTTTGTTCCGTATTGGATATTACGAACAACCGATTCGCCTTGAATAGGAGCACAGTCAGGTAGAGTAAACCAAGGTCCGATTTCAAGTCTGCCATCAGTTACATACTTTTTAACCGTATCACGCATTTCAGGGCGTATGTCAAGATAGTCCGCAATCAATGTTAGCTGTCCATCGCATAAAAAAGAGCGATAATCAGGCTTTGTTTCCATAATTTCGAACAGATTGTCAAATAAATCCACCAATCTCATTCTTGTTCTTTCAAATTCCCATCTAAACTCTCTGTCCCAGTGAGTATAGGTTACGATATGTACTTTTTTCATATGTTATTCACCTCTAAAAATTGATTTAATATTCTTGCAATTCTTCTATGTCCTTTATCATTTGGATGCAATCCGTCTGCAAAATACCGCTTATTTTGCGAATCAATATTAGGTTGCATACCGCTCATCGCAAATAAATCAAGAACTGGAATTGAATACTTTTCAGTTTTTTTCTTATCACATCAAGATACTCTCTTAATGTGTTTCTCTTTAATCCAATTTCATTTACCACTTCATCTTCCGTCAACCGATGTAATAGTGTCATAAATATTATTGTTTTTGACGGATATTTTTCAATTAGAATTCTCATCAAAGTATCACATGACCCACAAAAACTATTTGTTGTTTCTTTTATTTCTCCGAAAGGTACATCTCCATGTCCCCAAAATCGTTTGTTCCTCTGAATACTACTGTCAAATCAACATCCTCCTGCATATATGGTATAATTTTTATTTTATCGCTTTTTAATATTCATAATTAAATCTTTCTCCTTAATTTTTTAAATATTTTAGAATATAGTATAGTGCAAAATCTTGGTCGTTTGCCCATTCATCAAAGAATTCTCCTCTTTCCCCGTTAATCGAATACGGATAAACATATGCGCAAGATGCACTACCATCTGGATTAAAAAGGCACAAACAATTTCTAAGATTTTCTTCTGCTTTATTGCGATATTCGTTATCCTTTGTTAATTCATAATAATTTAAATAACTAAGTCCCGTTAATGAACTCCAATAATGTGGAAATGTATCTCCATACAACTTAGCTTTTCCAAACCAAAAATCATCCCAATGTCTTATTGCCGTTTCATTTAGGTGATAGTCGGGTTGATTTCCATTAAATCTTTCTAAAACATCAATTTGTTTTTCGGAATCTTTAACGTACTCTTTAGAATTGGTTGCAAGCATATATTGAGTTATCATTGTTGCACCGGGAGTTACTATTGTTTGTTCATAATTGACCTCATGAGGCGGATAATTTGTTCCGATTTTTACCATATTTTTTATGTGTTCTGAATATAAGTCAAGCACTTCTTCTGTTTCTTTAATCTTGCCTGCCTCTTTCAGCGACTTAACCGTTTCTGCTAAAAACCAGCCATTCGGATAAAACACATTTCCCCCATCACAATAATATCTTTTTATCACTCTTACCATAATATCTAAATAGTTTAGATCTTTTTCAAGAATATATAAATCATTCAAAAACATTACTGCCCAAGAATAGTTATATAATCTGTAATTCTTGTTATTATGATTTATTCCGTTATAAACCTCTCCTGTTGCACTGTCAATATACTGGTCAAAGAAAAACTTCTTATATCCCTCCAAACTATCCCGTGCAATTTTATCATCATTATTCTTTAAGTATTCAGCAACAAAAAGTGCCATTCCGATTCTTTCACGAAGTGCATTATGGTCATACCAATTACTGTCATGATATATTTTCTTTTCCTTCGTATCATATACCAAATATGCACCATCTAAAATGCTATTGTCGTGGCATTGTTGGTTCTTTATAATGTAATCTACACGACATTCAACTAGTTTTTCAAGTTTAGGGGACACGAAAACTCTAATAATTGTAGATTTATTACCACTATTTATTAAAAATTCGTGTTCTCCTAACCTTTTTGGCATATATGTAAATTTATTAACATTGACAAATAACTCATCTCCGTCTAAAAATACCATTGACTCTTTATTTATTTCAATTTCTATATTTTCATCTTCAAAAACCGTATAATGTTTAGCCTTAGGCAGTATTATATCATATGCATGAAGTTTATTCTCAAAATCCTCATTCCCTTTATGAAAGAATACTTCCCATTCTAAAATATAACTTTCACCCGATTGCAATACAAATGCATTGGGATGAAGAATAAAATCACCCCTATCATTTGCCATCTTATCCAAATCACGTTCAACACTATATGAGTCTATGCTTCCTTTTGTTAGTACTAATCCTAAATTTATATCTGAAATTCCCATTTTAAGAGCATTTACCCACATTGTGTTTTCTCCACACCAAATATGAGCGTTACAACGATTGGTCATACAAACGTCCGCAGCGTCATAACTGTCATTAAAAGTTGTATATATTCCCAATTCTCCTTTTCCAATAAAAACAGGAGCGTTTGTTGTATTTGTAAAAGAATATATTTCGACAAATCTATCGTCTTTTATTTGTCTTACAACCTCAATATCTAATTTTTTATTTTTATATTTGACAACAGCTCTCTTTTCTGTTTGAGCAAAAGAGTAAAGTTCTGCATCCTTTATTGTTCCCCAAACCGCTGTACCTTCAACCCAGTTCATATTGTATTGGTCATTTTTATTTATTAACGACTTTATCCCACCTGTTGCTTCATCATAAACAATACTAAAATCATTTTTCATCATTTTCACCCTATCAAAACTTATTTTTCTGCAAACATTGCTGCTCCGAATGCCGCTTCTTCGTCATATTCCATAACGGAAGTATCAAGCATAAAAACATCTTTTATTGTGTCTAATAAGACAGAGTTTTGCTTTACTGCATTTCCCGATGCAACAGCTTTTGTTATTCCTTTAAGATTCATTTTTTCATACATATTGTACAGTTCGTTAACCATGCCTAGTATTGTGCCGAAAATCATATTTGACGGAAGAAAATTACTATCGGTGATATTTTCTATTTTTCCGTACATATCAGCCTTTTCTCTATTCCCACAAAACTGAGTATGGACCTTCATACTAGATTTGTTTTCGTATCCAAGTTTTGCAAGTTTGTTCATGGTCTCATACTGTGACACATCTTTTCCTACACATTCAAAATAATATTCACGGAAAAATCTTTCAACTATTGCATACGCTCTGCCACCACACAGAGCCGAACCTACCAATAAATAATTGCCATTAATATATGGCCTTGTTTCTAAGCCATTTATTTCAACATAATTCTTGATAATTGCTGATATTTGACTTCCTGTACCAAAATTCACTAAAATCTTGTCACTAGCTGTTCCAATCGTCCCCAAGACACTTGCCTGATTATCGCCTATGGCATTAGACACAGGAATATCTTTATACAATCCAATGGTTTCACATTTTGATGTAACACTAGGTAATTTCAAATCAAATGATATTTTATTTATTGCATTAACATCAAATTTTTGGTTTTTTATATCAAACAATCCTATACTTGCAGCATTGGACGAGTGGCAAAAAGGTTTATTCAGATTACAGATTCGCATAGTGATATAATCCATTATTGTACAAAATGATTTGGCGTTATTAGCTATCATTTTATTCTTTTGCAAATAATAATGAGTTGCAAATCCATATCCTGTTGTTATCTTATACCCCGTTAAATTGGATATTTCCTCACAATATGTTTTGTCGGTATCATTTATTTTTTGACTTCCATACTCATTTTGCCACGTATATAGAGGCGATACTGCAAAGCCTTCTTCGTCAAAATAAACTATTCCGTGCATTTGTCCCGTAATTCCAATGTTAGATATGTTGTATTTCTCCAAAACGCATACCAAAAGTTCATTCACAACAGATAAAATAATATCAGAATCCTGTGTTTTTCCAAGACCGTTATCTATCCAAGAATCATTCTTTTTTGTAAAACTTTCTATTAATTGTTTCTTTTCAACATCAACCACTGCCCCACAAATTGTAGTCGTTCCTATATCAATCCCTAATGAAAAATGTTTTTTCATCAAATTTCTCCTTGTATTTTTGAAATAACTCCACTTACGCTGTCCGTACTACCAACGGTCAAAAGTTTTGTCGGTCTAAATTCTTTTCTATCCGAAGCAAGAGTATGCTTTCCGTTTATCTCAACATCTATTACAGTACTTCTTATTTTCTTTACAAAGGTAATTAGTATCCTTATTCTGTTAGTATCCTCTAGTTTAACATTAGGTATTGAAAAATTTACCGAGTTTACCGGAATATCATTTATCTCTGTTTGAGTGTAAAATTCTTTATCAGATTTTTCAAACTGCTCATACATAGGCAATATGCTTTTTGATAAACAACCAAACTCAGCATCAGAGATTTGCACTGTACATTTTTTCGAATCAAATTGCAAATTACATACTTTTTCATCACTTGAAAATTGCAATGCAACTACATCACTTTTAGGAAGATTTATTTCAAAGTAATAATCTTTGTCGGAATCAAAACTTACTTCATTTTCAAAAGAACCGATTTTTTCTGTCTTTGGCAGCATTTCTTCTACCCATTTTGTATTTAATGTTCCCTTAGCATCTTGGATTAATTCCCTATGGCAAATAATGCTTGCCCAGCCTACACCATTTAACCATCCTGCCATAAGCCTTCTGTTATTCTTATATTCACAGACCATCGGCACTGCTAATCCGTCATAAATATTTTCATTAAGTTCGTATGCCGAAATAAACTCTTCGCTATTTTTTAATGTTCTAAAGTAACCGGTAAATCCAATAATTAAATACTTAAATCCATTCCATTCAAAATAAGATGGACACTCTGTTGTATTTTTCATTATTTTGTTTAGAAATTGGATTGAATTTTCACTCTTTACAAATGGCTTCCCCAATCCATCGGAATCCCAAATACCATCTTTTCCGTATCCCGAAAATAATTTTAGTTTGTTATCTATGACATATATACTTGGATTTCTGCTCTCGTGAAAAACCATTTCACATGGCGTAAAGATTTTGCCGTCAATGCTTTCGGCATATGTTGCTCCTACCGGCAGTGCATTTTCTAAGAATATTGCGCTAAACGACTTTGGCAAAAAAGCATTGCCCTCAGCATTAATACTTGCAGTTTGTTTCTCTTTTTTCCCTTCATATCGCTCCGTATGCAGCCCATAGCTCATATAATATTTATTTTCATAGAAAAACATTGTACCTGTGCCAAAGGATTTCCATGGTTTATCAATTTTATCAATCGGTTCTTGTTCACACCAATCCACTAAGTTTTCCGTTGTCATATGCATTATATAGTGAGCTCCGTTACCGTTTCTGCTCCCGTGATGACGTCTATCAAGAAGATACATTAGATGATATTCACCGTTATAATAAAAATTCATAACATCTCCCGAATATGCATTGTAATAATAAGGAGAAATATATGCAGAACTCATTTTCTCATCAATATTGTTATACTTTTCTTGCAGTTTTATATCATATAAAGAAATATTATCGGGATAATTTTCAACAATTTCACCGAAAATATCGCAAAAGCAGTCAAGTCCGCTATTTTCGTTTATTACAATTCCGTCTTTTGATATGGCTCTTATCCAACTGCCATCAAAATACAGTCCAATTTCATCTTTCATACAAGGATGTGAAAAAGGAATTCTTAATTTATATGTTTTTTCACATTCTTTGTCAATTGTTCTCATCGAAAACACTACATCTAAAATAGTCTCCTCTTTTTCATTATAGAAAAAACAACCTTCATTTTTTAGCTCTATAATGTCGTTTCTGTCATCATTCGCAGATGCAACAAATGAACTAATGGTCAAACAATTTGGCAATTCAAGGATGATCTTTTCGGAATGAATTTCTTCAATATTTGAAATCATTATTAGAAAAGGCTTGCTGCATCCGCCTATCGTTTCAACACTTGCTTTATTCTTTTTTTCCATCTCATAACATAGTATTTTTCTATGTAACTTCATATAATATTCCTTTTGTATCTACTATTCCCAATCATATTCGTCTACGCCAAAACTGCTTTCCCATTTTTGCGGGGTCTTCGTATCAAACCAATCTAATGGTTTTGATATTTTGCTATTGTTTGCTGTATTCTCCATAGCCTTTGAAACATCATTTTTAATTTCATCGGTGTATGAATCTTCTGCTATCGACACAAATAGCGGTGTACCGCTCTTTGACAATACATCTAGCCATTTCTTGTTTGTATTCCAATCAATATATTTTGTTATACCTACGCAATCTGCATCAACTGCATAGAAAGCGTTATGCTGACACATTCTAAATGCTAATGTATTAACCCCATATTTTTTCGTTCTTTCAAAGTCAAGACCGCTTGTATCGTCACCCGTTCTTTGAATATCAAAAATTCCTGCTGACAAATGGCTCATCGTGTTACAGCCCATTAAAAGAATGTCATCGCCTGCGGCTTCACGAATTGTCATATACAAATTCTTTATAATTTGAGCAGTAGTCTTTGTTTTATCATAAAAGTCTATTTTATCTTTGAACATATCGTCAGTCATTTCAAATCCCCATTGTCCAAAGATATCATAGCTTGTAAAGTCGTGTTTAATAAGTTTATATCCCCAAGATTTTATTGTTTCTATATCTCTTTTTATAAGCTTTAATACTTCAGGATGCGATGGATCTAATGTATCCTTTATACCCTTTGATTTTAAAAGATATTCTTTTGGATACTTTTCTACCGTCCATAATGGTCTTAGCCAAATTCCGGGGATTGCACCATTATCATGAATAGCATCTGCCATTTTTTTCATATCCACAAAATTATCATTCGCATATCTCCAAGGTCCACCATTATAATATTCATCATCATTTTCGCTTTGATGATGACAAATTTCCCAGCCATCATCAATAACCATAAATGGCTTTTCACTACAATTTTTAGTACACTCCACTATTCTTTTTGTATGAGTTAATATTTTATCAAAAGAATTATCTCCATAATTACAATACCAATCATTACCACCAAAAATTTGCCTATCCGGAATTCTTGGATTGTCACACATAACCTTGCAGAAATCACAAAGTGCTGAAAATGCATCGCATTCATATTCTTTGAAGCAAAGTGTACAAAGTTCTAACTCACCATTTAATAATAGTGGATTTCGTCCGTTTCTGACATCTAGCGTAAGAACTATATTATCGTCTTTAATTGACCAATAACATAGTGCATTTGCTCCTGTCTTTACACCATAGCAAAACACTTTTTCACCATCTGTTCCCGCAAAATACCACGGTATTCTTTCATTCTCAAAAGGAGTGTGCCAAGAAAGGTCTCCATAAGCACGCTCCCATGTATCTGATACGATTTTGCAGTCGCAAATTTCTATATTTAGTTCTATATTCACATAGCTAATTAAACCGTTTCCGACAATCATAACGTCAAAGTTATTGGACACTTCTACTTTAACATTTGCATCGGAAATGGATTGAATTTTTTTTATAATATCTTTACTCATTTTTTATCCTTTAATACCTGTTGTTGATACACCTTCAACAAGTTGTTTTTGTGCTAACATATATATAATAAACGATGGGATTGTTGCTACTAACAATAATACATACATATGTGATGGCTTTGGTGAGCCTGCTGTATTTAATACGAATAGTCTTATCATTATTGTCCAATCCTTTTGGTTTGGAAGTAACATTAGTGGTAATACCGTATCGTTATAAACCGCCATAAATGTATTAACTGTCATAACTGCTATAATTGGTTTTGACAATGGTAACACTATTGACCAAAGAGTCTTTAAATGTGATGCACCGTCAATCCTTGCTGCTTCGTACAAATCATTTGGAATATTGTCAAAGAAACTCTTAAACCAAATTATAGCATAAGCCCATGCACTTGATGACATAATTACTGCCCACTTACTACCTATTAAGTGTAATTGGGTCATTTCGATATATAATGGAAACATAAGTGCAGTTCCACTAAACATCATAGTTGTAAGGAAAAGCATTTGAATAACTTTTCCGCATTTTGGTTTCATTGCTGATAATACAAAAGCAGCAATGATACTGTTAGTTATCTGAATAATTATTATCATAATGATAATATAAAATGTGTTTCCTAAATTTCTCCAAACATCATACGTTTCAAATGCCTGTTTATAAGCAGAAAAATTCCAAATTTTCGGAATTATGGTTGGAATTGATGCCGTTAATTCCGCATCTGTTTTAAAAGTACTAATTATCATCCAAAACATCGGAAAAAATTGTACTATTATGGCAAGCGAAAGATATGTAAATATTGAATAATATACTCTTTTTCCTTTTTTGCACCTTAATTCAATGTCTTGTATAATAGCCATTATCTTTCCGCCTCCCTTAATCCTTTTTATCTGATATTCCCTTTACAAAAAGGGTAATGACAAATGTTGCAACAAATACTATTGTTGCAATAGTTACTGCATAACTATAATCCATAGAATTTATCGCTTGTTTATATGCGTAAACCAAAACGGTTTCTGTTGCACCGGCAGGTCCTCCGCCTGTCCAAACAAGAATATTTTCCATTGCATTAAAAATACCCGTAATACTCATTAATAGTTGAGTACCTATAATATTTCTAATACCGGGTATTGTAACAAATTTTATTCTTTGAACAAATGTTGCTCCTTCAAGCATTGCTTCTTCATACAAATCTCTCGGTACTTCTTGAAGTGCTGCCAAATAGTATACCATTGACATACCGCCAAAGACTACCATTGCCGGGAAAGACATGCAGAAATATACCCATCTCTCATCATTTAGCCAAAGTTGTGCTTTTGCTCCAAATAAAGTCAAAAAATAGTTTGCAAGACCGTAGTCAGGATTCCAAAAAAACTTCCAAAGAATTGTTCCTGCCAATGCCGGTACAACTGCCGGAATAAAGTAAAGAAGTCTGAATGTTGTTTTACTTTTTCTCATTTCATCAACTAATATTGCTAGAATAATTGGTTGCCAAAAAGTCAACACAATTGCATAAGCAAAAAACTTTATATTATGATATATTGCCTGATAAAATCTCACATCTGAAAATGCTCTTGCATAATTTTTAAAACCACAAAAAGTTCCAGGAAGTTTTACGATATTAATATCAAAAAAACTAACAAATGCCCCGGAAATAATTGGATAGTATTTAAAAAGTGCAAAAAGTGTCAACGAAGGCATTAATAGAGCTAGTGCTAAAATCTCTGTCTTTGTTGTATTTGTTTTTAGCTTTGAACTCATAGATTTAGAATTTTGTTTCATATGTCATTCTCCGTCATTTTATTCCATCAGGTGCTGAGTAATCAGCACCTGATGTGTATTAATTTAGTTTTTCTTAAATGTATCCGGATACAAGTTATATAATGTATCAGCACATTCGTCTAATAGTTTCTTTATTTCATCTCTTGACATATTTTCTGTTAATAGAATCTTTTGAATAGGTGTTGCAAGTTGTGATTTAAGGTCTGACCAGTGTCCGCAACATGGTTCAGGAATTGCATTCTCTGACAAAGACATAATTCCCTTTTGTGCTTCTTCTGTCAATAGTCCTGAACTTGCAAGTTTCTTTTCAAACAAGTCGCTACGTGCAGGAACCGCAATATCAAGTCTACCATACTTTTTGTTAATTTCCCAAATTTTTGATAGATATTCTTCATCGTATTGCATATATGTTGCAACCCTAAATGCAGCTTCTAAGACTTCAGGAGATGCTTTAGGATTAAATGTAACAACTTCACCACCAGCAAGAGATGGTGCAGGAATTGATTCATCCTTTGTAGGTACTGCAAATACAGTAAAGTCTGTCATAGAAAGACCACTTTCTTTAACTTTTTCTTGGTTTAAGTTTGAATATTCATCCCATGTAAATACGCCTGTACCATTGGAAATTGTTGTACCATTTTCTTCAAGTGTGCTAAGTACATTCTTTTGTGTCATATTGTACTTCCAAACCATATCGTGCCAATATTCTGCTGCATCAACGCCCGCTTCTTCGTTAAATGTGATTTTGTATGTACCATCGCTGTTTTTCTTAATCATGTCACCGCCTGCTGACCATACCCAGTTAGTGAATGGCCATGCACACCAATCCATCCCCATTAGAATGTAACCAATACGTGGAACTGACTTATCTGTAATCTTTTGTCCGATTTCAGCCATTTCTGCCCATGTTCTTGGCATTTTTGTTGTATCAAAACCATTTTCTTTCAATACTTTTGTGTTTGCGATACATCCTCTTACATATGCTGAACGAGGAATAGCGTACCACTTACCATTATCATTTATAACATCATCAAATGTTGTGATAACTTTGCCTTCCTTTTTCATATCCCAATTCTTTACCAATTCTGTAATATCGGCAACTGTTCCATTTTTGATTCTTGTAGGAATATCTGTATATGAGAACCTACCAAAAATATCAGGTGCTTCCCCTGCCATAAGAGCTTTATCGTACTCTTGTCTGTAGTCTGTGCCTGTTACTTTTAACACCTTGTTAATTTTAATATCAGGAAATTTTTCAGCAAGCATTTCATCTTGTAATGCTTCCAATTCTTTCGCATAATCCGATGCATCTTCCCCAACTGATGTCCACATTGTAATTTCAACAGGTCCATCTGTTGTTTTTTTCTTACCGCAACTTGCTGTTGCTAAAAGCATACTTGAAGCTAATAAGATTGACATAATTTTTTTCATTTTCATTTTTCTTCACCTTTCTCTTTTTATTTTGTAATAAAATATGAAAATTCTATATTCTTTTCAGACAGCCTATATTTTTCAGAAAGTTCCGGTCCACAAGCTGCAGTACCTACTCCCGAATTTTTATAGTCTATCCTCAAAGTAATATAATCATTTTCCACAAGTTCTTCTCTGTGCTTTGTATTATAAAGCTTATTTGCGTCATATTTTGAAATATTAAACTCAAAACCGCTATTTGATATGACTTTCATACCATCTTTAATATCAAAATAACTAACATCAGTATGATTCCCATGTTCTTGCGGCTTAATGTATGGTACATACTCATTATCAACATTGCTCTCATACATTCCTAGCGGAGCATGCTCTATCATATCACAGTAATTTTCCTTATCTCCCCTACCGAAGTATTTAAAACATTTTGCACTGTTTATAAGTTTATACTCAAATCCCAATCTTGGAAGCCAAATACAGTTATCTCTTACTTTTCCTGAAAGAGAAACAGTTACTTTTCCATCTTCATAAAACGTATAAGATAATGTGTATTTTAGTAATGGACTTCTTGAAACACCTGATAGACTTCCTTCAAATACTATCATATTGTCATACTTTTTGCAATCATAAATTTTATTAAAGATTCTATTGATATTTTCAGCATTATATGGATTTTTCCATACCCATTTGTCAGAAATATATATTTCATTGTCAATAGGAGCTCTCCAAACAGTTAATTCTGTAGGAGCAAAAAGTTGTTCCTCGCCATCTATGATTATACTTGTAAATTGACCAGTTCTCTTAGACAAAGTATATTTAAACCCTACACCTGAAAGAACAAATTCATTATCATTTTCAAGTGGGAGAACTCTATTGTTTAGTTGAATCAATATTCGCTTTGAAGGTAATGCTAATTGTTTCATTGCAACCAAATTACCACTTACGTTTTTCAGTTTACAATTAATAAACGCCCCAAACTTCACCGTTTCTTCTTTATACTTAATATCAATTTTTGTGTTTTGTTTAGGATTTATATCTAGTACAAGTTCTTTCCTAAAAATAACTTTGCCATCAACTTCTATTGAATACTCAAATGTAAATTCATTAAAGTTAGTAAAATCATAAAGATTTGTTACAACCAACTGATTATTAATCAAATCACATTTCATAGGCTGATAAGTAAATTTTGCATTTAATGAGCCGGCTTTTAATGTCCTATCAGGAAAAACCAATCCATCAACACAGAAATTCCCATCATGTGTTAACTCTCCAAAATCACCACCATATTTTGAAATCCCATCTTCAAAAACAATATGATCTGCCCATTCCCATATGCAACCACCAATGATATTCGGGTATCGTTCAATAATGTCCCAATAATCACGCATCTCCCCAGGTCCGTTTCCCATAGCGTGTTCGTATTCACAAAGAAACAATGGTATTTTTTTGTTCTTATCTTTGCCGTATTCTTCAACATATTCCATTGTAGGATACATTCTCGAATGAATAGTAGGCATTTCTTCTGATAAAATATCATCATCTAATTGCTTTTCATCGTACAATTTCGATGCATCTTCACTATGTATAAATCGGTTTTTGTCCACTGATTTCAGCCACTTAATCATTTTTCTATGATTAGTTCCAAAACCGCTTTCATTGCCAATCGACCAAGAGAATATTGATGTGTGATTTTTATCTCTATGATAAGTTCTAATAATTCTTTCAAGAAATGCATTTTCCCATTCAGGAATATTGCAAATCCATTCTTGATTATGAGTGCTATCAAAATTCATTTCTCCATATCTTGTTGAGCATCCATGAGTTTCAATATCACATTCTAACATCACATAGAAACCTATTTCATCACAAAGTTGCAAAAACTCCGGTGTCGGTGGATAGTGTGAAGTTCTTATAGCATTTATATTTAAAGATTTCATCAAATACAAATCCTTTTTTATTTCATCTTCAGTAACACACCAACCATTTTTGGGACTCGTATTATGATAATTAATTCCTTTTAATTTAACTTCGGTATCATTTACTAAAAGCTGACCGTTATCGCCTATACAATACGATACTAAACCTACTTTTTGTGTAATTTTTTCACCTTCACACTCAAAAACAAGTTCATATAAATATGGCTGTTCTGCATTCCAAAAAACAGGATTTTGTACTTTAAAGTTACCTTCGTACTCTATTTGCTTGGTTTCAACTTCTACACCCTTATCTAATAAAGTAACCTGAGCTTTTCTATCAATTTTTATATATATAACATCATTTTTAGTTTTTATATCTATATCTCTTAAATGTCCTTTAGGTCTTCTCAAAATATACACATCTCTAAATATGCCATTATATCTAAATTGATCTTGATCTTCTAAGTAACTTCCTGTACACCACTTATATACAACGGCCTTTATACTATTTTTGCCTTTTTTTACATAAGAAGTCAAATCAAACTCCGCTTGTAAATGGCTCCCTTGCGAACATCCTATATATTTGTTATTTATATACAGTTCAATTCTTGACGAAACTCCTTCAAAAACAATATATGTATTATTTTCATCATTTTCAATCTCGATATCTCGTTCATAAACACCGACAGGATTTTTGTCAGGCAAAAATGGTGGATCATAAGGGAAAGGATAACATGCATTTGTATAATATGGTTTTTCATATCCGTATAACTGCCAACAAGATGGCACATCAATCTCACCCTTTTGGGTAAGATTGACTCCATCTTGATAATATGAAAATGACCATTTCCCATTTAAACTTTTATACGACCCATCTCTTATAGGAATATAATAAGCTCGTTGTGGCAATCTGTTTTCTGAGATACAATTTATGTCCTCAAATTTTCTCATTGTCTACATCCTAATTATTTTATAATTTCTGTTAGTTTTCCTACTCCGTTTGTTCTAAACACCTTGCTGTAATTAATTGATTTTCCAACAGGAATAATTTGTTCTGTTTCAACAGCACCAACAAACGAATTATCTGCATTTTTAGCAGTAACTGTAATGTTAGCCGCAATAACATGTGTTTGATTGTTTGTATAGTTAATTGTCAATTCTGCACTACCGTCATTTAATGTTTTATCAACTATAATAACAGTGCTTACATCAAATCCTACTGTTATTGCTTTACCATACGATTCTCCGTTTTCTGTTACACATTTAACTGCATATGTCTTAACGCCTGTTGAAACATCTTCAAAACTATCATCATAAGTTGACAAAATAAATGTTAATGTACCATCATTCTTTACCTCATAAACATTAAACTTTCCATAGTTTTGCGCTTTCCAAGTTATTGTATTGTTGTTTGAATTTCTTGTTGCGCTTATTGATGTAATTTCATTACTCTTTACAAGCTGTGGTCCTTCATCAACATCGCCCCAATCATCACTGGCAATTTCGTCTTCGGCATTTCTTACATAGTAAATTCCGCTTCCCATTTCAGCTAATGTAACATTTCCGTTAACATCAGAGTTGTCTAATAAGGAAGTAATCTTTGTAGGATTTTGCCCATTTAGCTTAATTGACAACGTCTTTGCGTTTACTTTATCATAGTTATTAATGTTTACAATATATCCATTTTGATATGTAGCATATTGCCATTCAATATCAGAAGCTTGTGTTGCATCAGAGTTTTTAACTACAACTCCTGTTTCATCTATTAGGCTTGCTGCAACTGTTGCAACTGTTGGAGCTGAGATTTTATAAGCGTGTGATTTATCATTTGTAACTGAGAATTTTGTTGCACCATTCTTGATGTTTGTAACTTTTGTTGCATATGTGCCTGTATATGTTTTATTATACTCATCTTTTGTAAGAGAATCTGCTCCGATAATAATGACATTACCTGTAAAGTTAGAGATTTCATCAATAACGTTTGCCTCAACATTATTTGCCATCGGAATAATCAATGTCTTATAACTGTTTAACTTTGAAGCAATATTCTTCTCAGATACAAAGCCAACTTTTTGTCCAGCTTCGTTAGCTGCATTATATGCAATTGTTACTGCATTTTCATACCTGTCATTATAAATTCTTGATGCATCACTTCTTAAAATCGCTACATCAGGAGTCTTATTTGCAATTGCTGTAACTTTACTTGCTAATCTATTTAGATCAAGATTTGCTTTTGCTAAATCAGAAATCACACTTGGTCTCATTGCAATATGTCCATAGAATTTAGATTCCGAATTGCTAGCTAAACTCCATGTCCAAATTGACGACATATCAAGACCATGTATAGCTGATTGCCAAATTGTATCTTTGGTAAATTTGTTTATATTTGTGTTAAATGTAACTGTTGCGTCTTGAGCATCTGGTATAATATGGTTTTCTGAGTTGTAAATTGGCTTATTACTAATACTATTTAGGTAATCATACCATTTTAAAGTATTATTTAAAGAACCTTCTTCTCCATAATATGCTGCAGTATCGTTTCCGTGGAAATCAGATGACGCATCCAAAAGTTCCATATTAACACCTGTAGTCATTCTTAAGTTTCTTATATCCTCAGAATAATTGTAATCATTCTTTGTGAAATCATTTTGTGCCTTTACTGAAACAGGGATGTTTGGAAGAACATCTTTTACAATTTTAACAGTCTTATTGTACCAAGCTGTAAACACGCCTTCATTAAAATTCTTCCAATCGTAGAATCTTGCCGAAGCTTCATATTCTGTTGGCATATTAACACTTGCAAACGATGAATAACTTTTTCCATATTTTGCATTTAGAGTAGTTATTGTTCCGTGAACAGTTTGAAGATATTGTTCAAACTTTGGTTGGAATGTAGTTGAATATTCTGATGTATTGTAACTTGGTTCGTTTACAAGAATGATACTTCCTAATGAGGAATAATCTGAAATCGTAGCCAAAACATCCTCTATATATGCTTTTTCAACTTCAGCTACCAAAGCGTTATCAATATCATATACACCATTATTGATTACTTCCGGCAATTTTTCTTGAAGTTCTAATAATACTGATACATATGTATTGTTCTTTTCAGCTTCAGAAAGTGTCTGTAACATTATTGTTAGGTTGTTATTAGTGTTGTAAACAATATCAAAGTCAGCATGTCCGTCACCGTCGAAACCGCCATTCTTTACAACATTCCTTGGGTTTCCACTTCTATGAATATTAATATTGTCAATATATACATTACATTTGCCTGTAAACAAGAATGTCAAATCCTTTAATACTTCTTGGTCACCGGTTGAGAAGTTTAATGTGATCTTCTTCCAAGAATCTGTTGTTAAGCCCGAAATCATTGTTTGATTACTGTATCCATCAACTGAAAATGAACAAGCTCCAGAACTTGCACTTCCTTTTGCATAGAACGAAATAATGTAACTTGAATTTGGCTTTACTGCAATTCTTTGGAATAATCTACCAAATTTATCGTCAGCTGTAGCTGTTCCATTTACAATATGCAATGATGTATCGTTGTTATATCCGTTATCATCAACAACTGTGAAGCTTACATCAGCGCCTCCCGATATTGATGTTTCCCAGTTATCAATTGTTCTGTCAGCTCCTACTATGATATCACTCAAATTAATTAGAGTTTGCAAATTGTCATATCCATAGCTTTTTAACTCACCAACATAGTTTGTTAATCCAAAATGACCATAACCCAATGTAAAATATGGTGCACCATTTGCTGCTTTTAGTGAAGCACCGTCAGCAACCAAACCTTTACCGGATTGATAAACCTTTTGTGGTGCTGTTTTTGTACCATTTTTATATGCAGTCAAATTAGCTTTTGCTGTACTATACATAGCATCTAATTCGCTTAACTGATAATTTGTAATAGTTGATGATACACCATTTGTGCTATATTCATCAATACGGTCAGCATAAGTTTCAATAATATTTGCATCTATCTCTTCATACTGAGTATTGATGCCTAAACTTTTGCACTCACTTATAAGTGTTTTAAGTTCATCTGCTTTATTATGATACTCAGTTTTGCTATATGCATATGCCGGAAGTGCGGTACATAATAAAGCAAGAGCGGTAATTGTGCTTAAAATCTTTTTCATAATTTTACTTCCTTTCTTTATTCGTTCATTAAGAGCGAAAATTATTCTGTGATTTGATTATTTGATACTATATATACTGCAAGCTCCTTCGCATTCCATTCAACCTTTGCTGAAAGTAATTCCGAAATATATCTTACAGGAACAAAAACTCTATCATTTTTCATTATTCCACAAGTATCAAATTCAATTTTTTCACCATTTTTTAATCCAAAATATTCACCTAATGAGTATTCAATGCTATCCTCACCCTTATTGATATTTACTATTCCATCGTTCCATATAACTTCTGCGCCTAATGCTTCTGCAACAAATCTTATTGGCACCAAAGTTCTGTTTCTTTCATCAATAAATGGTTTTGCATCTGTAAATGAATATGGTTTTCCATCAATATTAACAGACAATTCTTTTGCCAGTGGTGCAAACGCATTATCTCCAAGCTTTACGAATACAGGCTTATATCTTTGAAGTTCAACAATATCACTTAGTTGTGTTTCATTCCTTAAATCGTAAATATTTTTTGCTTCAACACCATTCACATAAATCTTGACTTGTTTTGGTTCTTCATCGTATGAGTAATTTGCCATATTTAGCACATATCCATCATTATAAGCTGAATACTCAAATTCCACATCACGAACTCTTTGATTTGTCTTTGTATCAATTACATATATCTCATCTTCTCCTATTTCTTTTGTAAGATTTGTAACAATATCAAAGAAACCATCACTTGTAGGAACTGTAATATTCATTGAGTCATCTTGTGTGCTTATAAATTGAGACTTACTCTTTATGTAACTAACTATATCGCTATTGTTTAGTTCATTTATTTCGTTATATTTTAGACAGTTATCACCTAACATAATGATTTTTCCACCATTATCAACAAATTTCTTGATTTCTTCAAGAGTTGATGCTTTTACATTGTTCAAATTAGTTAGAACCAACGCTTTATAGTTTCCAAGTTCATTTATAGTGCTTTCTGTCACAAACTTAACCTTTTGACCATTATATAAACAGTTTGTATATACATTCCACATACAGTTCATATATGTCATATTCCAAACACGAGTATTTGTTGAAGTTATCATTGCAATAGTTGGCTCTTTTTCAACTATTGCCTTAACTTCGTACGCAAGTCTGTTTACATCAAAGTTTGTTTTTCCAACCTTTGCTATACAATCAGGACGGCAACTGATAAGCCCATAGAAATCACTTGATTTATCATATGACCTATCCCATGCCCAAATTGTACTTGCGGCTTTTGCGTGCATATATCCTTGCCATTGACTTGTTTCAACAAAGTCGGCCTGCAAAGGCTCAAAGTTTACATTCTTATCAGGAATTAAGTGGTCTTCTGAATTGAATACCGGGGCATTATTCATACCAACCTGCATATCATAGAATTCCATTCCTTCAAGAAGATTCCAACCTGTCATATTATATAGACATCCATAACAGTCATTTCCGTTATAATCAGAATATGGAATCATAAGCTCATGATCTGTTCCGTATGTTAAGAAGTTTCTCTTACTACCAGTTTCAGATTTTGTGCTCATACTCATCATTTTAGCATGCACCTTGATGTTAGGATTATATTCTCTTACAGCTTCTGCTATAATTTGATGGAACTCGGTTAGCACTTTATCGTTAAATTGTTTATAATCGTAAAACCATTTAGTGCTTGTAATTGCTGTTGGCATTGGAACATCTAAAAAGCCTTTATATTTTGTTCCGTATGCTGTGTTAAGAAGTGAAATATCTGCTTTGTAAAGTTCTGTTAAATACTGTGCCCAATATGGCTTATAGTAATCGCTATTACAGTTATTTGTAGGTTCGTTTGAAAGACAAATACTGTTAAGTGCAGGAGAATCGCCTACTGCCTCTAATACACCCTTTACATGAGTTTTTATAAGTTTCTTCATTATTGGGTGAACTTTGATATCTCCTTGTTGAACTACAACATCAGCAACACTTTTACCCACTATTTCCGGATAAGCTTTTCTTATCGCTGAACCTAAATTATGTATTCCCAAAAGCAAACAGATTTGAATGTTGTTTTCCTCTGCAGACTTAAAATAATTTTTCATATTTTTGACTGCCCAACTGTTTGAATCAAATCTAAACATCTGTTCATTGTTCGTTACCGCAATAGTTGCTTCAGGTTCCAAGCTTATTTGAACAATATTTGTTCCAAAATTTTGGAAGTTTGGAATATCAGGTGCGATACTTCCGGGGAAGTGACCATATCCTGTGAAGAAGAAAGGTCTTTTTTCTACAAGACCATCTGTTTCGGTTGTGGCATACACCATTCTTCCGTCGATTGAAACATCACCAGTAACATATCTTGTTACCGTTTTTGGTGTAGCTGTGCCATTTAAGTAGGAATCACACGCTTCCATTGCTTCAGAATATAACTCTTTACAAACATCATAAACATAGAATGCTCTTTCGTATTCCGTTGCATTTACATCTTCCCTAATTCTTTGAGCAAATCTTTCTAATACAGAATAGTTAACTGTTTCATAATCAGTAGAAATTCCCTTCAAAGCACATTCATCAAGCTTTGCTTTTAGTGAAACCACATCGTCATCTAGTTCCTTAAATACTGAATCAAAACTTTCAACACTTGGTTGAACTTCAACTGAATATGTTGCCTTTACATTTTTATCTTCGCATTTTGCATCAATCGCATATTCAATATCGCCGTGACCGGAAAATTTAGCCTTTATCGTCTTCCTGATACCACTGTGTGCAGGAACTTTTACAGTTTCAACCTCATCAGTGTTTGAATAGGAAAGTGTAATCTCTTTCTCATCGCCTTCATTAACAAGATAATAACTAAACTCATTATCCTCATCTTGAGTTACTACATCAGGACCCTGAATCCAAGCATAATATCCACTGTCCTCATTCATAAATTCAAGGTAAGGAAATTCCACACTTGTTTTTCCTTCAGCAATACCCGGAGCAAGTTCAACACAATATGCACGACCTTTTGTGTCGTTATCATTTACAATAACATCAAACAAAAATCCTTTTGGAAGGTTTCCGTCTTCATATCTCAATTTCCAAGGAATTTTTGCCTCATAAATTGTTTCATCACCATTTTGTGATGTTTTTAGATCAATAGTAGACAAAGCTGATTCGCCATAGTTACTTGAATGAACTGTACCAATACCGGTTTTTTGATGATGTGCAAAACCAATTTCTGCGTCATATACTTGATCAACATCACACATGGCAAGCTGTATTGAGTCACCATTCCAATACATATTAGGTTCTGGATCTTCATAAAAAACATCATCTTTTACATGAATTGCAAGATAGAAATTTTCTTTATCATATGCATATTGACAATATGCATCGACATCCTTATTACTTCCTTTTATGTATATTTGGTATTGATCAGGTTTTGTAGGAAGACCAAATTTAGGATATCCTTCCCAATCTGCCAAATTTCCGTCTATTGAAATATTTTTTGCTTCATAAACAGGAGCATACTTAAAAGCACCTAAAACTTGTTTTATTTCATCAAGAGTGAAAGTATCTCTTGATTCAATATCCTTATATAAAGAATATAGTCCGTTAACTTGTTCATTTTCTGTTTCTTGAACATCTCCGCCAACATCAAAAGTCCCGTTAGTTATCAAGTTTTTGCCAAGTGATCCATCTTCATTTACTTCTCTTAAATATATATCGTCAAACCACATAGCCTTTGTGGTAGATTCAATAATAATTAGGAAATCCATTTGTGTAAAATCATATGTGTTTGTAAAACTATATGATAAATCCATCCAATCAAATGTTTTTCCAAGCGGAGTTAAGTAATGATGTTCTTTCCAACCCATTGAAACATAAACACTTCCTGCATTTTTTGCTTTGACTGAAATGCCATACTTGTATTTAGCACCTTTTTTCATACCATTTACAAGCATCGAAAATGTCAGATAACGATTGCTTTTGCTTGGCAACGTATAGGTTGCCTTTGCTGAGTACGAACCGTGTCTGCTTGTTGTGTTGTCAAGTTCAACTTGTGCATCTTTTGATGTACAATCGTGATAATACCTACCCCATCCGGCGAGAGTACCTTCACTCTCCGCAAAAACTTGAGGGATAATATTTAACACTAATAATGCTGCTAAAATACAACTAAATATTTTTCGCACTAATAATTCCTCATTTCGTTTATTCATCTAATTGCTTTAAGTTTTTAATTGGTGTCATTTCTCCAACTTTCCAAACAAACACTTTTGCAGTATATTGTCCGTCAGTAAGTGATGGAACACTTATAATACTGCCATAATTTGCATTTACTGATGTAGCTGCTGTTGCAGTTTGCTTATCAATCTTTATTAAGGCTCCGTTTTTATAAATCATTGTATATAAATCTGCCCCAATTAAATTTGTATCTTTTGCGTTATCTAGTTTCAAAGTAGATTTCAAAAGAATGTTTCCTGTTAATTTTTCAGGAGTACCAATTACTTCATAACCATTAGCAGTTTCTTTTACTACTTCAAGTTTAGCGTCATAAATGTAACTGTTTTGTGAATATTCAGTTGCATATTCTTCTGACAAGAATTCAGTATTTCCTGATTTTTTAACAGTTCTGAATACTAAAACTTCGTTTGTCCCATCAAAACCAGGAATTGTGTATTCATTTGTTCCGCTTGAAAGAGTATCTACTTTGATTAATGTATCACCATATTTTCTATATACATTAACTGAATCATTGGTATCTTGAAGTTCCCAAGTGACCTTATTATCTGTCTTCTTAAACTTATCAAGACCATATTCAAAAGAACCGTTTGCAAGTAGATTTTGTGTTTTGCCAACTTCTACAAGTTTCATATCATCAAGCCAAAAACCATCACAACCATTTGAGAATTCAAATCTTAGAGTTGGTGCACCTGTTGTAGATAACGCAGCCGCTGTAAATGTCAATTCTTTATCTTGCCATGCTGTATCAACAAAACCTGCTTGTGCTGTAAAAGAACCAATTTCTTGAAGTTCAGCACCTAATAATTGAGCATAGTAATGAGGAGCATGAAGTCCTTTTTGTTTCCATGTCAGCTTGTATGTTTTTCCTTCTTCTATTCCGTATACAGGTGTATCAAGTCTGAATCTTGCACCATCTTTATATTCTGCCATTACATGTACCTTATCTGATGTAAGTTCTTGTTCTCCGCTTGTATATGTAATGTTAGGGTTAATATGAAGTGAAGCTTTTCCTTCTTTTTTATTTAGTGTATCATATTCAACAGAACCCAAAGCCTTAACTGTTGTTCCGTCTGCTGTTGTTATTCTCCAACCTTGAAGTGGTGTGCCGTCCTTTGTGCTTCCTGCATTTAGGAATCTTTCACCTTCTTTACCAGTTATATAGTTATGATATACTGTTCCATCGTTAGTTGTCATTTGAACATCATAGTTATGAACTGTTCCTGCACCTGTAAGATTATCAGATATTTCTATAATGTTAACATTGTTAGATTCTAAATAGTAATCTGCAAGTTGGCTTGAATCTGTTTCTACATCATTTTCAAAAACTGCGATTGATTTAATATCATCTCTCTTTGGATTTCTCCATGAAAGATAAATAACATCATCATAGCCATTTGCTGATAAACCTTGAAGTTTTGTTTCTTCAACATAATATGTATATTTTTCATCGAAGTTTTCAAAATCTTCTGTGAATAATACCTTGTTATTTTTATCCTTTACTACAATATTATCAATATATACGCCTGCCCAGCCTGTAACTGCAATATACAAATAATCGCTTCCTGATGTGGTAACAAATTCGCTGCCAAGCTTCGAAACTTGACCTGATTCGTAAATAGCGTTACCTACAAGGTCTACGCTGGCATTTGTGCCTGATCCTGAACCTATTTTTTCCCACTCATAAGTAATATGATATTCGTTATCTACTGCCTTATCAGGAAGAGCAATTTTATATGTACCTACGTTACCTTCTGTGCCGCCACCTTTTGCTGAAAGTTTGTGATTACCCGATATATCAACTACCTTAAAGGTTGAACTTGCATCGCCACCCTTTGTCCAACCATCTGTATATGATGTCGGTCTTTGATTTCCGTCAAAGTCTTCTTCATATATTACATTTCCATTTTTATCTTTGATCATAATATTATCAATTTCAGCACCAGCCCAGCCTTTTGCTTCTAGTCTAAGCATTGTGTTTCCACCTGAATTAAATGACTTTGTTACAACCCCTGTTTTCTTTGCCACATTATATGTAGAATCAAACACATTATTTGATACAAAACCAAATGAAATTGAATTGTCAGTAATAGATTTCACATCGTATGAAATATTATAAATATTATCCTGTACTTGCGGAAGGTTAATAAAATAGCTGCCAAGTCCTTCATCATATCCTTTTACCTTTAACACATGGTTTGATGGTTCATCTTTTTGTGTTGTCACTTCAAATATAGCAGGCTTATTTCCGCTAACCGCCTTATAAATCCATTCCTTTTGGACTGTATCACCTTCAAAGTCTTCACTGAATAGTATATTTCCGCTTCCGTCTGTTATTACAACATCGTCAATCGCAGCACGTGCCCAACAGTATACAGCAATTCTAAATTCAAGGCTACCGGTCGCACCGCTTGTAAAATCGGCTTCGTATTTTGTCCATTCTTGGTCTCCTATTCCACCGTTAGCAACGCCTGTTCCAAGATTAGTTTTTGTCCATTTTGATCCAGAGTTCAGTCTTGCTGCTCCATTCCAACTATCCCAATTTAGCGTTGCGTAATCAGTCGGGTCAGTACCAAATCTGGTCATGTTGAATGAGATATGATAGTTCCCATCTGATGAAGGCTGTCCAAAAACAAATCTAACCATTGCACCACCATTATCACGGTCATAGTTTGTCGAACCACCAGCATTTAGGTCTAATGAATGTGTTCCGCTTGTTCCCATAGTGTTTCTGTATTTAATATACGCATATGTACCTGAACTATGGCTTGAAGAAATTAGTTTCGCATTTGTACCTGACAAAGATATAGTTGTGTTCTTTATATCTGTACTATTATTATCTGTTGTCCCGCCAAACAACGTCGCATAACGCTTTCCGTTTAAAATTGTGTTTGCGTTTGCTGTAATACAGCTTGCCAAAAGCATTGATGCTGCGGCAACCACCGCAATGAGTTTTTTTAGTTTTTTCATGAAAATTCCTCCTTTTTTTTATATTTCATACCTTATTTGGTATAAATAACACTATTTTTTAGGGCATTTATATCGGTCATATTGCCCCACCAAAAAACTTTAATCTTATTATCATTTTGTGAAATACTAATATCCTCATTGAAATTTAATTCTTGTCCTTTTGAAAGAGTTGCGTTCTTAAAAACAACCTTATTAACTTCTGTTTCATCAGAATTGTAAACTGCTACTATTACATACGCTGTAAAAGGAGTACTCTCATAATTATTTCTAACGCTTGTTGAAATATTAAGAGTTCCTGATTCAACAGAGGATATTTGTGAACCATTCTTTTTCAAAAATGGATAAGATATTTCTCGATTAGTATCTTCAAAATCTTCATAAACTAATATTTCGCCTTTTGAATTTTTGATACAAATATCATCAAGTACAACTGCACCCCAACCGCCCGAGTTTATTCTGAATTGTGTATTGCCGGCACTATTAAGGGTTATTGTTTGGGAACCGGCTTCTGTTGTTATGCTTTTTGCAAGATTGCCATCTCCATATTCGTTATTTGAAAAACCCAACGAAACCGGGTTGTAAATATGACCATTAAGTTGCTTTTTTGTAAATGTGACTTCATAAATATTGTCCGCAGTCTTGGGAACATCAAGACAGTACCTTCCGGCACCGGTATTTGTTCCGGTTACATTCAAAATATGATTTGATGGATTTTCCTTGTCTGACATAATCTTAAATTTTACAGCCCCTGTTGTACCACCATACTTCCATCTTGTAAGCAAAGTTGACAACACTTCTCCCCTTTCAAAATCTTCACTAAATAGGATATTGCCACTTCCATCGGTTATAAGAATATCATCAATTGCAATACGTGCCCAAGAGTATACTGCAATTCTTAATTCAAGATCACTGGTCGAACTGCTTGTAAAATCAGCTTCGTATTTTGTCCATACTTGATCTCCGATTCCACCATTAGAAGCACCTGTTCCGATTTCGGTTTTTTTCCATTTTGACCCGGAATAAAGTTTTGCTGCTCCATCCCAACTATCCCAATTTAATGTTGCATAATCAGAAGTACTCGTTCCAAATGTAGTCAAGTTGAATGATACATGATATTTACCATCTGCTGAAGACTGTCCAAAAACAAATCTTACCATTGCACCACCATTATCACGGTCATAGTTAGTCGAACCACCAGCATTTAGGTCTAATGAATGTGTTCCGCTTGTTCCCATAGTGTTTCTGTATTTGATATACGCCCATGTACCTGAACTATGACTTGAAGTAACTAGTTTAGCATCAGTACCTGACACAGATGTAGTTGTGTTCTTTATATCTGTATCATTATTATCTGCAACACTATCAAATAATCCCGGTCGATGTATCCCATCAACAATTGTACTTGCATTTACAGTGATAAAGTTTGCCAAAACCATTGATGTTAATATAGTTAATGCAATGATTTTTTTAACACTTTTCATTTCACATTCTCCTTATTCTATACTTTCCTTATATACCTTAAAAGGTTTAAGAATTGACATATTTTCAAGTCCATTCCACAAATATACGGAAATTTCATATTCCCCATCAGTTATATCATTCGGCACTGAAATTGTTGTTTTAATTTCAGTACCATTAGCATCATATTTTGTTTTTTCAATATTTGAAAGAGCAGACGCTGTTGCATCAATTCTTTCTCCGTCTTTTCGAAGAATTGCAATTATTTGAGCATTTAGTCCATCTTCTATTTTGTTATTTTTAAGCAATGCTTTTGCAACAAAAGATGTTCCACCATAAAAATCTTTTTGCAAAACATCACTTTTGTAAAGTCCATATTCATTACATTCAAAATCATCTGGTGTCGGTGTTACCGTTATTTCAACACCTTCAGATTCATTATTATTTGTATCTACTGCTTTTACTACATATGTGTAGATGTAGTCATTTTTAAGATGATTAAAGATTACACCATCCTTTGCATTAACCTCCGCTCTTAATGATAGGTTATCTTCGTCTTTTACATATACTCTGACTTTTTGTGCATTGCTAGGAGCTTGCCAAGATATCTTTGCCATATTTCTATTAATATTTGATTTAAGATTTTCAACATCGTCTATTTCTGAATCTAGCGAGTTGAAATCTTGCTTAAATACTTGACTAAATCTTTCACCGTCTGACATCTTCCAAACCTCAATATCATCTACTAAAAGATCTGTTCTATGTTCTGCAAGTATTTTAAGAGGGTTACTTCCTATTCCTGTTACTGGATAAACGACATTAACCCATCCATTTTCATCAGTTTCCCGTATCTCAAATGCCTTAAAATTACTCCATGCAGGTCTTAAAACATCTTTATAATTAATTTTTCCTGATTCAGTTGTATTAGCACCAAATGTACCCTTTAACCAGACTGAAACTTCAAATTCATCTGTATCATTGAAGTTTACTGTATCTGTATCTAAATTCAAATAATCGTTACTAGTCCATACAGGCTTATTCGAAATTACTCTAAGTGCTCCGCCTTCCGAATGAGTGTCGCTATGATCAATATATGCTGTTCCCGGATGGTTTCCTTGATATGACATATTCATTAGCGTTGACGGTCTTTTTTCTGACGCCGTTCCTGAAACTATCGTTTCGGTTGTAGTAACTTTTCCAAAATTACAAAGAATTTTAAATGTATATGTTTTACCTTCTTCAAGATTTTTCACATCATATTCTACATATCCATCAGCCGTTTTTGAAAGAGAATCTGTAATTTTCTTTTCATCTCCTTCAGTAATATCATACAAACTGACTTTTGATAGATTTGCATTTTTAGGGTTTTTCCAACCTAATACAATATGTCCTGTCCTTTGTGCAACCGCTATGTTCTTTGGTGCATAATCAGCAGAATTGCCAATATCATCTGTCTCTACATAAGTTGAATTTTCAAACCCACTATCAACAATCAGGTTATTTGTATCATTGTGTAGTGTGAGCGTAACATCATCAACATACAATGATGAACATTTTTGCACTATTTTTATCCTGAAATGATTTCCACTACCATCATATAAAATATTTGAAAACTTATATAGTTTCCAACTATTACCTTTGTCTTCGGTGGTATATCTTGCTGTTTTCAAAAAAGATACCATTCCGCCTGATGTAAGATTTTCATTCGTTCCTATTCCCGCATATATACCCTTATTTTCAAAGGTTCCTTTTGCATAAAATGAAAAGTCATAATACTTATTCTTTACCAAATTTCCATTTAAGCTATTTTCAATAAATAAATATGTTTCATTCTGCTTATCTCTTGAAAATTGTGCATAGCTTACCTTTGATGCCACACCTGAATAATGATCAGTTGCAGGCATATTCACTATTTCCATATATTCGCTATCATGGTCTATAGGGTTTACTGATGTTGTTGGCTCCTCATAGTGTGCAGACCAACCTCCGCTTGCATATGTCGGAATAGAATATGAGAACATCATTGTGGCTACAAGTAGTAATCCTATTATTTTTTTCATTTTTCTACTCCTCCTTATTGAAATATTACAACAGAACTTATTTGGTTATTTCCCATAACAATTCTTGCATAATTACCTTCACAAATGTCACTAACTGAACCAATTTCAAACTGTTTTTTCTCAGCATTATAGATTTCAATATCGGCATCTTTATGTATTAGCATTGGCAATGTTTCTGTTCCGCAATCTAACAAAAGCATTTTTCTTTCGGGATCAACATTCTTTACAAATCCCATTACTTTTGTTTCACCATCGTGAATTTTATAGTCATCAACAGGCGCTTTTAATTCTTTTGGTGAGTTAATAGAAAAATCTACAGCTATATCAAGAATCTTACCATTTCGTAATTTTATCTGGGCTATATCCCCTGATTTAATATCAATTTTTATTGCTCCAACCTTTTCCGGGATTGCTAAATTTTCTATTCCACTGTAGTTAGCAATAACCTTTTTTATTGGTTCATCATCTTCATTAATGCCAACTATTACTTTATTTACATATATTGTTTGCGATTTAGTTCCGTTTGTATCCTTAACTTCAAAAGCTTCCGGATATCCAAATTCATCGACATTATAAGCTACATATGTATATGCTTTCCAATCCTCAAAATACCCTGATGTTGTCATTGAATATTCATCTTCATCATACTTTTTTGTATCATCACTTGGCTTTAATAAAACAACTGCGTCATATTTTAAGTAGTGTCTGCAATTAAATGATGAATCACCTGACCAATAATATCTTTTATTAATTTGCGACGTCTTTGTAAATTTATTAGGCTGATATGTTGTACTTACAGTTGCAGTTTTTATCCCAACTATTTTGCCTTCTTCATTTTTCTTTATTAACACTAATTGAGGAATTAAATCTTCCCTACCAAGTTCATTATAAATAATCTCTGCATCTTGCTTATTAGCATCATTAAACTTTACACGTTCTGCAAGTTCTACATACTCCCATTCGTCATCAGTTGTAAGTATTCTTAATTTTGATGTGTCGGTTTTATTGTTCCACTTTTGTTTTAGTATAAATGCATATTCATAGCCTGCCTTTGAATCAATTTTTACAAATGCGACTTTCCCGAAATTATCAAAATAGAATGTATAATAGTTTCCAATTTTTAATTCATCCATTGTACTTTCGGGTGCCAAAAGAGCATTATAGTATGAACCACTTACAGAAAATTTATCTTCATCAATTTCAATACTTTTTTCATCTATATCATGACCTTTAAGGCTTCCTGATTTTTTTTCTTTTCCTATGTAAATATATATAAGTTTATTATTACTCTTTGATTGTGCGACACTTAGAACATTATTAACCGAAATAGACGAAATAGTTGTTCTATCCCCATTCAAGAAAATCTTTACATCTGTTGTATCATCGCTTAAATCCAAATTTTCAATACAGCCTTCATATCTCAAAAGATTTGTTATTTTCTTATAAACTGTAGAAATATTTTTAACTACTATTGTCTCATATGAATAAACAAAAACAATGTCATATTTATCATCGTTATCAGTATCCAAACATACAATTTTTCCGTTTATAGGTTTCAAGTCTTCCTTTGTATATTCAGTATAAAACTTACCATTATATATAACTTTAAGTGCCGGGTTTAATTTAATGGTAGTATTTTTATTTGCTTTTTCGTAAGTAATCGATTGGAAATCGTCAGCTACTCTTTTAATATCTTCGTCTTGTATCTCAAGTTGTTTTAATTTATTCTCCCTGATGGCAATATGTACTGCTACTGTTTCGCCACCGGCATCTTTTAAATATGCATATACAGGTTTACCTAATAATTCTGTCGAATATGGGTAATCAATTATACAAGTTTCGTCATTAATTCCTATTTTGCTATCGCCTAATCCATTCTCAAAATAAAGTGATGTTTCATTAGTATGAGTTATGTTAGCTTCCTTCTTTATGATATCCATATAATGAAATAGGGCAGTTTCATTTCCCTTTGCATAGGAAATTTCATTTCCTTTTGCTGATTTAATATTCACCATATCGGCTTCTAATAGGTTTGCAAGAAGTGTTATATATGCTTTTCCTGTTAGTTTATCTCCAACTGACAGCAAAACCCCTTTTGTCAGTTTATTTTCTTCCGAAATTCTAAGAACAGTAGAAACATTATTTCCATTTATCTCAATTATTCTCGAATACCCCAATAAATTTAAAGATAAACTTAGTGCTCTTTCATAACTAATACCTGAATTCATTTCAGAAGTGCTTATTTGAGAAATAATACTTTGTGATTTAGCATATTCGATAGCCTTACCAGATTCTACTTTGTTATCTGACATAATTTTTACTAACGATTCTAAATATTCTTTCTGTGATACACTTTTCTTATTTACGACATTTTCGTAATTATCACTTATTATGTTTAAATGATTTAATAGTTCATAATTATCTTCTACACTCTCTGCTGATGCATAGCCAATCATTGTGATAAGGAAAACAATTGTCAATGTCAATATTCTTTTTACCATAATTTAATTTCCTCCTTGACTCTGTCTTAATTATTATCAGCTACTAACGCATCAAAAATTATTTTTGCAGCTTGTGCTCTTGTAACAATTTGTTTAGGTCCAAACAAATTGTTGCCAACGCCATTAATCTTGTTTAAGTTGTATAACTTATACACAGCTTCTTTCGCATAACCAGAAATATCTTTGTCATCAGCAAAAGTATAATCTTGATTGTTAATGTCATTTTCAGGCAGAAGTCTTGAAATAATAACAGCCATATCCTCACGCGTAATTTCTTTGCCAATTCCAAATGTATCTTCTGATACTCCCGAAACAATTCCTTGTGCAAATGCAGCGTTTACATATTCAGCATACCATTTATCTTGTTGAACATCACTAAATGTGCATGATGGTTTATTAAGATCGATTTTTTTTGCTGAAACCACCATCTTAACAAATTCTTCTCTTCTAATCTTTTGCTCAGGTTTAAATGAATTATCAGCATAACCAGATATAACACCCTTGCTTGCTAAAATTTCTATAGCTTTCTTTGCCCACTCTACTGATTCTAAATCAGTAAATTTAGGCACATTAATTGTAGGATTTATATTTTCCGGAGTAATTAGTGCAATTCCACCGCCCGATCCGCCTGATGATCCGCCAGTAGAACCTGAAACATCTTTATTATTATCATTTTGAATTGCATCTATTGCAGTCTTATATTTTTCCTTAAACTCACTTACTTTGCACGCATTAGCAGTAGCTAACAAATTCTTTAATTTTGAATTAACACTTGACTTTTTAGGTTTTGTCATACTCTCATAAGTTATATAATATGTTTCATCTTTTATATTGATTTCAGAGTTGTATTTTTCAATCAACTTATCATATTCAGTATATTTAGCATTGTTTAAAAGATATAGAACATTTGCAATTTGATAAGATTTATTAATTTCAGAATAAAGTTCATATTGCTTTTCTTGTTCAAGAATCTTTACAATCCATTTTTTAAGATTAGAATCCTTTATATCTTTAAATTTTAAATTCTCAAATGATAAATCAGATTTTTCTAGCCAACCTTCCGTAACAGTATTTTTATTTAAATATTGCACAAACTGTGCATTATTATAGATTGATGAAAAATTATCTTCTGTCAATGTACCTGCGCCTTTTTCTTTTAAAAACAATCCTGCCAATTTCAATTTTTCATTAGAATCAAGAAGATCATAATACTCTTTATCAGTGCCTAAATTATTCATTATGACAATATTTTTATATGCTTGGTCAGAAGACTCTCCTTCAAAACAAGTATAGATATCGTTTTCATTTGTTTTAGAATTTAGTTCTGAAATGAATGCTTGCCTATATGAAATTCCTGTATAAATAAAAGACAATGATTTCTTTACTGAATCTTTTATCTCAAGATTATACTCACCATTAGTTTCTATCCCACCTATAGTCTTAGGCATTGTAAATCCAAAAAGGAAAATTCCATTAGATACCTTAACTTCTCCAATCTCGCAGACATTATTTATATCTGTCCCGTCCGATAGATTTTTGTAGATTTTATAAGAAACTATATCATCTTTTGAACTACCCTGAACTTTAATTTTACCTGCATTAAGTGTAATATCATTAATTTCGGCAGCACAAACATTCATCGCCACCAAATTACACGCCAAAACAAAGGTAATTAATCTTTTTTTCCCTTTTTTCATTGCTAATTCTCCTTTTAAATTATTTGTTTCTAAATAAATTCTACACATCCAGCAGAAATCATATTTTTACTTATATATAGTATAACAAATCAGCACACTCGATTCAATGGATTTTTGTCTCTATTATTTATAGGGAACTATGAAATAAATCCCATAATTGTTAAAATATTATAGAGTTTTGTCATTTTTTATTTGAAACACAGTTGTAATATTTACAAAAATATGATATAATATTATTATTAATTTATTGTTAGGATGTGTACATATGCCTGAGATATTTTTTACAAATAAAAGATTTACAGATTTAAATCCAATTACTACCGGTTATCAAAAATGTGAGCCATTATATTCACGAAGTGTAAAAAAAATTAGCTACTACATAATTCACTATGTTATTTCAGGCATGGGAACATTAGTGCTTGAAGGAAAATTTTATAAAGTATGTAAAAATCAAGCATTTATCATCCCGCCTGATACTCGCTTTTTTTATCAAGCAGATAAAGAGAATCCTTGGGAATATACATGGATAAATTTTGACGGAAAACAAGCAGAGCAATTAAAAAACCTTAGAAGCCCGGTTGTTAGTATTGATTATTCCTTTTTTAAGGATTTGCTTGACTGTAAAGATTATCCGGGACAAGAAGCAGATTTTTTAGCCGGAAAACTATTTTTAATTTTAGTTGAAATGACGAAAAAGACATATATGTCAAATTACATATTAATGGCAAGAGACTATATAACTACATATTATTCTCATGACATTAAAATTGAAGAAATTGCAGAGACTATCGGTCTTAACCGAAAATATCTTGCAAAAATATTTAAAAAATCGACCGGAAAAACAATGACAGAATTCTTGTACGATGTAAGAATGCGTATGGCATCCGCTGCAATTGCAAACGGCGAAAAGAACATTACCTCACTTGCTCACTCAGTTGGGTATTCTGATCCGTTGTTTTTTTCAAAACAGTTTAAAAAACATTTTGGAGTTTCGCCAACTGAATTTATTAAAAAAGGTGTTATAGCAGAATAGCATATTATAAATTTAAAAGGAACAATTTCTTTAAAAATTGTTCCTTTTATTTTATCATTTTTCTACAAATATTTCTTTTCCGTTTTGTTTTGCACTTTCGTACATTGCAAATACTGCATACATGGAGTTTTCGATCTCATATACATTAAAGTATTTATTATTTTCATAATAATCAGAAATTAATTTTTCATGCATATTTCCCCAATAGTTTTTGCCTACAATTGCTTTTTCATTTTCGCACAGTTCGTTTCCGTTTACAAACAGTTTTCCAAATACACATTTTGCAGTTCCTTTTTCAAAATACACACTAATTTCTACATCATCATTTTCTGCATTAGCATTTGTTGCAAAAAATATGCCTTTTAAGTCATTTTGAAACATAATATATGACACACATGTATCTTCAACCTCAATGCAGTCTTCAAGCGAAAAATTTGTCATATTGGTCTTAACACTCTTTATTTCACCAACTAAATATGACATCAAGTCTAGTGTGTGAATTGCTTGATTTATAAGCACTCCTCCACCTTCGGTCGCCCATTTTCCACGCCATTTTCCAGAGTTATAATACTCCTTTGTTCTGCGCCAAAAAAGAGTAGTATTTATTCCCGTTATCTTACCAAGACTTTTATTTTCAATAATTTTTTTTAATTCCTTAACGCTTCTGTTAAGCCTATTTTGCATAACAAAGCAAACATTTTCTATGCCTTTAATATTTTGTAATTCAGTGAATTGTTCTTTTGTCATCACGGCAGGTTTTTCGCAAACAACCTTTTTCCCATGCTTTAGTGATTTTTTTATCATCTCAAAATGTAAGTAATGTGGAGTACAAATATGAACTGCATCAATTTCGTTGTCTTTTATTACATCTTCAAAATCATTATATAATTTAACACTATTATCTATCGCAATTTCATTCTTATTCTCATCAATATCACAAAGACCATAAAGAACTGCGTTTTTACAATTCTTTATAGCCTCAATGTGCACCTTGCTAATTGCACCGCATCCAACAACGCATACTTTTTCCATATAATCCACCTTGCATTAATATGTATCCGAGTTATCATCTACAACTATCTGCTGTTCTTTCTTTATCACTGTTGAATTTTTAATTTTGTCTTGTAAAATATCATAGAATCTATCATCAGGAAAGTTTTTAATATCAACCGTCTCACCTGTCCAACCGCTTAAATGAATAGCGTTTGATATTGTAAGTCCTAAAATTCCTTCCTCTCCCGGTGCTAAAAGTTTTTGACCTTTTAGCATTGCATTTGTAAAGTTTTGCAATATTCCAACATGCTGCTTTCCACCCGAAAAATCAACAGGTATCTCGCATTTCCAACATTCAGGAGTACCAAAAGGTTTAGTATTAACCTTATTGTGTTCTCTTTCCGAAATAATATTTCTATTAAATATCAACTTGTTATTTTCAACAACAACTTTACCCATATCACATGCAATTTCAAGGCGATTTGTTCCAGGTGCTTCACCTGTTGATGTGATATATTCACCCGTTGTTCCGTTATCATATTCAAAATATGCCATAACATCGTCTTCAACTTCAATATCATAATATTTACCGAATGAAACTTTTGCAAATATTCTGTCCGGCATACCAAACATCCATTGCCATAAATCAAGTTGGTGTGGGTTTTGGTTGATTAACGCTCCGCCACCCTCTGTTTTCCATGTAGACCGCCATGTACTGCTGTCGTGATACGCCTGTGGTCTATACCAATCGGTTACTATCCATGTTATTCTCTTAATATGACCGAGTTCACCTTTACTAATCATATCACGAATCTTTTGATAAACAGGATTTGTGCGTTGATTATACATAATACCAAAAAATTTATCTGACTTTTTAGCAGCTTCATTCATTTCTTTTACTTGTTTTGTGTAAACTCCGGCAGGTTTTTCCGTTATAACATTTAGTCCATATTCAAATGCCTTAATTACTAACTTCGGATGGTCATAGTGTGGTACTGCAATAATTACAACATCACAAAGTCCACTTTTATATAGTTTTTCTGCATCATCAAAAACTGCAATATTGGGATACAATTCCTGTGCTTTGTCTTGTCTTGCTTTTGCGATATCACAGATAGCTGTAAGTGTCATATTTTGAACTTTACCATCTGTAACATTTTTTGCATGAGTTGTACCCATATTACCAAAACCAACTATTCCAAGTCTGACATTTTCCATATTATTCACCAATCCTTTTTATTATATTAACTAGGGCGCTGTGAGCAAGAGTAAAAGTACCTTCCCCGCCTTCCGGCAAATCTTTCATAATATTGCCATTTTCAAGATTTTCAAGCCCTTTAAAACTACCCAAATGCGGTTCCAAACTTAAATAACCATCATATCCATTTTTAAACAAATCCTTTAAAATATATTCAAGATTTCCATCTCCAAAGCCTGCCGGCACAACACTATCGTCTACAAACAGTGCATCTTTTATGTGCATATACTCAATGTATGGTTTCATGATTTCATAAGCCTTTTTTGTATCTTGACCGCATTGAACAAAATTAGCAGGGTCAAATACTGCCTTAAAATTGTAACAGCATAGAGTGTCCATAAGATATTTACACCTATCAATTGTATCTCCAAATATCTCCTTTTCATTTTCATGAAGAAGAATTACATCATTTTCTTTAGCATATTCTATCATTATTTTAAGTCTTGAAATAACTTCATCTCTTTCTTCATTTGTCCATTCACCTTCACCATGGAAAAAACTGAATATTCTAATGTATTTTGTTCCAAGTTCTTTTGCTATTTTCACAACCTTTTTGAGCACCTCAAAATGTTCTTTAAAATCTTCTGTAATAAAGATTTTTCCTATTGGCGAACCTATTGACGATACCTTAATCCCATATTTTTGCATCTTTTCTCTTAAACATTGCACTTCATCTTCTGTAAGTTCCGAAATATTCTTTCCATTTATTCCACGTGGTTCAAAATACTTGATATTCAGTTTATTTAATACACTAAACTGAATATCAATATCCTGATTAATTTCATCTGAAAAACCACTAATTTTATTATAATTCATCATAGTCACCTCATATTACTAAAATTGAAAATATTCCTTTGCATTCTTGTATGCTATTCCATTTGCAATTTCTTTTAATGCTTCCATATCATTTGGATATTCGCCCTCTTCTACCCATTTTCCGATTAAATTGCACATAATTCTTCTAAAATACTCGTGTCTTGTGTATGATACAAAACTTCTGCTATCGGTTAGCATTCCAATAAAGTTTCCTAAACAGCCAAGATTTGCAAGAGTTTTCATTTGATTTTCCATACCGTCACGGTTATCATTAAACCACCAACCTGAGCCAAACTGAATCTTGCCCTTTGCTTCAGGGCCTTGGAAGTTACCAAGCATTGTTCCTAAAACATAGTTATCCTTTGGGTTTAGACAATAAAGGATTGTCTTTGGAAGTAAGTTTTCCTTTTCAAGCTCATTTAGTAATTTTGAAATACCTTTTGCAATTTCAAAATCATTTACACTATCAAAGCCCGTATCTGCACCAAGTTTATCGAACATCTTTGAATTATTGTTTCTCATTGCACCGATATGCAGTTGCCAAGTCCAGCCACGCTTTGCGTATTCCTTTCCCAAGAAAAGCAACTTTTCAATAATATCATCATTTAATTCATCAATAGAATGGTCGGAAAGTCTACAACCATTTTCATGAAAATAGTCCATTCTTTCTGTAATATCAGATTTTATTTCCTTTAAGTCAGGTCTAAACGTCGGCAAAACCTTTGTGTTAAAGTCTTTTAACTGTTTATGATATTCCAAATTATCATAAGGGTTATCTGTTGTACAGATAATCTCAACATTTGATTTTCTTATTAAATTTTTTACAGAAAATTCAGGCTTTTCTAATTTTTCATTTACTATATTCCAAATTTCTTTTGCATTTTTCTCGTTTAATATTAAGTCAATATCAAAATATCTTTTAAGTTCCAAATGTGTCCAATGATAAAGTGGGTTTCCGATTAGTTTTGGCATTGTTTTTGCAAAGCAAAGCCATTTTTCATAGTTTGTGCCATCGCCTGTTATATACTTTTCATCAATTCCGTTTGAACGAATTTGACGCCATTTATAGTGATCACCACCTAAGAAAAGTTCATATGCATCAGCGAACATATAGTCTTCTGCAATCATCTTAGGTGAGATATGGCAATGATAGTCGATAATCGGCAAATCTTTTACGTGATTATATAGAATTTTTGCCGTCTCGTTTTTTAACATAAAGTTGTCATTTATAAATTCCATAATCAAACCCCACTATATGCTGAAAATCCACCATCAACAGGAATTACTGTTCCGTTTACAAAGCTTGATGCATCTTTACAAACTAAGAATAATAGTGTTCCTATTAGTTCTTCTGCTTCACCAAATCTATCCATAGGTGTGCTTCCTAAAATCTTCCCTGTTCTTGCAGTTGGTGTTCCATCCGTGTTGAATAACAAATCTTTATTTTGTTTTGTAACAAAGAATCCCGGAGCGATTGCATTACATCTAATATTTGTTTTTGAAAAATGAACTGCAAGCCACTTAGTGAAGTTTGAAATAGCAGCCTTTGCACCTGAGTATGCAGGAATTTTTGTAAGTGGTGTAAAAGCGTTCATTGATGAAATATTTATTATACTTGCATCGTCCTTACCTACCATATCCTTTGCAAAAACTTGTGTCGGCAGTAAAGTTCCTATAAAGTTTAGGTTGAATACAAATTCAACGCCTGATTGGTCTAAATCAAAAAATGTTTTCATATTTCCAACATCTTCTGAATTAAAATATTCATCATCAGTTGTTGCCCTCTGATTATTTCCGCCTGCACCATTAATTAGAATATCACAAGTTCCCAAATCTTTCACAATTTTATCATGTACTTCTTCAATGCTTGCTTTTTCTAATACATTACACTTATATGCTTTTGCAATACCACCATCTTTTGTAATTTTGTCTGCATAGCCTTGTGCTGCGTCTTCGTTTAAGTCAAGTAGTGCGATTTTTGCACCTGTTTTTGATAGTGCTTCTGCAAACATCGAACACAATACTCCGCCTGCACCTGTTACTACTACAACTTTGTTTGTTAAATCTATTTGAAATGGTAATTTCATTGTTTATTCTCCTCTCGTGTTATTTTGATGATATGAGCATTGTTTTCTAAGCTTGTTTTGAAATTGCTCAGGTTGCCATTTTGATGTTTGGGTGCCGTACTCATTGTACTGCCCCGAACGATAAATGGTGAAATAGGCAATTTCAACCAAGCTTGTCCAAAGCTTCCCATATTCCTGCTATATACATTGCGCCAAGTGCTCTATCGTATAATCCATAACCCGGCTTACCTGTTTCTCCCCAGATCATTCTACCATGGTCAGGACGAATATAGCCTGTAAAGCCGTTATCGTGATATGCTTTTAGAATTTCTGCAATATCAAGGCTTCCGCAAGGTGAGTAATGTCCTGATTCCTCAAAAGAACCGTCCTCTAATATCTTGATATTTCTAATGTGTGCAAAGTGGATTCTACCCATTTTACAATACTTTTTAACCATTTCGGTATAATCATTTGCAGTTGTGCATCCCAAAGAGCCACTACACATTGTTAATCCGTGGTGCTTATCATCATAAAGTCCTAAAAATCTGTCAATATTAGCCTCATTTGTGATAATTCTTGGAATACCGAAGATTGGCCACGGTGGATCATCCGGATGAATTGCCATATTAACATCACATTCAATAGCAACCGGCATAATTTCCTTTATAAAGTATTCAAGATTTTTCCAAAGACCTTCTTCACCTATTTCTTGATATGCTTTAATTAGACCTGACACTTCATCAGGCGAATATGAAGAATCCCAGCCCGGAAGTGTTAGTTTTGTCGGATCCATTTTATCAACATCGCTTTTATGATAAACAAGGGAAGTTGAGCCGTCTTCATTTACCCAATCAAGATTTGAGCGTGTCCAATCAAAAACAGGCATAAAGTTATAGCATACACATTTAACTCCTGCTTTTGAGACCTTTCTGATATTTTCCTTAAAGATTTCTATGTATTCTTTATACTTTCCACGACCAAGTTTTATATCTTCGTGGACAGGAATCGACTCGATAACTTCCATAGAAAGTCCGTTATCGTTACAAGCCTTTTTAATAGCCGATACTTCACAATCGTCCCAAACTTCACCAACAGGCTTATATACAGCCGTTGTGATGTCGGATATGCACGGTATTTGTCTTATTTTTTGTAAGGTTACAGGATCACTTTCACCGTACCATCTAAATGTTATTTTCATTTTTGTTCTCCATTATTAATCTCGTCTCGTGTAGGAATTGATGTTCCTGCACCTTTTCTACTTACAACAATACTTGCAACTTTTGTCGCAAACTTTATTGCTTCTGGTAACTTTTTACCTTCACATATAGCAACGCACATTCCTCCAATAAAACTGTCTCCTGCTGCTGTTGTATCAATAACTTTTGTTTTTATGGCCGGGCAATGCTTAACTTCACCATTATAATAATAAACGCATCCGTCACCTCCTAATGTAACAACCGCTTCTACACCTTTTTTCTTAAATTCTGTCACAAGTTCTTTTGCTTCATCTTTCGTCACACTTTCTCTGTCTAAAATAATTCCGCCCTCATGTTCATTTGGCACAATTATATCTATGTATGGTAATATTTCATCTTTAAAATTTTCAACAGGTGCAGGATTTAACAAAACTGTACAATCATTTTCTTTTGCTATTTTAGCAGATTCCATAACCGTTTCCCACGGAATTTCAAGTTGCATTACAACAATATCAGCCCATTTATATAGTTCAATATTATTTCTAATATCTTCAGGGCTTATCATATAATTTGCACCTTTTTCAAGCACAATCATATTATCTCCGTTACAAACTGTAATAAGTGCAACCCCTGTGTTTTTATCAATTATTTTAATTGGAGTTGTATCTACTCCGCTATCTTTAAGATAGTCTGTAAGTTCTGCTCCAAACCCGTCTTTTCCAACGGCACCTAACATTTTTACCGTTCCGCCAAGTCTTGCCATACAAAGTGCTTGATTTGAGCCTTTACCTCCCGGAACAGTCATAAAATCTCCGCCGCTCAATGTCTCACCCATACGAGGTACTCTGTCAACAGTTATAACCATATCCATATTAATGCTACCTACTACAAGTATATTTTTCATATATTCCTCCGTTACTTTATCAAAGAATTAATCATATTTTTGTAATAGTCGTTTTGCTCTTGTTTTATAACAAACATGTGATTTCCGTTTTGATTTTCTTCAAAATCACAACATCCATCATCGTCAACACTTGCATTACCTTTTATAGTTTTGTATCCTGCTTTTTCTTCATTTCCGATTATTGCCATTGTAACCAGCATTGGATCCCACGAACTTCTGCCATTTTCTGAGCCGTGGTCTTTTAATGCCATATACAAAAAATCATTTTTATCAAGTTCATCACCCGTTATTACATCAACACCAATTTCAAATCCCAAAAATGTGATTGGAACGGGACAAAGCTTACAAAATTTAACTGCACCATCTATCGAACGCTTATTTCTGCAAAAGTTATTCTCTCTACCGTTTTTCTCATCCCATTTTCCTGCCATAACCCAAAACTTTGACACTTTTTCTTTTACTAAATAAACACCATTTTTACTTTCTAAAAAGTTCGAAATAGCTTGCAAATACCCTATTTCTATTATTTCAACCGGAGATTCTGAATTTTCCAAAGTTGTTTTATATAGCACTACCGCATCATCTGCATCATCATTTGTTTTGTACTTTTGTGAAAATGCTGACAACCTCTCTTGATATGGCGGATTTCCTCCAAAATCGTTTGCATTTTTATCAATTCCTATGGGGATATCAAAAACGCCCTCTAAATTCATAAAGCCTTCAAGTGATGGCACAGAATACTCCATACAAGCATTTATAATAATTGCATCAATCTTTATTCTTTTCTCTTTATGCGCTCTAAGTAGTATTCTAAGTGCCACAGCATCATCACAGTCCGTCCACCAATCGGTACTTAATAGAAAATGTCTCATAGTGTTATTTCCTTTCAAAAATTCATAAAGATATCACATTTCTTTTTCAAAAAAATTATATCACAAACATTCAATAAAAAAAAGCAACATATTGCTAAAAACATTGCAATTGTTGCTACTGTGTGTTATTATATAGTAGAGGTGAAAATATGAATTCTTATGAAATTTTTGAGAACGAAACGGTGAATCCATCTAACGATATCTTTGTTCTACATTCGCATAACAATTACGAAATTTTGTTGTTATTAGAAGGAAGCGTAGACTATGTCATTGAAGGAAAACATTACATTCTTTCTCCCGGAGACATAATGTTAATAAGAAAACACCAGTTGCATAGGCCCTATCATTCTGCACCATCAATATATAAGCGTATTGTGGTCAATATTTATCCTGATTTTTTCATTGAAAATAACTGCCCCGAATTTGAAGAACAATTTATAAACGAATCATTAAACTTGGATAACAAAATTTCTGCCTCAGTTGTTAAAAAATCCGGAATTTACGATGCTTTTATGCGTCTTGAAAAGTATTCAAACAATTTTACTAAACCTCAATCTCCCGTTTATATCAGTTCTCTGATGGAAATATTATACCTATTAAATGATCTTGATACTTTCTCAAAAGCAGATACAGTTAATCCCCATTTTACAAAAGTAATAGATCATATAAACGAACATTTCTGTGAGAATTTGTCACTTGACATACTATCTGAGACATTTTTCATGTCAAAATATCGTCTTTGTCACCTTTTTAAAGAAAGAACAGGATTAACTTTTCGTCAATACTTGAACAAGAAAAGATTTGCAAAATTGCAAGAATTAGTAAATGAAGGAATATCAATAACGGATGCATCAATTATGGTGGGTTTTATGAGCTATGCATCATTTTACCGTACCTATGTAAAAGAGTTTGGTTTAAAGCCAAAAGACGGATTAAAATAATAAAAAAGTGGATTGAAACAATCTACTTTTTTATTATTATCATATTGACTTCTTTTAGTAAACCATTTTCTAATACTAGTGTCTTAATTTTGTACTTTCCAAATTCTACTGTATGTTCATTACCGAAAATAAGGACTTTGGTGTTATTTTCCTTATCAAGTGTGTTAAAAAGTCGTATTATTAATTTGCTGTTTTTATCAGCTTTGCAAAAAGACATTACTAATCTTTATCAATTCCACCTCCGTAAGCACAAACATATCACATGAACCTATTTACATCTATTACCAAAAGCAAGAAAAAACACTGTTCATTTTATTTAACAGTGTTACCTAAAATTTGGTATTTTTTTCAAAACCGTCTATTATATTAGGCAGCCTATCTGTCGGGGTGGGTCTATGAGATTTTATGCTTTATTGATGCCATGAATTTTTAAAATGTAAATGTTAAAATGAAAATGTACAAAATCGCCAACTCAAAATGTAGAATTCCGGCAAAGTATTTCTGAATAGAGTATACTCTATTGGGGGTGATAGATACGAATTTCAGAATTGACATTTATGAGAGGATTAAATTTATGCTACCTTACTAAAAAATCCCAGACAAATTTAATCATAAATAGATTTTAAATACTCTTCTATCTCTTTAATAAAAATTTTTGCATTATTGACTTGCTCAACAGTTTCTTCCTTTATTGCAATATAAAAATCGTCATAGTCACTTTTATTTCTGATCAAGCTTGCGCTACTAATAATATCTGAACAATTACGATTAAAAATATTTGTCTTAATATATTTTTCTCTAAAATACGATATTACTCCTGAATGTTTTTTAAAGTCCACCTCATCAAGTGCCAATACTGCTCTCATCGCATGAAAAATACTATAATATGCTCTATTATTGGCAGTTTTATATTCTTCAATATTAAGATTCTTTTCACTACTCACTAAAAATTCTTTTGATTGATCTAATCGAAATTTTGAGAGTTCAATACTTTTTTGACTACGCAACAATGCTCACCCCTTCAAAATCAACATTTTTATAAAACGGAAGATCATTTTTCCATTCGTCAAAAAAACTTTTACTGATTACAATTGGTGATAGTACAACTGAATATCCGTATTTTTCATACAAATCACCTAATACTTTGATAATTTGGTCATTATACTTATTTTCTTCTTCTTTTTGTATATTAACCAACAATGCAATATCCACATCTGACTCGTTATCATAATCTCCTCGTGCGTATGAACCAAATAACAAAATGTCCGTAAGATCATCTTCAAAAATTTTTGATAAAGCAATTGAAAACTCCTTCAAAATTTGATCAAGTTCTATCTTTGTGCACATTGCAATCACCTACCTTTTTTTGTTTATTATACTCTATTTTTTGAAAAAATGCAATATATATCCGCTTTTTTATTAATGCGTACTATCTCTTAGGATGGGTTTAACAGAAAAAACTTATTCTATTTCTCATTATTCTTTTCCACATATCACATAAACCTATTTATATCTATTACCAAAGCAACAAAAAAACACTGTTTATTTTATTAAACAGTGTTTTTTAATATTTTCTGCTTTTTCAAAACCACTTATTTATTAATGCGACCTATCTGTTGGGGTGGGTCTATGAGATTTTATGCTTTATTGATGCCATGAATTTTTAAAAATAAAAATCATCTAAAAATCATCTACATAATTTTCTATCTATATAGAAAAACAACTTTAATATAATATTGCAAAAATATTAGTTGTTACTAATAGGGCGAATAATTTGTGATAAAACATCTCTCAAATTTGAAATAACTCCATTTGAAGCATGAATAGTAGCAATCATTAAGAGATCAGTATCTATTTCAGAAAAATCTATCTCATATCCTGCCTCATATGCTAACTGTGTAAGAAAAACTCGTTGTGTTCTTCCGTTGCCTTCACGAAACGGGTGCAAGTTGTTTGTAACACAATAAAAGTCAGTAATATTATCAATAAATTCATCAGTATTGAGATTTTTGAAAAAATTATTTTCCTTCAATCGAAAAAAGCATGCATTACTGATTTTCATAATATTTTTCGCTTCGACAAACGCGGTGCCTTTTTTTGAAATATTTACAGTTCTTATTTTCCCTGCCCATTCATACAAATCTTCAAAAATAAATTTATGAATAGCTTTATAATGTTCAAAATCAAAATTACCTTTGATTGGATTAGTTTGCAACAATGAAATTTTCGCAATGGTAATTTGTGACTCTAACATATCAAGTTTCTTTTCATCTCTAATATCAAATTTGTTGATCAAACAAGTTGTTCCTTTGTAACAGTTGTCAGTAATAGTGTCTATTTTATAACTCATACCGAAGAAACACCAACTTTTTCAATTATAATAGAAATATATTGTTCAAGAGTGATTTTTTGTTCAAGTAATTCTTTACATAGCAAAACACATTCGTCGTCAATTTGAAAACCTTCCATTTTTACAGAAGCAACAGCATTGGCAATTGACTTATCTATTGACATGATTATCCCCCTTTCAATATTCATAGTATTATTATATCATAAATATATAAAAATTACAAGATAAGAAACAATTATTGTTAACGGTTGACAAATTTAAAAATGATGTGTATAATAATCTATAAAAAAAGGCAAGACCTCAAACGGTTATGCCAAATGGTTTATTTCAAAAATAACGCATCATTTGACGGTGGGCGTTATTTTTTTATGGTTATAATTATTAATAGCACTAATGCTAATATCAATATATCATATTCCATAGCGCATCCTCCTCCTTTTATTGATTCCGACTCAAAAGAGTGGTTACTATGTAACGGGGTTGTGGATGGCATAACCGCCCAGCTTTTACACTGTTTTCGATCTTACATTTAACATCGGATTTTTCCGACTTGTATTGTACTCTATTTATCTTGTTTTTTCAATTCTTTTTGTCAAAATGTTAGTTTTTGCATCAAATCATTTATTCAATTGATTTTAGTCTCTATTAGTAATTTAATATAAACCATACATTTTCAAAACCGCTTATTTATTAGTGCAGCCTATCTGTTGGAGTGGGTAGCGGATAGAAATTGTTCATCTCATTTTCAATTCCATTTTCTCATTTCACGACCACATATCACCCACAGACAGAAATTTTTTTGATATTTTTTGTTCGAACTTTTAGGCTGATTTTGTTGTTTTGATTAATTCTTGTAAATAACACTTTGGCTTTTTCTCTATCCTCGTTCAACATTCCTAATAGTAGATATCTATCAACAAAATTATCTTCTTTCAAATAACTATGATAACTACTATACGGATAATCACTAATTTTACATACCATCTGTAGCCATTATACATTGCATATAAAGTTTTTGTTTTTCCGTCAAAGCCATAAATATTCCCATCAGGGCTTCCCCTTGTGCCATTCACATTGCCTTTTTTGGTTTCACTCTTAACGGCCGACATCACATCTTCCATTTGGCTGCTTTCGGTAGTGCCGTTTGCGAATATGTTCATATTGGCAATAGAGTCGCAGACGATTTCTTCCCAAATTTCTTCTGCCTATAATGTTTTTTTGGTTTCTAAAATAATATCATTCGGATTATTTCCTACAACATCTAGGTTTTCTGCCTTAATTAATGTGCATTTCTCAATACCAAACATATTTTTTGATAAAGATTCTATATACCCAAACCCAAAGTCAGTATTAAATATAGTTCCACCTGATGTTGTAACATAGAATAATTCTTTCGCATTGCAAAGTCCTATTGGTATTCCATCTTCCGAATATTCAAAGGTTATTCCCGTCACACAAATGTTTTCAATATAATTTTTTAAAATCGATGGAAATGATAAGTCCCAAAAAGGTGCAGCAATTACAATTTTGTCAGATTTTGCAAATTGTTTTGCAAAATCAAAAATTGAATCATCAAAATTTTTAGACTTACTTAATTTTGTTCTTTTTTCCAAGATATTCTCGTTAATAGGATAAATATCTAAATTATATAGGTTTAATTTTTCATAATTATTTCCAAGTTTATCTAACAGGGCAAAAGCCAAATCTCTTGTCCTAGACTCTTTCCTCGCACATGCGTCAATAAATAATATCATATCTTACTCTCCAACAACTATCTTTTATGCAAAATCTTCTGATTTTCATTTTTTAGATATTTTAATTTCTTCTTGCATAATTTTGCATAGAGGACATATATGCCCCCTATGCTTTTCATTTAGAATATTTGACTTGGCAGTTTGATTTTTTCCTTATATGGAAATGTTGATTCATACTTTTTAAAGTCTTCAGAACTCTCGTCGCATTCTAAATACACATCCGGAGTTTTATACTCTCCCTCGACATCTTTTAAATAACCGATTTCAAGTTCTTTAAGTAAAAAGAATGATGAATCCTCTCCTTTTTGTAAGCCATGATAACGAATACCAAATTTGCTTGCATAATCAAAACCGCTTTTACCGTAGAAATCAATATTCCCCTCAAAGCAAATAGCCTTGCAGCCAAATTCTTTGGCTTTATTAAGAGAATAATCAAGTAAAATTTTCCCAAATCCGTTTCTTTTAAGTTCAGGTGTTATTGAAATAGGCCCCATAGTCATAATCGGGATACTTCTTCCATCGTCAGCTTTAATGGTTGTTTTCACAAAAACATTTTGTCCTATTATCTGTCCGTCTTTTTCCATTACAAAATCAAGTTCCGGTACAAAGTTAGCGTCTTTTCTTAACTTCATTAAAACATAGTGTTCAAGACATCCCGGTCTATAAACATTCCAAAAACTATTTCTTACTAGATTCTCTACGATTTTATAGTCTTCTTTTTCTTCTAAACGAATTATTATATTATTTTTATTCATTATTTTCCCTCCTGAATATTGTTTTTTTCAATCGCATTTGCCGGGAGGCTAGTATATTATAACCTAACCTTCCGGCTAAGCTACAATATCCATTGTGTTGTACTTAATCAAAAAGCACTTCTCCTTTAAAATAAAATTTATATAATCAAGCTCAAACGCTTAACTATCATAGTATTCCCTACTCAATAGGAAGTTGTATTTCTGTCAGCCAATCTTTAGGGTCATCTTTATTCCAAATACCGTCAATATAGCATTCACGAACAGCACCTGCACATTTATATCCATTGTCTTTTGCGTAGTTAAATATTAGAAAAAAGCAAAAATACGGCTAAATTTTCGCCGTATTTTTTAACTATATTCACAAAATGTTATATTAATCCATTTATTCTACAAAATCACTTATTTTTGCTATACTCCGGCAAAAACCACTAATATACACTCTACATTTTGCTTATTTGTTGTCAAACAAAAAACTCATTTTAGTTATTTTAAATTTTCTGCCCAAAATACAGCATTTTCTACCCACTTCGCAATTGCTTTATTCTCATATTTTTCAACACCGCATTTTGTTATTGCATTTCCAAGCGCAACTCCATGTGGTGCATCAGGATAGATATGTAGTTCAAATTGAAGATTTTTGTCAGCATAAGCCTTAGCAAGCGCTAATGAATTTTTAACATTTACATCTTGGTCATTCGATGTATGAACTATATAAGCAGGAGAAGAATCTTCATCAACAAATCTTTCAATCGAACAGTTTTCCAACTCTTCTTTTGTTGGCTCATCTGTGCATAACATATTTTGAAAACTTCCAAAATGCGGCGAATCAATTCCTGAAATAACAGGGTAAATCGGCATTATTCCCTTTGGTTTTGTATATCCATAAGGTGCATCAATCGCCTCTTGTACTTCTTTTATCTTCCACATAACACCAAGAGATGCTGTCAAATGTCCACCCGCAGAAAATCCCGTTACAAATACATCCTTCTCTATTCCAAATTCTTCGCTGTTATCCTTGATATATTTAATTGCCAGTGATGCTTCTATTAATTGAGCGGGAAATTTTTTGCTTCTGTTTACGCTATAATGCAGCACGAAAGCGTTAAATCCATACGGAATAAAAGCCAATGCTATCGGTTCTCCTTCCCTTTCACTGCACACACAACCATATCCTCCACCGGGAATTACTAAAATTGATTTTCTTGTAAATCCTTCAATTTTGTCTGATATGTAACAATCTAGAAATACATCCTTGTTTCCTTCACACAAAAATACACGTTTAATATTCATTTTTGTTATTCCTCCTTTTTCTAATCATACAGTTTTAGCCTTTTTGGAATACTTGAAAAATTCTTAAAATCGCTTTTGATGATTTAATATCTTACCTATGTAAAAATTATTAATATTTACTAGAACAATCCGGTTATTTTACCATTTGCATCGACATCAATATTTTCTGCTGCAGGTTTTTTAGGAAGTCCCGGCATAGTCATAATATCTCCTGTCAAAACTACAACAAACCCTGCACCTGCTGAAACTTTTACATTTTTAACTGTTACTGTAAAGTTTTCCGGTGCACCAAGTTTTGTTGGGTCATCTGAAAAACTGTACTGTGTTTTTGCTATACAAACAGGACATTTTCCAAAGCCTAAATCTTCTAATTGAGCAATTTGTTTCTTTGCATTTGTCAAAACAGTAATTCCTCTTCCCCCGTATACCTTTTTAACAACTGCTTCAATTTTTTCTGTAAGACTCATATCATCTGCATATGAGAAGGTAAAGTCGCCTTTTTCTTCCTCGCAAAGACGAACAACCTCTTTTGCCAAGTTTTCTCCGCCTTTTCCGCCTTCTGCCCAAACATTTGATAATACGGTATTTACTCCAAGTTCTTGGCACTTTTTAACGATAAAGTCAATTTCATTATCTGTATCTGTTGGAAAACGATTTACCGCTACAACGCATGGTAGTTTATATACATTCTTGATGTTTGAAACATGACGAAGTAGATTTGGAATACCCTTTTCAAGTGCTGCAAGGTCTTCTGTTGCAAGTTCCTTTTTGTCAAGTCCACCATGCATTTTAAGGGCACGAACTGTTGCAACCATAACCACTGCATCAGGTGTAAGGCCTGCCATACGACACTTAATATCAAGGAATTTTTCTGCACCTAAATCTGCACCAAATCCTGCCTCTGTTACTGTGTAATCCCCCATTTTCAGAGCCATTTGTGTTGCCATGACCGAGTTACAGCCATGAGCAATATTGGCAAAAGGTCCACCATGCACAAAAGCAGGTGTTCCCTCTAATGTTTGCACAAGATTAGGTTTTAATGCATCCTTTAACAGTGCAGTCATTGCACCTTGTGCATTTAAATCACCGCAAGTTACAGGCTTATCGTCATAGGTATAACCCACAATTATTTTTGACAAACGTTCCTTTAAATCTGAAATTGATGTTGCCAAACAGAATACTGCCATAATTTCACTTGCAACGGTAATATCAAAACCGTCTTCACGTGGTGTTCCATTTACCTTTCCGCCAAGTCCGTCTACTACAAATCTCAGTTGGCGGTCATTCATATCAACACAGCGTTTCCATGTAATTTTCTTTGTATCAATGCCTAAACTGTTGCCCTGTTGAATGTGATTATCAAGCATAGCTGCTAACAAATTATTTGCAGCACCGATTGCATGAAAGTCGCCTGTAAAGTGAAGGTTAATATCCTCCATTGGCACAACTTGTGCATAGCCACCACCGGCCGCACCGCCCTTTATTCCAAAAACCGGACCTAATGACGGTTCGCGAAGTGCAACAGTTACATCTTTTCCAATTCTTTTAAGTCCGTCTGCAAGACCAATCGTAGTCGTTGTCTTACCTTCACCCGCAGGTGTTGGGGTAATCGCTGTTACAAGGACAAGCTTACCATTTTTCTTCTTTGTATCATTTATCAAGGATAGGTCAACTTTTGCCTTATAATTACCATACTGTTCGATATACTTTTCATCAATATGTGCAACCTTTGCAATTTCCAAAATATGCTTTGGTTTACATTGCTGTGCTATTTCAATATCTGAAAGATAATTCATATTATTCTCCTTTTATTTAAAATATTTTATAGCCACTTCAAGCATAAGAAAACAGGTACATATCCTTGAAATAATATAAAAAAAATCGGAACGAGCGATTTTACGCTTGTTCCGACATGGTACGCCGGAAGGGATTCGAACCCCCGACCTTTTGGTTCGTAGCCAAACACTCTATCCAACTGAGCTACCGGCGCATTTTTACAACAGAGAATATTATAGCACGGTAGTTTTAGTTTGTCAATAGATTTTGGCATTTTTCTTAATAAAATATCATTGTTTTACAAGACATATTGCACTATCAATTATATTTCCAACATTTTTAAAAAATCCGTCTGTCTTTTTATGCATTCTTCTTCTCTGCTTATCAGAAATCGGATCAAATGCCATAGTTACACAAGCACCAACTGCAATTCCCATAGTCATTCCTTTTATAAATCCCCAAGAATTCATTTTTTGTCACTCCTCTCATAATTATTTTTAGTATGCTCAATATTATTTTTTTAATAACAAATTGCATAAAAAAAACTAAAATTTTTGTGCTTATCTCAACTTGACTATTTTTACATATTGTAATAAAATTATTTTGAGGTGATGACTATGGCACAAATTAAAGCATTTAACGGATATATTTTTTCCGAAGAAATTGTCGGTAATTTAGGAAATGTAATGGCTCCAAGTTATACGGTAGAATCCAATACTGAACTTGATTCTCTATATGATAATAGTGAATATAACGCTATTCGTTTAGTTCATGGCAAAACGTTTGAAAGCGACAACGAAAGTGAAAATAAATTTACACGTGCAAATGAATTTCTAGAAAAATGGATTAGTGACGGAGTAATAAAAAAGGACGAAAAACCTGCTATCTATCTATATGAACAGGCTGTTTTGTTTCACGACACAGTTTATACAAACCGTGGATTTGTAACCCTTTTAAGCCTTGACGATTACGGAACAAAAGTGGTTTCTTGCGAAAATGCAACTCCAATTAATAAAAAGCATCGTTATGAACTTCTTTCAAAAACAAAGGCAAATTTCAATATGATTAGCTGTTTATATATAGAAAGCGAAAAGTTTTTGTCAAAACTAATCACCGAAATATCTGACACCACTCCTGATATTTCATTTACATACACAGATGGAACAAAAGAGCGCTTATGGCGAATTTGTGACGAAAAAACGATTAGTTTTATCGTTGATGCACTATCTATACATACTCTTTATATCGCCGATGGTCAAAATCGAATTGAAACAGCGCTAAAATATCGTAATGATTGCAAGGAAAAAAATCCAAATCATACAGGCACAGAGCCATATAACTATATTATGGCGCTTCTTTCAAATGCTTATGATGACGGAATTGTCCAACTTCCATATCATAGATTGGTTAAGTTTGATAAGCCTTTCAACGAATCCTTTATGATATCTGCTTTGCAAGATAATTTTAAAGTAGAGAAAATTATTGTCGACAAGGATACTTCTAATTTGGTTGATACCATTAAACATCAAATTGCGATTGCCAAAACTGAAACCTCTCTTGCATTATACACAGGAAAAGATTATTTTTATAGGCTGACTCTCACTAACTCGGAGGCGATGAAAACCTATAATCCTGACAAAAGCGATGCTTATTGCTCACTTGATGTTGCAGTTTTAAATTCATTAATTTTAGAAGATATCTTAGGAATAAACATGGAATCTTATGACGACAGGATAGTAATTACAAAGAGTGTAAATGAAGGAATAAAAAAAGTAACTTCTGACGAATTTGGCTGTTTATTTGCCATAAATCCGGTTAAGGATTCTCAAATAAGGTCGGTTGCAACAGCCGGTGATAAATTACCGCCAAAATCAATTTGTCTTTTCCCAAAACCTATTACAGGCGTTGTAATTTACAAATTTTAAAAAAGGTGTTTATAAAAACACCTTTTATTTTTTTACTATTCTCTTTTTTAAAAAATTATAGACTGTCAAATAGAAGTAATAACATCTTCTTTTAAACACGTGTTTTTTGCAATAGGATAGATAGTTTTTATCTGTAAACGGCATAAATTCTTCACCTTTATATATTCCGGTTGCCAATGCCAAAATTTGTGAATCCTTTATCCCATATTCCCTTTCGCATTGATTATCGCCACAGCAAATATAACCATCTTTATTCTCGCCGACAATTCTGTGCAAAACAAACTGTCCGTTTTCACGCAAATAAAGAGGTAAATCATATTTTTTAAGTTTAGGTGGTGCTTTTTCCAACACTACGGTATCAACACCTTGCCTTATTAATGGCATCATACTCGTCCCTTTTGGCCCAAATCTTACCTTTTTACCATCTTCAATTTGCTCTTTCATTATAGGCCAAAGTTCTTTTAGTGCAACTTGGTGCGCATTATTCATCTTACACCAACAACTTTCTGTTCTCTAATATTGTCAAAAATTCATCTACATCATTTGTAGCTGTTTCTCTGTCAATTTCATATTCTTCCAAAAGTTTTTCTGTTAGTTCTTCCTTAGTTATTTCTTCTTTTAGATTATTCCAAAGAAAAGCACCGGAATCGTTTAATGTAATCATTGCATTAAAATTTACTGCTTCTTCGCCGACAGCAACAACAATAAAATTACCCGCAACTTCTCTTAAAATAAACCCATCTTTAATCTTCATATTTTAGCCCCCAATTTGACATTCAAGTCCAACTTCTTCAACTATATTTTTTAATCTTTGCATCTTTTCATTTGGAATAAGTTCTAACTCGGAAAGCAAATACTCTCTTCCCAAACCTTTATATTTGTCTGCTCCAAGTCTATGATACGGCAAGAGATGAAGTTTTTTCACAGTTTTTAGGTTCTTTGTAAATTCTGCGATGCTTCTGATTTCACTTTCTGTATCATTAAATGTAGGTATCACAGGAACACGGATTGTAAGGTCATTATGTACCTTTGCAATCCTTCTCGCATTTTCTAAAATAACTGAATTTGACTGTCCGCAAAATCTTTGATGTTTATCATTATCAATGTTTTTTATATCCATCAAAATATGGTCTGTGCATTTTAAATATCTCTCAATATATTCCCACTTTGCAAATCCGGTTGTTTCAATAGCAGTAGAAATGCCGATATTTTTTGCTGCAATTAAAAGTGCTTCACCAAAATCAGGCTGTGCTAAGCATTCTCCGCCCGAAAGAGTCAGCCCGCCACCTGAGCGAAAATAATAATTTTTATCTTTCATAACTTCAGTCATAACTTCTCTTACAGTTACATCTTTTCCGACAATCTTATTTTTTCCGCCAAATTCCATATTTTGAATATCAAATTTTTGACCTTCCGGATTACAACACCACTTACATCTTAAAGGGCAACCTTTAAGGAAAACTATTGTTCGAATTCCCGGTCCGTCATGTATAGAGTATTTTTGTATATCAAAAATTCTACCAACTACATCTAAGTAATCTTTCATAAAATCCTACCTGTCAAATGCTTGTTCTGTTCTATTAATAATATCATCTTGAAGTGAGCGTGAAAGAGTTGTAAATAGTGCCGAATATCCTGCAACACGAACAACTAAATTCTTATAATTTTCAGGATGCTTTTGTGCATCTATTAGAGTTTCACGGCTTACAACATTAAACTGCACATGCATACCCTTTTGGTCAAAATATCCACGTATGTATGATGCAAAGTTCTGCATTCCGGAAATTCCCGAAAGTGCTGACGGATGGAACTTTTGATTATATAGCGTTCCGTTTGATGCATTTGCATGGTCAAGCTTTGCAACAGAGTTTGCAGCAGCAGTTGGGCCTTTTACATCTCTTCCCGAAGCCGGGCCTACACCGTCGGCGATAGGCATTGTTGCAAGCCTTGCATCAGGAGTTGCTCCTGTTTGCTGACCAAGCGGCACATTTGCAGATACCGGATACAATCCCGCTTGGAATTGTCCACCTCTTGGGTTTTTGTATTTTTCAACTTCTTTTGAATAGATATATGCAACTTCCTTGGCAAAAAGGTCGATTTCCGGAATGTCATTTCCATACTTTGGAAGTGCCTCAATATCTTCTTTAAGTTTCTTGAATCTTTGTTTTTGTTCATTCGAACATTTGTTTTTAACTTTTTCTTTGAAAATATCTTCGACTATCTTTGGTGTAACTTCGTGTCCACTTTGTGAAAGCCTTAAAACTTCCTTTTCAGTAAGTTTTTTAGCACCTTCAAAAGCCAAATCTTCACCAAAATTATTAATCATAGCCTCTTTAAAATCTTCAAGTGTGTACTTTTTATCCTCGTAAACAAGTTTTCTTATTGCGTATAAACCATCTGTCATATTTGCAATACCAAATCCTTGCGGGCCTGTGAAATTATATATTGCTCCACCCTCTTGAACACTTTTTCCACGCTTAATGCAGTCATCAACCATGGCAGATTGAAATGGAAGTGGGCAACGAATACTATGAGCAACATCAATCGAATTGTCAGCATTTACCATAAGTCTGATATTATATTCCATTTGCTTTTTATATGCATCATAGAATTTTTCAAAGGTTGTAAATGATGATAGTTCTCCTGTTTTTATACTTGCCTCTTCTCCGTCATCAATTCCGTTATAGAAAACCATTTCTATCGGTCGACACATATTAAAGAATGCTGCATCATGCCAACCATCAGTTTTTGTGGCAATTTGAGGTTCTACACAGCCGATTATATTATAATCCCTTGCATCTTCTAATGAAATCCCCCTACTCATCATCGACGGAATAATTATTTCATCATTATAAAATGCAGGAAGTCCAACTCCTGTACGAGTAAGTTCAACTGCTTTTAATAAAAATTCGTTAGGAGTGCCATTCCAAATTCTAACCGAGAATGACGGTGCCGGAAGTTGCGTATGCATTGATGCTCCAATACACATATATGATAAGTCGTTTGTTGCATCAAGACCATCTCGTGTTTGTCCACCTGCAATCAAGTTTTGGAACAGGCTATATCCTGCAAAGCCTTCTGCAGATGCTGCATCTCTTACTTTATTTAAGTCGTTAAATTTTACCCAGATACAGTCAAGAAGTTCTTGAGCAAATTCCGGTGTAATAGTTCCTTTTTCTAGATCTTTTTTATAGAACGGATACATATATTGGTCAAATCTTCCCGGAGAAATTGAATGTCCGCTAGATTCTGTTTGCAATAACATTTGAATAAACCAAAAACTTTGGCACGCTTCAAAAAAGTTTGATGCACCATTTGCCGGAACATTCTCACAAGCGTCGGAAATCCATAATAGTTCTTGTTTTCTTTTAGAATCAGAACAGTTTTGTGCCATTTCGTATGCTAGTTTTGAATATCTTCTTGCATATTTAATGGCAGCATCACAGGATAGAATAACAGCCTCTAAAAATTCGTGCTTTTGAGAGTATTCAGGCATATAAACTTTGCATCTTTCAAGTTCTTCTGCCGCCTCTTTTATAAGTCCGTTAAAACCTATATTTATTATCTTTTCGTAGTTTACTGTAATGTGGCCTATCCCATTATAGAAATAGTTTCCGGCAGTAAACATATTATGTTTAATTGCTCTTTTTGTTTCTTCTGCCATATAGGAAAGTGCTAAATCCGAATTTGTTTTTCCTTTCCAGTATGGAAAAATACTTCTTAATATTTGCTTATTTTCTTCTGAAATATAGAAAGGGTCTGCACTTCTTGTTTCAAGGTTATCAAGTTCAGCCTCTAACCATTCATAAGAATATTCAGGAAAAAGTTGGCAACTTCTAGGTTTTTTCGTATTTGAACCTACTATTAATTCGCCTTCTCTAATAGTAATAGGGATATTTTCTAATATATGACAAAAAGCCAAAGCACGCCTTTTTATAATAGGCAAATCCTCTGTCATTTTGTAACTTTCTGTAACTAAAACAGCACGTTCTGTTTCTATTTGCGGCATCTGTGCAAACAGATTGTCAATAAGCATCTTTATTCTGTTTGTCATAGGAATTCCGCCATGTTCAAACTCACTCATTTTCCTTCTCCTTTTCCCTAGAAATATATACAATAGATTATATCACAAAATATTTTACATTTCAATACAAATTTTGTATTTTTTTGTTTTTCTTGACTTTTCTTTGGTTTTATTTATTAATTGACTTTTGATAATTAATATGCTATCCTAATAACATAAGGAGAATTAATATGAGAATAATGGGAATTGATTATGGTGATGCCAGAGTTGGAGTTTCTGTAAGTGACCTTTTAGGTATCACTGCTCAAGGTGTAGGCACTATAAAAAATCGTGGTTTAAAAAACCTGATAACAGATTTAGAAAAAAAAATTAACGAATACTCACCCGAAAAAATCGTAGTAGGCCTTCCAAAAAATATGGACGGAACCTTAGGCTTTCGTGCAGAGGCTACATATGAATTTGTAGATGCGCTAAAAGAAATATACAAAAATGAAATAGTTTTTTGGGACGAGCGTCTTACGACGGTTGGTGCGACAAGATATTTAAATATGACAAACACCACCGGAAAAAACAGGAAAAATGTTATTGACACTGTTTCCGCTTGTCTGATTTTGGAAGGTTATCTGCAAAAAAACAGTTGACAATATTGATTTTATATATTAAAATATAAGAGATTTAAGTAATATTTTTTGATTTATAAATTATACTATGAATGGGAGATTAAATATGGACGATAATATTTTAATTATGGAAGATGAACAAGGTAATCCTGTCGAAATGATGGTTATCGATGTTTATGAATTTAACGGAGCAACATACTTTGCACTTGTTGAAGTTATTGAAGGCAGTGCAGAAGAATCAGACGAAGTTGTTATTATGAGACTTGAAGGCGAAGGCGACGACGCTGAACTTATTGCAATCGAAGACGATGACGAACTTCAAGCAGCTTTTGATGAATTTGTTCGTCGTGATGAAGAATTAGCCGAAGAATAATAATTTGTTACTTATCCCTGCGATTCACGTATAAAGCCCTTTATTTTTTACCAACACTTCTTTAACGGGACTTCTACTCTTTTTGTGGCATATACGCCTCCTTTCCCTTTGGGACTGCCAGTGGACATATAAAACAAAAAGGAGATAACCCACCTGCATATGCAGGTAAGAAATCAGGGCATCATCTACGGTCTGTGTGGGGGTTTTTTATTTTTGCATCTGTGGCGGAATTGGCAGACGCGCATGGTTCAGGTTGCGTCACCTCTGTGATAGATTGGGTTAATTCGGTTTTTGCCGTTTTAATATTTGTGGATTTAGCTGAAAAGTAGGATTTCTCTGGAAGTAAGCTTCACCTCGGATTGACTTCCCGTATAAAAATCAAGGTTACAATTTAATATTTGCGGATATGGCGAAATTGGCAAACGCGTATGGTTCAGGTCCATATGAAAGTGATTTCTTGCAGGTTCAAGTCCTGTTATCCGCACCATATCGAGTATTCATAAG
>DCIA01000002.1 GCA_002315735.1 Clostridiales bacterium UBA1738
TATGTACGGTTGATTTAGAAATATTATACTTTTTTGCCGCTTTTCTTACAGTTGATTCATTTGCTAAAATGTACTCGGCAAGTTCAAAAACTCGCTCTTCAATATAATCCTTCATTTTCTGCCCCCAAAATCATAATTGTTACATTTATATGAGATTTTTTTTGGGGTTATGATGATAATGGTGTATATATACTATATAATATGAAAAAGTATTGCACAAATACCCATATCGTGATATTATTAAGAAAAAAAGTGTAGGAGAAGGCTATGAATAATTTTACATATTATGCACCAACAAAGGTATTTTTCGGAAAAGATACTCATAAAAATGTTGGAGAAATAATAAAAAAATATGGGTACAAAAAGATAATGATGCAATATGGTAAGTCCAGCATTAAGAAAAACGGCTTGTATGATGAAATTATGGCGTCATTAAAGGAAAACGAAATAGAAGTAGTTGAAATGGGTGGTGTTGAAGCAAACCCAAAACTTTCTTTTGTAAGAGATGCTGTTAAAGTAGCGAAGGAAAATAGAGTTGAAATGATTTTGGCAGTAGGTGGGGGAAGCGTACTTGACTCGTCAAAGGCTACTGCTTGCGGTGCAAAGGTGGATTTCGATGTTTGGGAGTTTTCTTCACACAAGAATACACCAATCGATGCACTTCCTGTCGGATGCGTGCTTACAATAGCGGCGGCAGGTAGCGAAATGAGTTCATCTGCCGTAATCACAGACATTGATAATAATATGAAACGTGGATTTAACAGCGATTTTAATAGGTGTAAATTTGCAATTTGTAATCCTGAGATTACATATACCGTTTCAAAGTATCAAACTGCTTGCGGCATTGTTGATATTATGGCACATACAATGGAAAGATATTTTATAAATTGTGAGCCGACAGAACTCACCGATAGAATTGCAGAAGGACTTTTAAAAACAGTTGTAAATTCAGGAAAAGTTCTTATGGAAAATCCAAGCGATTATGATGCGAGAGCAAATGTTATGTGGGCATCTAGTTTGTCACACAATGATTTGACAGGTTGCGGAAGGGAAAATGCACTGCCCGTGCATCAATTAGAGCACGCATTAAGCGGTGAATTTGATAATGTGGCTCATGGAGCAGGACTTAGCGTTTTGTTTCCTGCATGGGCAAAGTATGTGTATAAAGAAAAGCCTGAAAGATTTGCACAGTTTGCAAGAAATGTTTTTGATATTGATGAAAAAAATGATATAGAGGCTGCCAAACTAGGAATATCAGAAATGGAAAAATTCTTCGCTTTTCTTGAAATGCCACTATCACTTCGTGAATTCGGAATTGGTAGGGAAAGTATAGAAAGGCTTTCGGAATTGTGTACTTTTGGGAAAACAAGAAGCATTAAAACATATATAGACTTAGATTTTGAAAAGGTTAAAGAAATTTTTGAAAGTTGCTATTAAAAAACGGTCATTTCTGACCGTTTATTTTATTATATCAATTAAAAATGGTATAGAAACGAGCATTAAAAGTATGTGCAAATAGATTATTGCGTTGATTTGACGAAACTTTTCTTCGGTTTTTAGACGGTTTATTGTCTTTAAAATAATAAGTGCAGAGCCTGCAATAATTGCGGGAAAAAAGAAAAGACCAAGTAGCATTCCATATGCTGCTGTTGAATTTATAATATAGTCTAGAATTATTATAAAATATGCAAGTCCCGATAAAAGCGAAAAAATAAGTCCGCCATATTTTTTGTCTAAAAGTTTTCCTATGCCGTACATAAAAAAATCCCCCTATTCCTTTTTCATAATATACCATAATTCTACATTAAAATCAAGAAATACTTAATTTCTGTCAAAACTTAATATCAAATAATGTAAAACCTTATCAAAAGTCGATAAATTTGGGCAATATTTATATAAATATGTTGGTAAAATTAGCTAAAATTTTCCTTGACATATCTTTTTTTGAATGATATAATATGTTCATATTTGGGTGTGTAGCCTAAATAGAAGAAATTTTTTTAGTTATTCAAAGAGAGGGACAAACAATGTACGAAGACAAAACTCTAATCTGCAAAGACTGTGGTAAGGAATTTATTTTTTCTGCAGGCGAGCAAGAATTTTATGCTGAAAAAGGTTTCCAAAATGAACCTATTCGTTGCAAAGATTGTAGAATTGCAAGAAAGAACAGCATAAGACAAAACAAAGAAATGTATGAAATCACATGTGCTGATTGTGGCAAGGTGGACAAAGTTCCATTTATGCCAAAGGATGACCGCCCAGTTTACTGCAGCGAATGCTTCGAAAAGCATAAAGCTTAATCTTCTACTTTGTTGATAGATTAAAGGACTGAAAACTATTGAAATTTATTAAGTTTTTTAATGAGTTATTATTAGTTGGTCAAATTTGAGTGAATGGCTCTTGCTGTTCACTCTTTTTTTATAAATTTTAACTTCTTGACAAACTGAACATTATAGTGTAAAATAAAATCACTATTGGTGTGTCGCAAAATTTAAAAAGTCGAACCAAAGGATTATAAAAAAAGCGCCGGAGCCTAAGCGACATAGGATGACGAGGACAGGGTTTATCGAAAGTATCGGCGGATGCCCTGCGGCAGATATGTCGAAAGTGTAAGAAAAAATATCAGAGTAATTTGAAAACAAAGGCTTACACTATATCTAATTAAAATTTAATATTAAAGGAGTACATATTATGTGCGGAATAGTTGGATATATTGGCGCAAGAGATAGCGTTGAATTACTATTAAAAGGATTGGAAAGTTTGGAGTATCGCGGATACGACTCAGCCGGTATTGCAGTTTTTGATGGCAGTGATATTGCGGTTAGAAAGGAAAAGGGCCGTTTGGCAGTTTTAAGAGAAATCTTAAAAGATTCTCCTGTTTCCGGAAATATCGGTATCGGACACACAAGATGGGCAACTCATGGCGTACCATCTGCAAAAAATTCGCATCCACACCTAAACAACAAAAACGATATTGCAGTTGTTCATAACGGTATTATTGAAAACCACGAGGCTCTAAAAAAATTCTTGCAAGAAAAAGGTTATACTTTTATTTCGGAAACTGATACAGAAGTAATTCCAAATCTTATTGATTATTATTATGAAGGTGACTTATTAAAGGCTGTTCAAAAAGCAACAAAAAAACTTGATGGTAGTTATGCAATAGGAGTTGTTGCAAAGGCTGAACCGGATAAAATTGTTGCAGTCAGAAAGGATAGCCCGCTTATTGTGGGTTTAACAGATGACGGAAACTTTATTGCTTCCGATATTCCTGCAATTTTAGCAGAAACAAGAGATGTTTATTTGTTAAATGACGGAGAATTTGTAACACTAAAAAAAGACAGCGTAACACTTTGTGATGTTGACGGAAATCCAATCAATAAAGAAGTTTATAAGGTACAATTCTCGGCTCAGGCTTCTCAAAAGGAAGGCTATGACCATTTTATGCTTAAAGAAATTCACGAACAACCACAAGCAATTCGTAACACTTTAAGAGGAAGACTTGATAAAGACCTTAATCTTTCTTTGGATAACATTAAATTCTCAGATGATATTAAAAAACTATATATTGTTGCTTGCGGAACGGCATATCATGCAGGACTTGTAGGCAAAAAGGCGATAGAAACGCTGGCAGGACTTCCTTGCGAAGTATGTTTGGCGTCTGAATTTCGTTACGGCGAGCCGTTAATTGACGATACAACGGCTGTTTTAGTCGTTAGTCAATCCGGTGAAACGGCAGATACTTTGGCAGTTTTAAGAATGGCTAAAAAACTTGGAAATAAAGTTTATGCAATAACTAATGTTGTTGGCTCATCGGTTGCAAGAGAAGCAGATTATGTCTTCTACACATATGCAGGCCCTGAAATTGCGGTTGCTTCAACAAAAGCCTATACTACACAACTAGTTGCATTTTATCTATTTGCATTGTCGCTTGCAGAACAAAAGAAAAAGGTGTCACAAACACAAATTGACGATATAAAAAATCAACTTCTTAAAATGGACGAAGTTGCAAGTTCTGTTTTCGATAAAACTGAACAAATAAAAGCACTTGCAGAAAAAATCGCAGGTGAACACGATGTTTATTTCTTGGGTAGAGGTCTTGATTACATTGTCGCAATGGAAGCATCACTAAAACTTAAAGAAATTTCATATATTCATTCTGACGCTTATGCAAGTGGGGAATTAAAGCACGGCCCTATTGCACTTATTGAAGACGGAACTGTTGTAATTTCTATTTGCACAAATCCTGATATTAGCAACAAACTTTCAAGTAATGTTAAGGAAGTTTTGGCTCGTGGTGCAAAAACAATAGGCTTCACATCATGTTTATCAGATACAGCGGCTTATGGTGATGTTTTAGAACTTCCTCAAATTGATCCGCTTTTAGCACCACTACCTGCAATTATCCCACTTCAAATGCTTGCATACTATGTATGTACTGCAAAGGGATTTGATGTTGATAAGCCAAGAAACTTGGCAAAATCAGTTACGGTTGAATAAAAATAGGGAGATATAATATTATGGGAAGATTATTTGGTACTGATGGTGCAAGAGGTGTTGCAAATCAGGAACTTACTTGCGATATAGCGTTTCAAATAGGTCAAGCGGCTGCATTCGTTTTGACGGAAGAAAGCCATAGAAAACCTAAAATTTTAATAGGAAAAGATACAAGAATTTCTTGTGATATGTTAGAGGCAGCATTAACGGCAGGTCTTTGTTCGGTTGGTGCTGAGGTTGTGACACTAGGCGTTATTCCGACTCCTGCTGTTGCGTATCTAACAAGAAAATATGAAGCAGAAGCAGGTATTATGATTTCAGCATCTCACAATTCTGCTGAATATAACGGAATTAAGATTTTTAATTCAAACGGCTATAAATTAAGCGATGCTATTGAAGAGCGAATTGAAGCCATTATCTTGGATAATGCAGAAAAAATCGAAATACCGACAGGCGATGCAGTAGGTAGAGTTACTCACTGTGAAACGGCACTTTTGGATTATTGCGAATTTGCAAAGAGTATTATTGATTGTGACCTAAACGGACTTAGGATTGCAGTTGACTGTGCTAATGGTGCAAGTTCAAAGACAGCCGCAAAGGTATTATCGTCATTAGGAGCAGAACCGTTTGTAATCCATAATCATCCAAACGGAACAAATATTAATCTAAACTGTGGGTCAACACATATGGAAGACCTTTCAAACTATGTTAAAAATGTTGGTGTTGATATTGGTCTTGCATTTGATGGTGATGCAGACAGACTTATGGTAACCGACGAAAACGGAACCGTTTTAGACGGCGACAAGGTTATGCTTATCTGTGCAAACTATTTAAAAGAACAAGGACTTTTGGTTAAAGATACACTTGTAATTACAGTTATGTCAAATTTGGGACTTGTATTAAAGGCAAAAGAACTTGGAATTAAGACAGTTCAAACAACTGTAGGAGACAGATATGTTTTGGAAGAAATGCTAAAATCGGGCTACAACCTAGGCGGTGAAGCATCAGGACATATTATTTTCTTAAATCATAACACAACAGGTGACGGACTTGTTTCTGCCTTAAATCTTCTTATGATTTTGAAGATGTCAGGTAAGAAGATGTCAGAACTTGCAAAGATTTATGAAACAATGCCACAATGCATTATTAATGCGAAAGTTTCAAACACAAAGAAGAAAGACTTTGACAAAGACCCTGTAATTCTTGAAGAAATTGAAATGCTTGAAAAGGAATTTGACGGCAAGGGTAGAGTTTTGGTTAGAGCATCAGGAACAGAACCTTGCGTTAGAGTTATGATAGAAGGCGAAAAGATGGATATCATAAAGCAGAAGGCAAAATATTTAGCATCAATTATTGAAGCAAGACTTGGTTAAGTGTAAAAAAGTGGAATTTTATTGTTAAAATTCCACTTTTTTTGTTTTTTACTTGAAAAAAATACTATTTGTGATATAATTAAGTGAAATTATATTAAAAAGGAGCTATTTTAAAATGGAAAAGTTTGTACCGGTAGTGGTAATAAAAGAACTTAGCGAAGTTGACAAAATTATGCCTGCGTTAAAAGCAAGCGGAATAAACTGTGCAGAAATAACTTTCCGTACAGCTTGTGCGAAAGATGCAATTAAAATGGCAGTAGAGAAATATCCTGATATGCTAATTGGTGCAGGTACTGTAATCAATGAAGAACAATGCCGTGATGCAATCGATTTAGGTTGTAAATTTATTGTATCCCCGGGACTATCAGAAGGTGCTGCAAAGGTATGTAAGGAAAAGAATATTCCATACTATCCGGGCTGCGTAACACCTACTGAAATTATCAGAGCATTAGAACTTGGGATTACAACAGTTAAGTTTTTCCCTGCAAATGTGTATGGCGGGTTAAAGGCTTTAAAAGCACTTTCAGCACCATTCCCACAGGTTAAATTTATTCCAACAGGTGGAGTGGATAGAAGTAATATTGATGAATTTTTGGCATTTGATAAAATAGAAGCAATAGGTGGAAGTTTCTTTGTAAAAGAAGCACTTGAAAAGATGGAGGAACAAAATGGCTAAGATAGTTACAATGGGAGAAATAATGTTAAGATTATCAACTCCTAACAATGAAAAGTTTATTCAAGCAGATGAATTTGACGTATGCTATGGCGGAGGAGAGGCAAATGTTGCAGTATCACTTGCAAATTATGGTCACGATGCAGAATTTGTTACAAAGGTTCCTGAAAATCCAATAGGAGCATCAGCTGTTGCAGCTCTTAGAAAATACGGTGTTGAAACAAAGAACATCGCAAAGGGTGGAGAAAGACTTGGAATATATTTCTTAGAAACAGGCTCTGCAATGCGTGCATCAAATGTTGTATATGATAGAGCGCACTCATCAATTTCAGAAGCAGAAGCAAAAGATTTTGATTTTGATAAGATTTTTGAAGGTGCAGATTGGTTCCACTTTACAGGCATCACTCCTGCTGTTTCAGATAAGGCAGCAGAACTTACAGAAGTTGCATTAAAGGCTGCTAAAAAGCATGGGGTAAAGGTTAGCTGTGACCTTAACTTCAGAAAAAAATTATGGTCAAGCGAAAAGGCTCAAAAGGTTATGACAAACCTAATGCAATATGTTGATGTTTGTATCGGTAACGAAGAAGATGCAGAAAAAGTTTTGGGATTTAAACCTGGAAAAACAGATGTAACAAGCGGTTCTTTAGAACTTGCAGGATATCAAGATATCTTTAAGCAAATGGTTGAAAAGTTTAATTTTGAATATGTTATAAGTTCACTTCGTGTTAGCCATTCAGCATCTGATAACGGCTGGTCTGCTTGTATCTATTCTCGTGATACAAAAGAGTTCTATCATTCAAGAGAATATAGAATCACTCCAATCGTTGACCGTGTGGGCGGTGGAGATAGTTTTGCAGGTGGAGTTATCTGTGGATTTGTTGACGGCAAGAACTTTAAAGATGCACTAGAATATGGTGTTGCAGCATCAGCATTAAAGCACACAATTCCCGGTGACTTTAATCTGGTTACAAGGGCTGATGTGGATAGTTTAGTAGGTGGAGACGGCTCAGGAAGAGTACAAAGATAATAAATACATAAAAAGGTCGATTACATTTGTAATCGACCTTTTTTATTCTTGTAATTTTTTTAGGCTATAAAAGATTCCTTGTTTTTCCATAAGTTCATCATATGTTCCTATTTCAACTATCTTTCCACCATCAACAACGGCTATTTTGTCAGCATTTTTTATGGTTGAGAGTCTATGTGCGACTAAGAAGGTGGTGCAATGTTTCATCATTTTGTCGACTGCTTTTTGGACTTGCTTTTCGGATTTTGAATCAAGTGCCGATGTGGCTTCGTCAAATATGATGATTTTCGGGTCTCTTAGTAATGCTCTTGCAATAGATATTCTTTGCTTTTGGCCACCCGATAATTTGCTGCCGTGAACTCCTAAATGACTATACATTCCGTCAGGAAGCCCATTTACTATATTCCAAAGCCCGACATCTTCCAAAACCTTTTTTATTTCCAAATCAGAAACATTATCAGAACCATATGCAATATTGTCACGAATTGTGCCTGAAAATAAAATTGTATTTTGCGGTACAACTGCAATTTGTTTTCTAAATTCTGTAAGGTCAAGGTTTGTCATATTTATTCCGTCAATCAGGATTTTACCACTTTGAGGTCTGTCAAATCCTATTAAAAGATTTAATATTGTTGATTTTCCTGCTCCCGAGCCTCCAACAAAAGCGATGCTTTCGCCGGGATTTACAGTGACTGAAAAGTCATCTAAAACATAACTGGCACCGTCTTCGTATTTGTATTTTATATCTCTAAACTCAACTTTTCCTTTTAAATCAGTAATTGGTATGATTTTGTTGTTTATTTCATATCTGTCGTCTGTTAAGACTTCACTTACAGAGTTTATAGATTCCAAACCTTTGGTTATTTGTGGATAAATATTAAATAGTGAATTTACTTGACCTGCAATTTGCGAAAAATATGTTTGATATAAAACGACTTCGCCGACAGTGATTTTTTTCTTATATGCCAGATATCCTGTAAATGCAAGGCAGGCAAGTTGTGATACTTGCATTATAACCCAACTTATCGCAGCAAATATCCATGTTGATTTATCAAGTTGATAACCAACATTCATAATTGCGTCGAGTCTTTTGCCCATCTTTGTGATTTCTCTATTTTGAAGGCCGTGAGCACGGGTTACGGGAATTAATTCCAGCATTTCCGATACTTCCGACTGCGTTTCTTCGATTTCACTTCTAAAATCGGTGTTTTCTTTTTTGATTTTCTTTTTGAGTGAGCGAAGAGCAATTATTTCGAGAGGGATAACCCCTAAGAAAAACAGAAGCACAATAGGACTTTTTTTCATTGTTATAACAATTGCAATTAAACTATCAACAATGATGGTAAATGCAGTTCTGAAAAGTTGTGACATAATTGATTCAATATTTTCACAATCACGCATTATTTTTGAAAGTAATTTACCACTGCTGTTGTTTCGGTGGAATGATATTGATAAACTTTGCAATTTTTGAATTAAACAACTTCTTAAATTATGCTCAATTTTTCTTACCAAGCGGTCAAAATATTTTGAAACGCTGTATGTTGTAAAAATATTTTGAAGAAGAAAAATAAGTAAAATTGATATGTTTATTACAAACTTTTTCATTGAATGTTGGTCAGGGTATGTAACTATATTAATGATATTTGTTGTTACAATTGGTGAAATCCAAACGGGTGAATGTTGAAGCATAAGATAGAACGTGCTTATTAATAGTGACTTTGTTTCACCCTTGTAAAAGCCTAATAAAATTTTTATGGGCTTTCCTTTGTTTTCTGTAAAAAGTCTTGTTGTGTTATCTTTAGAATTTTTGTTTTTCATGTAAAATACCACCTAAAAAATAAAAATTTCACTTATTTGCATAACTATTATAACAATAAGAAAATAAATGTCAATACATATGAACAAATAATAAAAAAAGATTTAAATATTTATAAATAAATTATTAAACTATTGACTTTATCTATCATAAAAGATACAATAAATTTATGAAAATGAAAGGTGGAATTTTATATGAAAAAAACAGTTTCAGTATTACTTGGCACTGCACTTTTGGCATCTTCTTTTGCCGGTGCTGTGGCAGATACAAAAGATATAGAAGTAATTATTAACGATTCTAAAATTGAATTTGATGTAAATCCGTTTATAGAAAATTCGAGAACACTTGTTCCTATGCGAAAGATATTTGAATCATTAGGTTGCACAGTCGACTATTATGTAGACGAAGAAGGAAAACAAAATATCATAGCATACCGTGCAGATGAAAATATTTCGCTTGTTATAGGTTCGGACAAAATGGAAGTAAGCGGAACAGAAGTTTTGATTGATGTTCCTGCAAAAATTGTAGAGGACAGAACATTTGTGCCGATTAGAGCGATTTCCGAAGCACTAAACGAAAAAGTCAACTGGGACGGTGAAAATTATAAGGTAATCATTAATAGCGAACATGGTGACTACAAAATTTTGACAAAGAACTTGTCAGAGCATAATGACGGGTTTGATATTTCTATTGCATACCCAATGATTGAAAATAAAGATAATGATAGTTTTATTGAAGAATTAAATAAAAAGACAGAAAATACAGCACAAGAAAATTTTGAAAATTATAAGAAGAGTTTAGAGGAAGAAATAGGTGAACTCAGAGAAAATGGGTTTGACGGTAAATTATCATACAGCGAAACTTATAAAGTGCAATGTAATGCAAATGATGTGTATTCGGTAACAAAGTATGTGTATGAGTATCATGGTGGCCCACACCCCAATACAACGCTTATTTCGGAAAACTACAATTTAAAAGACAAAAAAGAGATAAAACTTTCTGAAGTGCTTGAAAGGGATGAAAAGGAAATTCAAACATTTATATATGATACTTTCAAAGAAAAATTTGAAAGTGAAGGCGTGTTTGATGATTATGTGAAAGATAATTTATCTCAAAATGCTAAAAAGGTTAATTTCTATTTAAATGATACTATGGTAGTATTGTATTTTAATCAATATGATGTTACACCATATGCTTATGGAATACCATCAGTTGAGTTTATAATCGGTGAAGAATATGCTGACTTTTATGCAGAACTTATGGACATGATTTCAAAAACAGAAGTAGGAACTGCGGGAAGTTCATTAAAGGCACAAGAAAAACTAAAAGAAATTGCTGAGTGGTTTGAAATTAATAATCCGACAAAAGAGGAGTTTGAAGAAACCTTTGCATTATGCATAAGCGGAATACCGAGCAATATGCAAAAGGAATATGATGAGCAATTTGCACTTTTAATAAATGCGTATGAAAATATTATTAAAGATATGACAGGGGAAAGTGCAGAAAATGCGAAACTATCGGCTGAAGATATTAGAAATCTTGGAAGATTTGTCGGAATTGCAAATAAAGAAGGCTATAAGTTTGTAGAACCGTTTATACAATATTTTGATGAAAATGCAACTTATACGGGAGTAATAAACGGTGCAGATGGTGAGAATGTTAAATTGAATTTGTATTATGACAATTTCTATGATGCGGTAGAAATCTCAAAATTAAAAGTCGGTGACATAATATTTGCATCAAACGGCGCAATAAAAATTAAAAAAATAGAAAATGAAAATGGCGGAATTACAATAAATGGCGGGCTTGATAATTTCGGTGTATGGCTTACCGCAGGTGATGGCGGAACATATTACGAAACGATGATGGACGGAGACATCGCAAAAACAAGCCTTGGCGAGTTTTCGATAAAACTTTCAAAAAATGTAGTTTTTGCAGATAAGTCGGACTTGGAATCGGAAGAACCAAAGGTTTATAATGGGTTTGATGAGGTTATGAACTTAGTAAAAACTGATGAAACAATAAATTACGGAACACTTGAAGTTTTGATTGAAAATAATGAAATAACAAGTATTATAAAACATTATCATCCGTAAGCTAAACGGAAGAAAAGGTGTATTATGGGGAAGAAAAACTTAAATGTCACAAAAAAGAAGATAGTATCGGCTGCTTGGAAACTTTTTTACGAGCAAGGCTATGAAAATACAACAATAGATGAAATTGTTGATGAGTCAATGACTTCGAGAGGCTCTTTTTATCATTATTTTGATGGCAAAGATGCACTTTTGAGTTCGCTATCTTATTTGTTTGATGAAAAGTATGAAGAACTTTCTGAAAATATGGATTGGTCTTTAAATACTTTTGATATTTTGATGTATATTAACAGGGAACTATTTGAAATGGTGGAAAACACCATTTCAGTTGACCTGTTGGCACAACTTTATTCGTCACAAGTAATCACAAATGGGGAAAAACATCTTCTTGACCACAACAGAGTTTACTATAAACTTTTGAGAAAAATTGCAATGGAAGGTCAAGCAAGGGGAGAACTGACAAAAGAAATCAGTGTAAATGAAATAGTAAAAGAATATGCACTCTGTGAAAGAGCGCTTTTGTACGATTGGTGTCTTTGCAATGGTGAATATTCTGTTAAAAACTATTCGGAAAAAATGCTCCCGCTCTTTTTAAAGCATATCAAAAAATAAAATTTATTTTTTGACATAAGAAATAAATGAAAAATTATACAGCCTATTTTGCTAGTAAACATAACAAATATTCCACTTTTTAACAAAAATAGTACAGACTAAAATCTATACTGCGTTCTGTATTGCAATATAGTAAAATGTATGGTACAATATCCGAGAAATAAAAAATAGAGAGGGGAATATTTTATGACATCTACAATGTGGACAATGGTTGTTGCCATAGTAGTTTATATGGCAATGATGGTTTATGTAGGAATAAGATGTTCAAAACAGAACAAAACAACAGATGATTTTTATTTGGGTGGAAGAAAACTTGGCCCTTTTGTTACTGCTATGAGTGCAGAAGCATCTGATATGAGCGCATATCTTTTGATGGGTATTCCGGGACTGGCACTTATGACGGGTCTTGCAGAAGCAACTTGGACTGCGATTGGATTAGCAGCCGGTACATATTTAAACTGGTTATTCGTTGCAAAAAGACTTAGAAATTACAGTGAACATATTGGTGCTGTAACACTTCCTGAATTTTTCTCAAAGAGATATAAAGATAACAAGAATGTTTTATCAATTATCGCTGCTATCGTAATCATAATCTTCTTTATACCTTACACGGCATCAGGTTTCTCTGCTTGCGGTAAACTTTTCTCCGGTATGTTTGATATGAACTATATGACAGCTATGGCAATTAGTGCGGTAATTATAGTGGTTTATTGTACACTTGGAGGATTCTTGGCAGCATCAACAACAGACCTTATTCAAAGTATTGTTATGACAATTGCACTTTTAATCGCTCTCGGTATCGGAGAAGGTACAATAGGCGGATTTAGTAAGGTTTTTGAAAATGTTAGAAGCCTTGACGGTTATTTAGATCTTAGAAAAGGTTTTAATGTAGCAACAGGGGCAACAGGAACTTATGGCGGCTTTAAAGTTGCTACAACTCTTGCTTGGGGACTTGGATACTTTGGTATGCCACATATTCTTCTAAGATTTATGGCTATTGATGACCCTAAAAAACTAAAAACTTCAAGAAGAATTGCAAGTGTTTGGGTTGTTATTTCGATGGCAGTCGCAGTATTAGTAGGTGTTGTTGGTTACAGCTTAATGAAAGCAGGTATTGTAAATACTTATGATAGTTCATCGGCAGCAGAAACAATCCTTGTAGATATTTCAAGATACTTAACAAAGTTAGGTTATATCCCTGCATTTGTGGGTGGTATCTTCCTATCAGGTATTTTGGCATCAACAATGTCAACGGCAGATTCACAACTTATTGCTGCTTCATCAAGTGTAACGCGTGACCTATTAGTTAATACATTTAAGGTTAATCTATCAGAAAAGGCTACAATGATTATTGCTCGTCTATCTGTAATTGTAATAGCTGTTATTGCATTCTTCTTAGCAATGGATCCAAATAGTTCGGTATTCCGTGTAGTATCATTTGCATGGGCAGGATTTGGAGCAGCGTTTGGCCCTGTTATGATTCTTTCGTTATACTGGAAGAGAGCTACAAAGGCCGGCGCTCTTGCAGGTATGATTACAGGTGGAGCTATGGTGTTTATTTGGAAGTTCATTATCGCAAACCTTGGTGGAGTATTTGAAATCTATGAATTACTTCCTGCATTTATAATCGCAGCTATTGCTATGGTAATTGTTAGTTTGATTACAGCTAAACCTTCACAAGAAGTGATTTGCGAATTTGAGGAAGTTGGAAAAATAAAATAAACCTTGCATTTTAGATTTATTTGTGATATAATAACCAAATCAAATCTGATTTTTGGAGGAATTAAAATGAAAAAAATTTTAGGGCTATTATTAGCCACAGTTATGTGTGTTGGAGTTTCATCGTGTGGAAAGCAAGAAGAAGTAACAGATAAAACATATGTTATCTATTCTGATAACTCATTTGCACCGTTTGAATTCTTAGATACAGAAACAAATCAATACATTGGTGTTGATATGGATATTTTGGCAGCAATTGCAGAGGATCAAGGTTTTAAGTATGAAGTTAAAAATGAAGGCTTTGATGCATCAATGGGTGCAGTTCAATCAGGTCAAGCAGATGCTATGATTGCCGGTATGACAATTACAGACGAAAGAAAGCAAACATTTGATTTTTCAGATGGTTACTTTGAAGATGGTCAAATCCTTGTAGTTGCAAAAGACAGCGATATTATGTCTGAAAAAGATTTAGCCGGTAAGAATGTTGCAACAAAGATTGGTACAATGGGTACTGAATATGCTGAAAGCATTAAAGGTAAAGTTGGTTTTGAAACTGTAAATTATGAAGATTCACCAACAATGTACACAGCAATCGAAAACGGCACAAATGATGCTTGTTTTGAAGACCGTTCAGTTGTTGAATGGGCTATTAAGAATGAAAACCTAAACCTTAAAACTGTTGGCGATGTTGTCAATCCAAAACAATATGGTTTTGCAGTTAAAAAAGGTGCAAATACTGAACTTATTGAGATGTTTAATGCAGGTCTTGCAAACATCAAGGCAAATGGCAAGTATGATGAAATACTAGCTAAATACGGATATTGATATATAAATATTTATAAATAAAAAATATCAAAATTCAGCACAGTGTTTCTGTGCTGAATTTTGGTGATTAAAAGGAATAATACATATGGATTTTTTGAGAACATTAAGGGACGGAACACCGCTGTTTTTAGAAGGTGTAAAACTAACAGTTATAGTCTCTATCCTTGCTATTTTAATTGGTATGCTTATAGGATTTTTTACATGCCTATTCAGACTATCAAAAAGTAAAATTTTGAAAGCTATATCCGGAGTTTATGTTTGGATTATTCGTGGAACACCAATGATTGTACAAGCATTCATTGTATATTTTGGTTTTCCGCAGCTTATTCAAACATTTATACCGGGCTATAAAATTGATTCATATACGGCAAGTCTTATAACGCTTAGTTTAAATGCCGGCGCATATTTGTCGGAAGTGTTTAGAGGCGGTATTTTAGCAATACCAAAGGGTCAAGAAGAAGCAGCCAGAAGTTTGGGTCTTAGTAAAGCAAAGACTATGGTTAAGGTAATTTTACCACAGGCTGTTAAGGTTGCAATCCCTTCAATGGTTAATCAGTTTATTATTACTATTAAGGACAGTTCGATTTTGTCGGTAATAGGTCTTGCAGATCTTGTTAATAAAGCAAAAGTATATGTTGGGTCATCATACCAATTCTTTGCCACATATACGATTATAGCAATATACTATTTGATTGTTATTTCAATCTTGATGATTATTTCAAACAGGCTTGAAAAGAAATTATGTCACAATAACTAAGGAAGAGGTAATGACATGAACATAAAGGTTAAAATTGAAGATTTGCATAAGTCTTTTGATAGTAATCCTGTCCTAAAAGGTATAAATCTTGATGTTTGCGAAGGCGAAGTTGTATGTGTTATTGGGCCATCAGGTTCCGGAAAATCAACTATGCTTCGCTGTATAAACTTACTTGAAACACCTTCACAAGGTACGATTACAGTTGATGGATTTAATCTTACCGATAAAAAAGCAGATATTAATAAAATTAGAAGAAATATCGGAATGGTATTCCAGCAATTTAACTTATTTCCTCATTTAACTGTTTTGCAAAATATAATTATGGCACCTGTTGACGCAAAACTAATGACGAAAGATGAAGCAAAACTTGAAGCAAGAAGGTTGCTTGCAAGGGTTGGTCTTTCGGATAAAATAAATGAATATCCACAAAGTTTATCAGGTGGTCAGCAACAAAGAGTAGCTATTGCAAGAGCTCTTGCAATGCATCCTGATGTTATGCTGTTTGATGAACCTACATCTGCGCTTGATCCTGAAATGGTCGGCGAAGTTTTAGAGGTTATGAAAGAACTTGCTAATGATGGAATGACAATGATTTGTGTAACTCATGAAATGGGCTTCGCACGAGAAGTTGCAAACAGAGTGGTATTCGTTGATGAAGGAATTATCATGGAAGAGGGAACACCGGAAGATATTTTTGGTAATCCTTCGAATCCAAGAACTATTTCATTCTTGAAGAAAGTATTATAAAGGGTGGATTTGTCCGCCTTTTTTGATTAAAGGAGAAATTTATGTCACTTTTTGCTATCGCAGATTTGCATTTGCCGCTTGGAATAGATAAGCCTATGGACATATTTGGGAAAAAGTGGGAAAACTATGTCGAAAGGCTGGAAGAAAATTGGCAAAGTGTCATTAAGGAAGATGACACTGTTATTTTGGCGGGCGATTTTTCTTGGGCGACATACCTTGAAGAAAGCAAAAATGATTTTGAATTTCTAAATAAACTAAACGGAAAAAAGATAATGCTCCGTGGAAACCATGATTATTGGTGGACTACATTAAACAAGATGAAAGAGTTTTTGATTTATAATAATTTTTCTAATATTGAGTTTTTGCAAAATAATTCGATAGAATATGAAAATTATTCAATTTGCGGAAGTAGGGGCTGGCTAAATCCAACTAACACATTATCGGAAGAAAATCAGAAAATTTACGATAGAGAAATCATAAGAATGGAACTATCATTAAAGGAAGCAAAAAATCCTGATAATATAATTGCAGTTATGCATTATCCGCCTATTTCAAAAGATTTTAGGAACACCGATGCGATAAAACTCCTTGAAAAGTATGGAGTAAAAAAATGCATTTACGGTCATATTCATTCAAGTAATTTAAAAAATGTATTTGAAGGCGAGCATAATGGAATAGAGTATAACCTAATTTCAGCAGATTATCGAGAATTTATGCCTATAAAAATTGTGTGAAATTTGCTATTTTTGGTTCTTTTTAATAAAATCTCAAAATTCACTTGAATTTTGGGATTTTTGTGATATAATGGATTAGTATGTAAAATGCACTATTTGTGCGTACTATTAGATGAGGAGGATTTAATACAATGGCTGTTAAATCAGAACAAGTAGAAAAAAATCTTGTAAAATTAACTTTTGAGGTATCAAGCGACGACTTTGCAAAGGCTATAAACAGAGCTTATACAAAAAATGCAAAGAAATACACAGTACCGGGTTTTAGAAAGGGTAAAGTTCCAAAGAGCGTAATCGTAAAATATTACACAGAAGCAGTATTTTATGATGATGCTATTAATGATGTTCTTCCTGATGCTTATGAAGCTGCATTAAAAGAAGCTGATGTTGAGCCTGCTGCTCGCCCTGAATTTGACGTTGAAGAAATAAAGGAAGGCAAGCCTGTAGTATTTACAGCATTAGTTACAACAAAGCCTGAAGTTGAACTTGGTGAATATTTAGGTATAAAGCTTAATAAAATTGAACATAATGTCACAGACAAAGATGTTGATGCAGAAATCAAAGCTACACAAGCTAAGAATGCAAGACTTATTCCTGCAAATGAAAAGAAAATTAAAAAGGGAAATACAGTTACTATTGATTTCGTAGGTAGTGTTGACGGTGTTGAATTTGAAGGTGGCAAGGGCGAAAATTATGACCTTGAAATCGGTTCAAATACGTTTATCCCCGGTTTTGAAGAACAACTTGTTGGCAAAAAAGCCGGCGAAGAAGTTGATGTAAATGTTACATTCCCTGAAGAATACCACGCAACAGAACTTGCAGGTAAAGAAGCATTGTTCAAAGTTACAATTCACGAAAATAAGGTTAAGGAACTTCCTGAACTTAACGATGACTTCGCATCAGAAGTAAGCGAATTTGAAACATTGGACGAATACAAGGCTAACCTTAAAGAAAAGATGCAAAAAGCTGCAGAAGATAAGGTTAAGACAGAAACAGAAAACGCTGTTGTTGATAAAGTAGTTGAAAATGCAAAGGTAGAAATCCCTGAAGCAATGATTAAAGACCAAACAGACAGAATGGTTCAAGATTTTGCTCAAAGACTTCAATATCAAGGTCTTGACATCAACCAATATATGCAATACACAGGTTCAAATGTTGAAACAATGAAGGAAAGTTTTAAGCCACAAGCAGAAAAGCAACTTAAAACTACTTTGGTTCTTGAAGCAATCACAAAGGCTGAAGGAATTGACGTAACAGATGAAGAAGTAAATGACAAGATTTGTGAGATGGCTAAACAATATAATATGGAAGCCGATAAATTAAAGGAACTAATGAAAGAAAACGATATCGACAACTTGAAGGAAGAAATCGCAATGAACAAAGTTATCGATATGCTGGTTAATAAGGCTAAAATCACAAAGCCAAGAGCAAAAAAGGCAACAACAGAGGAAAAGAAAGAAAAATAAAATATCTTAAAGTTGCCTAACTGAAAGGAATGATATAATGAGTTTAGTACCAATGGTAGTAGAACAAACAGGCAGAGGCGAAAGAAGTTATGATATTTTTTCAAGACTTTTAGAGGATAGAATTATCTTCTTGGGCGAAGAAGTAAATGATGCCTCAGCAAGTTTGGTAGTAGCACAAATGTTATATCTTGAAGCGAAAGATCCGGACAAGGATATTCAGCTTTATATCAATAGCCCCGGTGGTTCAATTTCAGCGGGTATGGCAATTTATGATACTATGCAATACATTAAATGTGATGTATCAACAATTTGTATAGGTATGGCTGCAAGTATGGGTGCATTCCTACTTTGTGCCGGTGCAAAGGGTAAGAGATTTGCTCTTCCAAACAGTGAAATTATGATTCACCAACCTCTTTTAGGTGGTCTTCAAGGTCAAGCAACCGATATACAAATTCACGCTGACCATATCATAAAGACAAAGAAACATCTTAATGAGATTTTATCAGAGCGTACAGGTCAACCGATAGATGTTATTATGGCAGATACTGAAAGAGATAACTTTATGTCGGCTGATGCCGCTAAAAATTACGGACTTATCGACGAAGTTATTGAAAACCGTAACCAAAAGTAATTAAAGGGGAACAAAGATGGCAAAATCCGAAGATAATAAAGAAGTTCGTTGCTCGTTTTGCGGAAAAAGGGAATCTGAAGTTGAAACTATCGTATCAGGGCCGGGCGTTTATATCTGTAATGAATGTATAAAGCAGTGTGAATTTGTAATAAATGGTGGCTATGATAAGAGTACAATTACGGCTGATTCAAATTTGCCTAAACCAAAGGAAATAAAAGAAATTTTAGACCAATATGTTATAGGTCAAGAGGATGCTAAAAAGATTCTTTCTGTAGCGGTTTATAATCACTATAAGAGAATTCTGCACAATGAAAAGAACGATGTTGAACTTCAAAAGAGTAATATTTTGATGGTAGGCCCAACCGGCTCGGGAAAAACATTTTTGGTGCAAAATCTTGCGAAAATCCTTAATGTTCCTTTTGCAATTTCAGATGCTACAACATTAACGGAAGCAGGATATGTCGGCGAAGATGTTGAGAACATTCTTTTAAAACTTATTCAGGCGGCTGACTATGATATAGAAGCTGCTGAAAAAGGCATTATATACATTGATGAAATTGATAAGATTGCAAGAAAAGGCGAAAATGTTTCAATTACTCGTGATGTAAGTGGTGAAGGTGTTCAACAAACATTACTTAAAGTTTTAGAAGGCACGGTTGCTTCTGTTCCACCAACCGGCGGAAGAAAGCATCCACACCAAGAATTTATACAAATAGACACAACAAATATTTTGTTTATTTGTGGTGGTGCATTTGATGGACTGGAAAAAATAATTGCAGACCGTGTAGGAAAAAAAGGATTAGGATTCGGTGCTGATGTAAAAAGCAAAAAGGAAGCAGATGTTTCTGAACTTTTGCGCCAAGTTACTCCGCAAGATTTGTTGAAATTTGGCTTAATTCCTGAATTTATTGGGCGTTTACCAATTGTCACAAAACTTGATAAACTTGACAGAAATGCCCTAATTCAAATTTTAACAGAACCTAAGAATGCTCTTGTTAAGCAATATCAGTCACTTCTGGCTATGGACGGCGTTTCGCTTAATTTTGATAAAGATGCTATTGCAGCAATCGCAGATATGGCATTAGAAAGAAATACGGGTGCGAGAGGTCTGCGCTCGATTATAGAAGAAACTATGACAGATGTTATGTTTAACGTTCCGTCAGACCCAACAATTAAGGAATGTAAAATCAAAAAAGATTGTATCTTAGACGGCAAAGAGCCTGAACTAAAAAAAGAACAAGTAAGTTAAAAAATCAGCAAGGAAAATCCTTGCTGATTTTATTTTTGCTCCATATTTTCGGGGGTTACATAAATTGTGTTGTAATTATCGTAAATTACCATTCCGGGTTTTGCTCCGTTTGGTTTATGCACATTTTTAACTTGTGTGTAATCAACAGGCACACCTGATGATTCTCTTGCTTTTGAATAGTAAGCGGCAAGTTTTGCGGCTTCCAAAATAGTAGTATCCGGCACATCTTTATTAATACCAAGCTTGATAATTGTGTGTGAGCCGTGAATTTGCTTGGTGTGAAACCAAATATCACTTGTGTTGGCAAAACGAAGAGTTAATTTGTCATTTTGCGTATTATTTTTGCCAACATATATGTCAAATCCATCGCTTGATACAAAATGCATAGGCTTTGATTGTGCGTTTTGTTGTTTCTTTTTGCTCTTTTGCTTTTTGATATAGCCGAGTTCTTGGAGTTCTTCTTTTACTGAACTAATATCCGATTCTGTCATCAAATTTTCTGTCATTGCAAGGGTACTTTCAAAGTATTCAAGGTCAGATTTTGAAGATTCTATTTGTTTTTTTACCTCAACTTCTGCATTTTTAAGTTTTGAATAAAGTTTGTAATATCTTTGAGCATTTGAAGAAGGTGAAAGAGTAGGGTTTAAGTCAATTTTGCAAGTTGTACCGTCATAATAGTTTAGAACTTCAACAAAATTATCACCTTTATTAATTTTATAGATATTAGCAGTTACCAGGTCACCATAAATCTTGTATTTTTCCTTATTCTCTGCGTCTTTTAAAGTCTTTTGTTGGATAGTAAGTTTTTTTGTTAAACGTTCGATATTGTTTTTAAGAAGCTTCGTAAGGTCATAACTTTTTTGCCTAATACGCTCTCTTTTATCACGCTCATTATAATAATTAAAGATAACATCACTGATACTATCATAATTTACTACATTGTAGTTTTCGCCGTACTGCTCTATTTTTATAGAGGAAAACTCGATTGGTTTTCCATCTTCATTAAAAATTATAGATGGGCTAAAAGTCAAATTCACATTAAAATTTCTGATTTTTGACTGAATGTTGTTTTTTTGGATTTCCGTAAGTTCACCACACACAAGTGAAGTGCTTTTTGTAACGGAATAAACTATTTCCCTTGCAGTGAGTGGACTTATTCCTGAAATGGCTGACATAATAGCATTTTCCGGCTTTTCGCCTTCTTTTGAAAAGTCAATAGAGACGGATTTTATATCCTCTGACAAAATTGCAGTTTTGTCTTGTTTTGGGGGATACGCATAATTAAGCCCCGGCATAATTTGTCTTACCGTACTTTGCAGAAAATCGATATGCTTTGCAGAATCAATGATTTTGTAATTTTCATCGCAAAGGATAACATTTGAGTTTCTTCCGGTTATTTCGGTTATAAGATGCTTTTTTGTAAGGTCACCAAGTTCGTTATATGATTCAATATCAATCTCAATAATTCGCTCAAAATTTGGCTGAGTTACGGAAATGATTTTTCCGCTTGTCAAGTGCTTTCTAAGAAGCATACAAAACATAGGAGCAGTTATAGGATTTTCTTTGACAGAGTTTGTAAAATGAATTCGTGCATTATTTGAACTTGCGCTTAAAACAAGCTTATAGTTTCCACTTTTTGTGCGAATGTTTATAAGTAGTTCGTCCTTTTCCGGTTGATAAATTTTATCAATTCTGCCGTCTATTAATTTTTCGTTTAATTCTAAAACAGTTTTTTTAACACACAGTGTATCGAATGCCATATGATACCTCTTCACTATAATTTTCTATATCACAAGGGTAGTATATCACAAAATAGCGTAAAAATCAAAAAAAATGGAAGAATTTTTGAAAAAACTATGTTAATTTTGATAAATTTATGATATAATAATTAGAATAATGGAAAAGTAGGTGAATTTTGTGCTTAAAAGTATGACCGGCTACGGAAGAAACGAAGATATCAAAGACGGAAAAAAGATTTTATGCGAGATAAAATCAGTAAATCATCGTTATTCCGACTATAATATTAAAGTTCCGAGGAATTACGGATTTTTAGAAGATAGAGCAAGAAAATTTGTATCCGAATACATAAAAAGAGGAAAAGTTGATATTTATATTTCGATAGAGAGTTATGGTGAAGCAGATAAAGAAATTCTAGTCAACAAAGAACTTGCAAAGAGTTATTATAATGCACTTACAGAACTTCGTGATACATTAGGTTTAAAAGATGATATAAGTACCATGAGTGTTGCAAGATATAGCGATATTTTTCTTTCGGAAAGAAAGGAAGAAGACGAGGAAAACATTTGGGAATCGGTAAAAAAAGTAATGATGCCCGCTATCGAAGCATTTGTTTCTATGCGTGAGAGGGAAGGCGGAAGAATAGAAGAAGACTTAAAGCAAAGAATTGAATATATGAAAACTCTTGCTAAAAAGGTCGAGGAGCGTTCGCCGCAAACTGTCAGCGAATACAGCGAAAGACTTTACGAAAAAATAAAGGAAGTTTTGGATAACAAAGATATTGATGACGCAAGAATACTTACAGAAGTTGCGATTTTTGCCGATAAAGTTGCGGTAAATGAAGAACTTGTAAGATTATCCAGCCATTTTGATGAATTCTATCAAATAATTTCTATGCCTGAACCGGCAGGGAGAAAACTTGACTTTTTAATTCAAGAAATCAATCGTGAAATTAATACTACCGGCTCAAAAGCGAGTGATATTGAAATTGCAAAAACAGTTGTAGAATTAAAAGCAGAAACGGAAAAATTGAGAGAACAAATTCAAAACATCGAATAAAGGATGTGAATACATATGAAACTTGTGAATATAGGTTTTGGAAATGTTGTGGTATCGGGTAGAATAATTTCAGTAATAAGTCCCGAATCAGCCCCTGTAAAAAGAATAATAAAGGAAGCAGAGGAAAAGGGCAAACTTATTAATGCCACATTCGGACGAAGAACAAGAGCGGTTATTATAACCGACTCTGACCATATTATTTTATCGGCACTACAACCTGAGACAATATCTGCAAGAATAGCACAGGAGGAGGAAGTACAAGATGACTAAGGGCTCATTATTTATTATTTCAGGGCCATCTGGTACAGGAAAGGGAACAGTTTGCAGTGAACTTGTGAAAAATGATAACATTTTCCTTTCAATTTCAGCAACCACAAGGGATAGGCGTGTCGGAGAAATTGACGGGGTTTCATACTTTTATTTAACTGTTCAAGAATTCGAAAAAAGAATAAAAGATGATTTAATGTTAGAATATGCAAGTTATAACGGAAATTACTACGGCACACCAAAAGAAGCGGTTACAAAAATGCTTTCAGAGGGCAAAAATGTTATACTTGAAATTGATGCACAAGGTGCATTGAAAGTTAAAGAGAAAATGCCGGAAGCAGTATTAATATTTATAGTTCCTCCATCAATAAAAGAACTAAAAAAACGCCTTTTAGAGCGTGGAAGAGAAAGCATTGAAGAAATTGAGGCACGAATTCAAAGAGCAAAATGGGAATTTATGCAATGCCCAAAATATAACTATGTTTTAGTTAATGATAATCTTAATAAGTGTGTTAATGACACACTTGAAATAATAAACACAACAAATGAAAAACAAGCACTAATTGAAAACTTATTAAAAGATATTTAATTTAAAAGGAGAAATTTATTATGATGATTAAACCTGGAATTAGCACACTTGAAAAATCAATCGAGGACGGATGCAGATACATCCTAGTTACTATGGCAGCAAAAAGAGCAAGAATGTTAGGAAGCAATGAAGCAGATCAAAACGGTCTTAATGAATGTCTTGTTCAATGTGATTCGGAAAATCCTGTAACACAAGCAGTTACTGAAATTTCAGCTGGCAAGGTTGGATATAAAAAGAAAGAACTTTAATATTTAAAAGGTGGTATTTTTCCTTGATTGCAGAGGTTATTGTAAATTACAAGTCAAAATCTGTTGATAAAGTCTATGATTATGCCATTCCCGAAAACTTGGAAGGGCAAGTTTGCATAGGCTCTTGTGTTACGGTTTCTTTTGGTCAAGGAAACAAGATTAAAGAGGGGTATGTTATCGCTCTTAAAGAGAAATCCACTGCAAAAAAACTAAAATCAATTCTAAATCTATCAAGAGATGAAATAATATTTGATGAAAAACAATTAGAACTCATAAAATGGATGAGGGAAAAGTATCTGGTCACATATTTGGATATAGTACGCCTTATTTCTCCGTCCGGAAGAATTGTAGAAAATGAAGAATGGGTTATTCTGGAAAGCCAAAACATTAAGGGCGATACGGCAAAGAAAATTGTCGAAATTTTGGTTCAAAATGATGGTGCGATGGAGATAAATCAGTTGATGGGTTATTTTGAAAACAACATTTCATCCTCCATAAAAACTCTCGAAAAAAATGGCAATATAAGATTTGAATTTAGAGAACAGCAGTCCACGAAAGATAAAACATTAAGAGTTTGTGAGATTGCAGTTGAAAGCGAGAAAGTTTCCGAAGTTTTAAAAAGTCTTGAAAAGGCGAATGCAGTAGTTCAAGCAAAAATGCTTGATATTCTGTCAGGAACCGAAAGGCTTTCAGTTTCTGATTTAGTACACTTTTCGGGTGGCTCTTATAACGCTGTATCCGCTCTTTTAAAAAAAGGGCTTATAAAGATTTACACAACTACTGTTTTTCGAGAACTACCTTTTGATGAGAATGAAAAGGAAGAACCCAAAGTTTTAACAGATGACCAAGGAAAAGTTTTATCAAAACTTTTAATATCGTCAAAGAAAAATGAATTTATGCCATATCTTTTGCACGGCGTAACGGGAAGTGGAAAAACCGAAGTTTATATGAGGCTCATAAAAGAAGTTCGAAACTTCGGAAGACAAGCAGTTGTGCTTGTTCCTGAAATTTCGCTAACACCGCAAATGGTAAAAAGGTTTAGGCAGAGATTTAAAGATGATGTTGCAATAATTCATAGTGGACTTTCAATGGGTGAAAGATATGACCAGTGGAAAAAAATAAAAAATGGTGATGCAAATATCGTGGTCGGTGCACGCTCTGCAATTTTTGCACCACTTAATAATATCGGCGCAATTATTATTGATGAAGAGCACGAACAAACCTATAAATCGGAAATGACACCACGATATGAAACACACGAGGTGGCAGAATTTATTGCAAAAAAGCATAACGCAGTATATCTTTTGGCATCTGCAACTCCACTTGTGACAAGTTTCTATAAAGCAAAAATGGGCGAAATTGAACTTTTGTCTATGGAAAAACGCTTTAATGGTAACATAATGCCAAAGGTTGAAATTGTGGATTTAAGACAGGAACTTGAAAATGGCAATCGCTCAATTTTAAGTGAAAGATTAAAAACTGCAATAAAAGAAAATATAGAAAACAAAAAACAGACAATTCTGTTTTTAAATCGCAGAGGCTTTTCAACCTTTGTTTCATGTAGAAAATGCGGATTTGTGGCACAATGCCCAAATTGCAGTATATCACTTACTTACCACAAATTCAGTGATACATTAAAATGTCACTATTGTGGACATACTGTTAATAATTATAAAGTTTGTCCCGAGTGTGGAAGCAAGTATATTAGATATTTTGGTGGTGGAACACAGAAAGTTGAAGAAGAAATTCACAAACTTTTCCCTACTGCCACTACTATTCGTATGGATATTGACACAACAAGCAAAAAAAATGCCCATGAGGAAATTCTTTCAAGATTTGAAAAGGAAAATATTGATATACTAATTGGTACACAAATGGTTACAAAGGGACTTGATTTCCCAAATGTAACATTAGTCGGAGTAATCTCGGCAGATACTATTCTGAATATTGATGATTATCGCTCGAAAGAAAGAACCTTTTCTATATTAGAACAGGTGACAGGAAGAGCGGGTAGGCATGATGAAAAAGGACTTAGTATCATTCAAACATATAGTCCGGAGGACACAGCAATTCGTCTTATGCAAAAGCATGACTACAAGTCATTTTATGAAAATGAAATAAAAGTGAGAAAGACAATGTGGTATCCGCCGTTTTGCGAAATTGTTTCGGTAATATTTACGGGAAACACTGAAAATCTCACATCAAGATGTGCAAAGTTTTTTGCAAAAAATATAGTAGAAATAAAGGAATTGCCGCAAAAAACACAAGTTTTAGGGCCTATTCCTGCATATATATCCAAAATAAAAAACAAATACATATACAGGCTATTGATTAAGTGTGAAAATACAGACTTACTAACTGATATATTAGCAAAGGCTGAAAAGGAATGTAGAAACAGCACGCAATATGAAAAAGTTACGGTAGTTATAGATAAAAATCCAAACAATATGGGGTGAATAAAATGGCATTAAGACAGATTAGAAAAAAAGGCGACGAAATACTGAATAAAGTATGCAAGGAAGTAAAGAATTTTGATGACAAACTAGAACTTCTTTTAGATGATATGTATGATACTATGAAATCGGCAGATGGTGTAGGTCTTGCTGCACCGCAAGTTGGGATTTTAAAAAGATGTGCAGTTGTTGATATTGGCGAGGGCAGAATTGACCTTGTAAATCCTGTAATTACAAAGGCGGAAGGAAGTCAAATTGGTCAAGAAGGTTGCCTTAGCATACCTAATGTCTGGGGTGATGTGCAAAGACCTGAAAAGGTCACGGTTTCAGCCTTTGACAAAAAAGGAAACAAAGTTGAAATTAAAGGTACAGGTCTTTTGGCAGTTGCACTTTGCCATGAAATTGACCACTTAGACGGAAAACTATTTGATGAAAAAATTATTGAAGAAGATTAATTGATAGGTGATAAAATGCGTATATTATTTATGGGCACACCGGATATTGCCGCAAAATGCTTAGAAGAACTTGTTAAAAGCGGACTAAATATAGTTGGTGTTGTAAGTCAACCTGATAAGCCAAAGGGCAGAGGTCACAAACTTATGCCGACCGATGTTAAAGTGATGGCAGAAAAATATCAAATAAGCGTTTTTCAACCGGAAAAACTAAAATCCGGTGAACTTATGCCGATTTTAGAAGAATTAAATCCCGATATTATTGCAGTTGTTGCATATGGGAAAATACTACCTAAATATGTCATAGACTATCCGAAGTTTGGCTGTATCAATATGCATGCGTCGCTACTTCCAAAACTTCGTGGAGCAGCACCTATTCAGTGGTCTATCTTAAACGGAGATAAAAAAACCGGTGTTACTACAATGTTAATGGACGAAGGTCTTGATACAGGCGATATGCTTTTGCAAGAAGAAATAGAGATAGGCGAATACGAAACGGCAGAAGAACTTTTTGAAAGAGTCGGAGATTTAGGAAGCAAAGTTCTTGTAAAAACAATAAAAGAACTGGACAAAATTACACCAATAAAGCAGAATGAAAGTGAGTTCACTTATGCGCCTATGCTGACTAAGGAAATGGCACATATCGATTGGTCATTGTCAACTGATAAAATATCAAAGCATATATGCGGTATGAACAGTTGGCCAATGGCGTATACTCTATATAAGGAAGAGCCTGTAAAAATTATTAAAGCCACAAAAGGCGAAATGGTAAACGGTCAAGTTGGAGAAATTATTGGAATAAAAAAGAATGTTGGACTTCAAGTTAAGACAAGTGACGGCTCAATATATATAAAGGAAGCACAATTTTTCGGTAGCAAACGAATGAATATTGAAGACTATTTAAGGGGACATAACATAGAACTTGGAACAGTGTTAAAATGAGGTGATGATATGCTATTTTATGATCAAACATATATTTTAGTCATAATCGGATTTTTGCTTGCGGCGATAGCATCAAGCGGGGTGCAAAGTGCATTTAATAAATATGCAAAAATGAAATCAATAAGACATTACACAGGTAAAGATGCAGCAAGAAAAATTCTTGATGAAAACGGACTTTATGATATCAGAATTGAAAATATAAACGGTAATTTAACTGACCATTTTGACCCATCGGCAGGGGTTATAAGACTTTCTGATGCCACATATAATTCCGACTCTGTTTCGGCTATAGGAGTTGCTGCTCACGAGGCGGGACACGCAGTTCAGCACGCTGAAGGATATGCACCTATAAAAATTAGGAATTCTATGGTGCCTGTTGTTAATATTTGCTCAACAATGGCAATGCCACTATTTATTATAGGACTTATTTTAGGGGCTGTAAATCTTGCCAATGTAGGCATCATACTGTTTTCAGCGGCTTTGATATTTCAAATTGTCACACTTCCTGTGGAATTTGATGCAAGTAGGCGTGCAATTAAAATACTAGACCAATCTGCAATGCTTGAAGAAGATGAACTTGCCGGTGCAAAAAAAGTTTTAAGAGCAGCCGCAATGACTTATGTTGCAGCGGTTTTGGCATCTGCACTTCAACTATTAAGACTTGTACTTTTAAACAATTCAAGGCGTAGGGATTAATTATGATAAACCAAAGAGAAATCGCACTTTTGGCACTTTATGACATAGAATTTAAAAACACATATTCTAATTTAGCACTTAAAAATATCTTAACAAAGGATATGACAGGTAAGGAAAAGGCGTTTATTACAGAACTTGTGTATGGAGTTACAAGATGGAAATTAACTCTTGACTATATAATCTCAAAGTTTTCAAAAGTGAAGCTTAAAAAACTATCAAAATTTACTTTGCTGATTTTAAGGCTTGGAGTTTTTCAAATATATTTTCTCAATAAAGTACCGGAGAGTGCAGCTGTTAACGAATCGGTTAAACTTGCAAATAAATATGCAGCAAAATCAAAAGGCTTTATAAACGGGGTATTGCACTCAGTTATTAGGGAAAAGGAAAATATAGAATTCCCAAAAGAAAAAATGGACTTTTTATCTGTTAAATATTCTTTTCCAAAAGAAATTATTGCTGATTTAATAGATGTTCCAAATATAGAAAACTTGCTTGACTCATTAAATAAAGAGCCGAGAACAACTATCAGAATTAATACATTAAAATGCGATAGTTTAGAGATTGCAAATGCAGAAGATTCTAAACTTTATTCCTTTGCAAAATATGTTAAGGGGTTTGATATAGCAAATTCTAAGGAATATAATGACGGCAAATTCATAGCACAAGACATAGCCGCTATGATGACATCGGTTGCACTAAACCCAAAGCCTAACGATTTATGCATTGATCTATGTGCAGCACCCGGCGGAAAAACTACGCATTTGGCAGAACTTATGGGAAACAAAGGCAAAATCTTTGCTTTTGACATACATCCTCATAAGGCTGATATTATCAGAAAAAATGCTAAAAGAATGGGAATAGATATTATTGAAGCAGACACAAACGATGCTACAGTAGTAATGGACGAGTTGATAGGTAAGGCTGACAAGGTTTTAGCTGATGTTCCATGCTCAGGACTTGGCATAATTTCAAGAAAACCTGATATAAAATGGAACAAGGAAGATATAAAAAATCTTCCAAAACTACAAATGAAGATATTAGAAAATGCTGCAAAATATTTAAAAGTAGGCGGCGAACTTGTGTATAGCACATGCACGCTTTTAAAAAGAGAAAATGAAGATATTATTTTAGCGTTTGTAAAGAATAATCCGGAGTTTGAATTTGTAAAGGTGGAACTTCCGGAGCCACTTGACAGAAAGAATGACGGGTATATAACACTGTATCCACATATTGATGGTACAGATGGATTTTTTATTTCAAAGATAAAAAGGTGTAAATGATGATTGATTTAAAAGACCTTGAATTTCATGAATTAGAAGATTTTTTGAAGGAGTTAGGCGAGCCTAAATTTCGTGCAAAACAGATTTTTTCTTGGCTTTCAAAAGGTGTAACATCTTTTGAAGAAATGACAAATATTTCAAAGACAACCCGTGAAAAACTTGCCGAAAAATCATTTATTTCAACTCTTTCAATTCGTGAAAAATATGTGTCAAAGATTGATGAAACAACTAAATACTTATTTGAACTGCCTGACGGTAACTGCATTGAAAGTGTTGTTATGTACTATAATCACGGAATCACGATTTGTATTTCTTCGCAGGTTGGATGCCGAATGGGTTGCAAGTTTTGTGCATCAACAATCGGTGGTCTTTACAGAAATTTAACCCCCGGCGAAATACTAAATCAAGTAATTTTTGCCGAAAAGGATTTGGGAAAACGTATCGGAAACATCGTTATGATGGGGATTGGAGAGCCACTTGATAATTTTAATAATGTTATTAAGTTTTTGCATAATGTGAATGATGAAAACGGACTAAATATTGGATATAGGCATATTTCTCTTTCAACTTGTGGATTAGTGCCGAGAATTTACGATTTGGCAAAAGAAAATATGCCAATAACACTTTCCGTATCACTTCATGCACCGAATAACGAAATAAGAAGTAAGATTATGCCTGTTAATGCATCTTATGATGTTGAAGAATTAATTAAGGCGTGCAAAGACTATATAAAAACAACAACAAGGCGAGTAAGCTTTGAATACTCAATGATAAATGGAGTTAATGACTCCTTCCAAAATGCCGATGAACTCTCAAAACTACTACACGGAATGTTATGTCATGTGAATTTGATTTCGGTTAATAAAGTTGAAGAAACTGAATTTACAAGTGTAGATAAAAGCAAAATAAATGCGTTTTGTGAAAGACTTATTAAAAACGGAATAAATGCAACAATAAGAAGGGAACTTGGCAGTGACATAAACGCGTCATGCGGACAACTCAGAAAAAAACTTCTAAAAAATAAAAAGGGGTGAGAATATGAGATTTGGTGAATGTACAGATATCGGAAGAATGCGAACGACCAATGAAGACAGCTATTTTACATACTTAAACGAAAATTTGGTGGGCGCTATGGTGGCTGACGGAATGGGCGGTCATAATGCAGGCGAAATTGCAAGCAAAATGGCGGCTATGATTGTAAAAGATTCTATTATCTGTAAGTTTAATCCCGATATGAATTATGTTGAATGCGGTGAAATGATAAGAAGAGCCTTTATAGAGGCAAATGAAGAAATCTACCAGTATTCAAAACATCATGAAGGAGCAGAGGGCATGGGTACAACTGCTTCTATGGGATTTGTGTATAAAAACAAACTGATAACCGTTCATGTCGGGGATAGTAGGGTTTATACTGTCACCGACACAGAGATTAAACAAATTACAACTGACCACTCATATGTTCAAGAACTTTTAAGACGTGGGACAATTACATCGGAAGATGTTAAAACACACCCTCAAAAAAATATTATTACCCGTGCAATAGGCTCGGAGCCGTCAATAAAGGTTGATGTAAATATAAAAGACTATAACGGCGAAATAATTTTTGTTTGTTCTGACGGGCTTTCAAATTTAGTTACAGATGACCAAATTCTTTCTGTGATTAATAAGGAAGAGGACTTACAGATGGCAATGGTTAAACTAGTTGAGCTTGCAAACAAAAAAGGTGGAAACGACAACATTACCTGCCTTGCGTTTGATTTGGGCGGAGAGGAGATAAAATAATATGAATTCCGATTATTTAGTTGGTAAAGTTTTAGAAAACCGTTATGAAATAGTTGAAATGATTGGCTCGGGCGGAATGGCAACGGTTTATAAAGCAAAATGCAGAGTTTTAAATAGATATGTGGCAATAAAAGTGCTAAAAGATGCACTAAAATATGATGCAGAAGTTGTAAAAAAGTTTAATGCAGAGGCAAGAGCATCAGCAGGACTTTCACATCCTAACATTGTCCAAGTGTACGATGTTAGCGAAAAGGGTGAACTTGACTATATCGTAATGGAATATGTTGACGGTATTACTCTAAAAGAGTATATTGCCAAGATGGGAAACCTTGATTATAGGGAAGCGTGTTCCTTTGCAATACAAATCGGAAGAGCGTTAGAATGTGCCCATAAAAATCACATTATACATAGGGATATTAAGCCACACAATGTATTAATGACAAGGGACGGCGTTTTGAAGGTTACCGATTTTGGTATTGCACAAGCGGCATCAAGTGAAACAATAGTTGCAGGACATAATAATATGGGTTCTGTTCATTATATTTCACCCGAGCAAGGTCGTGGCGGATATATTGACGAAAGAAGTGATATCTATTCTCTTGGCGTGGTGCTTTATGAAATGCTGACGGGGAAACTTCCTTTTGACGGCGGAAATCCTGTTTCTATCGCAATGATGAAACTTGAAAAAGAACCACAAGATTGTAGGATTGTAAATCCTACAATCCCTGATAATGTCGGAAAAGTTACAATGAAAGCAATTTCAAAGGAACAACATTTAAGATATCAATCAGCACAAGAGATGGTTAGTGATTTAGAAAGCATTGTGGGAAATACCAGAGCAAGCATTGAAAGAGAAGAAACAGACGATATATATAAAACAAACAGAATAGCCGATAAGGAAACAAAGGAGTTGTATTATATGAGAAAAGAAAAGTCAAGACATAAGGAAAATAACGGCAAAGTTACTATGACAATATTTTTAATTTTATTGGGACTTATAATTGGTGTCGGAACATATTTTTATATGGCAGGCGGAAGACAAGAATATCAAGTGCCTGACCTTACAAATATGACTCTTGAAGAAGCAGAGGAAAGCCTTGAAAAAATCGGTTTAAAACTGTCAGAAGACATTGAATATGAAGAGTCGGAAGAAGTTGATGAAGACTTGATTATAAGCCAAAAACCTGGTGCAAATCAGTATGTTAAGAAGAATAGAAAAATAAAAGTTGTAGTAAGTCTTGGTTCAGAAACTGAACTTATTAAAGTGCCTGATGTTTCAGATATTACTTTTGAAGATGCCCAAGTTCAACTTGAAAAATTGGGACTAAAATGCAAGAAAATTGAAAAGTTTGAAGATGGAAAGGAAATTGGGATAGTTGTATCGCAATCTCCAAAGAAAAATACAGAAGTTCCCGAAGGATATACAATAATGCTTTATGTTTCGGCAGAAGATGAAAACGAGCAAGTGGTTGTTCCGAAAATCACAGGATACACAGAAACACAAGCAAAAGCAATGCTAGAAGAAGTAGGACTTGTTGTTGGTAGTGTTGATAAGGCAAGCAGCAACTCACAACAAGGCGTAATTATTGCCCAAACCCCTGCGGCAAAGACAGGAGTTGTAAAGGGCAGTTCGGTTAATATTACCGTAAGTTCAGGAAATGAAACGGAAGAAAAGCCGGTACAAATGCAAAAGAAAACATTCACAATAACAATTCCGGAAGATGCAAACGATACTGTTCGTGTTAAGGTTGTCGCAAACGGAAAGGTTATTCACGACAAGAATCACCAAAAATCAGAGGGAACGGTTGACATTGAAGTTCAATCTTCAAAAGATGCAAGTGTTCAAGCATACATTGATGGAAATCTTGTTGTAGATAAAGTAATATCTTTTAATTAGTATGATAGGTAAAATAGTAAAAGGAATCGGCGGATTTTATTATGTAAAAACTGCCGAAAAAGAAATAATTGAATGTAAGGCAAGAGGAATTTTCAGAAAAGAAAACCTAAAACCTTATATTGGTGACGATGTAGAAATCTCTGTTCAAAACGGCAAAGGAAACATTGAAAAGATTTTAGATAGAAAAAATCTTTTAATAAGACCACCCGTTTCAAATATTGATATTCTCGTAATTGTTGTTGCAGCAAAAGACCCCAAACCTGATTTGTTCTTAACCGATAAACTTATACTAAACGCAGAAATCGCAGGAATAAAACCGATTATTTGCATTAATAAGTCTGACCTTGATAAAGCAGATGATATAGTTGAAATTTATGATAAAGCAGGTTATGAAGTGGTTTTATTATCCGCTAAAAATGAAAAGGGTTCAGAAAACAAGATAATGCCACTCATTAAAGGAAAAACAACTGCATTTGCAGGGCTTTCAGGAGTCGGAAAATCCACGCTCCTTGGCGTAATTACGGGTGTTGAAAAGGAAACAGGTGAGATTTCCGAAAAGATTAAAAGAGGTAAGCACACAACAAGGCATGTAGAACTTATCGAAATGGACGATGGAGGATATGTTTTGGATACTCCGGGGTTTAGTTCTTTTGAGGTAACACAAATAAAGGCAGAAAATTTACAAGATTATTTCCCGGAAATGAAAAATCATATCGGAGAATGTAGATTTAAAGGCTGCTCACACATAAACGAGCCTGATTGTGTAATAAAGGATTTGGTAAATGATGGCAAAATTTCAAAAAGCCGTTATGAAAGTTATAAAACGATATACGAAAAATTAAAAAGTGTAAAGGAATGGGAAAACTAATGATATTATCACCATCAATGTTGTCAGCCGATTTTTCGGTTTTGAAAGAGCAAGTACAAGAAGTTGAAAGAGCAGGGGCAAAGTGGCTTCATATAGATGTTATGGACGGAATATTTGTTCCGAATATGAGCTTTGGGGCTTGTGTTTATAAATGCATAAGAAAGCACTCAAATTTATTATTTGATGTGCATCTTATGATTACAAAGCCTGAAAGATACATAAAAGATTTTGCAGATGCAGGAGCAGATATGATAACTTTCCATGTTGAAGCGACAGATAAAGTTCAAGAATGTATTGACCTTATTCATTCATTTGGCAAAAAAGCGGGTCTATCACTAAATCCCGAAACGCCTATTGAAGCAGTCATTCCTTATATTGATAAAGTTGATATGATACTTGTTATGAGCGTTCATCCGGGATACGGCGGACAAAAATATATTGAAGAGGTTGGCACTAAGATTCAAAAATTAAGAGAACTTTGTGGTAAAGATTATTTGATAGAAGTTGATGGCGGAATTAAGGCTACAAATATTAAAAAGGTCGTAGAACTTGGTGCAAATGTTATTGTTGCAGGTTCTGCGGTATTTGGTGACGATATTACGGCAGCAACAAAATTGCTATTTGATGCATTAAAATAAATTTTGGAGAACAAAAATGATTTATCTTGATAATGCTTCGACTACAAAACCTTCAGAAGAAGCAAAAAAAGCAGCACTTTTAGCGATGGAGAATTTTGGAAATCCATCAAGTCTTCATAGGCTTGGAATGGATGCCGAAAAAATCTTAAAAAATACAAGAGATGCTATTTCGCAAAAATTAAGTGTCGATGCAAAAAATATATTCTTTACTTCGGGTGGCACAGAATCAAACAATACAGCAATTCTAGGTTATGCTCGTGCCAATAAAAAAAGGGGTAATCACTTAATTACTACGGCTATTGAACATCCGTCTGTTTTAGAACCTTTTAAAATCTTAGAAAAAGAAGGCTTTGAGGTTACCTATGTGATGCCTAAAAAAGACGGCGAAATATTAGTAGAAGATTTTAAAAATGAGGTAAGAGAAGACACAATTTTAGCAAGTGTTATGGCGGTTAATAACGAAACCGGCGTTATACAGCCAATCAGTGAGATAAAAAGTGTTTTAAAAGAAAAAACAAAGTTTTCAGCACTCCATGTTGATGCAGTGCAAGGCTTTTGCAAGATACCGATATTTCCTAAGAAATATGGGATTGATATGATTTCTGTTAGTGCACATAAAATTCATGGAATTAAAGGCACAGGCGCTTTATATGTTGGTGATGGCGTAAATATAAAACCTCTTATAAATGGTGGCGGACAGGAAAAAATGTTTCGCTCAGGCACTGAAAATGTTGTTGGAATTGCGGCGTTTGGTGCTGCCGTGTCAAATTTTAAAGGCATTGATACAAAAAAGCGAGAAGAACTAAAAGAAAAAATAATAAGTAATATCCCATCCGTTGTGATAAACGGAAGTGGTAATAACAGTGGATATGTGCTAAATGTATCATTTCCAGGTATTAAGGCAGAAATTCTATTACACAGTTTAGAGGCAAAGGGTATATATGTTTCGACAGGCTCTGCTTGCTCTTCAAATAAGCCGATGCCAAGCCATGTCCTAACTTCTATGGGGGCTACAAAGGAAGAAATTTTAGGCGCAATCAGAATGAGTTTTTGCGAGGAAGATTTTGACATAGATTTTGTGGTGGAAACATTGAAAAATGAAGTGGAAAATATTAGAAAATACGTGAGGTAACACCTAGTGAAAGAAATAATTTTGGTTAAATACGGTGAGATAATATTAAAGGGTGGAAATCGCTCAAAATTTGAGAAAATTCTCATTCAAAATATAGCAAATACCATTAAAAATATTGCCGAAACAAAGATAACTATTCAGCAAGCAACAGTCTATATTGAAGTTTTTGACGAAGATAAGATTGACATAGTTTGCGAAAGGTTAGCAAAGGTTTTCGGAATAGTATCAATAGTAAAAGCAAGAGTTTGCGATAAAAATATTGAGTCTATACAAAAAGCTGCGGCAGAATATTTAAAAGATGATTTATTGCCCGGGAAAAGTTTTAAGGTTGAGGCAAAAAGATGTGATAAACGCTTTCCGCTTAATTCTATCGAAATCGGTATGGAAGTTGGCGGATACTTAGATGATGCTTATGACGGAATTGTTGTTGATGTTCACAACCCTGATATTACAGTAAGAGTAGAAGTTCGTGATGTAAATGCTTATGTTTACGCAAGAGAAAACAGAATAAAAGGTCAGGGCGGTATGCCGATTGGCACAGGCGGAAAGGCAACACTTTTGCTGTCGGGTGGCATTGATAGCCCTGTTGCAGGACATATGATTGCAAAACGAGGTATTGATATTGATGCAGTTAACTTTTTTAGTTTTCCATATACGAGCGAAAGAGCAAAGGAAAAGGTTGAAGAACTTGCTGCAATTTTGGCGCAATATACTTCAAGGGTAAACCTTTATATCGTGCCATTTACCGAAATTCAACTTGCAATAAGAGATAACTGCCCTGAAGAACATATGACGCTTATTATGCGTAGATTTATGATGAAAATTGCAGAAAGACTTGCAGAAAAGCATCATTCATCAGCGCTTATTACAGGTGAAAGTGCAGGACAAGTTGCATCTCAAACACTTATGGCATTAAATGTAACAAATTCTGTTGTTAAAATGCCTGTATTAAGACCGCTTATCGGAATGGACAAAATTGAAATTATTGAACGCTCGCAAAAAATAGGTGCATTTGAAACATCAATACTTCCTTATGAAGATTGTTGTACAGTTTTTACACCAAAGCATCCAACGACAAAGCCAAAACTTTTTGTTATTGAAAGAAGTGAGTCAAAACTTGATGTTGATGCTCTTATTGAAAGAGCATTAGAAGGTATTGAAAAGATTGAAATATTCCCAAAATTATAATTTAAACTATTGCAATTTTGGGCAAAATAATGTATAATTATAAAGTATTTAATTGTTAACGGAGGAGTTACAATGGATAAGAAGCAAGACAAGAAACCTGTGGTTTCTATTGGAAATAATGAAGAAAAGAAAAAAGCACTTTCGTCGGTTTTTGATGCTATTGAAAAACAATATGGTAAAGGAAGCATTATGAAACTTGGCGATTCTGTAAGGGTTGATGTTGATGCAATTCCTACCGGCTCACTTATGCTTGATATGGCACTTGGAATCGGCGGTATCCCAAAGGGAAGGGTTATTGAAATATACGGCCCTGAATCATCAGGTAAAACGACTGTGGCACTTCATGTTGTTGCAGAGGCTCAAAAGCGTGGTGGAGAGGCAGCATTTATCGATGCAGAACACGCACTAGACCCTGAATATGCTAAAAATTTAGGCGTTGACATTGATAATTTAATCGTATCTCAACCTGATACAGGTGAACAAGCGCTAGAAATTGCAGAAGCATTAGTTCGAAGTGGTGCACTTGATGTTGTCGTAATTGACTCTGTTGCGGCACTTGTTCCAAAGGCTGAAATTGATGGCGAAATGGGAGATGCTCATGTTGGCCTTTTAGCCAGACTTATGTCACAAGCTTTAAGAAAACTTACAGGTATTACAGCAAAATCCGGTACAGCAGTTATTTTCATTAACCAACTTCGTGAAAAGGTCGGAGTAGTTTATGGAAATCCTGAAACCACTCCGGGCGGAAGAGCGTTAAAGTTCTTCTCATCTGTTCGTCTTGATGTAAGACGCCAAGAAGCAATCAAAAACGGTACAGAAATAATCGGTAATAAGACAAAGGTTAAGATTGTTAAAAATAAGGTTGCCCCACCATTTAAAGAGGCAGAATTTGATATTATGTACGGAAAGGGTATTTCAAAAGAAGGAAATATCTTGGATATGGCAACAGAACTTGGAATTATCCAAAAGAGCGGAGCATGGTTTTCATATAACGGAGAAAGACTCGGTCAAGGCAGAGATAATATCAAGATTTATATGCAAGAAAATGTCGAATTTACTAGCGATATTGAAAGGCAAATTCGCGAAAAAATTGCCAATCAAAAAAACGGAAATAAAGTTGTCGAAAATGCTGAAATTGAGGAATAAAATTCGAAATAATAGGGTATCTTTAACTAAAAATATAGTTTTTGATAACTAAGACTTGACTAATTCCAAAAAATGTTGTATTCTATATCTTAAGAAGTTGTATTTATTAAATTTTCAGGAGGTCTTCAAATGTATTCAAAGGAAGTTGAAGTACAGAATCAGGTAGGCTTACATGCTCGTCCTGCTACCTTTTTTATTCAAAAGGCAAACGAATTTAAATCAAGTATCTGGGTTGAAAAGGACGAACGAAAGGTAAATGCTAAAAGTTTATTGGGAGTTCTTTCTTTGGGTATCACAAAGGGAACAACAATTAACATTATTGCTGATGGCGCTGATGAAGAAGAAGCAGTTGTTACTTTGGTAAATTTGATTGCCTCAAATTTCACAGAATAATTTAAATTTGAAACGGGAATAACTCTGCTTTTCTTAAAGTAGAGTTATTTTTGAATTTTGGAGATTTTTTATATGTTTAACATTGAAGAAGCCTTAAAGACACTTCCAAATGAACCCGGCGTATATATAATGCATAATAGTGATGACGAAATAATATATGTCGGAAAGGCTAAAATATTAAAAAATAGGGTAAGACAATATTTTCAAAGCAGTAAAAACCATTCTAAAAAGGTGCAGGCTATGGTTTCTAATATTGCTTATTTTGAATATATTGTAACCGACAGCGAAATAGAAGCACTTGTTTTGGAATGTAATTTGATAAAGAAGCACAAGCCGAAATATAATATTTTGCTAAAAGATGATAAACATTATCCGTATATAAAAGTAACAATTAATAAGCCGTACCCTGAAATATTTATGACAAGGACGCTAAAAAATGATGGTGCTAAATATTTTGGCCCATATGCAGGGATGCAAACGGTTAGAAATACACTTGAAATTGTTAAAAAGATTTTTAAACCACCAACTTGTAAAAGAAAATTCCCGCAAGATATAGGAAAGGGTAGACCTTGCCTTAACTATCACATCAATATGTGTTTTGCCCCTTGCATAGAGGGAAATGTTACTTGCGAGGAATTTAAAAAGGTGTTTTTAGATATTTGTGCATTTTTAGAGGGTAATCACGATGACTTAATTGATGAATTGACCGAAAAAATGGTTGAAGCATCAAAAAATACCGAGTTTGAAAAGGCAGCAATTTTTAGGGATAAAATAGATGCAATTAAAAAATTCGAAGAAAAACAAAAGATAATAAATGCTGACAAGCAAACAGATACAGATATAATTGCATATTCGGTGTCAGGAAACAAGATGTTTGTCGAAGTATTTTTTGTTAGGAAAGGAAAAGTTTCCGGAAGAAAAAGTTTTAAAATAGACGACACAAAATACTTTAAAGACGAAGAAATTCTTTCTGATTTTATTAAGCAGTTTTATTTAGAAGAGGAAGAAATTCCAAGCGAAATATTAGTTCAATCTGACATAACAGATTTAGAAATAATTGTTTCTTGGCTAACAGAAAAAAAAGGCAGAAAGGTTAGTATTTTATGCCCTAAAAAAGGCGATAAAAAAAGTCTGGTTAATATGGTGCATAAAAATGCCGAGGTATCAGCTGAAAATTATCGTTTGGCAAATATCAAATTAATGGAGTCGAAAAGCAAGATTTCAAATGAAATCGCAAAGAAACTAAAACTTCAAAAAACACCTGAAAGAATTGAATCATACGATATCTCACACATTTCAGGTACAGATAATGTTGCGTCAATGGTGGTATTTATTAATGGTAAACCATCAAAAAAAGATTATAGGGTATTTAGAATAAAATCCTTTGACGGCGCAAATGATTATTTAGCAATGCAAGAAGTTATTTACAGAAGATTTCGTCACGCAAAGGAAGAGGAAGACGCAATTAAAGAAGGAAAATTGGCACAAGAAAATGCAAAATTTTTGCCGCTTCCTGACCTTATTTTATTAGACGGCGGAAAAGGTCAGATGTCTGCTGTTAATGAAATGATGGAAATGATAGACTGTGAAGTGCCTGTTTTTGGTATGGTTAAAGACAACAAGCACAGAACAAGAGGTCTTTTGTCAAAAGACGGTGAAATTGAACTTTCGCCAATGGATAGTGTTTTTAAGTTTTTGACAAATCTGCAAGATGAAGTTCATAGAGTTGCTGTGGGATATCACAAGAAACTTAGAAGTGATAGATTGTCAAAATCAGAACTTGACGATATAAAAGGAGTCGGAACTGTAAAAAAAGCACAGCTTTTAAAGACTTTTGGTAGCGTTGAAAATATAAAAAATGCAGAACTTTTAGACTTAGAGAAGGTTTTAGATAAAAAAACAGCAAAATCAGTGTTTGAACATTTTAAAAATAATTAAATGGAGATAAATATGTTTAAAAAAATTTTAGTTATGATTTTATCTATCATAATAATTTTAAATCTTTGTGCTTGTAAAAATAATGTTGATGATAAAATTATAGTAGTTGAGGACACGGAAGATATTAATTTTGCAATTTGGGATTACGATACGATGAATCCAATCCTTACAAAATCTAATAATGTTGAAAGCATTATGAATATAGTTTATGAGCCGCTGTTTTCAATTAATGAAAAACAAGAAATTGTTCCGATTTTGGCAGAGGACTATTCTATGTCGTCCGGTGGGACAAAGATTACAGTAAACTTAAAAGAAAATATCAAATGGCAAGACGGAACAAATTTTACGGCAGAAGATGTTACAAATACAATAAGCAAAATTAAAAATACAGACGGAATATACAAAAATATTGGTAACAAAATTAAAAATTTTACACCAACCACAAAAAAGCAAGTGGTAATAGAACTTGAAGAACCGTCGTTTGATTTTGCATATTTTTTGACATTTCCTATTATTTCAAGAAACACCGAATTTATATCGGACGATAATTTCCTGCCCGTTGGAACGGGTGCATATAAATTTTTATCAAAAACAGGCCCTGTTATTGAGTTTATTCCAAATTTGGAGTGGCATGGTGGGGAGAACTCAAAGAAAAAAGTGGTTGTGAAAATACTAAATGATGAAGCAAGTGCTTTGCAATCATTTAATTCAAATGAAATTGATGCTATTTTTTCAGATACGATAAAAGAAAAGAGTGTAGCACCAAAGAGTAATTCTACGGCAAAACAGGTTTTCACCAAAAACTTAACCTTTTTAGGATTTAACTGCGCAAATGAAAAACTAACAGAAAATTTAAGACGTGCAGTAGGTCTGTTAATTGATAAAGATGCTATCGTAGAAAAGTGCGTTTATGGTTTTGGAGTACCAACCGATTTTTCGGTTAATCCAACTTCGGCTTTTTATAGCCCTATTAGCGATAAAAAAAAGGCAAAAGAAGAAATAGTAAAACTTATTGAAAGTTCGGGGCTAATACTAAAAGACGGCGTTTATGAATTAAATGGAGAAAGCGTAAGTTTTAATATTATTGTAAATGAAAATAACACAAATCGAATTGCAGTTGCAAATGCTGTTAGCGAAAATTTAAGGAGTTTTGGGATTGATTCCGGCATAGAGATTTTGCCTTATGAGACATATATAGAACGCATAAAAAATGACGATTTTGATATGTTTTTAGGTGAAGTTGAAACAGAAGAATATATTAATCCGTGCGAGATGATAAAGGGGAATAACTATTTCAATTTTGATAATTCAAAAATAAATGAAGAACTATCGAAATTGTTTGAAATGGATAAAAAGGTGTCAAAAAAGAGTTTGAGTGGTTTATATAAACTAATGGAAGAAAGTTCGCCGTATGTACCACTTTACTATAAGACAGAAAGCATTTACTATGGTGATTATGTTTATGGTATGACGGTTTCAGACAGATTAAATCTTTACAAAAACATTGAAAAATGGTATTTCTATACTGAAGAAGATGGTGAGAAAAAAGATGATTGATATTCTAACTTTAATAAGTGAAAACGAAAAGAATTTTAGCAAAAGTCAAAAAATTATAGGAAATTATATTAAAAACAATTCCGAAAAAGCTGCATATATGACTATTGCAAAACTTTCAAAGGAAACAGGGGTAAGTGAGGCTACGGTTTTAAGGTTTGCAGAAAAATTAGGATTTGACGGGTATCCGTCTTTTCAAAAAGAACTTATAGGATTTGTGAAAACAAAACTCACATCAATACAAAGAATTGATTTAGCATATGAAAAGATGGGGGACAGAGATGTTTTAAAAAGGGTTTTAAAAAGCGATGTTGCCTATATTGAAAAGACATTGGAAAATACAGATGGTTTGGAATTTGAAAAGGCTGCTAATATAATTTCAAATGCAAAACGCATTTATATAACAGGCGTTAGAAGTGCAGGTGCACTTGCTGAATTTGCGGGATTTTACTTGCATCTTATTTTTGACAATGTTAGACTTATCAAAACAACAGGCGGTGATGACCTTTTTGAACAAATTATGAATGTTAAAAAGGGTGATGTTGTAATCGGGATAAGTTTCCCAAGATACTCTAAAAACACTATAAAGGCCTTAGAATATGCAAAAAGAAACGGAGCAACAGTTATTGGTATAACAGATAGCAAAACTTCTCCTATCGGTGAAGTTTCTAATATTTGTCTTGTGGCAGAGAGTGATACAACATCATTTGTTGATTCGCTTACAGCACCGTTTAGTTTGATAAATGCTTTGATGGTTTCAGTTGGTCTAAAAAATAGAGAACTGGTTAGAACAAATTTTGAAAAACTTGAAGAGATTTGGGATGAGTATGAGGTTTATAATAAAAAATGATAGATAAAACTGTGGTTGTGATTGGCGGCGGTGCGGCAGGGCTTATTGCAACAGGAAAACTAAAAGACAGAGTTAAAAATGTAATACTAATCGAAAAAAACGATGTTTTCGGAAAAAAACTCAGAATAACGGGTAAGGGAAGATGCAATATAACAAATGATGCAGAAATTCCTGAAATAATGGCTAATGTCACAAAAAATGCAAAGTTTTTGTATAGCGCACTTTATAATTTTACAAATAATGACGTAGTTTCTCTTATTAATTCTCTCGGAGTTCCGACAAAGGTGGAGCGTGGTGGCAGAGTTTTCCCACAAAGCGATAGTGCAAAAGATGTTGTTTCGGCACTTTCAAGATATGCAAAGGGTAAGAATGTGAAAATAGTCACAGCAGAAGCAAAAGAAGTTTTAGTGGAGAGTAATAAGATTATCGGCGTTAGGACAAATAAGGGCGAAATTTTAGCAGATAGCGTTATTTTGGCAACAGGCGGGGCATCATATCCACTAACAGGCTCAACAGGTGACGGATATAAAATGGCAGAAATATTGGGCCATACTATTATTACGCCAACACCTTCTCTTGTGCCGCTTGAAACAAAAGAAAAATGGGTAAGTAGCCTTATGGGACTTACTTTAAAAAATGTTGAACTTACTATTTTTGATGATAGAAACAAAAAAGTTTTTTCTGATTTTGGCGAAATGATTTTTACTCATTTTGGGATTTCAGGGCCGATTGTTTTGTCGGCATCTTGCCATATGCGAAATAAAACAGGGTATAAATGCACTATTGACTTAAAACCTGCACTAGATATCGAAACGCTTGATAAAAGAATTGTGCGTGATTTTGAAAAATTCTCTAAAAAGCATTTAATAAATTCGCTTGATGAACTATTGCCAAAATCCTTAATTCCTGTTATAATAGAACTTGCGGGTTTAAATCCGCATAAAGACATTTCGGAAGTGACAAAAAAGGAAAGGGCAGAACTTGTAAAAGTTATAAAAGCTATGCCACTTTCAATAAAAGGCACAAGACCGATTGAAGAGGCTATAATAACATCGGGTGGAGTAAAGGTATCGGAAATTAATCCGTCAACTATGGAATCAAAGATTATTGAAGGTTTGTTTTTTGCAGGTGAAGTGATTGATGTCGATGCATACACAGGCGGATTTAATCTGCAAATTGCTTTTTCAACAGGTGTTTTGGCTGCGGAGAGTATTTATTAATTTTGAAAGGAATATTACATATGAAGATTGCTATTGATGGCCCTGCAGGAGCAGGAAAGAGTTCTATTTCAAAACTTGCAGCAAAGGAACTTGGCTTTATTTACATAGACACAGGTGCAATGTATCGTGCAGCTGCGGTTTATGCTATCAAAAACGGTATTGAAATTAAAGAAGAAAATATGACAGAGGAAGTGCTTAATAAAATTAAAATTGATATTAAGTATAACGAAAACGGACAACAGATTTTCTTGTGTGGAGAAGATGTTACCAAAAGAATTAGAGAAGCAGACGCAAGTCTGGGTGCATCAAATATTGCAGTAATACCAAGCGTTAGGCTAAAACTTGTTGACCTTCAAAGAGAACTTGCAAAGGGCAATGATGTTTTGATGGACGGAAGAGATATCGGAACATATGTTTTGCCTGATGCAGAACTTAAAATCTACTTAACAGCATCCGTTGAAGAAAGAGCAAAAAGACGTCTAAAAGAACTTATAGAAAAAGGTCAAGATGCAGATTTTGAAACGGTAAAAAGGGATATTGAGTATCGTGATAAAAATGATTCTGAAAGAGAATTTGCACCACTTAAAAAAAGTGAAGATGCAGTTTTAATTGATTCTACCAATATGACTATTGATGAAGTTAAAAATCGTATAATTGAACTTGCAAGAGGTATAAAATAATGTTCTATAATGTTATAAAATGCCTTGCAAAAGCTGTTTTTGGAACAGGGCTTAGAATTAAATCTTTTGGCAATGAAAATGTTATGGAAAACGGCGGTGTGATTTATGCTGTTAATCATAAATCGTGGCTAGACCCTATTATGATTGCTGTTACATCAAAAAGACCACTTACATTCATTGCAAAAAAAGAACTGTTTAAGAATAAATTATTAGGCGGATTTTTAAAGAAAATGGGAGCATTCCCTGTAAATAGGGGAAAGGGCGATATTGGAGCTGTAAAAACGGCTCTTTCGATTTTAAAAGAAGAAAAGGTTTTAATGATTTTCCCTGAGGGTACAAGAGTAAAAAAAGGCGAAAAGGTTGATGCAAAAGCAGGTCTTGCTATGTTTGCACTTCATGCAAAAGTTCCGATTATTCCAATAAAAATCAGCGGAAATTATGGATTTATGAAGAAAATAGATGTAATTTACGGAGAACCTATTTACCTTGACGAATATTACGGCAAAAAACTGCCGACAGAGGAACTCCAAAAAGTATCGCAATCGGTACTTGATACAATTTATGCCTTGGAGGCAAGAAATGAGCATTAAAATAGCTAAAACGGCGGGTTTTTGTTATGGTGTCAAAAGAGCTGTTGACAAAACCTATGAACTGATAAATAGAAATGAGATAAAAATATCAACGCTTGGTCATCTTATCCATAATAGAGAAGTGGTGTGTGACCTTGAAAAACACGGTGTTTTTTCTTATGATAGGGTGGAAGATATACCACAGGACTCAGCGGTTATAATAAGAACTCATGGTGTTAAAAAAAGTGTTATTGAGTCGCTTTCGGGAAGAGAAGTTTTTGACTTCACTTGCCCTTTTGTTGCTAAAATTCATAAGATAGTTTCGGAGCATCACAGTAAGGATTATCAAATTGTAATTGTCGGTGATGAGAAACATCCGGAGGTTATAGGAATTAACGGTTGGTGCGATGATAAAGCGATAATCACATATGATGAAAACTTTGAAATGCCGCAAGAATTTATTGATAAACCGATTTGTGTTGTGGCACAAACAACAATAAACAAAAACATTTTTGTGCAAATCGTACAAAATATCAAAAATACTTGCAAAGTGGTAGTAGTTTTTGATACAATATGTAGTGCGACCAAAGACAGGCAAGAGGAAGCGTATTTGTTATCGCAAAACTCTGATATCATGTTTGTAGTAGGCGGCAGGGAGAGTTCAAATACCGGAAAACTCTTTCATATAGCAAAAGAAAATTGTCCGGAAACATACTTTGTTGAAAATTTTGAGGATATTCCTCAGGATTTGCATATAAAAAATAAAAAGATAGGGATAACGGCGGGGGCGTCAACTCCGGCACGCACTATCGAGGAGGTTTTTACAACAATGGAAGAAAAAATCAGAAATGAGGAATCTTTCGCCGAACTTTTTGAAAAGTACGGAACAAAAACTTTGAATAACGGAGATATTGTTGACGCAACAGTTGTTGAGATACGCAACAATGAGGTCATTGTTGATCTTGGCGGTTTTAAGTACAATGGTCAATTAGCAGTCGATCAGTTGTCAGATGATCCGTATTTGAAGGCAACTGATATTGTTAAGGTTGGCGATACAATTCAAGTATATGTAGTCGGCATTAACGATGCTGAAGGCAAAGTGGTTCTTTCAAGAAAGAAGATTGTTGCAATGGAAAGTTGGAACAAAATGAAAGAATCATATGAGAACAAAGAAGTTCTTGAAGCAAAGATTATCAAAGTAGTAAGAGGCGGCGTAATCGCTCTTGCAAATGATTCACAAATCTTTATTCCTGCAAGACAAGCATCTCTTCACTTTGTACAAAATTTAGAAACTTTACTTGGCACAACTGTTAAAGTTCGTCTTATTGAATTGGACGAAAGAAGAAAACGTGTTGTAGGTTCTGTAAGAGTTCTTCTTGAAGAAGAAAAGAAGGCTGTTGAATCAAAATTCTGGGCTGATGCAGAAGCCGGTAAAGAATACACAGGTACTGTTAAGTCAATCACATCATTCGGCGTATTTGTTGACATTGGTGGTGTTGACGGCTTAGTTCACATTTCAGAACTTTCTTGGAATAAGATTAAGCACCCATCAGAAATCGTTAAAGAAGGCGATGTTTTAAAGGTTTATATCAAGGATATCAACCAAGAAACAAAGAAGATTTCTCTTGGCTATAAAAAGGCTGAAGATAATCCTTGGGTTATCGCAAAGGCTAAACTAAACATTAATGATGTTGTTACTTGTAAGATTGTCCGTATGATGCCATTTGGCGCATTTGCTGAAATTATGCCAAATGTTGATGGTCTTATCCACATTTCTCAAATCGCTGATAAGAGAATTGGCAAGCCTGAAGATGTTCTTACAATCGGTCAAGAAGTTGAAGCAAAGATTATCGATATTGATTGGGATACAAACAAAATCAGTCTTTCAATTAGAGCTTTAATTGCACCGGCAGTTGAAGAAACACCGGCAGAAGAAGTTATAGTTGATGCTGAACCACAAGTTGAAAACGCACCTGTTGATATTGAAAAGTTTATCGCTGAAGAAGCAGAAAAAGAAGAAGCAGACGCTGAATAATTTTCATAAAGGACTTTTTTCATAAAAGTCCTTTATTTTTTTGCAAATTATTGCCATAATAAGAAAAAAATGCTATAATATATACTAATGTATTATTATGAAAATAGGTGATTTGCGTGTTGGTAAATGAGTTTAAAAATAGTGTAAAGGGTAAGAATGTTTCGGTAATCGGTCTTGGAATTTCAAACAGACCGTTAATTAAGTACTTACTAAATGCAGGTGCTAATGTTTCTGCATATGATAAAAGAACAAAAGAAGAATTAGGCGAAATCTATGATGAGTTTACAAATCTTGGAGTTCCGATTGTTTCGGGTGAAAACTATCTTGATAAATTAGATGGTGAAATCATTTTTAAAACTCCCGGTCTTAGATTTGACCACCCTTCGCTTTTAAAGGCAAAGGAAAACGGAGCAACCATAACAAGCGAAATGGAAGTCTTTTTTGATATTTGCCCTGCAAAAATTATTGCAGTAACAGGTAGTGACGGAAAGACAACGACAACAACTTTAATTTCAAAAATGCTAAAAGAGGCAGGATTTAAGGTTTGGCTTGGCGGAAATATTGGAAATCCACTACTTTGCGAAGCGGAAAATATGAAAGAGACAGATATGGTAGTTTTGGAACTTTCAAGTTTCCAACTTCATACTATGAAAAAGTCGCCGAGTGTTTCGGTAATCACAAATATTTCACCAAATCATTTGGATATGCATAAAAATTATCAAGAATATATTGATGCCAAGAAAAATATTATGACGCATCAAACAAAAGATGATATTTTGGTTGTAAATGCATCAAATGATGTTACTGAAAAAATCGGCAAAGAGGCAAAGGGAAAACTTTTAGACTTTTCATCAAAAAAAGATGCCTTTGTTTCATTAAAAGATGGTGTGATTTATCGTGGTAAAGACGCAGTTCTTCCGATCTCTGACATAAAAATCCCCGGTATGCACAATGTAGAAAATTATATGGCAGCGATTGCGGCAGTTTGTGGGCTGGTTTCTGATGAAGTTATAATAAATGTTGCCAAAACTTTTGGTGGTGTAGAACACAGAATTGAGCTTGTAAGAACACTTGATGGGGTTAGGTATTATAACAGTTCGATTGATTCAAGTCCAAACAGAACGATTAATACGCTAAGAGTATTTCCGGAAAAAGTTATTTTGATTGCCGGCGGAAAGGATAAGGGTATCCCGTATGATGAATTAGGCCCGTCGCTTGCAGAAAAGGTTAAAACCTTAATTTTGATAGGAAAAACATCTGACAAAATTGAAAAAGCATTAATGGATACAAATAAAGGCGAAGATGTTGAAATTATTAGATGTAATAGTTATGAGGAAGTTGTAAAAACAGCACATAATAAAGCAAAACAGGGGGATGTGGTAATACTATCACCTGCGTCAACAAGTTTCGATATGTTCCATAATTTTGAGGAAAGAGGAAATCTTTTTAAGGAATTGGTAAATAAATTATAAGGAGAATTAAGTTGAAGGATTTGATAAAAAGACTTAGTGGTCTTCATGCAATTTCAGGTTTTGAATATAGAATAAATAGCGAGATTAAAAGTATATTGGAAGAATACTCCGATGAAGTTACGATAGATAATCTTGGAAGTGTTATTGCACTTAGAAAGTCAAAAAACAAAGATGCAAAAAATGTCTTAATTGAAGCACATATCGATGAAATCGGACTTATGGTAAAAAAAATTGACGAAAATGGTTTTATCACCTTTGCAAATGTGGGAGGAGTTGACCAAAGAATTTTACCTGCAAGAGAAGTCGTAGTACATGGAAAGCGTGATGTAAAAGGTGTTATAGGTGTAAAACCACCACATATTACATCGGTTGCAGAAGAAAAAAAATGCTACTCAATAAATGACCTTACTGTCGATACAGGGCTTTCGAAAGAGGAGGTTTTTGAACTCATTAGAGTTGGAGATGCGATAACCTTTGATGTTTCTCCGAGAGAACTTTTAGATGGTCAAATAACCGGAAAATCATTAGATGATAGAGCGTGTGTTGCAACACTTATTGATGCTCTTAAAAATCTAAAAGATTGCGAACTTAATGTTAATCTTTATGTGGTAGCGTCGGCAAAGGAAGAAGTCGGCGGATATGGCGCTATGACAGCGGCATATAAAATCAATCCTGACCTTGCAATTGCAGTTGATGTATGCCATGGAATTACGCCTGATAACTCCGATTTTGCATATGAAGTTGGCTCGGGCGCTGTTATTACTTGCGGCCCGAACATAAATCCATTGGTTTTTGAAAGATTAATTTCTACTGCAAAGGAAAATGATATAAAATATGAAATTGATGTTGATGGTGGAAATACAGGCACAGATGCTTGGGAGATGCAAATAATAAGAGAGGGGATTCCAACAGGACTTTTATCTGTTCCTCTTAAATATATGCATACAGCGGTTGAAGTAATTTCGGTTTCGGACTGTGAGGTAGTTTCAAGCCTAATTCAAAAGTTTATTTTAGGACTAAATGGCAAGGAGGAATGGATATGTTATTAGAAGAACTATCAAATCTTTGCGGAGTCAGCGGGAATGAAAATGAGGTAAGAGCATTCATTTTAAATGAAATAAAGCCTTATGCAGATGAAATTACAGTTGATACAATAGGAAATGTAATTGCACTAAAAAAAGGTAATGAAAAAAAGCGAATAATGCTTGATGCACATATGGATGAAGTTGGTTTCATAATAAGCGGAATTACGGATAAGGGGTTTTTAAAGTTTCAATGTGTAGGCGGAATTGACCCAAGAACAATACTTTCAAAGCGTGTTTTAATAGGAAAAAATAAGATAATTGGTGTTATTGGAATAAAGGCTATACATTTGCAGAAAAAATCAGAACGAGATTCAGCCCCTGAAATCAAGGATATGTTTATTGATGTTGGTGCAAAGGACAAAGAAAGTGCCGAAAAGGTAATTAATTTGGGCGATTATGCCACTTTTGACACAAAGTTTGAGTATTTAGGAAAAGATACAGTAAAAGCCAAGGCACTAGATGACAGAGCAGGCTGCGCGGTACTTTTAGACCTTATAAAAAAACCTGTTAAATACGATACTTACTTTTGTTTTACAACGCAAGAGGAAGTGGGGCTAAGAGGAGCAAGAATTGCGGCAAACAGAATTAATCCTGATATCGCACTTGTAATTGAGTCAACGACTTGCAGTGATATGACCGATTTTAAGCCACACGAAAAGGTGACAATTATGGGAAAAGGTGCTGCAATCTCAATTATGGACAGACGAACGATTGTGGACAAAGATTTTGCAAATAAACTGTTTAATTTTGCAAAAGATGCTAATATTAATGTTCAGTACAAGCAATCGATAGCAGGTGGAAATAATGCAGGAGCGATTCATTTGTCACAAAATGGTGTAAAAACTGCATCAATTTCAATTCCTTGCAGATATATTCACCAAGCGGCAAGCGTGGCATCGGTAAAAGATTTAGAAGCAATAAAGAAATTGGCAGAACAATTTTTAATAAGAATTGATGAGGTATTATGATGGAACTTTTAAAGAAATTAATAGAAACGGCCTCGCCATCAGGGAGAGAATCTGCTATTGCAGAACTAATCAAAGAGGAAGTATCTCCTTATGTTGATGAAGCATATATTGACAATTTGGGCAACCTTATTGCACATAAAAAAGGCACAGGCAAAAAAATTATGTTTGCCGCACATATGGACGAAATTGGTGTAATAGTAACTTATATTGATGATAAAGGGTATTTAAGATTTTCAGATGTTGGTGGACTTTATGCTAAATATTTAGCAGGAAAGAGAGTTGTTTTTGCAAATGGTACAGAAGGGGTTATAGGAACTGAGCCTGAAAATGAAAAAAATAGCCTTTTAAAAATGTATATTGATATTGGAGCATCTTCAAAAGAAGAGGCAGAAAAAAATGTGTCAGTCGGAGATATGGCAGTATTTGTGGGGAACTATAAGGAACAAGGAAATGTAGTTATTTCTAAAACACTTGACAATAAAGTAGGCTGCTATGTTTTGATAGAAACACTAAAAAATGTAGACTCTAATAATGATTTATATTTTGTTTTCACTGTTCAAGAAGAGGTGGGACTCCGTGGAGCAAGAACTGCGGCATTTAGTATTGAGCCCGATTTTGCACTTGCGATAGATGTTACAGATACGGGAGATACCCCTCTAAACGAAAAAATTGCTGTAAAGTTAGGCGATGGAGCGGCGATTAAAGTTATGGACTATTCAATAATTTGTGATGGCAGTGTTAGAGAAACGCTTATAGAACTTGCAAAAAATAATAATATTTCTTATCAGCTCGAAGTTATGACTGATGGTGGAACAGATGCAGGAACAATCCATTTTAGTAAGGGTGGCGTTAAAACAGGCGGAATTTCAATTCCTACAAGATATATTCACTCACCCTCAGAGATGGCAAATATAAATGATATTAAAGCAGTAATTGAACTTACAAAGGCATTTGCCAATAACTAAAAAAGCTCACTAATGTGAGCTTTTTTTTGCTTTGAAAAAATTATTCTTTTTCTTTTTTTATGTGTTCCTTTAATATTAGATTGATATACTGTGATAATGAACGGTCGTCATTTTCTGCTTGTATACGGAGCTTTTTCAAAATATCATTATCTATCGTAATACTTATTTTTTCTTTAAGCGGTCTCATAATTTCACCTCAATTGATAGTATTTTATATTATTCTATATTATTCTACAACAAATTCGTATTTTATATTGACAAATAGGATTAAGTAAGATAAAATAGTATAAGATGGGATAAAAAAACATAGGTCGTTTTTTGTGTTCTATTTATTGAAAGAAGGGTAAACGGATGAAGTATAAACTTAGCTCAGCGGTTTTCTTTAGAATGTATGATAATTGTATAGTTTTATTTAATACAAAAAACCAAATGGTTTATGCATTAGATTCAATGTGTGAAGTTCTTTTGGATTGTTTTAAAGAATATCAAACTATTGATGAATGTGTAATGAAATTGTTACAAAAGATTGATATTAGTGAAGATATGCTGAAAAAAGAAGTAACAGAATTTGTGGAAAATATGGTTAATGCTGGAGTGTTAATTATAGACAATATATTATCAGAAATTGGTAATGATACAGAACGTGTTATTAAGTATGAAAGAATCCCTGATAACCAGCTTGTTACTGTGCAATTTGAATTAACTTACAGATGTAATGAGCGTTGCAAATATTGTTACTGCGTAACAGATAAATCGACAGAAAAAGAATTAACTACATCTGAAATAAAAAAAATTCTTGATGAATTAGCAGAAATGAATGTTTTGGAAGTTGTTTTTACAGGTGGGGATTTGTTTGTTAGGGATGATGCATTTGAAATTTTGGAATATGCAAATAAAAAACGATTTTTAATTTCTGTTTTTACAAACGGTCTGGCATTAAGTGATTCAGATTTGATAAGGTTAAAGAAACTGTATCTAAAAAGTATTCATTTTTCTATTTATAGTGCAGATGGTAGAATACATGATGAATTTACTCAAGTGAAAGGTTCGTTCAAGAAAACTGTGTCAGTAATAGAAAAATGTGTTTTGCTTGATATACCAACAAACATCAAGACAACAATATTAAACATCAATGCTTATAATATAGAAGATGTTTTGGAGTTAGCACGAAAATTGGGAACGACTATTCAAGTTGGAATGTCTGTGTCTGCTCGTAATGATGGAGATAAAAGTTCTACTGATTATCGGTTAAATAATGAAAAAGATTATTTAAGGGTAATGAAGATTGTGAATGAGAATATTATGTTGGATTGTCACTCAAAAAGTGGGAAAAAGAGAGAAAAGAATGGCAGAGTTTGCGGTGCGGGGACACGGTCGTTGAACATAAATCCTTATGGAGAAGTTTTTGCGTGTAATGCACTGCTTATATCCTGTGGCAATGTGAGAAAAGAAAGTATCAAAAAAATATGGAACGAGTCCCGGCAGTTAAAAGAAATCAAAAATTATCGTTTTTCACAAATTGAAGGTTGTCAGAATTGTGAAAATATGGAATACTGTAATTTTTGTCCGGGTAGTGCATTGCAAGAGAATGGCACGCCGTTTTCTAAATATGATGAAGCGTGTGTACTTACAAAAGCAAAGTTAGAACTACAAAAATTCACAAATAGTAAATAAAATAGGTAGTGAAAAAATGCTGAGAAAAGTTTTTTATAATTAAAAAACACACAAAAAAGAAAGGAGGTGAGAAGTATGTTCAGAATTATTAGTTGTGGCAAGTACAATCAGTCTGCATCAATGGGGTGCCCAAAATCTTTTAATAGTGATTGTGGCATTTTGGCTCGTTCGTAATTTTTGTGATAAAAAAGCTCACTAATGTGAGCTTTTTTACTGTGTTTTTTTGTGTTCTTCAAAATTCTCTGTAAAAATATGTGTTCCGTCATTTTTATTGGTATCTGTATGATAGTATAAATATTTATGCACTGCCGGGTTTTGCGCTGCTTTGATAGAATCTATTGAGGGCGAGCAAATAGGCCCAACAGGAAGACCTTCATATTTGTAAGTGTTATATTTTGACTTGTTGTTAAGGTCTTTATAATAAACTTTATTTGTGTCATATTTGCCCTCGGTTATCACATACATTACAGTTGCATCAACTTGCATACGCATATTTTGAGAAAGTCTATTCTCAAAAACTCCTGCAATTACAGGTCTTTCGGAAGGAATTTTCGCTTCACGCTCAACCATTGATGCTTTTGTTATAATAGAGAAAAGTTCATTATTTGGAATGTTAAGCGGAGTTATCTTTTTTTGAAACTCCGAAAGCATTTTATCGATAATTGTTGTAGCTTTTGCATCAGAATAAAATTCATAAGTTGACGGATATAAAAATCCTTGAAGTTTATAATTCAAGTCATCTGAATTTGGAACGCAATCCAAAAATGCATAATCATATTTTTGTTTTACTGCATCTTCAAACTCGGACTCTGTAACAAGCCCTGCCTCACAAAGAGTATCACGAATTTTTTCTATCGAATAGCCTTCGGGAATTGTTACTGTGACTGTGTTCTTTTTTGCCCCTTCTGTTGAAAGTTTTTTTATAATTTCGCCTGCAGTAGCATTGTTGTCAAGTTTAAATGTTCCGTATTTTAATTTTCCGCGATATGATGAAAGATATAGCCTTGCCAAAAAGTAAGTTTTGCTTGTTATTAGACCTTTATCCTTTAAAATTTCTGCAATTTTTGTAGATGATTCACCTTTTTGAATGGTGATTGTTGTGACACCTCGTTTTAAAGAGTGAAAAAGAGTGTTTGCGACTATAATTAGGATAATAACAAGAATTATTGCTTTAAATGTTCTTTGTTTTTTTCGCATTTTTGTCATAGTAACACCCTCTTACCATACAAAGTCAAATTCTAAATCTCCGATTCTCACGGTGTCGCCCTCTTTAATGCCTTTATCAATAAGTTCGTCGATTACGCCACGGTTTTTAAGCGAGTTCTGGAAGAACTGTAAACTTTCGTGGTCAGAAAAGTTTACACTTGCGCCGACAGATTCGATCCAAGAACCTGAAACAACATAAACCCCGTTATCGATAGAAATTTCAAATCCTTTGTCGGTTTTATCGATAAATTCAGGCTCTAAAACATCAAGTTCCACATCAAATTCTTTGATTGGAGGAAGCTTTGAAAGTTCTTGATAGGTGTATTTCATAAGTTCTTTTATACCTTGATTTGATGCTGCAGAAATAGGGAATACCTTGTATCCACGTTTTTTCATTTCAACTAAAAATTCGTTATAGATATCTTCGTCTTGAACAATATCTGTTTTATTTGCCGCAATTATTTGTGGTCTGTTTTCGAGTTCTAAATTGTATTTTTTTAGTTCACCGTTAATAATATCAAAGTCCTCAATAGGATTTCTGCCTTCAATAGAAGAAATATCAACAACGTGAATTAAAAGTCGGGTTCTTTCTATATGTCTTAAAAATTCATGACCAAGTCCTGCTCCTTCGCTTGCACCTTCGATAATTCCGGGGATATCTGCAAGTACAAAACTCATACCTTCGCCCAAGGAAACAACCCCAAGGTTTGGAACTAGTGTTGTGAAGTGGTAGTTTGCAATTTTAGGGTCTGCTTTTGTTGTCATAGATAGAATTGTAGATTTTCCGACATTTGGGAAGCCTAAAAGCCCAACATCTGCTAAAAGTTTAAGTTCCAAAATGATTTCTCTTTCAGCACCTTTTTGTCCGTTTTTTGCAAAGTTCGGTGTTTGTCTTGTAGGGGTTGCAAAGTGAGAATTTCCCCAACCACCATTTCCTCCTTTTGCTAAAATCACGTCTTTATTGGGGTCAAAAATATCGGCTATAATCTTTCCTGTTTCGCTGTCACGGATAACTGTTCCTTGCGGAACTGAAATGATGATATCTTCACCGCGTTTTCCGTTCATACGCTTGCCACTGCCACCTTCACCATTTCCTGCAACATATTTTCTTTTATATTTAAAATCCATAAGGGTAGTAAGAGACTGGTCAGCACGAAAAATAACATTTCCGCCCTTTCCGCCGTCACCACCATCAGGGCCACCGGCAGCAACATATTTTTCTCGGTGAAAAGATATTGAACCATTGCCACCATTACCGGCTTTTATATATATTTTCGCTTTATCGGTAAACATAAAGTATCTCCTTAATTTTTATATTATTATTTTCACATAAATAACCAAAATATATTCTATCATAAATTGCGAAATTTGTAAATAGATGTAAAAAATTGATAGAAATTTAAGACAAGATTGCCAAGCACAAAAGTAAATTTTACAACATATAATGTGGTGAGGTGATTTTATGTTTTTTTTAATGGAGTTACTTGATAAAATAATGTTTTTCTTGGGATTTGTGGGCGGTAACACATTCCCAAAACCATTAAAAGAAGCGGAAGAGAAAAGGTATATTGAAGAATATGAAACAGGTGACGAAAAAACGAGGGAACAAGCGAGAAATGTTTTGATTGAACATAATTTAAGACTTGTAGCACATATCGCAAAAAAATATGCGAGTGATAAAGATTCTTTGGACGATTTAATTTCGGTTGGTACGATAGGGCTTATCAAAGGCATAAATACATTTGATTCTAAAAAAACAAAAAAATTAACTACATATATTGCAAGATGCATAGAAAATGAAGTATTGATGATGCTAAGAGTAAACAAAAAGCTTGCATCAGAAATTTCAATAGATGAGTGTATCGGTACCGATAAAGAGGGCAATAATATGACCTTTGCGGATATTTTACCCGCTGATAATGACGATATTATTAATACTATTGCATTTAATATTGATGTAAAAAAACTATATGAAGTTATGGATGAGGTTTTGACAGAAGATGAAAAGAATATTTTGGTTTGGAGATTTGGACTTAATAACGAGAAACGAAAGACTCAAAAACAAATTTCAAAAATGCTTGGGATTTCAAGGTCATATGTTTCAAGAATTGAAAAAAGGGCAATTAAAAAATTGTCCGGGAAAATCCCTCAGTGAAACAATAAGACTATAACTTGTTGACATAACTTGTATAATGAGTTAAAATAATACAGTAATTACTAAAAAATGAGGAAGAGTTATGATAAAAAAAATCAATGTAAATAAGAATATTGAAATTACTTATATCCCAATGACAAAATTAAAAACAACAACAGTATGTGTTTTTTTGCATAGGGAATTAAATAGGGAAGATGCATCAAAAAATGCAATACTTCCGGCTATATTAAAAATCAATTCAAAACTTTGCCCGGGAAGAGAAAATTTAGCACATTTTCTTGATAATTTGTATGGTGCAAGAATGGCGGCGTCCGTTTCCAAGCGTGGAAATGACCAAATATTATGCTTTGAAGCACAAACAATTTCCGATAAGTATGCTCCAAACGGCGAAAAACTAACAGCTACACTTACAGAACTTTTGCTTTCTGTAGTATTTGATTCTTTAAGTAGTATTGACGAAAAAATCTTTGAAACTGAAAAGCAAAACGCAATCTCAAAAATCGAGAATGTAATTAATGAAAAACGAAGTTATGCAAGTATAAGATGCCTTGAAGAAATGTCAAAAGATGATGTTTTTAGTGTTTCAAGAATCGGATATATAGAAGATTTTAAAAAAATGACAAAAGAAGAACTATTAGACTACTATAAAAAAATTGTCACAAGTTCTTATATTGATATTTTCGTTTGTGGGGAAACGGATATTGCAGAAATTGAAAATAAAGTAAAAGAATATATTAGTAATTTTGATTTTACCGATGCAAAAATTCCAAAGACTAATATTCTAAAAAAGGATTCCCCAATAAATAACATAACGGAAAAATTAAATGTCACACAGGGCAAACTTTCTATGGGATTTTTGACCGATACTCCAATAGATAGTGATGACATTTACTCACTTATTTTGGGCAATGCTATTTTTGGTGGTGGTGCGCAAAGTAAACTGTTTAATAATGTGCGTGAAAAACTAAGCTTAGCATATTATGCAGGCTCATCACTTAATAAATTAAAGGGAATTTTGAATGTAAATGCGGGTATTGAATTTGCAAATTTTCAAAAAGCATATGATGAAATACTAGTTCAGTTAGAGGAAATTAAAAAGGGAAATATCAGTGATTTGGAAATTGAGGCTAGTAAAAACTTTATTATTAACAGCCTAAATTCTCTAAATGATGACCAAGTTGATATTATTTCATATTATCTTGGTGAAAAGGTGGCAGGAACTAACACAGATATTGAAGAATATAAAAAACAAATCCTATCAAGGACGAAAGAAGATGTAAAAAAAGCAATGGAAAATGTGCATCTTGACACTGTTTATTTCTTAACAGGGGGTGAGAATGACTAATGGAAAAACTTTATGACAAGTATTCAGGCGAGATGATGTATTATGAAAAAGATAAAAGCGGTCTTAATATATACATTATGCCAAGAGAAAACTATACAGGCACATATGCCATATTTGCCACAAAATATGGCTCAGTGGACTCGGAATTTGTTGTTCCGGGTGAGAGTGAAGTAACAAAAGTTCCTGATGGAATTGCACATTATTTGGAACACAAAATGTTTGACCAACCTGACGGCTCAAATGTATTTGACAAATTTTCAAAATTTGGTGGAGATGCAAATGCTTTTACAAGCTTCAATATGACGGCATATTTGTTCTCGGCAACAGAACATTTCTATGAAAATTTAGAAACACTTATGGACTATGTTCAAAGCCCATATTTTACAAAAGAAAGCGTGGAAAAGGAGCAGGGAATTATTGGTCAAGAAATTAGAATGTATGATGATAATGCTCCGTGGAGATTGTTTTTTAACTTATTAGGGCTTTTGTATCACAATAATCCTGTAAAACTTGATATTGCAGGAACTACCGAAAGTATCGCAAAGATTGATGAAAAACTTTTGTATAGATGCTATAACACTTTTTATAATCTTTCAAATATGACGCTTTTTGTCACAGGTGACATTGACCCTACAAAAGCGCTTGAAACTATAAAGAAAAACATTAAGTCAGAAAAGCCTTTTGAAGAGGAAATAAAAAGAATTTATCCTACTGAACCCAAATCTGTTGCAGGAAAGTTTAAAAAGCAGAATATCAGCGTTGCAAACCCTATGTTTATGATTGGGTGGAAAGATAATGACAATGGATATGACGGTAAAAAACTGCTTAAAAAATCTATCGAAATGGAAATTCTAACAGAGATGATATTCGGTAAAGGCTCAAAACTTTATAACGAACTTTATGATGAAGGGCTTATTAATAATACATTCTCATTTGAATATACTCCGCAAGTTGACTATGCATTTACAGAGATTGACGGAGAAAGTAAAAATCCTGATTTGGTTTACGAAAAAGTTAATGCATATCTTTTAGAACTTTTAAAAAATGGTCTTAATAAAGATGCATTTGAAAGAATTAAAAAGGTTATCTGGGGCGAATATATTCGCTCATTTAACGATATTGAAAGTTATGCGCATACATTTATTTCGATGTCGCTTACAGGAATTAACTACTTTGATTATTATGAAGAATATCAAAAAATCACATTTGAAGATTTGGAAAAACGCTTTAAAGAGCAGTTTAATCCGGAACTTTGTGTAATGTCACAAATACTGCCAAACTAAAAGATGCTTTCCGTCGGGAAAGCATTTTTTTCTTGCATAACTTAGATTTTTTGTGGAAAAATATCTAAAAATGTTGTTTTTAAGGAGCAATTATGTTTAAGAAAATCTTTTTGGTAATAACGGTGTTTTTTACATTTCAAAACACAATTTATGCGATAGATGTAAATAGTGAAGGAGCAGTTTTGATTGAGGCAGATACGGGACAGATTATTTATAAAAAAAATGAGAACAAAAAATTGCCTATTGCAAGCACCACAAAAATTATGACGGCTATTTTGGCTATTGAAAATGCCGAACCTAATGATGAATTTGTCGTTTCAAAAAAAGCACAAAATCAGGAAGGCTCATCTATATACTTGCGAGAAAATGAAAAAATTACAGTAAATGACCTTTTATATGGACTTTCGTTAAATTCAGGAAATGATGCGGCTGTTGTTTTGGCAGAGGGAGTTGGTGGAACAGAAGAAAATTTCGTTAAGATGATGAATGAAAAAGCAAAAAAAATAGGTTGTAAAAATACACATTTTACAAATCCAAACGGACTTTATGATAAAAACCACCAATCCACTGCACTTGATATGGCAAAAATTATGGCTTATGCTATGAATAATGGCTATTTTCGAAAGATTGTATCGACTAAGAATTACCAAATTGATAACGGAAGTTCTATAACATATTTAAAAAATCATAATAAACTGCTTTGGAAATATGACTACTGTATTGGTGGAAAAACGGGGTTTACAAAACTTTCCGGAAGATGCCTTGTTTCTTGCTGTGAAAAAGATAATATTAGACTTGTTTCGGTAACTCTTAATTGCCCTGATGATTGGAAAACTAATATGGATTTATTTGACTATGGCTTCCAAAAGGTGAAAATTTCTAATGTAATTGAAAAGAATGAGATATTGACGACAAGAAAAATAAACGGTGTAAATGTAAATTTGATTGCAGAAAATGAGGTGAGTATTCCACTTTTGAATGACAGAAAAAGGAATATTTCAGCAAAAGTATTTATAAATAAAAACAAGGATATAAAGTCGGGTACAGTTATCGGATACGCCGATATTTACTACAAAAAAAGAAAAGTTGCAAGGACAAGGCTTTTAAGTGGTCAAGATGTAAAATACTCCTATTACAGAGCATTTAAGGGCTTAATAAAAAGAACTCCAAGACCTTTATAGGTTTTGGAGTTTGTGTTTGTTATAGATAATCCATAGTCCGTCAAGAAGTAAGTTTTCTTCGTAGATGATTTTATGCTCGCAAAATGGGATAATATATTTTGAAAGTCCACCTGTTGCGATTGTTGTTACCTTTTCGCCGAGTTCTTTTTCTATCCTTCCTAACATTCCGTCCAGCATTGAAACATTACCTAAAACGGCGCCACTTTTCATAGCATCAATAGTATTTCTTCCGATAACGCTCTTTGGTGCATCAAGACTTATCGATGGAAGAAGTGAGGTTTCCTTTGACAAGGCTCTTTGCGAAATTTCAATACCCGGTATTATTGAGCCGCCTAAGAACTTCCGATTTTTATCAATCACAAAAATAGTTGTTGCAGTTCCCATATCAACAAGAGCGATGGGCAAAGGGTATTTGTCGATTACAGCACAAGCCCCGACAACTAAATCGCTTCCAACTTCTTTTGGGTCATCAAGAGCAACGTCTAAATATTCACAGCCTGCTACCACATATGGCTCTTTGGAAATGGCAAGTTTTACAGCACATTTTAATGTTTCGTTTATTGGTGGAACAACAGAAGAAATAATTGCACCTTCAAATTTTGAGATATCAATACTTTTGCTTTGCAGCATAGCAGAAATTATAGTTGCAAGCTCGAATTCTGTCTTTTGAATATCTGTTGAAATTCTCCCGCTAAAAAGTATGTTTCCGTTATCAATACAACCAAAAACAATATTGGTGTTACCTACATCAATCGCTAATATCATAAATATAACCTCTTTTCGATAGTGTATTATACAATGATATAAAAGAAATGTCAATCTCTTACAAAAAATGCACGAAGTGAATTTAATAATGCCAATATGCACACTCCTACATCTGCAAACACGGCAAGCCACATAGATGCGATTCCAAATGCTCCCAAAATCATAATAATAATCTTAACCGAAAGTGCAAGAATGATATTTTCTTTTACTATTTGCATTGTTTTTCTTGCGATTTTTATCATATGCGGTATTTTTTCAAGATTGTCCGATACAATTACAACATCGCTAGCTTCTATTGCGGCGTCAGAACCTACATTTCCCATAGAAATTCCAACATCTGAAATTGAGAGAACAGGAGCATCGTTTATGCCGTCTCCGACAAATCCGACAAATCCGTCTTTTTGCAATTCTTTGAGTTTTGAAACCTTATCCTGCGGCAAAAGGTTAGAAAAATAATTTATACCAAGACGATTGGAGATTGGCGTGGCATTTTCTTTGGTGTCGCCTGTTAGCATTATAGGGTTTATTTTTAGTTTTTTGATAGAATCAATAGATGCTTTTGCGTTATCCTTTATTTTATCAAAAATTTGAATATATCCTGCGTATTCATTGTCAATAGAAATAAAAACAGCGTTGTCTGCATTTTCCGATGAATTAATAAAATCCTTTGTACCAACCTTTACAAGATGGGAGTTGACCTTTGCACTAACTCCGTTTCCAGCAGTTTCGTGATAGTCCGAAATTGTACCCTCATCAATTTCTTCGTTAAAGGCAAGTTTTATTGCTTTTGCAATAGGGTGAGAAGAATGATATTCGCAACTTGCGGCATATTTTAAAAGGTCATACTTTGAATATTTGGTGCTTTGAACAGTTTGAACACTAAAATTTCCTTCGGTTAGAGTGCCGGTTTTGTCAAATGCAATAGAGTTTAGTTTTGATGCATTTTCAAGAGCGAACGCTCCTTTTATTAAGATTCCGTTTTTCGATGCACAGCCAAGACCTGCAAAAAAGGAAAGCGGAATTGATACGACAAGAGCACAAGGACAAGATACTACTAAAAACAGCATAGAGCGGTAAAACCAAACCTTAAACTCATAGCCTAATATAGAGGGAACAAGTGTAATTAACAATGCAATTAAAACTACAATTGGAGTGTATATTTTTGAAAATTTTGTTATAAATTTTTCCGACTTTGATTTTTTGTCGTCATTAATTAATTTTAGTATTTTTGATGCAGTAGAGTCTTCGTATAGTTTTGTGACTTTGATTTTTAAAACGGAATCGGTACAAATCATTCCACTTAAAACCTCGTCACCTACCGACATTTTTTTAGGAACAGACTCGCCCGTTAAACTTTTTGTGTCAAGATATGCACTGCCCTCTATAATTATTCCGTCCAATGGGATTTTTTCGCCTGCCGATACCCTTATGATTTCACCGATTTTTACCGACTTTGACGGCATAGGGGAGAAGGTATCATTAAATAAAACATTTGCAAAATCAGAACGAAGGTCAATAAGGTTACCTATTGATTTTTTTGACTTTTCGACTGCAAAGTCAGATAAAAGTTCGCCAAATTGATAAAACATCATTACGCTAACTGCTTCGGGAATTTTATCAATGTAAATTGCACCAAGAGTCGCAATGGTCATCAAAAGATGCTCTGAAAACACATATCTGATATTTTTTATTGCACTAAAAATCACATCATACCCTAATGTGACATAGGAGATGATATAAAATGTGCTGTTATTAAAATAAAATCCCATCACAAATAAAATAAGACCGATTATTAGCCTCGTAGCCATAATTTTTCCGTCTTCGTGGTTGTTCTCATGATTATGTTCATGTTCGTGATGGTCGTGAGATTGACAAGTTTTACAAGCCATAAATTTTCCTCCATAACATATGAATGATTGTTCATATGTTCATTATAAGACTTTTAGTTAAAAAAGTCAATAGAAAAACAAAAAAAGGTGGCAGAAATCTGCCACCTAAATTCGACATTAATTTTGGAGACTATTTTTGCAACTACATTTTGTTAGCAGGGTAACAATAAACATAAGCAGTACACCGCCTGCTGCGGCAATGATTGCGGCAGTATAGTTTACGAATATAGTATAGAATTGGCTACCGACTGCAAGACCTACAAGGAATAGGAAGATTGCTGCCAAAAGGGCAAGAGTAATGGTGTACATAAGACAACACTTATTTATGCAATAACAAGGTCTGCTTTCACTATTTTCTAAAGAACAGTACATATTTTCACCTCCTTAACAGAATGGAAGTATATCTATTTTATAATATGAGAAAATTTAGAAAGTGTTAATAAAAAACTGTTGCAAAAGTTTTTAAAATAGTTTATACTGTAAGTATTAAAATTGAAAAGAGGATGAAGAAATGAAAAAGAAAATATTTGCATTAGTTGCAACAGTTGCATTAGTAATTGGCTCGGTTGGCCATGCAGAAGTAAATAAATATAATGAACAAAACTATATTAATACTTCAAATGCTACAATAGAAGAGGTTGCTGCGAGCTTTGACCAAACAGTAGATGAATTTATCAAAGAGAATGGACTTCCAACTGATATGCCTGCTGATACAAATGAAGCTGCCGCATATAATAGTTTAACACTTAAAAAATGGGCAGAATCTTTGGGAAGAAGTGACGAAGACGCGTTAAAAGAACTTGGAGATTATATTGGTAAAGAAGTTAAAGGCGATATGCTTTTGGGAGATTATTTTAATGAACTTAAAACAAAGGATTATATAGAGGATTTTACAGGATTAGAATATAGTGAGTTTGTTACTATCTTTGGACTTGGCGAAGATTTTGATGGCGAAACTCCTTACCCTGATGCAAGAAATATTATTGATAGGGTAATTCTTGAACAGTCAGGACTTCTTAAAAATTTTAATAGAAATTCAGTATTGATTATGATAAAAGGAAAATATCTTGACACAAATGTAGAACCAAGAATTATTAATGACAGAACAATGGTTCCTCTTCGTGATATTTTTGAATCGTTAGGAGCAGTAGTAAATTGGGACGGAGAAACAAAAACAATCTTTGCAACCAAAGATAATACTGTAATTGTTATGCAAGTAGGACAGAATGTAATCTATGTAAATGGTGAAGCAGTTGAAATTGACACACCATCAACAATAGTTGAGGACAGAACACTTGTTCCTGTAAGAGCGATTGCGAATGCACTTGGAAATACAGTATTTTATAATGCGATAACAAAAACAGTTGTAATTCACTAAAAAACAGCCAAAAGGCTGTTTTTTTTTCTTGACAAAATAGTCAATTTGTAGTAAAATTCCCCGTGTTGTTTATAAAATAAATTAGAGTTTAGAAGGTAAAAAAATGGCTACTACTGTATTTATTCAAGTTCTTATAATATTTTTTTTAATGGCAATAGGTTTTGTTTTAAAAAAGACAAAGGTTCTTACAGAAAAGGGAATGAAAGAGATTACAAATATTTTGCTTATAGTTGTAACTCCTTGTGTGTTAATCAATGCCTATCAGCGAGAGTTTAACAAAGCTGATTTAATAAAACTTCTATGGGCTGTATTATTTGCATTTATTACAATCCTTTTATCAATTATTATTGCAACTATTGTTTTTAAAAAGGAAAAGAGTTTAAAATATCGTGTGAGTATTTTTGGCTCTGCCTATTCAAATTGCGGATTTATGGCGATTCCTTTATTATCGGCATCGATGGGCGAAGAGGGTGTGTTTTTTGGCTCTGCCTATCTTGCGATATTTACGATTCTTTATTGGACGCACGGAATTTGCCTTTATAGTGGGACAATTAAAGAGGTTTCGATAAAAAAGATTATCACAAACCCTGGGATTATAGGTGTCACAATCGCACTTTTACTGTTTTTACTGCAAATAAAATTGCCCTTTGTCTTAAAGGAAACAGTATCCTATATGGCATCACTTAACACTCCTCTTGCGATGGTGATTATGGGCGGATATCTTGCACAAATAAACTTAAAATCATCACTTAAAAATTTTTCAATATACTTAGTCATTTTTATAAGACTTATTTTAACGCCAATTCTTGCAATAATAATTGCAAAACTTTTGAAAATGGATACCACTATTGCAAGGTCAATTTTGATTTCGACAGCGTGCCCTACGGCATCTGTTACAACACTTCTGGCATCAAAATATGACCTGGATGCAGTGTATGCTACAGAAATAGTATCTGTTGCAACAATTTTATCAGTAATAACTATACCACTTGTTATTATGCTTTATTGAAAATAAATGGAGAAGGAAAATGAAAAAAAGAGTTAAAGATTTATGGGAATATTTTAGCACATATGAAAAGGTATGGTTTTTTAGCATACTTATTTTATCAGTTATATTTGCTTTTTTATTTCCTGAAGAAGATATAAACGGTGTAAATGGCTCGCTTATTATGGGGCTTTATTTAGCAGATACAGTGCTTAATATTTTGTGCGAACTGCTGATTTCAAAGCAGAGTAAATGGAATTTTATCGTTTCAGTTTTTGTAGAAATTGCAGAAATTCTAATTTGCGTTGTATTATCGTATAGATTTGCAACAATGGCTACAACATTATTTTTCTGGCTACCTGTCGATATTGTCAGTTTTATTAATTGGCATCGTCACCCTGATAAATATGATGACGAACTAACCGAAGTTAGAAAACTTAGCGGTGTTATGGAAGCGGTTGTAATAATCGGAATTGTAGTTTGGACTATTGTTATTGGCTGGCTGTTATCGGGGATTGATATTCATACAGACCTTTTTGGCGGTAATGAACTTTTAGAAAATGCTGTGTGTTATCTTGATGCTTGTGCTTCTGCGGTTGGTATCGCAAATGGACTTTTTATTTTGTTTAGATATAGGGAGCAGTGGATTGCTTGGTATATTGAAGCGGCACTTGAAACGGTTATTAATATTTTGTCAGGGCAATATGTACTTCTTGTTTTAAAATTGGGATATTTTACAAATACAACCTATGGTTATATCAAATGGACTAAGTATATAAAAGAAAGAAAACAAGAGTAAATAAAAAGATGAAGAATTTAATTCTTCATCTTTTTTTGTGAATTTAAAAATTTATCTTGAAGTATAAAAAATACTATGATAAACTAGGTTCAAATGCGAAAACAACTTATATTTAGGAGGGAAATAATGGGTGATGAGATAGTTATAAAAGGCCTTAAACAAAACAATTTGAAAAATATTTCTTTGACTATTCCCAAGAATAAAATAGTAGTATTTTCAGGTGTGTCAGGGTCAGGAAAATCGAGCATAGTTTTTGATACTATTGCAGCAGAAAGTCAGCGTCAAATGAATGAAACTTATTCGGCTTGGATTCGTGGAAGACTTCCTAAATATGATAAGCCGAATGTAGATTTAATTGAAAATTTGTCGGCATCTGTTGTTGTAGACCAGTCAAGGCTTGGTGGAAACAGTCGCTCAACTGTTGGAACAATTTCAGATATGTACGCAGGGTTAAGACTGCTGTTTTCAAGGATAGGTAAGCCACATATTGGCACAGCGTCATACTTTTCCTTTAATGACCCAAATGGAATGTGCCCAAAATGTTCAGGGCTGGGAAAAGTTCTAAAATTAAATATCGAAGATAAAATAGACCCTGAAAAAACATGGAATGAGGGAATGGCAGACCTTCCTGCATTTCATGTGGGGAATTGGTATTGGAAGAAGTATAAAGAGGCAGAAATTTTTCCGCTTGATAAAAGGTATAAAGATTTTACGACTGTTGAAAAAAACAGACTTTTATACGGAGCAGATGAAAAAAACGGAAAACAAATTGACAAACGTGTTGAGGGTATAGAGAAATATCTTTCCAGAATGCTTTTAAAAAGAGATACAAGCGAACTAAAAGAAGCATCAGTCATTAAGCTTACAAATTTAATAAAAGAGGAAGAATGCCCGATGTGTCACGGGAAAAGGCTAAATAGAATGGCACTTGTTTCAAAAATAAACGGATATACAATTACCGATATGTCGGCTATGGAGTTTTGGGCTTTAAGAAAAGTTTTGATGGGAATTAATGAGCCTAGTGTTAAGAGTGTTGTTGATTCCTTGGTTACTTCACTTACAAGAATGATTGATATTGGACTTTCATATTTGACGATGGATAGAGAGTCAAGCAGTTTATCAGGTGGTGAAGCACAAAGACTAAAACTTGTAAGGTATATGGGCTCGTCACTAACCGGAATGACCTATATTTTCGATGAACCATCTACCGGTATGCACCCTCGTGATGTTTACAGAATGGTAAAACTTTTGAAAATGTTAAGGGATAAGGGTAACACCGTTTTAGTTGTTGAACATGACAAGGATATCATTTCAATCGCTGATGAAGTTATAGATATAGGGCCATTGGCAGGCGTTAATGGTGGAGAAGTGATTTTTCAAGGCTCATATGAAAACTTGCTAATCTCGGATACCTTGACAGGAAAGTCGCTCAAGAAAAATCTCCCGATAAAAGACACATTTAGAATTCCAACTAAATTTTTACCGATACGAAACGCAAATGTTCACAATCTTAAAAATGTAAATGTAGATATTCCACTAGAAGTATTAACGGTTGTTACGGGAGTTGCAGGCAGCGGAAAATCATCACTAATTAGAGATGTATTTTCAAAAATATATGAAGATAAAGTTGTGGTTTTGGACCAATCACCAATAACTGCTACAAATCGCTCAACTCCTGTATCTTTCTTAGGTATATTTGATGAAATAAGAAAGGTAATGGCAAAGGAAAACAATGTGAGTAATTCGCTATTTTCCTTTAATTCTGACGGTGCGTGCAAGGCTTGCAGCGGTAGAGGATATATTACAACAGAACTTGTTTTCATGGACCCTGTTACCACAAAATGCGAGGTGTGTGATGGAAATAGATACTCAAAAGAAACATTAGGATATTTATATAATGGCAAAAATATTGTTGAAATTCTTAATATGAGTGCAAAAGAGGCACTGGAATTTTTCAAAGATAACAAAAAAATTAAGAATATACTAACATCTTTGTGTGAAGTTGGATTGGAATATTTATCTCTCGGTCAGCCGGCATCAACTCTATCCGGTGGGGAAAGACAGCGTCTAAAACTTGCAAAATCTCTTGAAACAAAAGGCAATATTTATGTTCTTGACGAGCCTACAACCGGACTTCATATGTCTGATATTGAAAAGATTATGATATTATTTAACAGATTAGTTGACAAGGGTAACACAGTTATTATAATAGAACATAATCTTGATGTTATAAAATCTGCTGACTATGTTATAGATATAGGGCCTGACGGAGGGCGTTTTGGCGGTGAGGTTGTCTTTTTTGGAACACCAAAGGAATTGTTAAAATGCGAAAATAGTATTACGGCTAAATGTTTAAGCCTTTCAACAGAAAATAGAAAATTATCAGAAGAAGAACTTGAAGAACTTACAAAAATTAAGCAAATTGATGATGATGTTCCAATCATAAGAGAAGAAGAGGAGGACTCTAAGATGAAACTTGAAGAAATCGGACACGCTGAATGTAATAATGGTGAGTTTAAAATCATACTCGGCGAAAAATATATTGAAGGACTAACAGGTATTGAAGGATTTTCTCATCTTCAAATTATTTGGTGGTTTAACGGCTGTGATAATGAAAAGGATAGAAATATTTTAAAAGTTGAAAAACCATATACAAAAGGTCCTGAGGAAGTCGGAACATTTGCGACAAGGTCACCTGAGCGGCCAAATCCTATTGCAACATCTGTTTGTGAAATCAAAAAAATTGATTACGAAAAAGGAATCATATATTTTACATATTTTGATGCGTTTACAGGCACGCCTATACTTGATATAAAACCATATACGCCGAGTGTTGATAAGGTTGAAAATGTCTCTGTGCCGAATTGGTGCTCACATTGGCCAAAAAGTTATGAAAAAAGTGAGGATTTTGATTGGGAAAAGGAATTTAATTTTTAATTAAACTATATAGGAAAAAATTTCAAGTGAAAAAGTTAAAAAAACTATTGACATACAATGATATTTGTGGTATCATATGCATAAATTGAATATAAAAGCTGTGATGAAGACGGTCGAATTTGTTTGGTTTTAGAGAGTTGGCGGTTGCTGCAAGCCAATAATCAACTTTTTCAATGACTTATCCCTTCTGAGCTGAAGATGTGAAATAATAGTAATGTCTTCCGAGTAGGCTGCGTTAGTGCATAGGGCTTGTTGGAGTCTGAAGTGGTGTTTTTCATAAAACACAATTTGAGTGGTACCGCGGATTAGAAATTAACCCGTCTCAAAGAATTTTCTTTGAGATGGGATTTTTTATTTTAGGAGTGAGAATATGGCTACATCAAACGAAAAACTAATTGAAATTGCGGAAAGAATTAAAGAGATGCGTGAAATTATGGGCTTTTCGGTAGAAGAAATGGCTCGAAAGACTGAGGTTACAACTACCGAATATGTTGCACTCGAAAATGGCAAAGTTGATTTTCCGTTTACTTTTATTCATAAGTGTGCTCTTGCTTTTCATTTGGAGATTAATGATATTTTAGAGGGTGTCAGTGCTAATCTTTCAAGTTATAATGTAACAAGAAAGGGTGAAGGACATCAAACGGCAAAAGAAGAGGGAATATCAATTTCTAACTTAGCACCTTTATTTAAAAATAAAATTGCTGAGCCATATTATGTTACCTATGATTATTCAGAAGAACAACAAACCTTGCCAATTCACTTAACAACCCATAAAGGTCAAGAATTTGACTTGGTTTTAGAGGGAAGTTTAAAGGTTCAAGTAGGCGAACATATTGTTGTTTTAAATGAGGGCGACTCAATTTACTATAACAGTTCAACACCACACGGAATGATTGCGATAGGAAATAAAAAATGTGTGTTCTGTGCTGTCGTATTGCCTGGTGATGATGCAAGTAATATGACCGAAATTACAAGCACAATTTTGTCTGCAAGACAGTCGGAAAACTTGATTGTTAATAAGTTCATAAAGACCAAGGAAAATGACCAAGGAATTTTGCAGGAAGTTGATTTTCAAGATGCAGATAAATTCAATTTCGCATTTGATATAGTTGATGCTATTGCAAGAAAATATCCTGAAAAAACAGCAATGATTCATGTGGATAACGATAAAAACGAGACAGTATTCACATTTAAAGATATTAAAGATGAGTCAAACAGAGTGGCAAATTACTTTAAGTCCCTAGGAATTTCAAAGGGTGATAAAGTAATGCTTGTTTTAAAGAGAAATTATGAATTTTGGTTTTCTATTCTTGCACTTCATAAAATCGGTGCGGTTGCAATTCCTGCAACAAATCAATTAAAAGAGCATGATTACACATATCGATTTAATGCAGCAAATGTAAAAGCGATTGTTTGTGCAAATGACGATAACATTTTAGACGAAGTTGAAAAAGCAGCAAAAGACAGTAAATCACTAGCACTAAAAATCACCACAACCACTAAAAGAGATGGATGGCATAGCCTAAATACAGAGTATGCTTTGTTTAGCAGACGATTTGTTCGAGAGGCTGACGCTCCTTGCGGTGACGATGAGATGCTTATGTTCTTTACATCAGGCACAACAGGTTATCCAAAGATAGCAGTTCATAGTTTTAAATATCCTTTGGGACATTTTGTGACTGCAAAATATTGGCATTGTGCAAAAAGAGATGGACTGCACTTCACTATTGCGGATACAGGTTGGGGAAAGGCTCTTTGGGGTAAACTATACGGTCAATGGATGTGCGAAGGCGGAGTTTTTGTATATGACTTTGACAGATTCCACGCAGAAGATATTTTGCCAATGTTTGCAAAATATAATATCACAACATTCTGCGCACCTCCTACAATGTATCGTATGCTTATAAAAGAAGATTTATCAAAGTATGATTTATCGTCAATTAAGCATGCAACAATAGCCGGAGAAGCTTTAAACCCCGAAGTCTTTAAACAATTTAAAAAGGCAACAGGCTTATCGCTTATGGAAGGCTTCGGTCAGACAGAAACAACTCTTTCTATCGCAAATCTTTATGGCACAAATCCAAAGCCGGGTTCTATGGGAAAACCTGTACCGGGATATGATATTGATATCATAAACGGAAGTGGTGAATCCTGTGGAATCGGTGAATCGGGAGAGATTGTGGTTAACCTTAAAAACGGAACGCCAAAAGGTCTGTTTTTGGGATATTACAATAACGAAGAAAAGACAAAAGAAGTTATTTATGACGGATATTATCACACAGGCGATGTTGCATGGCGTGATGAAGACGGATATTTCTGGTATGTAGGTAGAATTGATGATGTAATTAAGTCATCGGGATACAGAATTGGCCCGTTTGAAATCGAAAATGTTATTATGGAACTTCCGTATGTATTAGAATGTGGTGTTTCAGCCGAGCCTGACGAGATTAGAGGTCAAGTTGTCAAAGCAAGCATCGTACTGACTAAGGGGACAGAAGCGACTGATGAACTGAAAAAAGAAATTCAAAACTATGTTAAGGCAAAGACAGCCCCTTATAAATATCCAAGAATTGTTGTATTTAGGGAAGAACTTCCAAAAACAATTAGTGGAAAAATTCAAAGAAATCTTTTGTAATATTAAATTAATAAAATTTCTATTGACAATTTTATATAGATATGCTAGAATAATAATAACTTATAAAGGCGTTGATGAAGAGGGTATCCGTAAGTGGCTTTTTAAGAGAGTTGACGGTTGGTGTAAGTCAACAAGGACTTCGGAATACTTGTAGCTTCGGAGCTGAAAGGAAGAAAGCGTAATAGTTAGTAGAACCTTTCCGAGCAGGCTGCGTTAGTGCATAGGGTTTGTTAGAACCTGAAGTGGTGCTTTTATAGCACAATTTGAGTGGTACCGCGGGTTTTGTTTATTACTCGTCTCAAAGATTTTAGTATATCTTTGGGGCGAGTTTTTGTTTTCCCCAAAGTTTTAGGAGGGATTTTTATGGAAAATCAGATTACAGCACTTGATTTGAAAATCAAGGAAATGGCGACAAGAATTAAGGAACTTCGAGAAATTGAGGGTATGTCGCCAATGACTATGGCAAAACTTACCGATGTTTCGGTAGAAGAATATCGTGCTTGCGAAAACGGACAACATGATTTGAGTTTCGCATTTATTTACAGATGTGCATTGGCATTTCATGTAGATGTTACCGATATCGTTGAAGGTACCAGCCCAACACTAAAATCTTACACTTTAACAAGAAAAGGTGAGGGACAGAAAATCGAACAAGCTCATGGTATGATTTACTATAACCTAGCCCCTGAGTTTAGGAAAAGAACATCAGAACCACTTTATGTTAAGGCTATCTATGATGAGGAAGCACAGCATAAAGATATAGAACTTACCACTCACGAGGGACAAGAATGTGATATTGTAATTAAAGGTACACTTTTAATACAATTAGGGACACATAAAGAGGTGTTGCACGAAGGAGATTCAATCTATTATGACTCAAATACTCCTCACGGACTAAAAGCCATAGGTGGAGAAGATTGTGAGTTTTATGCGATAGTTTTATCTTCAAAGGGTGGAATAAAAGAAGAAAAAGTAAAAGAAATTGAAAATCCAAAAGAAACTAAAATTCATCAGCCATACAGAAGAATTTATCACAACTTTATTCATCCGACAGAAGATGAAAAAGGCTCTCTTCTTTCACTTAGATTTGAAAATGAAGATAAATTCAACTTTGCTTTTGACATTGTAGATGCGCTGGCAGACAAAAGACCTGATAAACTTGCAATGCTACATCTTGATAAAGATAAAAACGAAAGAAGATTTACATTCGCTGATATTAAAGCAGAATCAAATAAAACAGCAAATTATTTTAAGTCTTTGGGAATTACTAAAGGCGATAAGGTAATGCTTGTATTAAAAAGGCATTATGAGTTCTGGTTTGCTATTTTGGCACTTCACAAAATCGGTGCGATTGCAATACCTGCAACAAATCAACTTCAAGAACACGATTTTACTTACAGATTTAATGCGGCAGGTGTAAAGGCAATTCTTTGCACGGCTGACGGTAATGTTAAAGAACAAGTTGAACTTGCAGAGAAGGATTCGCCTACATTAGAAAGAAAAATTTTGGTTGGCGGAGAAAGAGAAGGCTGGAATACATTTAGTAAAGAGTATGAGCTTTATTCCGATAAATTTGAAAGAACACAGGATACACCTTGTGGTGATGACTTGATGTTAATGTTCTTTACTTCGGGAACAACAGGATATCCAAAGATTGCGGCGCATAGTTATAAGTACCCGTTAGGTCATTTTGCAACAGCAAATTATTGGCACTGTGTTAATCCTGACGGTCTTCATCTTACAATTTCCGATACAGGCTGGGCAAAGGCGTTGTGGGGCAAATTATACGGACAATGGATGTGCGAAGCAGCAACTTTTGTTTATGACTTTGACAGATTCCACGCAGAAGATATTTTGCCACTATTTGCAAAATACAAAATCACAACATTCTGCGCTCCTCCTACAATGTATCGTATGCTTATCAAGGAAGATTTAACTAAGTATGATATGTCATCGGTTGAACACGCAACAATAGCGGGAGAGGCACTAAATCCGGAAGTGTTTAAGCAACTGGAAAACCTAACAGGACTTCAGGTTATGGAGGGTTTTGGTCAATCAGAAACGTCACTTGTTATAGGAAACTTATTTGGTGGAACTCACAAAATTGGCTCTATGGGAAAACCTGTTCCGGGCTATGACGTTGATTTGGTTGATGAAAACGGAAAGAGCGTGGGTATAGGAAAGAGCGGAGAGATTGTTGTTAGAACATCTGAAAAAATTCCGTGCGGACTATTCCGTGAATACTATCTAGACGAAGAAAAAACAAAAGAAGCATGGCACGATGGACTTTATCATACAGGCGATGTTGCAGTTCGAGATGAAGATGGATTTTATTGGTATGTAGGCAGAATTGATGATGTTATTAAGTCATCAGGATACCGAATCGGCCCATTTGAAATCGAAAATGTTATTATGGAACTTCCATATGTATTAGAATGTGGTGTTTCGGCAGCTCCCGATGAAGTTCGTGGTCAAGTAGTAAAGGCAAGCATCGTCCTAACAAAAGGCACAGAAGCATCAGATGAATTAGTAAAAGAAATTCAAAATTATGTTAAAGAGCATACAGCACCGTATAAATACCCAAGAATTGTTGTATTTAAAGATGAACTTCCAAAAACAACAAGCGGAAAGATAATACGAGCAAAATTATAAAGGAGACAGTATGAAACGAATTACGCTATTTGCCGGTCATTACGGAAGCGGTAAAACAAGTATTGCCGTAAGTTATGCAAAATATTTAAAAAGCATGGGAAAAGATACTGCAATAGTTGACCTTGACATAGTTAATCCGTATTTTAGAACAAAAGACAGCGAAAAGGAACTTGAAAAACTTGGTATTTCGATTGTTTCCTCTGAATATGCAAACACAAATCTAGACGCTCCGGCACTTCCAAAAGAGATTTATAAAGTCATTGCAAATAAAAACTTAAACTTAGTAATTGATGTTGGCGGTGATGATAGGGGTGCTGTGGCACTCGGAAGATTTGCTGATGATATTATGGAAGATAGCGATTTTGATATGTATTTCGTTTCAAATTTTTATAGACCACTAACAAAAACGGCAGAAGAAGCCTTTGAAGTGATGAGAGAAATTGAAGATGCAGGTCATATCCCATTTACAGGAATAATTAATAATTCAAATTTGGGAAATGCAAGCGAATTTAATACATTAGTCGCTAAAAATGAAGAGGCAGAAAGGTTATCTAAACTTTCTAATCTTCCTATTGTATTTTCTGCTATAACAGAAGAATTTTATAAAGAAGATGACCCAAAAATGTTTAAAATAGAACTTCAAGATAAATATTATGAAATTGAAAAAGGAGAGGATAAAAATGGCTAAACTAACATTCAAAACTGAACTTTGCAAGGGATGTGGATTATGTGTTGATGCGTGTCATAAAAATCTATTAAGAATTGCAAAAGACAAAATCAATCAAAAAGGTCACTCACCTGTAGAAATTACAGACCAAGAAAAATGTATTGGCTGTGCATTTTGTGCAACAATGTGTCCTGATTGCATTATAACAGTAGAAAGGTAGGTAAGAAAAAATGGCAGAAAAAGTTTTAATGAAAGGTAATGAGGCTATTGCAGAAGCTGCAATAAAGGCAGGATGCCGACACTATTTCGGATATCCTATTACGCCTCAAACTGAAATTGCGGCATATATGGCAAAAAGAATGCCAAAAATTGATGGAACTTTCCTTCAAGCAGAAAGTGAAATCGCAGCAATTAATATGGTATATGGAGTTTCTTCTGCGGGAAAAAGAGTTATGACTTCTTCTTCCAGTCCAGGAATTTCCTTAAAGAGTGAAGGTTTATCATACCTTGCAGGAGCAGACCTTCCTGCATTTGTTGTAAATGTTCAGCGTGGAGGCCCAGGTCTTGGCGGTATTCAGCCATCACAATCTGACTACTTCCAAGCAACAAAAGCAGGCGGACACGGTGATTTTAGAATGATTGTTTTAGCCCCTGCATCTGTTCAAGAAATGGCAGATCTTACAATAAAGGGTTTTGAACTTGCTGATAAATACAGAATGACATCAATGATTTTGGCAGACGGAACCATGGGACAAATGATGGAACCGGTTGAAATTCGTGACGATGTTGAGATTAAAACATTTGATAAGCCTTGGGCTGTTACAGGAACAAAGAATAATCGTGAACATAATATTGTAAATTCACTATACTTAAAGCCTGAAAAACTTGAAGAGGAAAACTACCTTCGCTTTGAAAGATATAAAGATATCGAAGAAAACGAAGTGATGTATGAAGAATATATGATGGACGATGCTGAAATTTGTATCGTTGCATTTGGTATTGCAGCTCGTGTATCACAAAATGCAGTTACAGAAGCAAGAAAACAAGGCATCAAGGTTGGTATGATAAGACCTATCACACTATGGCCATTCCCTAAAAAACCTTTGCTTGCAGCAAGCGATAAGGTTAAAGCGTTTATAAGCGTAGAACTTTCGATGGGACAAATGGTTGAAGATATTGAACTTGCAACAAGATGTAAAAAACCGGTTATGCTTTGCAACAGAGTTGGCGGAATGATTCCGTCACCGGAAGAAGTTTTAGAAAAGATTAAAGAAGCAAACGGAGGTATAAAGTAATGATAGTATTTGAAAAACCAAAATCATTAACAGATGCACCACTACATTATTGTCCGGGGTGTACACACGGTATTATACACCGTTTAGTAGCAGAGGCTATTGATGAACTTGGAATTGAAGGAAAAACAATAGGTGTAGCACCTGTTGGTTGTGCAGTTATGGCATACGACTATTTTGCTTGCGATATGGTGGAAGCAGCACACGGTAGAGCACCTGCTGTTGCAACAGGTATCAAAAGAGCAAATCCTGAAAATATTGTATTCACATACCAAGGTGACGGCGACTTAGCATCAATCGGAACTGCTGAAACCGTACACTCTGCAACAAGAAATGAAAATATCACAGTGATATTTGTAAACAATGCAATTTATGGTATGACAGGTGGTCAGATGGCACCAACATCACTTCCGGGTCAGGTAACTCAAACATCACCTTACGGAAGAGATACAAAGGCTTGCGGATTTCCTGTAAAAGTTTGTGAAATGTTATCAGAACTTGACGGACCTGAATATTTGGAAAGAGTTGCGGTTAATAATGTTAAGAACATTAAAGCGGCAAAGGCAGCAATAAAAAAGGCTTTTGAAAACCAAATTAACGGAAAAGGTTTCTCTTTAATTGAAGTTATTTCAAGTTGCCCAACAAACTGGGGAATGACGCCTCAAAATGCACTAAAATGGGTAGAAGAAAAAATGATTCCTTATTATCCTCTTGGCGTATATAAGGATAGAAGCAAGGAGGAAAAATAATGAGTACATTTAATATTTTAATTGCCGGTTTTGGCGGACAAGGCGTACTTTTTGCAGGAAAATGTCTTGCATATACAGGCCTTGTTGAAGATAAAAAGGTAAGTTGGCTTCCATCCTATGGCCCTGAAATGCGTGGTGGTACTGCAAATTGCAGCGTAATACTAAGTGATGAACCGGTCGGTTCTCCGATTGTTTCAAACCCTAATGTGCTAGTTGCTATGAATTTGCCATCTCTTGATAAATATGAAAATGAAGCAGTAAAAGGCTCAAAAATCTTTGTTGAATCAACATTGATTGAAAGAAAGGTAGAAAGAGATGATGTAGAAACATTCTATATTCCTGCAACAAAAATGGCAACAGAAATCGGCGCTCCAACACTTGCAAATATGGTATTACTTGGAAAAGTAATAAAAGAAACAGGTGTTGTAAACTTTGACGAAATTGAAGTTGGGCTTAAAAAAGTAATTCCTGCAAAAAAGGCAGATATGCTTGCAATAAACTTAAAAGCATTAAAAGCAGGTTATGAATTTTAATTTCAAAAATATACCTTGATTTTCAAGGTATATTTTTTTGCTTTTTTGTTTACTTTTTGCGTTTTTTAAAGTATAATTTATTGATGGAGGCGATTTTATGAAAAAGAGAATTTTTGCTTTTATTATAGCTACAACATTTATTACAAATTCGGCTTATGCATCTATTTTAGGAAGTGACATTCTAAATTGGTCACACAAAATTGCAAATGGCACTGATTTATATAAGAATGAATTTATGTCAACCCAAGAAGGTGTAGGCAGACAAACAGAATATTATGCAAAATATTCGCCCAATGAAAGCGTCGTACCCAAGGTAATTACGGGGCAATCAATTTGGGGACTTAGAAACATAAAAAAAGCGGAAGAGTTTATGAAAAATAATAATATGACACCGCTTTTAGGAATAAATGCATCATACTTTTCATTTAGTACGGGAGTTCCGATGGGAGTTGTTATTTCTGACGGAAAAATTATTTCAAAAGACTTAGAAACCTATGAAACAATAGGATTTAACGATGATGGGACAGCATTTATTGCACCACTAAAAATCTACACAGGACTAAAATTTAAAAGAAAAGTGATGGTTCCGATAGAAAATGGCACAGAAGATTTGGAAGATATTGGAGAGGAACAAGAAGAAATTACTTATGAAGAAGTAATTGAAGATACCGAACTTGAAATATCGCATATAAATAAATATAATCAAGATGCCACACCTATCATAAACCTTTACACTGAGGATTTTGATGATGATAATCACAATGAAGTAAAGTCGTTGTCGGTGGTTTTAAGTGATATTAAAGGTGAACTGGCAATAGGAAAAACCGTAACTGCAACGGTAGAAGATAAGTTTATTTATAAAGGTGCAATCGAAATACCAAAGGGTAAGTTTGTGTTAACTCTAAATGAAAACAGCGACCAAGACCTATTCAGTAAATTTAATGGTCTTGAAGTCGGAACGACTGTAGAAATATCAAGTTTTGCTTGGTCAGGTGATGAAAGATGGGCAAATGTAGACTCTGCAATGGGAAGCGTTGGAGAAAAACTGATTGAAAACGGCGAAGTAAAATCAGGATTTCAAAAGGGAGCAGCACCAAGAACGGCTGTTGGAATTACCGAAAACGGCGAACTTATATTCTATGTTTTAGACGGCAGACAAACAGGGTATAGTTATGGCTCACAAATCGCTACACTTGCCAAAAGAATGAAAGAGTTAGGCTGTAAAGATGCAATAAATTTAGACGGAGGAGGCTCTACTGCAATTTCCGGCATCTATCCGGGTAGTGACAGTAATGAAGTTATTAACACTCCCTCAGAGGGAAAATTAAGAGCCTGCTCTAACTATCTTTTCCTTGTGAATAACAAAAAACCAACAGGCATACTTGGTGGACTTTATATGTATCCTTTCGAGCAGCATTATCTTTCGGGATACTCGGAAGAACTATATTTGACGGCGACAGATACAAATTATTATAAGATGGATAATCCTGAGAATGTTACTTTTGATTTAGGAAATGCAATTTCTGTTTTTGATAGTGATACAAGAATTTTGCACCTTAACGGAACAGAAACGGTAGAAATTAAGACTATTTCAGGAGATGTAGTGGGAAAAGATTATTATCACACATATGAAACACCAACGGAAATCGTTGTAAAAAGTGGTGGAAAGACTGTTGAAAAATTAAATGTTAAACGAGGGGACAAAATCGCTTTGACATTTGATGCTTATTATAACAATATTAAGCTAAAAGCAAATGCTGAAAGCTTTAATTTGTCTGTGCCGAGTGAAATCGGAAAAGTGGAAAATAACATAATAACAATCGAAAGTGACGGAGGAGAAGGGGTTTTAAAAGTTTCGGTGGGAGAATATACAAAGGAAATGCCGATAACAGTTGAAACAGAATATCCGTTTGTTGACATTTTGAAGCATTGGGCAAAGGATAAGATTAAGTATGTCTTTAAAAAGGGAATAGTAAGTGGATATGAGAGTGAGAACGGCGGACTTTCATTTATGCCGAACAGTCAAATAACAAGAGAAGAATTTGCTGTTATTATGTGCAAGTATTTAGGCTATGATATTGAAGAATTAGGAGATTTTGAACTCAATTTTGATGATGTCGATAGAATATCCGATTGGTCAAAGCCGTATGTCTATCTGCTTTCAAAAGATGGGTTTATGCTTGGAAAAGAAAATGGCAAAGAGATTAATTTTGCACCAAAGGATAAGCTGACAAGAGCAGAGGCAATTACGATAATTAGTAGAATTTTAAAACTTGATAATACGAAAGAGTGCGAATTTATTGACTCAAATGATATTCCGAGTTGGGCAAAAGAGCATATTGATAAAATGGTGTATTGTGGCATCGTTTCGGGATATGAAGACAATACAATAAAACCATTAAATCTTGTTACAAGGGCAGAGGCAGTGACACTTTTATATAATGTTTTGAATATTAAATAAAAATGTGAATAAATTAAAAGAATAAATTTGGTTTTTTTCTATATATTTAATTAGAAGAAAATAGCAAATTTTATGACTATTTTTTGTTGACAAATTTGCAAAAATACAGTACAATGTAGTAGTAGTAGTAGTAGTAGTAGTAGTAGGGCTTTTTGAGGCTTTCAAAATTGCGTTTTAAACGCATTTTCATTAAAATTGAGCGATGGCTCGTAAAATAAATTTAAGCGTTATTAATCTCAAAAAATTAGGCGAAAACATAGGTAAAATTAAGGTCGAAAATTTTAAATGTTTTTTCGCCTAAAATTATCAGATTTTGAGAATTTGAAAAAATGTTTTAAAAATTAAAATCTTTATAGCACAAAAGTGGAGGTAAAAAAATGAAGATTAAAAAAGTCTTGGCACTGTTTTTAGTTTTAACAATGGTTTCAACTATGTTTACAGTTAATTTGTCAACAGTAGTTGAAGCAGACACAAGTGCCCAAAGTAAAGGTTATGTTTTCGATACTGAAAGCGGAATCAAATCCACATTAAACAAGTATTTGTTTGATAACGGTAACGGTACATACACATACAAATTGCAAACAGGTGCGTTTCTGCGAAATGTTTACGAAACACAAGCTCGTGAATTTTCTGAAAACGCCGTTGTTAACGTTACAAGTTCAGGTTATTATCTAATCGAACTTTGGGGCGGCAACGGCGGTAAAGGTGGAGACGCTGTTGTATATAAGCCCGGTGAAGGTGGTAATGGCGGTTATGTATACGGCGTTATTTATCTAACTGAAGGTCAGGCAGTAGTTTTCAACGTAGGTTCTAACGGTATTACTACAAAAAGTAAAACATCAGGTCAAGGTATAAACGGCGATGGTGGTGCTCACGGTGAAAATGGTAGATTTGAAGTCGGTGGTGGCGGAGGTTATTCTGCTGCATACTTATTTAATACCCCAAGAGCAACAGCAAAAGTTACCGAAGATGAAAGAATGACAAACTACATCATGATTGCCGGTGGTGGCGGCGGTGGTGGTGCAGGTAACCAAGCCGGATTCAACCCTAAGAATTATCCTGACGGTGGTCATGGTGGCGACATTACAAAGAGTGCGTCAGGCCATTTGTCTATTTCAGATAACAACGTAGCAGGCACATACTTTGTAGGCCATGATGGTCAAACCAGTGGTGATAACAACTCTACAGCAGGTAGAGGTGGTTCTAACGTACCGGGTGCTATTGTTAGTACATCAGGTGGTTACTACTCATCATCTACAATGCCTAACAACTGGACAGCATCTGCTGTAGAATCAACTACAGCAGGCGAAATGGTATCAAGTGGTGGTGCCGGTGGTTCAGGTAACTTCCGTGGTGGTGCCGGTGGTTCAGGTTTCTGTGGAGCCTCAGGTGGAGTTATGCAGGCAGCCTTAATCGGTGCAAATGTCGGTGGTGGCGGTGGTGGTTCATCCTTTATTGCTGACACAGTTTTATGGGACGGTTTACCAACAACACTTACAGATATGACACTTGGTAGCGATTATGCTTCGGAATCAGGTATGGGTATCCTAACTTACTTAGGTGAATCATATGAAATGGAAATGGATACATCTCACTATGCTAATTGTACATTAGCAGGTAATATTTCAAAATATTTTGAAATATTAAAGGTTGAATGTACAGACAAAAATGCAAATGTAAGTTATAATGCTAATACAGGTGCAGTTTCAATAACAAACGTTGATATCGAGCCTGACGAAAAGGGCTTTATGTCCGACGAATGTTCTGTTAATATTACCTTCAAGGCTCGGTCCACATTTGCCGGTGGTAACCAAGTCCCTATTCTGAAGGATAACCAACAGTTTACGCTTTCACCACAGGGTGTATCAATGGTAAATTCATTCGTTGCAAATGAAGACTGCGACTTTTTAAACATACCGTTGCAATTTGATATAACATCATCATCATATACAGATGCTTCGGTTCGTACATATTATGTTAAGGACTTGTTTACATCTAACCTCGAAAGTATTGATTTGTCATCTTGGGAGTATGATTATCTAAGCTCTGTTTCAAATATTTCGGTTGTAAACAGAACAACGGGCGAAACGGTAGATGTTAACGGAACGGTTACCCCTAAGGAAACCACCAAGTATGATATTAAGTGTACGGTTGTGCCTAAGTACACAACCCCATCTAAGGTAGGTAAGGCGGTTGATGCTTCTCAAGAATACAAGGCAGTTTCAACCATAGCTATCTTGGGTACAGACGAGGTTAACTTTGGTGCAATAGTAGTTAAGGCAACCAAAAAGCTTGGGTATAGTAATGATGCATATAATCTTACTATCGGTGCAAAGCAACAAACAGGTTGGATAACTGTAAACCGTGACCCGGGTTTTACAAGTGTAACATTCAGCTACGACAATCAAGGTACATGGATTGTTCCTGTTGATGGCTGGTACTATGTTCAGCTTTGGGGTGCTAATGGTGGTGCAGCCGGTAAAATTGATGTTACGTACACTCTAGACAGATACAACATGACTGCTAACGGTTGCGACGGTGCCGAGGGCGGTAGCGTTTTTGGTTATGTTCACCTTGAAAAAGGTCAATCAACAAATACTCTTATCGGTCTTAAAGGTACAGACCAAGAAGATATGGAATATGAAGTAAAGTCAAATGATAGGCAATATATCTCTTATAATAGAGAAGGTACAGAGGCAGGTAAGAGGTCAGAGTTTGATATCGGTGGCACACATGCTATGGTAGCCGGTGGTGGCTCGGGTGCCGGTGGTGCATCTTTTATTACCAGAAGGTCACTTTTGCCGTTGCATAACCATGCTATTGATGCTGCACCGGGTGCTAAGCCATCAGTTTACGCGTCGACCTATGCAAGCATTGTAAATGCAACAGCCGGTACACAGGGTACATGTAATATTGAAAAGGATGGGTCAGGAGTTGCGCCATATTATGGAGGAAATTATAATTCTAAAGCAGGTACAACAGGTCAAAACTACTTTAACTCAAGTGTGATGACAAGCACAATGCCTGCCGAGCTTCAAGGTAAAGGTGTAACACTTCCAAGCAGTGATAGAGTAAATGGTAGTGAGGGCGGCGCTCGTATTACACTTCTTCGTGCAGACTTTGAGGACGAGGAAACATACACACCTGAGGATATTAACACGATTACAATAAGTGGTCGTATCTCAAAATATTTTGATGTTAACAGCCTTGGCTTGAATATTGCAGATGCAACACCTAAAACATCAACATCAGGCTCTGCAAAGGTTGTTGAGTATTCTCGTGATGGTGCCGTAGTAGCAAGAGTAACATATACATTAAGCACGCTATCCGACGGCTCAACAGACTACAGTGCAACAATAAATCAATATCTCTACGATACAGTTTACGACGAGGGTAACAAAGCATATGTAATCCAATCCGACCTTGTACTTAACATAACTCCAAAGTCAGGATTTATGGGCGGTAATGATGTTCCGTTAATTACATACAATCCATCGGACACATCTGTTGACACAAAGGGTAACCCAAACAGAGGTATTAAGGTTACGAGAGGCTCATCATATTTGTATGTTGCTACTCAAAATGCAACAGACTTTGTAAATGTATCCATTGAAAACAGCGTTCAAGATGATGATATTACAACCGACAGTGTCAGAATCGCAGTTGGTGACAGCGTAGACCTTAACACACTATATTCAGTAGATACTTCCGGTGTTTCCAACGACTGGAGGGCAGATTATGTAAATGTAACAATGCCTTCAGTTTCAACAGTAAGCCCAACAGAAACAACCGACTACCCTGTTGAAGTAGTGATTTCTCCTAAGGCGGCGGCTTCTAAGGCGGTAGTTATTGAAAGTGTTAGCCCATATACTGCAAGTGATACAATTACGGTATTCGTTGACGATTACAGTATTGATTTTAGTGGAATTACAAACTTAAATGTAACGGGCGATAAGGCAGCAAGCATAACAGGGGAATCATACATTATCTTAACACCTAAGGAAGGTTATTTGCTACCTGATACTATTTCGGTACAAAACGCTTCATATACTTACGACAAATCAACAGGTAGAATTACAATTTACAACCCAACAGATACAGTTATCATTACTGCAACAGGTAAAGAAACAACATACACTCTTCGTTATCTATACGAAGACTGGAACGGTAGTGAGGTTGTTGTTAAGGAAAAGATAATTAGTGATATGCACAAGGGCGATGTTATCACATCAGAATTTATAGATAGTGTTTCTGCTCAGGCAATCGCTCACGTTGTAAAGGGTTACAGATACACTTGGGACTGGGTTTCTATGCCGACAGATGGCTCCGGTAACCACATTATGCCGGGTCAAGATTGGGAAGTGTACGGCTCTTATGCTCCTATAACTTCTTCATTAACAATTAACTACTATCTAAAAGACTCAACAACATCTGTGGCAGAGCGTTATCACTTAGATTATGTTCCTTATAATACTGAATACAACATAGTTTCGCCTATCATTGCCGGCTATGTTGCATCTACACCTGTTGTTTCAGGTAGCAAGGACGACCATGACGAAGTAATCAATGTTTACTATTCAACAACAAAACAAGCTGTTTATATTAACTATATCTATGGCTTGTCAGGTAAAAGTGTTGACGAAAGCTTAAATGTTGAACAAGAGTTCTCAACAGGTGCAAGTTACTCTTTTGATTCACCTATAATAAAAGGTTACACACCTGATAAAACCAACATTTCAGGCGAAATGACTGCTACCGGTGCTGTTTACTATGTTTACTATTATCCAAATCAATATAAAGTAACATTTGATGCAGACGGTGGTTCTCTTGGACAAAATGAAGGCACAAGATATGTTTACTATGGTATGGAATTCGGCTATGATGCAGACGCAGAAAAGTATGTTTCATTACCTGTTCCTACAAAGGCAAACTCTTCATTTAAGGGTTGGAAATTAGGGGACGATACAATCGAATATAGCACACTATTTAACTATACTGAAAATGTAACATTAGTTGCACAGTGGGAACTTAACAAGTACAAGATACTTATTGATTACAGGTTCGACGATAATTCATCAAAGAATTATACAGAAACAAAATCAGATATCCCATACGGTCAAGCATATTC
>DCIA01000006.1:0-11668 GCA_002315735.1 Clostridiales bacterium UBA1738
CAGGTGCAAAATGTAGCACATATACAATCAATACGGAAGCAGAATTTACTGCTTTAGCAGACTAAATATTTTTAGGAGGAAAATTAAATGAAAAAAATTATTTCAATGTTAGCAGCACTTGCAATGATTGCAACAATGATTACATCAGTTGCTAGTGCAGCTGCAACATTTACTCCAACAGTTACTTCAACTGTTACGGGAAAAGTAAGTGCAGAAGATTTCTATTCAGTATTTGAAGAAGCAATTCCAACAGGATACACACCATATGCAATTAAAGTTGATCTATCAAATTTAGGTACATATTCAATGACAAAATCAGCTAATAAGTGGACTGGAACAGCGATGAATGTATTTGAATATAATTTTACATTTTCTGATGCAGATTTAGCAAAGATAAATACTGATTACACATGTATTGCTGGTGGTGAATTAACATCAGCACAGGCTGGTTTCCAAGGTAATGTCGGTTGTGCAACCACTGGTGCACTTGATGGTCCTACAGCGGTTCATCTTGCTGGAGAAATTGAGAATGCCTTGACGATTTGGTTGCTCGTAGAAGATGGTGAACAGATTACAGCAAATTTAAGCGTTGCATGTGAAATTACAGAGTACAATAAAAATACTGCTGGTGATTCAGTGACTGGTGTAGCTACACTTTCACCTGCAAAACTTACAATTGGTGGTGCAACTGGTCTTCCAGAATCAGGTACTACTGTAGTTAGTGAAACAACACTAGACTCTTCAGCCACACAAGCAATTGATAATGTAACTACATATCCTGCAACAGTTGGTTCTGCAAAGATTTTGAAGAACTATGCAATCGATAAGGTTACATTTGCTCCTGCAAAGGGTTCTTTAGGAAAATATTACTTAAAGGCTACTGATGATAAGGGCAATACAAAGGTTTGGAAGATGTTCACAGCTGACTCAAAGCCGGATGCTACAGATGAAACACACGATGGTTTCACAGATCACGCTGGTGGTAAGATTGAAACACAAATCAAGAATGGTGAAATCACAGAAGCTAGCTTCTACATCATGATTAGAAGTGCAAACCACAAGATTGCTAAGTACGAAGTTTACACAGCAGAGTAATATAATCGAGGAAGGAGAATTATAATATGAAAATGTATAATAAACCGGTCGTAGAATTCACCGGAATCGAAGTTGAAGATATTATTACAATCAGTGGTGCTCTAGGCGTAGACCCTGAAGCAAGTGCTGCATTCAGACAAATCATTGGCGATAACCCAAGTGATTTAAACACAGAGGTTCTTATTTACGAATGGTAATCGGAATCTGATAGTAATATCAAATATAAACAAGTTGGGATTTTTCCCAACTTGTTTTTTTTGTTTACCTAATTAAATAAGTAAGAAGTCCGATTCCTGCAAAGGAGAGCAGGGCACACAGCGACAAAATTATTATCCCAAGTCGGCGTCCGTTTGCAACTTTATATCTATTTGCTCTAATAGTTTTCAATTTATTCTTATAGTTAGCATCACTATTGCCCATATATTTTTTAACAACTCTTTCCGCCTCGTCCAAAATGTTATTTTCACACACCGATTTTGTGTTTTTTAAAATTAAAATTGCGCTTTCTATCATCTCGGAATCAAGATTATTTAGTATCACTACCCTATGCATTGTGTTTTTCATTTTGCTTGTCCCCTTTCAACACTATATATTGTTATGTATTTAATAATTTCGTAACAAATAGGCAAATACTTCTTAATTGTAATAATGCCCAATTTTTGTCCTTTTTATACAGTAATTTATTTCCTTTATATTAAAAACGGCTCTGTTATGCGATATATCACATTAAAAATTTCAAAAATTTTCCAAATAAATTTGATAATTTTTCGAGAATTTGTTACAAAAAAGTGTCTGTTTTCGATGCCTTTAAACAAATTTTTCGTGAAAATGCAACAAATTTGTAATAAATTCCTTGACTTCTGCATAAAAATTGTGTATAATGTTATCGTACCAAATGGGAGGTTTATTATGAAATTGAATTTTTTAGGCAATAATAAAAGAGATTCTTACAGCAGAGTTATTGCCGTTTTACTAACTATAACTATTATCGCTTTAATGACCGGTGCTTTTTCTGACAAGTATATGAAAAAGATTACAGTTGTAAAGGCTGACCACTTTTTAGGCACTGAGGAAACAAGCAACTATATCACAAGGTCTGAAACCGTTGGGGAATTTTTAGACGAAGTAAAAATCAGCATTGACGAATTTGATTTTGTTAATATGAATATGGACGAAGAAATCGAAGCAAGAGACAAAATCGTGATTGAAAAAGGTATTCCGGTAGTCTTAAATGTTGGCGGAGATGCTAAGAGAGTCGGCGCAACAAGAACTACTGTCGGCGAAACGCTGGACGCTATGGGTATTACTCTTGACATTATCGACAGAGTTGAGCCGTCACTTGATACTGAAATCAAAGAAAATATGAGCATAAATGTGTATCGTGTATCAATCAAGCAAATTTCTTCCGAAGTTGAAACACCTTATGCAACTATCGAAGAAGCAGACGCAACACTGCCACAAGGCACAAGAAACATTAAAGTAAGTGGCGAAAAAGGTATCACAAAGATTAATTATAACGTGAAATTTGAAAACGGCACAGAAATCAGCAAGGAAGAAGTTTCCCGTGAAATCGTAAAAGAGCCGATTAATGAAGTTGTAACAGTTGGCACAAAGAGTTCAGGTACAAAAATTCTTGCAAACGGCGAAACTTTAAACTTCAAAAAGAAAATATCAGTTACTTGTACTGCATACACAGCAACAGGCAATCGCACAGCGTCGGGCAGACCTGCACAAGTCGGCGTTATCGCAGTTGACCCTAAGGTTATTCCACTTGGAACAAAACTTTATGTTGAGTCAACAGACGACGGCAAGACTTGGACTTACGGCTACTGTATCGCAGGCGACACAGGTGGCGCAATCAAGGGCAAAATCGTTGATTTATACTACAACACAAAGGGCGAATGTATTAAATTCGGCAGACGTTCTGCAAATCTTTATGTTTTAGATTAATTTTGAGGATGTTTTCATCCTCAATTTTTTTGGAAGGAAATGCAATATGAATTTAACGGATATTAGGGTTATTAGAGATATCGAGAAAAGATTTAATTTTGGCTTTTCAAAAGGGCTTGGACAAAATTTTCTCTTGGACTCAAATGTTTTAGACGAAATCGTTGACGCCGCCGAGATTGACAGTGGCGTTTTGGAAGTCGGCCCGGGGTTTGGCGTTTTAACTCAAAATCTTCTTCAAAACGCCGATAAGGTCGTGACGGTTGAACTTGACCACAGGCTTATTCCCGTCCTTGAATACACTCTTTCTGATTTTGATAACTTGAAAATTATTGAGGGAGATATTTTAAAACTTGACTTAAAAGATGTGATAGACAAGGAATTTGGTGGCGAAAAAATCAGCATCGCCGCAAATTTGCCCTATTACATCACCACGCCGATAATCACGAAATTAATCGAGGAAAAACTACCTATTAAAAATATAGTGGTAATGGTGCAAAAGGAAGTCGCAGAAAGAATAGCCGCAAAGCCCGGCAAAAAGGACTTCGGCGCAATCAGTGTCCTTTGCCAATACTACACAAATCCAAGAATTGTCACAATTGTGCCGGCAAATAGTTTTTACCCTGCGCCGAAAGTTGATTCCGCCGTTTTGTGTATGGAGGTTTTGGATAAGCCGTCTATCGAGGTTAGCGACGAGAAACTGTTTTTTAAAGTGGTAAAAGCCGCCTTTTCACAAAGGCGAAAGACACTTTTGAACTGCCTATCTTCGTCCTTTGGTATAGAAAAGAGCGTGTTATCAGAAATGCTGTCAGGGATAGGCATTGAGCCAAATATACGGGGCGAAAAACTAGACCTATCACAATTTGCAAAAATTACCGAAGCGATAAAAAGCATATAAAAAACCTGCCATAAGGCAGGTTTTTATTTATCTCTTGATTTTCTTTGTTGAGGTCTTTTCAAATTCAGTTGCACGGAATTTGATTTTTCGAATTTGCTTATACTGTGCAATAGACGGATTTAACTTGCTTTTGATTTCTTCGGTTATTGCGTCTTTTTTGTCGATTTCTTCGGCATATATTTCGGCGGTTATTGCGTCGTCTTCCGAATACACCAAAACTTCGGTAACGCCGTCAATTCTGCCGATTAAATATTCAAGTTCCTCAGGATAGACATTTTTCCCGTTATCCAAAAGAATCAAATTTTTCTTTCTGCCGGTGATATAAACAAGCCCGTTTTCGTCAATTTTTCCGATATCGCCGGTCTTGAACCAGCCGTCCTCAAAAACATTCTCATTTGCTTCGGGATTATTATAGTAGCCAAGCATAACGATATCGCCCTTTACACAAATTTCGCCCTCGCCGTCCTCGTTGTTGTTGATGGTTTTAACTTGGGTGCGCTTAACGGGAACGCCTATACAGCCCGGCGTGTAATTTTGAGGTGCACAAAGAGTGACAATCGGCGAACATTCGGTGATACCAAATCCGTTAACGATTTCAATTCCAAGTTCGTCAAAGCCTTTCACAAGCGCAGGCGAAATCGGCGCACCGCCCGAAATAAGCATTTCAAGATTTCCACCAAATCCGTCAATGATAGATTTAAAGAATTTTCGCCTTAGGTCAATGCCGACTTTCCTAAGCCCGTTGCTGACTTTAACCATATTTTTAAGCGTTTTTTCCTTGCCTGACTTTCGGGCATTTTTCCAAATATTCTTATAGAAATTCTCAATAAACAAAGGCACTACCGAGATATGCCCCGGTTTTGCTTCTTGTATATCACGCATAATGTATTTAAGGCCGCCGTTAATAAAAACGGGAAAAGCCATATAGAATTGCGCCAAAATACACGCCATCATACCAAAAGTGTGATTAAGCGGCAAAAAGCAGACAGTTCCTTTTGGGAAATACAGCGTTTCTATCGAATTAATAGCGTCTGCCATCAAGTTTCTTTGACAAAGCATAACACACTTTGGAGTGCCTGTTGTGCCGGAAGTGAAAATCAAAGTGCAAGGCTTTTCAAGGTCCGGTTCTATATCCATAATTTTAGTTTCGGAGATTAGAAGAGCCCCCTTTTGCACTGCGTCTTTGAAATTATCAAGGCATAGGCTGTGCTTTAAATTTTCCGATAAAACTTCTGCAAGGTCGGATTTTTTGCTCGAATAAACGAGCATATCGGCATTGCAAGAATTAAATAAAGTTGCGGCCTCTTCGGGCTTTAATTCCTTGTCGAGAGGGACAATGGTGTTACCGCTGATAACCGCCGCAAAATAGGTGATAATCCATTCGTAACTGTTCTCGGCATAAAGGGCAATTCCGGCATCGGAAAGACCGATGCTCAAAAAATAACTGCCAAGGGCAAAAGTATCACGCTTTACCGTTTCAAAATCAATGTCGATTCGGTCGTTTTTGCGAAAGAAACTAAAAGCGGTGTCTTTCGGGTTTTTAGCTGCAAGAGTTAAAATCATTTCTTTAAAGTCCCTGTAATGAGGGATTTCGTAAGCATCTTTCATAATTATTCCTCGTTTTCTCCTGACATTTTGGCTGCTTGGTCGGCAGTAATCAGGGCATCAATAAGTTCGTCAAGCGAACCATTCAAAATTTGTTCTAACTTATATAATGTAAGATTAATTCTGTGGTCTGTAACACGGCTTTGGGGGAAGTTGTAGGTTCTGATGCGTTCGCTTCGGTCGCCCGAACCGATTTGGGACTTTCTTGCATCGGCGATTTGTGAATGACGCTCAGCCTCCATAGCCTCGTAGATACGAGAACGAAGGATTTTCATAGCCTTGTCCTTGTTCTTAAACTGAGATTTCTCATCTTGGCAAGAAACCACGATGCCGGTAGGTAGGTGAGTAATACGAACGGCAGAGTCGGTAGTGTTGACACACTGCCCGCCGGGACCACCGGCACGGAAAACATCAATTCGTAAATCGTTAGGGTTTATGTCAACTTCGACCTCTTCAACCTCCGGCAAAACTGCAACTGTTGCAGCAGAGGTTTGAATTCTGCCTTGAGATTCGGTTGTAGGAACACGCTGAACACGGTGGACGCCACTTTCGAATTTGAATTTAGAATATGCGCCTTGACCTGTAATAGAGAAGGTAACTTCTTTGTAACCGCCGATGTCGGTAGGGTTAGAAGAGAGAATTTCCATCTTCCAGTTGTTAGCCTCTGCATACATTGTATACATACGGAAAAGGTCTGCCGCAAAAAGAGCAGCCTCTTCGCCACCGGTACCCCCACGAATTTCAATAATAACGTTTTTGTCGTCGTTAGGGTCTTTCGGAAGAAGTAGAATTTTGAGTTCTGCCGCAATTTTCTCTTGATTATCCTCGGCATCGGATAGTTCGAGTTTTGCAAGTTCAATAAGTTCCTTGTCAGAGCCTGCCAAAATCTCTTTGCATTCGGCAATAGTGGATTTTGCTGCCTTGTACTCACGGTACTTTTCCACAATTTCGGAAAGGTCGGAACTTTCTTTGCAATATTTCTTGAACATATCTTGGTCGTTAATAACCTCCGGCTCGGAAAGTTTTTGGTTAACCTCGGAATATCTATTTTCGAGTGCTTCTAATTTGTCAAACATAAATCTTCTCCTTGAAGTAAAATTTCATAGTATATTATACACCAAAAAACGAAAAAAATCAATAAATAAGAAATATAAAAAACTGAGTTTCTACATATATAATATAATCATAGGCAAAAAACAAAAAAATGCAAAAAATCCAAAAAGCAACTTAAAAGGAAAAATTTGATTATATTTTGACAAAAGCCTTGACATAGACGAAAAAAAAGAGTAAAATATGATAGTATGGTTGAATAAAAGTGTAAAATTCGCAGCAATAACTCTTTAAGATTTCTGAATGTTTTCAAAAATTACATAGGGTTTATTGTTTGACAGCAATTTTACAAGTTTGTTACAACTGCAAAAATAGCATTGACATACCGAAAATTCGGTGTTACAATCAATGCATAGTCAAAGCCTTTATTGGCATTGGCAACAAATAGTTCCGATGTGGAAGAGAAAGGGTGCACTCGGAATACAGAGAAGACCCTTTCAAAATAGAAAAAGGGAGGATTTGAAATTATGAAGAATTTCAAAAGAGTAATTTCCGCTGTTATCGCAATGGCAATTTCAGCAAGTACACTTGTTGCAGTTAGCGCAAGCAAGTTTACAGACGTTGCAGATACAGCAAACTGTGCTGAAGCAGTTAACGTGCTTTCAGCATTGAAGATCGTTAATGGTTATGAAGATGGTTCTTTCAAACCTGAAGGCGAAATCACAAGAGCAGAAGCTGCTACAATGATCGTTGGTGCACTTAACATGACTGACGATGCTAAGGCTGCTGCCGGCACATCAAAGTTTACTGACGTAAACGCAAACGCAAACTGGGCTACAGGCTATGTTAATGTAGGTGTTGCTCAAGGTTTCATCGCTGGTATGAATGATACAACATTCGCACCACAAGAAAACGTAACATACGCTCAAATGTGCGTAATGTTAACAAAGATTACAGGTTATGGTGACTACGCAGTTAGCTACGGCGGTTACCCAACAGGTTATACAACAATGGCGGCTTCTGCCGGTATCAACAAGGGCGTTGCTCTTGCAAACGATGCTAAGCTAACAAGAGGCCAAGTTGCTCAAATGATCTACAATGCATTAACAGCTCCAATGCTTGGTGTTGTTGCATACAAGATCGATGGTAACGAATATGCTAAATTAGATGGTAAGAAGGGTAATGATTTCAAGACACTTCTTTCAGACAAATTTGATGGTTATGTATTCACAGGTGAAGTTATAGCTACACCAAACAGTGAAAAAACACTTGAAAAAGGTAAAGTTTCTCTAAAAGGTACAAAGGGCGACTATGTTGAAGACTTGAACGAATCAATGGTAACAACTTTCGGTGTAACAGGTATCTACGCTGATATCGATGTTGAAGACTTACTATTCAAATCAGGTAATGCAGTTATCGTTAAAGATGCTGATGATGAATATCACTTAGTTTACTTTGCTGAAAACAGCAACACAGATATTAAGGAATATGCAGCAGCTGACTATGACTCAATTACATCTGATGGCGATTATGCTACAGTTAAGTTTGGCTCAACAAAGGTTAAAGTTCCTGTAAGCGCAGTTGTATATGTTAACAATGCAAATACAGGCGCAGATGTTGGAAGCTTTACTGCAAAAGAATGGGATGCAATCCTTTCAGAAGCACAAGGTACAGTTAAGGCCGTTAAGAATACAAACGGCGATATCGTTAAGGTTATGTTAGATGTATATCTACTAGCTCAAGTTAACACAGTTAGCTATAAGAACGATAAGACAACAATTGCATTCTCAACACTTGGCACACCATGTGAAACAATTTTCGGTGCTAAAACAAGAAAAATCGAAATTACAGACGATGCTGTTGAAGAAGGCGATACAGAAGTTATCGTAACAAGAAACGGCGAAGCTTGCGAACTTAAGGATCTTCAAGAAGATGATATCATCGCTATCTACTCAACAGATGTCGAAGATTCAACAATCTCAGATCCTAAGACAATCAAGATTCTTGCTACAAATGCTAAAGATGAAGGTTCTCTAACATCAAAAGATGTTGATGACAACGCTTACACATTAAATGGTACAGAATACAAAGTTGCTGAAGAATCAGTTTTAGAATCAGCAACAGTTGGTTCAACAATCGCTGTTTCACTTGATCCATTCGGTAGAATCTACGGAATCGACGAAGAAAAGACAGTTGATAAGTATGCTCTTGTAACATACTTCAGCGATTCTGATGACGAAGTTACACTATTAACAGCTGAAGGTAACACAAAGGTTTATACAGTTGAAGATGCTGCTTCAAGAGCTCTTGTAAGCAAACTTGCTCAAGATTCTGACATCGAAAATCGTGTTGTAACTTACAAAGTTAAAGCAAGAAACAACGAAGCTTATGCTATTGCAAGCGCAAGTGGTAAACTTGCTAATGCTAGCTATAACTCAGCTACACAAAAGGTTGGTTCAGTAACTCTTGCTGATTCAACATATATCATTGATGCTACAAAGCCAACAGTTGGTACAGGTACAGTTAAGAAGATTTCTGACCTTGGCACATTCTCAGCTCTTACAGATGATGTTGACTATGAAATATATGCTTGGGATAAATCTTCTGTAACAAATGCTTACGGATTTGTTATCGTAACAGAAGCAGGTAGCACACTTGGTGCTGATTCAAGATTTGCTGTTGCTAAGAAGAATGCAAATTCAGCTACAGTTCTTGATGACGAAACAGGTTATGAAATCGTAGTTCTTTACGACGGTCAAGAACAAACACTTCAAATCGCTGACGATGCTATCGTTTATCAACCTGGTTTTGCTAGCCAAAATATTGAAAAGAAAACAAATTTACAAGGTAGAGCATTCTTCTTCACAAAGGATTCTGACGGTTTAGTTGATGCAATCTATGTAATCGATGACGGTTTCGTTGCTACAGCTGAAAAAGAAGGATGGATTAAGGAAAATACTTGGGTAGAAGCACTTTACAACAATGATAACAATGTTGATGTTCAACTTGTTACAGGTATCGTAACTGCTGCAAGTGCTAAGAAGATTCAATTTGGTGTTCCGGCAGAAAATGATGGCTCTGTATTCTCTGTATTGAAAGATAAGCTTGTAATTGATACAAACATTTCTGACGATGCTAAGGATAGCCAAGGTGTATATGACTTCACAATCGCTTCTGATTGCGTATTCTACACATATGATGCTGATAGCACAGAAACAAAAGAATACAACAAGTACTATGAAGATGGTAGCGCTAAGGCTTCAAACTTCAAGAACTTCCAATTCAAGGGCGACACATCATATATCTGGTGTAAGAAAGCTTCTAATGCTATAGATGAAGATATCACAACAAAACTTCTTTCAACTGATGACTTTAGAGATGAAATGGTAAGAGCATTTGCTATGGTTGTTGACGGTGAAGTAGTTGCTGTTTACCAAGAAATTGGTGGATACGGCATAAAATAATCATACGATTATAAATTAAAGAGTTGAACTTAGGTTCAACTCTTTTTTTGCTTTTTAGATATGCAAATTAACCTTATTAGATGCCTTTACATCAAATAATTTGGGATAATTTGATAAAAAAGCGCTTTTCATCTTGCATATTGTAAAATTTGTGATATAATTAACAATAGAACTGTTATAAAAAGCAGACATAGAAAGGAGATTTTCTCACATGAAATATTCAAGCGAAGTAGAATCTATGTGCCCATTAGCTAAGGGCGCATATCATGGTCCTGCTCCAATTCCGGAAGAAGGAAAGTGGATTCAGGCAAAAGAGATTAAAGACATTTCAGGTCTTACACACGGTATTGGCTGGTGTGCACCTCAACAAGGTACATGTAAACTAACTCTTAATGTTAAAGAAGGTATTATTGAGGAGGCTCTTGTTGAAACAATAGGCTGTTCAGGTATGACTCATTCTGCTGCTATGGCATCTGAAATCCTAGTTGGAAAAACAATTTTAGAAGCACTTAACACAGACTTAGTTTGTGATGCTATCAACACGGCTATGCGTGAACTTTTCCTACAAATCGTTTACGGAAGAACCCAAACTGCATTCTCAGAAGACGGTCTTCCAATCGGCGCAGGTCTTGAAGACTTAGGTAAAGGTCTTCGCTCACAAGTTGGTACAACTTATGCAACACTTAAAAAAGGCCCAAGATATTTGGAACTTGCAGAAGGTTACATAACAAAGATTGCTGTTGACGAAAACAACGAAATCATCGGTTATAAATTTGTTCAACTTGGCAAAATGATGGAATGGATTAAGGGCGGTATGGACGCTAACGAAGCTTTACAAAAGGCTTCAGGTCAATACGGCAGGGTTGACGATGCTGTAAAGCTTATCGACCCAAGATGCGAATAATGGGAGGTACAACATAATGGCATTATTTGAAAGTTATGAAAGAAGAATTGATCAGATAAACGCTGAACTTAAAAAGCATGGTATCTCTTCAATCGAAGAAGCAAAGGCAATTTGCGACGAAAAAGGCATTGATGTTTATAACATCGTTAAAGGTATTCAACCAATCTGTTTTGAAAATGCTTGCTGGGCTTACATCGTAGGCGCTGCAATCGCTATCAAAGACGGCTGCACAAAGGCTGCTGACGCTGCTGCAAAAATCGGTGTAGGTCTTCAATCTTTCTGTATCCCCGGCTCTGTTGCTGACGACAGAAAAGTAGGCTTAGGTCACGGAAATTTGGGCGCTATGCTACTTCGTGAAGACACAAAGTGTTTTGCTTTCCTAGCAGGTCACGAATCATTTGCTGCTGCTGAAGGCGCTATCGGTCTTGCTCGTTCTGCTAACAAGGCAAGAAAAGAAGATTTAAGAGTTATCCTAAACGGTCTTGGCAAGGATGCTGCTCAAATTATTTCAAGAATTAACGGCTTTACATATGTTCAAACAAAGTTTGACTATTTCACAGGCGAACTTCAAATCGTAAAGGAAACTGCATACTCAAACGGCGAAAGAGCAAAAGTTCGTTGCTACGGCGCTGACGATGTTCGTGAAGGCGTTGCAATTATGCACAAGGAAGGTGTTGATGTTTCTATCACAGGTAACTCAACTAA
>DCIA01000006.1:11763-36547 GCA_002315735.1 Clostridiales bacterium UBA1738
TCAGGCGGTGGTACAGGTCGTACACTTCACCCTGACAATATGGCAGCAGGCCCTGCTTCATATGGTATGACAGATACTATGGGCAGAATGCACTCTGACGCCCAATTTGCCGGCTCTTCATCAGTTCCGGCTCACGTTGAAATGATGGGACTTATCGGTGCAGGCAACAACCCAATGGTTGGTATGACTGTTGCAGTTGCAGTTGCAGTTGAAGAAGCAATGAATAAATAAGCAAACTAAAAAGACAGGCAATGCCTGTCTTTTTTTTGTGTTAAATTATTTATCTTTTTCTATAATCATCATATGAACGAGTTCTGCTTCTTGACTGTGTGCTTGATGTGCTTGATGTTCTTGATGTGCTTGATGTGCTTGATGTTGTTCTCGGTCTATTTCCGCCATTTTGTGAAATTAGTCGTTCGCGTCTTATGCGTCTTCGTCTTGCACGAACAATTCTTGACCTAATTGAAATTGAAATAATGGCAATTAGAATGATTAGCACGAACGGATTAAAGATAAAGTGCAAAATTGAATATATAATGTGAAGAATAAAGTCTCTTTTTACTTCGTTTGCCGCTACTATATTAGCCGTTCTAATCTTTTTGCCGTTATAAAAATAACTGATTGTTCCAAAATAATCGCCTTGTTTTATCGGGGCTTTCAAGTCTTGCACGACATTTACTTCGTTTGTGATGCTTTCTGTGTCGATATTCTTTTTAAGGGTGATATACACGTCGTTTTCAACAGTCAAAGCAACTCTTGTTGAATTTTTCGATTCGCTGACCTTAGAATCAAAAACGACATCGCCTTTTTTTGTAAGAAGAACCGACTGATAATTTTCAAAAACATATTCAAACATTTTTGTGGTATCAATAAAGGAGTATGCGCCGTCTTTTGCGTCTTGATTGTCACAGCCCATAACTACGCTGATAAGCGACAGTCCGTTTTTCTCGGCTGATGCAACTAAGCAGTATCCTGCGCCCTCGCTATTGCCCGACTTAACACCCGTTGCGTTTGCATAGAAGTGGTATGGATATTTATATCGGCTAACCAAGTGGTTTGTGCTAAGCATAGTGCTTTCGCTTCTCGATAACGATGCCGGGAATTCGTATTTTGGCGTTTTTACGATGCTTTTGAAAGTTTCGTTTTTCATTGCATATCGTGCAAGTGTTGCCAAATCCTCAGCAGACATATAGTGGCTTTTGTTTTGCATACCTGTCGGATTTGTGAACTTTGTGTTTTTAAGGCCTAATGATGTTGCCTTTTCATTCATTTTTGCGACGAATTTTTCTATGCTTCCCGAAACGCCAATAGCAATCACATTTGCGGCGTCATTGTTTGAGTTGAGCAAGGTCGCATATAATAGTTGCTCTAAGGTGTACGATTCGCCCTCTTTTAAGCCTAATTGAGGCTGGTCATAGGTGATGTTTTTTAAAGCATCTGCCGTTACAGTGAATTTTTTATGTAGCGGTGCGTTTTCAAGAGCCACAATCGCTGTCATAATATTTGATGTGCCGGCAGGGTGTAATTTTTTTGTAGATTCCATAGCGAAAATTACATCACCCGAGTTTGCGTCAATCACTATTGCAGATTTTGCTCTTGGCTTTGGAAAAGATGCCACCTTTTCGTCGGAAGTTTCGCTTGTTTTTGTGGTATCTTTTTCAGAAGAGGTTTTTGTAGTTGTTTCTTTTTTAGAAGTTTCGTTTGTTTCGGCCTTTGTGCTTGTGTCGGCAGTGTCACTAGTATTCTTTGCAGCCAATGCAAACGGACTAAATAATTGTGTTGCAATAATCAGTGAAGCTAATACGGAGAAAATCTGTTTTTTCTTCATAATCATTTTATTATCCTTTCTGCCCAAAACAAAAGGTATCAGGGCATAGATTTCTTTATAATAATATAATTATACATAATTCGTCAAAAATTTGCAAGAAATATCATAAATTTTATTAAAAAACTATGACAAATTTATTTTTTTATGATATACTTATTATAAATACAAAAGATAGGTGAACGGTTGTGCAGAAATTTAAAAAGTACTACATATTAGTCTTTATAATGGCACTTGTTTTAGGAGTTGCGATAAGAGAACTAACAACATCAAAATTCGCTGTAATTAAGTCATCACAGGCTGTTGGCGTAGTGGAAGAAATAGATTTTGCCAAAACGGAAAACTCTCAAACGGAAAATAACGGAAAAATCAACATTAATACGGCAACAAGAGAGGAATTAATCGGTTTGTATGGTATTGGTGATAAATTGGCGGATAGAATCATAGATTATCGAGTAGAAAACGGAAATTTTGAAACAATATATGACATTATGAAGGTAAGCGGAATAGGTGAAGGAAAATTTAGCAGAATAAAAGATAATATTACGGTTGAGTGAAGGAGAAGGAAATGAAAATATTAGTGGTTGATGACGAGAAAATAATTGTAAAGGGCATAAAGTACAATTTAGAGCAGGAAGGGTATCAGGTTGTATGTGCGTATGACGGCGATGAGGCAATAAAAATGGCACACGATAGCACGGTTGATTTGATATTGCTTGATGTGATGCTCCCTAAAACAGACGGGCTTACCGCTTGTCGCACAATAAGAACATTTTCTGATGTGCCGATTATTATGTTAACTGCAAGAAGTGAAGACATTGATAAAATATTGGGATTGGAATACGGCGCAGACGATTATATTACAAAACCATTTAATATTAGGGAAGTTTCGTCTAGAATAAAAGCGATTTTAAGAAGAGTACACCCTGCCGAAAAAAGAGAGAGTGATACTTTGGTGTCGGGGGATATAACCCTTGACTACAATTTAAGAAGAGTGACGATTAAGGACAAGGTAATTGAGCTTACCGGAAAAGAATTTGACCTTTTAGATTTATTTGTGAAAAATGCAGGTAAAGTTTATACAAGAGAAGGACTTTTGGATATTGCTTGGGGTGCAGATTATCCCGGGGACGAAAGAACGGTTGATGTTCACATAAGACGTCTTCGTGAAAAGATAGAGGAAAATCCTGCAGAGCCTCTTTATATCAAGACAAAATGGGGTGTTGGTTATTATTATAAAAAAGATTAAAGAATTCTTTTCAACAATGCGTTTCTCTATGATGGTAACGTATGTTGGAGTAATTCTCATTGCGATGACGCTTCTAAGTATCTATATATTAGGAATCTTATCGGACAGCTTTTATAATACCGAAAAAATGAAATTATTTGCCAAAGCAAATATTATTTCAGGGCTTATTACAGATACCAATAATATTAATGACGATATTAAAGATAGCATAAATAAAACTTTGACGGGCAGTGATGTGAGATGTATTGTTGCTCAAAAAGATTTAAGGGCGCGCTTTGACTCTAACAGTGACTCCGATATAGTAGGAAAAGTTGTTGTTCGTGAGGCAATAAACGAATGTTTGTCAATAAATGCTGAAGCATCTGCAATTACGGAAGGTGCGAATAATTTTAAAATGCTTTCTGTTGCAGTCCCACATACAAGAAGTGGCAAAACAACAGGAGTGGTCTATTTGGTAGAATCGATTTCAAAAGAAGATTCTTCTGTTGGTGCGATTCGACGAAATCTTATTATTTTTGCTTTGATTATTGTTGTTTTGGTTGCTATTTTAAGCGTGGGGCTTTCTGTTATGATAACTGCACCTATTGATAATTTCATTTCGGTGTCAAAAGAAATTTCAAAGGGCAATTTTAATGTAAAGGCAAAGGAAAAGGGTGCAACAGAACTTGTGGAAATGGCGAAAGCCTTAAATTATATGTCGAAGGAACTAGATGATTTTGAACAAAATCGTAAAAAGTTTGTATCGGATGTATCGCACGAACTAAAAACACCACTTGCAACTATTAAACTGATTTGTGACAGCATTGTTTCGACAGATATACCGGACACTGAAATGACACAAGAGTTTTTGGGCGATTTAAGTGACGAGGTGGATAGATTAACTAGGTTGGTGGAAAGGCTTTTAACGCTTACAAAAATGGACGCAAATCAAAAAACGGCAGAACTTACACAAGTTGATTTTGTTGTTATGCTAAATGCGATTATAAGAAAACTTACTCCAAACAGTGAGCAGAAAAACATCGTCCTTTTTTCTGATTTTGGTGATGTTGCGCTGGAACCTATGATGCTTGACTATGACAAAATTTGGGAAGCAATATACAATATAACCGATAATGCGATAAAGTACACTCCTGAGGGAGGCTATGTCAGAGTAGGCCTTGCATTAAACGGTCAAGTCGTGACTGTTTCTATTGAAGATAATGGGCCTGGAATTCCTGATAGCGAAAAGGACCATATTTTTGAGAGATTTTATCGCCTAGACGATTCAAGAGCGAGAGATACAGGCGGTACAGGTCTGGGACTTGCTATTGCAAAAGAGGCAGTGATGCTTCATGGAGGGGATATTTCAATAAGAGATGCAAAAGACGGCGGAAGCATCTTTGATATAAACCTTCCCTATGTGAGAGAAAATAGGGAGGTGCTATAATGAATATTAAAAAAATCAAAAAAGTGCTTTTAATACTTGCCATATTTGCTGTTTCGGGCATATTGATTTTTAAGTATGCAGGAAAAGAGAAAGGTATAAAAAAAGAAGTAAATCTATATTTCTTTAACGAAAAAAAGACAGCACTTTTAGTAAAAGAAAACGAGTTTAGCGCAAAAAATGAAGAGGAACTTATAAAAGAGATTGCAAAAGCGTTAATAAAAGGGCCGTCCGGGAAAAAATATTCGCCGATAATGGACAAGGGCACAAAACTTCTTAGTGCTGATAACAAAAATGGAAACCTTGAAATGGTGTTTTCTGAGGGTTATCCAAGGGAAAATTATCTTACATCATATGCGATAATCAAGACATTTTGTCAATTCCCTGATGTTAGCGCAGTTAAAATTGTCGTTGATAATATTGATGTTTTAGGTCAAGGCTTTGTTTCGGGTGATGAAATCAATTTGGAGTCTGACGAGGACTGTGCAAAAGCGGTAAGTTTGTATTTTGCAAATAAAGACAAGACGCAGCTTGTAAAAGTTCGCAGAAAGGTCAACATTACAGACACAAGACCTATTGAAGAATATGTGGTAAGTGAACTTATTAAGGGGATTGATAAGGAAGACTATGAAGGGCTTTTACCAAAAGAAACCGGCATAATTTCGGTTGAAACGACCGATGGGGTTTGCTATGTAAACTTCAAAAGTGGTTTTGGAAAAGGTGTTTCGCAGTCAAAGAAAATACAGGAACTTATGATTTACTCAATAGTAAATTCTCTTACTGAAATAGATGGCGTTTTAAGTGTGCAAATACTGATAGACGGTAAAAAAGCAGAGAAAATAGGCGTGGTTGACATAAGTAAGCAACTATACAGAAATGAAACGATTATAAAAGAGGTAAAATAAAATGGAAATTCATGGACTTCAAAAATTGACACTATTAGATTTTCCGGGCAAAACAGCGTGTACAATTTTTACGGGGGGTTGTAATTTTCGTTGCCCGTTTTGTCACAATGCCCTTTTAGTTACCGATATAAATAATGCAGAAACGATAGATGAAAACGAAATTTTAAGGTTTTTAAGCGGAAGAAAAGGGCTTTTAGACGGCGTTTGTATAACGGGTGGAGAACCACTTCTTCAAAAGGATATCGGAGAATTTATTAAAAAGATAAAAGATATGGGATTTAGCGTTAAGGTGGACACCAACGGCACCTTCCCCGAAAAATTAGAAGAACTGATTGAAAAAGGTCTTGTAGATTATGTTGCTATGGATATAAAGAACTCAAAGGAAAAGTATGCAGAAACTGCCGGCATCAGCAATTTAGACCTTTCTAAAATCGAAAAAAGTGTTGAACTTTTGAAACAAAACAAGATTTTGTATGAATTTAGAACGACCGTCGTGGAAGAATATCATACCTTGTCCGATATTGAAAAAATAGCAAAATGGATAGGTCATTCCGACTACTATATACAACATTTTGTAGATAGTGGAAATACAATATGTAGTGATTTACACGCAGTATCTGACGATATTATGCACAAGATGAGGGATGTTGCCAAACCACTTGTGAAAAATGTACAAACTCGTGGAATATAGGAATAAAGCGAAAAATGTCGATTTATAAGATGAAAATCAAAATAAATCGACATTTTTATTGTTAAAATTATCCAAAAAATGAAAAAAACACAATATATTGTGTTTGATGATTGACAATATACACAAGATGTGATAATATATAGCACATAGGAATATTAAAGAAAGAGGAACGAGAAAATGTATGTAGTATTAAAAAGAGACGGCAGAAATGTAGATTTTAATCTTGCAAAAATAAAAGATGCAATCACGCTTGCATTTGATGCGTGTGAAAAACAATATCATCCTGACACTGTTGATTTCCTTGCTTTAAAGGTAACATCAGACTTTGAGCCAAAGATTGAGGACGGTCAAATTACGGTTGAAAACATTCAAGACAGCGTTGAATCTGTTCTTATAAAAGCAGGTTATGACGAAGTTGCCAAGGCGTATATCCTTTATCGTAAGCAACACGAAAAAATGCGTAATATAAGCGCTACAATGGTTGACTATAAATCAATAGTTGACAACTATTTAAAGGTTAACGACTGGCGTGTCAAAGAAAATTCGACAGTTACATATTCTGTTGGTGGTCTTATTTTGTCAAACTCGGGAGCAATCACGGCAAACTATTGGCTTTCTGAAGTGTATGATGATGAAATTGGAAATGCACACAGAAATGCGGATATTCATATCCATGACCTTTCAATGCTTACAGGATACTGCGCAGGCTGGTCATTAAAGCAATTAATAACAGAAGGTCTTGGTGGAGTTCCGGGAAAAATCACATCGGCACCGGCATCTCATCTATCAACTCTTTGTAACCAAATGGTTAACTTTTTAGGAATTATGCAAAATGAATGGGCAGGAGCACAAGCGTTTTCATCATTTGATACATATCTTGCGCCATTTGTTAAAAAAGACAAGTTAACATATAAAGAAGTAAAACAATGTATTCAATCATTTATTTATGGTGTAAATACACCAAGCAGATGGGGTACACAATCACCATTTACTAATATCACTCTTGACTGGACAGTTCCAAACGACTTAGCCGAACTTAATGCTATTGTCGGCGGAAAAGAAATGGACTTCAAGTACAAAGATTGTAAAAAAGAAATGGATATGGTAAATAAAGCATTCATCGAGATTATGATTGAGGGTGATGCTAACGGCAGAGGATTCCAATATCCAATTCCAACATATTCAATTACTCGTGATTTTGACTGGTCAGATACAGAGAACAATCGCTTGTTATTTGAAATGACTGCAAAATACGGAACACCATATTTCTCAAACTATATTAACAGTGATATGGAGCCTAGCGATGTTCGTTCAATGTGTTGCCGTCTAAGACTTGACCTAAGAGAACTTAGAAAGAAATCAGGTGGGTTCTTTGGTAGTGGAGAAAGCACAGGTTCAGTAGGCGTTGTTACAATTAATATGCCAAGAATTGCATATCAAGCAAAAGATAAAGCCGATTTCTTTGCCCGTCTTGATAAAATGATGGATATCTCTGCTCGTTCGCTTAAAGTAAAGCGTACAGTTATCACAAAACTTTTAGAAAATGGTCTATATCCTTACACAAAGAGATATCTTGGAACATTCAATAACCACTTCTCAACAATCGGACTTGTGGGTATGAACGAAGCAGGTCTTAATGCAAATTGGATTAAGAAGGATATGACTCATAAGGAAACACAAGACTTCACAATCGAAGTTTTAAATCATATGCGTGAACGCCTATCTGACTATCAAGAAGAATACGGCGATTTGTATAACTTAGAAGCAACACCGGCAGAATCAACAGCATTCCGTTTGGCAAAACACGATAAAAAGCGTTTCCCTGATATCGTAACAGCAAACGAAAATGGTACAGCTTACTATACAAACTCATCACATCTTCCTGTTGGCTATACAGAAGATATATTCAGCGCACTTGATATTCAAGATGAACTTCAAACGCTTTACACATCAGGTACAGTATTCCACTCGTTCTTAGGTGAAAAACTTCCTGATTGGAAGGCAGCCGCAAATCTTGTTCGAAAGATTGCAGAAAACTATAAACTTCCATATTACACAATGTCACCAACATACTCAGTATGTAAAAATCATGGCTATCTGGCAGGCGAAGTTTCGGTATGCCCTGAATGTGGTGAAAAGACAGAAATTTATAGCCGTATCACAGGCTACTATCGTCCTGTTCAAAACTGGAATGATGGTAAAGCACAAGAATACAAAGACCGTAAGGTTTATGATATTGCAAACTCAAAACTTACAAGAAGTGGCTGCGTTTCGTGTGTTGCACAGCCTGTCGTAATTCCTGAAAACACAGATAGTGACGATGCAGTTTATCTATTTGCAACACCAACTTGTCCAAACTGTAAGATTGCAGCAGCAACTCTTGATAAGGCAGAAATTGCGTTCGAAAAGATTTTTGCAAATGAACAACCGGAACTTGCAACGAAGTTTGGTGTAAAACAAGCACCAACACTTGTAGTAATTAAAAACGGTGAAATTTCAAAATTCACAGGCGTATCAGATATTAAAAAATTTATAAATGCATAAGGTAAAAAAATATGTATGATTTAATTATTATCGGCGGCGGTCCTGCGGGACTGACCGCCGCACTATATGCTTTAAGAGCAAACAAATCAGTTCTGATAATTGAAAAGGAAACCTTTGGAGGACAGATTACTTTTTCCCCGAAGGTTGAGAATATTCCGGGATTTACCGAAGTTTCAGGAAACGAATTTGCTGAGAAATTAGTTGAGCAAGTGCTTTTCCAAGGTGCAGAAGTTGAAAGCGCAGAAGTCTTATCAGTGCAAGACGGAGAAGTTAAAAAAGTTATAACAGATTCAGGTGAGTTTGAGTCAAAGGCCGTAATTTTTGCAACCGGTGCTAAACACAGACTTTTGGGACTGCCTAATGAAAATAACTATATCGGAAACGGAATTTCTTTTTGTGCCGTTTGTGATGGTGCATTTTATATGAATAAAACAGTTGCCGTAGTAGGCGGCGGAAATTCTGCACTTCAAGAGGCAATCTTATTGTCGAGCTTGGCTAAAAAAGTCTATATTGTGCAAAATCTGGACTTTTTAACAGGAGAGAAGAAACTTCAAGAGCAACTTGGAAACAATGTAGAAGTTATTTTAGGCACAGTTCTTGATGAATATCTAGGCGAGGACGAACTTACGGGAATAAAAATAAAAGACACAAAAAACGGCGAAATCAAAGAACTTTTAGTTGACGGCGTATTCCTTGCTGTTGGTCTTGTGCCACAAAACGAAGCATTTTCAAATGTTTTAGAGCTTGATGATAGAGGCTATGCAAAAGTAGAAGAAGAACTTGCTTGCAAAAAATCGGGATTTTTTGTAGCAGGAGATTGTAGAGTGAAAAAAATAAGACAAGTTGCAACAGCGGCAGCAGATGGAGCGATTGCGGCTTTGGCAGCTTGCGAATACATTGATTCTTTTGAAAAGTGATACTATTGAGGAGAAAAAAATGGGACAGAAAAAGAGAATGGGAGATAGACGTGATGGGCAACTTCTAAGAAATGTTGACTCTATGCACTTTATCATGCCAATTATTTATCCAAATAGATGTGACAATGAGGCGTTTGTTCAAGAGAGAGTGGATCTTACCAATCTTAATAAATATTTGGAAAAGAAAAATGCTTATGGCCCGGAATATAAATATAATTTGTTTCAGGTAATCGTAACAGCGATATTAAAAACAGTTACATTAAGACCAAAAATGAACAGATTTATTGCCAACAATAATCTTTATCAAAGAAATGAAGTTTCTGCGGCATTTGTTATAAAAAAACAATTTAATGATACAAGCGAGGAAGGTCTTGCATTTATTCATGCAAAGGATAGCGATAATATCGACGAAATTCATAGAGAAATGTATCGCCAAATCACTAATTGCAAGAAAGGTACGGAAAAGGATTCATCAACAGAAGCAATGGACTTTTTCAATAAATTGCCAAGATTTGTATCCAAAGCACTTGTAAAATTTTTGTGTGTTTTGGATAGACATGGTCTAATTCCTGCGTCAATTATTGCTACAGACCCTTATTATTCATCAGTAATACTAACAAATTTAGGCTCAATAAAATTACATTCGGGATATCACCACCTTACAAATTGGGGAACAACATCTGTTTTTGTCGTAGTCGGAGAGCGAAAACTTCGTCCGTTTTATGACGAAGAGGGAAATGTTTCTATGCGTGACAGCGTCGATTTGGGGCTTACCGTTGATGAGAGAATTGCAGATGGTTACTATTTTTCAAAGACCATTAAACTGCTTAAAAAACTATTGGAAAATCCGGAACTTCTGGAAAATCCTTTGTCTTGGGAGGTAGAGTAATGGGAACAATCGTAAAGACACCATGGATACCATATATGGGGAATGTGCCTGCGCATTTGGAGTATTTTAATGGTACTATGTTTGAAGCGATCGAAGTTATTGCAAAAAAATATCCGAAACACATAGCTTTTGATTTTATGGGTAGGTCTATTACCTATGAAAAATTTGTGGAAGAAGTTGAAAAATGTGCAAAGGCATTAAAGACAATTGGTATAAGAGAAAATGACAAAATCACCATTGCTATGCCAAACTGTCCGCAGGCTATATATGTGTTTTATGCAGTAAATATGGTTGGAGCAGTTGCAAATATGATTCACCCACTTTCTGCAGAAAAGGAAATAGAATTTTACTTAAATGAGTCGGAAAGCGTGACGGCTATAACGCTCGACCAATTTTATGCTAAATTTGAAGCAATTAGGCAAAACACAAAGTTAATAAATGTCATTATAGCAAGCGTACAAGATGAACTTTCAAAGCCGATTAAAGCAGGATATATGCTTACAGAGGGTAGAAAAATCCAAAAAATTCCTCAAGATGCGCCGATTATCAGATGGAATGAATTTATAAAACTTGGAAAGCATTGTTTCTATAATTATAGAGTTAATAGAAAACCGGAAGATTCGGCAGTTATTCTATATTCGGGTGGAACAACAGGAAAAACAAAGGGTATCGTTTTAACAAACAGGAACTTTAACGCACTTGGTCAGCAAGTAATTGCAGCGAACCCGATGTTTAGACCGGGCGATAAAATGCTTGCTGCTATGCCACTTTTCCATGGTTTTGGATTAGGAGTTTGTATTCATACAATGCTATCACAAGGCGGAAGATGCATATTAGTGCCAAGATTTACTGCTAAAAGTTATGCAAAGCTCATTGTAAAGTATAAATGTAATTTTATTGCAGGAGTTCCAACCCTTTACGAAGCGCTATTAAGGCTTCCGTCTATGGAAAAGGCAGATTTGAGTTCTTTAAAGGGTGTATTCTCAGGCGGAGATTCTTTGTCGGTAGAACTTAAAAAGAAATTTGATGCGTTTTTGTATGACCACAAAAGCACAGTTCAGGTAAGAGAAGGATATGGCGCAACAGAGACAGTTACTGCGTGCTGCCTAACACCTCCGCATATGTTTAAGCAAGGAAGTATCGGAATACCATTTCCTGACACATATATAAAGATTGTAAAGCCTGACACAGATGAGGAACTTCCATACGGTGAAGAGGGAGAAATTTTATTGGCAGGCCCTACTACAATGAAAGAATATATGAACCATCCTGACGAAACTGCAAAAACACTCCGTACACATGCTGACGGACTTACCTGGGTATATACAGGTGATTTAGGTGTTATGGACAATGAAGGATTCATCTATTTCCATGGCAGAGCAAAACGAATGATAATAACATCAGGATATAATGTTTATCCAAGTCAACTTGAAAACATTTTAGATGCACATGAAAAAGTTCAGATGAGCTGTGTAATCGGCATTCCTGACGAGTATAAAATGCAAAAGGTTAAGGCATATGTAAAACTAAAAGACGGAGTATTGGCAAACGAAGAAACAAAGGATGAGATTTTTGCATATTGCAGGAAAAACATTGCAAAGTATGCAATGCCGTATGACATTGAGTTTAAGGAAGATATGCCAAAAACTCTCGTAGGAAAGGTCGCATATAGAGACTTAGAGGAAGAGGAAATAAAAAAACTTCAAGCAAAAAAAGAAGAAGCGCTTGTATAAAAATAGCGGTAGCAAGGCTACCGTTATTTTTGTAAAAAGATTGATTTTTGGGTAGAATTGTGATAGAATATGACCGTTTGTAAAATTTATAAAGAAAAGAAGTAGATTAAAATGACAACTTTATTAGCACTTAGTATTGCAATGATTGCAGGACTGATGATGACAAGGGTGGTAAAACCACTAAAATTACCGGCAGTTACTGCATATCTTGTTGCAGGTGTACTTATTGGGCCATATTGTTTGGGGAATTTACAAATTGAAGGACTTGGCTTTATATCGCATACAAATGTAGAGCATTTCTCACTTATCAGCGATGTTGCGCTGGGATTTATTGCATTTGCTATCGGAAATGAATTCAGATTGTCGCAATTAAAGGAAACGGGCAGGCAAGCAACGGTAGTTGGAGTTGTTCAGGCACTTATTGCGGCTTTGGCAGTCGATATTGCACTTATTGGTTTACATTTTGCTTTGGGCGATGTACTGCCTATTTCTTCTGCAATTACTCTTGGAGCAATAGCAACGGCAACAGCTCCTGCGGCAACCTTAATGGTTGTTAGACAGTACAAGGCAAAGGGAAATCTTACTAATATTTTGCTGCCTGTTGTTGCACTTGATGATGCAGTGGGATTGGTAGTTTTTGCAGTATCCTTTGGTATTGCAGGGGCTCTTATAAATGGTGCAGTGGATATGGTGTCAATTCTCTTAGAGCCTTTGCTTGAAATTTCGCTGTCACTTCTTTTAGGCGCTATTATGGGTTGGGTTTTAACTCAAATGGAAAAAATGTTCAACTCAAACGGTAATCGTTTAACGATAACGATTGCGTTTGTGTTTTTGACAGTAGCATTATCTATGGCAGAATTTGAAGTTAGTGGTATTCATGTTGGATTTTCCTCGCTTTTAGTATGTATGATGCTGGGCACGGTATTTTGTAATCTTTGTCCTGTATCTTTTGACCTTATGGAAAGGGCAGACAAATGGACAGCACCACTTAATTGCTTGTTTTTTGTAATAAGCGGAGCAGAACTTGAACTTGGAGTTTTTACAAAAGGTAGCGTTGTACTTATAGGTATTGTGTATATTTTAACACGCTCGCTTGGAAAATACTTTGGTGCATACATTAGTTGTGCCGCAACCAAATGCGAAGATACTGTTAAAAAGTATCTCGGTATAACACTATTGCCGCAAGCGGGAGTGGCACTTGGAATGTGTGTCACAGTTTCTGCAAAGATGGGCGAAGATGGTGCATTGATTAGAAATATCGTACTTTTTGCAGTGCTTATATATGAGATATTCGGCCCGATGATGACAAAATGTGCACTAATTAAAGCAGGGGATATAACTCCTAAGAGTGAAGAGGTTTTGGGCAGAAGAAATGCAAGACTAGAAGAGGCAAAACTAAAAAAGCCTATGAAAAAATGATGAAGATAACAAAAAAATCTCCTAATTTTAAGGAGATTTTTTATATTTATTTTACAATTTCGATTGTTTTGATTACGATAGGCTCTTTTGGAACATCTGTCATTTGTTGTTGGTAATTTTGACCGTTATATAGAATTTCGCCATTTAAAACAGTTTTTTCACAAGCTGCGATTTCATCTACAACTTCGATACCCTTTGTAACCTCGCCAAATGCAGCATATTCTCCGTCAAGATGTGGAGAGGTTTCGTGCATAATAAAGAACTGGCTTGATGCGGAATTTGGGTCTTGTGTTCTTGCCATTGAAAGAACGCCCTTTGTGTGTTTTAAATCATTTTTAAATCCGTTTGAATTAAATTCACCCGGTATTGTGTCGGTTTCTATTGAATTAAAGTTTCCGTCATAGAAAGTTTCGTTATATCCGCCACCTTGAATCATAAAGCCTTCAATTACTCTGTGGAAGATAAGCCCATCAAAGAAGTTTTCGCCAATTAGTTTAACAAAGTTGTCAACGGATTTTGGTGCAATATGTGGATAAAGGTCTGCTTCAATTTCTTTGTTATTTGTTAAAATAATTTTGATGTGAACAGGGTCGGACTTATCAAGTCCACCTTCTGTTTTTGTTCCGCCACCACAGCCGGTCGTTGACAAAATTGCCATTGATAGAATCATACTTAAAATACTTTTTTTCTTTTTACTCATCATTTTCACCACTTTCAATATTTTCCTCATCTTCGTCGATGTGAGGTGTTGTTGCAATGCTTACAGCACTGATATTATCAGCAAGTTTCATAATACGCACGCCTTGTGTGTGTCTTGAATATGTGCTGATTTCCGATGTGTGCGTTCTTATAATAATTCCGTCAGAGGTAATTACCATAATATCGTCTTCATCACTAACGGCTTTAAGCCCTATTACTTTGCCTGTCTTATCGGTTAACTTGTAGTTAAAGATACCCTGTCCGCCACGAGTTTGAACTTTATATTCAGCAAAGTCTGTCTTTTTGCCATAGCCGTTTTCGGTCATTGTAAGAAGAGTTGTGTTCTCTTTAACAGTAACAGCATCGACTACCTGGTCGCCTTGTTTTAATCTAATGCCACGCACCCCGTGAGCAGTTCTGCCCATAGGACGAATGTCGCTTTCGTGGAATCGGATAGCCATACCATTTTTTGTGCCCAAAACAAGTTCACTGTCATTGTCGGTAATTTTAACACCGATAAGTTCATCGTCGTCTGCTAAATCAATAGCACGAAGTCCGCCTGCACGAATCTTTGAATATGCCATAAGGTCGGTCTTTTTAACTGTGCCCAGTTTGGTTACAAATGTCAAGAAATGGTCTTCTGAGAACTCACGAACAGGTATCATAGCAGTTATTTTTTCGCCGGGTTCAAGAGGCAATAGGTTCACGATTGCCATACCTTTTGCAGCTCTGCTTGATTCCGGAATTTGGTATGCCTTCAAGTGATAGACAACACCACGAGTGGTGAAGAATAATAGGTGGTTGTGAGTTGAAGTTGTAAGAATATACTTAACAAAATCTTCTTCACGGGTAGCAAGCCCTGAAATGCCTCTACCGCCACGATGCTGAGAACGATATGTGTCAACAGGAACACGCTTAGTGTAGCCTGTATTTGTAAGAGTGATAACAACATCTTCCTCTTCGATTAGGTCTTCGTCTTCAATATCGATTGAAGACATTGAAATTTCTGTTCTACGCTCGTCACCGTATTTTTCTTTTATCTTTAATAAGTCTTCTTTAATAATTGCAAGGATTTTTTCTTCGTGGTCTAATATGTCACGAAGTCCTTCGATTTTCAAGGCAGTTTGATTGTATTCAGTTTCAATTTTGTCGCGTTCCATACCGGACAAACGACCAAGTTGCATTTGAACTATTGCAGTCGCTTGAACATCAGTAAGACCATATCTTTCACAAAGATTTAGTTTGGCATCATTAACAGAAGATGATTTTTTGATAATTTCAATAACTTCGTCAATATTTTCAACGACAATCTTGTAGCCTTCTAAAAGATGAAGTCTTTCAAGTGCTTTGTTAAGTTCAAATGTGGTACGGCGTCTTATGACATCTTCTTGGTGGTGGATATACGCATCGATAATTTCACGAAGATTTAGAATCTTTGGTTCTTTGTCAACCAACGCAATCATAATTGTACCAAAAGTTTCCTGCATTTGAGTATATCTATATAGATTGTTTAGTACAACATTGGCGTTTGCATCACGCTTAATATCGATAATAAGATGCATATTTGAGTCAGATTCATCACGAGTTCCTGCAATGCCGTCAATTTTTCCGTCACGCACAAGTTCGTTGATGTATTTTTCTAAACGAGCCTTGTTGACTTGATATGGAAGTTCTGTTACGACAATTCTTTGTTTGCCGTTTTCAAGTTCTTCAATATCGGCCTTAGCACGAACAATTATTTTGCCACGACCTGTTGTGTAGGCTTTTCTTATGCCGCTCTTGCCCATAATTACGCCGCCTGTTGGGAAATCAGGGCCTTTTATATAATTTTGCATAAGTTCTTCGATTGTAATCATCGGGTCATCGATTGTTGCGATGATTCCGTCAACGACTTCGGATAAGTTGTGTGAAGGAATATTTGTTGCCATACCAACGGCGATACCTGATGAGCCGTTTACCAAAAGATTAGGGAACCTTGAAGGTAGAACATCAGGTTCTTGAAGTTTGTCATCATAGTTTGGTACGAAATCAACAGTTTGTTTTTCAATATCGGAAAGCATTTCTGCTGCCAACTTTGACATTTTTGCTTCTGTGTAACGATAAGCAGCCGGTGGGTCGCCGTCGATAGAACCGAAGTTGCCTTTTGGCTGAATAAGAGGGTAGCGAAGAGAAAAGTCTTGTCCCATTCTAACCATTGCGTCATAAACCGAAGCGTCACCGTGAGGGTGATACTTACCCAAAACGTCACCGACAGTAGAAGCAGACTTCCTAAAATCAGCCTCGTATAAAAGTCCTGATTCGTACATATCATAAAGAATACGACGATGAACCGGTTTCATACCGTCACGAACATCAGGAAGTGCACGAGCGACGATAACACTCATAGCATAGTCGATATATGATTTTTTCATTTCGGAATTAAGTTCGACATCGACTATTTTTTGATTAGCAATAGCCTCCATATCAAGTTCTTTTTCCTGAAACTTTTTAGCCATATTAAAAATCCTCCCAACTGGAAAATAGTCATAATAATACCAAATTATTATACCATAAAATTAAGAGAAAATCAAGCATTTCAGCAATTTTGGACATAAAAATAAAAGGGCATTTTGCCCTTTTATTTTTATCTTGCCACAAAGACAACTCGCATATCGTCATTTTTTGGATTTTCAAAAGAAAATGGCGAAAAGGCATCGATTTGTGAAAAGCCTGCCTTATTAAAAATTTGCTTAATTTCATCAATTTCATATGCTCTTTGAAGGTGCCTTTCAGAAAAACGCTTGTATTCGCTTTTGGACTTTACAAAAAAGTTTATATACATATCGGAAATAGAAGTTTTTTCGTGAAATTTGTTTTCCCAAGAGTAGAAAATAGCATCTTTATCATAGATAAAAGTCTTATTTCCGATATAGGATTTTAGTTTGAAACTACTGCTGATATCAAAAATAAAAATTCCGTCTTTTTCTAAAAAGCAAGTTTTAATCCTTTTTGCGATGTCAAAAAGGGTTTTGGGAGTTAAAACATAGTTAAAACCATCAATCATGCAAAGAAAAGCATCACAACCGCCATAAAGGTCAAGTCTTGAAAAGCTTTGCTCTAAAAAAATAATATCAAGATTAGCCTGCAAGGCTTTTTCACGAGCAATAGAGAGCATATCAAGGGACTTATCAACCCCAATCATATCATAACCACGCTTGGCTAACGGAATGGTGAAATTTCCCGTTCCGCAGGCAAGGTCACAGACTATTTTGGGATTTTTGTTGTACTTTTTAAAAATATCCTCAATATAGTCTGCCCATTTTTCGTAGTCGGTATCCTCTTTCATAAGGGAGTCGTAAATTTTTGCAAATTTTGCATAACTACTCATTTTTATCACCTAATTTGCGAAGAATATTTGTGTAGCCGTCAGAGCCATAGTTTAATGCCCTATTAACTCTTGAAACGGTGGCGCTTGATGCCCCTGTTTTTTTTTCGATTTCGCTGTATGCTTCGCCACAGGAGAGAAGTTTTGCAACTTCAAGCCTTTGGGATAACGATTTTATCTCGGTAACTGTACATAAATCTGCCAGAAAGTTTTTGCAGTCTTCTTTTGTTTCAAGCGAAAGAAAAGCATCAATTAAAATATCTGTATTTTTATCAAAAACCTTTGAACTCATTTTTTTCACCTCTTTACTATTTTATCACGCTACAACGATAAAGTAAAGAATAATATTACAATTTTGAGATAAAATAAGAAAAAATAGGAGGCAGTTTATGTTAGTAATAGTAATCAGAACATTATTTTTATATTTGCTGGTTGTAGCATCAATCAGAATAATGGGAAAAAGGCAGATAGGGGAAATGCAACCATCAGAACTAGTTGTTGCGATTATGATTTCAGACCTTGCGTCTGTTCCTATGCAAACTATAAATACTCCGCTTTTATCGGGCATTGTGCCTGTTTTAACACTTTTAGTGGGAGAAATCACTATGTCATTTTTAAGCCTTAAAAGCAAAACTTTTAGAAAATATGCGGCGGGTGAACCCAGCATTGTGGTTTATAAAGGAAAGATAAATGAAAAGGAACTTGAAAGGCTAAGATTTAATTTAAATGACCTTATGGAGCAGTTGAGATTATCGGGGAATCCAGATGTGTCGCAGGTTGATATGGCGGTTTTAGAAACAAACGGGCAACTAAGTGTTTTGGAAAAAAGCAGAGATGGAATGGCGGAATTTCCGTTTATGCTAATCGCTGACGGAGAAGTAAATAATGAAGAATTAAGAAGAGCAAAAAAGGATTCAAAATGGCTGAGAGAAAATATTAAAGGAAATTTTAAGGATATATTCTTAGCAATGCTGACAGAGGACGGGAAAATGCATATTCAGAAAAAAGAAAGGAAATCAAAATGAAAACTTTTTGGGCAGCAATGATAATATTTGTGGGAATTATTGCAGGAGGGATAGCTCTTAATGTTTGTCTTGATAATTTATCGAGTGAACTTTATGACAGAACAAAAGAGATTGGCGATATGGTAGAGGAGGAAAACTTTGAAACGGCATATAAAAAATCAAAGGAAATGTCTGAGTTTATTGACGGGAAAAAACCATTGTTGGCATCTGTTTTAGACCACGAAAATATTGATGAAATTGAAGATGGAATATCAGAACTTTTAGGATATACAAAAAGGAAAGATTTGACAGAAGCATCAGTTAGAGTAAGAAAACTGGAACATCTTTTAGAGCATTTACCTAAAAACTACCAATTAGAACTCCAAAATATACTGTAACGCTTGATTTTGGCAGTGTTTTATAATATAATTAGAATGAAAAGGGGTGTGCTTTATGAAAGATACTTATGAATCACCATTAAATTCAAGATATGCGTCGAAGGAGATGCAATATTTGTTTTCACCAAACAAAAAATTTACAACATGGAGAAAACTTTGGGTTGCACTTGCAGAAAGCGAGATGGAACTTGGTCTTGACATAAAACAAGAGCAGATTGACGAAATGCGTGAGCATATAGAAGATATCAACTACGATGTCGCAGAAAAAAGGGAAAAAGAGGTAAGGCATGATGTTATGAGTCATGTTTATGCGTATGGTGTAGAGTGCCCAAAAGCAAAGCCGATTATTCACTTAGGTGCAACAAGTTGTTATGTCGGCGATAATACAGATATTATCATAATGACAGAGGCAATGGAATTAATACATAAAAGACTGTTAAATGTAATTTTGGCACTAACAGATTTTGCCGAAAAATATAAAGCATTACCGACCTTGGGATTTACTCATTTTCAACCTGCACAGCCGGTTACGGTCGGAAAACGTGCAACGCTTTGGATTCAAGATTTACTTATGGATTTAGAGTGCGTTGAAGAAGAACTTGCAAAAGCAAAACTTTTAGGCTCAAAGGGAACAACGGGAACACAGGCAAGTTTTCTGGAACTATTTTCAGGTGACCACGAAAAGTGCCGTATGCTTGACAAAAAGATAGCAGAAAAAATGGGATATAAAGATACTTTCCGTGTTAGTGGACAAACATATCCAAGAAAACTAGATTACAGAATGCTTGCGATTTTATCAGGTATTGCACAAAGTGCATTTAAATTTTCAAACGATATAAGACTTTTGCAACATTTAAAGCAGGTGGAAGAACCATTTGAAAAGAAGCAAATCGGTTCATCTGCAATGGCATATAAGAGAAATCCAATGAGAAGCGAAAGAATTTCATCTCTTGCAAGGTATGTTATTTGCGATAGCATAAACCCTGCAATAACCGCCGCAACACAGTGGTTTGAAAGAACCTTAGACGACTCTGCAAACAAGAGAATAAGCGTTCCGGAAGCGTTTTTAGCGGTTGATGCAATTCTTTGCTTGTATCAAAATGTTGCGTCAGGGCTTGTGGTATATCCAAAAGTTATTGAAAAGCAATTTATGCAAGAAATTCCGTTTATGGCAACTGAAAATATTATGATGGACGCAGTTAAGCGTGGAGGAGATAGACAAGAACTTCACGAAAAAATCAGAACTTATTCTATGGAAGCTGCAAGAAAGGTAAAGGAATTTGGAGAAGAAAACAACCTTCTTGAATTAATTGCAAATGATAGTGAATTTGGAACAACGCTAGAAGAACTTAGGTCAATAATGAAGCCGGAAAACTATGTAGGACGAAGCAAAGAGCAAGTTGAAGAGTTTATAGAAGAAGTTGTAAAGCCAATTCTTGAAAAATCGAAAGCAGAAATTGGCGAAGAAGTTGAAATAAATGTATAACAAAAAGACTTATCCAAAAGGATAAGTCTTTTTAGTTGCCGCATTCTACCGAGATTTCGTTAAAAGTTTTTAAATAGTCGTCGATAGTCTTATTTTTTCGTTCTTCGCCTGTTATGTCTAAAATCGCCTTGCCCTCATGCATCATAATTGTGCGAGTTCCGTATGCCACGGCGTGTCTTAAATTATGCGTCACCATAAGGGTTGTTATTCCTTTTTCCTTTACGACCTTATCGGTTAGCATCATAACAATATCGCTTGATTTTGGGTCAAGTGCGGCTGTGTGTTCATCAAGCAGCAAGAGGGTAGGCGTTTGCAGCGTTGCCATAATAAGCGCAAGTGCTTGCCTTTGACCTCCTGATAGAGAGCCTGCAAGAGAGTTCATTCTGTTCTCAAGCCCCATTCCTAAAAGTTCTAACTGACTTTTATAAAAGTCTTGGCGCTTATGATTTAGTCCTTTTGTAAGACCGAATTTTTTGCCTTTATTATCTGCAAGTGACATATTTTCCAATATAGTCATAGAAGAGCAAGTGCCCATAGATGGGTTTTGGAATACACGTGCAATTTTTTTTGCCCTTTCAAAATTCTTTTGCCTACTTATATCCTTTCCGTCAAGGACGATAGAGCCTGCATCAGGTTTAAGATTCCCGGAAATTATATTAAGCGTTGTAGTCTTTCCGGAGCCGTTGCTTCCGACAATAGCAACAAATTCACCATCAGCAATTTTTAAATTGAAATTTTCAAATAGTTTTTTCTCGTCAATAGTTCCGGAATTAAAGCATTTGTCGATGTTTTTTAGTTCAAGCATGAATAGAACCTCCCTTTGACTTTGTTAGATTGTTTAAAATCATAGTAACAAGGAAGAGAATGGTTACTACCATTTTTGTATCCGATGATTGTAGTCCCAATGAAATTGCGATAGTGATGCATGCTTTGTAGATAATCATACCAAGAATAACACCTGTGGTAATTTTCATAAAAGATAACTTTTTAAATACAGTTGTGCCTATTATTACGGCGGCAAGCCCCATAACCATAGTTCCGGTACCTGATGAAATGTCAAATTGCATTGCTCTTTGGCAGAATAATGCACCTGATAAAGAGACAAGACCGTTTGAAATGGCAAGACCTAAAATTTTTACAGAGCCGGGATTTTTTGCAAGGGTTATAACTAAGCCTTCATTGTCACCGACGCTTTTTAAAAGAAATCCGGATTTTGTTCTTAAATATAAATCCAACAAAACTTTAACAAATACCAGGATTAAAAACAAAATAATTAGGTAGCGATATTGAAAAAAACTGCTTGATTCCTTGATGCTATTGAATACCGAGGCTTCGGTCATAAGAAATTTATTTGGAGCACCAACAATTCGGTAATTTACAGAATATAGTCCTGTCATAACCAAAATACCGGACAATAAGTCTTTTATCTTAAATTTAACATGTAAAATTCCTGTGATTGTTCCGGCTATCACGCCTGCTAAAATAGCAGACAAAAGGCATACCCAAGGGTTGATACCCAAAGAAACCAAAGCAGTGCTGACAGCAGCACCAAGTGGAAATGTACCGTCAACCGACAGATCAGGAAAGTTTAAAATTTTATAACTTATGTAAATTCCAAGCGCCATTATTGCAAAAATAAAGCCTTGTTCTAAAATACCAATAAGAATTGCCATTATGTAAATCCTTTCAACTAGGGAATATAATGGGACGCATTTAGCGCCCCTAAAAATTTATTTATTAAGTGATACGATGTTGATATCGTCGCCCATTGAGCTTACAGCGATGTTTAGTTTTTGTGCTACATCGGCGTTTACTGTGATTTTTGCCTCTTTTACCGTTTCATATGGAATGTTTGAAATATCTTCGCCTTTTAGGACTCTTGCTGCCATTTTTCCTGCCATTTTTCCAAGGGTCATATAGTCAAGTCCGGCAGATGCAAGGCATCCGTTTTTAACCTGTTCTTCTTCTGAACCGAAAACAGGAATGTTTTTAGCATTTGCTTTATCAAGGATAACAGCAAGTGCAGAAACAACAGTGTTATCTGTCATATTTGAGATACAATCAACTTTTTGTAGTAAAACATCGGTTGCTTGTGCGATTTCTGCTGCTGTTGCGATGCCTATTGATTCGATTTCCAAATCGAAATTTTTAGCTTCTTTTTTATAAACTTCAAGGGTGCTTACTGAGTTTGCTTCGCTTGTTGTATAGATTATGCCCACTTTTTTTGCGTTCGGCAAAGTCTTTCTTATAAGTTCTAATTGTTGCTTAACAGGAAGACTGTCACTAACGCCTGTGATATAAGGAAGTGTTTCTGTTTCGCTCTTTGCAAGTTGTGCTGCTATCGGGTCTGAAACTGCATTGAAAATTACAGGAATTTTCTTTTCAAGACAAGATGCATATAAGGCTTGTGCTGATGGAGTTGCAATACCGCAAACTAAGTCCATATTGTTTGCGGCAAAAGTTTGAGCGATTTGAGTGTTTATTGCCATATCGGCAGTTGCACTCTTAACTTCAAATTTTATGTTTTTTCCTTCTTCAAAACCTTCTTCTTTTAGACCTTCAATAAAGCCTTCACGACAGTTGTCAAGGGAAGGATGGTCGGCAAATTGTGTAATGCCTACATTGTAAACCTTTTCGCCCGTTTCTGCTTCTTGCTTTTTGCAAGATGCAAGGGATGTGATGGCAAGTGTAAGTGCCAATACCAGTGATAATTTTTTCATACTAATCTCTCCTATTCTATTAAAAAAATAACCTCAGAACAGATTAGTCCTAAGGAAAGTTAACAAAACAATATAACATATTCTAGTCTAATCTAATCTTATCTAATCTATTCTATGGTGATTATAACAAAAAAGTGTAGTTTTGTCAACATTAATTTAAAAAATAACGGCGAAATTGCCGTTATTTTTGAGTTTTTGCGTTTTTAGCAGTAGAATCTGTGTTGTTTGTTGTAGTGTTTGATGGTGTAGTAGTGTTGTTATTGCCCATATCTGTAATATCTTCTACTGCGTCGCCGACACCGTCTGCTGCGTCTTTTACGGTATTTGCCGCATCATTGCCCATTTGTTGCATATCGGAGCCAACGCTACCGTTGTTTTGAGTATCAGTTCCATTATTGTCTGTGTTGCCACAAGATGTTAATAGAGTTAATCCTAAAACAAGCGCTAAAAATAATGATTTATTCATGAATAATATCTCCTTTCAAGCTTATTCTAAAACTATTATGACCAAAAAATAAAAAAATATACAAAAAAAACTGACCTCAAATTGAGGTCAGTTTAAAAGTCGAATAATAGGTTCGATTAAGCTTCTGCAACGTCAGAAACGACACCTGAACCAACTGTTCTACCACCTTCACGGATAGCGAAACGAAGACCTTTTTCGATAGCGATTGGAGTGATAAGTTCAACATCCATCTTTACGTGGTCTCCAGGCATACACATTTCTGTGCCGGCAGGAAGGTTGATAACACCTGTAACGTCAGTTGTTCTGAAATAGAATTGAGGTCTGTAGTTGTTAAAGAATGGTGTATGACGACCACCTTCATCCTTTGTCAAAACGTAAACGTCACCTGAGAATTTTGTATGAGGGTTGATTGTTCCCGGTTTAGCAAGAACTTGTCCTCTTTCGATTTCTGTTCTTTGAACACCACGAAGAAGAGCACCTACGTTGTCACCAGCTTCTGCATAGTCAAGAGTCTTTCTGAACATTTCAAGACCTGTAACAACAACTTTTCTTCTTTCGTCTGAAAGACCAACGATTTCAACTTCTTCGTTAACGTTGATACGTCCTCTTTCAACTCTACCTGTAGCAACTGTACCACGACCTGAGATTGAGAAAACGTCTTCAACCGGCATCAAGAATGGAAGATCTGATGTTCTTTCAGGAGTTGGGATATAGCTGTCAACAGCTTCCATTAGCTTGTGAATACATTCGTATTCAGGAGCAGCTGAATCTGTTGATGTTGATTCAAGTACGCCAAGAGCTGTACCTACAACGATCGGAATATCATCACCAGGGAATTCATATTCTGATAATAGGTCTCTGATTTCCATTTCAACAAGTTCCAAAAGTTCCGGATCGTCTACTTGGTCAGACTTGTTCATGAATACAACGATGTAAGGAACACCAACCTGACGAGCAAGAAGAATGTGTTCTCTTGTTTGAGGCATAGGACCATCAGCTGCAGAAACAACAAGGATAGCGCCGTCCATTTGAGCAGCACCTGTGATCATGTT
>DCIA01000012.1:0-35472 GCA_002315735.1 Clostridiales bacterium UBA1738
CGGGAAGATAGATAGCTGCCGGAACTGAACTTAAAGTTCAGATAGCAATAACCTAATTTTAATAAATTAGGTTATTGTACTTTTGGCCCGTTGGTCAAGCGGTTAAGACACCGCCCTTTCACGGCGGTATCGCGAGTTCGATTCTCGCACGGGTCACCAAAAAGCCTTTCGAAAGAAAGGCTTTTTCACAATAAGGGCCATTAGCTCAGTTGGTTAGAGCATCCGGCTCATAACCGGACGGTCCAAGGTTCGAGTCCTTGATGGCCCACCAAAAACCCTTGAAGTCAAGCGATTTCAAGGGTTTTTTATGTTTCATATTTATTCAGTTTTTTGCTAATGACCACATATTTACCACAGATAGAAAATTTTTTGATATTTTTTGTTCGAACTTTTAGGCTGATTGTGTGGTTTTTATTAATTCTTGTAATTTTTTTTCGCATTCTTCTTCGGTTTTTCCGTACACGCATTTTGATTTTCTTTTTCCATCAATTCGGGTTGAGATTCTGCCTTCATATAGATTGTCCTTGATTTTATGAATGCAACCTGTTCCCGGTTTTCTATACTTTGTTTTGGTGGGCTCAAAAACCGTTTCTGTCGGTTTTATTTCCTCTTTTGGTATAATTGCTCTATTGATTCCAAATATGCCGTCAATTTTGCTTGCAGCTTCCTTTTTCATTTTATCGGTACTATGCAGGTATACATTAAGCGTTGTACTTGATGTTGCGTGTCCGATCATATCGGATAGTGTTTTAATATCCATTCCACCATCTAATGCCATCGTTGCAAATGTGTGTCTTAAATCATGAAAGCGTATTTTGTGGCAACCTGCTCTTTTTAATATTCTTTGTAGTTTCTTATGCGCAGCATCAGGATCTCTAGGTGAATTTTCTTTTACAGGGGAGGGGAATATCCATTCTGAATCAACTGATTTTTTGTACTCTTCCAATATTTTTGTTAGTGCCATTGGTAGTATTATTAATCTGTTAGATTTATCTGTTTTAGGTGAAGAGATTTGAAGTTCACCATTGTAACGCTTAACTTGCCTTTGTATTTGTAATTCACCGGTTTTAAGGTTTAAATCACTCCATTTTAGTGCCAACAGTTCACCTCTTCGCATACCTGTCATTAGTGCAGTTAGGAATAGTTCAAAATAACCTTCATACTTTGCTTGGATTAGAAATCGTTGCATTTCTTCGTGAGATAGTACAGTTATTTTCTTTGGTTTTGGAGTTGCTGTTTTGATATTCTCTGTAGGATTCTTTTGTATGATTCCTTCCTTTATTGCATCTTGCAGCATTGCTCTGCACATAATATGACAACCTTTTATCACTTTATTTGATAGTCCATGCTCTTTTAGCTTAGTATAGAAATCTTCGAAGTCAGTTTTAGTTAATTCTCTCACCTTGATTTTGCCAACATAGGGGATTATGTACTTGTATATTTCATATTCATAGTCTTTTTTTGTTGAGTTTCTCAAGTTAATTTTCCTAAAATTTTGATAAACATAGTCAACCCATTCACCGAAAGTGATGTTTTTATCTATTAGGATTTCCTTTGGTTTATCATATTCTTTTTTTAATTTTTCCAATTTATTTATACATTCTTGTTTATTATTTGATGTTACATTTTTAGTAATTGGCAGGTTATTTTCATCATATCCTATGACAATTCTTGCTTCCCATCTGCCGTCTTTTCGTTTTCTTAAAAGTCCGTCACCACTTTTTCTTTTTGCCATGGTTTTAGCTCCTTTCCAAGAACATCTCCCATAATATTTCCTACAAGTTCCGATGCTCTTTTCTTCATATCGTTTGTTACATGAGTGTATATATCAAGTGTAAAGCTTGTTTTTGCATGTCCTAATATTTCGGATAGTGTTTTAATATCAACTCCATTTGCTATGGCATGTGTTGCAAATGTATGCCGTAGATCATGGAATCTTATGTCGGGAAGATTAGCATTTTTTAATATTTCCTTTAGCTTTTTGTATACTGAATTTGGATGCATTGGTTCGTTTACACCGATGTAATATGGGAATATCCAGCCCGAAATTTTCTTCCTATTATTTAATATTTCTCTTGCAACATATGGCAGTATTATATCTCTTTTACTCTGTTCCGTTTTGGGTTCGTTTGTAGAATATGGTTTACCTTTTTCCTTTGTAACCGTTCTTCTTATAGATAATTTGCCGCTTGATTCATCATAATCTTCCCATCTTAAACCACATATTTCTCCGAGTCTTAACCCTGTTGCAAGTTCAAGATAGAATAGGTCTTTCCAGTATTCATCTTTGTCAACTTCTTTCATAAATATTTGGAGCTCTTCGTCATTTAAGACTTGCATTTCAGTAGACTTTTTTGGAAACTTTATGCCGTCCGATGGATTATTCGGTATCATATTTTTCTCAACTGCAATCCTTAATGCTTTGTGAAGAGTAGTATGTATTCTCTTGACAGTACTATCGGAAAGCCCTTTTTCTTTATATCGTAATCTACCATTTTCTTTTAGATAACTATACATTGAGACTATGTCTTTGTGAGTGATTGATGAGATAACTCTATCACCTAATATTGGATTAATATGTTTGTTGATATATGATTTGTAAGCAGTGTATGTTGACATTCTTAAATTCATTTTTTCATCTTCAATCCATATAGATAACCACTCTGAAAGTAACATGTTACTTTCTTCGGTAAGGTCAACATTTTTGTATTCATTCATGAGTTTTTCGAGCTTAATTTTTAAGTCTTTTTGCGTTTTAGAATACACATATCGGAAGATAGAACTGCCGTTTTCTTTGTGACCTACAACTATTCTACCTTCCCAACTACCACTCGGAAGCTTCCTAATCATACCGTCGCCGTTTGCTCTTCTTTTTGCCATTTTATCACCTTCTTTCAAGCAGACAATATACCACAACATTTTTTATAAGTCTATCACAAAATGCAACAATATTTTTTTGTTCAAAACCTTATCTATTTTGCACGCACCTGTTATAGCTCCGTCTTATTTGCCTTTAACACAGGCAAAATTCGAACATAGCACCAAAAACAGCACCAAGTTTTCTAAACAGCACCACAATAAAACTCCCGAACGGCACTGCCGGTCGATGTTTATTGAAAGGTGCGTAGCAAAACGCACCTTTCTTTTCCCTGCTTATTTTTAGGTCAGGGTTATTTTAGGCATTTTTTGTTTGGCTTTCATAATTTAGTTTTGCCAACTTTTTTAGATTTTCTTGTTGTTTTCGTTCTTGGTAATTCTTGAAAGCATTCTCAACAGATAGTATTACATACCTAAGATTTCCGTTTTGAGTCTTACCTGACTTGGTAAAAATCTTTGTTGGATATGTTTCAATTAAAAGTTTATCTTCTAAGCTTCTAACATATTTCAGTACAGTATTCTTGTTAATACCAAAGGTATCTCCTATAGTTTTCATGCTTGGATGGCATGATTTTTGTGACTTATGTTTTCTTGTTAGATATAACAAAAAACTATATATTGCAAGTTCATAAGGATTCAAATTCATCATCATAACCTTTGCAGGTACTTCCACTAAATCTTTGTATTCTTTTATCGTAAACATCATCTCCCGTCATTTGTATTTCTTTTAATCCATTCCAATAATTCTTCTTTTGGAACTACCATTCTGTTTCCAATTTTGATAGTAGGAAAATCAATATTATGCATTAGTTCATATGCAGATGACTGACTTATTCCAAGTAGATTAGATAACATTTTTCCGTTTAAGAAGAGTGCTAGTTCATCATAGTTTTTATAGATAGATTCCTTCATAGACTTCCTCCTTTGTAATTGATATTGAACAAATATTTGTTATTATCTATTTTAACATTTCTATTGATTTTGGTAAATAGATATTGTATAATTAAATTACATACTCAATTTATGAGAATGTATTATCTATTTTTATTACTTTTTTGGAGGCTGTTATGTTTTCATTCAGAGCATATTTTTTTGGTAATGAAGTGTATATAAACGAGAGATACAAATATAATTCCAATGAGATTTTAACTAGGTTTTTATGTTCCAATAACTACAAGGAAGTTGATGAAATTGATTGGGTGCAACGACTAAAATTTTACAAAAAGAAATTACAAATTTCAAAGGATATGGACTATCAAAATTACTTAGATTACAACAAAAATGTGAAATCAGTAAGCAATATTTTTTCCGGCATCTATGAATACATTTTAACACTTCCGCCTTATGACAAGATAATTAATACCGAATCAATCACTATAGAAAGTTTTTTAAATCATCATTCATTTTTGTTTGAAGACGGATTAGAAGAGGATCAAGAAGTAACATTAGATACAGCAAACGAATATGGATATGGAGATATGGAAGGCGACAACTGTTATTTTAAGTTATATAAATTCAAGCCTATAGATATTGATGGTTTTGATATATTTGATGATGATGAAAATGCTTACCTTACTGAGTTTAATGAAAAACTGAGTAACTTCTTTGATGAATACATTTCTCTTGTAGAATCATATTTATCGGTTTATATGATTTTTGCACCATTTATTGATAACTATTTACACAGAAAAGAAACATTTTTATCTTCCGATGAAATCGCAATGATGTATGACGAATTTAATAATAGTCATGCAAAACATTTCAGACAACTAAAATGCAAAATGAATTCATTCTCATATAAATCTTTGGTGAATGCATCGGGAGAAAACATTTTGTGTGATGAAATTTTATTTGAAGATTTGGGGTCTTTTCTGTATTATGATTTGTTCTATGGAATCAAGATTAACTACATTCCGAACAAGTGCAAAAATTGCGGAAGGTATTTTTTGATAAAAAGTGGTAAGTATCTAAATTTCTGTGATAGAAAAGCAAAAGGAGAAAATGGCAAGACTTGCCATGATGTAGGCTCTAAACGCAGATATGACGACAAATGCAAAAACGATCCGATTTGGCAAACATATAACAGAGCATATAAAGCTCACTATGCAAGGTATATGAAAAAGAAAATGACCATCTCCGAGTTTGAAGAATGGTCAAGATTTGCTGTTAAAATCAGGGATAATGCTATTAGCGGAAAGATTTCGTATGACGAATACTACACCTCTATTCGTAAGTAGATTTAATTTTCCAAATCATTCCCAAAATGCCACACAAGGCGCACACTATTTTTAATGGTGTAATAATTCCAAGAAATTAATAAGGTCACAAAAGCGAAAACACGGCGAAATTCGGGGATGAATTTTTGCCGTGTTTTTAAAATCGCCTATTATATTAGGCAGCCTATCTGGTGAGGCGGGTAGATGATATTTTAATAATAATTATTATTATTATGTTTAACTCTATGATACTACACTAGGAATAGTTCATACATTGACACAAAATCATTGCTTGTATTTACATCTTCCGAAAACGAATGCAGCACATTCTTTGCCTTTGCACTCAGAAAACGCTGATATCTTTGTTTGCATAAACTTTGTGCTGATAATTTTATCGCTTTCATTTACGGTACCATTCCAATTTTCTGTAATTACTTGATTTTTGTTATATGGACAATATCTCTTTTTGTTTTTCATATATTTTTCCATTAAAAAAACACCTCACGGTGTTTTCTTAAATAATTAAAATTCCTGATATTTGCAATTCTTGCAAATATCTTTCCAATTTTCTTTTTGCTTAAACTTCTCAGGAATCGTACACTCCTTTGTGTATCTATTTTCCATACAATCGCATTTGCTTATTTTTTGGTCTAGCAAAGGGCAGAATATCAAGTCATCATAATCCATATCTATCAAGTACCTCCATAAGATTTGTCATAACAACATCGAAATCATCTTTTGTATATGCAGTTCGTATTGTGTTGTGAATTAAATTTACATATGTTGCTCCTTCTCTTCCTAAAAAGTTCTCATATTCGCCTTTCCATGTTGTAACGGAAATAGAATCATTCTTTATAAAGTTCTCGGCTTGTTCTCTTGTAATATTCCTGCTCCGTTCCTAGTTGATATGCTTATCATCAAAGGACAGTTCGGAAACATTTATCTTGGTAGGTGTCAAATGCACCGTATTAAAGCGATTGACACTAGTATTTTTCTTGTATTAGTCATAGTGCGACCTCCTTTTGCTACAAACTATCACAAAAAGAGAGTAAAGTCTACTAAAAGAAAAGTTTTCTACATAAGTAATACTTTTTGGATCAACAACTTGTTCAATATTTACTGAATTTTTCAAAACCGCTTATTTATTAATGCAGCCTATCTGGTGGGGTGGCTGTATGAGTCAAACAATTTTTTTCGCCAAAGCAACAAATTTTTTTTGCAAACTACTAAAAAACTTTTCTTTGTATCTAATGTATCATATTTTGATACGACTGAGAAATACTAAAAGATAATTGAAATTCTTGACAAATTGAGATTTTGTAGTATAATAAGAATAAACAATTTGAGATTTTGATTAAATTGCGTGAAAATAAATTTGAGTATTTGAGGTAATTCTATGTTTAAAAGAAAAATTTATGATAAACTGTTGGAGTGGAAAAACGAATCTGATGGTCATACAGCTCTTCTTGTAGAAGGCGCCAGACGTATTGGTAAATCTACCGTTGTTGAGGAATTTGGAAAAAATGAATATGATAGTTACATCTTAATTGACTTTGCTTTTGCACCGCAATCTGTAAAAGACCTATTCCTTGATATGTCAGACCTTAATTATTTCTTTTTACAATTACAATTGCAATACCATGTTGATTTAGTAGAAAGAAAGTCACTGATTATATTTGATGAAGTTCAATTTTGCCCTCTTGCGCGTCAAGCGATTAAAGCACTTGTAAAAGACCATCGTTATGATTATATTGAAACGGGATCGCTTATCAGTATAAAGAAGAATGTGCAAAACATTCTTATTCCCAGCGAAGAGAGAAAAATCAATATGTTTCCGATGGACTATGAAGAATTCCGTTGGGCACTTGGAGATAGCACAACCATTTCGTTGCTCAAAAAAGCATATGATGCGAAAATTCCGCTTGGCGATGCCATGAGCAGAAGGATGATGCGTGATTTTAGATTATACATGCTTGTCGGTGGTATGCCGCAAGCGGTAAATGAGTATATCGCAACTAATAACTTTAAGAAAGTTGATTTGGTAAAAAGAGATATCCTAAAGCTTTATGATGATGATTTCAAGAAAATTGACCCTACCGGAAGAATTTCTATGCTATTTGATGCAATTCCGGCACAACTTAATAAGAACGCTTCCAGATATCAAGTTTCAAGCGTTCTTGAAAACGAGAGAGCCAATAGCATTCTCGAATTATTGGCAGAAATGGTTAATTCGAAAACTGTTCTTATATCTTATCGTGCAAATGATCCCAATTCCGGGCTTTCTGCAAATAAAGACTTAAAACTATTCAAACTATTTGTTGGAGATACAGGACTATTTACTACTCTAATGTTTAAGGATAAAGATTTTACAGAAAATGAACTTTATGAAAAGTTGTTAAATGATAAGCTTTCAGCAAACCTTGGTTATCTGTACGAAAATGCAGTTGCCCAAACACTTGCTGCAAATGGCAATCAGCTCTTTTATCATAGTTGGAGAGGTGAAAATTCAAAACATAACTATGAGGTTGATTTTCTTATTACAAGAAAAAATAAGATTTGCCCAATTGAAGTAAAATCATCCGGATACAAGGCGCATACATCTCTTGATGAGTTTTGCAAAAAATTCTCAAGCAGAATTTCGGATAAATACATTTTATATACAAAGGATTTAGCAAAGGATGCTGATCTGTTATATATTCCAATGTATATGACATTTTTACTTTAGGAATAGTTCATACATTGACACAAAATCATTGCTTGTATTTACATCTTCCGAAATTGAAGAAATTGGGATAATCCATTTACATTTTTAATGTTTTGTGGTAGAATACACACAGAGATTTTGTGGTGGAATTTCAATAAATTTGAATGAAAAGATGTAAATGGTAAAATAGTATTGAAAAAACCAGATAGGAAAGAGCAAAAAAATTTTAGAGGTTAATATTCAAATGAAAAAAGATGTATCAGGATCTGCCTTTGTAATTTTGGCAGGAATATTTTGGGGAATGATGACAATTTTTGTGAGGGCTTTAAAAAATGATTATGGACTCTCGCCCCTCCAAATTTCGACAATCAGATTTACAGTAGGCACTTTGTTTTTGGCGGCTTTTATGCTGTTTTATAACAAGGAACAATTTAAAATAAAATTAAAGGATATTTATATATTTGTTATTATGGGAATGGTGAGCTGTTTTTGCATGGGGTATTTTTACTTTGCGGCAGTTGTGTTAATTCCTGTTTCAATGGCTTCTGTTATTATGTATACTGCTCCTTTTTGGGTGCTGATAGTGGCGGTTATCTTCTTTAAGGAAAAACTTACCATATTAAAAATTGTTGCACTAATAATGGGTTTTGCAGGCTGTGTTTTAGTGTCGGGATTCGGTGGAGGAGATATAAAGACAATAGGTATTATTTATTCACTCTTCTCCAGTTTTGCTTATGCAAGTTATAGTATTTTGGGTAAGATTGCAACGGAGAAATATAAGCCTCTTACCGTGACACTGTACTCGTATATTTTTGCGTCGATTTGTGCTATTGCAATTTGTAATCCGATAAAAACAACTACTGATATTGCTTCGGTTATAGATGTTAGAATGGTACTTCTTATGATAGGATTAGGGGTTATTACAATTTCAATTCCATTTTCGCTTTATACAATAGGACTTAGTAAAATACCTGCCGGAAAAGCCGCAATTTTAAGCCTAACAGAACCAATGGTGACAACAATTGTTGGAGCAGTGGTATTTAGCGAGTTTTTAGGATTTTTGGGATATATAGGAGTAGCAGCTATAATAGTAGCGATTATTCTAATTAATATGAAACAAAAAGCATAAAAAAGGGTTCTCAAATTGAGAACCCTTTTACTGTGTATATTCTTTGAAAAAATTATCCATATCAATAATTGCGTTTTTCATAACTTTTGCATCAGGAAGCATTACTATTCTAATTCTGTTTGGCTCGTCATAGTCAAAGCAACTTCCGGGCATAACAAGGATATTTTTGCTATGCAACAAATCTAAACACATTTTTTTGTCGTCGGTAATAGTGGGGTTTTTGATAGCAGGAAAAATGTAAAATGCGCCTTGATTTTTGACATATGTCATAGTGTCGCACTTATCCAACTCTTCAAATACGGCTTTCCGTCTTTCATATAACATACCGCCGGGTGACACCATATCATTTGGTGTTTTACCGTCTTTTAGTGCTGCCGGAATAATAAAGTTTGTTAGAGAGTTTGCGCAAAGCCGCATAGAGGCTAACTTGTCAATATCTTTTCGTATAACGCTTTTTTTGTTCTCTGGTCCTGACAATACCATCCAACCACATCTAAGCCCACAAATATTATGTGATTTTGACAAACCATTTAGCGTCACACACATTGTGTCTTTGTTTGCGATAGACGCAATAGATACCATTTCTGCACTTTCGTAAACCAGTCTATCATATATTTCATCAGAAATTAAAATTAATTCGTTTTCGTATGCAATATCTGCAATTTGCTTTAAAATGCTTTTTTCATAAACTGCTCCGGTTGGATTGTTAGGATTAATAATTAGAATTGCAACTGTTTTGTCGGTGAGTTTGCTTTTAATATCATCAATATCAGGGTTCCATGTCTTTTCATCACATTTATAAAAAACAATTTTACCCCCTGCCATAATAGCACAATTTGACCAAAGAGAATAGCATGGTGATGGCAAAAGTATTTCGTCGCCGTCATTTAATATTGACTTTGTAAGCATATTGGCAGCTTCGCTCACACCATTAGTTATGTAAATATCATTTTCATCAATATTTTTGATGCCGTTTTTTGTATGATATTCCAATATTGTATCTCGTGAAGCTTTTACGCCTCTAAAATCACAATAACTTACAGTATCACACATTTTTTCTCTAAACACTTCTTTTATTGATTCCGGCATTTGAAAACCAAAAACACCGGGATTGCCTGTGTTTAATCTCAAAATGTCCTTGCCCTCGGACTTCATTTTCATAGCTTCTTCATATAGTGGGCCTCGTATTCCTGAATACACTTGTTCTAGACTGTTTACACCTAAATATTTTTTCATAATTTTACCTCTTTCGTTAAAAACAACTTTATTATATCACAAAAATAACATATAATCAAATATATATTAAGTACAAAATCATTACAATGTTAAAAAATGAAAAGTTTATATTAATGCGTGAAGGCAACAATATGGAAAAACATTCAAGTGATATATTAAATGAAGCCGAGTTAAAACCTAATGTATTTAAATTTGCGATTAACGATAAATGAACAAATCTGATGTTGAAAAGTTTTTTAAAATATGTTATACTAAAAATTAGTTAATGGTATAAAAGAGGGAGAGTGTTTAATTTGAAATTTACTTTTGCAGGAGATGCAGCGATACAAAAAGTGTTGCCGAAAAATTATGACGGTTTTGAAGAAATAAGAAAATATATAGCAAAAGGTGATGTGAGGTTTTTCAATTTAGAAACAACTGTAAATGAAAACTGTTTTGGCAATTATTTTAGCGGCGGTACATGGCTTAGAACAAGTCCAAAAGTATATAAAAGTGTTTTGGACTATGGTTTTAATATGACAACTTTTGCAAACAATCATTGTATGGATTTTTCCTATGACGGACTTCTTCAAACATTAGATACTATTAATGAAACTAATATTGTTAATGCCGGTATCGGCAGAAATTTAGGGGAAGCAGCAAGCCCTAAATATCTTGACTTACCATGCGGAAGAGTTGCTTTAATTTCCTGCTCAACTGATTTTGCACCGGGTGCTATGGCAGGGGAACAATCAAGCAGAGTTCCGGGAAGACCGGGAATAAATGGAATAAATGTAAAGGAAACATTAGTTTTAAATAAAAATAATGTAGATAAACTAAATGATATCGCAAAAGAAACTAAGATTAATGCATATAATGAAGATTCAAGAAAATCAGGTTATTTAAATCCACTTCCCGAAGGCGTTTTCGAATTTGGAAAAATCTCGATAAGGCTTGGTGAAAGTGAAGGGGTTGAATATACTGTTGATAAATCCGACATTGAAAGAATAGAAAATTCTATTATCGAAGCGAAATTTCAAGCAGATTATGTACTTCTCTCTTTTCACACACATTATCTAGAAGGTGCAGATAATGTGGTTGTTCCGAAATTTGTAAAAAACTTTGCAAGAAAGTGTGTTGATTTAGGGGTAGATTGTTTTATCGGTCATGGCCCACACGAACTAAGACCTATGGAAATATATAATGGTAAACCAATATTTTACTCTATCGGCGATTTTATTTTGCAATTAGAAAATATCGAGTATGCACCTATGGAATATTACAAAAATTATGGGTTAACTCCGGATTGTAATATGTACGAACTTTTCAAAACACGAACAAGAAATTTCACAGTAGGACTTCAAAGAGATCCTGTTATGATGGAGGCAATAATACCTTTTGTGGAAATGGATAATGGCAAACTTATTTCTATTGAATTTTTGCCGATTGAGTTAGGCTATGGAATGAAACATTCTATGATTGGATGGCCAAAACCTGCAAAAAATAATGATATTTTTGATAGATTTAAAGCTATGTGTAAACCATACGGAGTGGAAATGAAGATTGAAAAAGGTATTGGAAAAATCATATTTTAGTACCACAAGGTTATATTTAAAATTAAAAGGTAAAAATCAATCAGGTAGGGTGATAAAAAATGAAAAAAGCAAAACTTTTAAAAATGGTTTTACCGGAGTATTCAAAAGGAGAAGAAGTTTTTAATATGACTTCACACATTGTAGGTGGTGGAATAGGGGTTATAGCTCTTGTTTTGGGTATAATATTTTCATCATTACACAAGAATATTTACGGAATCATTGGTAGTATAGTTTTTGGTGTATCAATGATTTTGTTATATACTTGTTCAAGTATTTATCATGGACTTAATCCTAAATTACTGTCAAAAAAGGTTTTTAGGATAATAGACCATTGTTCAATATTTTTGCTGATTTCGGGTACATATACGCCGATTTGCCTTTCAGCACTTAGAGAATTTGATGCAAAACTTTCATATACTTTACTTACTATTGTTTGGGCTTCTGCAATTTTTGGAATTATTTTAAATAGTATTGACTTGGAAAAGGCAAAAACAATATCAGGTATATGCTATCTTGTAATGGGATGGAGCATTGTCGGTGCATATAAAGCACTACCATTTATGATAGAAAGAGGCGGAATTTCATTATTAGTGCTGGGCGGGATTTCTTACTCTGTTGGTGCTGTTTTTTATTATTTTTTGAAGGGTAGAAAATATATGCATTCAGTATTTCATTTATTTGTTGTATTAGGCAGTGTACTGCATATGTTATATGTTTTGTTTTTCGTAATATGAGTAAAATAAATACAAAAACGCTTCACATTAATATGTGAAGCGTTTTTTTGTGTTTAATCTTCAAATTCATCAAATCCGCATTTTTTTAATGAGGTTAGATAATCTTTGTAACTAATATTAATAATATTTGTAAAATAGTGGTTTTTATATACTTTTCCATCACATTCCCACTCAATTAGCAAAAATTTCTTTTCGGTTTCCAAAATAGAAAGTTTTTGGAGTCTAATGGTTTTGTCCGTCGGGATAACAGTGCTTCCGGTAAGCAATATTTGCTCGTTTGCAACATCTGTTACAGTGTATTTTACTTCTTTTTCTGTTGTTGTATCATTAACCCCACAAAGAGTAATGCTTCCGCCCTCCGGCTCATCAAACATTAAGCAAACAGGATTTTGTGAACGCTTAATATATGAATATGCAAGTTTTTTGTTATAATAATAGTCAATAATTGCATCAGATACTTGTGGCCAACCGTCAATTAAGTTCCACCAAATTATACCTGACCTTTTTGGCTTATCTATTCTGAATTTTTCGATAAAATACTTTTTGGCTTCTGCTTGAGAAATTTGGCTCTGTTTTACGAAATCTGAAAAATCTTCCTCAGCACTTCCAAATAGTGTTATGACCTGATTGAAAGCAAGTTCGATTCTATACGCATATGGATCGTCCATGTTCGTGTCCATACATGATGCGTGAACAAGATATTCATCGGTTGGAATGTGTTCTTCTTTAAAGATTTTTTCAGGCTCTTTTAAGAATTTTTTTAGTGATGAAACTGAGTTGAAACCATGGTAACCCGTTTCGCTTGCAAAATGACAGAATGTATTTTTATAATAGTCACCTTTGAAATAATCACGAGGCCCCCAAAGATGTTCTTCGGGGAGGGTTGCACATTCATCATACGCCCTTTGACTTACATACGGGGAACTTGGCAGATAATCTCGTGCATAATCGTTTTCAACTACTTCTTGCTTTAATATTGAACGATTTAAAACATTAACATTAGGATCTCGTCTCATTCCAACCCAAGAATATGTCAGGTCGCATTCATTGTCGCCTGCCCAAAGCGCAAGTGACGGATGGTTTCTAAGTCGCTTAATTTGATATTTTGCTTCCGATTTGATTTTTTCGAAAAGTTCAGTATCGTTTGGATATACAGCACAACCAAACATAAAATCTTGCCAAATCATAATTCCGTGAGTGTCACAAAATTCATAGAATTCATCAGATTCATATACATTTCCGCCCCAACAGCGAACCATATTACAGCCTATGTCATCTAAAAGTTCAAGTGATTTTTGAAGCCTTTTTGTGTCGTTACAGTGAAGAGCGTCAAGAGGCACCCAATTAGTTCCAAGCACAAAGATTTCTTTGCCGTTTACATTAAAACAGAACTTTCCGTTTCCGTCATTGTCCGTTATGTCGGTATGTTCAAGGTTAATCTCTCTTATGCCAAATTTCAATGAGTATTCGTCTTTTAATGTGTCTTTGTAATAAAGGGAAACTTTTGTGTCGTATAGGTTTTGCTTTCCTGCATTTTTTGGCCACCAAAGTTTTGCATTATCGATTGAAAATGCGATATGCCCTGAATTGTGAAAAAGTTTTCTTTTGAATTCAAAGGAACTATCATCGCATTTTCCTTCAAATTTAATAGAATAATCCTGTGCATAGTCTTCTTCTAATTGTAAAGAAAAATACGCATACATACTAGAGCGTTTTTCGTTTGCATAATTCGTAACAAAATAAAGTTCGTTAATAGAATCGGTTTTATTTGGAATAATTTTGACATCTTTCCAAAGACCGGCAGACACTATTCTAGGCATAATATCCCAGCCGAATTGGTGCGCCGCTTTTCTTATATGCAGTGCGGGATAATTGTGAGTTTGTGCTTTGCAACCGGCAGGAGATATATAGTTTCTGGTTTCTATACAGACAGGTTTAATATGTACAACTATCTCATTTTTTCCGTTTTTTAAACAGTCATAAATGTTGTGCGGAATAAACATATTATCAACAGATTTCACTAGTTTCCCGTTTACAAAAATATCTGCAATTGTGTCAATACCTTCAAAACAGATGTGTGAATTCACATTTTCAATTTCTACCATTGTATAATACCAAAGGTGTAAATTTTCGAGTTTTTGCGATAGCAAGGTATTTGTTGAATAATATAGGTCGGGCAGTTTCCCGCATCTCATTAAATCTGCTTCGATACAACCCGGAACAACAGCATCAATGATTTCAAATCCGCTTTTTTTTATTTCTTTTATTGTTTTAAGCTCAGTATTTTTGCACTCACAATTCGGTGCATAAGCTATTTTCCAATTCATGTGTTTTCCTCCAAAATTAAAATAATTCTTCTTCGCATTTTGCACATAAATAGTGATAAATCGGTAGATGCAATTCTTGTACCTTATAGGTTTCTTCTTCCGGTGCATGTATTACGATATCGGCAATACCGTCTAGTTTGTTTTCCTTTTTACCGGTAAGAGCAATGACCTTCATTCCGCATGCTTTTGCAACTTGTGCAGCATATACAACATTTTTAGAATTGCCGGAAGTTGTTATACCTATTAAAACATCCCCCGCCTTTGCATAACCAAACACTTGCTCAGCATATATCATATCAGGATTAACATCGTTTGAAAATGCCGTTATTAGTGCAGCATGATTAGTTAGTGAGATGGCGGGCAATGCCCCTTGCAAATTATTTGCAAGAAATTCTCCGTTTTCAAACTGTGATAGAGCCGCTTTTATATCGGCATTAATAGGTCTTTTTGATAAAAAACCTTTCATTAATTCACCAACAATATGGTCGCTGTCAGAACAACTGCCGCCATTACCGCAAACGAGCAGCTTGTTGCCGTTTTTAAAACAATTAACCAGTATTTTTTCTGCACTTTCAATTTGATTTTTAATACCATTAAGAGCAGGATATCGGTTTAATAAATTATTTATCATTTTTTGTCATCCTTTCATAACATTCTAAGGCAAGAGCTAACGATGCGTAGTCACCAATTTCGTCGCCCAATTTGGCAGGAAGTATTTCCACAACATTTTTAGCATAAACGAGTGCTTCCTCATCTATAACTTTTAGCATTTCATCTTTCATAAGATGTGATGAACGCTCATAAACACTTCCTATAACAATTTTTTCCGGATTTAATATATCTATTAGTATTGATAGTCCTCGTCCTAACATCTCGCCTGTTTTCTTATAAACTTCTAAGGCGAGTTTGTCGCCTTTTTCGGCAAATTCGGCAACTGATTTTGCTGTGATGGAATCAAGGTCTTTAAGCGTCGGGCAAAATTGCGGGGCCTCTCCACGCTGAATGGCTGCTATTGCGACTTGCTGTGCCGAGCGAGCAATTCCGCCACCACTTACAAAACCTTCAAAAGAACCTTGTTTGCCATATCCGGCAGGGCCATAATGTTCCAATCTGACATGACCGATTTCGCCGGCATTACCATTTGTACCGTTATATAATTTTCCGTCTAAAATCAGTCCGGCACCCATACCTGTTCCGAAGGTTAAAAATATCATATTTTTTGCGCCTACACCTGCTCCGAATCTCCATTCTGCAACTGCACAGGCATTTGCATCATTGCAAAGATATGCATCTAAGCCCAAACGCTCTTTAACCATTTTAACAATTTCAATTCTATCCCAATCGTGTAATGACGGAGGAGAAAGGATTGTTCCGGTATCGGAGTCTAACGGGCCGCCACAACTGATTCCTACGGCTACACTACCACCTTTGATTTTTTCGGCAGCTTGGAATATATTTTCTAATGTTTCATCTACCGTAGTAGTTTTGAATTTGATTTTTTCTAAAATTTCGCCTTTTTCGGTTCCTCTTAAAACTGCTGTTTTTGTACCACCGATATCAAAGCCTAAAAACTCCATATTGTTCACCTACCATTCAATAAAATCTGATTTTTATAACAAGGCTTATTCTATCATAACTGAAAAAATTATACAACAAAATTTTGAAATCGTGTTAATTTTGTCAACAAATAGTAAAGTTTTGCAAATTTTATGGACAAAATTATTATTTTGATATAATGCCCTAAAGACAGTAGTGGAAATGTGGTAATTAAAAAATAATTGTATGTTATCCTAAAATTGTTGTTATATATCAATACATAAAAAAATGTCAATGATAATAAAACTGCATACAGGAATTTTAGCTTGTGGTGTTATAACTTGTTGAAAAAAATCAAATAATATGGTATAATAACAAAAAATATTTGGAAGGTATGACTTAATTGATGGAAAAAATATATATAACAGGACATAGAAATCCTGATATGGATAGTATTTGCAGTGCAATTTCGTATGCTGCATTAAAAAATCTTATTGACCCTAAAAATGAATATATTCCGATTAGATGCTCGCATATCGGCGAGGGAATGGCGGAACTTTTAAAATCGTTAGAAATTGAACCACCTATGTATAAAAGGGATATGTTTCCGAAGGTGCAAGATGTTATGATATCTTCTTGCAAAAAGGTTGATATGTCAATGCCACTTACAGAATATGCAAAACTTTTTAAGGGTGAAAATCCTTCGGCTGTACCGGTTTTTGACGGAGATGAGTTTTGTGGACTTTTGAGTATTGACAATATCGCAAATTGGGCAATAAACAAACTTAATGAAGATGATAAGATTTTGGATATTCCAAAAATCGGCGATATTATGGCAACTCAAGGAGAACCTCTTAACGCAACAGATATTTTTGAAGATGCAAAATCGATAGTTCTTGGCTCTAATAAGAGGGGACTTGCCGTTATGGATGGTGGGAAATATGTGGGTTATGTAACAAGAAGATGTTTTCTTAACACTCCTAAATATAATTTAATCTTGGTAGACCACAACGAGCCTGACCAAAGTATAAAGGGTATTGAATGTGCTAATGTTGTTGAAATCATTGACCATCACAGATTAAATGCTATAAAAACTGACTTGCCGTTATTTATAGATGCTGAGCCTTTGGGAAGCACTTGCACTATTGTTTATCAATTGTTTTTGCGAAATGGAATAAAACCTGCTCCAAAGATTGCAAGAACTATGCTTTCAGGACTTCTTTCCGATACATTAATTTTAAAAAGCCCAACTACGACAAAAATCGATGTTGAAACAGCATATATGCTTGCTACAATTTGCGGTGAAGATGTGGAAGAGTTTGGTAAGGTTATGTTTAGTAATGTTAAAGGACTAAATTCCAGAAATCCTGATGAGGCAATTGTTTCAGACTTTAAAGTATATACTCAAAACTCGGTTAGAATAGGTATCGGTCAGTGCGAAGTAACAACACTTCATGATGCAGAAGAGTATATAGACAAATATCTTGATGCACTTGAAAATATTCGTCAGCGTGGAGCACTTAATTGGACACTTTTGATGGTTACCGATGTTTTAAAGGAGCGAAGCATACTTTTAAGTTCAAACTTCCACTCTGAAAAATCTTTGCCCTATTCAAAGTTGAGAGAACACGTTTACGATATGCCGGGTGTTATGAGCCGTAAAAAACAGTTGTTGCCTGAAATTTTGCATGCATCGGCGACAAAATAGCATAAAAAAGGTCTTTTATAAGACCTTTTTTTAAAAAACAGACGAGTATTGAAGAAAAAACCAGCGTGAAAATTCATACAATAAACTATATAAAAGATGGCTTTTTTTTGGGGAATATTACATAAAAAACAATATTGACATTTTAATGTCAAAGTGCTACAATATTCAAGAAAAATCAACAAGAAAGAACACATGATAAATACTGAATTTTCGGTATTTTGATTGTGTGTTTTGTTTTTATAAAACTAAAAAAGAAGAGATGTGGAATATGGAGAAAAAACGGAAAATAAAAAGCATACTCATTTTTTCGGTGTTGACTATCTTTATTTTTGTGGGGATTCTTCTCACGGGAACGGAAAAGACAGAAACAATTAAGGAAGTAATGAGTGATGCAGTGCTTCACGAAAGTTCAAAGGTGAATTTTTTTGGAGTTATAGTAAATCCCGGATTAATTTCGGCATATATAGTGACTTTATTACTATTGGTGTTTGCAATTATTATTAGGATTTTTGTCTTCCCCAAATTTACGGTTGTTCCGGGGAAACTTCAACTTCTATTAGAAGAAGCAGTTGGATTTTTTGACGGTATGGGAAAGGAAAAAAGCCCACACAGAAATAAGTTTGTGAGTGCATATATTTTTGCGGCAGGCTTATACATATTTGTCGGTACGATATTTGAACTTTTTGGAGTTCAAGTGATTACTACAAGAGGGATGCCGATTTCGCTTCCCGCACCGCTTGCAGATATTAATGGGGCAATTAGCCTTGGAGTTATATCTTATGGCGTAATATTGTTTGGCGGACTGATTGCAGGCGGGGCTAAAGGCTTCTTAACGGCACTTAAAGATTTTTCACTACCTGTATCTATGAGTTTTAGACTATTCGGCGCACTTTTATCAGGGGCACTAGTCACAGAACTTGTTTACTATTATTACAATTTAAGCTTTGTCCTTCCCGTAATTGTGGGAGTGCTGTTTACTTTATTACACGCAGTTATTCAAGCATATGTATTAACTATGCTGACGGCACAATTCTACGGTGAATCGACAGAAAAGAAAGAGAAAGAGGTAAAATAAAATGAAAAAGATTAACGCATTATTATTAGGTTTATTTACAGTATTTATGGCAACTATGCCGGTATTTGCAGCAGGTGATGGTGCAGATACATCACTATTATCTGCAAAGGCAATTGCAGCAGCTATGATTATGATGTTAGCAGCCGCTGCCGGTGCTATCGCTATGGCTATTGCTGTTGGAAAATCAGCAGAAGGTATCGCAAGACAACCTGAAGCATCAGGTCAAATCAGAACGACAATGATGATGGGACTTGTATTTATAGAAACTGCAATAATTTATGCCCTTATCGTAGCAATCTTGATTATTTTTGTATTATAATAGGTGAGAAATTATGAATTTACCATTAAATATTGATGTGCAACAAATTTTACTACATATGCTAAATTTTGTTATCCTGTTTGCAGGACTGTATTTTATTCTATATTCTCCTGTCAAGAAATTTATGGAGGACAGGACAAAAGTCTTTTCTGATATGGATGACAAAGCAAAAGAAACTCTAAAAGATGCAGACGAAATCAAAAAAGAATATGAAGACAAACTCATTTTGGCGAACAAAGAAATTGCACAATTAAGAACGGAAAGCATTAAAAAAGCTGAGTCAGAGGCTTCAGACATAATTGAAAAAGCACAAAAAGAAGCCGAAAATATCATTGAAATTGCAAAAAATAAAGCAGAAATTGAAAAGCAAGAAAAACTTCAAAATGCGAATAAAGAAGTATCAAAATTAGCAGTTGCAGCTGTAAAAAAACTTGTATATGAAAGTACAGAAGAAAGTTTTGATGCGTTTTTAAATAGCACTGAGGAGGGCGAAAACGGTGGAGAATAAGATTAGTATTGCCGTTTTATGCTCAGATGTTGAGCCAAATCAAGAGCAAAAAGTAAGATTTGAAGAGTTTTTGCAAAAGAAATACGGATATCATATTCCGCTTTCGTGGGAATGTGATAGTAAGATAAAAAACGGATTTCGCTTAAATGTTGGCAGTGATATTTATGACTGGACGGCAGAGGGCCGTTTTAGGCGTCTTAAAAATGACTTATTATCTATCGGGGATAGCAAAGATGATGTTATTCCACTACTTAAAGATAATATTAAAAATTGGACTCCAAAGGTTATGGCAGAAGAAATAGGCAGAGTTAAGACTGTTGGCGACTCGATTGCGACGGTTACAGGTCTTACTAATGCCTTTTATGGCGAAGTGCTTTTGTTTGAAGACGGCATTAAGGGTATGGTTCAAAGCCTTTCGGAAAATGAATGTGGATGCATTCTTTTTGACGATGATGCCTCAGTTTATGCCGGCGGAAAAGTTTTGCGTACCGGAAAAATTGCAGGTATGCCTTGCGGAGATGCCTATATTGGCAGAGTTTCAAATGCTCTTGGTGTTGCAATAGACGGAAAAGGAAATATAAAGGCAGACGTATATAAGCCGGTTGAAAATCCGGCACCGGGAATTATTGACAGAGCACCGGTTAATAAGCCTATGGAAACAGGAATTTTGGCAATAGACTCAATGTTTCCGATAGGCAGAGGACAAAGAGAACTTATTATCGGTGACAGACAAACAGGAAAGAGTAGTATTGCAATAGATACCATTCTTAATCAAAAGGGCAAAGATGTTATTTGTATTTATGTTGCAATAGGTCAAAAAGCAAGTTTTGTTTCAAGCCTTGTAAACACCCTATCTAAAAATGGTGCTATGGAATATACTGCGGTTATAAGCGCATCGGCAGGAGAAACAGCAACTCTTCAATACATCGCCCCGTATGCAGGATGCGCTCTTGCAGAATACTTTATGGAACACGGAAAAAATGTCTTGATTGTATATGATGACTTGTCAAAACACGCTGTGGCATACAGAACTATAAGTCTTTTATTAGGTCGTTCTCCGGGAAGAGAAGCATATCCCGGTGATGTTTTCTATCTTCATTCAAGACTTTTGGAAAGAAGCGCACATCTTTCAAAGGAGAAAGGTGACGGCAGTATGACGGCGCTTCCTATCGTTGAAACACAAGCGGGTGACGTTTCGGCATACATTCCGACAAATATTATCTCAATTACAGATGGACAGATTTTTCTTGAAAATTCGCTATTTTATTCAGGGCAAAGACCTGCTATTAATGTTGGTCTGTCTGTTTCTCGTGTTGGCGGAAATGCCCAAACAAAAGCGATGAAAAAGGCTGCAAAATCTTTAAGACTTGACCTTGCACAATATCGAGAAATGGAAATATTTATGCAATTTTCAAGCGAACTTGACGAAGAAACACTAAAACAATTAAAATATGGTCAAGGTCTTATGAGAATGCTTCGTCAAAAGCAATCAAATCCACTTTCGCTTCATGCACAGGTTATTATGCTGATTGCTGCGATGGGGCATTGCTTATTAAAAGTGCCTGCTTTAAATGTTCAAGAACATTTAAAAGGTCTTGTTGAAAAGATTGAAACTGAATATTCGTCTCTTTGCAAAAGCATTGATGAAAATGGTGATTATTCAGAAGAAGATAAGGAACTTATCTTAAATATTGCAAATTCTTTCGGTGAGTGATATGTCTAATATTAAAGAAATTAAAAACAGAATTGACAGTGTTCATGAAATGCAAAAAATCACGAATGCTATGTATTTGATTGCTTCTGCAAAACTTCAACACGCAAAGAAAAATTTGAATCATACAAGACCTTATTTTAACTCACTTCAAAGTGAGATTAAAAGGGTTTTTAGAATTGAAGAGGAAATAGAAAACAAATATTTCTATCCGGTTACAGGCGACCACGATTTTGAAGGAACATATGGATATTTGGTTATTACTGCGGACAAAGGTTTAGCGGGAGCATACAATCAAAATGTAATAAAAAAGGCTCTATCGCTTATGAAGGAGCATAATCCATCAAAACTTTTTGTTGTGGGTGAATACGGCAGAAGATATTTTGAATCTCATCATATTCCGATTGAGCAATCATTTTTATACACGGCACAAAATCCGTCACTTCACAGAGCAAGAAAAATTAAAAATATTCTTTTAGATCAGTATAACAAAGGTGAACTTAAAAAGATATTCATTATCTATACAGACTTTGAAAATGGCTTTAAATCAAAGGTTAAAGATGTTAGACTATTGCCTTTCCATAGAGCAGATTTTCTAACCCACGAAAATGAAAAGTCGGTAGATGAGCCGTTTGAGTTTTTAAATTCACTTGACACGGTTTTAGACCATATTGTTCCAAGTTATGTTACGGGATTTATTTACAGTGCGTTAGTGGATAGTTTTTGCAGTGAACAAAGCGCAAGAATGAATGCTATGAATGCTGCAAACGAGAACACAAAAGAACTGTTAGAATCGCTTGATAAGCAGTATAATCACGGCAGACAAAATATTATTACACAAGAAATTACAGAAATATCTGCGGCAAGCAGATGTAAAAGGGAGGGAGATGAACAAATATGACAGGAAAAACAGTTAAAATAACCGGCTCGGTTGTAGATGTCAGATTTGAAAATAACAGTCTTCCAAAAATTAAAGAAGCACTTACTATTTCGGCAGGCGGCAAAAAATATGTAATGGAAGTTGCTCAGCATATTGGCAACGATGTTGTAAGATGCGTTATGCTTTCTCCGACAGATGGTCTATCTTGCGGTATGGATGTTTTGGCAACAGGAAATACTATAATGGTACCTGTTGGAAAGAACACTCTTGGCAGAATGATGAATGTATTAGGCGACACGATTGATGGTGGAGAAAAAATAGATAATGCTGAAAAACATTGGTCTATTCATAGAAAAGCACCTGACTTTAAAGATAGAAGCGTCAATGTTGAAATTCTTGAAACGGGAATTAAAGTTATTGATTTGTTAGAGCCTTATGCAAAGGGAGGAAAGATTGGTCTTTTTGGCGGAGCAGGTGTTGGTAAAACTGTTCTTATTCAAGAACTTATTCATAATGTTGCAACACAGCACGGCGGGTATTCTGTTTTTGCAGGTGTTGGAGAGCGTTCTCGTGAAGGTAACGACCTTTGGAACGAAATGAAGGAAAGCGGAGTTATTGATAAAACGGCTTTGGTATTCGGGCAAATGAATGAGACACCGGGCGTTCGTATGAGAGTTGCACTTTCCGGACTTACTATGGCAGAATATTTTAGAGATGAAGAAAACAAAGATGTACTACTTTTTATAGATAATATTTTCAGATTTGTTCAAGCAGGAAGTGAAGTTTCAACGCTACTTGGAAGAATGCCGTCAGCTGTTGGATATCAGCCTACGTTGGCAAACGAAATGGGACTTTTGCAAGAGAGAATTGCATCGACAAAAAGTGGTTCTGTAACATCTGTTCAAGCGGTTTATGTTCCGGCAGACGACCTTACAGACCCGGCGCCTGCAACAACATTTTCTCACCTCGATGCAACGACTGTATTAAGCAGAAAAATTGCAGAACAAGGTATTTATCCTGCCGTTGACCCATTAGAGTCAAGTTCAAGAATATTAGAGCCTGACATCGTGGGAGAAAGACACTATAAAATTGCAAGACAAGTGCAAGAAGTTCTTGAAAAATATAAGGAATTACAAGACATTATTGCAATTTTGGGTATGGACGAACTTAGCGATAACGATAAACTTACAGTAAGCAGAGCAAGAAAAATCCAAAGATTTTTGGCACAACCTATGTTTGTTGCTGAAAAATTCTCGGGTGTTAGCGGTGTTTATGTGCCACTTTCTGACACGCTTGACAGTTTTGAGGCTATTTTGAGTGGCGAAATGGATAGTTATCCTGAGGCAGCATTTTACAATGTCGGCACAAAAGATGATGTTATAAGAAAAGCGGAGCAAATTGCAAAGGAGGAATAGCATGAATAAATTTCATCTTTGCATATTTGCATCGGATAAAGTGTTTTTTGATGGTGAATGTGTATCACTTAAAATTCCGACAACTGACGGAATGTACGGAGTGGAGGCACATCATCAAAATATGATTGCAGCAGTTGTTCCGGGGACTATTTCTTTTAAGCAAAATGATGATGAGGAAGAATTTGCCGCCGTTTCGGAAGGGATTATTAAGGTTGAAAATAACGATGTTTTAGTCCTTATTGATACAGCCGAAAGACCTGAAGAAATTGACGAAATTCATGCCATGAGAGATGCAGAAGAAGCAAAAGAAATAATTTTGCAAAAACATAGTATAAATGAGTATCGTGAGGCAGAGGCAAGGCTTGCAAGAGCTTTTACCCGTATTAAAACAAAAGGAAAAATGCATGGACCAAATCTTTAAGATTTGGTCTTTTTGTCTACAAAAAAACACCTTGAATTTATCAAGGCGCTTTTGTTATCATTCACAATCAATATTCTCTACAACTGCTGTTGGTTCGGAATTTTGAGAAACTTCTTTCTTTTCTTTTTTTGCCTTTTTTTGAGGCTTTTCATTTTCAGGTGTTTTAAAATTAACTCCGTCTATATGAACATTTACCTTCAAAACGTCAATACCTGTCATTGTTTCAACGCTGTTTTTGACATTTTCTTGCACATTCCAAGCAAGTTCAGGGATACGAACTCCAAAATCAACTACAATATAAAGGTCAATGGTTGCGCCTTCCGGTTTTACGATAACTTTAACACCCTTTTGAGGACTCTTTTTTGCACCTAATTTTTCAACGATATCGCCTACAACGCCACCGGACATTCCAAAAACACCATCAATTTCTGTTGCGGCAATTCCGGAAATAGCAGCAACTACATCGTCTGATATATTTACTTTTCCGTTTCCTTCGTCAAGGGTGATTTCTTCTATGATATCTTTATTATTTTCCATACTAGTACATTCCTTTCTTAAAAACAGGCTTTCCTTTGGTTAATTATATCAAATATTATTTATTATTGCAACTATTTTGCTTCAATAATTTTAATATTCTTAGCCGAAGTATTAAGCTCTGATGTTATTATTTCTTTTATAGTTTTAACATCTTCGCCTGAAAAATTCTCTTTTTTTACAATTACTTCGACATTGCTTCCGTCGATATACACCGAGATATCTTTATAGCCTTTGGCTTTTGCAACATTTTCGATTACTGTTTCTTTCTCTGTGCTTTCTGCAAGGGAAACAATTTTGTCTTGTGCTTGTTTTCTTACATCTCCGTCAAAACTCTCATTTGCGGCAGTTTGATTTAAAATTTCAAGTGCTCGTGAGCGTGAGTTATCCTTTGACAGTTTTGCTTCGGTAAAATATTCGCCTGTGGTCAAATTTGCCTCTTCTTTTGCTGATGTGTCTGTAACATCTTTTTTATTTGAGGAAACATATTCAACTTCGCCTAATTTTTTTGAGTTTTCGATATAACTTTCTCCGTCACTTACAGTTATCGTGTCTTGATAGGACCAATTTAAGTATCCTGCTACTCCTATCAAAACTACAAGTGCTGTTGCGATTACTTCTTTTTTCTTTAATACTACCATAACTTTAATTCCTTTCCTTTCCTTCTAAAACACAAACTCTATATGACGGAACATTTAAAATTGCGCTTGCTGCACTCGTGAGCGACTCTCTTACCGACGGCAAATTTGCTCCTTTTGAAACAATGATAACGCCTTTTACAGTGGGATAGGTTTTCCCCTTTATAAAAGGAGTGCCGTTATCCAATATTGCAGAGCGTTCTTTGGTGGTATCACTGTTTTTTTCTTCAAAGGATAAGTCATAGGAAGAAGTCCCGAAATATGTTATCATTACGGAAACTTTTCCCGCTCCGTTTACCGTGGATAAAATTTCTGAAAGCCTTTCCTCATCTGAATATTCGTCATAGGCTTGTGATGTTTGGTTTTCTGTTTTTGTACTGCCAAATTCGGGCAGTAGCATAAAAACAACTCCAATTATAACTATTATATACAGGCTCTTATTATTCACATATTTTGATAAAAAGTCATTTATGTTTAATTTGGATATCTTCACAGCCATAAACCTCTTTTAGTCGATTTACAATATTTTCGCTTATTCTTTTCCCTGAAATAGTTATTTTATTAACTCCTGATATTTTTTCTTTTTCATTTAGTGTTACATAAACAGTTGCAGTTATATCGGCTCCAAATTCATCTTTTACCCTTGTTTTAATATCTTCTGCAATGTTTTTTTCAAACTCTTTTTGTATTGTGTTATTTAAAGTTGTTTCACTTTCGGAATTTGTGGGTTCAATTTGCGGAATCTCGATATTTTTAAGTTTTGCAATGGGAGAGATTAATACAGATAGGATTAAGAATCCCAACATAATGCGTATATATTTTCGCCAATTTTCCGGTGCTATAATATCGGCAAGAGATGCCGTTATTGTTGCGACCGATATGGAAATTATGTATTCTTTCAAAAACTCACCCCACTTGCAAGTAATATTATTCCTATTGAAATTATGAATAAAAGTGATGCTGTTATCACCATTGACAGAATGTTTTTTGCTGCATCATAGGTAGATAGAATAAGCGATGTTATTCGTTTATCGGAAAAAGGCTCTACAAATGCGGCAGAAATGTGTAAAAGAGTCATTATGATAAATAACTTGATAATAGGGAAAAATGTTACTGAAATTACAGTTATCATTCCGGCAGTTCCTACTGCATTTTTTATTAAACTTGCACCTGACAAAACAGTGTCTACGGTGTCAGATAGAATTCCGCCAACAACAGGAACTAAACTTCCTACTGCAAATTTAAGCCCTTTTACTGCTACTGTATTTAGTGCGCTTGTTCCAAAACCATAAATTGACAGTATTGCAGTAAAAAGAGTCAAAAGCCCCATAAGCGCCCACTTTGATACAGAAGATAAAAGTTTTGTAAGAGTACCGATTTCAATTCTTCCGCTGATACTGTTAATAATTCCCAGTATGGCGGAAAAATAAGTGATTGGCAAAATGAAATTATCTACGATTAAACCCAATAGATAAACACTAAGTGATAAAATCGGCTGAAAAACTGCAGCACCGGTTACTGCTCCGCTTGTGGCAAGCAGTGAGATAAAAATAGGCTCAAATTTTGTTATAAAATCACAAAGTGAATGAATGGTTGTAACACCATATCCGACGGCTTCTTTAAAAATATTGATTATCAGAATTGACATAATAATAAAACAAGCAAAAAATGCAATTTCTGAAACATCACAACCTTCAAAGGAGTCGGATAAAATTTTTAAAATCCCTGACGCTGCTGCTATAACCAGTATTGATTTTATGTATTGCTTAGAATTAACTATCTCTAAAAAGATGCTTTTCAAAAATTTATTAATTAGCGTGATAGGGTTTAAATTAAGTGTGCCGTTTAGCGTGGAATTTACCGTTTCGTTAAAAAAGTCTTCGCCGATTATTTCGTATTCTGTCGCATATGCTGTGGAAATAAGAAGAATAAATATAATAAATACCATTAAAAATATTCGTTTCATATATTTTCTCCTTAAAAATCTGCAAGTGTTGCTACAATTGTTGTTAAAAGGATTTTTATTATTGGCAGCATTATTGAAATTACTGTGATTTTGCCTGCAAGTTCAAGTTTTTTTGAAAGCATATGCTCGCCTGCATCTTTTGAAAGTTCCAGGGCGAATTCCGTAATGTATGCTATGCCGATTATTTTCGTTATTGCCTTAATGTATCCTACATCAATTCCGAAACTTACTGTAAACTCATTTATTTCTGTTACGATTTGGGCTATTTGCGGAATTAAAAAATATAGTATAATAACACTTGTAATCAGTGCTGTTAAAATCCCAAATTCCGCCTTGTAAGCTCTTACTGTTACCGATAAAAAAGTCCCTATTATGCCGATTGCAAGAATTTTAGTTATATCCATAGTTTATAAGTCAAATATTTGCTTTATAGAATCGAAAAGCCCACCGATTTCTTTTGTGAGAAGATAAAGCACCACGATAAGTCCTGCAATTGTTGTAAGCAGTGCTTGCTCTTCTCTGCCCGAACGGGTAAGAAGTTGGTTTAACACGGCGACGACAATTCCGATACCTGCCACTTTAAAAATCAAATCAACATTCATTTTATTCTCCTGTTAAATTAGTAATATTGTAAAGAAAAGCCCAAACAAAAATCCTATATTACGATACAGTTTTCCTAACTTTTCGTAGTTGTTTTTAGCATTGTCAAGTGCGAGTTTGAGCTGATTTTTTGCGTGATTTATGCTTTTTTTCTGTGAATTAGTATCCATACTGCCGAGATTTTTTGAAAAGTCTATAAGTATTTCCGTATCGGTTTCAGTTAAGAAAAGGTTTTCTTTTTCAAGTGCAGTTAAAAATGAAGTAGTGACACCCAAATTTGCTATATTCTCAGAAATTTCACAAAATAACGGCAGATTTTGACATTTTCCGATTTGAAAAAGGATTGATTTTATATCTTTTTTTCCATAGGAAATTTCACTTTCCAAGATTAGAAAAGAAGATATTATTTTTTCTAAATTTCTGCACCGTAATTTTAGATGATTTGAAGAAATAATGCCAAAAATACTACACGAGAAAATTATTAGCACTGAGCCGATAAGTTTAATCATTTTTTAGTTTTGGAAGGTGAATAACCGTGTCAAAATCAGAAAGAATGGTGCCGTTTCCGTGAAGGCTTGTTATTACACTTACGCCACGCTTTTTTATTTCACGAATGGTGTCAAGGTCTTCTTTTGCTCCGATTTCGTCGGTGATGATTACATCGGGGGACATAGAGCGAAGCATAAACAGCATTCCTTCGGTTTTTGAAACTCCTGACAGTACATCGCACCCAAGCCCTAAATCAAATGGGGTTTTGCCGTTTGTGATTGCGGCAATTTCGCCACGCTCGTCCACTATCGAAACTCTTTTTCCAAGAAGTGATAAATTTCTTGCAATATCACGAAGCAATGTGGTTTTCCCACACATAGGGGGAGATACCAAAAGAGTGTTTTTTATTTCACCTGATGCGTAAATCTCGTCCATAAAATTATTTGATACGCCAATTAATTCTCTTGAAAATCTATAATTTAAAGATTGTATGCTTTTTAGGTGACTGATTTTCCCACCATTTGTTTCGGCATCTCCGCAAATTCCTACTCTATGACCGTAAGGAAGTGTTACATACCCACATCGTATTTGGCTTTCAAAGGCATACATAGAAAAACTTGTGATAAGTTCCATCGCTCTTTTTATGTCCTTTTCTGTAACAATAATAGAACTTGCAGGATTTTTTGTGAGATTACCTCGTTTATCTATGCAGTAACTGCCGTCAAGATAAACACAAGACAAAATACCTCCCGTTCTAAGCCGCAGTTCTAAAAGATTGTCTGTATCAAGGTTTGAAACAGCATTTGCAATTCGCTCGGGAAGTGCAGAAAACAAACTTAAAAGCGTGTTTGTATTTTCTTCGGCTATTGTAAACATTTTGTCCACCTCTTTTTTTATATACTATGTTTGTGCATAAAAATTAGAACAAAAAAAGTCATCAATTTTTCAAGAAAATTGATGACTTAAAAATATTTACTTTATTTTGTTTTCTTCATAATTTTTATTTGTCAGTGTTTCAAAAGAAACTTTGACGGCTTCTTCTGAAATATCACAGCCAAGTTTATAAAGCGGAACTTTTGATAAGAACTTATCAACTATCGTAAGAGTATCGGCAAGAGCAATAGGATTTTTCGGCAGATATACTTGGTTTATCACTTTATTTAGAGAATCTTTTGGAAGCATCGGCTCACTAAATGATTTACTGCTTCGCTCTAAAAATGCTATTCCCGATAGCGGAAAAATTCTATTTTTCTTCCAGTTTTCCTTGCCTGCCCACGGGGTAGAGCAGATTAAAATTTTATCGTCTGTGACTTTAATAATTGGCTTATCTCCGTTTATGATGTCAACATCTTTCCCAAAAAATTGTCGCCAAAGTTTTATATGAGTTGATTTGCCCGTGCCACTTTGTGCTGTAAAGAGATAGCCTTTGTTATCATAGGAGATTGATGCGCCGTGAAAGACACAAGCACCAAAAGACGGGAGTTGTTCTGCAATTTTTCTGTATATACAGATAAATTCGGAATAGTCCATAGTGCTTTCTTCTTCGGCGTTGTTCATATCGGCTTCAATTTCTTCCAAATTTGCAAAAACATCAATATCGGGATTTTTCACTTCGTCTATTAAAAAGTCTTTGCAGAGGGCTTTTGTAAGAGGGAAGTGAGTAGAAATTTTAATCGTTATTTCTGCAATCTTTATAAAAAAGGTATCTTGCATTTTAGTTCTCCTTAATGATTTCTCCTATAAAGGAATCGTTTTTAATTTCTTTTAAAAGTACATTCATATACTTGCCCGAAAGGTCTTCGTCTGTTTTTACCAACACGTTTTGGTAGTTGTTTGTTTTGCCTTCAAAATATTTGCCGTTTCTTTGCTCAAACAAAACTTCCATAGTGCAATTTAAAAATCTTTGCATAAATTCCTTCTGTGTTTCATTGCAAATATCCATTGCGATATGGCTTCTTTTTGACTTGTCGTTTGCCGACACTTGATTTGGATATGTATCGGCAGGAGTGCCTTTTCTTTGCGAATACGGGAAGATATGTGCGCCCGAGAAGGAAATTTTCCTTAAAAATTCACAAGTTTTATTAAATTCTTCTTCCGTTTCGCCGGGAAAACCTACCATAACATCGGTAGTTATTGCAACATCGGGGAAGTGATGCCTTAGACCTTCAACAATGCTTAAATATTGCTCTGTTGTATATCGACGGTTCATTCGTTTTAGGGTTTCATCACAACCGCTTTGAAGTGAGAGATGAAAATGATGACAAAGTTTAGAAACACCACTTATTTTTTCTACAAATTCTGTGTTTAAAGTCATAGGCTCAATTGAACTTAATCTGATTCTTTTTATGCCTGAAATTTTGTTTGCTTCAATGAGCAAATCTGCAAGGTCAAAACTTTTTCTGTCAAGCCCGTATGACGCAATATGTATTCCGACGTATATAACCTCGGTAAAACCGGCGCCGGATAGACGCTTTGTTTCTTCCAAAACCTCTGAAAGTTCTCGACTTCTTATAGGCCCTCTTGCATATGGAATTATGCAGTATGAACAGAATTGGTTACAGCCTTCTTGAACCTTTATAAATGCTCTTGTTCTTCCTGAAAAATCTTTGATTTGTAGATTTTCAAAATGATGCGTGTGCATAATATCACTTTCTTCCACTATTGAAGAAGCGGATAAATGCTCGTTGCAGATGTCAACAATATTTTCTCGCCCCTTTGTTCCCAAAACAAGATTTACGCCATCAATTTTTTTGATTTCGTCAGGTGAAACCTGTGCATAACAGCCGGTAACCACAACATAAGCATTTTCATTTTTCTTTTTTGCACGCCTTATTATTTGACGTGATTTTCTGTCGCTCATACCTGTTACTGTACAAGTGTTTATTACATAGATATCGGCAAACTCATCAAAATCACAGATTTCATAGCCTGCATTTTGAAAAAGCTCAATCATTGCTTCTGTTTCATATTGATTTACTTTACACCCCAATGTGTAAAATGCAACTTTTTTCATAGTTCCCTCTTAAAAATATACAATAATATTAGTATTATTATATAAAATTTATCCAAAAACTTCAATACCCTATTGACTAAAATTAAAAAAAGTTGTAGTATATTTATATCAAATTGATATGGAGGAATAGGAATGAAAACTTTTAATCTTTTATTAAGTTCAATTAACGACGTTAAGGATTTCGTTAACATGGTTTCAAGATGCGACTTTGAGGTGGATTTGACATCGGGAAGATATGTTGTCGATGCAAAATCAATCATGGGTATATTTAGTTTGGATTTGTCAAAACCTATTAAGGTTGAAGTACATTCCGATAACTGTGATGCGTTTTTAGCTGATGTTAAGAAATTCATGGTTGACTAAATGTAATTTGTGTTCTATAAAAAGGTATGCTTAAAATAGCATACCTTTTTTGTATAAAAAACCCTTTTTGAGATAAAATATCAAAAAGGAGTGACAAAAATGAGAGTTGGAAGACAAACAGTAATTTTTGAAGATTCTCCCTCAATTTTTGAAACAGCGACAACGGTAGGCAAAAAAGAGGGAGAAGGACCGCTTAGTAACTGCTTTGACAAAATACTGGAAGATGATTATTTTGGCGAGGATAGTTGGGAAAAGGCAGAAACAAAACTTCAAAGAGAAACAGCAAAAAGAGTTTTAGAAAAGACAGAAATAAAAGAAGAAGATGTTGACTATTTTTTGGCAGGCGATTTACTTAATCAATGTGTTGGAACACATTACGCAGTCCGTGAATTTGATATTCCGTTTTTAGGGCTTTACGGTGCTTGTTCAACTATGGCAGAAAGTATGATGATTGGGTCTATGCTGATTTCAGGGGATATTGCAAATAATGTGCTATGTCTTACATCAAGCCATTTTTGTTCGGCAGAAAAGCAGTATCGTTTTCCATTGGAATATGGCGGACAAAGGACACCTACTGCGCAGTGGACTGTTACAGGTTCGGGTGCAGCAATGCTGAAAAAGGATGGCATTGGGCCATATATTTTAGGTGCTACAACAGGAAAGGTTATTGATATGGGAATTAATGATGCCGGTAATATGGGGGCTGCTATGGCACCTGCTGCATCAGATACGTTGTCGGCACTTTTTTTGGAAACCGGCACAAAGCCCGAAGACTATGACTTGATTTTAACCGGGGATTTAGGCACAGTAGGCTCTGATATACTTTGCGATTTGATGGATAAAAAAGGCTATAATATTTATCCAATGCACAATGATTGCGGTAAAATGATTTTTGATATTAAAAAGCAAGATGTTCATGCAGGCGGCTCGGGTTGTGGCTGCTGCGGAAGTGTGTTTTGCGGATATATTTTTAAAGAGTTAAGAGAGAAAAAGATAAAAAAGATGATTTTGATGGCAACGGGCGCTCTTATGAATCCAATGACGCTTTTGCAAGGCGAGAGCATTCCATCAATTGCACATGCACTTATAATTTCGTGCGAAAAAGAAAATTTTCTGAGGTGATTTTATGGAATATGTTAAGGCTTTTTTTGTGGGTGGTTTTATTTGTATGATTGGTCAAATTTTGATTGATAAGACACGCCTTACACCGGCTAGAATACTTGTTAGTTTCGTTGTGGCAGGAGTTATTTTAGGGGCATTGGGAATTTATGAGCCTATTGTAAATTTTGCGGGAGCAGGAGCAACAGTTCCACTTACGGGATTTGGATATAACCTTGCAAAAGGTATGCAAAAAGCGGTTAGCGAGAATGGTTTTTTGGGTATTTTTACAGGTGGATTTACGGCAGGAGCAGCAGGTCTTTGTGCAGCATTGATTTTTGGTTTTTTAGCGGCGCTTATATTTAAACCTAAGCCAAAAAGTTAAAAAAGTAGGCATTTTGCCTACTTTTTTAGTTTATGTAAAAGAGTGCTTCTTGTAAATTTTTGACTCCTATTACTTCAAAATCTTTTGGGACTTTTAGTCCTTTTATGGATTGCTTTGGTATTATCGCTTTTGTAAAACCTAGTTTTGCACCTTCTGCTATTCGTTTTTCAATATTTGACACCGAACGAAGTTCACCGCCCAACCCGATTTCAGCAAGAAAAAGAATATCAGGGGGAATAGGCTTGTCGGTTTTTCCTGATGCTATTGCGGCGCAAAGACCTAAATCGATTCCCGTTTCGGAAATTTTAAGGCCACCTGCAACATTGATATATACATCAAAATTAGAAAGGTTTAGTTTTGTGCGTTTTTCCAAAACGGCAATCATCAAAATCAGCCTATTAATATCAATACCTGATGCCATTCGTCTTGGATTTCCAAAGCCGGTAGGAGTTACGAGTGCTTGAATTTCTGCCAAAACTCCACGGCTTCCCTCCATTGTGCAGACGATAGAAGAACCTGAACTGTTATCACTTCTGCCTTCTAAGAGGAATTTGGACGGATTTTCCACTTCTAAAAGTCCGTCGTTTGACATTTCAAAAACTCCGATTTCATTTGTTGAGCCAAAACGATTTTTTACGGCACGAAGAATTCTAAAAGTCATTTGCTTATCGCCCTCAAAGTATAGTACGCAGTCAACCATATGTTCTAAAACTCTCGGCCCTGCTAACGCTCCGTCCTTTGTTACATGGCCTACGATAAACATGGAAATATCATTTTGCTTTGCAATTCGCATAAATGCGTTTGTTGCTTCTCTGACTTGTGGTACACTTCCTGCGGCGGATACAATTTCTTCACAACACATAGTTTGTATCGAATCGATAATGACTATGTCGGGGTTCACTTGATTTATGAGTTCTAAAACACTTGCGACGTCTGTTTCCGATACAAGATATATATTTTCTGCAGTAACATTTAGTCTTTCGGCTCTTAACTTTATTTGTTTTTCTGATTCTTCTCCTGAAATATATAGTATTGTCTTATCTTGCGAAAGTGTATCACAAATTTGCAAAAGCAGGGTTGATTTTCCTATACCGGGGTCACCACCCACTAAAACAAGTGAGCCTTTTACAAGCCCACCACCTAAAACTCTGTCAAGTTCTAACATTCCTGTTTTGTAGCGGACTTCAAGGTCGGTCTTTACATCTCGAAGTTTTGAAACAGGACGATGCGCAACAGTTGCTTTTGCGATAGGATTTGATTTTTTTTCTTCCGATATGAGAGTTTCGTCCATTGTATTCCAATTATTGCACGATGGACATTTTCCCAGCCATTTTGCAGATTGATAGCCGCACTCTCTACAAATATACACAGATTTTGTTTTCATATTTATATCCTCTATCATATTAGTTGAGAAAATTATAGCACAAAATTTGAGTCAATTCAATTAATTTTTGTAAGTTATAATCAAAAATGGCAGACAAAATGGAAATATTATTAAAAAATCTCACAAAGTTACAAAAATGTCTAGACATTTTGACATTTTGTGATATAATAATAAAGTTAGAGTTAATAATTGGGTGTTTTATACCCAAAATATTTAATAGGAGGAACTAAAATGAGTAAGAAATTTGTTTACTTATTCAAAGAAGGTAACGCTGATATGCGTGAACTTCTTGGCGGAAAAGGTGCTAACCTTGCAGAAATGACTAATATCGGTCTTCCTGTACCACAAGGTTTCACAATTTCAACAGAAGCTTGTACACAATATTATGAGGATGGCAAGAAAATCAATGATGACATTCAAGCAGAAATCATGGAAAACATTGCAAAGATGGAAGAAATCTGCGGAAAGAAATTCGGAGATATCAACAATCCTCTATTAGTATCAGTTCGTTCAGGTGCCAGAGCATCAATGCCCGGTATGATGGACACTATCCTAAATCTTGGTCTTAACGAAACTGTTGTTGAAGCAATCGCTGCACAATCAGGCAATCCTCGTTGGGCTTGGGACTGCTA
>DCIA01000012.1:35523-35780 GCA_002315735.1 Clostridiales bacterium UBA1738
GGAAGTTGGTAAGAAGTATTTTGAACAACTTATCGACGAAATGAAAGACAAGAAGGGCGTTAAGCTTGACGTTGAACTTAATGCTGATGACCTAAAAGAACTTGCTATGCAATTCAAGGCTGAATATAAGGCTAAAATCGGTGCTGAATTCCCAAGCGATCCTAAGGAACAATTAATGGGTGCTATCAAGGCCGTATTCCGTTCATGGGACAACCCAAGAGCTAACGTTTACAGACGTGATAATGATATCCCTTATT